>NZ_CP041636.1:1980000-3180000 GCF_007197755.1 Ferrovibrio terrae
CGCATTCAGTGGCGTGCGGAATTCATGGTTCATCGAGCTCAGCAACTTGCTCTTGAGCAGGTTGGCGGCATTCTGCGCGTTCACGCTGGCTTCGGCCTCCATACGGGCGCGATGCAGTTCAAGCTCGTCCGAGGCAATCGCCGCCAGGCGGCGCAGTCGTGTCACGTCGTCGTCCGAGAAATTGCGCGGCTTGTTGTCGCCGACACATAGCGTGCCGATCCGCTGGCCGTCATCGGCGGTCAGCGCCACGCCGGCATAGAAACGCAGGCCCGGGCCGGCCAGGACCAGAGGGCTGTTGCGGAACTGCGGATGCTCGGTGGCATTCTCGACGATCAGAGGTTCGTCATCCAGGATGGTATGGGCGCAGAAGGAAATGCTGCGCGGGCTTTCGCTGACCGGCAGGCCATAATGCGACTTGAACCACTGCCGATCGGCATCGATCAGGCTGATCAGCGCGACCGGCACATCGAACAGGTCGGCGGCGAAGGCGGTCAGGCGGTCGAAACGCTCGTCCGGCGCGGTGTCCATGATGCGGTAGTCGCGCAGCGTGGCGAGACGCTGGTCTTCGTTGGCGGGCAGGGGAGCTGTGAAGGTCATCTGGGGGTTTCGCGGCCGGGTTGCAGTTGCTGGTCCGGACGCTACATCACGGCGGGCGCGATGCTGCCTTACTTTCCGATAACGCCGTGATCTCCTTACCAAACTTACATATGCTAGGATTGCGGAAGGCTTTCGGGGCCGCGCAACGCAGGGACGAACGCGCCATGAGGATTTTCCGCAGAACAGGCCTGAAAAAGGCGGTGCCGGCCGGTCTGGCGATTCTGTTGGGCCTATCGCTGGCTGTGGGGGCGACGGGCCAACCCCAGGCTCAGCCCCGGGCGAATAATTTCGAAAGCATCGCGCCGGAGGCGGCGACCGGACGCAGCGAAAAGCAGGCGACTCGCGCCGCCAGCTACATGAACGCCGCCGCCAATCCGTATGCGGCCGAGGCCGGCGCCGAAATCATGGCCATGGGGGGCTCGGCGGTGGATGCCGCGATCGCCACCGCCCTGGTGCTCAACCTGGTCGAGCCGCAATCGGCCGGCATCGGTGGCGGCGGCTTCATGCTGGTCTGGGACAATGCGCAACGGAAGCTGCGCGCTTTCGATGGCCGCGAAACCGCGCCGGCTGGTGTCGACCGCCGGCTGTTCTTCGATGCCGCGGGCCGCAAGAAGGGATTCATGGAGGCGGTGGTCGGCGGAGCTTCCGTGGGCGTGCCTGGCATGCTGCGGATGTTCGAACTGGCGCATGCCGGCTACGGCCGGCTGCCCTGGGCGGCCCTGTTCCAGCCCGCCATCCGCTTGGCCGAGGCCGGCTTCCCGGTCTCGCCGCGCCTGCATGCGTTGCTGGAACGCGACCAGCAGCTGCGCCAGATGCCGCAGGCGCGGACGCTGTTCTACACCGAGGCCGGGACGGCAAAGCAGGTCGGCAGCCTGCTGGTCAATGCGCCATTTGCTGCCGTGCTGCGTCGTGTGGCGAGCGAAGGCTCCCAGGCCTTCTACACGGGGCAGGTCGCCGCCGACATCGTGGCGGCGGTACGCAATTCGCCCAATCCCGGCGGGATGGTGCTGGAGGACCTGGCCGGCTATCGCGCCAGGGAGCGCGACCCGGTCTGCGCGCCGTATCGCGTCTATCGCGTCTGCACCATGCCGCCGCCGTCTTCGGCCGTGAACATGCTGCAGACGCTCGGGATTCTTTCGCATTTCGATCTCGCCCGGCTGGCGCCACTCTCACCCGAGGCCGTGCACCTGGTCGCCCAGGCCTCGCGGCTGGCCTATGCCGACCGCGACGTCTATGTCGGCGACCCCGATCATGTTCGCATGCCGCTGGAGGGCATGACCGAGCGCGGCTATCTCGCCAGCCGCGCGAAACTGCTCGATCCCGCGCGCGGCAGCACCGTGCCAGCGACACCCGGCGAACCGCCGAGCAAGCATGGCGCGCTGCCGGCCTATGGCCGCGACAGCGCCATCGAGTTGCCGTCCACCACGCATGTCTCCACCGTGGATGCCGCGCGCAACGCCGTGGCGATGACGGTGACGATCGAGAATGTCTTCGGCTCGAAGCAGATGGTGCATGGTTTTCTGCTCAACAACCAGTTGACCGATTTCTCGGCCGAGGCCGAGGAGAATGGCCGCCCCGTCGCAAATCGCATTGAGCCTGGAAAACGCCCGCGCAGTTCGATGGCGCCGACGGTGGTGTTCAATGCGGACGGCTCGTTGCGACTGGTTGTGGGTTCGCCGGGCGGCAGCCGCATTCTTGGCTATGTGGCGCAGGCAGTGATCGGCGTGCTGGACTGGCGGCTGGATATTCAGCAGGCGATCAGCCTGCCACATTACCTGGATCGCAATACCGGGCTGGAACTCGAAGAGGGCACAGCGGCGGCGGTTCTGGCCGAGACGATGCGCGCGCGCGGCCACAAGGCCAGCGTGATCGAGCTTAACAGCGGATTGCAGGGTATCGAAGTGCGCAGCGACGGCAGCCTGATCGGTGGCGCCGATCCGCGCCGCGAAGGCGTCGCGGCCGGCCGATAAGTCAGGCTGGCGATAACGGGCGTTATGTCGCTACCGCCGTCCGCACCACCTGGCGCTGCGGCAGCAGGATCGTCACGATGGTGCCCGCGCCGCGGCGGCTGTCGATCATCATGCTACCGCCATGCATTTCCACCAATGCCTTGGTGATCGGCAGACCGAGGCCGCTACCGCTGCTGCTGCGCGATTTCATATCACCGACCTGAACGAAGGGTTCGAGGATTTTCGGGATATCCTCGGGCGCGATACCGATGCCGGTGTCGCTGACCCAGATTTTCAGTCGCTCGCCCATGCGCAGCGCACCGATATCGACCGAGCCGCCCGGTGGCGTGAATTTCACTGCATTGGTCAGTAGGTTGACCATGATCTGGCGGAAACGCAGCGGATCGGCGATCAGCAGTTCGTCGGGAAAATTGCAGTTGAGCGCGACATCGCGCTCCATCGCCATCGGTTCGACCAGGCGACGGCATTGCAGTATCGTATCGCTCAGCCGGATCATTTCCAGATTGATGGTCATCTTGCCGGCGTCGATCTTCGACATGTCGAGGATGTCGTTGATCAGTTCGAGCAGATGCCGGCCGCTGTGGTGAATATCGCAGGCATATTCGTGGTATTTCGGCGGAATTGGTCCGAACATGCGGTTCATCGTCAATTCCGAAAAGCCGATGATGGCGTTCAGCGGCGTGCGCAATTCGTGGCTCATCAGCGCCAGAAAGTCGGAGCGCGCCTTGCCGGCGGCCTCGGCGGCCAACTTCGCCGCCATCAGATCCTGCTCGCGTTCCTTCAGTGTGGTGATGTCGGTTTCGAGGTAGACGCAGAGCCCGGACGGGGTTTTCGCCTCGTCGATCTTGATCCAGCGACTGTCCTTGCCGCGTTCTTCCCAGCTGGTCTTCAGCACCGGCTCGCTGAAGATGGTCTCCTGCTCGTCGCTGCGCCGCCGGCGGAAAGCCTTGTTGGCGATCAGCTGCCGACCATTGGTGCCGAAAACGGCAAAGCCGTCACCGATCGCCTCTATGGCCTCGCCGATCTCGATATAGATGCTGTTCTCGGTCTCGAATTTTACGCGGATGAAATTCTGCCGGAAAAAGACGAAGCCAATCACGGTGGAAATCACGAAAAAGGCGATGCCGAAGCCGACCGATTTCTGCCCCAGGCCGAGCAGGAAGTCGTCGATCGTGACCTCGAGCACAAAGGCGCCCATCATTTCACCGATCTGCCAGAGCGGCTGCCCGCGTTCGGCCGCCACCTGGTTGTGGCAGGTCACGCAATCCTGCTGCAGCGCGACCGAGGGATGGATCGAGCGCAGGATCGTGCCTTCCCTGGTCTTGAGGATGCGGACATCGGTGCCGGGGTCGGCTGTTGCGGCGATTTCCAGCAGACGGCGGCCGAGCCGGTCATCTGATGGCGGCGTGGCGATCTCGCGACCCGGAATGCCGATCCAGCTGATGCGGGTCTGGTCGCGGTCGGTATTGGTTTCCAGATAGTTCTTGAGCGCGACATGGGTCAGGGTCGCCGGCGGCACGGCGGGATCGGACGTCAGGCTGGTATAGGCGCGCACGAAACCGTCGGCCAGCCGCAACAGAGCTTCCTTCTCGATCCTCTTGCTCTGCTCGAAATCGCGCTGCGCAAGTGTGTGGTAGGTGATCGCGAGCACGCCCGAGATCACAAAGGAGAACAGCGCGAAGACGACGAAGATCGAGAAGGATCTCGACTGCGTGAATGACTGCGATCGTCCCTTTGACGCTGTTGCGCCCTGTCTGAACCAGTGTTGGATGGGACCCCTCCCGCCTTTACCTCACAGGTCACGGTATTTTCGCCCGTGAAGGGGGGGAATCATCTTTTAGGGTTACTGTTGCATGTACCGTGTACGGCGCACCTGGGTCAGGCGTCGACTTCGACCGAGGTCATCGCCTGCCGCACCGCGTCGACAAGCTGCGAGGGCGTATAGGGCTTGGTCAGCCAGCCAAGCGGCTTGGCATGGGCGCAGCGTCCGGCCGAGACGCTATCGAGGTTGCCGGTGGCGAAAATCGAGCGTGCACCGGTTTCGCGAAAAATCTGCATCGCGGCCTCGATGCCATCGTGCGGGCCCGCCAGCCGGATATCCGTTACGGCCAAGTCTGGGTGATAAAGCCGTGCCAGTTTCACGGCCCGGTCCGCGGTATCGGCGATGCCGACGACGCGGAAGCCTTCCTCGATCAGGGCGGATTCCATCATCTCGGCGATCAGGGGATTGTCCTCGATCAGCAGGATGCGCGGTTTCACGGCAAGCCGCAGATCGGACGGCTCTGTTTCCTCAGGTTCAGTCGGGAAGACAGCGGGCGTGTTAGCGGAGTGAAACATGTGCTTCCCCTTTCCTCAGGGCCGCAGGGCGCCGCATTCTGTGCACCAGCGTAGCCGCATGGCCAGCGGTCTTCTCGCAGGTCACAGTTTTGTTTCGAAGCAAATCCGGTGGTTGAAAACTACTGTGCCGGGCGCGAGCGCCTGACTCACTTGCCACGCTGCTTGCGGGTGGCGGCTGCCTTCTTGGCGGCTTTCTTGCGCGCCGCCTTCGGCCGTGCCGCAGAAGCCGCGCCGCCTTTCTTGCCGCCCTTTTTCGAGGCGCTGCGATTTTCTGTCTTGCCGCGACCCGAACCGCTTTTCTTGCCGCCGCCGCTTTCCTTGTTCACTGTCGCCCTGGCGCGGTGCTCGGCTTCCTCCTTGCCGACGCCGCGTTTCTCATAACCTTCCTCGATATGTTCGGCCTTACGCTTCTGTTTCGACGTGTAGCTGGATTTGTCGCCCCTTGGCATGCCGGTCTCCCTTAACGGCGGAACTACGCTGTTATCAGAAGGCCAACGCGGGGCGTTGCCGCAGGTTCACGCTCCAGCGCAGCCATGAGAAACTTGTCACAGCACGCTCCCGGCCATCGAGGTCCACGAGAGGTGCGACCGTGTCGTCAGTTGCCGGGCCGGGCCCGCTGCTTTTCGCTGATCGTCTGCCGGATCGCGACAGCGAGGTCGGTATTCCGGTAGGGCTTCTGCAGAAACGGCCACTCTGTTGCCGGCTGGGCGCTGTTTGGCACGCCGGCGGCATTCGCCGATGTCAGCAGGATCGGCAGTTGCGGATACTGCGCCGAGACTTCCGCGGCAAGCTGATAGCCGTTGAAGGAGCCGGGCATGGCAATATCGGAGAAGATCAGGGTGATGTCCCTGGCGCCCTGCAAAGTTGCCACGGCCTCATCGCCATTCCTGGCTTCGAGTACGGCATATCCGAGGTCATGCAGGAAAGCTGAAACGGAAACGCGAACGGCTGGGTCATCTTCGACCACCAGAATCCGCTCGCCGGCCTGCGCTTTCGGCATGTCAGCCGGAATCCCAGGCTCGGCCTGCGGTTCAAGCGCGGCGAGAAGGCGAGGCAGCAGGATCTGGATCGTCGTGCCTTTGCCAACAGTGCTGCTGAGCCGGATGTATCCGCCGGACTGGCGCACGAAGCTGTAGATGATGCTGAGGCCGAGGCCGGTGCCCTTGCCGACTTCTTTCGCGGTGAAGAACGGCTCGAACACCTTGTCGATATGGGCGGGCGGAATGCCGATGCCAGTATCGGTCACGCTCAGGGAGACATAATCCCCGGCGGGAACGTCGCTGCCAGTGGCCGTCCTGATCGCGATGTTGCGCGTCTCCACTGTGAGATGGCCGCCTTCCGGCATGGCATCGCGCGAATTGACGGCCAGATTGACGAGGGCGGATTCCAGCTGGATCGGATCGGCATAGACAGGCCAGAGATCCGGCGCGCGCAGGACATCCAGGAAGATCGTGTCGCTGATCAGTCGGCGCAGAATGACCTCGGTGTCGCCCACCAGGGTATTGAGGTCGAGTGGCCGAGGTTCGAGTTGCTGGTGGCGAGCGAAGGACAGCAGGCGCTTGGTCAGGTCGGCGCAGCGCAGCGCGCCAGTCAGGGCCAAGTCTATATTGCGCAGAACGGGGTTGCCGGGATCCGCCGTGCGGCGCATCCGGTCCAGGCTGGAAATTACCACGGTCAGCATATTGTTGAAGTCATGCGCGATGCCGCCGGTCAGGCGGCCCAGCGAATCCATCTTCTGGCCATGCACGGCCTGCTGTTCCAGCATGCGGCGGTCGGAAACGTCCAGCCAGCTGCCGACGATCTCCGGTGCAGTGCCGTCGCCGCGCGCAATGTAAACCGCGTGATTGAGAAAGTAGCGGGAGGCGCCGTCTGCACACAGCCAGCGATATTCCGTGACGGCGCTGCCGGTCTCCGGCAGCCGCTCGAAAAGCTGCCTGACCTGCGTCTGATCGTCGGGGTGAATGCGGTCAAACCAGAAGCCGGGCTCGAGAAAGTGCTCGGCCGCGAAACCGGATGGTCCCCGCACGGTCTCGCCGATTTTCAGCCGGGCCTGGAACGGTGCATCGGCCGGCATGGAATACAAGGCAATCGGCAGCGACCGCAGGATCAGCGCCTGGCCTTCTTCGACGCGCAGCAAGGCCATTTCCGCAGCCAGACGGCTTGCCTGTGCCTGCTGGTTTTCCAGCAGAAGGCGGCGTTCCTGCTCGACCTTGTGGCTGATCTCGCGGGTCTTCTTGTACAGATCGACAAAGACCGCGACTTTCGAGCGCAGGATGAATGGCTCGATCGGTTTAAAAACATAATCGACGGCGCCGGCCGTGTAGCCCTTGAACTCATGCACTTCATTACGGCTGACGGCGGTGAGGAAAATGATCGGAATGTGGCGCGACCGCTCGCGGCTCCGCACCAGGTCAGCCGTTTCGTAGCCGTCCATGCCCGGCATCAGCACGTCCATCAGGATCAGGGCACATTCGTTATGCAGGAGGTAGCGCAGCGCCTCCTCGCCGGACCGGGTGAACACCAGCTCCTCGCCGAGCTCTTCCAGGATCACCTGCAGGGCCGTGAGATTCCGCTCATCGTCATCGACGATCAGGATCTTGGCCTTATCGGGCGCCGCATCCTCGGACGTTACGCCGCCCAGGCCGGTATCCGGCACCGCAGTCTCGGCTTGCATGGAGGCCTGGTCCTGCATCACATCACCGGCTCACTCGCCCGCCATGGCATGAATCTGGCTGCGCAGAACCCAGACGCGGAGCAGGGAGACCAGATGATCGACGTCGACGGGCTTTGAGATGTAGTCCGACGCGCCGGCCTCCATGCATTTCTGGCGGTCCCCTTTCATGGCTTTCGCCGTCACGGCGATCAGCGGCAGGCCGCGCAGTTGCTCCTGCTGGCGGATAACGCCCATGGTCTGGTAGCCGTCCATGTCCGGCATCATGATGTCGATCAGGGCGATGTCGATATCGGGTTCATTCAGCAGGATCTGCACGCCATCGCGGCCGCTCTCGGCATAGATGACCCGTACGTCATGCTGCTCCAGCACGCTGGTGAGCGAGAAGATATTGCGGATGTCGTCGTCGACGATCAGCACCTTCTTGCCGCGCAGGACCGGGTCCTTCTGGCGAATCTGGCCGATCAGGTTGCGCTGATCGTTCGTCATGCCGCTGAGCGCCTGATGCAGGAAGAGTGAGGTTTCCTTCAGCAGCTCGCCCTTGCCCTTGGCTTCCAGCAGCAGGTCGTTCCGCACCGCGCGGGCAATATTGCCAGAGGATGCCATGCTCTGGTCGGAGTAGATGATGACAGGGATATGGTCGCCACCCTGAGCCGCGCGATACTCTCGCACCATGCCGGCCGACTCATCGTCGAAGGAGGCTGCATCGATCACGATGCAGTCTGGCGTCATGGCTTCGAAACAGGCGGCCAGCGCCGCCTTCGAGGAGGCGACAGTGACGTTGATATCCGCCGTCTGCACCATTTTCGCGGTGGCTTCGGCATGTGTGGCACTCTGGTCGAACAGCAGCAGCGACCGTGTGTGGTTCTGCGAATAGTGGCTGATGCCTTCCAGTGCAGCCAGCAATGTGTCGCGGTCGGCCGGCTTGCCGGTAAAGCCGTGGGCCCCCAGCATCAATCCGTCGGCCTGCAGGTCGTCGCCAGAGATCATGTGAACCGGAATATGGCGGGTGGCGGGCTCGCGCTTCAGCAGGTCGAGCAGCGCAAGGCCATCCATGTCGGGCAGGCCGACATCCAGCGTGATGGCGCTGGGCTGATAGCGCTTTGCCAGTGCCAGGACGCCGGCGCCGGTGGTGGCGACAATGCCCTTGGCGCCGCGTCCCCGCACAAGATCAAGCAGGACGGAGGCGAAACCGTGGTCGTCCTCGACAATCAGCACGACCGGATCCCCAGGCTGGAGGCGGTCGCGATCATCGTCGATCTCGATCGGGGCCAGCAGGGCAAGGCCGGCATCGGCACCGCTGTTGATGTAGCGTGCCGGCGACCGGCTGAAATGATGATGTTCGATGGCGGGCTGGAAATCGAGCGGCAGGTACAGGGTAAAGGAACTGCCGCGACCCGGCATGCTGGTGACCTGGATTTCACCTTCCAGCAGACGGGCGATTTCACGGCTGATCGACAGGCCGAGGCCGGTGCCGCCGTATTTGCGGCTGGTGGTGCCGTCGGCCTGCTGGAAGGCCTCGAAGATCAGGCGCTGCTTGTCTTCGGGGATGCCGATGCCGGTATCGGTGACGGAAATCGCCAGCGCGGCGCTGGTCACGTTGCCCAGCCGGTGGGAGGAGGCCCAGTTATGCGGAGCGACGGTTGCGCTCAGGGTGACGCCGCCTTCATGGGTGAACTTGAAGGCATTGGACAGCAGGTTCATCACCACTTGCTGCAACCGCTTCTCGTCGGTGCGGATGGTGGCCGGAACGTTGTCAAACCGGATGTTGAAGCTGAGTTTCCGGTCGTTGGCGATCTGCGTGAAGGTGCGCTCCATATGCATCCGCAGATTCTCGAGCGGCAGGTCACCCACATCCAGGGTGACGGTACCGGACTCGATCTTCGACAGGTCGAGAATGTCGTTGATGAGCGACAGAAGGTCTGAACCGGCCGCGTGGATGGTGCGGCAGAAATCGGTCTGCTTGTCGGTCAGGTTGCCGTCCGGGTTGTCGGACAACAGCTTGCTGAGAATCAGCAGGCTGTTCAGCGGCGTGCGCAGTTCATGCGACATGTTCGCCAGGAACTCGGATTTGTACTTCGAGGTAAGGGCGAGCTGCTCGGCTTTTTCTTCCACGGCGCTGCGCGCCATTTCGATTTCTATATTCTTGGTCTCGACCTGCTTTTTCTCATTCGACAGCAGGATCGCCTTTTCCTGAAGCTCTTCGTTGGTGCGACGCAACTCGTCCTGCTGGTTTTTGAGCAGCTCCTCGGATTCCCGCAGCGACTTGGCCTGCAGTTCCAGTCGGTCATTCGTCGTCTTCAGTTCTTCCTGCTGGCTCTGCAGCTCGCGGGTCAGCAGCTGCGACTGCTGCAGCAGGCCTTCGGTACGCATCGTGGCTGCGATGGTGTTCAGCACGATGCCGATGCCTTCCATCAGCTGATCAAGGAAAAGCTGATGCGCATCGCTGAAGGTGCTGAAGCTGGCCAGCTCGATCACCGCATTGACTTCGCCTTCGAACAGCACCGGCAGTACCAGGATGCTGGCCGGCGGCGCATCGCCGAGCGCCGAGCCGATGCGGAGATACTGTTCGGGCACGGCCGGCAGCAACATGCGGCGCTTGTCGGCCGCGCACTGGCCGATCAGGCCTTCGCGCAGGCGAATCTTCGTTGCCAGTTCGGCCTGTTTCCCGGCCGCGTAGGAAGCGACCAGGTCGAGCGTGACGACATCATCATCGCGATTGGTGACGTAGAAGACCGCATGTTGCGCGTTCACCAGCGGTGCAAGCTCGGACAGGATGAGGTTGGTCACCGTGTTGAGGTCACGTTCGCCCTGCAGCATGCGCGAGAAGCGGGCGAGATTGGTCTTGAGCCAGTCCTGTTCGGTATTCTTGAGGGTGGTGTCCTTCAGGTTGCGGATCATCTCATTGATGTTGTCTTTCAGCACCGCAACTTCGCCCTGGGCTTCCACGGTGATGGACTGAGTCAGGTCGCCCTTGGTCACGGCAGTCGCCACTTCCGCGATGGCGCGCACCTGGGTCGTCAGGTTGGCCGCGAGCTGGTTGACGTTATCCGTCAGATCGCGCCACAGGCCTGCGGCGCCGGGCACCTTGGCCTGGCCGCCCAGCTTGCCGTCGATGCCGACTTCGCGCGCCACGTTGGTGACCTGGTCGGCGAAGGTTGCCAGCGTCTCGATCATGAAGTTGATGGTGTCGGCCAGCGCGGCGATTTCGCCCTTGGTTTCCACCTCCAGCTTGCGGGTCAGATCGCCCTTCGCCACGGCGGTCACCACTTCGGCGATGCCGCGCACCTGATTGGTCAGGTTCTCCGCCATCATGTTGACGTTGTCGGTGAGGTCTTTCCAGGTGCCGTCGACGCCTTCCACGCGGGCCTGGCCGCCCAGCTTGCCTTCGGTGCCGACTTCGCGGGCGACGCGGGTCACTTCCGAGGCAAACGAATTGAGCTGGTCCACCATGGTGTTGATGGTGACCTTGAGCTGAAGGATTTCGCCCTTCACGTCCACGGTGATCTTTTTCGACAAGTCGCCGGTCGCCACGGCGGTGGTGACTTCGGCGATGTTACGCACCTGGCCGGTCAGGTTGGCGGCCATGAGGTTGACGTTGTCGGTGAGGTCTTTCCAGGTGCCGGCGACGCCTTCCACGCGGGCCTGGCCGCCGAGATTGCCTTCGGTGCCGACTTCGCGCGCCACGCGGGTCACTTCCGAGGCAAACGAATTGAGCTGGTCCACCATGGTGTTGATGGTGTTCTTGAGCTCCAGAATCTCGCCCTTCACATCCACGGTGATCTTTTTCGACAAGTCGCCCTGCGCCACGGCGGTGGTGACTTCGGCGATGTTGCGCACCTGGCCGGTCAGGTTGGTGGCCATGGCGTTGACGTTGTCGGTGAGGTCTTTCCAGGTGCCGGCGACGCCTTCCACGCGGGCCTGGCCGCCGAGATTGCCTTCGGTGCCGACTTCGCGCGCCACGCGGGTCACTTCCGAGGCGAACGAATTGAGCTGGTCCACCATGGTGTTGATGGTGTTCTTGAGCTCCAGAATCTCGCCCTTCACATCCACGGTGATTTTCTTGGACAGGTTGCCCTGCGCCACGGCGGTGGTGACTTCGGCGATGTTGCGCACCTGGCCGGTCAGGTTGGTGGCCATGGCGTTGACGTTGTCGGTGAGGTCTTTCCAGGTGCCGGCGACGCCTTCCACGCGGGCCTGGCCGCCGAGATTGCCTTCGGTACCGACTTCGCGCGCCACGCGGGTCACTTCCGAGGCGAACGAATTGAGCTGGTCCACCATGGTGTTGATGGTGTTCTTGAGCTCCAGAATCTCGCCCTTCACATCCACGGTGATCTTTTTCGACAAGTCGCCCTGCGCCACGGCGGTGGTGACTTCGGCGATGTTGCGCACCTGGCCGGTCAGGTTGGTGGCCATGGCGTTGACGTTGTCGGTGAGGTCTTTCCAGGTACCGGCGACGCCTTCCACGCGGGCCTGGCCGCCGAGATTGCCTTCGGTGCCGACTTCGCGCGCCACGCGGGTCACTTCCGAGGCAAACGAATTGAGCTGGTCCACCATGGTGTTGATGGTGTTCTTCAGCTCCAGAATCTCGCCCTTCACGTCCACGGTGATTTTCTTGGACAGGTTGCCCTGCGCCACGGCGGTGGTGACTTCGGCGATGTTGCGCACCTGGCCGGTCAGGTTGGTGGCCATGGCGTTGACGTTGTCGGTGAGGTCTTTCCAGGTACCGGCGACGCCTTCCACGCGGGCCTGGCCGCCCAGCTTGCCTTCGGTGCCGACTTCGCGCGCCACGCGGGTCACTTCCGAGGCAAACGAATTGAGCTGGTCCACCATGGTGTTGATGGTGTTCTTGAGCTGGAGGATTTCGCCCTTCACGTCCACGGTGATCTTTTTCGACAAGTCGCCGGTCGCCACCGCGGTGGTGACTTCGGCGATGTTGCGCACCTGGCCGGTCAGGTTGGTGGCCATGGCGTTGACGTTGTCGGTGAGGTCTTTCCAGGTGCCGGCGACGCCTTCCACGCGGGCCTGGCCGCCCAGCTTGCCTTCGGTACCGACTTCGCGGGCGACGCGGGTCACTTCCGAGGCGAAGGAACCGAGCTGATCCACCATGGTGTTGATGGTGTTCTTGAGCTGAAGAATCTCACCCTTCACATCCACGGTGATCTTTTTCGACAGATCACCTTTCGCCACAGCCGTCGTCACTTCGGCGATGTTACGGACCTGGCCGGTCAGGTTGGCAGCCATCAGGTTGACGTTGTCGGTGAGGTCCTTCCAGGTGCCGGCCACACCGCGCACGCGGGCCTGACCGCCGAGATTGCCTTCGGTGCCGACTTCGCGCGCCACGCGGGTCACTTCCGAGGCGAAGGAACCGAGCTGGCCCACCATGGTGTTCACGGTCTTGCCGATGCGCAGGAATTCGCCGCGCAGAGGCCGGCCGTCGATTTCCAGCTGCATGGTTTGCGACAGGTCGCCGCGCGCCACGCTGCCAATCACGCGCGACACTTCGATGGTCGGCTGCACCAGGTCGCCGATCAGCGAATTGACCGAGGCAACGCACGAATGCCAGCCGCCTGTGGCGCCGGGCAGAGCGCCGCGCTGCCCGATCTTGCCGTCCTTGCCGACCGCAACGCCGAGGCGCTCGAATTCGCTCGCCATCATCGCATTCATCTGCACGACATCGTTGAAGGCGGCGGCGATTTCGCCTTCGATGCCAGTCAGATCGTCGGCGAGCCGCACCGAGAAGTCGCCGCGTCGGAACGCGCGCAGCGCAGCCAGAAGGTTACGGGATTGCGGATCGGGAAGAGTTGCTGTTTGCGACATGTCAGGTCATCCAGGTGAGCCGGGCAGCGGAAAAGCCCAGACAATAGAACCGGGTTGTCGAAGGTGCGGCACACAGTCACAGACGCTGCGGCCCCTGTGCAAGGCCGATTTCTGGTGCATCGGAGGCCGCAACTGGCAATCTACGCCCTTGCGATTCCTGTAAGCGTTCTGCTTGTGCGACAAGCTGTGCGGACCCTGGACCGGCAGGCTGTCCGCACCAAAGTCGAATGCGCGAAAAGGCGCGAAGAAATTCAGTTGCTGGCTGAGAACAATTGGCAGATTATTTCGTTCGAGCACGGTCCTTTTGTGGATCCGCACAGCGAAAGCCTTGCCCATGTCGTTCAAACGCATCCTGTTCGTCGACGATGAAATGCTGCTCCGCATGGCCATGGTGCCAGGGCTGGAAGAGGCCGGGTATGTCGTCGACGAGGCCGGCACGGGGAAACGCGCGCTGGAAATTTTTCGCGCCGCGTATGCCGGGATTTCCTGCGCGGTCATCGACATCGGCCTGCCTGACATGAAGGGCGACAGCCTCGTTGGCGAATTTCGCAAATTGTCGCCGCATCTGGGTATCGTGCTGGCGACGGGATATGGCGATGCCGAGCTCGTAAGGGCGTTCAGCGCCGATCCCGGCGTGCGGGTTGTTGCCAAGCCGTATTTTACCGAAGACCTGTTGGCAGCGATCGCCTCGGTCGGGCTGGTGATACCGCCTGCCGCTGAGACCGAGAGGCCGGCCATCGGACCGGCATGATCGCAACTGCCGGCGGGGTACAGCCTGCCGGTTTCAGGAATTGCGATGCAGCTTTGGGTTTTCCCGCCCCTGGTCGGATATGGCATCCGAACATTCCCCCGAATATTCCTGCTTAAGGGGGAAACGAAGCTTTACAGAAAGAGTTCCGAGCCTGTCGCACTCTTTTATGTAGCTGATTTATATAGATTATCTTAATCATGTCCGGCTGAACCGACTGTGTGGATCGTGCGCTGGGGTGATTACAGACCGGCAAAGCGGCCGCCGATAAATCTGAAACTGCCAATTGCTGGCCCGCGACTGTCTGGCCGTGAAGGTCAGCCCTTGCGGCCGCTGGAATAGCTGAGTCGCTGCGTCTGTACCGCATCGGGTGTGCGGTCGGCCTCGGCATTGAGCCGGAAACCAGCAGTATTATCGCAGCGCGGAACGCCTGGCCGTCTCGAAATTTATCAGAAAACCGGCAAATCAGGCATTCTGGGCGATGCTTTGCCGCAGTGGTCTGTCAACAATTATCCGTAGTTTGTCTACTGTTGACAAGTCTAAGTTCCATATGCTCTTGATCCTCGACTGAGGAAACGCGCGCTGCAACGACAGCGCTGATGAGCAGGAATTGGTATGACGGGTCGGCACGACGTCATTGCGCATACGGTACTGGTCGCCAATCGCGGGGAAATCGCGATCCGCATCTGCCGTGCCGTGGCAGAGCTCGGCTGGCGCAGTGTTGTCGTTTACTCCGAAGATGATGCGGCGGCGCTGCATACGCGGCAGGGCGATGTCGCGATTGCGCTGGGCGCGGCCGGCAGTGCCGCCTATCTCGATATCGCCAGGCTGATTGCGGTGGCGCGCCAGCACGGCTGCACGATGGTGCATCCCGGCTATGGCTTCCTCAGCGAACGCGCCGATTTCGCCCTGCAGTGCGAAGATGCCGGACTTATCTTTGCCGGCCCGAAGCCCGGAACGCTGGCCACCTTCGGCAACAAGGCCGAAGCCCGCAAACTGGCCGCTGATTGCGATGTGCCTCTGCCGCGGGGAACCGGGCTGCTGTCATCGGGTGATGACGCGCTTGCTTTCATGCAGACGCTGGGGCCGCAGGCCGTGATCATGTTGAAGGCGGCTGCCGGTGGCGGTGGCCGAGGTATCCGGATCGTGCGCGATCCGGCCAGTCTGGCGGTGGATTTCGCGCGCTGCAGCTCGGAGGCCACGGCAGCCTTCGGCAATGGCGACGTTTATGCCGAGGAATTCGTCGAGACTGCCCGGCATATCGAAGTTCAGCTGGCCGGCGACGACCATGGCAATGTCGTTGTGCTCGGCGATCGCGAATGCAGTCTGCAGCGCCGGCAGCAGAAGCTGATCGAACTGGCGCCGTCGCCGGGTCTTGGCGTGAAGACACGGCGTGCGCTGTATGCCGCAACGCTCAGGATGGCGAAGCGCGTCAACTATCGCGGTCTTGGCACTTTCGAATTCCTGGTCCGCGTAGCGGACCAGGATGACAAGGCCGACATCCGTTTCATGGAGGTCAATCCGCGGCTGCAGGTCGAGCACACAGTGACCGAACAGGTCACCGGCGTGGATCTGGTGCAGCTGCAACTGCGCATTGCTGCGGGCGACACGCTTGACCGCAGCCGGCTGCCGGACCCTGAACGTCCCGTTGGCATGGCCATGCAGTTGCGCATCAACGCTGAAACCATGCGGCCGGACGGCACGGCGACACCCTCAACCGGGACTATCTCTGCACTTGACCTGCCGGCCGGGCCGGGTCTGCGCGTCGATAGCGCCGCCTATGTCGGTTATCCGCTCGGCGCCAGCTTCGATTCGCTGCTGGCGAAGGTGATCGTGCACACGACGGCGCAGGATTATGCGGCTCTGGTCCGCAAAGCCTACCGCGCGTTGCGCGAAACGCATATTGGCGGCATTGCCAGCAACCTGGATTTTCTGCGCGCCTTGCTGCGCCATCCACAGGTGGCGGCCAATCAGGTGCATACGCGCTTCATTGACGACAATATGGCCGAACTGGCTGGCGATGCCGCGACAGCGCATCCACTGCTGGTCTTCCCGCGCACGGGCGCCAGCCAGGTGCAGCCCCAGGCGGCAACGATGGCGACAGCACTGGCGGGGCCTGCAGGCACGCAGCCTGTCCTGTCGCCGATGACCTGCCGTGTCGTCGATATCCTGGTGCAGGTCGGCGATGAGGTGAAGGTCGGTCAGCCCCTGGTCGTCACCGAAGCCATGAAGATGGAATTCGTGGTTGAGGCGGCCTTCGGCGGCACCGTTGTCGTAGTCGCTGCCGGCAAGGGCGCGCCGCTCGCCGAGGGCAGCGCCGTGCTGCATATCCTGCCAAATGGCAGCGTCGCCAATGATGAAGCGCGGGCGACGACCGAGCAGGATCTCGACCTGATCCGCGACGATCTTGCCACAGTGATGGCCGCCCATGCGCGGCTCGAAGATGCGGCGAGGCCGGATGCGGTCGCCCGTCGGCGCAAGACCGGCCAGCGCACGGCACGCGAGAATGTTGCGGACCTCTGTGATAGTCGCAGCTTCCAGGAATATGGCGGGCTTGCCGTCGCGGCGCAGACCAGCCGCCGCGAAGCTGAGGAATTACAGCGCATCAGCCCGGCAGATGGCCTGATCACCGGCGTGGGCACGGTGAATGCCGATCAGTTCGGCGCCGATCGCACGCGCTGCGCCGTGCTGGCCTACGACTACACGGTGTTTGCCGGCACGCAGGGCGTGATGGCCCATACGAAGAAGCGGCGCATCTTCCGGCTCGCCACGAAATGGCGCCTGCCGGTGATCATGTTTGCCGAAGGCGGTGGTGGCCGGCCTGGCGATACCGACGATAACGGCCATCTCAGGCTCCATAACGCCAGCTTCTGGGCGCTGGCCCGGCTCAGCGGCGAAGTGCCGATCGTATCAATCGTCTCGGGTCGTTGTTTCGCCGGTAATGCGGCGCTGGCCTCCTGCGCCGATGTGATCATTGCCTGCGAGAACGCCTCCATCGGCATGGGCGGTCCCGCCATGATCGAGGGTGGCGGGCTGGGTGTGGTGGCGGCCGAGGATGTCGGTCCGGTGGCGATGCAGTCGCGCAACGGCGTCGTCGATATCGTGGTGAAGGATGAAGCCGCCGCCGTCGTCACGGCCAGGAAATTCATCGGCTACTTCCAGGGTCCGCTGAAGGACTGGACATGTGCCGATCAGCGGCATCTGCGGCATATCGTGCCGGAGGAGCCGCGCCGCGCCTATAACATGCGCACCGTGATCGAGGCGCTGGCCGATACGGACTCGGTGCTGGAACTGCGCCCGACCTTCGGCGTCGGCATCATCACGGCCCTGGTCCGGATCGCCGGGCAGCCCATCGCCATCATCGCCAACAATCCGGCGCATCTTGCCGGTGCCATCGATGCCGAGGCGACCGACAAGGCAGCACGGTTCTCCGATCTGGCGGAAACCCTGCGCCTGCCGCTGCTCACGCTTTGCGACACGCCGGGCTTCATGGTGGGACCTGATGCGGAGAAGGAGGCCCTGGTCCGGCGTGCGGGCCATATGTTCGTCAGCGGTTCCAAACGCACCGTACCGCAATTCATGGTCGTGGTGCGCAAGGCCTATGGGCTTGGCGCGCTGGCCATGGTGGGCGGCAATTCCTTCGAACCGCTGTTCTGCGTTGCCTGGCCGACCGGCCATTTTGGCAAGATGGGCCTCGAGGGTCAGGTCAAGCTGGCCTATCGCAAGGAACTGGATGCGATCCCGGATCCTGTTGCACGCGAGGCGCGGATTCGGCAGATGGTGGCCGACCTGCATGATCGCGGCAGTGCCCTCAACTCCGCGCCATATCTGTCGATTGACGACGTCATCGATCCCGCAGAGACGCGCGACTGGATTCTCGCCGGCCTGCAGATCGCCCGGCAGCGCGGTGATCTCATGGCACGGCAGCGCGCCACCACAGACCCGGAGCCCTTCGGCTCGGCCTGGTTCGGCTGAGGGGGATGACGTGACCGCCATACTGCCGCAGCACCAGCATAAACCGACAGGTAATGCGAATGACGCCGTGCCGGTCGTCAGCATCGAGGATGTGAAGGTTCATTTTCCGGTGGCAAGGCGCAGCACGCTGCGTGCCATCGACGGTGTCAGCCTGCAGGTTTTCGAAGGCGAAGTCCTCGGCATCATCGGCGAATCCGGTTCAGGCAAGTCCACCCTGGGCCGGGCCATCGTCGCGCTGCAGAAGGTCACGGCCGGCCGTATCCTCTGCGACGGCGTCGATCTGGGGCGGCTACGTGGCAAGGCATTGCGTGAGCGCCGTCGCGGCTACCAGATTGTTTTCCAGGATCCCGATGGCGCCCTGAACCCCCGGCTCACCATCCTGCAGAGCGTGCGCGAACCTATCGACATCGAAAGGCAGGGAACACAGGACGAGCGCAATCATAGGGCCATGGCCTGCCTCGACCAGGTCGGCCTCGGGCCGGATTTCGCAAACCGCTATCCGCACCAGCTGTCGGGCGGGCAGAAGCAGCGCGTGATCATCGCCCGCGTGCTCACCATGCGACCGCGCGTCGTGGTCTGCGATGAGGCAGTCGCAGCACTCGATGTCTCAATCCAGGCGGAAATCATCAACCTGTTCGCCGGGCTGCAGCAGAAACTGGGCCTGACCTACGTCTTCATCTCGCATGACCTGAATATCGTGGCGCATCTCAGCTCGCGCATCGCCGTGATGTATCTCGGCGTGGTGGTCGAACTGGCTCCGGTGGAAGATCTGCTCAGCAAACCACTGCATCCCTATACGCTCAGCCTGCTGCAGTCGCGGCCAGATCCGGTGCCCGCCTCGATGCGGACCACGCAGCGCGAGACCCTGAAAGGCGAGATTCCGAGCGCGCTGGCGCCGCCATCGGGTTGCCGGTTCCGCACGCGCTGCCCTCGCGCAGAAAAGATTTGCGAAGACGAGGTTCCGGCCTGGGACAATCCGGAGCCCGGCCGATGGGTTGCCTGCCATTTCGCCGGTGATCACCGGACGAAAGAGTTCAGTTGAAGTCGCGTGAAGAACGACAGGACACGACGGAAAAACAAGGAGAGGGAAGAATGTCGAACGAGAAACAAATGAATATCGGCCAGATGACGGTGAACCGTCGTGAGTGGCTGCAGATTCTTGGCATTTCCGCGGCCGGTTCGATGGCGGCAGGTCTGCCTTTTGGTGCCAGTTCGGCGCAGGCGCAGAAGCGCGGCGGCACCCTGAAGATCGCCTCGCCGCACAACCCGACCAGCATGGATCCCATCGCTGGCCGTCATGGCAGCGATCACATTCTGCTGTTCCCGGTGTTTGAAGCCCTTATCAATATCGACCTTGATACCCTGATGCCCAAGCCGGGCCTGGCGGAGTCCTGGGCGACACCGGATGCGACCACGCTGGTGCTGAATCTCCGGCGCGATGTCAAATTCCACGACGGCACGCCCTTCAATGCCGAAGCAGCCCGCTTCAACCTCGAGCGTGCCCGCACCGACAACAAGTCGCGGGTGAAGATCGACCTGATTTTCGTGAAGTCGATTGACGTCACCGGGGACTATCAGATCACCCTGAGGCTGTCTGAGCCCGACGTGGTGCTGCTGTCCGTGCTGTCGGATCGCGCCGGCATGATGTCGTCGCCGAAGGCGGTGCAGGAGGCCGGCGACCGTTATGACCGTCTCCCGGTCGGCACCGGTCCGTGGCGCATGGACAGCTGGCTGGATGCGGAAAAGATCACCTACAGCCGCTTCGCCAGCTACTGGAACAAGAACACCGCTTACGTCGACAAGCTGGATGTTTCGATTATTACTGAAGTCAACACGGCGCTGCGCACGGTGACGTCGAAGCAGAATGACTTCGTCTTCCAGCTGGCGCCACAGCAGATTCCGATTGTCGAACGCTCGGGCCTGACGCTTGCCAAGGGCCAGACGGTCGCGACCTATCACCTGTACCTGAATTACGCCAAGGCGCCGCTGGACAACGTCAAGGTCCGGCTTGCCATGTGTCATGGCATCGACCGCAACGAATTCAATCAGCTGACCATGGGTGGCTATGCCGAGCCGACCATCCAGACGCTGCCGAAGTCGCATTGGGCCTACAACAAGGAGCTGGAAGGCACCTACCAGTATGACCCGGCGCTGGCACGTCGCCTGCTGGCGGAGGCGGGCTACCCGAACGGCGTCGACATCGAAATGTACATCTACAATGACCAGCGCTCGCAGCAGCGTGGAGAAGTTCTGGTCGAGCAGTACAAGCGGTCGAATATCCGGATCCAGCTTCGCGCCGTCCCGGGCAACGAACTGGGCGCCAAGTATATGGGCGAGCAGCTCGGCAATGCGGCCTTCTCGGTTTACACCGGCCGCACCGATCCGAGTCAGTTCTTCAGCATCATGTTCGACCCCAAGTCGTTCATCAATGCGTCGCGCATGTGGGGTGTTCCGGAACTGGAGAAGGCGATGACGGAATGCCGCACCACCTTCGACCAGGAGGAGCGGCGCAAGGCCATCGGCCGTGCCCTCAAGATCATCCATGAGAACGCGCTCTATGTGCCGGTCATCCTGCAGGTCGACATTGCAGCGATGCAGCCGAAGGTGAAGGGCTACAAGCCCAACATCCTGGGTAAGCCGCGCTTCGAAGATGTCTATCTCGAAGGTTGACCGGACCACGGGAGACTAAGCATGAGGGCGAAGCGGATTGGACGATTGGTCGGACACAGCCTGCTGCAGGCCGGGCCGGTGCTTGTCGTGGCCACATTCATGGTCTTCGCCCTCATGCAGCTCGTCCCCGGCGACGTGGCGATCGCGCTGGCCGGTGAAAACGCCACCCGCGACCGCGTGGAAGAAATCCGCGTTCTCTACGGACTCGACAAACCGATCCTGGAACAATACGGCAGCTGGCTCTGGAAGATGGCGCAGGGCGACATGTCGGTCTCCATGCTCTCGGCTGAGCCAGTCTTCGACTCGATCCAGCGCCGCCTGCCCGTGACACTGCTAATTGTCGGGCTGGCCATGCTGGTTTCCCTTGCGATCGGCATTCCGCTCGGCATCACGGCCGCGGTACGTCCACGTTCTCTGATCGACTCTTTCGTGACCGCATTTGCATCACTGGGTATTGCGCTGCCCAGTTTCTGGCTGGGAATGATCCTGGTCTCGATCTTCGCCATGAGCCTGAACTGGTTCCCGGTCTCCGGCATGGTGAAGATGGCGACGAATCCCTGGGGCGCAGTCTGGCATTCCATCCTGCCGGCCGTTGCACTGGCCGCCAGCGGTGTCGCCGAAGTGGCTCGGCAAACGCGTAGTGCCTTGCTCGAGGTCCAGTCCTCGCAATACATGCGCACACTGCTGGCAAAGGGTCTGCCACAGTCGAGGATTTTCTGGAAACACGGCTTGAAAAATATCAGCGTCACGCTGCTCACGGTCATCGGGCTGCTGTTCAACCGGCTGCTGGGCGGCACAGTCGTGATCGAAGCGGTCTTCGCGATTTCCGGGATGGGCAGCCTCGTTGTCTCCGCCGCCACCGGCAAGGACTATCCCGTGATCCAGGGCGTGATGCTGACCATGGTGGTGATCGTGGTGGCCGTGAATCTTGCCATCGAAATTCTCTACGCCGTGTTTGATCCCAGGGTTATGAAACGATGAGCCAGTTGAAAATCGCCTCATTCGCGGGCGCTGCCGTGCTGCCCAAGGCGACGCCGGGCATCTACCTGTTTTTGCGCAAGCTGGGTTTCTATCTCAGCCTCGGCTACCTGGTGTTCCTGGTGCTGCTGGCGATCTTTGCCCCCTGGATCGCGCCGCATACGCCCACCCTGCAGAATCCGTCGGATGTGCTGCTGCCGGCCGACGGCAATTATCTGCTCGGCACCGACGACCTGGGCCGCGATGTATTCAGCCGGCTGATCTGGGGCGCGCCACTTACACTCTACGGCAGCATCCTGGCCGTGCTGGTTGCCTGCTGCATCGGGCTGCCTTTTGGTCTGATTGCCGGTTTCAGCGGCGGCTGGATCGATGCCGCGATCAGCCGCACCGTTGATACCATGCTCTCCTTCCCGGCTATCGTGCTGGCCATCGGCGTGACAGGCGTGCTGGGCGTCGGGCAGACCAACAGCATGATCGCGATCGGCATTGTCTTCTCACCGACCATCGCACGTCTGGTGCGCGGACAGACGCTGATCGGCCGCGAGGCACTCTATGTCGATGCCGCACGCTGCTTCGGCGCCAGCAGCACGCGCCTGATCGTCCGGCACATTCTGCCCAATGCGATCCAGCCGGTGATTGTGCAGGTCACGCTGCTGCTCGCCACTGCGCTTCTGGCTGAGGCAAGCCTGAGCTTCCTGGGTCTGGGTGTGCAGCCGCCACAGCCGAGCTGGGGCGCTATGCTGGCGCGTGCCTATCATTACATGGAGATCGCCCCGTCGCAGATGTATGCGCCCGGCATCGCGATCCTGGTGACGGCGCTCAGCTTCAACACGCTCGGTGAAAATCTCCGGGTCATCCTCGATCCGACGAGACGGCGCTGAGATGGCCATGAGCAGTCCCATGCAGCAAGCGCACAGTGACAGCCAGACCAAGCCGCTCCTGGACGTACGGAATCTCAACATCTTCTTCGAGATGCCCTACGGCATGGTGCCAGCAGCCAGCGAGATCAGCTTCTCGGTCAATCCTGGCGAACGTGTCGGCATCGTCGGCGAAAGCGGCTGCGGCAAGACCATCACGGGGCTTTCGCTGCTCGGCCTGCTGCCGCCGCAGATCGCCCGGGTCTCCGGCAGCGCCATCTTCGAGAACCAGAATCTGCTGACTATGCAGCGGTCGCAGTTGCGCCGGATATCCGGCGCGGGCATCGGCATGATCTTCCAGGAGCCGATGCGGGCACTCGACCCGGTCTTCACC
This sequence comes from Ferrovibrio terrae, assembly GCF_007197755.1. Lineage (NCBI taxonomy): Bacteria > Pseudomonadati > Pseudomonadota > Alphaproteobacteria > Rhodospirillales > Rhodospirillaceae > Ferrovibrio > Ferrovibrio terrae. The sequence continues at coordinate 2,003,018 of NZ_CP041636.1, forward strand.
ATCGGGGAGCAGATTTCAGAGACGTTACAGGCGCATGCCAATGTGAGCCGCCGTGAGGCGCGCCTGCGTACCATCGACGCGCTGGCCGAAGTCGGCATCCCGTCGCCTGAACGGCGTTACGACGATTATCCGCATGCCTTGTCTGGCGGCATGCAGCAGCGTGTGATGATTGCGATGGCTCTGATCTGCCAGCCCAAGCTGCTGATCGCTGACGAACCGACCACGGCGCTCGATGTCACGGTGCAGGCCCAGATCATCGACCTGCTGCACAAGATCAGCGATGAGCGCGGTACGGCGCTGCTGTTCATCACCCACGATCTTGGCGTGGTGGCCGAGCTTTGCACCCGCGTGCTGATCCTCTATGCGGGCCAGATCGTCGAGGATGCATCGATCGAGAGTGTATACCGTTCGCCCAGGCATCCCTATACCTCGGCACTGTTCCAGTCGATGCCGCGTCTGAGTCTGCGCGGCAAGCCGCTGCCGTCCATCGGGGGCCGTGTTCCCAGCTTCGCGAATATGCCGGATGGCTGCCGTTTCCGGGAGCGCTGCGCGCATGCGCAGCCTGGCTGCATGCTGAAACCGGAAATCGAAACTTTCGACGAGCGTCGGGTGCGCTGTTTCCGCGCACGCGAACTCACCCTGCCTGGCGCCGTAGCCTGATCAACGAGAGGAGCTGAACTGATATGGGTCCGTTGAAGGGGCTTAAAGTGATCGAGATGGCCGGGATCGGCCCGGGGCCGTTCTGCGCGATGATGCTGTCGGATATGGGCGCGGATGTCATCCGTATCGACCGCGCCGATGCCGTCGGGGCCAAGGGCGAGCGCGATCCGCGTTTTGAAATACTCAATCGCGGGCGCCCCTCTATCGCTCTCGATCTCAAGAAGCCGCAGGCCATCGAGCTCGTACTAAAGTTGGTGAAGGATGCCGATGTCCTGATGGAAGGCTTCCGGCCCGGCGTCATGGAGCGTCTGGGCCTCGGGCCGGCGGAGTGCGCCAAGGTGAACCCGAAGCTGGTCTACGGCCGCATTACGGGTTGGGGCCAGGACGGGCCGCTGGCCCAGGCCGCAGGCCACGACATCAATTACATCGCTATCACCGGTGCGCTGAACGCCATCGGTCGTGGCGGCGAGGCGCCGGTGCCACCGCTCAACCTGGTCGGCGATTTCGGCGGTGGCTCGATGTACATGCTGTTCGGCATTCTGTGTGCCCTGTGGGAGCGCGAGCGATCAGGGACCGGGCAGGTGGTCGATGCCGCCATCGTCGATGGCGTCAATTCGCTGTCCAGCTTCCTGTTCGGTGCACTTGCCCGCAACGGGTGGGTCAACGAGCGCGGCGCCAATGTGCTCGACGGCGGCCGGCCCTGGTATGACAGCTACCAGACCAAAGACGGCGGCTATATCTGTATCGGCCCGATTGAAGCGCGCTTCTACCAGCTGTTCCTCGAACGTGTTGGCTTGGCCGGTGAAGGCCTGCCCGACCAGAACGATCCCGCCGGCTGGCCTTTGCTGCGCGAACGTTTCACCGCGCTGTTTAAAACCAAAACGCGCGACGAGTGGTCCAGCCTGCTCGAAGGGACGGACGCCTGCTTTGCACCAGTGCTCAGCATCACCGAGGCGCCGAATCATCCGCACAATGCCGCGCGCGGCAATTTCACCGAGATAGACGGCGTGACGCAGCCGGTGCCGGCACCGCGCTTCAGTCGTACGAAAGCAGAGATTGCCGGCCCGGCCTCGCGCGCGGGTCAGAAGACGCGCGTCGGCCTTGCCGGCTGGGGGATTTCAGACACCGACATCCAGACACTGCTGGATGAAAAAGTGGCCGTGCAGGCGGCGGGTTGAGGTTCAGTCATGGCGATTTCCTACGACGTGTTGAAGAACCGGTATTTCGAGCCCATCACGCAGGACTACGGCACGCGCGACACCATGCTCTACGCACTCGGCGTGTGCTGTGGCGACGATCCGACGGATGCGAAGGACCTGCGGTTTGTTTACGAGGAGAACCTGCAGGCATTGCCGACGATGGCGACGGTGCTGTGCTTCCCCGGGTTCTGGCTAAAACAGCCGGATACCGGTGTAAACTGGCAGCATGTGCTGCATGGCGAGCAGTTTCTCACCATGCATCGCCCGCTGCCGCCGAGCGGCAAGCTGGTCGGCAAGCAGCATATCGAGGAAATTGTCGATAAAGGCCCAGGCCGGGGTGCGCTGATCTATGTCAAGCGCGAGCTGAGCGACGCCGTGACCGGCGAGCCGGTCTGCACCGTGGGCCTGTCGAGCTTTGCGCGCGCTGATGGCGGTTTTGGCGGCCCATCGGGTCCGGCGAGGCCGGCGCACCAGATTCCGGAGGGTGCGCCGGATATGGTATGCGACCTGCGCACCTGGAAGCATTCCGGGCTGATCTATCGTCTGAATGGCGATTATAATCCGTTGCATGCCGATCCTGCGGTGGCGACAGCGGCTGGCTTCGAGCGGCCGATCCTGCATGGCCTGTGCACCTATGGCGTTGCCGGCCGCGCCCTGATCCGCAGCCTCTGCGACAATGACGCTTCGCGGCTGAAGCAGCTCAATGTGCGCTTCTCCGCTCCGGTCTATCCCGGTGAGACGATCCGTACCGAAATCTGGCAGCAGGGCCCGGGACTGGCCGCATTCCGCAGCCGTGCGGTCGAGCGCGACAAGGTCGTCCTCGATAACGGGATGCTGGTCTACGCATGAGCCCTGTGCAGACAAACACGCGCGCTATCGTGTCCGGCGATATGGTGCGCCCGATCGGCGAAGTCTCGCGTCGGGCCGGTCATATTGCCTTCGGCCTGAACCGTCTCGGCATCGGCCCCGGCACCGCTGTGGCGATCCTGATGCGCAACGAGATTTCATTTGTCGAAGTCAGCCAGGGCATCACCATGCTGGGCGCATATGCCGTGCCGCTGAACTGGCATCTGGCGCCGCCGGAAATCGAATACGTGCTGGGCGACTGTGCCGCGCAGGTGTTGTTCGTCCATGCCGATCTGCTTGATCTGGTGCCCCCGTCGGTTCTGGTCGACAACAAATTGACCGTGATCGTGGTCCGCACGCCAGAAGACGTCTGCAAGGCCTACCAGGTTTCACCTGCCAGGGCGGCGGTCCCGTCCGGGATGCTCGAACTGGAAAGCTGGATCGGCCTGCAGCAGGCCTGGACGGTGCCGCCCGTTCCGGCACCCGAAAGCATCATCTACACTTCCGGCACGACCGGAAAACCGAAAGGCGTGCGGCGCAATCCGCCCACGGCCGAACAGCGCCGCCGCCTCGACACCATGCGCGAGCAGGTCTATGGCCTGCGCGCCGGTATCCGGTTGCTGGTGCCGGCACCGATGTATCACGCCGCGCCGAATGTCTTCGCCATGGCTGGCGCCAAGGTTGCCGAGCATCTGGTGCTGATGCCGAAGTTCGACGCTGAGGATTTTTTGCGGCTGGTCGAACAGCACCGCATCACCAATATCGTGACGGTGCCGACCATGTTCGTGCGCCTGCTGCGGCTGCCCGAAGCGGTGCGCCGGCGCTATGACCTGAGATCGCTGCGGATGGTGCACCATGCCGCCGCACCATGCCCGCCGGACGTGAAGCGAGCCATGATCGAATGGTTCGGCCCGATCATCCATGAATGGTATGGCACGACGGAATCGAGCGTCGTCACCGCCTGTAACAGCGAGGAATGGCTGTCGCATCCGGGCACGGTGGGGCGTGCGATACCGGGAGCGCGCATCGAAGTGGTCGGGGAAGATGGTGCAGTGTTGCCGCCGGGCAGTCCGGGCGAGCTCTATGTCGGCCTCGATTTCCTGCCTGACTTCACCTACCACAATCGCAGTGAGGACCGGCAGCAGATCGGGCGCAACGGCCTGATCACCGGTGGCGATATCGGCTACCTGGATGCCGAGGGCTTCCTGTTCCTGTGCGACCGCAAGAAAGACATGGTCATTTCAGGCGGCGTGAACATCTACCCTTCGGAGGTGGAAGCCGCGCTGCTGTCGATGCCCGCGGTGCTGGACTGCGCGGTGATCGGCATTCCCGATGCGGAATTCGGCGAAGCCGTGTTGGCCCTGGTGGTACAGGACGGCAGCACCGACGAGGCCGCGATCCGCAAAGAGCTTGGCCAGAGACTGGCGCGATTCAAGTTACCCAAAGCGATCGAGTTTCGTGACAGCCTGCCGCGCGACGACGCCGGCAAGCTGCTCAAGCGCCGGCTGCGTGAGCCCTACTGGGAGAATGCCCCGCGGGTGATCTAGCGGCCGGTATTGCAATTGATAGTTCACAAAAATAGAGCAGTCAGGAGAAAGAAAATGACAACCGCAGAATGCCTGAAAGACAAGGTGATCGTCATAACCGGCGCTGGCCGTGGCATCGGCCGCGCCATTGCGTTGCTGGCAGCCGAACAGGGCGCCAAGGTGGTGGTCAACGATCTGGGCGGTGCGTCCGATGGTGAGGGCGGCGCCGATGCCTCGCCGGCCGAATCTGTTGTCGAGGAAATCCGCAAGGCGGGCGGCAAGGCCGTCGCGAATACCGACAGCGTCGCGGAAGCCTCCGGTGCCAACAACATCATCAAGACTGCGATCGACAGCTTCGGCCAGATCGACTGCGTGGTGAACAACGCCGGCATCCTGCGCGACCGTATCTTCCACCGCATGTCGGTGGTCGATTTCGAGATGGTGATCAAGGTCCATCTGCTCGGCAGCTTCTACGTCGCGCGCGCGGCGGCGCCATATTTCAAGGAGCAGAACAGCGGCTCCTATGTGCATTTCACCTCGACCTCGGGCCTGATCGGCAATTTCGGGCAGAGCAACTACGCGGCGGCCAAGCTCGGCGTCGTCGGCCTGTCCAAGGGCATCGCGATGGACATGCAGCGCTACAATGTGCGCTCCAACTGCATCGCACCATTTGCCTGGAGCCGGCTGATCGGCACCATTCCGACCGAGGGCGATCCGGAAAAGGAACGTCGTGTGCAGCGGTTGCAGGAAATGGGTCCGGAAAAGATCGCGCCGCTGGCGGTCTATCTCGCCAGCGACCTGTCCGAGAATGTGAGCGGGCAGATCTTCGGCTCGCGTATGAACGAAATCTTCCTGTTCAGCCAGCATCGGCCTATCCGCTCGACGCATCGCAGCGAAGGCTGGACGCCGCAGAGCATCGCCGAGCATGGTATGCCGGCGATGGAGAGCAACTTCCTGCCGCTCAGCCGCACGGCCGATATCATCGGCTGGGATCCGATCTGAGGAAGGCCGCCGGGCATGAGCACGCATAGCAGATCGTATATCGTCGGCGTCTACGAGCATCCGACGCGGAAAGCCACAGACAAATCGGTGGTGCAGCTCCACGCGGAATCCGCGCTCGGCGCCCTGCGTGACGCCGGGCTTACCGCGGCGGATGTTGATGGTTACTTCTGTGGTGGCGATGCGCCCGGCGGAATCCAGACTGTCGAGTATCTTGGCCTGAAACTGCGGCATTTCGATGCCACCGAGGCTGGCGGCGCCAGTTATGTACTGGATGTCGGTCATGCGGCACAGGCGATTGCGGCGGGTAAATGCAGCGTCGCGCTGATCACGCTGGGTGGCCGGCCGCGTTCCGAAGGTGTCGCCACGGGCACCACGCCGCGGATTTACAATGCGGCCTCGCCGGATGTGCCCTTCGAAGCCCCGTTCGGCGCCACGGTCGTCAACATGTATGCCATGTCGGCGGCGCGGCACATGTATGAATATGGCACCACGGGCGAGCAGTTGGCCTGGATCAAGGTCGCGGCCTCACATCATGCCCAGCACAATCCGAATGCGCTGCTGCGCGATGTGGTCACGGTGGAGGAGGTGATGGCCTCGCCGGTGATTGCCGATCCGCTGCGTCGGCTGGATTGCTGTGTCATCACCGATGGCGGCGGCGCCATCATTGTGGCGCGGGAAGATATCGCCCACCGGCTGAAACGGCCGCTGGTGAAAGTGCGGGGCACTGGCGAAGCGATCAAGCATAGTGCGGGCGGTCGCGTGGTCACGACCGTCTCTGCCGCTGCGGTTTCCGGTGCAACCGCCTTTGCCGAAGCCGGTATTACGCCCGCGGATATCGATTATGTCTCGCTCTACGACAGCTTCACCATTACGACGCTGATCCAGATCGAGGATCTCGGTTTCTGTGCCAAAGGCGAGGGCGGGCGGTTCGTCGCTGATGGCAACCTGATTTCCGGTGTTGGCAAGCTGCCATTCAATACGGACGGCGGCGGGTTGTGCAACAACCATCCGGCCAATCGCGGCGGCATCACCAAGGTGATCGAAGCCGTGCGCCAGTTGCGTGGCGAGGCGCATCCGAAGGTTCAGGTCAAGGATTGCCGCCTGGCCCTGGCCAATGCGATCGGCGGCGCGGCGCTGGCCAACCGGCATTGCAGCGCAACCCTGATTATGGAACGGGAGTGACCACGCCATGACTCAAGTCCAGCGCGAGGTGATGCCTCCCACAATCAGCCCGGAAACAGCACATTTCTGGGAAGCAGCACGCAACGGCAAGCTCGCCCTGCGTTACTGTCGCAGCTGCAAGCAGCATCATTACTATCCGCGTTCGATCTGTCCGCTGTGTTTCAGCGACGAGACCGAATGGCGCGACAGCCCGGGCCGCGGCGTGATCCACTCCTTTTCGGTCATGCGCAAAGCACCGGTTCCCTATGCGATTGCCTATATCGAGCTTGCCGAGGGCACGATGATGCTGAGCAACGTGATCAACTGCGATCTGGACGCTTTGGCGATCGGGCAACGCGTCAGGTTGCAGTTCCTGCCATTCGACGGCGGTGCGCTGCCGGTTTTCGAACCCGACGACGCAAAATAAAGCCGGCGCGCCGCATGGCCTATTTCCCGGAGTCTTACAATCCGTTTGAAGGCATGAACCTGGAATGGCTGCTGGCCGCGCAGGCGCAGCGGCGTGGCGGCCATCCCTTCATCGTCTTCGAGCCGTTCGACCGGCCCGCGCAGACACTGACTTACGCGGAATTCCACGACACGGCTGTTCGTCTCGCCAATGGCCTGCGACAGCGCGGTATCAAACGCGGCAGCCGCATCATCATCCATCTCGACAACTGCCCGGAGTTCCTGTTGGCCTGGTGTGCCTGCGGAATCGTCGGTGCCATCGCGGTCACCACCAACACACGCTGTTCGGAAGATGAGCTGCGCTATTTCTCGGATCATTGCGACGCCGAGGCAGTGATTACGCAGCCCCAGTATGCCGGCATGGTGCAGAGCGCCTGCCGGACCGCGCGGTGGATTGCCGTCACCGATCACAATGCCGGCGAGCCGGCGACGGGATCGGAGCGTCCGGCCGAATCAGAACGCTTCATGCGTTTGCTTTCCGCAGTTGGAAACAGCGATATCGTCCCACCTGGCCCGGACACACCGCTGGGTGTGCAGTATACCTCCGGCACGACGTCGCGGCCCAAGGCTGTGCTGTGGACCCATGCCAACGCCTTGTGGGCGGCTCGCGTTGGTGCCAGCCATGAAGGCCTGGTGCCTTCCGACGTGCATCATTGCGTACTGCCGCTGTTTCATACGAATGCGCTGTCTTATTCGTGGCTGTCCTGCTTCTGGGCCGGCGCGACCTTCGTGCTGCAGCCGCGCTTCAGTTCCAGCCGGTTCTGGGAGGTGGCGGTCAGGAATCGCAGCACCTGGAGTTCGATCACCGGCTTCTGCTATCGCGCCCTGGCCAATGTCGAGATGCCGCAGAAGCACTATTTCCGCTGCTGGGGCGTGGCGCTGACCGATCCGCTGGTGCGCGACACCTTCGGTATTCCTCCGCTGAGCTGGTGGGGCATGACCGAAACGCTGACGCAGGGCATCATCGGCTATCCGCATTTGCCGGTGGCGGATGGCGCCATCGGGCGACCGGCGCCGGAATACACCATCCGGATCTGCGATGCCGATGGCCGTCCGGTTCGCCGTGGCGAGACCGGAACAATTCATATCGGCGGCCAGCGTGGCGTCTCGCTGTTCAGGGAATATCTTGGCGATGAGACGGCTACTGCGGCCGCTTTCGACGAGGACGGCTTCTTCAATACCGGTGACCAGGTCACGGTCCTGCAGGATGGCAGTGTACGCTTCGCCGACCGGCTCAAGGACATGCTCAAGGTTGGCGGCGAGAATGTCGCCTCCTCCGAAATAGAGCGGGTGCTGAATGCCTTGGACGGCATCGAGGAGTCGGCCGTGGTTGGCAAGGCACATCCGATGCTGGACGAGGTGCCCGTGGCTTTTATCCGGCTTGGTCCAGCCCTGGCAGGACAAGCCCCGGACGCCATTGAAAGCCTGGTCAAGGCCGCCTGTAAAAAGCTGCTTGCCGACTTCAAGATTCCCCGGGAGGTTCACATCGTCGAGGATTTCCCACGGGTCAGCGTCGGTAAAATCTCCAAGCCGCAATTACGGGCGATCTTGAAAGCGATTCCGCAACATTGGTAACTTGAAAACTGTTGACAATTTACGATTCCTCGGCAAATATGCAGATTAAGTAGGGATTTCCGGGGTTTGCCGTGTGGTGCCCCGATTGAGCAAAGGGAAGGAAGCGGACGCGATGGCGTATGATGTTGTGGTGGCGGGTGCGGGAAATGCGGCGCTGTGTGCGGCGTTGTCGGCCCGGGAGAATGGCGCGAAGGTCCTGGTGTTGGAACGCGCCCCGGAATCCGAGCGTGGCGGCAACTCCTACTTCACCGCCGGCGGTTTCCGTTTTGCCCATGATGGCCTGGACGATGTCTGCCAGGACATTCTGACCGATCTTTCCGACGCCGAGCGCAACCAGATCGTGCTGCCCAAGCATACCCGGCAGTTCTTCTACGACCAGCTGATGGAAATCACCCATCACCAGTCCGACGAGTCGCTGGCAAATCTTCTGGTCGACCGTTCGCGCCCCACCATGGCCTGGCTGCGCTCGCATGGCATCCGCTTCGTGCCGATGTTCGGCCGCCAGTCCTACCTCGTGGACGGCAAGCATCACTTCTACGGCGGCGTGAATATCGAGGCAGTGGGCGGCGGTGCCGGCCTGGTCGAAGCCGAGATCGCCCGCGCCGAGAAGCTCGGCATCGAAATCCGCTACGACACGGCGGCCATCGGCCTGGTCCAGGAAAAGAATCGCGTAGTCACGGGCGTGAAGGTGCGCACCAAGGGCGGCTATGACGAGATCGAGACCAAGGCGGTCATTCTCGCCTGCGGCGGCTTCGAGTCAAATCCGGAAATGCGCGTGCGCTACCTCGGCCCGGGCTGGGATCTGTGCCGCGTTCGTGGCACGCGCCACAATATGGGCGAGGGCATCAACATGGCCCTGGCGATCGGTGCGCGGCCCTACGGCAACTGGTCGAGCTGCCATGCCTGTGAATGGGATATTTCGGCGCCGCCCTATGGCGACCGCTGGGTGCTGGACAACTTCCAGAAACATTCCTATCCGCTCGGCATCATGGTCAATCTGGATTGCGATCGCTTCGTCGATGAAGGCGAGAACTACCGCAACCTGACCTACGCCAAGTTCGGCCGCGAAATCATGAAGCAGCCGCGCCGCACGGCGATCCAGATCTTCGACCAGCAGACGGTCAAGATGCTGCGTGACGAATACCGCATCAAGGAAGTGACCAAGGCTGAGGCGAATACCATTGCCGAACTGGCCGAGCAGCTCGAAGTCGATCCCGCCGCTCTGGAAAAGACAGTTAACGAATATAATGCCGCCTGCGGTCCGGAGCCATACAATCCGGCGATCCTGGATGGCAAGAAGACCACCGGCTTGCGCGTGCCGAAGTCGAATTGGGCGCTGCCGATCAACAAGCCGCCTTACGTGGCCTATGTCACCACCACCGGTATTACTTTCACCTTCGGTGGCCTACAGGTGAATACCAGCGGCGAAGTGCAGGATATGACCGACCAGTCCATCCCAGGTCTGTATGCTGCGGGCGAGCTGGTGGGTGGTCTGTTCTTCGAAAACTATCCGGGCGGCACCGGCCTGATGTCCGGCTCCGTCTTCGGCAAGCTGGCCGGCGAAAGCGCAGCCAGCTATTCGAAGGGCAAGAACTGAACATGCAGTCTCAGGAGTCCATGCGATGGCCGAGCTGAAGCAGTATCAGCTGTATATCGACGGCGCATGGCGCGACGGCGCGAAGAGCCGGCGTTTCCCGACGATCAATCCCTTCACCCGCCAGGCCTGGGCATCCATCCCCCAGGCCGAGGCGGGTGATGTCGCCGATGCCGTCGCAGCGGCGCGCCGTGCTTTTCCCGACTGGAGCGCCCGCCCCGGCATTGAACGTCAGAAACTGATGCTCAGACTCGCGGAACTGCTGGAGGCCGAAGCCGACCGCATGTCGCGGCTGGAAACGACCGACAACGGCAAGGTGATCCGCGAAACCAAGCCGCAGATGATGTTTGCCGCGCGGCAGTACCGCTTCTTTGCTGGCTATGCGGACAAGATTTACGGCAGCGTGATCCCGCTTGATCAGCCGGATGTCTTTGATTTTGTCATGCGCGTGCCGATCGGCGTGGTGGCGCTGATCACCGCCTGGAATTCGCCGATCACCCTGCTGGCCAACAAGCTGGCGCCGGCACTGGCCGCGGGCAACTGTGCAGTGATCAAACCGTCAGAGCATGCTTCGGCCACCACACTCGAATTCGCCGCGCTGGTCGAGAAGGCCGGTTTCCCGAAGGGCGTGGTCAATGTGGTCACCGGCGATGCCGAGGTCGGCCGCGCGCTCAGCGAGACGCCGGGTCTCAACCGGATCAGCTTCACCGGCAGCGCCCAGGTGGGCCGCCACATCGCGGCGGCGGCCGGACGTAACCTGGTGCCGGTGACGCTCGAACTGGGCGGCAAATCGCCAAACATCATTTTCGACGACGCTGACCTGAACAAGGCTGTAGCCGGTGCGCTGGCCGGCATCTTCGGCGCCAGCGGACAGACCTGCATCGCCGGCTCGCGCCTGCTCGTGCATGAAACCGTGCATGACGAGGTGGTCGAGCGGCTGGCAAAGCGTGCGGCGGCGATCAAGATGGGCGATCCGCTCGATCCCGCCACCGAAATGGGCACTGCCGCCAACGAGCAGCAGTTCAATCGCATCCTGGATTTCATCGCCTCGGCCAAGCAGGCGGGCATGCAGCTGGTGACTGGCGGCGATGCTGCACGCGACGGCGACCTGGCGCAGGGTTTCTTCGTACAGCCGACCATTTTCAGCGGCGTCACGCCGGATGCCCATCTGGCACAAGAAGAAATCTTCGGCCCCGTTCTGGCCATCCTGAAGTTCAAGGATGAAGCAGAGGCCATCCAGATCGCCAATTCGACGTCTTATGGCCTGGCCGCCGGCGTGTGGACCCGCGATGTCGGCCGCGTGCACCGCATGGTGCGGGCGATCGAAAGCGGTGTTGTCTGGGTCAATACCTACAGGGCCGTGGCTGCCCAGGCGCCGTTCGGCGGCATGAAGGAAAGCGGCTTCGGTCGCGAGCGCGGCGAGCAGGCCCTGCAGGAATACACCACAACCAAGAATGTCATGATCGATTACTCGTCGCAGGACCGCGACCCGTTCGTCATGCGAACCTGATTTCGACTGAAAGCAGACGCTGTATGCCCTATCTGATTGGCGCTGACCGCCCTGATACCCCGCCCGGCCTGGCTTTCCGCCAGCTGCTGCAACGACCGCAGATTCTGCAGATCCCGGGCGCGCATAGCGGGCTTGCCGCTTTGCAGGCCAAGGCCGCCGGTTTCGAGGCCCTGTATCTGTCGGGTGCCGCGATGACGGCCTCGATGGGCCTGCCTGATCTTGGCATCATTTCGATCAACGATGTCTGCTTCTTCCTGCGGCAGATTGCGCGCGCGTCCGGTCTTCCAGTGCTGGTCGATGGCGATACGGGCTATGGCGAAGCCCTGAACGTCATGCACATGGTGCTGAATTTTGAAGAAGCTGGCGCTGCGGCCGTGCAGATGGAAGATCAGTTGTTGCCCAAGAAATGCGGCCATCTGAACGACAAGAAACTCGCCAGCGCCTATGACATGGCCGCCAAGGTGGCCGCTGCGGCCAAGGCCCGCAAGCATATGGTCATTGTCGCCCGTACCGATGCCGTGGCCAGCGAAGGTCTGGATGGTGCCGTGGCGCGCGCCAAATTGTATTTGGAGGCCGGTGCCGACGCGATTTTCTGCGAGGCGCTGACGTCAGCAGAGATGTTCCGCGAGTTCTCCCGCCAGGTCAAAGCGCCACTGCTCGCCAACATGACCGAGTTCGGCCGCACGCCTTTCTTCACCGCGAAGGAATTCGAAGAGATGGGCTACAAGATGGTGATCTGGCCGGTCAGTTCGCTGCGTGTCGCCGCCAAGGCACAGGAGCGTCTGTATGCCTCGATCCGCAGCGAAGGCGGGACGCACAAGATGTTCGATGCGATGCAGACCCGCGCCGAACTCTACGACGCCATCGGCTATCACGATTACGAAGCGCTCGACGCCAATATTGTGAAAACCATCACCCCACAGGGTATGCCCCAGAACGACGACCAGGATTGAGCCGGGAGAGAATGACGATGGGTTACAGTATCAAGGATGCCGTCTATGTGATTACGGGAGGCGCAAGCCTGATCGGTTCGCATATCGCCGATCTCCTGCTGGAAGGCGGCGCGAAGGAAATTCGGCTGCTGGATAATTTCTCCCTCGGCACGCCGGAGACCATAGCACATCTGCTCGACAATCCGCGTATCAAACTGATCCGCGGCGATATTCTGCGCCTGAACGAACTCATCGACGTCATGCAGGGCGTCGACGGCGTCTTTTCGCTGGCCGGGTTCCTGACTCTGCCGATGTCGCAGAATCCCTCTCTGGGCATCGCTGTGAACACCATCGGTATGGTGAACACGCTGGAAGCCTGCCGCATCGCCAAGGTGCGCCGGATCATTTTCTCGTCCTCTGTCTCGACCTACGGCAATTCCACTGCCGACGTGATCACCGAGGATGTTCCGTTCTCCGCCGCGGGCCTGCAGCCGGCGTCGATTCTGTATAGTACCAGCAAGCTGATGGGCGAGGGGCTTTGTGCCCAGTATGCCCGCACTTATGGCATCCAGTTCAATGCGTTGCGATTCTCGTCCGTCTATGGGGAGCGGCAGCACTGGCGCGCGGTGAACGCTGTCTTCATTGCCCAGACCTGCGAAAAGGTTCGGGCTGGTGAAGCACCGGTCATCATCGGCGACGGTAGCGAAGTGCATGACTATGTCTACGTCACCGACGTGGCTGCGGCTTGCATCGACGCCATGACCAGCGACTCGCATGGCCACGTGCTGAACATCTGCACGGGCGTTGACACGACACTGAAGCAGGTTGTCGAGATCGTGCTTGATGCCTACGGCGCCGAGCAACTGAAGCCGGTCTATCAGGAAGACAAGCGCGCGGTGAAGTCCGCCGCGACCGACAAGCTGAATTTCAGTCGCGCCAAAGCGGAGACCGAAATCGGCTGGACGCCCAAGGTCAGCGCGGATGCCGGTATTCGCCGTTACATTGCATGGGCTAACGCACGGGCCTGAAAACGTATGGGCTGAACGGAGATCATCATGCAGCGTCGCTTGCGAGCGGTTTTCATGCGCGGGGGGACGTCCAAGGCCCTGATCTTCCGCCAGGAGGACCTTCCGGCGGCGCGCGATGACTGGGCGCCGATTTTTCTCGGGGCGCTCGGGTCGCCCGATCCGAACGGGCGTCAGCTCGACGGTATGGGTGGAGGCGTCTCATCGCTGTCGAAGATCTGCATCATTGGTCCGTCAAGCCGCACCGATGCCGATATCGACTATACATTCGCGCAGGTCTCGGTCTCGGATGCGGTGGTGGACTATGCCGGCAACTGCGGCAACATGTCCTCCGCCGTCGGCCCCTTTGCCATCGACGAGGGCCTGATCCCGGTGCCGGCGAATGGCATGACCAGCGTCCGGATCCACAACACCAATACCCGCAAGATCATCGTCGCCACCTTCGCGGTGCATAACGGCATTGCCGTGGTCGACGGTGACTGCGAGATCGACGGCGTGGCCGGCAGCGGTGCGCCGATCAAGCTGGATTTTCTGGCGCCTGGTGGATCGAAAACCGGCAAGCTGCTGCCGACCGGCCAGGCGGTGGATCGTCTGACGCTGGCCGATGGGTCGGTGATCGAGGCCACCCTCGTCGATGCGGCAAATCCGGGGATTTTCGTCCGCGCCAGCGACCTTGGCCTGACTGGCCTCGAATCGCCACAGGCGATGGAGCGCGATGCGGATCTGATGCAGCGTATGGAAGCCGTGCGGCTGGCCGGCTCCGTTGCGATGGGGCTGACGGCCGATCTTGCGGCAGCAGCGCGAATGCCGAGTATTCCCAAAATCGCTGCAATTGCGCCGAGCCAGACTTTCACCGCGTTGTCTGGCCGAGTTTACCAAGCGTCGGAAGCCGACATCCTCGTCCGGATGATTTCTGTGGGCCAGCCACATCGGGCCGTTCCGATCACCGGGGGGTTATGTCTGGCGGCGGCCTGTCGCGTGCCGGGGAGCCTGGCGCAGCAGATGCTGCGTCCGGATCAGTCCGGGGCGATCCGGGTGGGTCATCCTTCAGGTATGCTGATGGTGGATGCAACTGCTGAAGTCACAGCTGGCTCTGCAGTCATTGCGCAGGCGAGTCTCTACCGCACGGCGCGGCGCCTGTTTCAGGGCGAAGTCTTTTACAAATAGAAAACCTCCCAGAAATCAGGGGTTACGTGAGTATCGACCGAAAACAGGGTGCAAACTGCTGACAATAATACTATAAACGGCCAAAGAATCGGCGCGGATAGGTTGTCCCAATCCTTACTCAGCGCGACGACCAGATGGTGAACCGGGTATGAGCGGCCTTCTAACGAACCAGGTGCAGCGGCAATCGCTGGTCGATACCGTAACCGAGCGGTTGGAAGCTGCCATCGTCGCCGGCGAACTTGAACCGGGTCACCGCATCAGCGAAAACGCTCTGGCGGCCGCATTGGGCGTGAGCCGCGGCCCGTTGCGGGAAGCGATCCGCCGCCTGGAAGGGCGGAAGTTGCTCGAACGCACCCCGAATATCGGCGTGCGTGTGGCGAAGATTTCGATCCAGGATCTCAAGCAGTTGCTCGAGGTGCGCGAGTCACTGGAAGGCATGGCCTGCCGGCTCGCAGCCACCGAAATGACCGATGCCGAGATCGAGGAACTGAAGCGATTGCTGTCGGAGCATGAGCGCCAGGAAGGCGTGCTCGGCGGCACCGGGTATTACCAGTATCCCAAGGACGAAGACTTCCACTTCTGCATCGCGAAAGGCAGCCGCAACAAGTGGCTTGCCGAGATGCTCTGCGATGGCCTGTATGACCTGCTTCGGGTTTATCGCTTCAAATCGAGCACCCGCGCCGGACGCGCGCAGCAGGCCCTGAGCGAACACAAGGCTATCGTGGCTGCGATCGAAAGCCGCGATCCGGACATGGCGGAAGTGGCGATGCGTCGCCATCTGCGCAATGCGCGGGCCCATATTGATGTTCGCGAGGCCCAGGACAAGCTTTCCGACAGCGAAAGCAGTGTCGATTCAAAAAAGCTCGTCAAGGCGCTGGCGAAAATCTAACGCCGCAGCAATACGGCATCACAGGCGATCACGCCCTGCCCCAGAACCCTGAGCGGGTTGATTTCAAGCGAATCGATCTCGTCTGCATGTGTCGCGAAGAATTGCGACAGGCATTCGATCGCCTTGGCTGCAGCTTCCAGGTCAGCCACAGGCAGGCCGCGGAACCCCTCCAGAATCTTCCTGCCCCGTAACGACTGTAATGCACGCATTGCTTCTGCGGCGCTGACCGGTGCAAGGCGACAGACGGCGTCGCGGTAAATCTCCGCCTGCACACCGCCGAGCCCGATCATCACGGTTGGCCCGAGTTCGGCATCATGCTGGAATCCGAGAATCAGTTCCGCGCCCGGCGGTGCCATGCGTTCAATCAGGACGGCATTGCCAAGTCGCTCCAGCATGCCGGATGCGGCTCTTGCGACATCGGGTGGCGACGTCAGATTCAGCGCCACGCCGCCGACATCGCTTTTGTGCAGGATCTCGGCACTGTGAATCTTCACAACGACCGGCAGACCGATCTCCAATGCCACGCCGACAGCACGACCGCTATCCGTGGCCACGCCGCCTTTCGGGACCGTGATTCCGGCAGCCGCCAGCACGATCTTGGCGGAGAATTCCGTGCCGTCATGCCGACGCAGCGCTTCGGCGGCGCGGCTGAAATTTTGTTCCGGCAGCGGCTCAATGTTCCGATGAAACAAATGCGCCAGCGTGCCCAACGCAGTGACGGCGCGGGTGTGATCCTCGAAAACGGCAAATCCGGCGGCTTCATAACTCGCGACCGTATCGCGATCCGCAACAATGCAGAGTACCATCGGCTTGTCCGGATACTGGACCGGCAGTGGCGACAGGATCTGCGACAGGCGCGGCGCAATGCTTTTTGAACCCGCCGTGACGGTGAAGAAAGCGATTAAGGCGTCAAGTCCATCCTCGCGCAGCACGACGTCCAGATTGTCGCGGACGAGATCCAAGTTATTGAAGGCCTGTGCCGTCACATCGATGGGGTTGCGCGTGGCCGCATAGGGATTGATCGCCTTCAGCCTAGCCTGGGCTTCGTCAGGCAGGGCAGGAACTTCCAGTCCAACCTGGGCGGCAATATCGGCCATCTGCACGCCGACTGCGCCGGAGATGCTGATCAGGCCGACCCGGTTGCCGCGCGGACGTGGCGCGCGCTGCAGCAGATAGGCCGCATCCACCATCGCCTCGGTGCTGTGCATCCGGACGGCACCGAATTGTTGCAGCATGCCCTCAAACACCATGTCGCTGCCACTCATCGCGGCGGTATGCGTCTGCGCTGCGGCGGCGCCGACAGCACTGCTGCCGGATTTCATGAACAGGACTGGCTTGCCAGCTTGCCGGGCCACCTCCAGTCCTTCCACCAGAGTGTCGCGCGCATGAACGCCCTCGGCATAAGCGAGGATGATGCTGATATCGGGCTGCCCGGCCAGCCACTGAATGCCCTGTCCGACATCGACGCCGGCCTCGTTGCCGGTGGTCAGCCACTGTCCGATTTTAACGCCGCGCTGCAGGGCGATCTTGGCCAGGTGGCTGCCGAAGCCGCCGCTCTGGCTGATGATTCCCACATTGCCGTCCGCGGGAAAACCGCTCTCGAAGATGGCAGAGAAACTGGCATAGAATCGATGCGCAACATTAAAGGCGCCGAGGCAGTTCGGGCCGAGCAGGGCCATGCCGGCCTCGCGCACCATGCGACTCAATTCATCCTGCCGCTCACGGCCTTCGGCGCCGGCTTCGGCGAAATCGGCGCTGAACAGCACGGCGCCACCAACGCCGCGCGCCACGCATTGCCGGATAGCTTCCATGGCCGGAGCGGCCGGCAGTGCGATAATCGCCATATCGACGGCTTCAGGCAGATCAGTAACAGAGCTATAGGCTTTGAGACCCTGGACGGTCTCGTAATTCGGATTGATCGGATAGATCGGCCCTTCAAAGCCGGCGTCGAGCAGATACCGGACCGGCCGACCGCCGATACGCGTGGGATTCTCGGATGCGCCAATCACCGCGACCGAGCGCGGTCGCATCAGTCTTGCAAGATCAATGGTCATGCAGTCTCCAGATCGAGGCGCAACCTTGCCTCGCCGATTGCCAGCAGTCTGTCTCCGCTGTGGAGCGTGAGCGCCAGTGTGACCGTATCGGTCGCGCAGGTTTTTACCTTGATGCGATAGGTTGTCGGTTCGCCAGCCTTCACGACATTCAGCAGCTTGCTCTGGAAAGACCCGCCGCGATCCCAGGCCGTGCTGCCGAACAGACTGCAGAGCCAGGATTCAAAAACCGCCAGAATCATCATGCCATGCGCAATCGTGCCGCCAAACGGGGTCTTTGCCGCATAGTCGGGATCGGTATGGATCGGCGCATCCGTGCCATGCAACTGGCCAAATGCGATGAAGCGGGCCTGGGTCAGTTCCGGCCCGGGTCGTTCAAACGACTGGCCGACTGTGAGGTCGCGGAGCTTCAGCATGGCCAGTACAGGATATGCCGGACCAGCAGTACGTCGCGGCGTTCCACGCCGGCCTGCACACGTTGCTCCACGACGATAAAGCGCTTGTCGTTGCGAATGTATTTGTCGGCGATACGCACAATCGTCACCAGCGTTTCGCCGAGCCGGGCGCAGTCATACATCTCCAGTTCTTCCTGGGCATGCAGAACGCCCGGCGGGAACAGCACATTGCTCTTGAAGGCGCGCAGTTCGTTGAGCAGGAAGGCCGGCACCCGGGTTCCTGGGCCAATAGGGGTGTCGCGATCGCCCATGCAGTCATGGAAGGCGGCGACGGCCGTGGCATCCACGACCAGGGGATAGGGGGCGAAGGTGCGGCCGACCTCGATCTCGTCGTAACCGGTTCCTTCCCAGCCGCCCATGCGCCGGTCTGGTTCTGGCGTCGCCAATGATCGTCCTCCGGCGCTGTGTGCATCCGACTACCCGGCATTTTCCTATTCCGGGACGTCTTTATTGTCAACAGTTGACCATCTAAGTTGAAGACTGTTAACAATCTGGCCTCCAGAAGCCGGAACAGGCATCAGAGCATGACCCAACATTCCCCTATCCGCACCCAATCCCAGCGCCCGCCCACGCAGGATCTTGCCGAGTTTACAGCCGCCCTGTGCTTTGAAGACATTCCGGCACCGGTGCTGGATCGGGCCAAGCTGCTGATCTTGGACTCATTGGGCGTCGGCCTTGCCTCCAACGCCTATCCGTTTGCCGATCGGGTGGTTGCGGGCGTTGCAGTGCATGGCGAGGCCGGGACGTGCCGGCTGATCGGCCGACGCGAGCGTCTACCGGTGCGGGATGCCGCGCTGGCGAATGGCGTGCTGATGCATGGCCTCGACTTCGATGATACCCATCTGAACAGCATCGTCCACACCACGGCCACCAGCCTGCCCTGCGCCCTGTCGTTCGCGGAGCAGCTTGGTTTGCATGGCCGCGATCTGCTCACTGCCTACGCCGCTGGCGGCGAGGCCGCGATCCGCATCGGGCTTGCGATTGATGGCGGGTTCCATCATGTCGGTTTCCATGCCACTGGAGTGATCTCGCATTTCAGCTCCGCCATTGTCGCAGCAAAGCTACTTGGCCTTGATGCGGCGCAAACGATGATGGCCCAGGGCATCGCTGGCAGTACGGCATCGGGTATCCAGGTTTTCCTGGAGGAAGGCGCGTGGACCAAACGCCTGCATCCCGGTTGGGGTGCGGTAGCCGGGATTACTGCTGCACGTCTGGCGCAGCACGGCTTCGTGGCGCCGTCACGGCCGCTCGAAGGAAAATTCGGCCTGATCGAAACACATCTGCAGGCGCATGCGGGCGGCGCCAAGCCGGAGGCTGTCGCGGCCGGTCTTGGCAAGACCTGGCATCTGGCGGATACCGCGATCAAGCCGTATCCGGTCTGCCATTTCATCCATGGCTGCGCCGATGCGGCAATCGAGCTGCATCGCGACCTCGCCGGCGAAGAGATCGAAGCTGTCGAGGCGCTGCTGCCGCAGCCCACGCTGCATATCGTTGCCGAGCCCGCCGCACAGAAGGAACGGCCGACGACCGATTATGAGGCGAAGTTCTCGACGCAGTTTGTCGTGGCGGCCTGCCTGCTGAAAGGCGGCTTCGGTCTGCCCGATCTGCAGCCGGCGGCTCTGGCAGATCCGCAGGTGCTGGCACTGTCTGCGCGTGTGCGTTGCGCGATCGATCCCGACACGGCTTTCCCGACCTATTTCTCGGGTGGCGTGAAAGTCACGACGCGCAGCGGCCGCCAGTTGTCCAGGCATGTCCGGGTCAATAGCGGGGCAGGAGACCGGGCACTGCAGCGCGATGAGGTCATCAGGAAGTTCATGGCTTCGGCCTCGCTGACCGTGTCGCGGCAAAAGGCCGATGACATCTGCAACGCGGCGCTGACGCTGGAAACCATTTCGGTTGACCGGCTGATGTCGGCGCTTAGCCTCGCCGATTAAGGCCTGCTCTAGATTGCAGACAGTTTACAGGTTTGGGCGACTGTCGTAAAATCGGCGCAACGGAATAGGCTGGTGCGGTGCCACCGGAAAGTCTCGCGCAGCATCAGGTTAAAAAGGGAAGAAAATGCCTCTTTTCAATGACTTCGGCTTCACTGAAGAACAGAAGATGATGCGCCAGAGCCTGCTGAATCTGGCCGAACGTCATCTGCCGCCAGAGAAGATTCGTGAGCTGGATCGCGACAGCGGGTGGCCGAAGGAGGCTTACAAGGCGCTCGCCAAGGATGGTTGGCTCGGTTTGCTCTATCCGGAGCGCTACGGCGGTCTCGACGGCAGCTACAAGGATGCCTGCATCCTGCTCGAGACGCTGTCCTATCATTACGCCTGCTTCGCGACGACCTACATGACCAGTGCGATCTATGCCGGTCTGCAGCTGCTTTATAACGGCAGCGAGGAGCTGAAGCAGGACTACATGGTGCCGCTGATCCAGGGCGATATTTACATCGCCTTCGCACTGACCGAGCCACAGACCGGTTCGGACGCAGCCGCGATCAAGACCCATGCCGTGCGCGACGGCGACGACTATATCGTGCGGGGCCAGAAGTGGTTCATCACCTCGGCTCATGTCGCTGATTATATCGTGCTGGTGGTCAAGACCGATCCTTCGGCGCAGCCGGCGCATAACGGCTTCAGCCTGTTGCTGGTCGATGCCAAGGCCAAGGGCGTAAGCATCAAGCCCATCGAGACGATGGGCCGGCATACCACGCATACCAACCAGATATTCTTCGATGATGTGCGCGTACCAGCGCGCAATCTGATCGGCCAGGAAAACCGCGGCTGGCGCATCCTGATGCGTGGCCTGAATCTGGAGCGCATGGCGATTGCGGCCTGTGGTGCCGGCAATGCGCAGAAGGCCATCGATATCGCGCAGGACTATGCGACGCAGCGCATCCAGTTTGACCAGCCGATCAGCAAGTTTCAGGTGATCTCTCACAAGCTGGCCGACATGCGCATCAAGGCCGAGATTGCTCGGCTGATCACCTATCGCACGGCAGAAATGCTGGATGCCGGCTGGGATGCCAAGATGGAGACCGCCATTGCCAAAATCGTTGCCACAGACAACGATTTCGAATGCGCGAATATCGGCATGCAGGTGATGGGCGGCGCTGGTTTCTCGATGGAACATGATATGCAGCGCCTGTTCCGCGACTCGCGGCTTGGCCCCATCGGTGGCGGCAGCAACGAAATTCAGCGCAATATCATCGCCAAGCTGATGGGCCTGTAAGGCGCGAGGATCCGCATATGACCGTCGATACACCGAAGCCGCGTGGCATGTATTTCGAGGATTTCGAGATCGGCCAGACCCTGCTGACCGGCCGCCGTACCATTACTTCGACGGATATCGTCAACTTTGCCTGCCTGTCGGGCGACTTCAACGACGTCCATACCAATTTTGAATATGCGAAGACCACACCGTTCGGCGAGCCGATTGCCCATGGCCCGCTGGTCTTCGCCGTGGCCGCCGGCCTCAATTACGCTTCCGGCATCAATGACGGCACACTGATCGCGCTTCTGGGTATCGACAAATGGCGCATGAAGCTGCCGGTGAAGCATGGCGACACCATTCACGTGCAGACCAAGGTGATCGCCAAGAAGGAAACCAGTCAGCCGGACCGCGGCGTGGTGACATTTGCGCGCAGTTTCGTGAACCAGCGCGGCGAAGCGGTTCAGGAGATGGAAATCACCATCATGTACCGGCGCCGTCCGGCCGACTGAGCGATTATTCGCTCTGCTTTGAAACCCAGGCTTCGACCTCGGGCCGGATGATCTTGCCGGTATTGTTGCGCGGCAAACTTCCCTTCGGCACGAACAGCACGCGCTTCGGCCGCTTGTAGGCAGCGAGCTCGGCACGGCAGAGCGCGATCAGCTCCTCGGCCTGCGGTGCTGGCGTGTCGGTGGCCACCACCAGTACCGGCACTTCACCCCAGCGTGCGTCAGGCTGGCGCACCACCACGGCTTCAGCCACCTGCGGATGCTGCATCACCACGCGCTCGATCTCGGCCGGATAGATGTTCTCGCCGCCGGACTTGATCAGATATTTGCGGCGGTCGACATAGTCGATCTTGCCATCGGCACGGCGGACAAAAACGTCACCGGAATGATACCAGCTGTCGGCGAAGGCTTCCGCTGTCGCTTCCGGCGCATTCCAGTAGCCGCTGAACAGCGTCGGTCCACGCATCAGCAATTCTCCGGGCTGGCCGTCAGGTACCGGCTGTCCTGCCTCATCAACCAGCAGGATTTCGCAAAGCAGGCTTTCCGTCTTGGCGAAATCCTCCGGCGCCACGCCAGCAGCAAGGCGACCGGCCGAGGCTGGCGGCATGCCGGTTTCGGTGCTGCCAAAGGTATTCGTGAAAGGGACGCCAAGGATGCCGGTGAGGGCAGCGATTTCCTGTGGCGCAAACAGGTCCGCCAGTGCGCCGAACTTCTTCAGCCGCTTCACCTTCGGCTTGCGTTCGCGCAGGTAAGCCAGCGTCTGCTCGACCATGCCGGGGAAGAAGATCAGGTTGCTGAGCGGCTCCTGCTCAAGATAGTCGCAGATGGTCGGCAGGTCCGGTCCATCCAGCACAACAACCTTGCCGCCGAGCATCAGCGTGCCGAGGCCCAGCTCCACGGAGGCCATATGGAACAGCGGTGACCAGGCGAGGAAGGTGTCTTCGCCATTCACGCCATAGTCGGTGACATAGACCAGCAGACGGGCCAGCATGGCGCGCTGGCTGATCAGTGCGCCCTTAGGCAAACCGGTCGTGCCGCTGGTATAAATGATGAAGAGACCGTCTTCCGGATCGCTGTCGGCGGGGGGCAGTGGCGTCGTTGATTGCAAAGCGAGGCGGCTTTCAAGCTCGGCACCGGTTTCCAGCACGGTCATGGCCGTACCGGTTTCTGCCAGCTGCGCCTTGAACCGGGTCGACACGAACGCCGCCTTGGGCGCCACCAGGGTGATGCAGTGTTTCAATTCAGCGGATGAAAGCCGCCAGTTGAGCGTGGCGACGACGGCGCCCAGCCGCAGCGCGGCAATCGAGAGTTCGAGGAAGATCGGGTCGTTTTCGCTGAGAATGCAGATGCGGTCGCCACGCCGGACGCCCATCTCGGCCAGGAGATGCGCCAGCCGGGTCGCGCGCTCACTCAGTTGCCGGTAGGTCTGCATTCGGCCAGACGACGCCAGAGCAGGCCGATCAGGGTGCAGGCTGCACTGCTTGTCGAAAATGGCACTCAAGGAAAGACGGGCAGCGCGGCGGACATTATCTATCATGGCGTTACGGGGCCGCGATGCGGCAATTCCTTCCAGCGATTAAGCATTGACGGGCTATTTAAACCAAATTACCTTGCGATTGTAACCTGTGTACAGTTTGCAGAATACAATTTGTCTCAATCACCCCTCGGCTCGCTCTAGCGGAGCATGATTGCGGCAGTATGCATAGGAGGAGACATGCCCCGCAGGCAAAGTCCTGTCGATGCGGCCGGGCTGGCTGGTGAGCCACCGGGTTCTCCAGCCATGGCTGCCTATGCGGAGCATCTGCAGGCGGGCCACTTCAGGATTCAGCACTGCGTAGATTGCCGCCGGCACGTGTTCTATCCGCGCGTGATCTGCCCGCATTGCGCCTCGGACCGCCTGCGCTGGGTCGAACCCGCTGGCACCGGAACGGTCTATTCCACCACGGTGGTCCGTCGCTCAGACGACAAGGGCGGCCCCTATAATGTCGCGCTGATCGATCTGGATGAAGGTGTGCGGCTCATGTCGCGGGTCGAGCGACTGGCCCCTGAAGCCGTGCATATCGGCATGCGCGTCCGGGTCCATGTCGCCCAGTTGAATGGCGTGGCGGCGCCAGTTTTTGCTCCGATTCCCGAAGGCGACCCGGCATGACCGGCCTGCGCGGAAAGGCGGCCTTTGTCGGTGCCACCACCGACTTCATCGCCGGTGCGCGCGGCCATAGCGCGTTGGAAATGCTGGCGCTGGTGGCCAAGGCAGCGGCGGCCGATGCTGGCATCTCCGTGCGTGATATCGACGGGCTGTTCGTCGGCATGCAGTCGGAATTTCTCAGCACCCTTGCGCTCTCTGAATATCTCGGCCTCCGTCCGCGCTTCACCGACAACAACAGGCTCGGCGGTTCTTCCTTCCTGGCGCATACCCAGCAGGCCGCACTGGCGCTGGATGCCGGCCTCTGCGACGTGGCGCTCATTTGTTATGCCAGCAACCAGCGCAGCGCGCTTGGCCGGCTGCAGACTTCGGTCACCGGAACATGGTCGGATGTCGAGGCGCCTTTCGAGGCCCGCTTCCCTGTCAGTTCCTACGCACTCTCTGCCGCGCGCCATATGCACGACTACGGCACGCGGCGGGAAGATCTGGCGGCAGTGGCGGTTGCTGCGCGCGACTGGGCCCGGCTGAATCCCGAAGCCTTTGCCCGCGATCCGCTGCGTATTGCCGATGTGCTGGCGCAGCCGATGGTGTCCGATCCGCTTGGCCGGCTGGATTGCTGCCTGGTCACCGACGGTGCGGCCGCGGTGATCATGACCAGGGCTGACCGCGCGAAGGACGCACGCAAAGCGCCGGTATACCTGCTGGGTGCGGCCGCGGAGCAGTGGCACAAGCAGATTTCGGCCATGCCCGATATCTGTGCTACGGCAGCCTCCGTGTCGGGCGCGCGCGCGCGCGCCATGGCGGGCGTCGGTATCGGGGACATCGATGTGGTCGAGCTCTACGATGCCTTCACCATCAGCACCGTCCTGCTGCTGGAAGACCTGGGCTTCTGCCCCAAGGGTGAAGGCGGGCGGTTCGTCTCCGACGGCCATATCGCCCCTGGCGGCAGCCTGCCAGTCAATACGAATGGTGGTGGTTTGTCCTGCTGCCATCCCGGCATGTACGGCCTGTTCACCCTCGTCGAGGCGATCAGGCAATTGCGTGACGAGGCCGGTGAACGGCAGGTCGCCGGTGCCGATATCGCGCTTTGCCAAGGCAGTGGTGGCGTTTTCTCAAGCCAAGTTACCAACATTCTGGCAACGGGGGCGGCCTTGTAGCCCCGGGTGGACTTCAATGCAGAAAAATCCAAGGGAGAGAAGCATGATGAAGACGGGTGTATTGGCAGGTGCCGTGTTGGCCATGGGATTGCTCGCAGTCTCGGGTGCGCAGGCGCAGAACTATCCGACCCGACCGGTCAAGATGATCGTCGGTTTCAGCGCTGGCGGCACCATCGACGTTGTCGGTCGTATCATCGGCGAGCATCTGTCCTCAAAAATGGGCCAGCCCTTCGTAGTGGAGAACCGCACTGGCGCCAACGGCATGATCGCGGCTGAAATCGTCGCGAAGGCCGATCCGGATGGCTACAACATCTTTGTCAGCAACAGTAGCACGATCACGCTGAATCCGACGCTGTTCAAGGACATCCGCTACAATCCGGAGCGCGATTTCGCTCCGATCACCACGGCGATCTCCGTGCCGCTGATCCTCGCGGTCAATCCGGAGCACCCGGAAGGCGGCAAGCTCAAGACGCTCAAGGATCTGATCGACCTTGCCAAGTCCAAGCCGAACACGATCCCTTACGGTTCGGCCGGTAACGGCAACATCACCCAGCTGGCCTTTGAACTGCTGAGCGACCGTGCCGGGGTGAAGATGGTTCATGTACCGTATCGTGGTGCCGCGGCCGCCCAGGTTGCAGTGTTGAGCAAGGAAGTCGTTGCCGTCTTCGATACCATGAGCGCAGTGCCGCATGTAAAGGCGGGTAAGCTGCGTGCGCTGGCGGTATCTTCTGCCCAGCGTGTGCCGGAGCTGCCGGATGTTCCGACAGTGGCCGAACTCGGCTTCCCCGGCTTCGATGTCAGCTTCTGGGTTGGCT
Source organism: Ferrovibrio terrae (assembly GCF_007197755.1). Lineage (NCBI taxonomy): Bacteria > Pseudomonadati > Pseudomonadota > Alphaproteobacteria > Rhodospirillales > Rhodospirillaceae > Ferrovibrio > Ferrovibrio terrae. Next base: position 2,028,894 of record NZ_CP041636.1, read on the forward strand.
TCTTCGTACCCAAAGCAACGCCAGCCGCCATCGTCGATCGGCTCAACAAGGAAATCCATGCGGCAACGGCTGTGCCGGAAGTGAGAGCAAAGCTGCTGGCCCAGGGCGGCATCCTGACCCAGTCGCCGACAGACTTCGCGAAGAAGATCACCGAAGAGACCAAGATTCTCGCCGACGTGGTAAAGAAGAACAATATCCAGGCCGACTGATCCGGATCAGATCGAACGGGGAAATCGGCGCCCACAGGCGCCGATTTTTTCATCCAAAGAACAAGAATGTCCTCAGATCAAGGAAGAGAGAGTGTCGTCTTATGAAGGTACTGGTCGCGGTCAAGCGCGTGGTGGACTACAACGTCAAGATCCGCGTGAAGGCGGACAAGACGGGTGTCGATCTCGCCAACGTGAAGATGTCGATGAATCCGTTCGACGAGATTGCCGTCGAGGAAGCCGTGCGCCTGAAAGAGGCCGGCACGGCCACGGAAGTGATCGCCGTCTCGATCGGCACCGCGCAGTCGCAGGAGACGCTGCGCACGGCGCTGGCGATGGGCGCCGACCGCGGCATCCTGGTCAAGACCGACGCAGACGTGCAGCCGCTGGCGGTGGCCAAGATCCTGGCGAAGATCGCGGAGGCTGAAGCCCCGCAGCTGGTGATCGTGGGCAAGCAGGCGATTGACGACGACAGCAACCAGACCGGCCAGATGATGGCCGCCCTGCTGGGCTGGGCCCAGGGCACGTTTGCCAACAAGGCAGCCCTTGCCGACGGCAAGGCGACCGTGGTGCGCGAAGTGGACGGCGGTCTTGAGACGGTGGAGCTGAAACTGCCCGCCGTGGTCACCACCGACCTGCGCCTGAACGAGCCGCGCTATGCGTCGCTGCCCAATATCATGAAGGCGAAGAAGAAGCCCATTGAAGAGAAGACACCCGAGGATTACGGCGTCGATATCGCGCCCAGGCTGAAGACGCTGTCGGTGGACGAACCGCCCAAGCGCAAGGCCGGCGTCAAGGTGCCGGACGTTGCCACCCTGGTGCAGAAGCTGAAGACCGAAGCGGGAGTGATCTGAGATGAGCGTGCTGGTAATCGCTGAACACGATAACGCCTCGCTCAAGGCCGCGACGCTCAATGCCGTGACGGCCGCCCAGGCCATCGACGCCGATGTGCATGTGCTGGTCGCCGGTGAAAAGGCCGATGCGGCCGCCGCGGCTGCCGCCAAGGTCGCCGGTGTGGCCAGGGTGATCCATGTCGAGGCCGCGCATTACGCGCATGGCCTGGCCGAGCCTCTCGCCGTGCTGATCGCCGAGCTGGGCAAGGGCTATGGCGCCATCGTCGCGCCGGAGACCACGTCCGGCAAGAACGTGATGCCGCGCGTGGCAGCTCTGCTCGATGTGATGCAGATTTCCGGCATCGTCGAGGTGAAGTCGGCCGATACCTTCGTGCGTCCGATCTATGCCGGCAACGCCATGGCGACCGTGCAGTCGGGCGACAAGATCAAGGTCGTCACCGTGCGCACCACCGGTTTTGCCGCCGCCGCCGCTGACGGCGGCTCGGCCAGCGTCGAGAAGGGCACGGCCGCCAGCGATCCGGGCGTGTCGACGTTCATCGGCCAGGAGCTGCAGAAGTCGGACCGTCCGGAGCTGACGGCGGCCAAGATCATCGTCTCGGGTGGTCGCGGCATGGGCTCGGGCGAGAATTTCAAGCTGATCGAGGCCGTGGCCGACAAGCTGGGTGCCGCGGTCGGCGCCAGCCGCGCCGCCGTGGACGCCGGCTTCGTGCCGAACGACTACCAGGTCGGCCAGACCGGCAAGATCGTCGCGCCGCAGCTCTATGTCGCGGTCGGCATCTCGGGTGCGATCCAGCATCTCGCCGGCATGAAGGACTCGAAAGTCATCGTCGCCATCAACAAGGACGAAGAGGCGCCGATCTTCCAGGTTGCCGATTACGGCCTGGTCGGCGATCTGTTCAAGATCCTCCCCGAACTCGAAGCCGAATTGAAATAGGGATCAAATTCCGGCGGCGCTCGCCTCCCTGTGTCTGCGCTCCGGATGGCTTGGATCGGATATCCGATTAAAAGTCCGACTTGCCGGGGCTATCAGCCCCGGCATTTTTCGGATGCCGACTTGACGCCGTTTTCGTCGAAGGAAACGCCAGAAAACGGCCAAATTATTGATGAGCTTTTTGGGCCATTCCCGGCATGTTTTGGAACTGGCCTATCCTAAAATTCTCCTGAAGTATTTGTATCAAGTCCACCGAACAGACCGCTCTGTATAGTGTGGAACTTGGCTCTCGATGGCACGCCTCGGGAGAGCCTTATTCCGCATTGCGGAATGGCAATACAGCGCACGCGCTTGGAACCCTTCTTCTCTATAGAACCGGGTCAGAGATTGCCGTTGGATGACGGCAACGGAAGAGCCTAGGGGAGCGGGGCCGGAGGATGCAATCACGCGTCATCATCACTTGTGCTGTCACCGGCAACCAGACCACGCCGGAGATGACGCCGCATCTGCCCATCACACCGGCGCAGATCGCCGAGGCCGCCTTGGGCGCGGCCGAGGCTGGCGCTGCCGCGGTACATATCCATGTGCGTGATCCGCAGAGCGGAAAACCGTCCATGGAGATCGACCATTATCGCGATGCGGTCGAACGCATCCGGGCCAAGAACCAGCAGTTGATCATCAATCTGACCACCGGACCGGGCGGCCGTTTCGTGCCCAGCCCTGATGATCCAAAAGTGGCTGCGCCGGGGACAACCTTGATGCGGCCGGAAGATCGCGTCACCCACATCGCGCTGCTGAAGCCCGACATTGCCACGCTCGATCTCAACACCATGAATTCGGGCAAGCAGGTGGTGATCAATACGCCGGAGAATGTCCGCCGCATGGCCGCAGTGATCAACGCGGCCGGCGTGAAGCCGGAGATAGAGCTGTTCGATTCCGGCGATATCGCACTCTGCCGCGACCTGATCGCCGATGGCACGCTGAAAGGTCCGCTCCTCTGCTCGGTCGTGATGGGCGTGAAATACGGTTTCCAGCCATCGCCCGAGACTGTGCTCTATGCGCGCAGCCTGCTGCCGCCCGGCACGGCCTGGACCGCGTTTGGCACCGGCCGCTCCTGTTTTCCGATGGTGGCGCAGTCTTATCTGGCCGGTGGACATGTCCGCGTTGGCCTGGAGGACGCCATCTTTCTGGAAAAAGGCGTGCTGGCAGAAACCAATGCCGCCATGGTCGCCAAGGCGCGCAACATTGTCGAATCGGTTGGCGGTGAGATCGCGACGGCCCAGCAGGCCCGCGAGATACTGTCCCTGGCGGTATGACCATGACTGATACCAACGAAAAACATTCGCGGAAAAAACCAGCATCACGCGGAGGAAACATGCGTCTGCTCTCACTCGCCCTGTTCGGCCTTGCTCTCCTGCTTTCACCCGGTCATGACGCTGCGGCGCAGGCCTGGCCGGATCGGCCGGTCACCATGATCGTGCCATTCCCGGCCGGCTCTGCTGTCGACTTCCTGGCGCGCGCCACCGCATCAGAACTCAGCGACAGGCTCGGTAAACCCTTCATCGTCGAGAACCGGACTGGTGCAGGCGGCAATATCGGTGGCGCCGCTGTCGCCAAGGCCAAGCCGGATGGCTACACGCTGCTGTTCGGAACCCCGTCACCGATCGCGATGAACAAGCTGATGTACAAGGGTCTGACCTATGACTCCGAAAAGGATTTCATCCCGGTCGCGCTGGTCGCCAAGTCGCCGCTGATGATCACCACGCGGCTCGACTTTCCGGCCAAGACCTTTGCCGAGCTGATCGACTACGCCAAGAAAAATCCGGGCAAGGTGACTGTCGGCAATCCAGGCAACGGCACGCTCGGCCATATCACGGCTGAGCTGGTCCAGCAGTTCACTGGCACGAAGATGACTGCTGTGGCCTATCGCGGCACCGTACCGCTGATGACCGATCTGCTGGGCGGGCAGGTCGATGTTTCGGTCGACTTCATGCCGACCTATGTGCCGCAAGTGAAGGAGAACAAGCTGAAGGCGCTGGCGGTGACGACGAGTACGCGCAGCAAATCCTTGCCTGATGTGCCGACAGTACAGGAGGTCGGCTTCAAGGGCTTCGAAGCCAGCGCCTGGTACGCCATGGTTGCACCGACCGGAACGCCGCCGGAGATCATCGGCAGAATCAACAAGATTGTGAATGACTTCTTGAAAACCGACAAGACCAAGGCTCTGCTGGAGCAGAATACGCTCGAAGGCATCGGCGGATCGCCGGAAGACCTGAAAGCCTTCATTGCCGCCGAACTGAAAAAGTGGAAACCGGTGATCGAGGAAGCCAAGATCGAGATGTAAGGAATAGTCAGTGACCAGTATCGAAATTCCCGTGCTACCTGCCCCCAAGGTTGCGCTAGTTACCGGCGGCAACAGTGGCATCGGCAAAGCAACAGCAGCACGTCTCGCTGCGCTGGGCTCAACTGTCGTCGTCGGTTACAACAGTCGACAGGCTCAGGCCGAGGAAGTGATCTCTAGTCTGCAAGGCAGCGGGCATATAGCGCTTCGCGTCGCTATCGAGGATGCGGCCTCAATCTCGGCAGCAGTCAAGACCGTGGAGGATCGCTACGGCCGGCTCGATGCGCTGGTGAATAGCGGCGGTGCCACTACGCCGGTGCCGGTCGCCGATCTCGACAAGTTGACTGACGAGATTTTCGATCGCACGGTCATGATCAATTTGCGTGGGCCGTTTGCCATGATCCGCGCTTTCCGCCCGCTGCTCGAACGCGGTGAGGGTGCTGCGATCGTGAACATCTCCTCTATTGCCGCGCGTACCGGACTGGGCAGCAGTCTGGCCTATCTGTCGGCCAAGGCCGGCGTCGATGCGCTGACCATCGCTCTCGCCAAGGTGCTGGCGCCACGCATCCGTGTCTTCTCGGTGTCGCCGGCCGGCGTCGATACCGACTTCGTCCCCGGCCGCAGTCGTGAACAACTGGTGAAAACCGCAGAGAAGCTGCCACTGGCGCATGTCACTACGCCCGACGACGTCGCGCGTGCCGCGATTGCCTGTATCGTCAGTCTGACCAGTTCGACCGGCATCGTTGTGCCGGTGGACGAGGGCCGGCATCTCTGAGGGTGTGATGGACAAGTTGAAATTTTATATCGACGGTGCCTGGGTCGATCCCGCCATGCCCGCAACACTGGGCGTACAGAATCCCGCCACCGAAGAAATCTTCGCGAAGATCAGTCTGGGATCTCGGCAGGATGTCGACCGCGCGGCCGGCGTAGCCCGACGCGCTTTCGCGAGCTATTCCGTCACCAGCGCAGAAACACGGCTCGGCTATCTGCGCAAGATTATCGCCGGCTTCAAGGCGCGTCTGCCCGAACTGGCGCGCACCATGACGCTGGAAATGGGCGCGCCGATCACCTTCGCCACCGAACGCCAGGCCACAGTTGCGCTGTTCCATTTCGAGGAAATCGTGCGCGTGCTGGAAAAATACAATTTCGAGGAACCGATGGGGCCGGGTGTGGTGCGCCGCGAGCCGATCGGCGTCTGCGGGCTGATCACGCCGTGGAACTGGCCGCTGAATCAGGTCGCTTCCAAGGTGGCACCCGCACTGGCCGCCGGCTGCACCGTCGTGCTCAAGCCGAGCGAGATCGCGCCGCTCAGCGCGCTGCTGTTCGCCGAGATCCTGCATGATGCGGGTTTACCGCCGGGTGTGTTCAATCTGGTCAACGGCGATGGCCCGACCGTGGGCGAGGCGATTGCAGCCCATCCCGGGATCGACATGGTGTCGTTTACTGGCTCGACTGCGGCTGGTATCCGCGTTGCGAAGCTGGCGGCTGATACGGTCAAGCGCGTGGCACAGGAACTGGGCGGCAAGTCGGCTAATATCATCCTGCCCGATGCCGACCTGCAGGCCGCCGTGATACAGGGTGTTCATGCCTGCTATACGAACGGCGGCCAGAACTGCCAATCGCCGACGCGCATGCTGATCCCGCGCGCACAGCGCGATGAAGCCTTTGCAGCGGCGCGCGTGGCGGTCGATGCCGTACGACTGGGCGATCCGCTCGATCCGGCGACGACGCTGGGGCCGATGGTAAGCCAGGGCCAGTTTGACAAAATCCAGGCGTTGATCCAGTCGGGTATTGATGAGGGCGCAACACTGGTGGCCGGCGGCACGGGGCGACCGGCCGAGATCAATCGGGGCTACTATGTGCGGCCCACGGTGTTTGGAGATGTCACGCCGCAAATGAAGATCGCGCGCGAGGAAATCTTCGGCCCGGTGCTGTCGATCATGAGCTACGACAGCGAGGATGAAGCCATCGAAATCACCAATGACACGCCATTCGGCCTGGCGGGTTTCGTGCAATCGAAAGACCGTGATCATGCCCGCGCCGTTGCCAATCGCATTCGCGCAGGCCGCGTCTATCTCAACGGTGCACCGTTTGACCGCAGCCTGCCGTTTGGCGGCTACAAGCAGTCAGGCAACGGGCGTGAGTTCGGCGTCTTTGGTTTTGAGGAGTATCTCGAGGTAAAGGCCATTCTCGGCTAGCGGCGCGGACAACGCTGCTGGAACCTCCCACTGGAACGCCGGCGCTTCATCGAGCGCCGGCGTCTTTTTTGTCAGTTGGCGAACTTGTCCAGGCCTTTGCGCTGCAACCATTTCGAGAGCTCATCGGCCACCGCCTCGTTGTTGAGGTCGGCAAACGGGATATGCGAATTTCCCTTCAGTCCGGCATCCGGCAGCTTCAGCACTTCACAGTCGCCACCATGCTTGTTGACGATACCGCAAAAGGTTTTCGCCACCTCAGCCGAGGTTTTCCAGATCGGACGCGTGTCGGTGTAGTCGCCGAACACCATCTGGATCGGGAATTTGGTCAGTTTCATGAATTCAGCCATCGGAACCGAATGCGGACCATACGGCGCCTTCGGCTGCGGCTCGGGGCCTTCGCCGATCGGGAATACGAAGCCTGGCGTCTCGTAAGCGACGATGCCCTTCATGTTGCTGCTCGTGGCTTTCACGGCAGACAGAAGTGCACGCCAGCCGCCGGCCGAATTGGTCAGCGCCACCACGGGCCCGATACGGTCGATGGCCTGGCCGCCGGCTTCGGCCTGCAGCAAGGCATTCTCCAGCGTGTCGTATTCGTCGTAGCGGGCGCGTGTCGCCTGGTTCCAGGCTTCCTTGTCACTGGTGGGGAATTGCAGGCCCGGATTCCAGTTCGGGTAGGTGACGCCAAAGCGCCAGGCGGCAAAATTGCGCTGGTCGAAGTAGTCGGGCGTGTAGGTGATCGGTTCGCAGCTCCAGTTGGCGCGGCCGACGCGCGGCCCGTCCCACAGATAGACGGGATAGCCTTTGCGCAGGAACATGCTCTTGAAGCCTTCGCCACCATCCCAGCGGTTCTCCCATACCTTGGTGCTGGAACTGTGCCACAGGATCAGGCCAGTCTGCCGACGCTTCTGCGGGACGAAATATTCGACATAGCCGTGATCGCAGGACAGCGTCTCGGCCGGATTCTTGGGATTGGAGATGATCTTGCCGCCGACTTCGTAGGCGCCGGTCGAGTCCAGGATGATGGGCGGTTTTGCCGCAGTCTGGGCAACAGCCATATGGCTCAGCCCGGCAAAGGCCAATGTAGCAACAGATAAGTAGACCTGTTTCCAGCGCATGTTGGGTTCCTCCCGTTTTTATACCGGTGACCCTATCGGCGGCGTGAGCGCAACGGCACGGGAAGTTCCAGTCATTTCGCAATCCGGAATGGCGTGGATAATGCCGTCCCCGCCGGCTTGCCATTCCATGGGCGACATTTCACAATGCGGAATAACCAGCACCTTGAGGAAACGACCATGCCCCTGGCCAGCGACCGGGCCACCGATCAGGTCCAATCGGTCACGCGTGCGCTGGATCTTCTGCAGGCGCTGAACCGTCAGAAGGTCGCGTCGATCAAGCAGCTGCATGACACCACAGGCCTGCCCAAGCCGACCATCGTGCGGCTGCTGAAAACGCTGACGGCCAAAGGCTATGTCGCCAACGACCCACGTCAGGGCGGTTATTCTGTGACCTCGCTGGTGCGCGCGCTGAGCTGTGGCTTCCATGGCGACCCGCTCGTGGTCGAGGCCGGCCGGGCATGGGCCATCGATCTCACCCGGCGTTTCAAATGGCCGGCCGCGATTGCCGTGCTGGATGAGAACGCAATGACCGTGCGCTTCAGCACCATTCCCGAAAGTCCGATCTCGCCGTTTCATGGCACGGTCGGTTTAAGGCTGAGTCTGGTATCGCGCAGCCTGGGTCGGGCGTATCTCGCTTTCTGCCCCACGGCCGAGCGCAATATCCTGTTGCAGATGCTCTCGGCCTCGAAGGATCCGGAAGATGCTGCGGCACGCCGGCCGGCGGCGCTGCTGCGCGCGCTGCAATCCATTCGCAGCCAGGGCTTTGCCGAACGCGATCCGAATGTCGAGCCGAAGTCCTCTTCCACGCTGGGGGTGCCGGTGATGGATGGCGATCGCGTGGTGGCAACGCTGGGCCTGACTTACTTCACCTCGGCGATGAAACGCGCCCAGGCGGTCGAACTCTATGTGCCGCATCTGCGTTCGGCAGCGGACAATATCACGCGCAGCATCAGTCGCCTGGGCAGCTGAATCTCACCGCCGCCCCGTTCCGCATTGCGGAATATGGCCGGAAACTTCGCCACGCATACCCCTGCCTTCAATATGATCCGGCTCGTATTGACCGGTGCATGACGAGGGAGGCGTGCCGTGTATAGCCCCAATGATCCGCGCGCGAGCCTGGCCGCGAAACCGGCCGGCGCGCCGGTGGCGCCGATCACCGCCTATGGCGCCTGCGAATATGTGCGCTTCTATGACGAGAAGCAGCGCGACGAGCCCGAGGGCAAGACCTGGTATGCGCGTGGCCAGAATTTTCTGATCGCGATCACGGATGCCGTTGAGGGCGCCGTACTGGCACGCGATGCGCAACCAGACGAATATGCCATCATCCTGGATGATCCGAAGCTGGAAGTGGAAATCACCACGGCAGATGGAGTGCAGCGCGTGAAAGGCGGGTCGCTCGCCTTCATTCCGCCCGGCAAGTCGAGTGTGAAGGTAATCAGGCCCGGTCGCATCGTGCGCATGTTCACCACGCAGTCGACCGATCTGGCTGCCAAATGCATCAATGCGGCATCATACAAGAATCCGAAGCCTGCCGTGGCGCTGGCCAAGCCCTGGCCGACCCCGGCGGATGGTTTCAAGCTGCGCGTCTATACGCTGGATGTACCACCGGAGAAGGGCCGCTTCGGGCGTATCTGGCGCTGCACGACCCTGATGATCAACTACATCGATCCGCGCCAGGGTCCGCGCGATCCCACCACGCTGTCGCCGCATCACCACGATGATTTCGAGCAGGGTTCACTGGCGCTGGAAGGTGAGTTCGTCCATCACATCCGATGGCCTTGGACTCCGAACAAGCATATCTGGCGCGACGACCAACACGAACTCTGCGGAAGCCCGTCGATTGCCGTCATACCGCCGCCCTCGATCCATACCACCGAGGCGTGCGGCAAGGGGCTCAACCAGCTCGTCGACCTGTTCTGCCCGCCACGCATGGATTTCTCTCTGAAGCCCGGGTGGGTGCTGAACGCCGACGATTACCCAATGCCAGAATCGAAGTGACATGACAGACGTGCGTTCCTTCCGCCAGCGCATGCTAGCCGGTGATAAACTCGTCGGCACCTTCCTGAAGACGCCGACCAGCCATGCCACCGAGATCGTCGCCGGCCTGGGGTTCGATTTCGTGGTGATCGACCAGGAACATGCGCCGTTCGACCGCACCACGACCGACATCGCGCTGATGGCGGCGCGCGGCAGCAAAATCCCGGCGCTGGTTCGCGTCTCAGGTCCGGACGCGGTGCTCTCCGTGCTCGATTGCGGCGCCAGTGGCATCCTGATGCCGCATGTCGCAAGCGTGGAATACGCACGTGAGGTGGCGGCGCTCTGCCGTTATCGCGGCGGTCGCCGCGGTTATGCCACCAGCACCCGCGCTGGCGGCTATACGGCAGTGCCGATGTGGCAGCATATCCGTGCCTCTGACGAGTCCATTGCCGTCGTCGCCCAGATTGAGGACCCGGAAGCGCTGGATGAGATCGATGCGATTGCCGCCGTCGAGGGCATCGACTCGCTTTTCATTGGCCGAGGCGACCTGACGGCGGCCTTTGGTAACGAAATGCCCAATCCGCCTGAAGTCCGTACTGCTGTCGAAAAGATTTGCGCCGCGGCGCGCAGGGTAAACAAACCAGTCAGTGTGTATGTCGGCGCCCGTCCGGAAGCCGAATGGTTGCGCGACCAGGGTGCGACCACCTTCATCCATAATTCAGACCAGGGCTTCCTGCGCCAGGCGGCCGCCAAGGGCCTGGCCGAGATGCGCGACGTCTTTGGCTGACGCCATGCAGGAAATCCGCCCCGCCGATCTTGCTGGCGATGCTGCCTACAAGCTGCTCTGCGGTATTGTCGTGCCGCGACCGATCGCCTGGGTCAGCACCATGTCAGCGGACGGCGTTTCAAATCTGGCGCCGTTCAGTTGCTTCACCTTCGTGTCGCACACGCCGCCGATGCTGGGCATCAGCATCGGGAGACGACCGGGTGGTCTGAAGGATACCGCGCGCAACATCCATGAAACACAGGCCTTCGTCGTGCATATTGGCGACGAAACGCTGCTCGATCCACTGCATCGCAGCGGCGGTGAATTCCCGCCCGACGTGAGCGAGGCCGATCTGCTCGGGCTCGAACTCGTGCCCAGCCGTCTGGTAGCGCCGATGCGGGTGGCCCGAGCCCCGATCGCCATGGAATGCCGGTTGCACAAGGTGGTCGATTTTGGCAACAACCAGTTCTTTGCTGGCGAAATCCACCTGTTCCATATCCGCGAGGACCTGGTGACGGGCACCCGGATCGATGCTGCCCGCTTGCGCCCTGTCGCACGCCTGGGCGGACCAAATTATTCCACGCTGGGCGAGATCATCGGCAAGGCGCCCCAGTCTGAATCACCGATCGAACAATCCAACCCGCAGAAAAGCGTCGTCAGCGGTTAGGGCGCGTTTGACACAGCATCAGGAGGCAGTGCGATGACCGATCCCATTCTTATGTTTTCCAAGACCGTCGAAGAGTATTCCGACGCGCCGGATTCGGTGATCGAGGACATTCTGCGTGGCGGTGTCGATCTGCATTGCCATAGCGGCCCGTCGGTGATGCCGCGCTCGCTCAATCACCTGCAGGCGATCCTGGAAGCGCAGGAGGCTGGCATGCATGCCGTGCTGTTCAAGGATCACTACTATTCTGTCACGCCGGTAGCAAAATTCCTCGAAGAGACGATGCCGGATCTGCGGATCAATCTTCTAAGCGGCGTAGCACTCAACAATACCGTCGGCGGACTCAACATCTATGCCGTCGATCACATGCTGAAGCTCGGCGGGCAGATCGTGTGGATGCCGACTTTCAGTGCCGCTAACCATCTGCGCCACGGTCACCGGCATGTCATCCTGCCGACCAAAGAGCAGATGCTGAAGCCGACCGGCCTGTCGGTGGTTGATGACAAAGGTGACCTGAAGGAAGAGGTCAAGCCAATTCTGGATCTGATCGCCGAGGCCGATGCCGTTCTGTCGGCTGGCCACCTGCATATCAGTGAAATCTGGCCGCTATTCGATGAAGCGAAGAAGCGTGGCGTGAAACGCCTGCTGGTCAACCATCCGACCTTCGTGATCGATGCCACGCTGCGCGACATCAAAGAACTGGTCGGAATGGGTGCCTATATCGAGCATTCCTTCTGCATGTTCATCAACGAGACCTACAACAAGAAATTCACCGGCGAGCAACTCAAACAGCTGATCGAGGCGGCTGGTGTCGATCACACGATCCTGGGTTCCGATCTGGGCCAGGCGAAGAATCCACATCCGGTCGCGGGTTTCCGCGCCGTGATCCGGCTTTGCCTCGGACTTGGCTACAACGAAACCGAAATCCGCAAGATGATCGGACAGAATGCCTGCAAGCTGATGGGATTGCAGGAACCAGAACTGCGAGTGGTGGATGCGGCCAAGTGAGGGATCGCCCCGGGCGTCAGGGGCGTCGCAGGATCTGTGCCGGCTCGCGCCGCACGGTCTGGCGGCCATTCTTAAACACCATGCAGGGCTCGGCCAGTTCAGCCAGCGCGTCGCTCGGCTGCGCGCTGTCGAGCACCACGAGATCGGCCGGGTTGCCGACGGCGATTCCATAGTCGGACAGTTTCATCAGTCGCGCCGGCAGATGCGTCACCAGGTCGAGACAGGCTGCGAAATCGTCCGGATCCATCTGCGCCACATTCGCGTAGAAATTGGCCATTCGCAGCAGGGATGCATCGCCGAACGGCGTGAAAGGGTTCAGCACATTGTTGGTGGCGATCGAACAGGTCACGCCCAGCTGGACCAGACGGTGCGCCGGGGTCAGGCCGCGCGGTACGTTATGGCTGGCATTGCGACCGGTTAAGTAAAGGTCAGTGGCTGGCAGCACCGTGAGTGCCACGCCGCTCTCGGCCAGCAGTCGCGCCGCCGCCGCCAAGTCTTCCGGCGGCAGAGCCGAAAGTTTCGTGACATGGCCGATGGCCACGCGACCCTGCCAGCCATGCGCGACGGTCTGCCGGCAGACCTCGTCCAGATGACGCCAGGACGGGTTGAGGTCGAAATCGAGGTGGAAGTCGAGATCGACATCAAAGTTCCGTGCCAGTGCAAACAGCCGCGCGATCTGGGCCTCAGGATCGCTGTCGGTGTAGGGGCAGCCGCCGAGCAGGTCAGCGCCATCTTTCAGCGCCGCCACCAGCAGATCCTCGGTGCCGGGATCGTTGGTCAGGCCTTCCTGGGGGAAGACGCAAATCTGCAGGTCGATCGCCCAGGCGTAATCCTGTTTCAGTTTCCTGATTGCTGCGAAGCTGCGCAGCTCGACACGTGGATCGACCTCGACATGGGTGCGCATCCGGGTCGTGCCTTTGACGATGGCCATGTCCAGCACGCGGGCGCCACGGGCATAGACATCCTCCTCGGTGAAGCCGCGTTTCAGCTCCGAGACCGCGCGGATCGCCGCCGACAGGTCGCCGCCATGCCCGGCCTCGGAATGCGCGTGGCCGCAGCGGCCGAGCAGGCAGGCTTTGTCGAGATGCACATGGGTATCGACGAAACCGGGCAGCACGGCCCGACCCGCCGCCTCGCAAACCAGGGTGGCCGGCGTCTGAAGCTGCCCGAGAGCGGCAATCCGGCCCCCGCGGATGCCGATATCGACCGGCACGGCGGCGTCGGCCAGGCGGGCCTGGCGCAGAATCAGGTCGAAGGCAGCATCTGACGACATTTTTGGCACTCGTATTTGCGGCTTGCAGGCCGGAGCTGGGCGACTATAGTGCGTAAAGTGTATGCACTTTATGGGCCAGCCTTTGCCCAAGCAAGCCAAGCCCTCGACCGGGAGCCAGATTGTGAATTCCTTCGCCAGACAGACCCTGCCGGATGCCGAGCCAGACGCTGAGATCGTGCGCGCCTATCTCGAGGCCTCGATGGCGCCGGATCCGGACCGTGCCGCCACCTACATGCTGCCCGGCACCAGGATTACCTTCACCGGCGGCAGGGTCTTCGACCATCCGCGTGGGCCGACCGGTTTCAATGCTGGTCGCTATCGCTGGGTAAAAAAGCGCATGGACCGCTTCGATGTCTGCCCGGGCGAGGGCGAGACTGTGGTCTACAGCGTCGGCACGCTCTATGGCGAATGGCCTGACGGTACGCCTTTCGAAGGCAACCGCTATGTCGACCGCTTCGTGGTGCGCGATGGCAAGATCGTCGCCATGGATGTGTGGAACGACAGCGCCGAACGCATTCTCACCCGCAAGGGTATCGAGGCCTGAGCCTTCGCTGCGACAAAGCCGTCAGGCGGCACTACGGCGCGGCTTCTGTGGCGTCGGTTCGATTTCGTCGGCATAGGGTGCCAGGATATCGACCAGATCCTGGCTGCGCTGCTTCGATGGCGCGACCAGCGCACGGCTGGCTACAGCGTCCAAATGGTGATGCATCATGGACATAACGTCGTCGGTGCGCCCGCTGGCCAGTGCATCGATGATGGCGCGATGCTCGGTAATGCCGCATTCCGATGAATGCGGCCGGCTGAACGTCGAGAGCGTCAGGCAGCAGCGATAGGCCACCTCGCTGACATAGCGGGTGAGGATCGGACTGCTGGTCATCTGCGCCAGCAAGATATGGAATTCGGTGGCGAGACGGATCGAGATCGCGTCCGGTCCGTTACGCGCAGCATCTTCCTTGTCGACATGGGCCTTCAGTTCGGCAAGCTGCGTCTTGCTGAGATGACCGGCGAGTTGGCGCACCACCAGCCGCTCCAGCTCCATGCGCACATCGAAAGTGGTGCGCGCTTCCTGCCAGCTAGGCGTCGCCACCACCGCAATGCGGTTGCGCCGCAACTCGACCAGGCCCTCGGCCGCAAGCTGTCCAAGTGCCTGGCGCGCGATGGTGCGGCTGACGCCGAAGCGTTCCCCCAGCGCGTCCTCGGGGAGTTTGGCGCCCGGTTCAAGCGCCTGTTCGATAATGGCGCGGCGAAGCGCGCGACAGATGGTACCGACCTTGTCCTCGGCAGGTTCGCGCTGCCTCTTGGCACTGCTCTTGGCCATTTCACTGGTCTCTGACTGCTGGGCCAGGCGGTTGCCCGGTGTTCATTCTGTATGCACTTTATCGGGCAGACTGCATAACAAAGCGCCGCACAATAGTGCGAGTCACCATACTGCCGGGGCGGGAAAGGGTCAATATAAGCCCGGCTAGCGTGGCATTAAGATTGCATACACTTTCATCCATGAACAGCATGCAGACATCGGCTGGCCTGACGGCGGCCGGAAGCATCGAACCGCTGCGGGCCATCGAACTGTCCGGCGCGGCGGTCACCTTCGGCCGTGGCGACAAGGCGGTACCCGCCCTGTCGGAAACCACGCTCCGCATCGCCGATGGCGAATTCGTCGCCCTGGTCGGTCCATCCGGCTGCGGCAAGTCGACGATTCTGCGGCTGGCGAGCGGGCTGGTGCAACCGACCAGCGGTGCCGTCATCGTCGGTGGCCGTGAGGTGGCAGCCAAGGCGCTGCGCATCGGCATGGCCTTCCAGAATCCGACCATGCTGCCGTGGATGACGATCGAGCAGAACATCATGCTGCCGCTCAAGATCGTCGAACCCTATCGCTCGGACTATCGCCGCAAGCGCCGTACCACCTTTCGAGACAAGGCCTATGCCCTGCTGGACCAGGTCGGCCTCAAGGGTTTCGGCAAGCATTTTCCCTGGCAACTCTCCGGCGGCATGCTGCAGCGCGCCAATCTTTGCCGCGCGCTGATCCATGAACCCCGCCTGCTGCTGCTGGACGAACCGTTCGGTGCCCTCGACCAGTTCACCCGCGAAGAGCTTTGGGCGATCATGCAGGACCTCTGGATGACACACCGGCCAACTGTTCTGCTGGTGACGCATGACCTGCGTGAGGCCGGCTTCCTGGCCAGCCGAATCTGTGTGATGAGCGCGCGGCCCGGCCGCATCATCGACGACAGCGCGGTGGAATTCGCCCGCCCGCGCACCATCGCCATGACCTTCGAACCGGATTTCGTGACGCTGAACCAGCGCCTGCGCGAACTGATCGTCCATACGCGGAGCGCGCCTGGAGCGGGAGAGGTCTGACCATGCCAACAAATCTGCGCCAGAAAGTCTGGTCCTTCGGACTGATCGTACTGTTCTTCGTTGGCTGGGAAGTATTTTGCCTGGCCAGCGGTATGTCAGACCTGATCCTGCCGCGTCCGTCGCAGGTGGTGGAAACGCTGATCAACCGCTTCCCGGTCCTGTGGCCACATATCATCCGCACCATTTACACCACACTGCTCGGATTTGCGCTTGGCGTTGCACTCGGCGTGGTGCTGGGGGCGATGATCGGTGTGTCGCGGGTGGCTTACGATACGGCCTATCCACTGCTGATCGGTTTTTCCTCGATCCCGAAAGTCGCAGTGGTGCCGATCTTCGTGCTGTGGTTCGGCTCGGGCGAAGTGCCGGCGATCCTCACCTCGATCTCGATCTGCTTTTTTCCCATCGTGGTCAACATTGCCACCGGCCTCGCCACCACCGAGCCGGAAATGGAAGATGTGCTGAAGGCGCTGGGCGCCAGCAAGTTCGACATCCTGTGGAATGTCGGCCTGCCGCGTACGATGCCCTTCTTCTTCGCCTCGTTGAAAGTGGCGATCACCTATGCCTTCGTCGGCACCGTGCTGTCCGAAACTGTCGCCTCCAACCGCGGCATCGGCAACGTGATGATGACGGCGTCTTCCAACTTCAACGTGCCGCTGGTGTTCGCCGGCCTGTTCATTCTCGCGGGCCTGGGCGTGCTGCTTTACCTGCTGTTTTCGCTGATCGAGGGGCGCGTCACCGGTTGGGCCACGCGTAAGAACGACATCGCGGTTTGATCGCCGCACCAGATTTTTCGCTGACTGGGTTCACACGAGGAGGACGGACATGTTTTCAAAGCTGACAGCACTGGTCATGGGCGGCATGCTGGTTGCCGGTTCCGCCATGGCGCAGGATACTAATATCAAGTTCACCCTGGGCTGGAAGACCCAGGGCAGCGATGCGGCCTATCTGCTGGCGTTGGAAAAGGGCTACTTCAAGGCCGAAGGCCTGAACGTGGTGATCGACCAGGGCGAAGGCTCGGGCGCCACAGTCACCCGCATCATGTCGGGCGCCTATGACGCCGGCTTCGGCGATGTCAATGCCATCATCCAGAACGCCTCGACGCGGCCGCAGGACTCGCCGGTCATGGTTTACCAGATGTGGAACCAGCCGCCTTTCACCATCGGCGTCAAGAAAAGCAGTGGCATCAACACGATCAAGGACCTGGAAGGCCGAACCCTGGGCGGATCCCAGGGCACGCCGACCATGCGCCTGCTGCCGGTTTTCGTGCGCAAAAACGGCCTGGACGCCAGCAAGATCAAGACGACCAACATGGCGCCGAACCTGCAGGAGCCAATGCTGATCAAGGGCGATGTCGATGGCGTGCTCGTGTTCAACATCACCAGCTACTTC
The DNA here is from genome assembly GCF_007197755.1 of Ferrovibrio terrae. Classification (NCBI taxonomy): domain Bacteria; kingdom Pseudomonadati; phylum Pseudomonadota; class Alphaproteobacteria; order Rhodospirillales; family Rhodospirillaceae; genus Ferrovibrio; species Ferrovibrio terrae. The sequence continues at coordinate 2,045,974 of NZ_CP041636.1, forward strand.
AACCTGGTGCTGAACCGCCAGGATCCGGACAAGGACTACAAGTGGTTCAACTTTGGCGACTACGGCATGGATCTGTATTCCAACGGCATGATGGTGTCGCGCAAGCTGATCCAGACCAATCCGAAGGCGGTCGCTGGCCTGGTGCGTGCCGTCAACAAGGCGATGCTGGAAATCGGCAAGGACCAGAATCTGGGCATGACCGCGGTCGCCAAGTATGACAACCTGGTCGATATTCCGGTCGAGAAGCGTCGCCTGCAGTACTCCTTCGATAACCTGATCGTCTCGCCCGAGATGAAGGAAATCGGCATCGGCGACATCAAGGATGACCGCATGGCCCGTGCCATTGCCATCGTGGTGGAAGGCTACCAGCTGGAGCGCGCTCCAGCCGTGTCGGAAGTCTTCTCCCGCGAATTCCTGCCGCCGAAAAGTGAGCGCGCACTCACCTATACCAAGAACTAAGGGCGCGGAGAGGCAGCGCATGGGGCACGTTCATGCCACCAGCCTCTTCTGCGGTCCCGAACAAGGCCTGAAGCATGACGCCGTCCTCACGCATGAGGGCGGCGTCATCGTTTCTATCGAAGCGGCGGCCAAGCCGGAGCCGGGCCGCCGGCTGGTGATCCCGGCGTTGGTGAACGCGCATGACCATGCCCGGCCGGCCGCGTCATCCTTCGGCAGCCTGAACATGCCGCTGGAAACCTGGATCCTGCGTTCACCGCTGATCACGCCGCCCGATCCTTACCTGACGGCCGCCATATCTTTCGGCCGCAATGTCCGCGCCGGCACCGGCACCATGATGGTGCATTACACCAAGCCGAGCGGCCGTATGGGCATGGCGGACGAAGCCAGAGCTATCGCCCGCGCCGCTGGTGATGTCGGTATCCGTATCGCCTTTGCACTGGCGGTGCGCGACCAGAATCCGCTGGTCTATGGTGATGCCGCCGAGATTCTCGCCGGACTGCCGCCGGTCCACCGCGCCGTCATCGAGCAGGGCCTGCCACCCAGCCCGCCATCACCGCAGGCCTATCTCGACCTGATCGAAGAGATCGCCACGGCCATCGCCGGCCCGATGGTGGATGTGCAGCTTGGCCCTGCCGGCGTGCAGTGGTGTTCGCGGCCGCTGCTGGAGGCGATTGCCGCGCATTCTGCCCGTACCGGCAGGCGCATCCACATGCATCTGCTGGAAACCGTCTACCAGCGGCGCTGGGCGGATCAGGCTTTCCCCGAAGGCGTGGTGCATTACCTGCGCGACATCGGTTTTCTGTCCGAACGGGTGACGCTGGCGCATTGCATCCATGCCCGGCCGGGCGAACTCGACATGATTGCGCGATCCGGGGCGCGGATTGTGACGAATTTCAGCTCGAACCTGCACTTGCATTCCGGTCTGGCACCGATCTCCGACGCTCACCGCCGCGGTTGCGCCATTGCGGTCGGCGTGGATGGGGTGGCGCTGGATGAAGACGATGATGCCCTGCGCGAAATGCGTCTGGTGCAGATGGCGCATGACGGTATCGGCTTCGAGCGGACCTGGAGTCGCGCGGAATTTCTCGGCCTTGCGATCCGCAATGGTCGCCGCGCCACCGGAGCACCCGGCGCTGGTTGGCTGCAGCCGGGCGAACCGGCCGACTATGCTGTGATCGATTATGACCGGCTTGACCGCGATGCCATCATGCCAGTCGATCCGCTCGATCTGCTGTTTGCCCGCGGGAATGCCTCACATGTGACAGAGGTTGTGGTGGCGGGACGCATCGTGGCGCGCGCCGGCCTGCCGACGGGCATAGACCTGCCGGCAATGGAGGCCGATCTGCGGGCCGCCTACCGCAAGGCGATAGACGCTCAGTCAGGATTCCTGTCGGCCTGGACTGTGCTGGAGGGTGCAGTCAGCCGCTGGTACACCGAGACTTGCGGCTGCGGGGCATGATGCTGCCGGCCTGACGTCAGGCTTCGAGCAGGCTCACATGCGCTGAGACGACGCGCCAGCCATCGGCCGTGCGGATCCAGGTCTGGCTCTGGCGCCCGGTCTTGGTGCTGTTCTTGCGCTTGAATTCTGTATTTGCCGTGGCGAAGTCGCGGCCATAGGTGGTGATGCGCGTGTTGTAGATCTCGCGCTCAAGTCCCACTGAAGGGCGGCCGGCACGAAACGCCCTGATCTCGTCGTAGGAATGCAGGTTTTCGGTCACGCCATAGCGCAATGTCAGCGGACTGTTGTGGAACAGCTCATCCAGAACGGCGACATCGTTGGTGGTCAGCGCCTTTTCATAGCGCATGAAGGCTTCGGTCATTTCGGCCACGACCTCGGGAATATTGATGTCCATGTAATCCTCTAGACGGCTTTCGATGCGGCAATACCGATGGTTTCCAGATGTCTGGCCACCCGCAATGCCAGCTCTTCTTTCCAGGGCGCGGCAATGATCTGCACGCCGATGGGCAGCTTGCCGGCACGCTCGGCATAGGGCGCCGTCACGACAGGCAGGCCAATCGCCGAGATCGGCTGCGTGAACAGGCCGAGGTTGGCGCGCACCGGCATCTCGGCGCCGTTCAGCGTCATCATCACCTGGCCGAGCTTCGGCGCGACGCGCGGGGTTGCCGGTGCCAGGATGATGTCGACATCCCTGAACACTTCGGCCACACGTGCGCGGTACCAGGCGCGAAAACGATGCGCCTGCACCAGCCAGTCGGAGGGCAGCATCAGGCCGGCGAGAAACCGGTCGCGCACGGCGGGGTCGAAATCATTGGCGCGGGTCTTCAGCCGTTCACGATGCAGGTTGGCGCCTTCGACAGTGGTGATCACATAGGCCGCCGCGCGGCCGCGGCCGGCTTCGGGGATGGTGATGCGGCGCTCGGTCTTCAGCGCTTTCGCAAAGGCGGCGACGGCTTCATGCACCTCCGGATCGCCCAGCACCATGAAGTAATCATCAGCCACGGCGATGCGCAGGCCGTCGATGCCGCCATCCAGCTTTGCGGTCACAGGTTCCACCGGCCGCTGTGCGCACCAGCTGTCGTTCTCGTCTGGCCCCTGCATGGCGTCATAGCTCAGCGCCAGATCGGTCGCCGAGCGTGCCATCGGACCCAGGTGATCGAGATCGGCCACGAACAGGAAGCTGCCATGACGGCTCAGTCGGCCGAAAGTCGGCTTGAGGCCGAACAGGCCGCAGAGCGAAGACGGCACGCGGATTGAGCCGTTGGTATCCGAACCGAGCGCCAGCGGCACCATGCCGGCCGCCACCGAAGTGCCCGAGCCGCCGGATGATCCGCCCGACATGCAGGTCGGATCATGCGGATTACGCGATGGGCCGTAATGGATATTCTCGCCGGTGAAGTCGTAGGCGTATTCCCCCATGTTGAGTGCGCCGACCAGAATGGCACCGGCGGCCTCCAGCCGCTGCACCAGCGTGGCATCGGCTCTGGCCGGGGGATCGTCACGGTTGATCTTTGAGCCGGCCAGCGTCGACAGGCCGGCCACATCGAACAGATTTTTGACGGCGAAAGGCACACCTGCGAGCGGCCCCAGCGTCTTGCCTTCGTCATGCGCCTGGTCGATGGCGGCGGCGCGGGCACGGGCACGTTCAGACGTGACGGCGGTGAAGGCGTTGAGCGTGGCATTGGTTGCCTCGATGCGGGCCAATGAGACACGGAGTGCTTCGGTTGCGGAAATCCTGCCGCCGCGCACGGCAGCGGCAATTTCATGCGCCTTGCTCTGGAAATCGATCATGACTGGCGCTTCAGGGTTTGAACACCGAGGCCGGCTCGATTGTATCGGGCAGCGGGAAGTCCAGTACGGCCAAGGCGATCTGGCGCGACCGGATGAGATTATCGAGCACGTTTGGTTTCCATTCCGGCGCGATGGTCAGGTTCATCGCGGCGGCTGTGGCCTCCATGAAGGCTTCGGCGTCGAACGTATCCTTGCTCATGCGACCTCCTCGATCATTGGGTCGGGACTCTCTTCGCCCCCGGCGAGAGTATCGGCCAGCGGGAAGTGGCAGGCAACGGAATGGCCAGGGCCGACACCCTGCAGCATCGGCATCGCCTCGGTACAGGCCTCGGTGCCGTTCGGACAGCGCCCGTAGAAACGGCAGACTTTCGGATCGGGATCGATCGGGCTGCGCGGCTCGCCGGAAATCCGCAGGCGCGGGGTGTCTTGCCCTGGCTCGAAATGCGGGATCGCGGAGAGCAACGCCTTCGTATAGGGATGCGCCGGCTTGCGGAATACCCGCTCGGCTGGTCCGGTTTCCACGATCTTGCCCAGATACATCACCATGACGCGATCACAGAGCAGCCGCACCACGTTGAGATCGTGGCTGACAAAGAGATAGCTCATGCCGAGCCGCTGTTTCAGGTCTTCCAGCAACTGCAAGATCACTACCTGCACCGAAACGTCGAGGGCTGCGGTCGGCTCGTCGAGGATCAGCAGGTCTGGTTCAACGGCAATCGCCCGCGCGATACCTACACGCGCCTTCTGGCCGCCCGACAATTGGTGCGGGAAGCGGCCTAGCAGTTCCATGGGCAGGCCGCACATGCCGGCCAATTCCTCGACGCGGGCCTTCAGCGCAGCCCCTGGCATCGGCTTCAGGCGTCGGATCGGGTCGGCGATGGCGGTGAACGCCGTGAAGCGTGGATTGAGGCTGTCGCCGGCATCCTGGAACACCATCTGAATGCGTGGGCGATAAGGACTGCGGCCAAAGCCCTTCGCTGGCAGATGGCCAATTTCCTCGCCATCGAGATGGATGCTGCCATCGGTGAGGTCGAGCAGGCGGGTCAGGATGCGCACCAGCGTCGACTTGCCGCAGCCGCTTTCGCCGACCAGACCGAGCGTCTCGCCCTTGCCGATGGTGAAGGTGACGTCGTCCACAGCGTGCAGCATGGAGACAGGTGTTGTAGCACCGCGTGCGCGTTCAAACAGGCCGGGCTTCTTGCCAACCGCGAAATGCTTGTGCAGCGCCTGTGCATCCAGCAGTGGTTTGTTGAATATATCCTTCATAGCGGATTCCAGCAGGCGACCATGCTGTCTTTCAATTCGCCCATGACCTGCGGCAGGGCCTGGTCGCAACGCGCCTGCCGGCGTTCGCAGCGCGCGCTGTAGCGGCACGGCGGAATCTCGGCGGCACGCAGGTCGGGCAGATTACCGGGAATGGCGGCCAGGTCTTTCAGGCTGACGCTCGGCTTCGGCGTCGCAGCGATTAGTTTGGCGGTGTAGGGATGGCGCGGATGGTGGAACAGTTCGATGGTCGGTGCGGCTTCAACGATATGGCCGGCATGCATCACCACGATGTGGTCGCAGTATTCCGCCGCCATGCCGAGGTCGTGCGTGATCAGAAGTGTCGACATGCCCTGTTCGGCGCCCAGTTCGGCGATCAGGTCCATGATCGCCGCCTGGGTGGTGACATCAAGGCCGGTGGTCGGCTCGTCGGCGATCAGCAGCTTGGGTGAGCAGGCCAGTGCAATCGCGATCATGATGCGCTGGCACATGCCGCCGGACAGTTCGAAGGGATAAGCCCTGGCCCGGCGCTGCGGATCGGGGATGCGCACCTTCATCAGCATTTCGACGGCACGCTGCGGTGCTTCCCGACGCGTGACATTGCCATGCTGCAGCAGTACATCGGCGATCTGGTCGCCGACCCGGCGGATCGGGTTCAGCGCCACGCGCGGGTTCTGGAAGATCATCGAGATTTCGCGGCCGCGAATGTCGCGTAGCACGTTCTCCGGTGTGTTCAGCAGGTCGAGGCCGCCGAAGGTGGCGGTGCCCTGGCTGACCCGGCCGGCGGCATCGAGAATGCCCATCACCGTATAGGCGGTGACCGATTTGCCGGATCCGCTCTCGCCGACGATGGCGACCATCTCGCCCTTGTTGATGTTGAAGTTGACGCGCTCCAGCGCCTTGACGATGCCGCCACGAGTGCGGAATTCGACACTGAGATTGTCGACTGAGAGAACCGGAACAGCACTCATGTGCGCCCCGCTTTATCGCTGGTCGACGCACTCATGTGCGTCTCCGGGGATCAACGATGTCGCGCAACCCATCGCCCAGCAGGTTAAAGCAGAACACGGCGGTCATCAGTGCCAGGCCGGGAAACAGCGCCACCCACCATTCGCCCGAGATCATATAGGCGGCGCCCTCGGCCACCAGGATGCCCCATTCGGGCGTCGGCGGCGAAATGCCGAGTCCGATGAAGGACAGCCCTGCCGCGTTGAGGATGGCATAGCCCATGGTGAGCGAGCACTGCACCATCAGAATAGGAAGAATGTTGGGCAGGATCTGCATCAGCAGGATGCGGCCTTCGCCGTTGCCTGACAGCCGCGCGGCTTCCACGAAGCCGGCATTGCGTCGGATATTGGCTTCGGCGCGGGCGACGCGCGCGTACAGTGGTGTGTTGATGATCGCGGTCGCCAGCACGATATTACCCACCGTGTTGCCCAATGCTGCGACGATACCCATGGCCAGCACGAACAGCGGGAAGGCCATGATGGTATCGGCCAGGCGACCGACCAGGCGATCGATCCAGCCGCCGAAAAAGCCGGCGGCTATACCGGCCAGCGCACCAATCGCAAAAGTCAGGATCACCGAGGCAAACGCAATTCCGAGATCGAGCCGGGTGGCAACCAGCACGCGGCTGAAAATGTCACGACCCAGCGCATCCGTTCCGAACCAGTGCTGCGCCGACGGAGGTTTCAGTGTCATGGCACCATTGGTCTGCAGTGGATTGTAAGGCGCAATCCAGGGACCGAAGATGGCGCAGAGCAGGATGAATCCGAACAGGCCGAAGGCAAACAGCGTGACCGGATTTTCGGTCAGCACATAGCGGATATGCTTGACGGTTGCTGCGGTGCTCATGCGTCAAATCCCACGCGTGGATCGATCACGATATACAGAACGTCGATAGCGAGGTTGAGCGCCACATAAAGCAGCGCCATGGTCAGCACGAAACCCTGGATCGGCGCATAGTCGGAAGCAATCAGCGCCTCGATGGCGAAGGTGCCGATCCCGGGCCAGGAAAAGACCTTTTCCACCAGCACATTGGCCCCGAGCAGGAAGGAAAAGACCATGCCCAGCGTGGTGATCACCGGCAGCATCGCATTGCGGAAGGCATAACCGTAGATGATCTTGCCCTTGGGCAGGCCCGACGCGCGGGCGGTGCGGATGAAGTCGCTGTTCAGGACTTCCAGCATGGCGGCGCGGGTCATGCGGGCCAGCGGCGCCATGGTGAAGATCGCCAGTGCGATCACCGGCAGCAGCAGTTGCGCGCAGGCAGCGCGGAAGGTTTCGAGATTGCCCTCGATCAGCGCGTCGATGGTGTAAAGCCCGGTCACCGTCGTGGGTGCGGAGAAAAATATGTCGAGACGGCCAAGCGGGGCGGGAGCCCAGCCCAGCCGGTAATACAGCAGGTAGACCAGCAGCAGCCCGGTGAAGAAGGCTGGCAGCGACACGCCGGCGGTGGTGATGACGCGGCAGGCATGGTCGACCAGCGATCCCGGCCGTGTCGCCGCAAGAATCCCCAGCGGCACGGCGATCAGCACGGAAACCAGCAGGCCATAAAGCGTGAGTTCCAGCGAAGCCGGCAGGCGGGTGCGGATTTCGGTCAGCACCGGCTGGCCCGTGGCAATCGAATTGCCGAGATTGCCGGTGCTGAGATCTTTCAGGTATACGACGAATTGTTCCGGCAGGGTCTTGTCGAGGCCGAGGCTCTTGCGCACTTCGTCGATGGCCTGCTGGGTGGCGGCGGGTCCGGCAAAGAAGGCGGCCGGATCGCCAGGCAGTGCGCGGGTGAGCAGGAAGGTGACGATCAGCACGCCGATCACGCTCGGCACAGCCGCCAGCAATCGTTTGCCAATCAAGCGCAGCATCGCCGCTCCCCTGCTCTACGCGCCCTGGCCTTACATCTTCTCGATTTGGCGGAAATCGAGCTGGCGGTGGAACCAGTAGGTGTAGCCCTTGATGTTCTTCTGCATGCCGACATCGAGAATCTGCTGGTACAGCGGAATACGCGGCGCCTCGTCCATTGCCAGCTTGATGAAGCCCATCACGTCGTTCTTGTACTTGGCCGGATCGGTCTCATAGCGGGCGGAATCGATCAGCGCATCCATCTTCGGGTTCTTGTAGGCCATGGTGTTGAACACCGCATTCTGGCCGTGATAGCCCCAGAAGAAGAAGTAATCCGGGAAGTTCAGCCAGCCGCCGAAGCTGGCGATGTGGATCGGCCGGTTCTTCTGCAGCATGGCATTGCGGAAATTCGCACCCGGAATCTTCTCGATGCTGGCCTTGATACCGATCTTCCCCAGGCTTTCCTGAAGCAGCACGGCCTCCGGTTCGGATGCGGTGGCATCGCCCAGGTCGATCGAGATGGTGGTCTCAAACCCGTCTGGATAGCCCGCCTCGGCCAGCAGTTTCTTGGCCTTGTCCAGGTCGGTCTTGTAGGGGAAGGGTTGCGGCCAGCTGGCGTCCTTGGGCGCATCGCCCGGCCCCATCGCCATCGGAATGCCACGACCGTAGACCGCCGACTTGTAGATCTGGTCATAGGGCACCGCATGGGCGACCGCCTGACGCACCTTCACATTATCGAACGGCTTCTGCGTGGTGACCAGGCCGATGTATTTCAGCGAATTCTCGATCGGCACGCCGACCACGATGTATTTGCCTGACCCCTTTTCGGCGACGATCTCTGAAGAATCCTTCTGCGGCATATCGACCGAGATATCGGCATCGCCGCGTTCCATCAGGGCGCGGCGGTTGCCGGGCGACGGAACCTCGCGGATGATCACGCGCTTGAGCTTGGGCAGCGGACCGCTTTTCCAGTCGTCATTGCGATTGAAGGTGATTTCCTGGCCCGGGGTCCACTTGTCCAGCTTGAAGGCACCACCGGCGGCGGAGTTGGTTTTCATCCACTCCATGGCCCAGGGGTCTTTGTCTGTGGCATGCTTCTTGGCCAGTTCTGAATTGTAGATGGCCGGCACCACCACAGCCATGTCGGGCAGCGACAGCTTGTCCTTTTTCGGCAGATCGACGCGGAAGGTGAGCTCATCCACGACAACGAACTGCTCCGGTTTGGTCAGGCTGCCGGCGGCCATCTGGAAGGTCGGGAAGCCGCCGACGCTGACGGCGCGGTCATATGACCACTTCACGTCCTTCGCCGTGACAGGCGCGCCGTCATGGAATTTTGCATCCTTGCGCAGCTTGAAGGTTATCGAGGCGCCGTCGGGAGCGACGCTGTAGCTCTCGGCCAGTTCAGGCTCGATCTTGCTGTAGTCGTAGCTCAGCGTGCCGTCTGGAAGCGTCTTGCGGCCGAAGGTGACCAGGCGGTCATACATGTTCCACGCCGCCACATAGGAGCGGAAGCTGGTGCCGAGACCATGGATATCGAGATTGTTCGGACCATTCTCCACCAGCACCAGCAGGGTTTCCTGGCGGGACTGCGCAGCGGCCGGGGCGGGCGTAAGTGTGGTCAGCAGAGCTGCAGCGACGATGGCGGATGAAGCGGATAGGAATACGCGGCGTTGCATGACAGGTCCCCCGTTGCTGCGTGTCTGATGGCTGCTGTCTTTGCAACCGATGTGCCAATACGGGGCGGGGGGCACGTGGGAAGGGATAATCGCCTGTTGCGGCAGGAGAAACTCTTCCGGGGATGGTTCGTGCTTGCCGAAGCGTCGCTCACAAAAAACGGTGAAATAATAGGCATATGCTCCGGATTGTATGCAATGCTTGGGCAATTGCCTCAAGCTAGAACATTGATTTACCAGAGATTTAACAGCCCCTGTGCCGGTATGGCAATTGCATACAATGCATCAGTTTCCTTTGGAGTCAGGCTTATGGATATCTCGCTCGACCTGAAAAGCGTCAGTGCTGCCTATGATCAGGCCTTGCGGCCCGCGGCGCTGGTCTCGGCCATTTACGACCGTATCGAGGCGCGCGGCGAGGAAGGCGTCTGGATCACTCTGGTGCCGCGGGAAACAGCCATGGCCCGCGCCGCTGCGCTGGAGGCGTCGGGACGCGGGGCGCAACAGCCACTGTGGGGCATTCCCTTCGCGGTGAAGGACAACATCGATGTGGCCGGCTTGCCGACGACAGCCGCCTGCCCGGACTTCACCTTCATGCCCGAACGTTCGGCGACAGTGGTGGAGAAACTGCTGGCTGCCGGCGCGATTCTCATCGGGAAAACCAATCTCGACCAGTTCGCCACCGGCCTCGTCGGTGTGCGCAGTCCTTATGGTATCGCGCGCAATCCATTCAATGCCGATTACATTCCAGGCGGATCCAGTTCCGGATCGGCGGTTGCTGTCAGCGCCGGCCTCGTCAGTTTTGCCCTGGGCACCGATACGGCCGGCTCGGGCCGCGTCCCGGCCGGCTTCAACAACATCGTCGGCCTGAAACCGAGCATCGGGATTCTGAGTGCCAGCGGCATGCTGCCCGCGTGTCGGGCACTCGATTGTATCTCGATCTTCGCGCTGACCACCGACGACGCCAGTACCGTGCTGGCCGCGGCCGCCGGATACGATGCTTCGGATGCTTACAGTCGCGCGGTTCCGGCCGGCTGGCAGGCGCACGCCTCGGCGGTGCCACAGGGGTTCCGCTTCGGCGTGCCGCGCGAAAGCCAGCTTAAATTTTTCGGCAACCGCGCTGCCGAGACACTTTTCCAGGATGCCGTCAGCCGCATGCTCGCGCTGGGGGGCGAAAAAGTGGAAATTGACTACGCGCCCTTCGCCGAAGCCGCGGGGCTGCTCTATACGCCGGCCGGTACGGGAGAACGCACGGCAGCGCTGGGCGACTTCCTCGACAGCAACCCCGAAGCGCTGCACCCCATCACGCGCAAGATCATCGAGGCAGGGAAACAGGCATCCGGCGTCGATGTGCACCGACATTATTATCGTATCCGCGAACTGCAGCAGGCCTCGCTCGGAACGTGGCGGAAAATCGATGTGATGCTGCTGCCGACCAGCGGTACGATCTACCGGATCGAAGACCTGCTTGCCGATCCGGTTCAACTGAACAGCAATCTCGGCTATTACACGAACTTCGTGAATTACTTCGATCTTGCCGGACTGGCGGTGCCGAATGGCATCCAGCCGGATGGGCTGCCGGCCGGAATCACACTGATCGGGCCCTGCTTCACCGAGCCGCTGCTGGCCGCCATTGGCGGCGCGTTCCATCGCAGCGTCGGCCTGCCACTCGGCGCGACCGGGCATGGCATGCCCGACGCTTCAAAGTCGACGGCCATGCCGGGCACCAGCGCGAACTATCCCTATATCAACCTCGCCGTCTTCGGCGCTCATATGTCGGGGCTGCCGCTGAATTACCAGTTACAGACTCTGGGCGGACGGCTGGTTGCCGAATGCCACACATCGCCCGATTACCGTCTCTATGTCATAGCAGGTGCGTTGCCGCGACCAGGCCTGGTGCGGACGCGGCAGGATGGCATGGCGATTCTCGGTGAACTCTGGCAGCTGCCGATCGCGGCTTTCGGGACTTTCGTCGCCGGGATTCCGGTTCCGCTGGGGATCGGTGACGTGAAAATGGAAGATGGTCAGATGGTCAAGGGCTTCCTCTGCGAGGCCATCGCCGCAGCGGATGCGCCGGATATCACGTCGCTCGGCGGATGGCGGGCCTGGTTAAAGGCGGCGCAGCCGGTGCCGGCTCTGGCCGCGTCGCGGTGAGAGCCGACTTTACCGCTCTGCCCAGCTGGGAAATACCGGAAACTGCAGATGAGTTAGCTGCTCGGGCAACTATTGTTCGCACGCTTTAGCAGCGGTGTGTCTCAAATTGCCCATGATTGAATTTGCAAACCCCTGTCATTGACCTGATCGCTCGTCGCCCGATCAGGTCAATGCAGATGGGGCACATCAGTCGGCGGTTAAAGCGAGAGGTAGAATGCTGCGGCAGCCGTTAGAACGACGACGGCTGCGATGACCAGCGGGCGGATGCTCTGTGCCGGTTTCTCTGGCAATGCCGCGGCAGAGATTTTCGCTGTCGGGTTTGCCGTAGAGGTGCTTTCTGCGATCTCGACGAATTTTCTGAAGAAGTCTTCGGCCATTTTTTTCGCAGTCGTATCAATGAGGCGGGCGCCAATCTGCGCCAGCTTGCCACCGACGGCCGCCTCGACCTCGTAATGCAGCTGGGTCACGCTGCCAACCGTAGTCAGTTTCACGGCGGCGCTGCCCTTGGCAAAGCCCGCCGCGCCGCCGCTGCCTTCGCCGGAGATCACGTAGGAATTCGGCGGGTCGAGCTCGGACAGCGTCACCTTGCCGGAAAAGCCGGCCTTGATCGGGCCAATCTTCGCCGTCACCTTGGCCAGCAGCACGTGGTCGCCCTCGCGCGTCACCGTCTCGCAGCCGGGAATGCATTGCCGCAGCACGTCGGGGTCGTTGAGCGCGTTCCAGACATGCTGCCGGTCCGCGGCAATGCTGACGTCACCTGCCATTTGCATCTTGTCGGTTCCTTAGTGAAGTGCCGGGGAGACAGCGGTCTCGCGCATCACTGCCTCGACCGAACGATAGCGTTCCGCCATCTGCCGTTCCTCGGACGTCAGAATCTGCGCCTGCATATAGGCGCCGAGGCTGCGCGCATGACCCACGAGAAAACGCCCGATCGGCTGGCGCTGGCTGTCGTAAGTCTTCAGCGCCTGCACGGGATCGTCCGGCAGTTGCGCCAGAGCCTGCGTGAGCGACTTCGCATCGGCCGCTGCCTTGGTCACGCCCATGCCGCAATGCGGCCGGGCCACAAAGGCGGCATCACCGAGCAGCGCGACGCGGCCGAAGGCGAGCTGCGGCGAGTCCAGGTCGTAGATCGGCTGCACGAGAGGCTGCGTCGCCTTGTGCACGATCTCGGCAAACTGCGGCGCCAGCACCTCGTCGGCGGCGCGCAGCATGGCCTGGTGTACATCGGCGCGAATCAGCTGCGGCGGGATGCCGTCGTCATGCCGGTGGCCCTGTTCGTCGGTTAGCAGGTCGGGCAACTGGCTCTGCTCGTCGGCCGGGCGATACCAGACGAAGTTGAAACGGCGATGCCCGCGCGCCAGATTGTCCCCGGTGCCGGCGACGGGATAGCCTAGTATCTGCTCGCCCGGCGGCAGGCAGAAGGCAAAGCGCTCGAAGATGGCGCGATGCGTGGCTTCCGACAGCACGGCTTCATCCGCGAGGCCGCGCCAGGCGACATAGCCGGCATAGCCCGGGCGAACCTGCGGCAGCAATTGCTGCCGGACAGTCGAACGGATGCCATCTGCGCCGATCAGGATATCGCCATGCTGCTGCGACCCATCGGCGAGGGTGACCGCAACACCAGCGTCATCCTGCTCGAACGCACGCAAACCTGCGCCGAAGCGATAAAGATCAGCCGGCAGTGCCGCCTTGAGCAGGTGATAAAGCCGTCCCCAGGCGGTGAGAATCTGCGGCAGGGTGCTTTCCTGCAGCACCTGGCCGTCGCGACCCAGCGTGATGCGACCGGGCACCGGCACGCCGATCTTGTCATCAACCGTAAGCCCGGCCACCTCAAGGCAGTCAAAGAGTTCAGGATGCGTGACGATGCCGGCGCCACGGCCTGAGAGAGTCGCATTGGCGCGTTCCAGCACCAGCACGTCCCAGCCGGCGCAATGCAGCATGTTGGCCGCCAGCAGGCCGCCCAGCGAGCCGCCGGCAATCAGCGCGCGCCGCACCGGATCACGCTCCGGCTTCGGCGGCCGGATAGTTCAGTTCGATCGTCACGCCGGAGGGATCGGTCAGGAACAGCTGGTGCAGGCCAAGCGAGGGCACCGTGCGTTCAAAAAACTCCAGGCCGCGAGCAGTCAGGTTTTTACGCATCGCCGCCAGATCGTTGGCGGTGAAGGCGATATGATCGACCGTGCCGGTGCCCTGCAGGCTGTCGAGCGGCTTGTCACCGAGATAGTCGATCAGGCCCTGCGGATCGTTCGGATCGATGCCGATGATATGGACGGTGCCGTATTCCTTGTCGTCATCATCGCCCATGTAGAGCCAGATGCCGGGGAATTTGAATTCGGGCCGGAAGCCGACGCGAAAACCCAGGATGTCGGTATAGAAGGCGCGCGACGCCTCAAGGTCGGTCGTGCGGATCGAGTAATGCGCCAGCCTGTTGATGCCCATAGCTGCTTCCTCCCGTGTTCAGACAGCGCAATAGCGTTCCTGCATGGCCTTGTCGGCCAGCAGGGCGGTTGCGGTGTCGTGGTACACAATCTCGCCCTGGTCCATGATGTAGGCGCGATCCGAAATCCCCAGCGCCAGCTCGACATTCTGTTCCACCAGCATGATGGTGGTGCCAGCCGTCTTCATGTTGCGGAACAGCTCGAACATCTCGTCCACCAGGATCGGCATGATGCCTTCCGAAGGCTCATCCAGCAGGATCATCTGCGGCTCGGCCATCATGGCACGGGCAATCGCCAGCATCTGCTGCTCGCCGCCCGACATGGTGATGGCTTCCTGGCCCAGGCGCTGCTTGAGGCGGGGGAAGGTCTCGGCGATCAGGTCGATCCGCTCGTTCTCTTTTGAACGATTGGCGCTGCCGATGATGCCGAGGCGCAGGTTTTCCAGCACGCTGAGGCCGGGAACGATACGGCGCTCTTCCGGCACATAGGCGAGGCCGCGATGAAAGCGCTTGTGCGCTGGCTCGGCCAGGATTTCCTCACCATCAAACACCACGCTGCCCTGCCGCTTGGGCACCAGGCCCATGATGCTGCGCAAGGTCGTGGTTTTGCCGGCACCGTTGCGCCCGATCAGGGTGACGATCTCGCCGCGCTTCACCTCCAGCGAGATGTCCTGCAGGATGTGGCTGTGGCCGTACCAGGCCGACAGGTTGGCGATCTTCAGCATCAGTGGCGCCCCTGTCCGAGATAGACGCGCTTGACCTCGGCATTCGTCCGCACCTCCTGCGGCGTGCCATCGGCCAGCAGCTCGCCATGATGCAGGACGATGATGCGTTCGCAGATACCCATCACCAGCTTCATCTTGTGTTCGACCAGGATGATGGTGCGGTCGCGGCTCAGGCGCTGGATCAGGTCCATCATCACCCGGGTTTCCTCGGGCGACATGCCGGCGGTGGGCTCATCCAGCAGCAGCAGGACCGGTTCGGCGGCCAGCGCCATGGCGATTTCCAGCGCGCGCTGTTCGCCATGCGCCATGTCCTGCGCGATGCGGTCGGCCTGTTTCTCCAGCCCGACGAGTGCAAGAAGTTCGCGGGCGCGGCGGTTCACCTCGGTATAGCCGTCGCGGTTGCGCCACGGATTGAGGCCGACCTGACGTGCCTGCACGGCCACGCGCACATTCTCGAAGGCCGAGAGTTTCGGGAACACGTTGGTGATCTGGAACGACTTGGCGATGCCGTTGCTGGCAAACTTGTGCTGCGGCAGGGTCGAGATGTCGCGGCCCTGGAACAGCAGCTGTCCCGTGGTGGGTGGGAAGGCGCCGGACAGGATGTTGAAATAGGTGCTCTTGCCGGCGCCGTTCGGGCCGATAATCGCGGTCAGCTTGCCGCGCTCGAATTCGATGGAAATATCTTTCAGGGCAACGAAACCCCCAAAGCTTTTGCCGACGTTGCGAGTCGACAGGATGATCTCGCTCATTTCCGCACCATCCAGGCCAGCGCCGAGCCCCAGATTCCCTTGGGGAAGAACAGGACGAAGATCACGAAGACGGCGCCGAGTACGAGTTGCCAGTGACTGGTCATCGTGGTCAGCATGTCTTCCAGCAGCAGGAAGGCGGCGGCGCCGACGAAGGGCCCGAAGAAGGTGTTCATGCCACCGAGGAGCGCCATCATGACGACCTGTCCGGACGTCAGGTAATGCAGGGTCTCGATCGGCACGATCGACAGATGCAACGCCTTCAGCGCACCGGCCAAGCCGCAGAAGGCGCCCGAGATCACGAAGGCGATGAACTTGACCCGTGCCACGTCGTAACCGCAGGCGCGTGCGCGGCTTTCATTCTCGCGGATCGCCTCCAGCACGGCGCCGAAGGGAGAGGCGAGCAGGCGGGAGAACAGCCACAGCGCGAAGGCGACGAAGGCCAGGATGACGTAGTACTTCGTCGTCGGATTGAGGAAATTGACGCTGAAGCCGAGGATGCCGATTTCCGACAGGTTGATGCCGCGCAGGCCGTTTTCGCCGCCGGTCAGGTTCACCGCCTGATAGAAGAGGTAGTAGACGCATTGCGACAGCGCGAGCGTCACCATCGCAAAGTAGATGCCGCGCGTGCGGATCGCCAGGAAGCCCATGATCGCGGCGAAGAATGCCGATAGCAGCACGCCGATCAGGATCGAACCGAACCATGGCACGCCGAAATGCACCAGCGCGATGCCGCAGCCATAAGCGCCGGAACCGAGGAAGGCGGCATGGCCGAAGGACAGCAGGCCGGTATAGCCGAACAGCAGGTTGAACCCGACGGCGTAAAGCCCGAGCACGAGAATGTTCACCGCCAGCGCTTCGTAGGGCATCAACCAGGGGAAGACGAGCAGGACGGCAATGGCCAGGGCGGCGCGATGGCGCTTGCCGAAGGCAATGAGGGAGGCGGCGCTGGTCGTAGCGATCATGGCTCAGCCCATCAGTCCGGCGCGGCCGAACAGTCCCTGCGGGCGGACCAGCAGCACCAGCGCCATCAGCAGGAAAATCGAAACCTTGGCCATTTCCGGCATGAACAGCGACGTCATGGCGACGACGATACCCACCATGAGTCCGGCGGTGACCGCACCAATCAGCGAGCCCATGCCGCCGACCACGGTGACCACGAAAGCCTCGGCCAGCACCGGAATGCCCATCTCGGGCGTCACGGCCTGCAGCGGGGCGGCAAGGATGCCGGACAGGCCGGCAATACCGGTGCCCATGCCGAAGACCAGCAGCCAGATTTTCGACACATCGATGCCGAGCACTTTCAGAATTTCCGGGTCACGCGCACCGGCGCGGATGATCAGGCCGAACTTGGTCTTCTCGATGAACAGCCAGAGGCCCAGCACCAGCACACCCGTCGCGCCGATCAGGAACAGACGGTAGAGCGGGAAATGGCCGATGCCGATATCGACCGCACCGCGCAGGCCGGCTGGGGTGCTGAAGGGAATACCGTTCAGGCCGAACAGAATACGAATGGTTTCGATGAAGACGTAGCCCAGGCCGAAGGTCAGCAGCAGCGGATCGTCGATATTGCGGCCATAGAGCGGCCGGATCAGGAAACGCTCGACCACCAGCCCGATGGAGCCTACGGCCAGCGGGACGAGGACGAGGCAGATCCAGAAGTTCTTGGTCAGGCCATAGAGGAAGACACCCATATAGGCGCCGACCATGTAGAAGGCGCCATGGGCGAAGTTGACGATGGTGAGCATGCCAAAGATCAGCGACAGACCGATAGCCAACAGAACAAAGACTGAGCCGAGCGCCACGCCGGTGACGACCTGTAACAGCAATAAATCCAGGGTGAGACCAGACATCACCATTCCTTCATCACGGCGTAGCGCTCGGAACTCAATTAAGCCTTGTGGCCAAGATCGGCGCAGGAGCGCAGATTCTTCTCATCGGGTGTCTCGACTCCGACGATGCTGAACACGTCGTTCTTGTCCTTCATGTCCTTGCTCTTGGACTCGATCACCAGAACCGACTGGACGGACTGGTGGTCGCAGTCGCGATAGTATTGCGGGCCCTTGTAGAAGTCGTATTTCAGGGCGCGCATGGCCGCGACAACCTTGTCGGTGTCGGTGCTGCCGGCAGTCTTGGCGGCAGTAAGCACTGTGCGGACGCCGGCATAGCCCAGCGCACCGTAATCGGACGGCACCGCCCCGCCATTGGCGGCGCGGAACTTGTCGTTGAACGCCTTGGCGGTCGGAACGGTGTCTTCCAGGCGCCAGTAATACGAGGTGCCGCCGACCACGCCCTCGAAAATCTCCGGACCGCCGGCAACGCGGGCGGTATAGAGCAGGACGGGGGCGACGATCTTGATCTTTTCCTTCAGGCCGAATTCGGTGGCCTGCTTCACGGCGTTGACCTGGTCGCGGCCGAAGTTGCAGATGCAGAGCACGTCGGGACGCAGCGACTGGATGCGCGGCAGGAAGGCGGAATAGTCGTTGGCGCCGATCGGATGGCGGATATCGGCCAGCGTCGTGGCGCCGAGCGGCTTGCCGGCAGATTCAAAGCCACGCACCATTTCATGGCCGTAGGCATAGTCGGCGGTCAGGTAGACGACTTTCTTGCCGAACTTGGAGAAGGCATAGCGGCCGACGGCGCCGGCGGTCATATGCGGATTGAGCGCCTCGTGGAAGGTGAACTTGCTCCAGTCCTTGACCTCGTTGATCGCATCCGACTGGCTGATCGAATTGAAGATCACGCCGCGTTCTTTGGTCACGTTGTTGATCGAGAGCTGCACGGCAGCCGACAGCGAGCCGACGACGTAGTTGACCTTGTCCTTTTCAATCAGTTCCAGTGTGCGGGTCGCCGCTTCACCGGGATTGAGCTTGTCGTCGCGGACGAGCAGTTCGGCCATGCGGCCCTGGAAGCCGCCGGCGTCGTTGAATTCCTTGACCGCGATTTCGGCGGCCTTGACCTGATCATTTGCTTCGGCACCGAACGGGCCGGTCAGCGGCACCGGGAAGCCGATCTTGATCGTGCCGGTCTGTGCCTTGGCGATCGAGAACAAGGACGGGGTAAAGCCCGCGAGGGCGACGCCGCCGGCACCGGCAGCCAGAACTTCACGCCGGCTCATGCCGGAGCGCTTGGAGTTACGCTTGCTGATCATGGTTTCCTCCACATGGTTATGTTGCGGCCCTTCTTGTGGCCGTTTGATACGCGCCTGCTGAAACTCATTTTCTCCCGGCTTGGACTTTGCCCAATGCCAGCAATATCGATTCGGGTGTGAACGGCTGCGCCGTGAGACTGACATTCAGCGGCCGCAGCGCGTCGTTGATCGCGTTCATCACCGCGGCCGGTGCGCCAGCCGTGCCGGCTTCGCCCGCGCCTTTGGCGCCAAGTTCGGAACTGGCGGTCGGCGAGACGACATGGCCCACAATGATATCCGGCATTTCGCCGGCCATCGGCACCAGGTAGTCGATCATCGAACCGTTCACCAGCTGGCCGCGATCGTCGTAGATGCAATGCTCGAACAATGCGCCGCCCAGTCCTTGCACGACGCCGCCGCGAATCTGTTCGTCGACCAGCTGCGGATTTATGATGGTGCCGCAATCCTCGACGCACCAATGCTTCAGCAGGGTGACGAAACCGGTCTCGGTATCGACCTCCAGATATGAACCCTGGATGCCGTTGGTGAAGACGAAGGGATAGTCTTTCTGCACGTAATGGCGCGTCACCACGAATTCGGGCTGCAGGCCTTTTGGCAAGGTATCCGGCCGGAAGTAGACGACGCGGCCAATCTCTTCCAGCGGGAGTCGTTCGTTGCCGGTGTCGGCATCGACCACGGTGCCGTTGCGGATGTCGAGGGTCTCCGGCGCGGCCTGCAGCATGGCGGCGGCAACGGCGAGGATATTCTGCCGCAGCGCCTTGCCGGCCTGCAGCGCTGCTTCGCCGCCGATGCCGGCGCCGCGCGAGGCCCAGGTACCGCCGCCATAGGGCGTGGCATCGGTATCGCCAGTGATGACGCGGACTTTTTCCATGGTGACACCGACAGCGGTCGCCGCGATCTGCGCGATGATCGCCTCGGTGCCCTGGCCCTGCTCGGTCACGCCGGTGGCGCAGATGATGGTGCCGGTCGGATCGAGCCGTATGGTGCAACCATCCTGCGACGAGATGCGTGCGCCACCGATGCCGTAGAAGGCCGACGATGGGTTGGTGACTTCGATGAAGCTGGCCAGGCCGATGCCGCGATAGACGCCACACTTGCGCAGCTCGGCCTGCTCGGCGCGTAAGCCGTCGTAATCCATCAGCGCCAGTAATTTGTCGAGCGAGGCGTGATGCGACAGGCTTTCATAGGGCAGGCCAGCAAGGCCAGTGTAAGGATAGGCGTCATCGGGGATCAGGTTACGCCGGCGGATCTCGGCAGGGTCGATGCCGAGTTTGCGCGCGGCCAGATCGACCAGGCCTTCGGTGACCGCGCAGGCCACCGGATGTCCGACCGCGCGATACTGGCAGGTCACGTTCTTGTTCTGGAACACCACTTCGGTGGAAGCGCGATAGGCTTTGTGCTTGTAGGGGCCGCCGACCAGGTTGACCACCTGATTGGCCTCGACCGCGCTGGTGCGCGGATAGACCGAGTAGGGCCCGATGGCCGTGCGGTCGTCGATCTCGAAGGCCAGGATCTCGCCATCCGTGTTGACCGCGATCCTGCCCTTGATGCGGTGATCGCGGGCATGGATGTCAGTGACAAAAGATTCGAGCCGATCGGCGATGAATTTCACCGGCCGCCGCAGCAGAACCGACAGGGCCGCCGTGGCCATTTCGTCGGGATAGATATGAACCTTGATGCCAAACGAGCCGCCGACATCCTTGCAGATCACCCGCACATCGGATTCGGTCAGGTTCAGATGCTTGGCCAGCAGGTTCTGGATCATGTGCGGCGCCTGCGTCGCCTGATAGGCGACCAGCTTGCCCTCGGCCGGCTGGTAGTCGGCCAGCACGGCGCGTGGTTCCAGGCAGACGCCGGTATGGCGGCCGGTATGATACACTTCCTCGAAGACATGATCGGCGGCGGCGAAAGCAGCATCGACCTCGCCGGTCACCAGTTCGCGCCTGAAGGCGAGATTGTCGCCCAGTTCAGGGTGGATTACCGGTGTGCTGGCGTCCAGCGCGGCTTCCATATCGACGACGGCGGGCAGTTCTTCCCACTCGACCACCACCATTTCGGCGGCATCTTCGGCTTCGGCGCGGGTCTCTGCCACCACGGCGGCCACGGCCTCGCCCTGCCAGCAGGCGCGGTCGATGGCAAGCGCATGCTGCGGCGCGGATTTCAGCCCCTTCATATGTGTCAGCACACCGACCCAGGGCGTGATCACCTTCGCAAGCTCGGGTCCGGTGACGATGGCGATGACGCCGGGCATCTCCTGCGCGGCTGCGCGGTCGATGCCGATGATTTTGGCATGCGCATGCGGGCTGCGCACGAAGACCACATGCGTCATGCGGGGCAGGGTGATGTCATCAACGTAAGTCCCGCGCCCCTGCAGCAGCTTTTTGGCGTTCGGGCGCGGCACGGTGCGCCCGATATAGCTGTTCGGGCGGTCGAAGAAGGAGACGGGCGGAGCGCTGCTCATGCGCCGCTCCCGCCGGCAGCTTTCCGGCGTGCGTCGAGCACGGTCGCGATGGCATCGACAATCGCGTGATAACCGGTGCAGCGGCAGTAATTGCCGGAAATATGCGCGCGGATTTCCTCGCGATCGGCATTGGGATGCTGCTCGACCAATTCGGCGGCGGTCGCCAGCATGCCCGGCGTGCAGAAGCCGCATTGCAGGGCGTTATGCTTGTGAAAGGCGTCCTGCAGATCGGCAATGGCACCGCTGTCGCTCAGGCCCTCGATGGTATCAACCGACGCGCCGTCGGCCTGCACGGCCAGCATCAGGCAGCCGCGCACGGCGGTGCCGTTGACCTGGATGGTGCAGGCGCCGCAGACACCGTGCTCGCAGCCGAGATGCGAGCCGGTCAGGCTTAGTTCATTGCGCAGGAAATCGATCAGATGTTGGCGCGCGGATACGCGGCGCCGCAGCTTCTGTCCGTTCACGATCACGTTGATATCGTGCTGCTCCATGGGACTCTCTAGGCTGAGGTAAGCAGGGACGGCAGGGCGCGCTGCAGCAGCACTCCGGCCAGATGCAGTTTGGTCTGCGGCCCTGCATTCAGGTCGCCGCTGGGCTCAAGATCTTCGGCCAGGCAGGCGCAGGCGGCTTCGATTCCGGCCGCGCCATCTTTGACAAGGCAGGCTGCGGCGCGGTCGGCGGCCACGGGGCGATCCGCCACGCCGAAATAGGCGAGTCGCAGCGTGCCGGGCTGCGGTGATGCCGCCGCCAGGCCGATCATCGCGTAGTCACCGTGGCGTCGCGCCAGTTCCGAAAACGCAAAGCGATGACTGGCGGTTGCCTTCGGAAACTCGATGGCTGCCAGGATTTCGCCCGGGCGCAGATCGGTCTCGAACAGGCCGTGGAAAAAGCCCGCGGCCTTGACGCGGCGCTCAGCGCTGCGGCCCCGGAGGATGAAGGTCGCCTCCAGCGCGGTTGCGCAAGCCGGCAGTTCGGCTGCCGGATCGGCAAAAGCAAGGCTGCCGCCGATGGTGCCGCGGTTGCGGATGGCGGGGTGCGCGATATGCGGCATTGCCGCTGCCACCAGCGGTACGTATCTGGAAATGATGGGAGATTTCTCCAGCGCCACATGCGTCGCCAGCGCGCCGACCACGATGGTCTCGGCGGTCTCCCGGATGCCCTGCAGATCGGCGATGGCATTGATATCGATCAGGAGTGTCGGACGGGACAGGCGCAGATTGAGCGACGGGATCAGGCTCTGGCCGCCGGCCAGGATTTTTGCCTCGTCGCCATGCTGATCCAGCAGATCAAAGACCTGCCCGAGCTCGCGCGCCTTCACATAGCCGAACGGCGGTGCCTTCACCGGTTTCCTCCTGCAGCCCGCATTGTGTATGAATTCCGGGCCCTTCCGGCTTCTGTGGCCGGCGCGAGGACGTTAGGCGAGCGTATCGCGATGAGTCAATACTATTTATCATCTGATAAACAACGATTGTGAAGGTGCGCTGCAAAATGACGACGGTAAACAAACGAAAAAAACCGAAGGCTGGAACAGCCCCCAAGCGTCATCGTCTGCTCCCGGATGAGCGCGAGAAGCAGATTGTTCTCGGCGCGATCCGGTTTTTCGCGGAAGTCGGCTTCGACGGGCAGACGCGCGAATTGGCCAAGCGGCTGGGCATCACGCAGCCACTGCTGTTCCGCTATTTCCCGACCAAGCAGGACCTGGTCGATCGCGTCTATAAGGAGATCTACCTCAACCGGTGGAATCCGGAATGGCAGGACTGGATCGAGGATCGCAGCACGCCTGTAGCGGTGCGGCTGAAACGGTTCTACACGGAATACTATCCGACCATCGTGAATCACGACTGGATGCGCATCTTCTTCCAGGCCGGCATGCGCAATGTCGGCTTCAACCAGCGCTATCTGCGGCTGGTGCGCGAACGGATCCTGCTGGTGCTGTGCGGCGAGGTCCGCCACGAATGTGGGTTGCCGTCTGTTGCCACGGTTCCGGTCAGTCCCGCCGAGCTGGAGCTGTACTGGGGTCTGCACGGCTCGATCGTCTATGACGGCATCCGCCAGTATATTTACGGAACGGCGGTGCCGCCCGAGCCAACGGCGGTCACCAATGCAAAGATCGATATTTTCATGGCCGGGCTCAAACCGGCCGTAGCCCGGCTGATCAAACGGCAGGCCGGCGATGGCGAGTAGAGTGCCTTTTGAGGGAATTGAATGCTGTCGTAAGCTTTGTCAGCAGCTTGATCAGCTAAGGGCTGGCGCGGGCGGGGAGGATCGACCCTCCCCGCCGTAAGCTTGGGAAGCTCACATATGGGGATTCTGTCGTCTTAAAAAAGTCCCACGAAATTCTGCGACCAATCGGATGTTTAGGAGGACCTGCTCCTGGTCACGTCCGACGGCCGGATGCCGAAGCGGCGGCGGAACATCGTGCTGAAATGCGAGGAGCTGCTGAAGCCGACGCGATAGGCGATCTCAGTGAGTGAGCGGGCATTGTGGTCGGATCGCAGCAGCATGTCATGGCCCAGCTCGATCCGGCGGTTCCAGATCCAGTTCGACACCGACTGGCCCTCGAGGCGGAAGAGGGCATGCAGGTAGCGCAGCGAAACGCCATTGCTCTTGGCGATCAGCTCCGGACTCAGCGCCGGTTCGCAGAGGTGATCCTCGATCCAGGCCTTGACCGACCGCAGGCGTGCCTTCTGTACCACCTGCTCCGTCATCGGTTCATCCCGATGGGCGGAATCGAAGGCTAGGGCCAGGACGTCCATCAGCTCTTCGCCGAGGCGGGCCCGAATTGCCGTGTCCAGATTGGTGCCCTGGCTGGCGAGCATCGAGCAGAATTCGACAGCGATACGGCCCAGTCCGCGCCCGGTGCTCATGGTCGCTGCCAGCGGCGCCTGGCCGCCGGCAAAGCGGTTGCCGAAGGTCTCGCGGGGAATCTCAAGATAATAGGACCGCACCTTGCCCATGCATTGCAGGTCGTAGGGCTCGGAGGCGCAGAACAGGGCGCCCACGCCCGCCGAAGTGTGGAACGAGTCGCCGGACTGTACGACGTTGACGCTGCCGTGCTGGATGAACTGGACGTAGTAGCAATCCTTGTCCAGCTTCGACAGGTGCGACTTCCGCCTGGAGATCAGCTGCTGCGACACCAGGCATTCCGTCATGGCGACATTGCCGAACTGGGTTTCGCGGATGAAGCCGTCGTAATTGTCCGGATCGTCCGCCTTGACGTTGACGTGAACGTAAACGTCGCAAATGGCATCGCGCCAGGCGGCATAGCGTTTGGCACGATCCAATGCTTCGGTCGAGAATACCAAATCCATGCTGTCCTCCCACGCCATCCAATGGACAGCGGCCTGCCGTGCAACGCCGGCGGCCGCGTTTAGTCTCGTTCGAACTTGAACGGCGGAACGTCAGCATTCTTTGCCAATCCCGAATATCGGGCAACAGGAAAACGCTTCCGCCCATTGCGAGTGCACGCACAGGCAAGATTCTTGCGCATATGGAAAAGAAGTACCGCGCTCCGAGGTGTAGGAAAGCTCCCGGCAGCCTGTTCTCCGGGCTGCCCAAATCAGTTGGGAGGCAAACAACTTATGCTCCGCGCGGCGAATCTGACCCAGGAGCGCATCGTGCTGGTGCTGGCGCTTGTCCTTACGGCAGCCTTCGCCATCTCCCTGCCGGGTTTCCTGACATCTCAAAATCTCCTCGCGCTGCTGCGCAGCGTCTCGGTACTCGGCGTGCTGGGGATCGCAATGGCGCTGGTGGTGATCGGGCGTGGCATCGACCTGTCGCTGGTCGCCGTGATGGCGGTGTCGCTGGCCTGGACGCTGAATCTCGTAACAGGCGGCATGCCGCTTGGCATCGCGCTGCTGCTGGGACTGGGTTTCTGCTTGCTCTCCGGGCTGATTACCGGCTTCCTGATTGCCTATGTCGAAATCCCGGCGATCTTTGCCACGCTGGCGATGGGCACTTTCATCTACGGCTTCGGCCGCTATTTTCTGATCACGCTCGATGTCGTCTATCTGCCGGATGCCGCGCGTTCCATTGTTTGGATTGGCAGCGGTTCCTTCATGGGAATTCCGGTGCCGGTGCTGGTCTTCGGCGGCGTCTGCCTGCTCGGCGCGCTGTTCCTGCGCTATGTCAAATCCGGCCGCTTCATCCGCGCTATCGGTGACAATCCGCTGGCCGCAAGGATCACCGGCATTCCGGTGCGTCCCGTCATTGTCATGCAGTATGCGCTGTCCGGTCTGATCGGCTTCGTCGCCGGTCTGGTGACCGCCACATCGGTGGCCAGCATGAACATCCGGGTCGCCAACTCCACCTTCGTCTATGACGTGATCCTCGTCGTGGTGCTTGGCGGCATCGGTCTGTCTGGCGGCAAGGGGGGCGTGCGCAATGTCATCGTCGGCACGCTGCTGATCGGCGTCCTGATCAACGGCATGACGATCATGGATATCCAGTACACGGTCCAGAACGTCATCAAGAGCCTGATTCTGCTCGCGGCCATCGTCGCCGACACCATCATAAACCCCCGGGACGAACAGACCGCGCAACAGGGCGATATCTAGATTTTACAAAAAACAAACCCAACGGAGGAAATCATGAAGGGTATTACAGCGCTGCTGGCGGCAGCCGCCATCCTGTCGGCCAGTTCCCTGGCCAGCACCTCGGCCACTGCGCAGGGGATCGACGATCCCGCGCGGGCGTCGCATTACGCAGCCTTCAAGGGGAAGCGGGTCGTATTCGTGCCGATTGCGATGGGCTTCGATCTCACAGAAGGCTGGGCGGCGGGCATCCGCAACGCGCTCGAGCCGCTCGGCGTGAAGTTCGATATCCGCGATCCCAACTGGAACACCGATGCCGGTGCGCAGGCGATTACCTCGCTGATCGCGGAAAAGCCGGATGCCATCGTGGTGCACAATCCGGATGTGCAGTCCTATGCCCGCCTGCTCAAGCGCGCGGAAGAGGCCGGCATCTATGTTGTCCAGGTCAATATGCGCTCCAGCTACTCGACCGACGGTTTCGCCGGGGCCGACTATGTCGGCATGGGCGAGCGCATCGCCAATCGCCTGATCGAGAAATGCAGTCCGGCCAATGGCGGCAACGGCAAGATCGCCATCATGCAGGGCGTGTTGACCGCGGCGGCCAGCGCCTATCAGATGAAGGGCTTGGACAATGTACTGTCCAAGAACCCGCAGATGAAGGTCGTTGCCAACCAGGCGGCCGACTGGGACGCGACCAAGGCTCGGAGCATCATGGCCACCGTGCTGCAGCAGCATCCCGATCTCTGTGGCGGTGTCGGATTCTGGGATGTGATGGATGTCGGTACCGGGGCCGCGATCCGCGAATCCGGCAAGAAGGTGCACTGGATCACCCAGGGCGGTGGCAACCAGGCCGCCTGTGACAACCTGAGCAAGGATGTCTACAGCGAAGTGGTGAGCTACGACGTGCCGGCCCAGGCGCGCGACATCGCCAACATCATTCAGTCGCTGTTCCAGAACAAGCCCAAGCCGGGTGCGACGAAGACGACACTGTTCTCACCGCTCACCTTCATCACCAAGGAGAGCATGAAACCTGGTGCCTGCTGGACGCTCGAGACCAAGAAGTAGCACGCGTCATTCCGGGGCCGGCCGTGTGCCTGGCCCCGGAACATGATTCCATATCCAGGTCCCCAGATGCCCATCGCAGATACCATTGCCTATTGGCGCTACAGACTGGTGCCAGATCATATCGTTGGCGAAATTCTCGCCAAAAGGTGGATCGACAACGCCATCCCCTTTACCATCCTGGTCACAGTGCTGGCCGGCTTTGGATATGCCATGCCGGATTTCCTCAGCCTCGGCAGCATGACGGCGCTGACCCGGCAGCTCGGCGAATTCGGCATTGTGGTCATCGCCATGACCATCGTCATGCTGGCTGGCGGGATAGATCTCAGCGTCGGCTCAGTGCTGGCGCTGGCGAATATCACTGCGCTGGCGATGCTGAACCTCTTCCAGTTGCCGGTTGGGCTGGCCTTCACGATCACACTGGCGGTCGGCGCCACGGTCGGCCTGGTGAATGGCCTGCTGATTGGTTATCTGCGTCTGCGCGCTTTCCTCACCACGCTGGTCACACTGATCATCGTGCGTTCCATCGTCGATATGCTGCTGCTGAAATATGCCGTGCAGATTTCGGCTGGTTTCGTTGATTCTGCCGTCTGGGATTTCATCGGGGACGGCAAGATCGCGCAGGTGCCGTTCAGTTTCGTGCTGTTTCTGGTCATTGCCATCGTCGTGCATCTGGTGTTCAGCCGCACCCGGCCGGGCTGGCATCTGATGGCGGTGGGCGGTTCGCGCCGCTCGGCTCATAATGTGGGCATACACGTGCGCCGCACCGTCTGCCTCACTTATGTCATCTCGGGCACACTCGCCGCACTGGCGGGTTTCCTGTTCGCCGCGCGCCTCGGCGGCGCTGGATCGGATGTCGGCATCGGTCTCGAGATCACGGTACTGACGGCAGCCGTGCTCGGCGGCAACAGTCTCGGCGGGGGGCGCGGCTCGGCGGCCAAGGCCGTGCTCGGTGCGATCACCGTCATGATTATCATCAACGGACTGGTGCGCGTGGGCGCCGGCAGCGGTGCGAATTCCCTGATCCTCGGCCTCATCCTGCTGGCTGCGGTGGCGATCGACGTTCGCTGGCTGAAGAACCGGCACAAGGTGCTGGCCAAGGTCTATGTCTCGCCAGCCTTTCGCAGCCTGCCGGCGCCGCCCGGCACTGAGCGGGGCTCGTCTTCGCCCTATGCGCTGAACGACCGCCTGCGTGATGTGTCGTTGATTGGCCTGAACCAGGTCGATGGGCCCGAGGACGTGATCCTGGATGAGAACGATCACATCTACACTGGTA
Organism: Ferrovibrio terrae; assembly: GCF_007197755.1. Lineage (NCBI taxonomy): Bacteria > Pseudomonadati > Pseudomonadota > Alphaproteobacteria > Rhodospirillales > Rhodospirillaceae > Ferrovibrio > Ferrovibrio terrae. Next base: position 2,074,001 of record NZ_CP041636.1, read on the forward strand.
CCCGTACCGGCGACATCGTACGGTTCTTTGCGCCCGACTACACGCGGCAGGAAGTCTTCGCCCATGTCGGCGGCCGCCCGCTCGGCATGGCCTTTGCCCGGGACGGTGCGCTGATTTGCTGCATCGGTGGCATGGGTCTGTATCGCATTGGCATGGACCGGCAGATCGCCAAGCTGACCGACGAAACCAACCGCACGCCCTTCTCGATCATCGACGATGCGCGTCTGCGGCTGGCGGACGATCTGGACATCGCGCCGGATGGCCGCATCTTCTTCAGCGAAGCGACCACCCGCTACGAGATGCATGAATGGCCGGTCGATGGTCTCGAATCGCGCGGCAATGGCCGCATCATCTGCTATGACCCGCGGACGAACACGACGCGGACGGTGCTGCGGAACCTGACCTTCCCCAATGGCATCTGCATGACCCACGACGGCGAATCCTTCCTCTTCGCCGAGACCTGGAGCTGCAGCGTCAGCCGGTATTATTTCGGCGGTCCCAGAGCGGGAACCGTCGAGACGGTGATTCCGGACCTGCCTGGTCATCCCGACAACATCAACCGGTCCTCGGATGGCACCTACTGGCTGGCGCTGGTCGGCGTCCGGACGCCGAGCATGGACCTCGCACTGAAAATGCCCGGCTTCCGACGCCGGATGGCGCGTCGCGTGGCGCCCGATGAATGGCTGTTCCCCAATATCAATACCGGCTGCATTGTCCGGTTCGATGAAAGCGGTCGCATCCTCGATGTGCTCTGGGATCTCGGCGGCAAGAACCACCCGATGATCACCTCGATGCGCGAGCACCGGGGGCATCTCTATATCGGCGGCATCTCCAACAACCGGATCGGCAGGCTGTCGCTGGCCGGTGCCGATCCGAACTGGACCGGGCCGCAGTCCTACTGGGGCAGCAAATGAGCTTCCTTTTTACGCGGGTTCTGGATTCCTTTCTCGGTCGCGGCGAGAGCGCCATCACCGTGCCGGCCCTGGATGGCGCGCTGCGGCCGAACCGGCGGCTTGATGATGCAGCGGAACGCATTCCGGTTCACGCGCCGGGCGGCATCGCGTCCGGTCGTGATGGCCTGGTGGTCAGTTCCGGCAGCGAACTGCATCTTCTGGGTGGTGGTTCCGGTAAAATCCTGCACCACGCCGCGACAGAGATCAGTTGCTTGGTGGCAGTCGCCGGTGGAATCGCTTTTGGTTGCGATGATGGCAGTCTTGCAATCATCGGCGGCGAATTCGATGGGGTCGCTTTCCTGCCGCAGGAGGGTGCGCGCTGCCCCACGGCGATGGCCGGGGAGGGTGACATCCTCTATGTCAGTCATGGTTCGGCGCAGAACCCGCCGTCTGCCTGGCAGCGCGATCTGATGGAACGGAATGCTTCCGGATCGATCTGGCGGCTCGACCTGCGCAGTCGCAAACAGCAGCGCATCGCCGCCGGACTCGCGTATCCCGCCGGATTGGTGGTATCAGGCGATGGATTGATTGTCGCGGAGAGCTGGAAACACCGGATCGTCCTGCTCGACAAAACAACCGGCATGCTGCGGCGGCAGATTCAGGGTGACCTGCCCGGTTATCCCGGCCATATCGGCCGCGGGCCGCATGTGGGTTATGTCATGACCATGTTCGCGCCACGCAACCAGCTGGTGGAGTTCATCCTGCGCGAGGACCAATACCGATGCCGGATGATGGCGGAGGTCGATCCGCGCTACTGGGTCGCGCCCACATATCGCAGCGGCCGATCCTACTACGAGCCGCTACAGGGCGGCGGCGTCAAGCAGCTCGGCATCCTGAAGCCCTGGGCACCGACATTGTCCTTCGGCATGGTTGCCCTGCTGGATCAGGACTGCCTGCCTGTCGACAGCTTCCAGAGCCGCGCCGATGGCGCGACGCATGGCATTACTGGCGCAGTCGTTCATGACGGAGCGCTGTATGTGGCATCAAGAGGCGACGATGTCGTTGTCCGGCTCGATCTCGGTTCGTAAAGGCAGGCCCGGTCATGACGGCGATTCTAGAACTCAGGCACGGCACCAAGGAATATCGCGGCGTTCCCGCCATCAGGGACGTCTCCTTCACGCTGGAGCAGGGCGAGGTGCATGCCCTGCTGGGCGAGAACGGCGCCGGCAAGTCGACGCTGACGAAGATGCTGGCCGGCGTCGTCACGCCGACGGCGGGCGAGATTGTGCTGGACGGGCAGCGGGCGGACCTGCGCGGCCCGTCGGATGCGCTGCGCCAGGGCATCGCCATGGTCTATCAGGAGACCAGCCTGGTCCCGTCGCTGACCGTGGCGCAGAACCTGTATCTGGGCGACGCCAAATGGTTCAATCGTCTGCGGGGCATCTATATCGCGGCGCAGCAATTTCTGCAGTCGCTGAATTTCCCGGTCGATCCCACGGCCCTCGTCTCCAGCCTGGGTGCGGGTCAGAAGCAGATGGTGGAGATTGCCCGCGCCGTGCACCACAAGGCGCGGATCATCATTTTCGACGAGCCGACCGGGACGCTGACGCCTGAGGAGAAGCACCACTTCTTCGCCCTGGTGAAACGGCTGCAGGTGCGGGGCGTCTCGATCATCTTCATTTCCCATGCGCTGGAAGAGGCGCTGCAGATCTCAGACCGCATCACCATCCTGCGCGATGGCGAGCATGTCATCACCGATCGGACGGGCAGTTTCGACCGCGACCGCATCGTGCGCGCCATGGTCGGCCGGACACTGTCGGACGAACTCTATGGCGGGGCCGATGGACGCCGTGCGCGGCCGGCAGGCCGCAAGGTGTTGAGCGTACAGAACCTGTCGATGGGCACGATGGTGCGCAACACCACCTTCTCGGTCTTTGCAAGCCAGATCACCGGTATTTTCGGCCTGATCGGCTCGGGCCGCACGGAAACCGCCAAGGTGATCGCCGGCATCCTGAAGCGGGATTTCTTCCATGGCGGACAGATTCGGCTGGAGGACCGGCCGGTGCGCTACCGGGTGCCGCGGCCCGCCATCCGCGATGGCATTATTTATGTTACCGAAGACCGCAAGCTCGAAGGTTTCTTCGAGACGATGTCGGTGGCGGAGAATATCTACGTCGCCGCCATGGCCGGAGGACAGAGCCGCTCGAGGCTGGTCAGCATGTCGGAGATGCAGGCGCTGGCCGAAACATGGACGAAGGCGCTGAACATCAAGGTGATCAATGCGGACGCCCGCGTGATTGAACTGTCGGGCGGCAACCAGCAGAAGGTCGTGGTCAGCAAGGCGCTGGTGCAGAAGCCGAAGCTGATCATCTTCGACGAACCGACCCGGGGTGTGGATGTGGGCGCCATCGCTGAGATTCATCAGCTCATCAACCGTCTGGCCGATGAAGGCATGGCGGTGGTGGTAATTTCCTCCTACCTGCCGGAAATACTGCATCTGTCAGACCGCATCCTGGTGTCGCGCCAGGGCCGGATCGTCGAGGAATTCACCGGCGGGCAGGCCGATGAAGAAACCATCATGTATGCGGCGGTCCATTGAGCCGCCGGGATTGAGTATGAAGACCGGAGTTGGGATATGAGGACGACACGCGCGATCCGAACCATCACATCGATTGCGGATGTCGAGGCCCTCGAGGCGATGCCGTATGACGCGCTGGTCCGCGCGCACACGCTGCTCGACCTGTTCCGCGCCACGGCAGAACTGCATCCGTCGCGGCCGGCGCTGACCATGATCGCCGCCGGCGGCTATGTCGGACAATCCGCCACGCTGACGCATGCAGATCTGTGCCGGGCCATTATCCGCGCGGCCAATTTCTTCCATCGACTCGGCAAAGATACAGGTGGCGTCGTCGCATTCCTGACGCCGGTCCTGCCCGGCATGGTCGAAGCGCTTTATGGCGCGCAGACAGCCGGGGTGGCCAGCACGATCAACTATCTGCTGAATGCACCGGTGATTGCCGATCTGCTCGCGGCAGAAGGCGCGACCACCCTGGTCATTCCAGCGGAGGAACTGGATGCGGACGTGTGGCGCAAGGCGAACGAGGTCATCGCGCTGACGCCCACATTGCGCAACATTGTGGTGCTGGGGGCATCAGCCAGCATTGCGCCCGGTCAACTGGATTTCAACGCGGAACAGGCGCGCTGCCGTTCTGATGGTCTCGATTTCGACAGCACGGCCGGTCGCAATACGGTCTGCGCCCTGTTCCACACCGGCGGCACCACCGGCCGCCCGAAGCTGGTGCAACTGACGCACGGCAACCAGATTCATGCCGCCTGGAGCTTCGCCCAGGTGCATGGCCTGGATGAACTGGATTCCGTGATCAACGGCTTTCCGCTGTTCCATGTCGGCGGCACCATCACGTCGGGGCTGTCGGTTCTGGCAGCCGGGGGCCATATGATCGTGCCGTCGCCGTATGGGTTGCGCGACAAGGGCGTGATCGCGACCTACTGGAAGATCGTCGAAGATTTCAGGGTGACGATTGTCGGCGGCGTGCCGACCTCGATTGCCGCCATCACCGAAGTGCCGCTCGATGGCGCCGATATCTCTTCGGTCCGTATGGGGCTCACCGGCGGCGCCGTCTGCCCGAAGGCGGTCAGCGACCGGTTCCAGTCGCGCACCAGCATCCGGCTGTATGAAACCTACGGCATGACCGAAACTGCGGCAGCCATCGCCTTCAATGCCGGCCGTGCCATGCCGGTGCAGGGCAGCGTCGGCTTCCGCGCGCCCTTTGCCCGCACGCGCGTCACCAGTTTAGATCCCGCGCGGGAGAATATGCCCTGCGCGCCGCAGGAAAGTGGTCTGGTGCAGGTCACCGGTCCGCAGGTTTTCCCAGGTTACGTCGATCCCGCGCATAATCGGGGCATCCGCAGTCCGGATGGCTGGCTGATCACTGGCGATGTCGGCTATCTGACCGAGGATCAGCGCCTGGTGCTGACCGGGCGGGAAAAGGACCTCATCGTCCGCAGTGGGCATAATATCAATCCATCCGACATCGAAGATGTCGCCAATGTCTTTCCTGGTGTGCAGATCAGCGCGGCCGTCGGTATGCCTGATGCCTATGCCGGCGAAGTGCCGGTACTGTTCGTCGTGGCCTCGCTGGATGCGGCCATCGACATGGAGGCTCTCGACCGGTATCTCGGCAAAGTCATCGCCGAACCGCCGGCGCGGCCGAAGCGGATTTTCCAGATCGATGCTCTGCCGACCACCGCCGTTGGCAAGATCGTCAAGAACGATCTGCGCGACCGCGCCATTGAGGAAAAGGTGAGAAGCGAGATCGCAGCCGTCTTCGGCAGGCCGGTCCCCGCGACAATACAGGTCGGGAAAGACGACAAGCTGAACACGGTGGTCCGTGTTGAGATCGCGGCAACGTATGGGGCCCCAGTCCAGGCCCTGAAAGCTGCACTGGAACCATTGCCGCAGAGGTATGACATTGTGATTGCGCAGGCCGGTGAACCGGAGGCAGAGCCCGTATTGCTTAGCCGGTCAGGACATGTCGCCACCATCACGCTGAACCGGCCGTCAGCCCTGAATGCGTTGTCGCCTGAAGTGGTGGGCGCACTGGATCGCGTTCTGGACGCACTGCATGCCGATGATACGACGCGGGTCGTGATCCTCACTGGCGCCGGCAGGGCATTCTGCGCCGGGGGTGACCTGCTCGGCTTTGGCCGGGAACTGGAACTCGATCCGCCGTCGCTGATCGACACGCTGGCGTATAACCAGCGGGTAGTCGAAAAGCTGAGGGCACTGCCGATGCCGGTGCTGGCGGCTGTCAACGGCGTGGCTGTGGCCGGCGGACTCGAAATGATCCTTGCCTGCGATGTCGTCATCGCGGCCGAGACGGCCAAAATCGGCGATGGCCACGCCCGATATGCCATCGTGCCTGCCGCCGGGTCGACAGTGCAGCTGTTGACCCGGATGCATGGAGCGCATGCCAGGCACATGCTGTTCAGTGCCGAGCTGTTTCCGGCCCGGCAATGCATGGACTGGGGGCTGGTCAATGAGGTGGTTCCGGCAGAGCAGCTGCACGATCGGGTGCAGGATATCGCCCGGCAGTACAGCCAGCAGAGTCCTGCAGTGCTAAGACATATGAAATCGCTGGCGCGCGCCGTCCATGACGGGGTCGTGCAGACCGGCCTGCGTGCCGAACTGAGCGCTTTTCAGACTCATCTGACGAGCCGTGATCTCGTGGAGGGACTGCTTGCTTTCCGCGACAAGCGGCAGCCCCGTTATTGACTTACCTTTAGCGCGGGGCAGGTTTTCGAGGAAAATGAGCTCGACGTCAGCCCTGCCGGCTGTTCAACCAGCTAAGCCCTGGAGCGGGTGAGGGGGAATCGAACCCCCGTCGTAAGCTTGGGAAGCCGACTTTCCCGCTCCGGCCAATTGGAAAAATATCGGAAAACTGCAGATCGGATTGCTGCCCGTGTGGGGCATGCCAGACAGGAAAACGGCTTGCAACATCGTGTTCAGTTTGTCTGAACGGCGTGTGCTTCAGTGCCTGACAACCATGTTCTTGTGTTCCAGCCGGCTCAGAAGGCGCACTAGCGGCCACAGCAGAGCCAGGTAGATCAGGGCCGCCAGAACGATCGGCGAGGGATTGTACAGCAGCGACTGGGCATCGCGTGCCACGCGCAGAAGTTCGGGCAGCGCGACGACGCTGGCCAGCGTAGTGAGCTTCACCACCTCGATGCTGTTGCCGATCAGGTCGGGCAGCACATTGCGGGTCGCCTGCGGCACCACCACGTAAGTCAGCGCCTGCAGCCGGCTGAGGCCGGTGGAGCGTGCGGCTTCCATCTGGCCCTGCGGCACAGCCAGCAGGCCGGCGCGGAAAATCTCGCCGTAATAGCTGGCGTTGTTGAGCAGGAAGCCGAGCGCCACGGCGAACAGCTTGGGCATGTCGATGCCCAGGAAGGGGAAACCGAAATAGATGAAGATCAGCAGCACCAGCGGCGGCAGCGCGCGGAAGACGTCGACATAGATCGCGATCAGGATGCGGACCAGTCGGCTTTCGGTTTGTGTCGCGACCAGTGCCACGAACAATCCGCCGGCCAGGCCGAGCGGAATCACCAATGCGGAAAGTCCGATGGTGGTGAGCAGGCCCTGCAGCAGGAAGGGCAGCACCTGCTGGAATACCTCGAGATTGAAGAAATTGCGCAGCAGGGCGTCCATGTCAGACTTTCCACTGCCAGCGGGTTTCCAGGCGGCGCGCCGCCAGGATGACCGGAATGAAGATCACCAGATAGGCCGCCGCCGCCATGGTCAGCGGCGTGGGATTGCCGGCATTGCTGGTGGCGGAGTGAGCATTGTTCAGCACCTCGCTGAGCGCCACCACCGAGCCGAGCGCGACATTCTTGCTGATGGCGATCACGCGGTTGGTCAGCGGCGGCACGGCAATACGAAAAGCCTGCGGCAGGATCACCGAGGTCATAGTCTGCCACCAGGTCAGGCCGGTGGAGCGTGCCGCTTCCCACTGGCCGCGCGGCAGGCTCAACATGCCGCCCCAGATGCATTCTTCAGCATAGGCCGCCAGCACCAGCGAGAGTGACAGCCAGGTGGCGGTCAGTGCCGACATCGACAGGCCAATCAGCGGGAAGGCAAAGAAAAAGATGATGATGACGACCAGCGGCGGCAGGGCGCGCATGATATCGACGAAGGCGACGATCGGCAGCGACAGCCAGGGCTGCTGCAGGGCGCGCAGGATGGCCAGCGCAAGGCCCAGCACAAGTCCGGTCACGGTGACGAGTATGCCGACCCCGGCGGTGACGCCCATGCCAGCAATGATATCGGGCCAGTAGCGCGCCGCGACCTCGGCATTGAAGAAGGTATGCAGGAAGCGGTCGAGCCCGTCCATTATTCGTGGCCGCCAGTATAGCGCGCCAGGAAAGCGCGTGTACGGTCATGCTTTGGCGCGCCGAACACGTCGGCGGGCGTGCCTTCCTCGACGATCACGCCGCCATCCATGAAGATCACGCGGTCGGCCGCGGCGCGGGCAAAGCCCATTTCATGGGTGACGACCAGCATGGTCATGCCGTTCTCGCGCAACTGGCGCATCACTTTCAGCACCTCGCCCACGGTTTCGGGATCGAGGGCGCTGGTCGGTTCATCGAACAGGATGATCTTGGGCTGCAGCACGATGGCGCGGGCGATACCCACGCGCTGCTGTTGCCCGCCGGACAGCTGAGCCGGATGGGCCTGCGCCTTGTCGGCCAGACCGACGCGCTCCAGCGCCGCCATGCCGAGCCGGTCCGCTTCGGCGCGGGATTTGCCCTGTACCTTGCGCAGCGCTAGGGTCACGTTGCCCAGCGCGGTGAGATGCGGGTAGAGATTGAACTGCTGGAATACCATGCCGATATGCTGGCGGACGGCGTTGATATCCACGTCCGGTCGGCTGATATCGGCGTCGCCCACCATGATCTGGCCGGACTGGAAACTCTCCAGCCGGTTGCAGCAGCGCAGCATGCTGCTTTTGCCCGAACCGGACGGGCCGATGACGCAGACCATCTCGCCGGGAAAGACCCTCAGGTCAATCCCGCGCAAGACCTCAAGGGAGCCGTAGGCCTTGTGCAGGCCTACGAGCTCCAGGATCGGTAACGCACTCATACTGACTGTCGCGGACTGACTCTCCGTACCGGAATGCTTACGAGCATTTCAGGGTGACCGGGGTCGCATCGTAGCCTTCCATGTTCGGCACGCCATGACCCGGCGCGATCACCACGGCAGCGGCGTCCGGACCCGGCTTGAAGCCGAACCATTTCTCGGCCGCCTTGGCCACGAAGCCATCCTTCTTCATGCATTTCAGCGCCATCGAGGCAGCGTCGCGGCCGGCCTTGTCGTCGCCGCGGAAGGCCAGCGCCCAGACCAGACCGGTAGTGATGGTGTAGCTGGTCTTGACTTCCTGGTTCTGCTTCGCCGCCCAGGCCGATACGGTGTTGCCGCCCAGATTGGCATCGGCGCGGCCCGACTGCACGGCCTGGATGGCGTCGGAATTGCTGCCATAGACGTCATATTTGAAGCCGTATTTCGCGGCATTGTCGCGCGTCCAGGTCTCGTAGGCCGAGCCCTTGTTGACGGCGATGGTCTTGCCCTTCAGGTCATCCAGGCTCTTGATGCCCGGCGCCGACTTCTTCTCGACGAAGGTGAAATCGGTGTTCAGATAGCCTTCGGTGAACAGCAGCGTCTTGGCGCGTTCCGGGGTCACTGTCACCGGCGCCAGCACGAAATCATACTTCTTGGCGTTCAGGCCCGGAATCAGGCCGGAGAATTCCGTTCCTTCCACTTCCAGCTTCTTGCCCATGCGCTTGGCCATTTCCTCGCCCAGCTCGATGTTGAAGCCCTGCAGGCCGCCACCGAGCTTGACCATCGCATGCGGGGCGAAGGTGGCATCGACGCCGGTCTTCAGCACCTGCGCCATGGCAGGCATGCCGACGGTCAGAATCAGGGTGCCGATCGCGGCCAGGCCCAGGTTGAGTTTGAAAGACGTCATGATTACCCCCGTTGTTGCAGTGATGGATGAAAACGAAAACCCGTTCAGTCCGGTGCGGTCCCCAGCGGTGCGCCGGCGCCGGTGCGTTCGACGATCAGCTTGTAATGCTCGGGCCGACGATGCTTGGCGAAATTGAAGACATGCTCGCGGAAGGTTTCGCCGATGCTGAGATCGGCACTGGTGAAGATCAGCTCGTCTTCCTCGCTCTGCGCCTGCGCGGTGATCTCGCCGGTCGGCGCCACGATGGCGGAACCGCCGATCATGTGGAAACCGTCTTCCTTGCCGCATTTGGCTGCAGCCGCCACCCAGATGCCGTTCTGATAGGCATTGCCCTGCAGCGAGAGCAGATGGTGGAACATGCGCAGGTGCGGCGGCTCGTTCCAGTGGATGTTCCAGCTCGGCGTGTTGTAGCCCAGTGCCACGATCTCGGCGCTCTGCAGGCCCATCACGCGATAGGTCTCGGCCCAGCGCCGGTCGTTACAGATGCACATGCCGATCCGCGCGCCCAGCGCGTCCCAGACCTTGAAGCCTTCATTGCCGACCTCGAAGAATTTCTTCTCCAGATGCTGGAACGGCGCGGTCTCGATGTGATGCGAATGGCCGGGCAGGTGGATTTTGCGATAGCGGCCGACGATCTTCGCCTTTTCGTCGGTCAGGATCGCGGTGTTGAAGCGGCGACCGTCCGGCGTCAGTTCGGCATAGCCGAGATAGAAGCCGATGCCGAATTCGGCGGCCAGATCGAACAGCGGCTTGGTTTCCGGCCCCGGCATGCTGCGTTCGAAGAAGCGCTCGACGGCTTCCTCCTCGGTCATCCAGTAACGCGGGAAGAAGGTGGTCAGCGCCAGTTCCGGAAAGACGACAAATTTCGCGCCGCGTGATTTGGATTCGCGCAGCAATTCGATCAGCCGCTTGACGACAGCGGCGCGGCTATCGGCCAGGTGGATCGGGCCAAGCTGCGCGACGGCGATGCCGTAAGGCCGTTTCAGCGTGCTCATGCCGGGCCTCCCATTCCCACCAGGCTGCGCAGCATTTGGCGCGCCACGGCGGCCGAGATGCCGGTCGGATCGGCCAGCATGTCGGAGGGCTTGCGCTTGAGGAACTGGCCCGAGCCGCGTTCGACCTTCAGCTCGTTATTCTCGATCACGACGCGGCCGCGATTGATCACGATTTCCGGCCAGCCTTTCAGCTGGCGGCCTTCATAAGGGGTGTAGCCAACATTGTCGTGCAGCATGGTGGCCGTGACCGTGATCTCGCGATCCTGGTTCCAGATACCGAGATCGGCATCGGCACCGACGGCAATTGTGCCCTTGCGGCCGGACAGACCATACATCTCGGCATGGTTGGTGGCGGTTAATGCTACGAATTCCTGCATGCTGATGCGGCCGGCCATAACGCCTTCGGAGAACAGCAGCGGCAGGCGCAACTCCAGGCCGGGCACGCCATTGGCCATTTCCTTGAACGTCGTCGCATCGCCCTTGGGCAGCTTGCCGCTCTTGTCGAAACGGTAGGGCGCATGGTCGGAGGAATAGGTATAGAGCGTGCCATCCTTCATGCCGGCCCAGACCGCCTCCTGCGATTCCTTGTCACGCGGCGGCGGCGAGCAGCAGAACATCGCGCCCTGCAGGCCCTCGCGATCCAGATCCTCGGCGGTGAGGAACAGGTATTGCGGACAGGTTTCGGCATAGACGGCGGCGCCGCGCTGCTTGGCGCGACGAATGGTGTGGATCGCTTCCTGGCCAGAGACATGTACGATCAGCAGCGGCACGCCCAGCAGGCGCGACAGCGCGATGGCGCGGTTGGTCGCTTCGGCTTCGGCCAGCGGATCATGCGCCACGGCATGGAATTTCGGCGCGGTATGGCCCTGTTCCAGCAGGCGATGGGCCAGCCAGCGGATCATGTCGTGGTTCTCGGCATGCACCATCACCAGCGCCTGTTCGCGGGCCGCCACCGACAGCACATCGAGCAGCTGGTGATCGTCCAGCTTCAGCTTGTCATAGGTCATATAGACCTTGAGCGAGGTGATGCCGTCGCGGATCGCCTTGGGCAGATCGGTCTGCAGCGCGGTATCGTCCGGATTGGCGAGGATCAGATGGAAGCCGTAATCGATCACGGCCTTCTCGCGCGCCAGTTTGCCGTAATCGGCGACGACCTCAGGGATCTTCATGTCGCGATGCTGCGCGGCAAAAGGAATGATCGTCGTGGTGCCGCCGAAGGCGGCCGAGACGGTGGCCGAATAGAAATCGTCGGCGCACATCAGGCCCATGCCGGAAAGCTGCTCGACATGGCAGTGGCTGTCGATGCCGCCGGGCAACACCCAGCGGCCGGCCGCGTCGATCTCACGTTTTCCGGGCGCCAGTCCCTTGCCCAGGGCGGCGATCACGCCGTCGCGGACGGCGATATCGGCTGCAAACACGTCGCTCGCGGTGGCAATACGGCCATTGCGTATCACCAGGTCGAAATCACTCATGCGCCCCACTCAAATGCTGATCAGACACAGCGCTTCGACAAAAATTCTCGCAATGCAGCACCAGAATGTCGCATGCCGGTTTGTCATCCGCCCTTAACATCATGTTAAGGGCGACCGGCGGCAGTGGCGGTCAGTGCCGTAACGCCCCTTCGCGCATGTCCTCCTGCAGCGAAAAACCGTTGGCGGCCATGAGCTTGCGCAAAATCTTCACGAAGGATTGCGCGAGCTGCGACATTGGCTCGAAGCGCAGGAAGGCGAGGTTGGCCATCATCACCGGCGCGTCTGAGACGGGACGCGACACGAGATGGCCGTTCGGCCAGTTGTGCAGTGAGAATTCGTCGATCAGCGCCACGCCGGCACCAGCCTGCACCAGCGCGCAGGCGCTTTGCGGTGAGCCGACCTCGATGGTGGCTCTCAGCGGCAGGCCGGCGCGGTCATACATCTGCGCCACCATGCGGCCATAGGGTGTGTCGCGGTCATAGGCGATCAGCGGATATTCGGCCAGATCGGCCAGCGACAGCATGGGTTTGCGCGTCAGCGGATGATCCTCGGGGCAGACGCAGCAGACCGGACTCTGGCCCAGCGGTTTGGTCTCCAGGTTGGGATGGTCGATCGGTGTGCTGATCACGCCGATATCGGCCTGGTGGTTCAGCAGGCGCTCCTGCAGCGGCGCGTAATTGAGGAAATTGAAGGTGACTTTCGCGTCCGTATATTTCTCGCAAAGCTGGGCGATTGCCTGCGGAATCAGCACATGGCCGATACTTGGGCTGGACACGATATGCAAAGCGCCCTGGCGGCGCTCTGCCAGCGAATGCGCGACTTCGTTGACGCGCTGCACGCCCAGGTAGACATGGTCGACTTCCCGGAACAGGCGTTTCGCCTCAGGGGTTGCGTAAAGCCGGCCCCTGATGCGCTCGAATAGCGGAAAGCCGACGCGGGTTTCGGTGTAGGACAGCAGACGGCTGACTGCCGGCTGCGAGACATGCAGCACTTTTGAAGCACCGCTGATCGAGCCGGTGCTCATCACGGCGCGGAAAACTTCAATCTGCCTGAGATTCAAGGACATACGCGCCTCCCATGCGCCGTTTTATGGTCATCGCATGATGCACCAAAAATCGGTCATCCCATAACATCGCGTTAAGGGTGCCAGACAAATACGCAAGGAGCATGCCACTCCCAGCGCGCGCGGAGTGACATAGACTGGCCGCAACTCCTGGAGGCCGCGATGACATCCACAATCATTGTGATCAATCCGAATTCGAACGAAGGCGTGACGGCCGGCATCGATGCCGCGCTGGAACCCCTGCGCATGGCCGGCGGCCCGGCGATCCGTGCCCTGACGCTGAAAGAGGGCCCGCCGGGGGTCCAGAGCCAGCATGACGTGGAGAGCGTGACTTTGCCGTTGGCGCGACTGGCGCAATCGCTGGAAGCCGAGGCCAGTGCCTTCGTCATTGCCTGTTTCAGCGATCCTGGCCTGCATGTGGTGCGCGAGGCCGTGAAATGCCCGGTGCTGGGTATCGCCGAATGTGGCGTACTGACGGCCCTCACCATGGGCCACGCTTTCGGCGTCATCGCCATTCTGCAAACCTCGATCCCGCGTCACCTGCGGCTCTGGGGCGCGATGGGCGTCACCGACCGTCTGGCCGGCGAACTCGCCATTGGTCTCACGGTGGCCGAACTCGCTGACCGCGAGCGCACGCTCAAGCGCATGATTGACACGGGTAAGCGTCTGCGCGACGAACGTCAGGCCAATACTATCGTCATGGGCTGCGCCGGCATGGCGGTGTTCCGTGACCCGCTGCAGGACGCGCTGGGCATCCCGGTGATCGAACCGACCCAGGCGGCGGCGACGATGGCATTAGGCCGCGTACGCCTGGGTTGGTAGCCGCGATGGATATCGCTGCCTCCGAGCTATCGCCCGACCGTATCTATAAGCTGCTGGTCAGCACGGTGATGCCGCGACCGATTGCGCTGGTCTCGACACTGAACGAGGACGGCAGCCCGAATGCGGCGCCTTTCAGTTTCTTCAACGTCTTCAGCAATGCGCCACCGCTGCTGGTGTTCGGCATCGAGGGCAACAAGCGCAGCGAAGACAGGCCGCATAAGGATACCGCGCGCAACATCCTCGCGCGCGGCGAATTCGTCGTGAACCTGGTCAGCCATGCGATGGCCCTGCCGATGGTGGCCAGTGCCATCGATTTCCCGGAAGGCGTCAGCGAATTCGACGAAGCCGGATTCACGCCGCGTCCCTCGAAGCAGGTCGCGGTGCCGGGCATTGCGCAATCACCCGTCAGTTTCGAATGCCGGCTGTTCAACACGGTGCCGCTGCCCTTCAATCGCAGTCTGGTCACCGGCGAAATCCTGCATCTGCATGTGGCCGACAACGCCATCGACGACAAATTGCATGTCGATCCAGATGCACTGGACCTTGTAGGCCGCATGCATGGCGCCGGCTGGTATATCCGCACGCGAGACCGCTTCGAGATTCCGCGCATGACGCCCGAGGAATGGAGAGCGAGACGTAAATGACGGATGTCCTCGAACGGCTGCGCGGCATTGTTGGCGCTGCTCACGTTCTCACCTCGACAGGCGATCAGCAGGCCTATGTTGTCGACTGGATGAAGAAATACCGTGGCGTGGCGCTGGCAGTGGTGCGGCCGGGCAGCACGGACGAGGTCGCTGCCGTTCTGCGCTGCTGCAATGATGCCGGCGTTACAGTGATTCCCCAGGGTGGCAACACCGGCATGGCCGGTGGTGCGACACCAGACGGCAGCGGCGCGCAGGTGATTCTCAGTCTGACGCGCATGAACCGCATCCGCGAGATCGATCCGGTCGGCAATACGATCACAGTGGATGCCGGCTGCGTGCTGGCGACGATACAGCAGGCCGCGCGCGATGCCGGATGCTTCTTTCCGCTCAGCCTGGGTGCCGAAGGCAGTTGCACCATTGGCGGCAATCTTGCCACCAATGCCGGCGGCATTGCCGTGCTGCGCTATGGCAACATGCGCGAACTGGCGCTTGGCCTGGAAGTGGTGCTGGCCGATGGCCGCATCTGGGATGGGTTACAGGCCCTGCGCAAGGACAATACCGGCTACGACCTGCGTGATCTGTTCATCGGCTCCGAAGGCACGCTCGGCGTGATCACCGGCGCTGTGCTGAAGCTGTATGCCGCGCCCGCCGCCAAAGTGACCGCGATGGCCGCGCTGCCCGGGCGCGCTGCTGCGCTGGCGCTGTTCACACGCTTACGAGCTCGTGCCGGCGACCGGCTAACGGCGTTTGAATTCATGACGCGCAACTGTGTCGACCTGGTGCTGAAGCACGCCAGCGGCGCCGTCGCGCCGTTTGCGGCGGCACCGCCGGCCATTGCCCTGGCCGAACTGAGCGATACCGACGCCGAGGCGGATCTGGCCGGACTGCTGGAAGACCTGCTGGCGGCGGCTGTCGAGGCGGGTGAGGCGACAGATGCCGTGATTGCCCAGAGCGGCGAACAGGCAAAGGCGCTGTGGCGCATCCGGGAAGGCATCTCGGAAGCCCAGGTCCGTGCGGGGAAAACGATCAAGCACGATATTGCGCTGCCGATCGGGCAACTCGCGGCCTTCATGGACGATTGCGAGCGCGTGGTCGAAGCGGCCTATCCGGGGCTGAACTTCCTGGTCTTCGGTCATCTCGGCGACGGCAACCTGCATTACAACCTGCAGCGCGCACCGCAGATGGATGACGATGCCTTCTATGCCCTGACCGGGCCACTCAATGCGCTGGTGCACGACCTGGTGCACCGCTATCGCGGCAGCATCAGCGCCGAACACGGCGTTGGCCAGCTGCGACGCGATGAGTTGCCGCGCTACAAGTCCGTCGTGGCGCTGCAGATGATGCATGACCTGAAACAGCTGTTCGATCCCGCCTGCATTCTCAATCCGGGCAAACTGCTCCAATCCTGATTCTCGCCACAAGAGGTTCTCCTGACATGGCCAAACTCGACGAATCCGCCAAGGGCGTTTACATCATCTCGGTCACGCCCTTCACCGACAGCGGCGTGCTCGACCTCGACAGTACCGACCGCATGGTCGATTTCTATGTGGAAAAGGGCGTTACAGGCTTCACCCTGCTCGGCATGATGGGCGAGGCGCCGAAGCTGACCATGGCGGAATCGCGCAGCTTCGTGCAGCGCGTGCTGAAGCGCCTGAACGGCAAGGCCCCCGTGGTGGTGGGCGCTTCCAGCCCCGGTTTCGCCTCGATGGCCGAGCTGACCAAGGCGGTGATGGATGATGGCGCTGCTGGAGTGATGATCGCACCGCCTGGCACGCTGAAGACCGACGACCAGATCGTCACCTATTACGAGAATGCTGCCGAGGCCATCGGCACCAGCGTTCCATTTGTGCTGCAGGATTTCCCGCAATCGACCAATGTGCATATGACGGCGGGGGTGATCGCCCGGATCATCAAGGCCCTGCCGTCCTGCGTGATGCTGAAGCACGAAGACTGGCCGGGGCTGGCCAAGCTGAGCGCGCTACGCGCCATGACCGATCTGCGCCGTGTCAGCATTCTGGTCGGCAATGGCGGCGTCTTTCTGCCCGAGGAGATGGAGCGCGGCGCCGATGGCGCGATGACGGGCTTCGCCTATCCCGAAATGATGACTGAGGTCGTCAAAGCCTATCAGGCCAGCAAGCCGGACCGCGCCCGCGACATTTTCGATGCCTATCTGCCGCTGGCGCGCTATGAACAGCAGCCGGGGCCCGGGCTCGCCATCCGCAAATATGTGCTGCAGAAGCGTGGTGTCATTGCGTCTGCCGCTTTGCGCAAACCGGGGCCGAAGCTGTCCGCCCTGGATATTGCCGAAACCGAGAAGATGATCGCGCGCCAGACCAGGCGCCTGCAGGAGATCGGCTGATGGATTTGGGGTTGAACGGAAAGCGCGCGCTGGTGCTGGGCGCCAGCCGGGGTCTGGGAGCAGCTTGCGCGAAGGTGCTGGCCCGCGAGGGCGCCACGGTGATTGCGGCGGCGCGCAGCATCGAGGATACCAGGGCCTGGATCGCCGCCGAAGAAGCGTCCGTGGCGGCGCGTCTGACGGCAGAAAAACTCGACCTTTCCGACCGCGCATCGGTCGACGGGCTGGTTGACCGCCTTCTGCAGGCGGGCGGGGTTGACGTCCTCGTCAACAACAGTGGTGGGCCGCCGCCAGGCGCGGCAGCCGAGATCGCGCTTGATCTCTGGCAGCAACAGTTTTCTGCCATGGCCGGCCACCTGTTTCATCTCACGGGCTGCCTGCTGCCGAAAATGCTGGAGCGGGGCTGGGGACGTGTCATTACCATTGCCTCTTCAGGCGTGGAACAGCCCATCCCAAATCTGGCGCTGTCGAATGGCCTGCGCATGGCGGTGCTCGGCTGGTCGAAGACGCTGGCGGCAGAAGTCGCGCCCAAAGGGGTGACGGTGAATCTTGTGCTGCCCGGCCGGATCCATACCGACCGCGTCGATCAACTGGATGGGGCCGCGGCGGCGAAACAGGGCAAGAGCCGTGACGAGATCGCCAAGGCCTCGCAAGCGACGATTCCCATGGGCCGTTATGGCCGGCCGGAGGAATTCGCCGATGCGGTGGCCTTTCTGGCCAGCCAGCGTGCCGGCTATATCACCGGTAGCAAGCTACGCGTTGACGGTGGCATGATACGCAGCCTGTAGGAGGCGGTAGCCGGCACACGCAATGGTCGCTGAAACGGATTCACTCCGCGGCGATCTCGCGGGTTACCGGCAGTCCTCCATGAATCTCGCCCTCGCCATGAGTCCGCATGAGCTCTAGCAGCCGCTTGCGCATGATGATGCCGCCGCGGTCCGAAGGCATATGAGCTTCGACGCGGCGCGAGATATCGATGCAGGCGTCCGGATCGGTTGCCTCGAGGATATCCTTGTCCTCCTTGGTGATGGCTGCGTCCCAGTCGATGAGTTCCTGGGTGCTGCAATCCTCCTCACGGTCGCTGCGATACAGCCACTGCACCAGCTGGATCCGGTCGTCGTCGATCGGCGTGGCGCAGTTGAAGATGATATGCCGCAGGCCGCCGGGATATTCCATGTCGAGCCTGCGGCAGAAGGGCATGTACCAGTGATTGCGCATATGCCGCGTGGTCGTCGGCTCCGTGGTGCCGGTGACGCGGTGCGCCGCCGGTGGATTGGCGATCGGCACGATGGATTCGGCATAGAAACCGTAGTCGGTTTCCTGCATCTCGTATTTTTCCGGTTTCGGCTGGTCGAACTGGCCGAATGTCGCCTTGTGCACAAAGGAGAAATGCGCGTTGTCGAAGGAATTCTCCAGCATGCGTAACGGCGCGCAGTTCCAGGTTTCATAGAACTGGTCGATGCGACGGTAAGCCGGGTTGCTGTCCTCGGGAATCTCGAACAGGTCCGCCAGCGGCTCATCGAGCGCGACCCAGGCATACCCGAAGCTCGACCGGCAGCGGTAGGCCGTGGTTTTCAGATTGCCGGAGACGGCACTGTTGTCAGGGAATTGCGGAATGCGAATGCACTGCCCGCTGCGATCATATGTCCAGCCATGGTAGCCGCAGACGATATTGCCATTCTCGCACCAGCCCTTCGACAGACGGGCCGTGCGGTGGCAGCAGCGATCTGACAGTGCGGCGGGTTGCCCGGCCGCATCCAGAAAGAGCACGATGTCTTCCCCCATCAGCCGGAAAGGCTTCGGGCCAGATCGCAGGTCGTCAAGTTTGACCGTTGCATACCAGAATTTACGCAAGGTTTTCTGTCGTGTGGTCAACATCACTGCCTCCTGACCCCGGGTCTGCCGTGTGGCGGCGGCTGCGCCGTCAGGCGGCCGAGACATCCCTGTAAAGCCGCGCCAGCTTCGCGCGAAATTCCGGCGAGGTTTTCGCCAGCGTCCCCGTCACCGGGTCGGCGCCGGCCAGCATCGTATCGGTGGCATCCCGCGAAAAGCCGGCGGCGAACTGCACGCGCGGCAACCGGCGCGCCTCGATCCGCCGCAGCGCGGCGGCAATGTCGGCTTCGCCCGGGGCGGCGAATGCGCGTCGCAGTTCGTCCAGCGCGATGCATGCATCTTCGATGGCCTGTGTGCCGCCCTGTCCAAGCGTGGGCACCATCGGGTGGGCGGCGTCGCCCAGCAGCAGGATGCGTCCGTGTCGATCGCAGAATTCCACCGGTGCTTCCTGCAGGCGGGCCCAGTGGATATGCGCGACATTGTTGCAGATGGCGTCGACAAGGAATGCGCATTTCGCGCTGAGCCCTTCCGGCGGCGTGTATAGCTGCCTCAGGCTGTCTGCATTCTTGATGTCGTCGGAAACATCGGAGTCGAGCGGGATCGGGAAGGAGCCAGAGATATAGGTGCTGTCGCCCGGAACGCGGAAGGCGAGCAGCCGGTTGGGGCCGTTGAACCACTGGCCATAGTCGTCCACCAGGTCAGGACGGGCTTCGTTCAGCAGCAGGCGGAAGATGCAGACGCCGATCATGGTCGGCTTGGGCGCGCCCCAGAAGGCCTGCCGCACTTTCGAGTAGCGGCCATCGCCGCCGACTAGCAGGTCGATGCCGTCGATCTTGTCAGTGCGGGCGTCGCGATCGACCGTTTCGAGCACGATCGGCCCGGTTTCACCGGCACGGGCATACCGTACCGCAGCGGCTTCGACGCCGAAGCGGACGCAATCACGCACCGGCTGGCGCAGCAGCTGGTACAACATCGCCCATCGGATGCGGACGCCGGGATTGTCTGCCACTTCACGCAACGGCAAATGCATCAGTTCGCGGCCACCGGTGAGTTCGATGCGCCAGCTTTCCCAGGGCAGGCTTTCAGCAAGCAGCGTTCGCGCGAGCTCTGGGTGATAGAGCGTCAGCGCTTTGATGGCGTTCGGACCGACATTGAGGCCGGTTCCCGCTTCCGCGTGGTCTTCGGTCGTGGCCCGTTCAAGGCAGATGACTTCGGCATTCTCCAGCTTGCGCAGGCCATCCGCCATGATGCTGCCGGCGACCCCGGTGCCGACGATGACGATGCGTTTGCGGCGTCTGGTCATTTGCCGCCCCAGTGGACAAAGGTTTTCTCGATGGTGAGGAATACCCAGTTCATGCCGTAGCCCAGGGCGCCGGCGGCGAAGATCGCGGCATACATGGTCGGCATTTCAAACAGCATCTGCGCCTCGATCAGGCGATACCCGATGCCGTTGCTTGAACCAATAAACATTTCGGCAACGACAATGATGACCAGCGACAGAGAAATACCATTGCGCATGCCAATGAAAGTCTGGGGCAGGGACTCCCAGAGATAGACATCGACCAGCACGCGCAGCCGGCTTGCCCCCATCACCTTGGCGGCAAGCACCCTTGTCTTCCTGGCATTCATGACGCCGTAGGCGACGTTGAACAGGATCACCAGGGAGGCGCCGAAGGCGGCCACCGCAATTTTGGTCTTGTCGCCAACGCCGAAAAGTACCAGGAAAAGCGGAAATACCGCAGAAGCGGGGGTGGAACGGAAGAAATCGATCACGAATTCGACCGAGCGATACAGTTTCTCCGCCGCGCCGAGCATGACCCCCAGAGGAATGGCGATAGCCGATGCGATCAGGAAGGACAGCACGGTGCGGTAGATCGTCTGGCCGAAATCAAACAGCAGCGGGCCGCCGACCAGCCCATCGATGAGTGCCTGCAACGCTTTCTGCGGCGGCGGTAGCAGTACGGGATCGGCAACCTTCAGCACTGTTGCCAGCCACCAGACGGCGACCAGCAGCACGACGCCGATCAGCGGGCGCCACCGGCTGGCAAAGGCCTGCAGTCTCGCAGCAGCGGTCACAGCTTGGCCTCCCGACGGAAAATCTCCAGGCAATGGCTCTTGATTTGCACGAATTTCGGGTCGGACAAGGTATCCGCGCTGCGTGGCCGCGGCAGCGGAACCTCCACGAAGTCGGCGATCCGCGTCGGGCGCCGGGTCAGCAGCAGGACATAGTCGGCCAGATAGACAGCTTCCTCGAGATCGTGGCTCACGATCACCATGGTGGTATTGGTTTCCATGAAGGCTTTCTGCATCTGGTCCCGCATGAACAAGGTCATCTCGTAATCCAGTGCCGAGAAGGGCTCGTCGAGGAACAGGACCTCTGGCTCCATGACCAGGGAGCGCATGATCGACACGGTCTGCTGCTGCCCGCCGGACAACTCGTAGGGGTAGCGGTTGAAGTCGATCTTGACCTGGAAGCGCGACAGCAGGCGCTCGACGCGTTCTTCGCGTTCCCGCCGGCTCAGCTTCATCAGCTTGAGCGGATAGTGGATATTGTCGATGGCGCGCAGCCAGGGGAATAACGCTTCGCGGTAGTTCTGGAAGACATAGCCGATGCGGGTTTCTTCGATGGTTTTGCCATCGAAGAGAATTTCTCCTGCATCCACCGGCATCAGGCCGGCGATCATGTTGATGATCGTGCTCTTGCCGCAGCCATTGGGGCCGAACACCGACACGACCTTGCCGCGCGGCAGGTCGAGATCGAAGTTCTGGTAGAGCTGGCTGTCGCCGAACCGTTTCGACAGGCCGCGCACAGTGATGTGTGTGCCAGGCGGGAACCAGCGATAAGAGGGTTCCTGTGGCTGCGAATGCGCCGCAGCCGAGGCAGCCACCGGTTCGCCCTTCACCAGCCTGATCGCTGCCTTTGCACCTGCCAGCATCAGCTTGCGGCTTTCCGGTCAGGGCTCACGAGATACTTTGAGGTATCGATCTTGTCCTTGATCACACCGGATTCGATGGTGAAGTCGATGACCTTCTGGAAGTCCTTCTTATCCTGTGCCGAAAGCTGGTCGACCATCATCATGCGCGGCAGCGGAATGGTCATGGCAAGTTCGGGCGGTGTGAACGTGTTGCCCTTCAGCAGTTCGCGCGTCGTGGGATCCTGCTCGATATCCTTCAACGCCTTGCGCCAGGCCGCCGTGAAGCGCCGCGCGACATCAGGACGCTCTCTCAGCATCTTGCCCGTGATGGCGCCGCCCGCCATATAGGCATAGGCCTCCTCGCGGCCGATGATGTATTTCGACACCACGCCTGCTTCAACCGTATTGGCAGCGCCGCTCTTGTTCATCACGGTGGCATTCGGTTCCAGCGTATATCCGGCATCGAAGGTGCCCGCCTTCATAGCGTCGGCATGCAGGTTCATCGCAAGTTCGGTCAGCGTATAATCCGTGCCTTCCTTCATGCCCACCGCGCCGAGCACCGCGCGGGCCATGGCCATGTTTCCTGCCCCCGGCGCCGACATGATCTTCTTGGCCGTGCCCTTGAGGTCCTTGACCGACTTCGCGTCAATTCCGTTCTTGGCAACAAACTGCTCCATCTGCGCGAACTTGTTCTGCCCATAGAGCGACATGTAGTAGAGCAGGCCTTCTTTCTTCGTGTTGCCGTTCATGCCGTCGACGGTCACCAGGTTGGCGCCGGCATCCAGGTCGTTGGTCAGCATGCCCTGCACGATCGGTGGCGCGCCCATCAGCTTGACCATTTCGGCGTCGATACCCTGCTCCTTGAAATAGCCGCGCTCGGCCGCGACGAAATACGGCAGCGCAGACGAAACCGGGAAAACGCCGACCTTGACCTTGTCGGCTGCCATCGCCCCCGCGCTCCACATGGCGGTCGCCAGCGCCGCCGTGGCAAGGAGTGCGGTTTTCAGGATATCACGACGATATTTCATCTCTGGCTCCATGCGTGGTTCAGGCGATTTCGTATTGTGCAGCATCGAAAAAAGATGTGCCGGCGGCATAGCGGCGGGCCGGCGACATATCGGGCGGTGCGCCAGTTTCGGCGCGGCCATCGAAGGTCAGCTCAAGCTGGACACCATTCGGGTCATAGACAAAAAGCTGCCAGTAGGTGGTGCCGGGAACGAGGAATTCCCGCCATTCCAGGCCAGCGTCGCGGATGCGGGCTATGAAGTCGTGGTAGCCGATCGCGGTCAGTGACAGATGGTCGATCGCCGCCGTGCCGCGCGGTGCCACGCCGTCTTTGCCCAGGGCAGGGCCGCCAGCATAGATGTGGATGATGGCTTCACCGACCGGCGTCGGTACCGCAATCCAGGCGCCGGGATAGCCGAAATCCGGCCGTGCGACTTCTGCCAGACCCAGAACGTCGCAGTAGAAACGCCGCGTCATTGCAAGATCGCCGGTCTTGATTGCGACATGAAATAAGCCGGTGATCGTGCCTCGCATGGCAGCGGAACCTTTGGTCAGCGGTCTTGTTCGTCTGCAAACGTGCTGTCGAAGAATTGCAATCGTCATGCCAGCGCGAATTCCTGCCGAAGCGGTACGCCCGCGGTGCTTATGCCGCGTTTGATGGCGGCAGTACTGACCAATCGTTTGGCAACAGCCTGCAACAGGGCATGCCGCGCCCATTATTTGGGCGAGGACGCTTTCGCCTCCACGTATTTTTGCCGGTACAGGACTTGCTACTCGCAGGATCAAAGGAGTCATCATGCAAGCGTCCGTCTATCGCCTGACCATGAGTCATCCGGGCGACCTGTCCGAACTCGCTGCGCTCTTCGAGTCCGGCAGCCTCGATCCGTCGCATGTCATTGCCGTGATCGGGAAAACCGAAGGCAATGGCGGTGTGAATGATTTCACGCGCGGCTATTTCACCCTGGCTTTTGCAACCCTGATGGCAGGGAAGCTGAAGTTGGATATCCCGCAAGTGATCGCAAGCATCCCTTGCATTCTCTCGGGCGGCACTGAAGGCGTGCTGACACCACATTATACTGTCTTTGCCAGATCCCCGGCATCGGCGCAGCCCGATGGCAAGCGGCTTGCGATTGGCGTGGCGTTCAGTGTGCCCATGCTGCCGGAACAGATCGGGCGCCAGGCACATATAGATGCGGTGGCTACGGCTGTGCAGGCGGCGATGGCGGATGCCGGCCTCGAGAATCCAGAGGATGTGCATTTCGTGCAGGTCAAGACACCCTGCGTGACCTTGCCGCGCGCCGAAGAGGCGACGCGGCGCGGCGCGCAGGTGCTGACCGCCGATCCGGGGCGCTCGATGGCCTATGCCAGGGTGGCGGGCGCCTTTGGCGTTGCTCTCGCCCTGGGCGAAACCACGGCCGCGGCAGCTAGCGAGGTGGCGATGTTCGCTGATTATGGCATCTATTCTTCCCGCGCCAGTATTTCATCCGGTGTCGAGATTGAGGCCAATGAAGTCATCGTGCTGGGCAACAGCGCAGCCTGGTCCGGCGACCTGCAGGTTTCGCATGCCGTGATGCAGGATGCACTGGATATCGGCGCTGTCAGTCATGCGCTGGCGGACCTCGGCATTCCCGCGCTGCCGCAGGTCTCCGCGCAGGATGCCCCGCGCCTCAGGGCGGTCTTCGTCAAATGCGAACCGGCCCGCGCCGGCAAGATCCGCGGCCAGCGCCACACCATGCTGGAAGACACGGATATCAACGCGCAGCGCCATATCCGTGGCGCCGTCGGTGGCCTGGTCGCCGGCGTGACCGGAGACACCAGACTCTTCGTTTCGGGCGGCGCCGAGCATCAGGGGCCCGATGGCGGCGGCCTGATCGCCGCGATTGCGCAAGTATGAAACAGCTGCCGCGTGCCCGGGCGTTCACGTATTTTGAGGCGGTGGCCCGCTTCGGCTCGATCCGCAAGGCCGCCTCGGACCTGAGCATCGCCTCATCCGCGGTGAACCGCCATATCCTGGATCTGGAACAGGCACTGGGCGTCGAACTGTTCGAGCGGCTGGCGCGCGGCGTGCGGCTCACCAGTGCCGGAGAGCTGTTGCTCGGCCATCTGCGCCGCACCTCGCATGACTTCGACCTCACGCTGTCGCAGATCGAGGAACTGCGGGGGCTGCGGCGCGGGCATATCCATCTCGCGGTGATCGAGGCGGTGTCCGGGGTGGTTGCCGAACAGATTGCGGCCTTTCAGGCCAGCCACCCGCGCGTGACTTTCGTTGTCGATGTCATGGGCAGCCAGGAGGTGGTCGGCGCGGTGGTGCGTGAGGAAGCCCATATCGGCTATGCCTTTAACCCGCCGGCAGACCGCCGTTTTGCGATTGTTGCCGAAGCGGGGCAGAGCCTGCAGGCGATGATGGCGCGCCATCATCCGCTGGCGGGCCATGACAGGCTGCGGCTGAGCGATTGCCTGCCATTTCCCATACTGCTCGGCGATGAAAGCCTGGGTGGTCGTCGCCTGCTCGATTCCGCCACCGAAGGCTCATCATTATCGCTCAGCCCGGTCGTGACCGGAAATTCGGTCGCCGTGATGCAGACGATGGCGGCGCGCAGCCAGGCGATCTGCTTTCAGATTGAAATCGGCGCGCGTGCCAATCGTGCACTGGTCGCGATCCCGCTGATCGACCGCAACCTGCGCGGCAGGTTGGTGATCGGTACCAGCCGCAATCGCCAGCTTCCGGTCGCAGCCGCGGTTTTTCTGGAGAGTCTGAAAACCGACCTGATCGCGCGCCAGGGCCGCCGCGGTAGATCTGAGCGAGCTAAAAATCAGAGCAGTGCAGTCTGAATTCGCTGCTTGTCGGCATCATTATCGGCGGGCTTACTGAAATCAGGCCGCAGATGGGGGAGCAGGATGAGCGACAGCAGACTGCATGATGTGCCGCTGATCGATGTCGCGCCCTTCCGTACCGGTGATGCTGCCAGCAGACGCCATGTGGCGGCCGGGATCGACCGGGCCTGCCGCGAGATCGGCTTTTTCAGCATCACCGGCCATGGCATTGCCGCAGCCGAGCTCGATGCGATGCGCACAGTCACACGCGGGTTTTTCGGCCAGCCGCTAGCCGACAAGCTGCAGATCGCGCCGCCACGCGGACAGAAGGGTATCCGCGGCTTTCGTGCCGTCGGCGATGAAAGCCTGTCCTATTCGCTGGGTGAAGCCGCGCCGCCGGATCTGAAGGAAACTTTCCGCATCGGGCATGTGGAGCCGGGTGAGGACGCCTATGCCGAACGCGCCCGTGGCAGCTACTACGCGCCGAATTTGTGGCCGCAGCAGCCGGCGGATTTCCGCACCGTCTGGACCCGGTATTACCGGCAGATGGAGCAGCTTGCAGCCCTGCTGATGCAAAGCTTCGCGGTCGCGCTCGATCTGCCGGAGAGTTTCTTTGCCGGCAAGATCGACCGGCATATCAGCCATCTGCAGGCCAATCTCTATCCGGCCCAGCCAGACGTGCCGCTGCCCGGCCAGTTGCGTGCCGGCGCGCATACCGATTATGGCAGCCTGACAATCCTGCTGCAGGAAAATGTCGCCGGTGGCCTGCAGGTCCGCACCGCCGGTGGTGGCTGGGTGAACGTGCACACCGCACCCAACGACTTCGTGATCAATATCGGCGACCTGATGGCGATGTGGACCAATGACCGCTGGGTCTCGACCCTGCATCGCGTCGCCAATCCGCCGCGCGATCTGGATGCCGAGCAGACGCGTCGCATGTCGCTGGTCTTCTTCCATCAGCCCAACTACGACGCCGGAATTGCCTGCCTGCCGACCTGTCAGAGTGCCGACAAACCGGCGAAATATCGACCGACCACATCGGGGGATCATCTGCTCGCCAAGATCGGCAAGGCCAACACCATGGGTCGGGAAAGCGAAATGACCAAGGTTCCGGTGCACGTATGAACGCGCTCAGCAATACCGCATTCGAATGCTGCGTCACGCGCGTTCCGATGCAGCATCCAGGCGATATGAGCGGCATTGAGCGGCTGTTCGATCAGGGCGCCATGGCGCCCGAGACGGTGATCGCCATCCTGGGCAAGACCGAGGGCAATGGCTGCGTGAATGACTTCACTCGCGCCTACGCGGTGTTTGCCCTGCAAGTGATGCTGGCGCGGCGGCTGAAATCGACCCCGGAAGAGGTCGGCGAACGCGTCGCCATGGTGATGTCGGGCGGCACGGAAGGCGGCCTGTCGCCGCATTACATCGTGTTTTCCGTGAAACCGTCAGCGCAGCGCCTTGAGAATGGCCAGAAGGCGATGGCCATCGGTACGGCTTTCACGCGCAGTTTCCTGCCCGAGGAAGTTGGCCGCATGACCCAGGTGGAGGCCACCGCAGCAGCAGTGGCGCAGGCCATGCAGCAGGCCGGTATCGCCTCTGTCGACGACGTTCATTATGTGCAGGTCAAATGCCCGCTGCTGACCTCGGAGCGTATTGCCGAGGCCCATGCGCGCGGCCAGGCCGTGGCGACCGAAGATACCTATGCCTCGATGGGATTGTCGCGCGGCGCATCTGCGCTGGGTGTCGGGCTTGCCCTGGGCGAGGTCGATGCCACCAGGCTGAGCGATGCGGCGATCGGGCAGGATCTGACATTGTGGTCGGGCCGGGCCAGCGCTTCGGCCGGTGTGGAGTTGACGCGCAATGAAGTGATCGTCATGGGCAATAGCGAGGCCTGGGCCGGCGACAGCATTATTGCCCATGCGGTGATGGAAGACGGCATCGACTTTCCTGCGGTCGGCCGTGCCTTGCGCGCTGCCGGACTGCCCATTGACGGCCAACTGCCCGAAAGCGCGGCAAATCGCCTATGTGCCGTGCTGGCAAAAGCCGAACCCGCGCGCAGCGGCCGCATCCGTGGCAACCGCCATATCATGTGGGACGACAGCGATATCAATGCCACGCGCCATGCCCGTGCCCTGGTCGGCGGCGTGGTGGCTGCCGCGATCGGACGCACGGATCTGTTCATTTCGGGCGGTGCCGAGCATCAGGGTCCCGATGGTGGCGGCCCGATTGCCGTCATTGCGCGGCGCGCCTGACGGCGAATGGCGCAGTTATTGCACCGCATACCGCTGCAATGGCGCAGCGGGAGACTTCCCCAGCAACGGCTGCCGAACCAAAGGAGGTTCTTGCCATGATCACTCAGCAAAAACAGACGCGTATGAAGCATCGCCTGACATTCACCGGATTTGCGCTTGCGGCACTCGGCCTCGCCGTCGCGGCGCAGCCTGCACTCGCGCAAACCAAGGTGGCCATGCTGCTGCCAGGCAGCATCAACGACCAGAGCTGGAACGCACAAGGCTATGCCGGCTTGATGAAAATCAAGGAGAGTGGGTATCAGGTTGCCTACTCGGAAAACGTGCCGGCGGCGGATCATGTCGAAGCCATGCGCGATTACGCGCGCCAGGGCTATAAGATCGTGATCGGTCATTCCGGCCGCTTCCTATCGGCGGCGCAGCGCGTTGGCCCCGAATTCCCCGAAGTGCAGTTCGTCGCCGGTGCCGGTGGCGGCGGCCTGGGCAAGAATGTGATGTCGATCGATTACGACAACACGCATTTCGGCTGCCAGCTCGGCGTGCTGGGCGCGCGCATGAGCAAGACCGGCAAGATCGCCGGCGTCTATGCCCTGGAAGGCCTGCCCAATATGGTCGCGCAGGTCGGCGCATATCGCCTTTGCGCCAAGCGTATCAAGCCCGATATCGAAGTCTCGATCATCTATATCAAGGATATCGAGGATGCCGCGGCAGCCAAGGAAGCAGCCTTCTCGCTGATCGCGGGTGGCGCCGATTTCGTGGCGGGCAAACTCAATGCCGCCCAGGCCGGCCTGATCCAGGCTGCCAAGGAGAAGAATGCCTTCACCACCGGGCGTTCCTTCGGACACACGGCGATTGCGCCAGAGAATGTCATCACCAACGTGGTCGAGAAATGGGCCGACATGTATGCCGCGACGGCGGACGCGGTGAAGGCCGGCAAGCTGTCGGGCGAGTTGGTGATGTATGGCTACAATACGCCCGCCACCAGCGGCGCGGCCTTGCAGCAGACGCCGGAACGTGCCTATCACCCCGCGGTGCCGGCCGCCGTTGTGGCTGAGCTCGACAGCTACAAGAAGATGTTTGCCACCGGCGAAATGAAGCTGGTGCCTACCAAGGACGACGCGCGCGGCGGCAAGTAAGACCGAAAGACCGCGCCATGAAGCCATTGTTGGACATGCACGGGATCGTCAAGGCCTATGGTCCCGTGCGTGCCAATGATGGCATCTCGCTCACCGTGCCGCCCGGCAGCATTCTGGGGCTGCTCGGCGAGAATGGTTCGGGCAAAAGCACTCTGATGAAAGTGCTGTTCGGCATGGTGGCGCCCGATGCCGGCAGCATCCTGTTCAAGGGCAAAGAACTGTCCGGTCATACGCCGGGCGAGGCCATCGCCGCCGGCATCGGCATGATTCACCAGCATTTCATGCTGATTGAGGCGATGACCGTCACCGAGAATATCATGCTCGGCTGGCAGGCGGCGGGTCGCTGGCTGCGGCGCGATGCCATCCGCGACCTGCTGCGCGAGACCAGCGCGCGCTACGGCCTCGATCTCGATCCCGATGCCCTGGTGGCCGACCTGCCGCTCGGCCGGCGCCAGCGTGTGGAGATTCTGAAAGCGCTGCTGCGCGGCGCCGATCTGCTGGTGCTGGATGAGCCGACCTCCAATCTCAGTCCGCCGGAAGTGACCGCGCTGCTGCAGATCATGCAGCGCCTGCGCGATGAGGGGAAATCCATCATCTTCATCTCCCACAAGCTGGGCGAGGTGATGGAGGTTTGCGACGATATCGTGGTGCTGCGCGACGGCAAGGTGGCCGGCCGCACCGCAGCGGCAGAAACCGACCGCGCCGCGCTGGCCCGCATGATGGTGGGGCGCGATATCGCCGCGCCGCTGCATCGAAAGCCGTCTCCGGGCGGCGCCGCTCTGCTGAGCCTGAACGGCATCGCCACCGCTGCAGATCAGGGCGTGGCGCTGAAGGATATTTCCATCGACGTGGAGGCTGGTGAAATCCTTGCCATTGCCGGCGTCGATGGCAATGGCCAGCTGGAACTGGCCGAAGCCGTTGCCGGCCTGCGCGATCTCGTTGCCGGCCGCGTTCTGTTGGATGGCGCCGATCTCAGCCGTGCCGGCATCGCCGCCCGCGTGGCAGCGGGTGTGGCCTATATGCCGGCCGACCGGGCGCAGACCAGCCTGGTGCAGGGGATGAGCATCGCCGAGAATCTGATGCTGCGCGATGCCAGCCGCGCACCCTATTCGCGCGGACCCTGGCTCAATCGCGCCGGCCTCGCCACTGCCGCGCAGCGACTGGTGGCCGCTTTCGATATCCGCACACCCAGCGCCGACCTGCAGGCCAGGCAATTGTCCGGTGGCAACCAGCAGAAGATCGTTGTCGCGCGTGAGATCGACCGCGGGCCGCGTCTGCTGATCGCCCATCAGCCCACCTGGGGTCTCGATCCCGGCGCCACGCGCTTTGTCATGGACAGTATCCTGGCGTTGCGGGATAGCGGCGCGGCCGTGATCTACATCTCGTCCGAACTCGATGAGGTTCTGTCGATCGGCGACCGGATCGGCGTGCTGTTCGACGGCCGCCTGGTCGGTGTGGTGCCACGTGACGCCGTCGATGTCGGCCGCATCGGCCTGATGATGGCCGGCAGTGCGCTCCCGACCGGGCAGGCCGCATGAGCGAGATTGCCGCGGGAATTGCCAAGGCGTCGCGATGGCAGGTTTACATCCCTGCCTCGTTGCGCCGCGCCGCGCTGGCCGTGCTGCTGGCGCTCGTCTGCACCGGACTGCTGATCGTGTTTTCCGGCAAGGACCCACTGGTGGCCTATCGCGCCATGCTGACCGGCGCCTTCGGATCGTTCGACCGTATCGCCGTCGGCCTCAACAAGGCGACGCCCTATATCCTCACCGGACTGGGTATCGCGCTGTGCTTCCGCGCTAGGGTCATCAATATCGGCGGCGAGGGCCAGATCGCCATCGGCGGTCTCTGCGCCAGCTGGGTCGGCATCATGCTGCCGCTGGCACATCCGGTTCTGGCAATCGGTTCGGCGCTGCTGGCCAGTATTCTGGGCGGCATGATCTGGGCGGGGCTGGCCGCTGCCATTCATGTCGGCCGCCGCGTGCATGAAGTGCTGGTCACGCTGCTGCTCAATTTCGTTGCGCTGCTGATCGTCGGCGCTGCCCTGCATGGCAGCCTGGGCGAAGATGGCGCCGGTTTCCCGCAATCGCCGCTGCTGCCGGCCGAGTACTGGCTGCCCAAACTGCTGAAGGGCACGCAGCTGCATTACGGCATCCTGATCGCCGTTGTAATTGCTGGCCTGTCGCACGTCTTCCTCTGGCATACCCGCTATGGCTTTGCCCTGCGCGTCTTCGGCAGCAGCCGACCCGCCGCGCGTTATGCCGGTTTCTCGCCAGCCGCCAGCACCTTCACCGTCATGCTGCTGGCTGGCGCGCTCGCGGGCCTTGCCGGCGGGATCGAGGTCCTGGGGATTCATTATCGTTTGATCGAGGGCTTCTCGCATGGCTTCGGTTTCAATGCCGTCGCCATCGCCCTGCTGGGCGCGCTCAATCCGCTGGCTGTCGTGCCAGCCGGGCTGTTCTTCGGCTTCCTGGAGACCGGCGCGCTGGCGATGCAGCGTCAGGTGGGTGTGCCGTCCTCTCTGGTCACGGTGATTCAGGGCCTCACCATGCTGTTCGTGCTCGCGGCGATGGCCTCGGCCAACCGCAAACCCGGGAGCTGAGCATGGACGCCGCCACGCTCGACTTCCTGGTTTCGGCGCTGCGCATCGCCACGCCGCTGCTGTTCGCGGCACTGGGCGGCATCCTGTCGGAACGTGCCGGCGTGTTTGCCGTCGGGCTGGAA
Source organism: Ferrovibrio terrae (assembly GCF_007197755.1). Lineage (NCBI taxonomy): Bacteria > Pseudomonadati > Pseudomonadota > Alphaproteobacteria > Rhodospirillales > Rhodospirillaceae > Ferrovibrio > Ferrovibrio terrae. Next base: position 2,105,459 of record NZ_CP041636.1, read on the forward strand.
GGCATGATGCTGGCCGGCGCCTTCGGTGCCGCCATCGCGGCTTTCATCACCGGCAGCGCGATGCTGGGCCTGGTGGCGAGCCTCGCCTGTGGGGCCTGCCTGGCTGGCGTGGTTGCCATCGTCACCGTGCGCTTCGGCGCCGAGCAGATGGTGACAGGTCTCGCCGCCAATATTTTTGCCATCGGCCTTACCAGCTTCCTGCTGCGCAGCACTGTCGGTCGCGGGCAGGCGCCGGTGATCCAGGTGCCACTGCTGCAGGCCTGGCCGATCCCCGGCCTGGCCGATCTGCCCTGGATCGGCCCGCTGCTGTTCCAGCAGCCGCCGCTGACCTACCTCGCGCTCGGGATCACCGTTCCGATGTTCTATTTCCTGATGCGCAGTCAGGCCGGATTGACACTGCGTGCCGTGGGCGAGAATCCGCAGGCCGCCTATGCCATCGGCGGCGATCCGGTGGCGATCCGCATCTGGGCGGTTCTGGCTGGCGGTGCGATTGCCGGGCTGGGCGGCGCCGTGCTGGCGCTGCAGCAGATCGGCACCTTCACTGACGCGATGACTTCGGGACGGGGTTATCTTGCCCTGGCCGCGATCATTGTCGGGCGCTGGATGCCGTTCGGTACGCTCGTGGCCTGCCTGGTCTTCGGCGCGGCCGAGGCGCTGTATCTGCGGGTGCAAACCATCGGTCTGCCTATCAGTTCATATGTCGTGCAGATGCTGCCCTACATCATCGCCATTGTTGTCCTGGCGCTGATGGGTCGCGCGGCGCGCCTGCCCGCTGCCATCGGCACAGCCTATGACCGTGAGGCGAAATAGCGGTCAGAACACCGCTGCAATTGCATCGATTTCGATCAACCAGTCCGGATTCATCAGTCGCGGTACGAACAGGATCGTCGAGACCGGGCGGTGATCACCAAGAAAGCCGGTGCGGATCTTGTTGAGGTCGGCTTTCAGCGTATCGGTCATCTCGACGGCGCTCGTGAAATAGATTCCCGTGCGCACGATATTCTGCGGGCCCATGCCGCCGGCGCGCAGCACGGCTCCGACATTGGCCCAGGTCAGTTCAGCCTGCCGCAGAATGCCATCGCCCAGTTTTCCATTGGCCTCTTCACCCACCTGACCTGAGACAAAGAGCCAGCGCTTTGGCGCTGGCATGTCCAGTCCCCAGCTTATGGGGCCGGGAAGCGGCGCGGTATCGACGGGGTTATGCAGGGTGAACATGGCTTCCTCCGGAATTCATGTCCTTCCCGGAGCAAAATTTGTGCCGCCTGTGGCCGCAGCTTCATCGGCTTGGCGCTGGAGCGGGTGAGGGGAATCGAACCCCCGTCGTAAGCTTGGGAAGCTTCTGCTCTACCATTGAGCTACACCCGCTGAGCCGGAACAGGCTGTGCCGGGAAGATAGCCAACGAAACAGCGAGTTACAACAGCGCCACAGCGTTTTGAGGACCCCCGGCTTAGTGCACATCAGCCATGGCGGCGGCGATCTGGTCCGGCGTCAGGTCGAAATGCTGCGCCAGGCCGGCCTGGCCGGCGCGGGTCAGCGTCACGGCGCGGCTGTCGCGCCGACGCTCCAGCCAGCCCAGTTCGAAACAGCGCTCGGCCAGCGCCGCCCCCAGGCTGCCGGCCAGATGCGGGCTGCGCTCGCTCCAGTCGAGGCAGGCACGTGCGAAACGGCGTTTGCCATTGGCAAGGCTGTCGACATCAATCCGGAGTGTCGCGAACAGCCGCCGGCCGGCTGTCGTCACGACGAAATCCTCCGCCTCGCCGCCGTCGCCTTCGCCGGCCGGCAGAATGCAGCCGCGCGCCACCAGCTGGTCGAACAGGCAGACGCCGAGCTTGCCGGCGATATGGTCGTAGCAGGTGCGGGCGGCACGCAGCGCGCCGGCCACGCGGGTATGGTGATGATGTTTCGGCAGCACCCGTTCGCCGGCCAGCGCCATCAGGCTTTCGATGGCGGCCGCAACCTGTGAATTGGCGAGATGGTAGTAGCGATGCCGGCCCTGTTTCGCGAGACTGAGCAGCCCGCCCTCCGACAGCTTGGCGAGATGCCCGCTGGTGGTCTGCGGCGACACGCCGGCAATCTGCGCCAGTTCCTTGGCGGTGCGGGCGCGGCCATCCATCAGCGACTTCAGGATGTTGGCGCGCGCCGGGTCGCCGATCAGCGCGGCGATCTTGGCGACATGAGGTTCGTTGCTGCTCATGCGCTGAGTCTAGGCCGCGGCGCTTTTGTCGTCCATCCGCAACACTTCGGCCAAGGTCGAAGTATCCGGGCCGTATTGTTTCAATGATGACAGAAGGTGACAGGGCAGGGCGATACAGTCATTCCAGCGTCATCGCCATCCGGCAGAGTGGCGCGGCAGATAAAAAAACAATGGAGCCTCGCCATGACCCGGACTGCGATGACAGTTTCGCACGCCCATACTGCTGCTTTTCCGCTGCTGCACCGCTTGCAGCAAGGCGCGACCGGCCTGCTGTTGCGCCTCGCTGCCGCCGAACGCGAACGGCGCGAACGTCGCCAGATGGCCGAGCTCTGCGACGCCACCTTGCGCGATCTCGGCCTGTCGCGCGCCGATATCTGGGGCGAACTCGACAAGCCGGTATGGCGGCGCTGAATTGCGTCAGATCGGGAAAATGAGGCAGGTCGTGGTGCCGGTGGCGAGGATCTTGCCGCTGGCATCGACAATGCGGCCTTCCGCGGTGCCGACGCGATTGCCGACCTGGATCGCGTTGCCCTCGGCATAGACGGTGCCGGTCTTGTCGCTGATGCCGCGCACCAGGCTGACCTTGTATTCCAGCGTGGTGTAGCCCATGCCCTTGGGCAGCATCGACTGCACGGCGCAGGACATGCAGCTGTCGAGCATGGTGCCGGCAAAGCCGCCATGCACGCTGCCGATCGGATTGTAATGCTGCCGCTCGGGACGGGCGGCGAAGACGACGCGGCCCGGCTCGGCCTCGAAGATCCACATATTCATCAGTTCGGCGATCGGCGCGCCCGGCAGGTCGCCGCTCATCAGCTTGCGAAAGAGCTCGATGCCAGATAGCTCGCGCAGCGTCTCCAGCGGTACCGGCGCATAGGTGCCGCCCTTCGGGGGATGCAGGTCGGCGGAGCGTGTGGCGGGCTGCGGGGAGGCGGACATCGGAAGGCTCCGTGTGGTTTGGGTCTGGCCGGCAGACAGTGCGGCGGTGCCGGGAGGGATGGCTTGCCGGTCCGCCATTTGTCGTGTATATACACGTCATGAAAGGCAAGCCGCAAGCCCTCTCTCCGCCGGCGCAGGATTTCGCCCTACCGCCGCCGATGCCGGACGGCACCGAATTCTGCCTGTGCTTCCAGCTGCGGGCCGCCGCCCGGCGGGCCAGTGCGCTCTATGCTGAACGGCTCAGCCCCATCGGGCTCGGCCTGCCGCAATACAGCCTTGTCGGCATGGCCTGGGCCTGCGAGAAGCGGAATGGGCGCCCGCCCAGCATCACCGAACTGGCCGCCGCGCTGGATCTCGACCGCACCACGCTGAGCCGCAACCTGAAACCGATGATCGCGGCCGGCCTGGTCGAGGTCGCGCCGAGCGGTCATGGCCGCGCCAAGCTGGTGCGCGCCACGCGGGAGGGCCGCGCTGCCTATCGCGCCGGCGTGGAGCTGTGGCGGGCGGCACAGGACGAGGCCCACGTGGCGCTCGGCGGGCAGTTCGACGGCCTGATGCAGGCGCTCGAAACCACCATTGCCGGGTTGCCTGCAGCGGCGGGCAAGACCATCGCCAACGATCTCTGATCTGTCGGAATTTCGGCGCGCCCGCCAAGACTTAAGTCTAGAGCGGGCCTATGCTTTGGTCGAAAGCCGGGGCGGCCCGCCTTGTTCCAGTCCAGCCTTGCGGGCATCATTGCCGCCATTGGGGAAACGCCCGCCGGTTGCGGCGGCCAGAGCATGAGTCTGGCCGCGCGGGCCGGCCGAAATTCTGTGGGAAGGGAGCCGACGTCATGGCTGACAATGAACTGTTTCCGGTCGCCGCCGACTGGGCCAAGCGCGCCTGGGTCGATGCCGGCAAATACAAGGCGATGTACGAGCAGTCGGTGCAGGACCCGTCCGCCTTCTGGGGCGAGCAGGGCAAGCGTGTCGACTGGATCAAGCCCTACAGTCAGGTCAAGGACGTCTCCTTCGACAAGGCGGACCTGCATATCCGCTGGTTCGCCGATGGCGTGCTGAACGTCTCGGCCAACTGCATCGACCGCCATCTGCCCAAGCGCGCCAGCCAGACCGCGATCATCTGGGAAGGCGACGATCCGTCGAAGGCGGAAAGCATCACCTACCAGCAGCTTCACGATGAAGTCTGCCGCATGGCCAATGTGATGAAGGCCAAGGGCGTCAAGAAGGGCGACCGCGTCACCATCTACCTGCCGATGATCCCGGCCGCCGCCTATGCGATGCTGGCCTGTGCGCGCATCGGCGCGGTGCATTCGGTGGTGTTCGGCGGCTTCTCGCCCGACAGCCTGGCCAACCGCATCCAGGATTGCGACAGCCAGTTCCTGATCACCGCCGACGAAGGCCTGCGCGGCGGCCGCGGCGTGCCGCTGAAAGCCAATGCCGATGCGGCGCTGAAGACCTGCCCGAATGTGAAGACCGTGCTGGTGGTCAAGCATACCGGCGGCAGGATCGAGATGGCGGCCGGCCGCGATGTCTGGCTGCATGACGAAGCCGCCAAGGTTCCCGCCACCTGCGCGCCGGAGCCGATGAATGCGGAAGATCCGCTGTTCATCCTCTACACCTCGGGCTCGACCGGCAAGCCCAAGGGCGTGCTGCACACCTCGGGCGGCTATCTCGTCTTCGCCTCGATGACGCATCAGTATGTCTTCGACTATCACGACGGCGACATCTACTGGTGCACCGCCGATGTGGGCTGGGTCACCGGCCACAGCTATATCCTCTATGGCCCGCTCGCCAATGGCGCCACCACGCTGATGTTCGAAGGCGTGCCGAACTATCCGGATGCCTCGCGTTTCTGGCAGGTGATTGACAAGCACAAGGTCAACATCTTCTACACCGCGCCGACCGCGATCCGCGCGCTGATGCGCGAAGGCGAAGCGCCGGTGAAGAAGACCAGCCGCGCCAGCCTGCGCCTGCTCGGTTCGGTCGGCGAGCCGATCAATCCGGAAGCCTGGCTGTGGTATCACCGCGTGATCGGCGACGGTCGTTGCCCGATCGTCGATACCTGGTGGCAGACCGAGACCGGCGGCATTCTCATCACGCCGCTGCCCGGCGCCATCGACCAGAAGCCGGGTTCGGCGACGCTGCCCTTCTTCGGCGTCAAGCCCGAGCTGGTGGACGGCGAAGGCAAGGTGCTGGACGGCGCCACCGAAGGCAACCTGTGCATCAGCGACAGCTGGCCGGGCCAGATGCGCACGGTCTATGGCGATCACCAGCGTTTCATCGACACCTACTTCAGCACCTTCCCCGGCAAGTATTTCACCGGTGACGGCTGCCGCCGCGACGCCGATGGCTACTATTGGATCACCGGCCGCGTCGACGATGTGATCAATGTGTCGGGCCATCGCATGGGCACGGCCGAAGTGGAAAGCGCGCTGGTCGCCCATCCCAAGGTGGCGGAAGCCGCCGTGGTGGGCTATCCGCACAACATCAAGGGCCAGGGCATCTACGCCTATGTCACGCTGAAGACCGGCATCCAGGCGACCGAAGAGCTGCGCAAGGAACTGGTGCAGCATGTGCGCACCTTGATCGGCCCGATCGCCTCGCCCGACCTGATCCAGTGGGCGCCCGGCCTGCCCAAGACGCGGTCCGGCAAGATCATGCGCCGCATCCTGCGCAAGATCGCCGAGAACGAACATTCGGCGCTGGGCGATACCAGCACGCTGGCCGATCCGTCGGTTGTCGATGATCTGGTGAATAACCGCATGAATCGCGGCTAAGCTTTCCAGCGAAGCTGAACAAGTCAAAGGGCGTCCGGAGTGATCCGGGCGCCTTTTCCGTTCATGGCCGCAGCTTTCATGCGAAGCGTGGCCTTTGTGGAACCCCGGTCGCAGTCAGGGCTTCTTCATAGGACGAGAAAACCAATGGAGATGCAGCATGGCAACGCAATCGGAATACGGCACCAAGGAACGCGCGGAATACGATACCCGGGAGCGCGTCGTCTCGACACAGAAGGCGCGCAGCGGCATAGAACTGCACAGCATGCGCTACGTGCTGGGCTTTGGCATCGCCGGCGTGGTGATCGCCTTCTTCCTGGCCTGGTATTTCATGTTCCGCGTTTAAGTGAGTAAGGACTCGGTGCCACGGCCATGCCGGCTGCCAGTTCGCTGATCTGCCGGGCAACCGTTTCGGCCTGCTGCAGGCGCTGCATCAGCGCCGCCGTCATCTGCCATTGACCCTGTGCGTTCTGGGCTGACGCAGTATCGGTTGTCGCCGGCTCAGCCTCGCCGCCGAGCAGGCCGATCAGCACCGGGCGATGCTGCGCCAGCAGGGTTTCGGCCGTCTTCGCATCGAGATCGCGCCCGCGCATACGCAGCAGCACATGCAGGGCAGCGAGCTGCGCCATCATGCGATAGTTGGCCGAAAGAAATGCCTGCAGCCGCGTGATGTCGGCCTCGCGGGAGCCGGGTTCGCTGGCCAGCCGCTGCAGCGCCCCGGCGAAATCCGCGCCGGCATCGAACAGGTCCTTGCGCGCCAGGCGATAGCTCTGCTCGGGCGGATTGCGCTTGAGCGCTTGCCGCGCGTATTTGCGACTGGCGCGCAACAGGGCCGCGCTCAGCTGCGGCAGATCCTGGCGCTCCCAGTAAGGCAGCAGGAAGCTGAACAATGCGGCGATGGCGGCACCCAGGCCGGTATCGAGCAGTCGCTCGGCCAGCAGCGATCCGCCGGCCGGGCTGAGGAAATGCATCATCAGCAGCGCCATGACGCAGGCGGCCACCGAGGTGATCAGGTAGCGCACCGGCGCATAGGCATGCGCCAGCGCGATACTGGCGAAATACAGCGCCAGCAATGCGGGATCGGACAGCAGATGCAGCGCCACGGCCGCCAGCACGCAGCCGATCAGGTTGCCGATCAGGCGGTCTTTCTGGCGCTGGCGGGTCGCGCTGTAATTGGCGCGCATGATCACGGCCACGGTCAGCAGGATCCAGCTGCCATGGCTGAAATACTTCGTCAGCATGGCGGCCAGCGCGAAGGCGCAGAGCATTGCGGCCGTGAGACGCAAGGCATAACGGAAAATCGGCGAGCTCAGGCGCAGATGCCGGCGGATCAGGCGCAGGCGATACGGCCGGGGCGGCAGGAATTCATCCAGCTTGATCAGGCCCAGCAGGTCTTCGGCCGCCTCCGGTGCGCGAATCACGGCCTGCAATCGGTCAATCGCGTCGATGGCATGGCCGATGCGTTCCAGCACGGCGCGCAGTTCCAGCAGGGCGGCGCCATGTTCGGTATCGGCATCGCTGCCATCGCCGAGCGGTGCGACATTTTCCAGTGTCTCGGCGATGGCGATGAATTCGTTGCGGACGGCCTGCAGCGACGGGCTCGGTTTGCCACTGCGGATTTCCTCGGCAATATCGTCCACCAGCATGGCGGTGTGCAGGATGCCGATGCGGATACGGTTCAGCAGCGCACCGCTGTCGCGCTGGCCGGAGAACTGGCGCTGCAGCAGCCAGTAATCGGTCTGGCTCGACAGGATGGTCTCGAAGGCATCGAGCGCCGCGATCAGCCCGGCCGCCATCTGGCGCTGCCGCTGCGACTGCATATGGCGGAACAGCAGGTTGCGGGCAGTCTCCACCCGCTCCATCAGCGTGACCTGCCGCTCGATCAGCGTGGCATAGCCGGTTTCGATGCCGGTGCGGCTGTCATAGAGAATCGCCTTGGCGCGGATATAGTCGGCAAAGGCCTCCAGCGCGCCGGTCAGTGCAATCTGCTTGTGCCGCGCTTCCAGCAGGTGGCTCATCGCCAGTCCGAAAGCCGCATAGGCAGTGGCGCCGGCAAAAAACAGCAGGGCATGATGCACCGCTGCCATCCCGCCACCGATCTCGACACCAAGCGCGAACACCACCGACAGGATCATCGACATGCAGAGCGCCAGCGTGGTCTTGCCGTAGATCGTCAGCATCGCGCCGACGAAGCTGGTGATGGCGACGACGAGCGCCTGCAGCAGCGGTTCATGCCCGGTCAGCCCGATCGCCAGCGTGGCCAGGCTGTCGAACACGATGGCGATCAGGAAGGCGGCGCGCTTGTAGGCATGCGGCACCGGCGTATCGACGATGCTGACGCAGGTGGCGCCCACCGCCACCACGGCGGCTGCCGCGGGCCCGAGCCAGAGCCCGGTGGCCAGCGCCACGATGGCGACGCCGCCAGCGGCGGTGGCCCCGCTCAGCAGCTGCTGCGCCGGCAGGGTGAAGATCGAGAAATGGAAATCACGCGACATCATGCCGGCCGATCCTAACGCGGGATCTGGCCCCTCGCGAAGTGTTACGCCCGGGCTTGCAGGATCGGGCGTGCGGGATCAGGCCAGCGGTTTGTAGAAAAACGCGCAGGGCTGCAATGCCGCGCCATCCGCCGCCAGCGCATAGCCGGGCAGGATGCCCAGCAGGGTATAGCCCAGCGCGTGATAGAGCGGCTCGGCCGCGCTGCCGTGTTCGGTGTCGAGCGTCAGCAGCGTCAGGCCGCGCCGCCGCGCCTCGGCTTCGGCCGTCTGCATCAGTCGGCGGCCCAGTCCCTGCCGCCGCGCGTGACTGTGGACCAGCAGCTTTTTCACATCGGCGCGGTGCTTCTGGTTCGGCGGCGTGTCCATGCCCAGCATCACGGTGCCGACGATGTTGCCGGCTTTGTCGCGCGCCACGAACAGCACGGCGCTGCCATCGCGCAGGGACGGTAGTTGCCGCTGCCAGAAGGCACGGGCTTGGTCCATGGCGAAGGGCTGGAGGAAATTGACGCTGGCGCCATGCAGCACGCTGTCGTGCAGGATGTCAGCCAGCGCATCCAGCTCGGTTTCTGCCGCCGCGGCATCCAGACTGGAAATGGTCATGCCTGAAGCATCCTCTGCAGGAACACCAGATCGAGCCAGCGCTCGAATTTCCAGCCAGCCTCGCGGATCACGCCGGCCTGGCTGTAGCCCAGCTTTTCATGCAGGCGCAGGCTGGCGGTATTGTCGGCGGTGATCCCGGCGATCATGGTGCGCAGGCCGTGGTCTTTCGCGATCTGCAGCAGTGGCGCCAGCAGCTGTGCCCCAATGCCTTTGCCACGGCTCTGCGGCGCGATGTAGATGGCGTTTTCCACCGTGTAGAGATAGGCCGGCCAGGGGCGGAACGGGCCATAGCTGGCATAACCCAGCACGCTGCCGGCGTCTTCGGCGACCAGCACCGGCAGGTTCTGCCCGGCTTTCATCTGCAGCCAGTCGCGCTGCGCCTGCGGCTCGCGCGCCGTGTAATCGAACACCGCGGTGGTGTTGAGCACCGCGTCGTTGTAAATGGCGCGGATCGCTTCCGCGTCGTTCACTGTGGCATCGCGAATAATCATCGGGCTTTCCGTCGGGCAATGATCACGAGATAGCGGCAGGGCTCGCCGGTTTGGTTGGTGAAGACATGCGGCTGGTCCAGCGCGCAATGCAGGCAGTCGCCGGCGGCGATGCTGAAATGATCGTCGCCACTGCTGAAGCGCAGCACGCCGCTGACGCCGAGGATGTGCTGGTCATAGGCGCCGGACGGCAGCGCGGGATAGCTGATCCTGGCGCCGGGCGGCAGCGTGGCCTGCACGATCTCGACGCTCGATCCGGTGCCGGCCGGCGTCACCGCGCGGCGCTCGAAACCGGTTTCGGGGTCGCGCCAGACTGGCTGCGCGGCGGCGGTCAGCAGCACCAGACTCTTGTCTTCCACGGCGGCCATCAGCCCCGACAGCGTGATATCCAGCCCGGCGCAGAGCCGACCGAGCAGGGCGGCCGTCGGGCTGGCCTCGCGGCGCTCGATGCGCGAGATCATCGCCTTGCTCACCGCGCTGCGTTCGGCCAGGTCGGCCAGTGACAGCGCCAGTTCTTCTCGCCGGGCCTTCAGTCGGGCGGCAATGCGGTCTTCTATGTTGTCCGTCTCGTTCATAAGACAATCGTCTATTATCAGGGACGATTTCAGTCAAGGCTGGATTTTGAGGATTTATATAACCTTTAAACAGGTTATAATGACGCCATGACCAAGCTGACCTGCCATGCCCTGACACCGGAACGCTGGCCCGACCTCGCCGCCCTGTTCGGGGCGAGAGGCGCCTGCGACGGCTGCTGGTGCATGTACTGGCGGCACCAGCGCGGTGAGGACTACGAGAGTGCAAAAGGCGCCACCAATCGCCGGCGTTTCCAGAAGCTGGTGAAAGACAGCGCAGCGCATGGCGCGCTGGCCTATGTCGATGGCGAGCCGGTCGGCTGGATCGCGTTTGACCGGCGCAGCGATTTCCACCGCCTGCAGCGCGCCCGCACGCTGCGCAGCGATGACGGCGACGAGACGGCAGAGATCTGGGCGATGCCCTGCTTCTATGTGAAAGCCGGCTGGCGCAGCCGCGGCGTGGCGTCGGCGCTGCTCGACTTCGCGATCCGCCATCTGAAGCGCAAACACCGCGCCAAGATCCTGGAAGCCTATCCGATGCAGCAGCCGGCCGGCGGCAAACGCCATCCCGCCGCTTTCGCCTATACCGGCACGGTCGGCCTGTTTGCCAAGGCTGGCTTCGTCGCGGTTGGCGCACGCGATAACAGCCGACAGCGCATGCGCCTCACGCTGGCGTGACATGGCCGCAGGAGCCGCCGACAGTTTGCCCCGAGCGAGGGTCAGCTGATTGAGGTGGTTACCGCGTTCGCTGCGGCGGTCGAAATAGCCACAGGCGCCCCAGCCGCGCTCCCGGCCGGCATCTTGACTTTCCACCTATATGTACGCATTATGTTCTTTTCATCCTCTTGCTCCCGGAGGCCAGGATGTCCGAGATGCCGAATCAGGCCAGCCGCCGTCCCCGGCGGTATATCGACTGGCGGCAGGCCGCGCATTTGCTGGCCGGAGGGCAGACGCCGGCGGCGGCGGCGGCGGCGATCGGTGTCTCGGAAGACCGGCTCATGCGCCATTTTGAAACCAGCCAGCATTTTCTCAGGCTCATTCTGCGGGCTGGCGAAAGCCGCCGTTGCCTGGACCTGGCATTGCAGGCCGGCCCGGTGGAGGAGGATGCGGCGGGATAGGCGCCGATACGCCGCGATAGGCGGCCATGATGCGCCATACGCGCCGATAGGCCACGATATGACGAATAAGCTCCGAATAAGCTCCGAATAAGCTCCGAATAAGCCGGAACAACGCAGGACAAACACCCGGCAACGGTGCGGCAAAGCGGAACGAAGCCTTATGCGAAGGCAGTGAAGCAGAACAAACACATTTGATCCGGCCCCAGCCGGACGATCCTGTTCAAACCGGCGCGCGGACTTATCTTTTCACCATCGCGGATTTCTGAACGGGAGCCACTATGCGCAGAACTGCTTTCGCCGGCATTGGTCTCTCGCTCGTCCTGTCGTCTGGAGCGGCCAGCGCGCAAAATCCGCAGACGGTCCGCACGCAGGAGGCATCGGTGCGTGCCGTCACGGTGGCGAGCGGGCTGGAGAATCCCTGGGGCTTCGCCTTCCTGCCCGATGGCCGCCTGCTGGTGACCGAGCGGCCGGGCGCGATGCGGGTTGTCGACAAGGGCAAGGTCTCGCCGCCGCTCGGCAATGTGCCGAAGGTGTTCGACAGCGGGCAGGGCGGGTTGCTGGATGTGACGCTCGATCCGGAGTTTGCGCGCAACCGCACGATCTATTTTACGTATGCAGAACCTGGCCAAGGAGCGGAGCAGGGCGGCGCCGGCACCGCGCTGGCCAGCGCCGTGTTCGACGAAACACGCTTAAGCGATGTGAAGGCGCTGTTCCGCCAGCAGCCGAAGATGTCGGGCGGCCTGCATTTCGGTAGCCGTGTGGTGGTCGGTCCCGACGGCAAGCTGTGGCTCGGTCTCGGCGAGCGCTATCGCCGCGATGAATCGCAGAATCTGAACAGCCATCTCGGCAAGCTGATCCGGCTGGAGAAAAACGGCCGCGTGCCGTCTGACAATCCTTTTGTCGGCCGCAGCGATGCGCGAGCGGAAATCTGGTCCTACGGCCATCGCAACATCCAGGGCATGGCGCGCCATCCGCAGACCGGCGCGGTCTGGTTGAACGAACACGGCGCGCAGGGCGGCGACGAGGTGAATATCCCCGAGAAGGCCAAGAATTACGGCTGGCCGGTGATCACGCATGGCATCGACTATTCCGGCGCCAGGATCGGCGTCGGCAGCTCGGCCCCGGGCATGGAGCAACCGCTGCTGCACTGGACGCCGTCGATCGCGCCCTCAGGCATGGCCTTCTATACCGGTGACAGGATTCCGGCCTGGCGCGGCAACCTGTTCGTGGGCTCGCTGAAATTCGGCACGCTGCATCGCGTGGTGCTGGAGGGCACGCGCGTGGTGCGCCAGGAGCAGATGCTGAAAGAGATCGGCGACAATATCCGCGATGTGCGGGACGGGCCGGACGGCTTTCTCTACATCGCCACCGACAGCCCGCGCGGACGTATCATCCGGCTCGAACCAGCACACTGAACCGGACTCATAAAAAAGCCCGGCCCGGAAAATCACCCTGGGCCGGGCTCTTCTACTTGCGGCCGGTGTTTCAGTCAGCCGGCTTGTCCTCGTCTTCTTCTTCTTCACCCTCGGCAGCTTCGCTGCTGGGTGAATCGTCGCTGGACGCATCGTCGCCCGGAGTCTCCATAGCGGCTGGATCGGTGTCGTAGGACTGATCGGGCGGCAGTTCGATCTGGATGGTGCTGGGATCGACGCCGGTGCCGCGATCCAGCATGCCGGTCACCATCTCGGGGAAGGCGATCACCAGGCCAACCATGATGATCTGGATGCACACGAAGGGCACGGCACCCCAGTAGATCTGGCCGGTGGTGACCTTGGGGATCAGCTTGCCGGTCACCTTGTCGAGATAGTCCGCGACCGGGGCCACGCTGCGCAGGTAGAACAGCGCGAAGCCGAATGGTGGGTGCATGAACGAGGTCTGCATGTTGACGCCGAGCAGCACGCCGAACCAGATCAGGTCGATGCCCAGCTTTTCCGCCGCCGGGCCGAGCAGCGGCACGACGATGAAGGCCAGCTCGAAGAAATCGAGGAAGAAGGCCAGCAGGAAGACCATGATGTTGACGACGATCAGGAAGCCCATCTGGCCGCCGGGCAGGCTGGTCAGCAGATGTTCGACCCAGAGGTCGCCGTTCACCGCACGGAAGGTCAGGCCGAACACGGTCGAGCCGATCAGGATGAAGATGACGAAGGCCGAAAGCTTGGCCGTCGTATCCATCGCCTGACGCAGCAGCGACCAGTCGAGCTTGCGCTTCATCAGCGCCAGAATCAGGGCGCCGGCGGCACCCATCGCGCCGCCTTCGGTGGGCGTGGCCACGCCGATGAAGATCGTGCCCAGGACCAGGAAGATCAGCACCAGCGGCGGCACCAGCGACACCAGCACGCGAATGACGAGCTGCATGCCGCGCAGCGTACGCGCTTCCGGCGGCAGCGCCGGGGCGCGCTTCGGGAAGATGATGGTGATCAGGAAGATGTAGCCGGCATAAAGCGAGGACAGCACCAGGCCCGGAATGAGGGCGCCGGCATACATGTCGCCGACCGAACGGCCGAGCTGATCGGCCATGATGATCAGCACCAGGCTGGGCGGGATGATCTGTGCCAGCGTGCCCGAGGCTGCGATCACGCCGGTCGCCAGGCGACGGTCGTAGCCGTAGCGCAGCATGATCGGCAGCGAGATCAGGCCCATCGAGATCACCGAGGCGGCCACCACGCCGGTGGTGGCGGCCAGCAGCGCACCGACAAAGACCACGGCATAGGCCAGGCCGCCGCGCATCGGACCAAAGAGCTGGCCGATCGTATCGAGCAGATCTTCCGCCATGCCGGACCGTTCGAGGATCAGGCCCATGAAGGTGAAGAACGGGATCGCCAGCAGCGTGTCGTTGCGCATGATGCCGAACACGCGTTCGGGCAGCGCCTGCAGCAGGGCCGGCGTGAGCAGGTTGAGCTCGATGCCGATGAAGGCAAACAGCAGACCGTTGGCGGCCAGCGCGAAGGCCACCGGGTAGCCGAAGAGCAGGAAGAAGACCAGCGCCAGGAACATCAGCGGCGCCATGTTTTCAGTCAGAAACGCGATCATATCGATTACTCCGCGGCGCCTTCGATCGGGCTATGGGCATCATGCTTCTTGGGGGCCGGATTCGGAATCAGGCCCTGCAGGAAGGCGACGCGTTTGATCAGCTCTGACAGACCCTGGAGGATCAACAGAAAGAAGCCGAGCGGGATCAGCAGCTTCACCGGCCAGCGGATCAGACCGCCGGCATCGCTGGACATTTCGTTGCGGACGAAGGAATCGAGCAGTGCTGGCCAGGACAGATACATGATGATGATCGAGATCGGCAGCAGGAACAGGACGGTGCCGATGATGTCGATCCAGGTCAGCGTCTTCTCGGAGAAGCGGCTGACGATCACGTCGATGCGGATATGCTCGTTGCGCAGCAGCGTATAGCCGGCGCAAAGCATGAATACGAAGGAGAAGAGGTACCACTGTACTTCCAGCCAGGCATTCGAGCTGGTGTGGAAAAGATATCGCACCGAGGCATTCCCGGCACTGATGACCACCGCAACCAGAATGGCCCAGTAAACGATGCGGCCGACCCAGTCGTTGAGACGATCAACGGCTGTGCTGAAAGCCAATAGCAAACGCATGCAACAAATCCCCCTTCACCGCAGGCCTGCGAAGGCCCTCGTGACCCGATCATCAATTGGTGGTGCCGTGCCTGTCAGCTGAGTTGGCCCGGTACCAGCGTTCCCTGTTTCGGGGCGTATTTATGCTATGCGGGTCGTCCGATAAAGCCCCGGGCGGCGACCGACGCCATTTATAAACGAGGGGCTTGGCAGGAGTCAGGAAAAAAGTCGTAAATTCCGGAAATTGAACGAATATTGCCCGTCTGGCCGGAGAAACGGTCAGCCCATTTCGCCAGTGGTGGCATTGTAGTTGTTAATAATCCGGTGGAGCACGTCGAGCTGGTTGCGCGCGATCGGGTCCTGTCCGTTGAGGATCAGGGTGAGTGCCACCCGGGTAATGCCCAGTTTCGAGGCCACCTGGTCCAGGTTGATGCCGCGGGCTTTGCAGGCCACGGTGATCATGTCGAACGAGCCCTTGTCGAGGAAAACGCGGCCCCATTCGTCGCGGCCAGTCAGGCGGATCGGCTTGATCTCGAGCGCGGCATTTTTCTGCGGGCGTGGGGCGGGAGCCGCCGCGGGACGACCGGTGGGCACGGTGCGCTGTGTCGGGCGCCAGTCGGGGTCGCGCTCGAAAACTTCGAGTTGCGGCGCCTGCTCCATCAGATGCAGCAGCATGTTGCGCATATGGATCAGCAGCTGGTCGGCCGTGCCGCCGGCTTCGGGCCCATCGACCAGCAGGCTGCTCAACTCTTCCATCCGTTTCAGGCGCGAGGCAAAGAACTCGCGTGCACCATAGGGCAGGGCGGTGCGCGCCTCGATCAGGTTTTCCAGATAGCTTTGTTTGACGTCGATCTCGACTTTGAGGATCTTCGCGCGTAGCTGCGATACGAAACGACGCAGTTCGTCGCGCCGACCGGTCTTGAGCACGGAGAGCCGGCCCTCGGCGATCTCGGCAGCCTGATGGAAATCGTCGACCAGGGTGGAGAATTTGCGGAAGCCGGTCACGGTGTTGCGCTTCTCATTCACGTCTTCGGTGAACTTGAAGATGTACATGGCCCGCTGCTCGATACGCGAAACGAGCTCGTTGGCTTCCTGGTTATGGTCCTGATTGTCGGTGATCATCCGCGGGATACTGGCTGGTCAATGTTACATTAACCTTAACACACTCTTCCCGAGCGGGAACCGGCCAGTTACTCCGCCAAAAGGATAGGTTGGGCCCGAGACGTCGGCGTTCAGGCCGCAGCGTTCAGGCCTTGCTGAGACACCCAGGACATTGTCTTGGCCAATGCCCGCTCAAAGCGGTCGAACATTTCGTCGATCTCGCTTTCGGTGATGATCATCGGCGGGCAGAAGCCGATCACGTCGCCGCCCATGGCGCGGATGATCAGGCCTTCCTCCTGCGCGAAGTTCATGCAGGCGGCGCCGACACCGGCGGTAGGTGCGAAGCTGCGCTTTGTTTTCTTGTCGGCCACCAGTTCGGTGGCGCCGATCAGGCCGATGCCGCGCGCTTCGCCCACCAGCGGATGATCGCCCAGCTTGGCTATGCGGGTCTGGAAACGCGGCGCCACGGCATTCACATGGCCCAGCATGTCGCGCTCCTCGTAAATCTGCAGCGTGCGCAGGGCCACGGCGGCAGCCACCGGATGGCCGCCGTAGGTGAAGCCATGGCCAAACGTGCCGATCTTGCCCGAATTCTCGCGGATCGTCTCGTAGACATGCTCAGGCACCAGCACGGCAGAGATCGGCAGATAGGCGCTGGAGAGCTGCTTGGCGCAAGAGATGAAATCCGGCTGGTAACCGAAGGTCTGCGCGCCCCACCAGTTGCCGGTGCGGCCAAAGCCGCAGATCACTTCATCCGACACGCTGAGGATGTCGTATTTTTGCAGCACCTTCTGGATGGCGGGGAAATAGTCCTTCGGCGGCAGGATCACGCCGCCCGCACCCATGATCGGTTCGGCGAAGAAAGCGGCGACGGTGTCCGGACCCTCGGCGAGGATGAAGTCCTCCAGGTTTTTCGCCAGCCGGGCGACGAATTCTGCCTCGCTCTCGCCGTCCTGCGCGAAGCGGTAGTAATGCGGACAATCGACATGTTTGATGCGCGCAATCGGCAGGTCGAAGTCTTTATGGTTGGCGGGCAGGCCGGTGAGGCTGGCGCTGGCGATGGTGACGCCATGATAGCCCTTGATGCGCGACAGGATGGTCTTCTTGTCGATGCGGCCGCGCGCGTTGTTGTAGTACCAGATCAGCTTGATCAGCGTGTCGTTGGCCCCCGAGCCGCCTTCGGCGAAGAAAATCTTGCCAACAGGAAGCGGGCTCATTGCTTTCAGCTTTTCGGCCAGTTCGACGACAGGGCCCGTCGTCTTGTGTCCGAAGCCGTGATAATAGGGCAGCTTGCGCATCTGTTCGATGGCGGCATCGACGAGCGCAGCCTCGCTGAAACCCAGCCCGGCGCACCACAGGCCGGCCATGCCCTCGATATATTCCTTGTCCTGGTCGTCATAGACATAAATGCCCTTGCCGCGCTCGATCACCAGCGGGCCGACTGCCTCATGCTTAACCAGATTGGTATAGGGATGCAGCACATGGGCGACATCGCGTGCGGCCATCGAATTGGGCAGTTGCGGGCTGGGCATGATCGGACCTGTCTTGAATGATGCAGTATTCAGTAGACGGCGAAATCGCGTCTCTGTCAAAACGGTCCTGAGGAACCTGGCCCTATCGAGGGCGAAAAACGCTGGCTAGACTGCAGGCATGTCAACTTCACTCGCTCCGACCCTGAAACTGCCATCACCGGCTGGCGACACCATGCTGCATGGCTATGAATGGCTGCCTGCCGGCCAGGCGCGGGCGGTGGTGGTAATTTCGCATGGTATGGCCGAACATGCCGCACGCTACGCGCGTTTTGCCGCCGCGCTGACTGCGGCGGGCTTCGCGGCCTACGGCTTCGATCACCGTGGCCATGGTCATACCGGCCAGAACAGCGACAGCCTCGGTCATATGGGCGATCACGACAGCTGGAACCGCGCGGTGAGTGATCTTGCCGCGGTCTGCCGCCTCGCCGCTGAGCGCCACCCGGGCAAGCCGCTGCTGCTGTTTTCGCATTCCATGGGCTCGTTCATGGGCCAGCAGTTCCTGTACGAGCATGGCGTCAGCACTGAACTGGCCGGCGCGGTGCTGTGCGGCTCCACCGGCAAGCCGCCGCCAATCGCCGCCCTTGGCCGGCTGGTGACGCGGCTGGAGCGCCTGCGCCTTGGCCGGCGCGGTATCAGCAAGCTGGTGCAGTCGCTGTCCTTCGATGCCTTCAACAAGCGGTTTCAGCCACAGCGCACCGATTTTGACTGGCTGTCGCGCGATGCGGCCGAGGTCGACAAATACATTGCCGATCCCTTCTGCGGTTTCCCGATCAGCGTGCAGTCCTGGATCGACCTGCTGGATGGTCTGCAGGCCATCGCGCGGCCGGAAAACCAGGCGCGCATTCCCAAGGCACTGCCGGTTTTCGTGATCGCCGGCAGGCACGATCCGGTTTCGGGTGGCGGGGCTGCGCTCAGGCAGTTGCTGGGCGCCTATGCCGCCGCGGGCCTGAGCAAGGTGGAGAGCCGCTTCTACGACGAGGCGCGGCATGAACTGCTGAATGAGACCAACCGCGATGCCGTGACGGCCGATGTGATCGGCTTCTTCAACCGGTGTCTTTGAGGCTGCCTGTAAGGCCTATTTTGCGGTCGTGTCTTCGGCTGCCGGCAGCGTGGTGAGATTTCCGTAAATCCGTTCGAGCAGGCTTTTCAGCTGCGCGATCTCGGCTTCGCTGAGGCCTGCCAGCGCGGCGGTTTCAAGCTGCTGTGCCGCCGGCGTCAGCGTCGCCGTCACGCGTTCGCCGGCCACCGTCAGCCTGATGGTAATGGCGCGCGCATCGCCGCTGTCGCGGCTGCGGCTGACCATGCCGTTGGCTTCCAGACCGCCGACCAGGCGGGAGAGGGTGGAGACTTCAATGCTGGTGCGTTGCGCCAGTTCGGTCAGGCGCTGGCCGTCGCGTTCGCGCAGGGCTGCCAGCACGCGCCAGTCCTGCAGGGTGACATCAGCCGCACGCAATGCTGCGCTGAAGCGCGCGGCCAGCGAAACGCCGGCACGGTTGATCAGATAGGGCAGGTAACCGTCGAGCCGGAGCGGGGCAATGGGATCGTTGGGCTGGGGGGCCGCCATGATGCTGCGCCGGGCAGTCTGCCGCTCACGCGCCGAGCTTGCCTATTACAGACTCGATCTTCTGCTTCATAGTCGCGGCGTTGAAGGGCTTGACCATGTAGTTGTTCACGCCGGCCTGAATGGCTGTCTTGACCATTTCGGTATCGCGCTGACCGGTCGCCATGATGAAAGGCATGCGCTTGGTCAGCGGATTGCTGCGGATGGTCTTGAGCAGGGTCAGACCGTCCATCCCGTCCATGTTCCAGTCGGAAATGATCAGGTCGAACTTGTTGGAGCCGATCGCGACCAGGGCTTCCGCCCCGCTTTTCGCTTCGACAACATTCTTGATGCCGATTTCCTGCAAGCAATAGCGCGCAATGCCGCGCATGCTCATCTGGTCGTCGACGATCAAAACTCGGAGAGTGCTGGCCGATGGCATATCGCTCGCTCTTCCCTCAACGCAATCAACCCCGGCCATCCTGGCCGGAGACATTGAAACTAAAGCTTAAGATCGGGGTTTTTATCGTAAAAAACAAGGTTCCTCAACGCTGTTTGCAGCGGTTGAGAATCTCCGCCGCGACCTGGCCAATCCCTACTTCCGCTTGCACCGCCCCCATCAGCTTGGCGGCCTTGGGCATGCCATAGACCAGGCTGGTCGACTCGTCCTGCCCGATGGTCTGGGCGCCGACCTCCAGCATCTTCTTCAGGCCGACGGCACCGTCCTTGCCCATGCCGGTCAGGATCACGCCGATGGCATTATGGCCGGCATGCTCGGCCACCGAATTGAACAGCACGTCCACGGAGGGCCGATGGCCCGAGACCGGCGGATCGTGATTGATCTTGGTGTAGTAATGGCCGCCCGAGCGGTGCAGCGTCAGATGGTAGTCCCCCGGGGCGATGTAGACATGGCCCGGGAAGATGCGGACATTGTCCTTGGCTTCGGTGACGGTGACTGCCGACAGCGAATCGAGGCGGGCGGCGAAGCTGCCGGTGAAGCGTGGCGGCATATGCTGGGTGATCAGCACCGGCGGGCTGTCCGGCGGCAGGATGGTGATCACTTCCTTCAGCGCCTCGACACCGCCGGTGGACGAGCCGATCGCCACGATGATGTCGGTCGAATTGAAGCCGGGACCGGGCGTCAGCCGCTTGGGCACGGCGCCCTCGACCGGCCGGTTGCGCGCCACCACGCGGGCGGTGGCGGCGGTCTTCACCTTGGCGATCAGGTCGATCTTGATCTCTTCCAGGGCGTGTTTGATGTCCAGCGTCGGCTTGGGCACGAAATCGACGGCGCCCATTTCCAGCGCCTGCATCGTGATGTTGGCGCCCTTTTGCGTCAGGGTCGAGACCATCACCACCGGCATCGGCCGCAGGCGCATGATCTTCTCAAGGAATGAGATGCCGTCCATGTTCGGCATCTCGATATCCAGGGTCAGGACATCGGGATTCAATTCCTTGATCATCGTGCGGGCAACCAGCGGGTCGGGCGCCGCGCCGACCACGTCGATCTCCGGATCGCTGGACAGGGCCGCGGTCAGCAGCTGACGGATCAGCGCGCTGTCGTCAACGATGAGAACCTTGATGCGTTTACCGGCCACTACGCTGCTCCGCACGTCCCAGAATGATCATGCAATCTTGCGATGGATGTTACGGCCCAGCAGTTTGAACCGTTCGGTGATACCGAACAGGTTTTCCGAATGACCGATATAGAGGAAACCGCCCGGCGCCAGCAGGTTGGCGTAGCGGTCGAACAGCACGCGCTGCGTGTCCTTGTCGAAATAGATCACGACATTGCGGCAGAAAATGACGTCGAACGGGCCCTTCATCGGCCAGTGGGCGACGAGGTTGAGGTGCTTGAAACTGATCAGGTTGCGCGCCTCTTCGGCCATGCGCACCTTGTCCTCACCATAGGGTTCGAAATACTTGCGCGGGATATCGGCGGGCATGCCTTCCAGCGCGGCGGCCGGATAGATGCCTGCGGTGCCGCGGCGAACCATTTCGGTGTCGATGTCGGTGGCGAGGATTTTGGCATCCCACTGCTTGATGTCGGGCATCGAGCGCAGCAGCGTGATCGCTGTGGAATAGGGCTCTTCACCCGACGAGCAGCCGGCCGACCAGATGCGCAGACGGCGGCCCTGGCTCACGGCGCGGGCGCGGATTTCCTGCAGCGCGGTGGTGGCGAGATGCTCGAAATGGTGATTCTCGCGGAAGAACTTGGTCAGGTTGGTGGTCAGCGCGTTCAGCGTGGTGCCCAGCTCGTCGCCGCCGGCATCCGAGCCGATGAATTCGATATACTCGCGGAAGCCGTTCATGCCCAGCTTGCGCAGCCGCTTGGCCAGGCGCGCATAGACCATGTTGTGCTTGGTCGGCCCCAGTTCGATGCCGGTCTTTTCCTTCAGCATCGCGCGCAGATAGTCGTAGTCGCTGGCCGAGAAAGCGAATTCCCGGTCTTCGGCCGTCGGACTGTCGGTTGTGCGGGTTGCCATGTTCGGAAATCAGGCCGCCGCTTCGCTCGGACCGGTCAGCAACGGCTTGCCGGTGGAGTCGGCGGCTTCAAGCATCCGGCCGGAGAACATGCGCTCCAGGCCGATCAGGCCGACCATGCGGTCGCCGACCGTGATCAGGCCTTCCATGAAGCCCAGGCCGCTGACCTGTTCCATGTCGGGCATCGGCCGGATTTCATCTTCGTTGATCGTGATGATGTCTGACACCGCGTCGACTAGGATGCCGACGATGCGCGAGGAGACCGAGACGATGATGACGACGTTGTATTTGGTCGGTTCGGTGCGCGGCATGCCGAAGCGGGCGCGCAGGTCGAAAATCGGCACGATGGCGCCGCGCATGTTGATCACGCCGCGCACCACTTCCGGGGTGTTCGGCAGCGGCGTGGTCTCGGACCAGGCGCGGATTTCGCGCACCGCCATGATGTCGACGCCATATTCCTCGTTGCCGACCGTGAACGACACAAGCTGTACCGTGCGGGTGGAGCGGGCGGCCTGTTCTGCTGCGGTTGCCATGGAAAGGCCCTCCTGGGGTTACGCTGCCGGTGCGGTCAGGCGCGGCGGATTGCGCCCCTGGCCTTCATGTTCGGCGATGTGCTTGATGCCCGCGACATCGAGAATGAGCGACACGCGGCCGTTGCCAAGGATGGTGGCTGCGCCAACGCCGCGGATCGGATCGAAATTCTCTTCCAGGCTTTTGATAACCACCTGCTGCTGGCCGATGATCTCGTCCACCACCAGGCCCATCTTCGAACTGTCTTCCATCTCGACGATGATCACGAGCGCCTTGGTCGGGTCGTTGATGCCGCTCGGCACCTTGAAGATGCGATGCAGGTAAACCAGCGGCACGTACTCGCCACGGATCCGCAGCAGTTCGCTCTGGTTGGCCACCACGTTGATCTGGTCCTTTTCGGGACGCAGGCTTTCCACGATGTTGGCGAGCGGCAGGATGTAGGATTGCACGCCGACCTTGAGCACCATGCCATCCAGTACGGCGAGGGTAAGCGGCAGGGTCAGGATGAAACTCGATCCCTGGCCGGGGCGCGACTGGATATGCACGCGGCCGCCGAGCGACTGGATGTTCTGGCGCACCACGTCCATGCCGACGCCGCGGCCGGAGATGTTCGACACCGTGTCCGCCGTCGAGAAACCGGGCAGGAAGATCAGGTTGTCGATTTCCTCGTTGCTGAGAGTGGCATCGGGAGCGACCAGCTTCTTCTCGATCGCCTTCTTCATGACCTTTTCGCGATTGATGCCGCGGCCATCGTCGGTGATTTCGATGACGATGCGGCCGCCGCGCTGGTCAGCCGAGACATGGATCACGCCTTCCGGCGGCTTGCCCGCAGCGGTGCGGTCTTCCGGCGTTTCGATGCCATGATCGCAGGAATTACGGATCATATGGGTGAGCGGATCGCCGAGTTGCTCGATCACCGTCTTGTCGATCTCGGTATTCTCGCCGCTCATGTCGAGGCGGATTTTCTTGTTGGTCAGCATCGCCAGCTCGCGCACCAGACGTGGCAGGCGGGCAAAAACGCTTTTGACCGGCTGAGCGCGCATCGCCATCACGCTTTCCTGCAGATCGCGGATGTGATGCGACAGTTCGGCCAGGCCGTTGGCGAGTTCAGGATGCTGGTCAGCGTGCAGATGCTCGGTCTGCTGCGCGATCATGGCATGCGTGATCACCAGCTCGCCGACCATGTTGACCAGCTTGTCGACGCGGTCGAGATCGACGCGGATCGAACGTACCGCCTTGGTGTCGCCGCCACCGCCGCCAGCACCACCGCCCGCTTCCGCCTTGGCGGCAGCGGGTTTGGGCGCGGCAGTCGCTTCGGCCTTTGGCGCCGCCGCGGCAGCGGGCGCTGCGGCCTGCTTGGGCGCGGCTTCAGCGACGGGTTCCGGCTCGTCCTCAGCTTCGGCAACCGCAGGCTCTGCGGCGGCATCTGGCGGATTCAGGCAGGTGATCTCAAGGTCGCAATCATCCAGCACGAATTCGAAGACATCCTTGATCGCCTGTTCGCCGCGATCGGTCTCGATGTCGAATTCCCACTTGATATAGGCGCCTTCGGGCTGAATCTGGTCCAGCGGCGGGATGGCATCGGCGTTGGCGCGGGCGATGAAGCTGCCGAGTTCGCGCAATTCGCGGATCAGGATCAGCGGCTCGTTGGCGCGCTGGTACAGCGCATCGCGCGGCGCGAATTTAACAAGATATTTCAGCAGCGGCACCTTGGCGGCGGCGGCAGGCGCCGGTTCCGGCGCCTTCGCCGGTGCAGGCTCGTCCATCAGGGCGTCAGCGCCGCCGGCAGCAAGCTGCGCATCCAGCGCCGCCATTGCCTCGTCGGCGGCATGCGGATCGGCATTCACCCCCACCGTGGCGGCCATGTCGATCAGCGACTTGCGGCCATCGCTCTCGTGTTCGGCTGGCAGTTCGGTGCCGGTCTGCGCCGCCTTCACCAGGTCGGACAGGATGTCGGCGCAATGCAGCACGACCAGCACGGAATCCGGGGTCGGCTCCAGCCGGCCGTCGCGCATCAGGTCGAGCACGGTTTCGAAGATATGCGCGAACGCGACCAGGCGTTCGAAGCCGAAGGCGCCGGCGCCGCCCTTGATGGAATGGATGGCGCGGAATACGGCATTCAGCGTGCCGTTGTCGCCCTCGCCCGCCTGAAGCGCCATCAGATGGCCTTCGAGGTCGCCGAGCAACTCCTCGCATTCGGAGAAGAAAGTCTGTTTGAATTGGGCTAGATCATCCATGGGGCGCGTCCTGCTTCTGCTCCGCGTCGCCGTTCCGCCGGCCCGTTACGGGCTGACCTTGCGGATCACTTCCAGCAGTTTGCCCGGGTCGAACGGTTTGACGATCCAGCCGGTGGCACCCGCGCTGCGACCCTCTTCCTTCTTGGACTGGCTGCTTTCGGTGGTAAGAATCAGAACCGGCGTCGCCTTGTTCTTCGGCTTCTTGCGCAGTTCCTTGATGAAGGTGATGCCGTCCATCACGGGCATGTTGATGTCGGTGATGATGACGTCGACGGTATTGGCTTCCAGCAGGTCGAGACCTTCCTGGCCATTCTCGCCCTGAATGACTTCAAAACCACCCTGCTTCAGCGCGAATTGCAGCATCTGCAGCATGGTCTTCGAGTCGTCGACAGTGAGAACGCGCTTGGTCATGTCTGTACCGGCCATTTCATGAGATACGAGAAGAGGCCCAGGTCGTCGAAGGCGCTCACGAAGGCATCGCTGGGCGATTTCACGACGAAGGGAATGCCATGCTGTTCCATATGCTGGGCAGCCGACAGCAGGATCTGCACGCAGGGGGTCGACAGGCGCTCGACGGGCGCTGCGTCGATCACCACCTTGCCGCCCTGCGCCATCATCTCGTGCAGGCTGTGCAGCAGCGGCTCGGCGGCGCGCAAATCCATGCTGGCCACCAGGCCGAGCTGGCTCGCATCGTCGGTCTTCGTAACCGTGAACGGTTCCATCAACTCCCCCACAGCACCCGCAGAGCGAGCGCTGACCGCCCCCATATCGGCAGTCGTAAACCTTTATCTGCGCGAGCCTAGCCGAGGGCCCGGCGCGACGGAAGGGGGATGCTTCGGGGGTTATTAAAAAACCACATGCCTATCGGCACTTCGGCTCACCCAAAGGGCTGAGCCGGTTACTGGTTGCGGCCCAGATCGATGGTGGCGAGGCTCTGCGCCCGCATGGCCAGCTTGATTTCGTGATAACGCTGGCGGAGCTCCTGGCGGGTGCCGCCGGCGAGCTGGAACATCATGATGATGGCGCTTTCCAGGTCATCGGCGCAGCGGCCGATGCTGTCGAGATCGCCGTCGGCCATCTCGGTTTCGCCGAGCTGACGCAGATAATCCGCGATCCACAGGGAATGAACCGCAAGTTGCGAAAGCGACTGGCCCTGGAAGCGGGTTTCGGTGTTGAAGCGTTCGCTGATCCGGGGCAGGCGCGCCACCGGCGGAGCCGGCTCGATATCCTCGGCCTCGACGTCGATGATGGCATCGTCGGACGGCCCATAGCCGAAGCCCGCCCCATGACTGTAGGCGGCATCGTCCTGACCGTAATCCCGGTCGTGTTCTGCGAACAACCCTTGATCGAGATCCACGGGTGTTCCAATCCCTGAAGGCAGAATCTGGCATGACGAATCGGCGCCTGGTCCGATTCGGTTTCAACTTACCTGCCACGATTCGGGGGGTCAAGGAGAACCGCTAGATGACGGGGTTCAGCCCAGAGTCAACACAATCCGTTGGGGTTAGGCGGATTTCCGGCTCAGATGGTCGCCACAGCGGAGCGGGGCGGTTCAGCCGCCGATGCGGGCACCGGTCTTGAGCACCACTTTTTCCAGGCCCGACACCAGTTCGCGGCCGATGGCCCCGCCGTCGCCGCTGATCTTCTGGCTCAGCACGACATAAAGCGCGTCGATATGCGGCGACACCACGGCGGTACTGACCTTGGCACCTTCGGTATTCAGGCAATGTTCGAGATAGTTGCTCAGGTAATGCGTGATCGTGGTGACCAGCGGATAGCCGAAGGTGCCGCCCAGGCCCTTCATGTCCCAGCAGATGCGCAGCATCTTTTTGACGCTGTCCGGGGAATCGAGGTCGGTCGCTTTGAGTTCCTCGAAGGAGGCGCGCATGCGGCCGAGATCGTCATCGGCCCATTTCGCATACATCTTGTGGCCGAGCACCTGTACGGCGATCTCGGCTTCCTTGATGGCTTCCTTGTCGATGCCACCGCCGCCTACCTTCATTTTGAGGTAATTGGGCGGGGTGACGAATTCCGCACCCTTGGAGGGTTTGGACGCGCCATCCGTCTTTGCGCTGTCGTTGTCGGCCATTCTAGCTTTCAAAGCTCCCGCAGCGGCGTAACAGCCGTGCAATACCACAGGCAAAGTAAACGTCCCGTTTCACAGCCGCAACCGAATACATACTGATCCTTACAAAGACTAGAACAGTTCGACGTCGCTCTTGGCTGCGATTGTGGGAGCACTGCGGCCTGCATCCTCAGATGGAGCGCCGAGCAGGTAATGCTGGAAATGCGCCCGCACCTGTTCCAGCGTCTGGCTGGCAATGAGGCCTTCGCCCCAGCCTGCCGCACGTTCGGTCAGGCGCGGCGCCCAGTCGCGGCCCGACTGGTCGCGGATGATGTCCTCGACATACCGGAGTGCGTTGATCAGATGCTGCTGGCGCTGGCTGCGCAGGTCGTCGCCCTGCATCAGCGCGATGGCTTCGCCCATGAGAGGCGAGCCCGGCATCTGGCTGCCAAGCTCGACCAGTTTGGCGGCAAAGGCCTGGCCATTGGCGTTCTGCGCCTTCTGCAGGTCCTCGACCTCTTCTTTCAGGGCGAGCAGCACCAGCGCGATGAAATCCAGCAATTCGCGCGAACCGGCAGGGCTGATGCCCTCCGTGCTGCCCGATTGTGTAGTGTGATTATCCCTCGGCAATGCCCGAGCCTTCCCCATTTGCTGACTTTTGGCACAGTTCAGGCCGCTTTGCACCCGTTCTGCCGGTTGCTGTTGCGGTAATCTTTGGTCGTATCCGGTCCTCTTCGGTGGGAGTTCGCCCTTGCGGACTACGACCGGTGGTTGTTGTCAGATCTGGCCTCGCCGCCATCCTCCCACTTTGGCCAAAACCGTTGCGAGCCGGTACTTAAAAGCCGGTAATGATGGCCAGCATACATATGCCGCTGTGGAGAAACGTGCTAACTAGCTGACTGATAAGGGGGCGACGCGCGGATATGGATCCGATCGACATCAAAGAGATGCTGCACCATCACCATCTTTGGCTGAAGGGCATGCCCAGCGGCAAGCCGGCGGATTTCGCTGGCCGCGATCTGACGGGTGCAGATTTCAGCGGCGCCGATCTGCGTCGTGCGTCATTCCGCATGGCGAAGTTGCGCGATGCCCGCCTGACCAAGGCGCAACTCGTGCAGTGTGATCTCTTCAAGGCCGATCTCAGCGGCGCCGATCTCAGTGAAGCCGATCTCAGCCGCGCCGACCTGCGCGGCGCGACGCTGGAAAGCGTCAACATGGCCGGCGCCAATCTCACCGGCGCGAATTTCCGCCGCGGCCTCGAACTTGGCCAGGATGCCGGCGAAGGCGTCGAAGTGCTGCGTCAGAATGTCACCGGCAGCAATTTCGCCGGCGCCACGCTGGTCGGCGTCGATGCGCTGGGCGCGGATTTCAGCGGCAGCAATCTGGCGGGTGCAAACCTGCAGGATGCCGCACTCACCGACTGCCAGCTGGTCAGCGTCGATCTCACCGGCGCTGATCTGGCCGGCGCCACGCTGGCGAGTGCCAATCTGGTTGGCGCGGAACTGAGCGGCGCCAATCTTGCCGGCGCCACATTGCAGGGCGCCAACCTGACCGATGCGCATCTGCACGGCGTCGATCTCAGCAATGTCGAAACCTTCGGCGCCAATGTGGTGATGGCCAATATGGCCCCCGAGCCCGCATCTGCGGCACCCAAGCCGATGACCGAGGCGGAAATCCACGCCGCGCTGGCCGCTCACAAGAGCTGGGTCGGCGGTGGCGATGGCCGCCCGGCCAACCTGCGCGGCCAGGATCTCAGCGGCTTCGATCTCGCCGGTCTCGATCTCTCGGGCATCAAGTTGCGGGGCGCGGCCCTGCGCGATGCCACGGTCGACAACACGACCTTCCAGTTCGCCGATCTCTCGGGCGCCGACATGCGCGGCTGCAGCGCGCTGGGCACAACCTTTGCCGGCTGCAACCTGACGGGTGCCGATCTGCGCAATGGCCGGTTCAGCGGCAGCCGGTTTGCCAGCGCCGAAATCCTCTCGGGTACGGGGGAGCGGACCGGCCGTCGGATCTATACGGATTTGTCGAATGCGCGCCTGGCCGGTGCCACCTGCGACGGCGTCGACTGGGCGGATGCCATCCTCCACGACGTCAGCGGTCTTGAACCGTGACCGGCGCATAGCCATGATGATCCGATGAACACCACTCCCGGCAGCATCCTGCGGCGTCCCGCCGCGACCGAGGGCAGCGCGGCTGGCCCTACGGCGGAGCGCCGGCGGTATTACGACCCGATTCTAAAAGTTAACGTGGTCCAGGTGTTCCAGGGCGATTTCTTCGTCTCCACCCGCGAGGGTGAGATGCTGGCGACAGTTTTGGGCTCTTGTGTGGCAGCCTGCATCCGCGATCCGGTGGCCGGAGTCGGCGGGATGAATCACTTCCTGCTGCCCGACAAGGGCGGCGACACCAATCCGGATTTGCCGTTCTCCGCCTCGTTGCGCTACGGTAGTTACTCGATGGAACAGTTGATCAACGGAATTCTCGGCGCTGGCGGACGGCGCGAGCGGCTGGAGGTGAAGGTCTTCGGCGGTGCCAATGTGCTGGCCGGCCTGCGCGGTATCGGCCATCAGAATGCCGACTTCGTCGAACGCTATCTGAAGGATGAAGGCTTCCGGGTCATGGGGGCCGACCTGCGCGGCACGCTGCCGCGCAAGGTTCAGTATTTCCCGGCCACCGGCGTGGTGCGCATGAAGCAGATCGAGGATGCCAGCGCCAAGGCCGTGTTCCAGCGTGAGAGCGCCAAGAAGATCACTGCGGTGCAGACCACGGCCGGCAGCATCGAGCTGTTCGACTGAGGCTGGCTTACAGAGCACCGTTCCATGCCATATAAACTCAACAATGTCGCAGTGCTTGTGATCGACAGCAATCACAACCACATGCAGCTTATTAAAGAGGTTCTTCGACCGCTCGGTGTCACGCGCATTGCAGAATGCCTGAATGCGAAGGATGCACTCACCTATCTCGAAAACAACGTCGTCGATATCATCTTCACCGAGTGGCATATGGACGGCGAGATGGATGGCCTTGGCCTCGTCGAGTGGATCCGCAAGAACCCGGCGTCGAAGAACGTGTTCGTGCCGATCGTGATGGTGACCGCGCAGTCGGAAGAGTGGAAGGTAATTAAGGCGCGCGATGTCGGCGTCACCGAATTCCTGGTGAAGCCGTTCTCGGCCAAGACGATGGCGCGCCGCATCACCATGGTGATCGAATATCCGCGCCAGTTCGTGCGCACCGACGACTTCTTCGGCCCCGACCGGCGGCGCCACAAGGTGTCGAACTACACCGGCGAGGAACGCCGCAAGGACATGCTGGAGAAGGGCGACCAGCAGATGGACGACAGTGCGGTTCAGAACCTGCTGAACGAGCTTTGAGAGTTTTCTCGGCTTGACGGCCCGCAATTGCGGGACCAAGATTCACATCACCGAAACATGCGGGAGGTTGGCCGTTCCGGTATGAGCGAGGTTGTCACCTTGCAGCAGTTCAGGCGTTTGCCAGAGGACTCTGCCCATGACGGGGCGGGGCATGGTGCTGACGTCAAGCTGATCGTTGCCAGAAGCACCGACCCGAGGCCGGCGACAGAGCCGGCCGTTTTTTTTGACCGCCGCGAATTCAACCTGATCCTCAATCTCTACGCCCGCATGGTCGGGATGGGCGAATGGCGCGACTATGCCATCGGGCATGACCGCGAAAGCTGCAGTTTCGCCGTTTTCCGCCGCACCGCCGACGGCGCGCTTTATCGCATCGTGAAAACGCCGAAGCTGGCGCGCAAGCAGGGTGCGTTTGCCATCGTCGCGCAGGGCGGTCGCATCGTGCGGCGCGGTAAGGAGCTTGCTGTCATGCTGCGCTTCTTCGAGCCCAAGCGCGAAGCCACGCTTTAATTCTGCAAAGAAAAAGGGCCCCCGCCAATCAGCGGAGGCCCGGACCAGAAATCAGTCCTGATCAAACGGTCAACTGGTGATCAGACCTTCTTGGCCTTCTTGGCGGCCGGCTTGGCAGCAGCCTTCTTCTCGCCAGTCTTTTTCTTGGCGGGCGCAGCAGCCTTTTTCTCGGCCTTCTTGGCCGGCTTGGCGCTCTGCGTCTGGCCGGCGGCCTGCGCGGCCGGGGCGAAAGCAGGAGCAACGGTGCCAGCCAGGAAGCCGGCCATTGCGAAAGCAGCGGCAATCATTTTCACGCGGGTCAACATCAGGGTCCATCCCTATGCAATGTGCTGCAAACCGGTCCGTCGCATAGCTTGGCGAATCACCGGCTGCATCGCGTTCACGTTGCGCCTCTCGCATGCAATCGGCAATGGGCGATATTTTGCCTGCGACGCTGTGTCGGTTTACGGGAAGTTTATACCTGCAGGAGCGTGACGAGCTCGCGACGATGTTTCGCGACGTTTGGCCGATCCTGCAAACGACGCTCCAGATGCGGCTTTATCGCGGCTTTCTCGCCTGCTTTCGCACCGGCCTGCAGCCACACCTGCCAGAACAGATCGCGTTGCGCATGGCTGCCGCCGATCTGCTGCAGGCCCTCCAGTGCCGAAGGTAATTTTTCGTATACCTGTCGCCACTCGCCGCGACCGTAGGCCACAACCCCCTCGGCCAGCGGCAGACCGACCAGGCGCCAGATCTGCGTCGTCAGCTGCTCAGGCTGGCTGGCGACGTGATTGCGCAGGCTGCGGAGCAATTCCTTGGCAGCAGCATCTCGTCCGGCGCGGCTGAGCGCCAGCAGGTAATGCGCATCCAGGAAAGGCTCGACATGCTCGGGCCCGCGCTTCTCGATATAGTCCGCGACATCCTGCCAGCGGTTGCCGATCTCGAGACCGGCGAATTCCAGCCGCGCCAGCAAAGCCACGGCATTCACCTGGTCCTGGCTGTAGTCCTTCCACACCCCCCAGACCTGTTCGTCATAGAGGCGGAGCGCGTCTTCGGGCCGGTCGGCGTCGATCGCGAACAGCGCGGCATGCCACCAGTTGTGGCTGCGCATGAAGGAATTCTTCTCGGCCCAGCAATCGGAAAAGCCGAGCATGGTCTCCAGACCCTCGGCGCAGCGGCCCTGCGTTTCCATCACATGCGCCAGCGCATGATGCGCCCATGGTTCGCAGCGCTTCAGCGCGATCGCCTGCCGCGCGGCGGCTTCGGCCTCGTCCAGCCGGTTCATTTCCTCCAGGCCAAACGCCAGCATGCCATGCATCTCGGCCGCATCGCGATGATGCGGCAGGGCGGCCTGCGCGATGCGCAGCATCCCGGCGAGGTCGCCGACATGGAACATATGGAACTGCGTCATCTTCACGGCGGCCAGGTCCTGCGGCCAGCGTGTGGCGATATCTTCGGTCAGCCGGATCGCTGTCTCGGCGTCATTGGCCACCCAGGCAGACACCTGCGCATGCCACAGCCGCTCGCGTTCGGTGGCACGCGCCAGATGCGGTTCAGCATTGCGCAGCCAGGGCCGGGCCTTGGTGACCGACTCTCCGGTCTGCAGGAACATCTCCAGCGCCGCCGCCTTGGCCTGCGCGATCACGCAGGCCGGGTCGGCGCGCGCCGCCTCCCACACGGCGGCTGCCGTGGTGCCGTAAGTCAGGAAGCTGGTGTCGAAGGTGTTCAGGCCTTCGATGCAGGCCGGGTTGTCGGTGGCAATCTCGAGGCCCCAGCGGTCTTTCAGCATGTTATTTCGCGGCGTCCTGCCAGTCGTTGATCTTGTCGAGCGGATAGATCGGCCGGCGCACGTTCCGGTAGGGGATGATGCTGTTGTCCGACGTCGTGACGCCTTCGCCATCCAGCGTAAACGTCGCTTTGGCCAGCGGTGCGAAACCGGCGCGATAATGGATGCGCGATTTCAGCAGCAGGAATTTCTTGTGCTCAGGCTCAATGCCGACCGAGCGGAACACGCCGGTATCCCAGGGCTCGTGATGCCGCGACACGATCACGATCTGCATCCGGCCGTCGACTTCCAATACGGCTGTGGGGCCCATCATCACCTTGTAGCCCGTATACATCGGGCCACGCACGATCCATTCGCCGTCGGTCAGCGTCTTGACCTTGCCGGTGACTTTCAGCGGCTTGCCCTTCAGTTTCAGCGACGGCATGTCGCTCTTGCCGCCGAGATCGAGCGTCACGGTCGCGCCGACGCCGGCCTTCTGCATCGCCTCGACCGCCGCCGGATCCCAGACCGCGCCGACGGCGACGTCTTCCAGACCCTGCTTCAGCACTTCGGCGATCACCATCATCACATCCTGCGTGCCGCCCGAGCCGCAGTTGTCGGCGTGATCCAGCAGGATCACCGGGCCGCCGAGATTTTTCGCACCGGTCTGCTTGGCCTTGGCCACCGTGTCGCCGAGGTCGCGATGCTGGTAGATATGCAGATCGCGCTTGTCCCACACCTTGGCAGCGATCGCATCGGCGGCGGTATCGGCCTGCTTCTGGTCGTTGCCGACGGTGATCACCGTGGTGCCGGCTTCCGTGATGTCGGCCATGGCAAAACCGCCGAACACACTGGCGCAGGGCAGGCCTTTGGCTTCCTCATCCACGCAGGCCTGGATCGCCGATTTCATCGGCTCGTCATCCGTGCCCTGGCACAGCGTCTGCGACAGCAGCGGCAGCTGGCGCAAGGCCATCGCCGGTTTGGCCCGCTTGCCGGCCAGGAAATCCATCACCACGCGGCCGACCTGGCCGGCCACCACGTCCATGTCGACATGGGGATAGGTCTTGTAGCCGATCAGCGCCGTGCAGTTGTTCACCATCTTGGGCGTCAGGTTGCAATGCAGGTCGAGCGTGACGGCAATCGGCAGGTCGGGCGCGATCTTGCGGATGTTTTCCAGCAGCGTGCCTTCGCCGTCTTCCAGGCCTTCCACCGCCATGGCGCCATGCAGGTCGAGCAGGCAGCCATCGCAGCCGGCGCGCACCGCCTCCAGGATCGGATCGGTCAGCCGCTTGTAGGCGTCGGCCGTGACCGGTCCGCTCGGCATGGCTTCCGCGGCCATCGGCAGTACGACCTCGGCGCCGTATTCCCTGGCGAGGTTGAGATAGACGCCGAGCGGCATGTTGGTCTTGCCATAGGCGTCGATGGCGGCCTGGCCCGTGTACAGCCCCCAGGCCTCGAAGCGGGCGAAATCTGTGACGAGCGGCGAAAACGTATTGGTTTCGTGCTTCACCATCGCGAGGACAAGTTTCATGGGGCCGGCAATCCTTGTTCGTAAGCAGATGATTTCAGCTTACGGCTGCCGGCTTGGGCTTGTCACGGGGGAAGCGAATGGTTCAGGCGTGGTTCGGCACTGCACAAAAAAAGCCCCGGCAGTTACCTGCCGGAGCTCTTTGGAAACCGGGTTTTAGCCGGGATCACTCGTTCTTCTGGCCGAACAGGCTGAGCAGGGCCATGAAGATGTTCAGGAAGTTCAGGTACAGCGAGGTCGCGCCGAACACCGCCTGCTTGGTCTGGATATCCGAGGCATCGCCCTCGTAGAACTCAGACTTGATGCGCTGCGTGTCGAAGGCGGTCAGGCCGGTGAAGACCAGGACGGTGATCGCCGAGATCGCGAACTGCAGCACGGTCGAGCCCAGGAAGATGTTCACCACGCTGGCGATCACCAGACCGATCACGCCCATGAACAGGAACGTGCCCATGCCGGTCAGGTCGCGCTTGGTGGTGTAGCCCCACAGGCTCATCGCGCCGAACATCGCCGCGGTGATGAAGAAGATGCGCAGGATCGACGTGCCGGTGTAGACCATGAAGATGGTCGAGATCGACAGGCCCATCGTGGCGGTGAAGGCCCAGTAAAGGCCCTGCACTGCGGCGGCCGACATCTTGTTGGCGCCGAAGCTCATCACCAGCAGGATGCCAAGCGGAGCCAGCATGACCACGAAGGACATGCCGCCGGTGAAGAGGGTGCTCATCAGGGCGGGAGACTGCGAAACCACGAGGGCGACGATGGCGCTCAGCGCCAGGCCCGAGCCCATGTAGTTGTAGACCCGCAGCATGTAGCTGCGCAGGGCCTGATCCACCACGGCACGATCGATCGTGGTGGTGCCGTAGCCAAAGCGCGGCTGATTGAACGGGGTCGCCATAGGTTTGCCTCCTCAGACAAATGTTGTTCCCAGCATATTGTCAGTGCCGGGGTGAAATTCAAGAATAAACCCTGCATAAAATTTCTTTATAAGTCATTCAGGTGACGGAGATTTTTCATCCGGATGGGGGATTTGCCGCCAAACTGGGCTGCTGCAGATTTTGTGAGTCCGGCCCTCGTCAGGCGGCAGGGCGCGGCGTACAAAGACGACGCCCCGACGTGATGGCGGAAAACCGCCAATTTTTCAGGTTCTTATGACCGCAACCCCGAGCAATCCAACGGCCAGTGCGCCCTCACTCTGGCGTCTGACCCTGATTCTGGGGGCGCTCAGCGCCTTCACGCCGCTGGCGGTCGACATGTATTTGCCGGGCCTGCCGGCGCTGGAGCGCACGCTCGCCACCGATTCAGGCGGCGTGCAGCGGACGCTCTCGGTGTTTTTTCTCGGCCTCGCCATCGGCCAGCTGGTTCTCGGGCCGCTCAGCGATCGGTATGGCCGGCGCGGACCGCTGCTGGTCGGCAACCTGCTGTTCATCGCCGCTTCCATCGCCTGCGCACTGGCGCCCACCATCGACAGCCTGATCGCCGCGCGCTTCGTGCAGGCTTTCGGCTCCTGCGCCGGCATGGTGATCTCGCGCGCCATGGTGCGCGACCTGTTCGAGCCGCGCGAAGGCGCGCGGGTGATGTCGCTGCTGATGCTGGTCACCGGCGTGGCGCCGATCCTGGCGCCGCTGATCGGCGGCTACATCCTGGCGGTGTTCGACTGGCACGCGATCTTCTGGCTGATGGCCGGCATCGCCACGCTGGTGATGATCGCGGCAAGGCTGTGGCTGCGCGAAACCCGCGGGCCCCAGCCCGACATGCGGCTGACCCTCGGCTCGGCCTTGCGTGTCTATGCCGACCTGCTCACCACGCGGCGCTATATGGGCTACGCGCTGGCCTCCGGTTTCGGCCTGGGCGGGCTGTTCTCCTATATCGCGGCCTCGCCCTTCGTGTTCATCGATCTCTTCCATCTGTCGCCGCAGGCCTTCGGTTGGGTGTTCGGCATCAATGCGGTCGGCATCATCGGCTTCTCGCAGGTCAACCGCGCGCTGCTGCGGCGCTTCACGCTGGACGAAGTGCTGATCGTCGCGCTCTTTGTCATGGCCTCGGCCGGTTTGCTGCTGCTGGTCTGCACGGGCTTTTCCATTGGCGGCATCTGGGGCGTCTGGCTGCCGCTGTTTCTCTACATCACCAGCCTGGGTGCCGTGCTGCCCAATGCCGGTGCGAGCGCCATGGCCGCCGAAGCACATCGCGCCGGTTCGGCCGCGGCATTGATCGGCACGCTGCAATTCGGCCTGGGTGCGGTGACCAGCGGCCTTGTCGGCCTGCTGGCGGCCAGCCCGGCGCTGGGCATGGGCATGATCGTTGCCGCCTGCGGTGTCGCCGGCCTCGCGGCGCGGCTGACTTTGGCGCGCTGACTTAAGCCTTTCGCTGCGCCAGCCAGACGGTATGGCCGGCGCAGTCGGCGTCATTCGCTTTATGCGCCACGACGGTAAAACCGGCTTCCGCCAGTAGCAGGCGATATTCTTCGGGCGCGAGGCTGGCATGATACAGCGCCTCGCCGGCATGGTCGCCGGTGGCTTCGCCATGCGCCGGCCCGCTGGTGAACATCAATGCGGCATCGGGCGCGGCATGGCGGCGGAAAGTCTCGAACATGGCGCGCTGGTCGTCATAGGTGAGATGGAAGAAGCTGTCCCAGGCGACAATGCCGTTGAAGCTGCGCTGCAGCGCAAGGCCGCGCATGTCGGCCTCGATCCAGTCATGCGCGGGGAAGCGCTGGCGACAGAGTGTGAGTAAAGTCGGCGCGGTATCGATGCCGGTGACGCCGAAACCCTGCGCGATCAGCCAGGCCGCGATCGGCTCCGCATGACCGCAGCCGAGATCCAGTACGGCAGCCTTCGCGGGCAGCAAAGCGGCGAAACGCTCCAGCCAGCTACGCTCGAACAGCGCGCGGCTGCGGCGGGTGTCGAATTCGCCCGCCTTGCGTTCGTAGATGCCGATGATCTGCTCTGGCTGTGCCATCATACAGTGCGCAGCAGCGGTGCGGGTTTCGCGGCCAACGCCTGCCAGGCACCGGCCAGACCGAGCAGCAGCGTGGCCGCGACACCGCCCAGTGCCGTTGCCGCGGCCACGCCAGGTGCGAAGTAGAATTGCGCATTCATCATCACCGTCACCATCGCCCAGGCCGCCGCCCAGCCGAGCAGGAAGGCGAGCGCCGCGCCGACCAGACCGACAGTGCCGTATTCGATCACATGCGCCAGGATGATGTCGCGGCGTGTAGCCCCCAGCGCTTTCAGGATCGCGCCTTCCTTCAGGCGGCGGCGATGTTCGGCGGCCAGCGCACCGGCCAGCACGATCAGGCCGGCGACCAGCGTGATCGCCGCCGCGCCACGTACGGCGGCGCCGAGCTTGAGCACGATGCTGTTCAGTTCGGTCAGCACGTCTTTCATGCGCACGACCGAGATGCCGGGGAATTTCTGCGTCACGATGCGGAACAGGTTAAGTTCCGCCGCCGGGCTGGCTTTCACGGTGGCGAGGAAGGTGTGCGGTGCGCGTTCCAGCAGGCCGGGCGAGAAGACCAGCACGAAGTTGATACCCATCGAACTCCAGTCGAGCTGGCGGATGCTGGCGACCTCGGCCTCGATGTCGCGGCCCAGTACATTCACCGTCAGCTTGTCGCCGATGCCGACATTAAGCCCCTGCGCGGCCTTCTCCTCGATGGAGATCAGCGGCGGGCCGTTATAGTCGCGCGGCCACCATTGCCCGGCGGTCAGCTTCGAGCCGGCCGGCAGGTCGCGCGCATAGGTCAGGCCGCGATCGCCCTGCAGCACCCAGCGCTGCTCGGCCGCCACGTCGATCTGCGCCGAGGGCACACCCTTCACCTGCGTGATGCGGCCGCGCAGGTTGGGCACGGTTTCCAGATCGCGCGCCCCGGGCGAGCCGAGCACGGTGGCGCGGAAGTCGTCCATCTGGTTGTTCTGGATATCGACAAAGAAGAAAGCCGGCGCTTCGTCTGGCAGGCGTTCCTCCACCTGGGCATGCAGGTTGCTTTCCACCAGCGTGATCGCCACCAGCAGCGTGAGCGACACCCCGAGCGACAGCAGCAACGCGGCGGTGGCCGCACCCGGCCGGTGCAGGCTGGCAAAGGCCAGTTTCAGCCGCACGTCGCGCGGGCGGATGTGGCGGGCCACTTTTGCCACGCCGGCCGCGATCACACGGAACAGCACAAAGGCAATGATGGCGGCGAAGACGAAGGCCGAGGCGAAGCGGCGCTCCTCGGTGCCGAGGATGGCGAGGGCGGCCAGCGCAACAAACAGCGCCAGTGTCGCGATCACATAGCCGGGGCGGGGCAGACGGCGACCGGGCGCGACCAGATCGCGATACAGGGCGGCCGGGCGTATTTCGGCGGCGCGCGCCAGCGGCCAGATGGTGAAGGCCAGCGCCACCAGCAGGCCGTAAGCCGCCGCCAGCGCGAGTGGCTGCCAGTAGACGCCCGGCACGAGTGGCAGCGGCAGCACCTGGGCCAGCGCGCCGGCGGCGAGATTGGGCAGTGCGGCGCCCGCGACGAGCCCGATGCCGATACCGAAGACGGCGAGCAGCAGCGTCTGCCACAGATAGACACGGAAGATGAGTCCTGATGTCGCGCCGAGCGATTTCAGCGTGGCGATGGTCGGCGTCTTGCCGCTCAAGTGAGCATGCACGGCATTGGCGACGCCGACGCCGCCGATCAGCAGCGCGGTCAGGCCGACCAGTACGAGGAACAGTCCGGCACGATCGAGGAAGCGCCGCACGCCGGGGCTGCCTTCCTTCCAGTCACGCATGCGCCAGCCGGACTCGGCGAAGTCGCGCTTGGCGATCTCCTGAACCTGCGGTGCGGTCAGGCCCGAGGTCAGCTTCACGCTGTAATGCCAATAGGCCATGGTGCCGGGCTGCACCAGTTTCGTGGCGCCCAGCGCACTGGTGGCGATCATGACGCGCGGGCCAAGAGTCAGTCCCTCGGTGGCGCGGTCGGGTTCGCGTGCGATGACCGTGCGGATTTCAAATTCGGCTTCACCGATGCTCAGCCTGTCGCCGATGGCGGCATCCAGCCGGATCAGCGTCTGCGGATCGACGGCCACGCCGGCCACGCCGTTCTTCACCGCCAGCAGGTCGTGGATATTTCCCGGCTGTTCCAGATCGATGTGACCATAGAGCGGATAGGCGCTGTCGACGGCCTTCAATTCCACCAGCGTGCGCTGGTCGCTGCGGATGGCATGCGCCATGGCGCGCATCTGCACGGCCTGCGCCACTTGGCCCTGACTTTCGAGGAAGGCCTGTTCCTGCGGCGTGGTAGGGCGGTGGATCAGGCGGAATTCGATATCGCCGCCGAGCAGGCTGCGGCCATCGCGTTCCAGGCCGGCCACGATGGATGCGCCCAGCGTGCCGATGCCGGCAATCACCGCGACGCCGAGGCCGAGACAGGCAACGAACAGGCGGAAGCCGCGCAGGCCGCCGCGCAGCTCACGAAGCGAGAAACGCAGGGACAGCATCAGTCGGCCGCCTGCTGCCGGGAAGCAGTATTGGGACTGGTTTCAATTGCTTTCACCTTGCCGTCCTCGATCCGCACCACGCGGTCGCAGAGCGCGGCCAGGTTTTCGTCATGCGTGATCAGGATCAGCGTCGAGTTCAGCTTGGCGGCCTCGCCGAACATCAGATCGATAATGGCATGGCCAGTGCTGCCATCCAGGTTGCCGGTCGGCTCATCGGCCAGCAGCAAGGCCGGATGCGGCGCCACGGCACGGGCCAGCGCCACGCGCTGCTGCTCGCCCCCCGAAAGCTGCGCCGGATAATGCGTTTCGCGCTTCGCCAGTCCCACCTGCGCCAGCGCTGCGCGGGCGCGGTCGATGGCATCACGCGCGCCTGCCAGTTCCAGCGGAACGGCGACGTTTTCCAGCGCCGTCATGGTCGGGATCAGGTGGAAACTCTGGAACACGATGCCGACGCGGCTGCGGCGCCATAGCGCCAGCTTGTCTTCATTCAGCGCATTCAGATCGCCGCCGGCGACCTGAACCTTGCCGCTGGTCACGCGTTCCAGCCCGGCCAGCACCGCCAGCAGGGTGGATTTGCCAGATCCCGAAGGGCCGACAATGCCAATGCGTTCGCCCGGCATCACATCCAGGTCAATGCCGCGCAGGATATTGACCGGCCCGGCCGTGCTGGCGAGAGTGAGGTGGACATCGTTCAGTTGAACAATGGGGTTCAGGCGAACGATGGGCTCGCGCTCGGCTTGAGTGGGCGGGTTCGCGCTGGATGACGCCATCGGTGGTCAGGTCCCCGTCAGGAAGGCAGATTGTGAAGTTATACGAAAGATATGGGTTTTTCCGGCGCTGTCACAATGTCGCAGCCCTGCTTGGGGTGATGCTGATCACGCTGTTGTCAGCGGCAACGCCTGTTCAGGCGCAGAATCAGGCGCCGAGCCGCCTGCTGGTGTTCGGCGACAGCCTGGTGGCGGGTTACAGTTTGCCGCCCGATGCTTCTTATCCGGCCCAGCTTGAAAAGGCGCTCAAGGCGAAGGGCGTCAATGTCGCGGTGATGAATGCCGGCGTCTCGGGTGATACTACGGCGGCTGCCGCGTCGCGGCTCGACTGGGCGCTGGCCGACAAGCCGACCCATGTGA
This sequence comes from Ferrovibrio terrae, assembly GCF_007197755.1. Taxonomy (NCBI): domain Bacteria; kingdom Pseudomonadati; phylum Pseudomonadota; class Alphaproteobacteria; order Rhodospirillales; family Rhodospirillaceae; genus Ferrovibrio; species Ferrovibrio terrae. The sequence goes on from NZ_CP041636.1 coordinate 2,145,440, forward strand.
TTGTCGAACTGGGCGCCAACGACATGTTGCGAGGACTGGCACCTGAACAGGCGCGCGCCAATCTGGACAGCATCCTCGCCAAACTGAAACAGGCCAACCTGCCGGTCCTGCTGATGGGCATGCTGGCGGCACCCAATCTGGGGGTCGATTACGGCCGTCGCTTCAACAGCATCTATCCGGATCTGGCCGCCAAGCATGGCGTGCCGCTCTACCCCTTCTTCCTCGAGGGCGTGGCTGGCGATGCCAAGCTGAATCTCGGCGACGGGATCCACCCCACGCGGGACGGTGTTGCCATCATGGTGGATCGCACGCTCCCCCACATTTTGCGGTTCCTGGGGCAGTGACCCTCAATTCGTTGTTGTAAAAGCCGAGTCTGGCCGACAAAATAGGCTTGCCGCCGAAACAGCTGGGCGGCTTTTTGGCGCCAGTACCGGGTTGGGAGTTTTGTCATGGAGTTCCGTCGTTTAGGCCGCACCGACATTCAGGTCAGCCTGATCTGTCTTGGGACCATGACCTGGGGCGAACAGAACACCGAGGCCGAGGCGCATGCCCAGCTGGATTATGCGCTGGACCACGGCATCAATTTCATCGACGCAGCCGAGATGTATCCGGTGCCGCCCAAGGCGGAAACGCAGGGCCGCACTGAAAGCTACATCGGCACCTGGCTGAAAAAGCGCAAGGATCGCGACAAGATCGTGCTGGCCACCAAGGTGGCCGGGCGCGGTGGCGGCCCGCGCGGCGAGTTCGACTGGCTGCGCGACGACAAGCAGCCGCCGAATCTGAGCCGCAAGCAGATTTTCGAAGCCGTCGACAAAAGCCTGAAGCGGCTGCAGACCGACTATATCGATCTCTACCAGACGCATTGGCCGGATCGCCTGACCGTCAATTTCGGCCGCGCCGAATATCCGTGGAACGACGAGGCCTCGATCGCCATCGCCGAAACGCTGGATGCGATGGGCGAGCTGGTGAAGGCCGGCAAGATCCGCACCATGGGCGTGTCGAACGAAACCGCCTGGGGCGTGATGCAGCATCTCAAGGATGCCGACGCCCATACAGCGCGCCCACGCATCGTGTCGATCCAGAACCCGTACAGCCTGCTCAATCGCTGGTATGAAGCCTCGCTGTCCGAGGTCACCAGGATGGAAGAGGTCGGCCTGCTGGCCTATTCGCCGCTCGCCATGGGCGTGCTGAGCGGCAAGTATCTCGGCGGCGCCAAGCCTGCGGGCGCGCGGCTCACGCTGTTCACCCGGTTCACCCGCTACAGCAATCCGCGCGTCGACAAGGCGACGGAGAAATATGTGGCGCTGGCGCAGCAGCACGGCCTCGATCCGTCGCAGATGGCGCTGGCCTTCGTGAATACGCGGCCCTTCGTGGCCAGCAACATCATCGGTGCCACCAGCCTCGAACAGCTGAAGGCCGATATCGACAGCCTCAACGTGAAACTGCCGCAGGAGGTGCTGGACGGGATCGAAGCGATTCACCGCGAATATCCGAACCCGAGTGCCTGAATAGGGCGCTCGTTCCGGGCCGCAAGGTCACTTTCAGCGGAGGCCCCAGCCATGATCCGCTTGTTCGTCGCCCTGAGTTTCCCTGATGAGATTCGCCAGTCGCTGGCCGCACTCTGCGCCGGCGTCCCTGGCGCGCGCTGGGTCAATCCCGACCAGTTTCACCTCACGCTTCGCTTCATCGGCGAAGTCGATGGCCGCACCGCTCGCACGGTGTCGGATGCGCTCTCCACTATCATCATGCCGGATTTCGACCTCGAACTGTTCAGCGTCGGTACCTTCGGCGACAGGCGCAAGGCCAATTCGCTCTGGGTCGGCGTGCGGCCGAATGCTGCGCTCAACCGCCTGCAGGAAAAGGTCGACAATGCCGTGCTGCGCTCCGGCATTGCACCCGATCGTCGCAAGTTTGCCCCGCATGTCACGCTGGCGCGGCTGAACAACGCGCCGTTCGACCGCATTGGTGCATACTTGAGCCATCACGCGCTCTATGCCGGGCCGCGCACTCGCTGCGACCGCTTCACGCTTTATTCCAGCTTCCTGTCCTCATCGGGCGCGATCTATACGCCGGAGCAGGTCTATCGCCTGGATGGCGGCCTCGCCGAGGATGCCGAGCATGACTGGATGGCGGATGAGGCCGAGGCCTGGGATCAGGATCACGGCGACTGGGACAAGGCGGAAGCGGCGGCCTACGGTGCAGAGTAGTTGGGCCGGGTGACGCGACGTTTTAAGTCGATCGTCATCCTCACCGGCGCCGGCATCTCGGCCGAGTCCGGGCTTGGCACTTTCCGTGACAAGGACGGCCTCTGGACCAAATACGATCTGAACGAGGTGGCGACGCCGGAAGGCTTTGCGCGCAATCCTGAGCTGGTGCACGACTTCTACAATGCGCGGCGCAGGAATCTGGTCGAGGCCTCGTGCAATGCGGCGCATGTCGCCCTTGCCGAACTTGAGCAGAAATTCGACGGCGACGTCCTGCTGGTGACGCAGAATGTCGATGACCTGCATGAGCGCGCCGGCTCAGCCAGGCTGATGCATATGCATGGCGAGCTGCTGAAGATCCGTTGCGAGGCCTGCGGCAGCGTGCTGGCATGGCGCGAGGATCTCGATCTCGCCACCACCTGTCCCGCCTGTGCCATCACGGGCCGCTTGCGGCCGCATGTGGTCTGGTTCGGCGAAATGCCGCTCTACATGGAGGCGATTTACGACGCGCTGGCGCTCTGCGACCTGTTCGTCTCCATCGGCACCTCGGGGCAGGTCTATCCGGCGGCGGGTTTCGTGGCCGATGTGCGCCGGCGCGGCCTGGCCCATACCGTCGAGCTCAATCTCGATCCCTCCGACGGCTTTTCGCTGTTCGCCGAGAAAATTTATGGCCCGGCGACGCAGGTGGTGCCGACTTTCGTCGAACGCCTGCTCAGCGTCTGAACTTCCGCGGCTGTTACTCGCGGCTTAGGTTCTGGCGTGCGATGCGCCGCATAGGTTGAAACTCGTTCCGTATCCTGATTCTCAGTTGCGACAAGGGAGTTGATACGACTAGGTTTTCGGTCGCCATCATGACCGCCTCCCCCAACATGTCCGCCCTGTCGTCTGCGACCGCCCTGCGCTGGTACGACACTGCTTTTGCCGATGCGGCGAAGGAGCGCGAGTTCCAGCAGGCGGAGGGGCCGAGCGCGATTGTCTATGCACGGCTGGCGCTCGGTCTGGCCGCCGTGCTGTTCGCCAGCTTCGGCATTACGGACTGGCTGTTCGCGCCCAATGCGCTGGCGATGAGCGCGATCCGCGCCGCCAGCATCCTCGTCCTGCTGATCGCCTTCGGCGCCACATACTCGCCGCGCGTCCTGCCGCATCACCAGTTGCTGATGCAGGTCGGTGCGCTGTCGGTCAGCATCGGCTATATCGGCATCGTCGCGCTGGCGCCGCCGCCGCTGCTGCCGCTTTACCTCGATTGCGTGGTGCTGATCATCATCGGCATCTTCGTCGTGCTGCGCATGGGCACGCTGCGCGCGTCCCTCTCGGTGCTGGTCGTGATGGCGCTGCTGGATGCCACCTATCTTTATGTGGGTCTGGGGACACAGCAGGATTTCATCGTCTATCAGCTGATCATGCTCACGGCCTTCGCGATTGGCTTCTTCTCCAACTACATCTACGAACGCCAGCGCCGCATAGCCTATCTCGGCCGTCGCGGTGCCGAGCAGCAGGCCGCCCGGCTGGAGCAGGCTTTGCGCCGCGCCGCAGAAGCCCAGATGCAGGCCGAACAGGCCGCCCGCGTCAAAAGCGATTTCGTCGCCCATGTCAGCCATGAACTGCGCACGCCGCTGAATGCGGTGATCGGGTTCGGTGAAGTGCTGGAACGCCAGATCTTCGGCCCGCTCGGACATGCCAAATATGCCGAATATGCCCGCGACATCCGCGAGAGCGGCCAGCATCTGCTGTCGCTGATCAACGACGTGCTCGATCTGTCCAAGGTCGAGGCCGGCCGCATGGAGCTGCATCGCGAACTGCTGGCGCCGCATGAACTGGCGCGCGCCAGCCTGGTGCTGGTGTCGGGCCTGTCACATGTCCGCGGCACGCGGATCGCGGTCGATGTGTCGCAGGAGCTGCCGCCGGTCTTTGGTGACTCGCGCGCGATCAAGCAGATGCTGGTCAACCTGCTGTCGAATGCGCTGAAATTCTCGCCGCCGGGTGGTCAGGTCAGCATCACGGCGGACGCCGGCGACCGCCATATCCGCTTCGTGATCAGCGACAACGGTCCGGGCATGACGGCCGAGCAGGTGCAGATCGCGATGACGCCGTTCGGCCAGGTCAGCGGCATGGTGGCAGACAGCGAACGCGGCACCGGGCTGGGACTGGCGCTGGCCAACAGTCTGGCCGAATTGCATGGCGCGCCGCTGCGGCTCGAATCCGAGCCCGGGCGCGGCACACGCGCCATCATCACGCTGCCGCGCGGCCATGCGCATCTGCTGGCCCCCGCAGAAGTGTAATCCGTGTAAGCCTGGGCTTTAGTCGGGAACACTGGCCTCGATGCGGTCCATGTCGTCGTCCGACAGGCCGACATGGTGGCCAATCTCGTGGATCAGCACATGGCGCACGACATGGCGCAACGATTCGCCGCTCTCGCACCAGTAATCCAGCAGCGGCCGGCGATAGAGGAAGATCATCGCCGGCATCGTGCCGGTCTCGCCGCGCTGTTCGGCCAGGAAGCTGCCGCCGGTATATAGCCCCAGCAGGTCAAACGGCGTCTCGCAGCCCATCTCCTGCAGCACCTCGTCGTCGGGGAACTCCGCCACCTGGATCGGCACGCCGTCGATATAGCGGCCCAGCGCCGGACGCAGGCGTTTCAGCTCGGCCTCGCCGAGGGCGGCGAGGTCATCCAGCGTCGGAGCGATCAATTTGGCGGCATCACTCATGCGGCAGAACGTCTCAAGCGGTTGGGGCGTGGTTGAAGCGGGGTATCCTGCGCGCTAGCTTGCGCAGCAACGAAGGGTCCGAGGAGGATGACATGGCCATTGCCAAACTGGAAGGCGCCGCCCGCCAGGCCGCAGTGCAGGCGCTGGCCGGCTGGCAGGAGGCCAAAGGCCGCGATGCCATCGTGAAGACTTTCGTCTTCGCCGATTTCAACACGGCTTTCGGCTTCATGACGCGTGTCGCGATCCAGGCCGACAAGGCCGATCATCATCCCGAATGGTTCAATGTCTATAACCGCGTCGAGATCACGCTGACCACGCATGATGCGGATGGCCTGAGCGAGCGCGACGTGAAACTGGCGACATTCATCGATACGGCGGCTGCAGCCGCCGGCGCCAAGCATAGCCAAAGCGGGGTAAAATCATGAGCGCGGCATCCCGCGGCCTGAAGCGCGGCCTGGTTCTGGCCGCCATCGTCGCGCTGTTCGGCGTCGTCGGCTATCTCGCCATGCCCTATCTGCTGCCGCAACGCGGCGACGAAAATGCCGGTAGCGGCGTGGTCAGCATCGGCGGGCCGTTCAGTCTGACCGACCAGGACGGCAGGGCCGTCACCGACAAGGATTATGCCGGCAAGCTGATGCTGGTCTATTTCGGCTTCACCAACTGCCCCGATATCTGCCCCACCGGCCTGCAGACGATTGCACTGACGATGGACCAGCTCGGCAATGATGCAGCCAAAGTGCAGCCGATCCTGATCACCGTCGATCCCGAACGCGACACCGCGCCGGTGATGAAGGACTACGTGCAGGCCTTCCACGAGCGCCTGGTCGGCCTGACCGGTACGCCGGAGCAGATCGCCGCCGTCGCCAAGGCCTACCGCGTCTACTACCAGAAGGTCACCCTGAAGGATTCCAGCCTCGGCTACTCGGTTGACCATTCCGGCTTCATCTATCTGATGGATGGAAAAGGGCAGTATCTGACCCATTTCCGTCATGATGCGACGCCGGATCAAATGGCGCAGCGAATCCGCCAGCGCCTCTAATTCCTTGGGATTACTGGATTTCCACCCGCCTGCACGCATATGTTGCAGTGCAAAATAAATCGTGCGGCCACGGAGGAAGCAGCGTAAGCTGTGACCTGTCAGGCCGGGCGGCCACGATTCTCTAACGGTTATGTCCGAGCCTTGTTATGCGGCCGCCTTACTTGGGCCGCGCTCCGGCATCAGGGTGGGACCTATGCTCTACCAGCTCTTCGAAATACATCAGGCGGCTCTGCAGCCCTTCCGCGTCCTCGCCGAGGCGCAGACCCAAGCGCTGAAACTGCCCTATCTGCCGATGAACTACACGGCGGCGGCGCGCACGCTGGCCGCCGGGCTGGAAGTGTTCAGCAATATCACCCGCCGCTATCCGAAGCCGGAATTCGGCCTCGCCACCACGATGGTGGACGGTATCGAGTGCGACGTGACCGAACATGACGTGCTGGTGCTGCCATTCTGCCGGCTCAAGCATTTCCAGCGCGCGGGCTGCGAGGCCCGCAACGATCCCAAGCTGCTGATCGTGGCGCCGCTGTCGGGCCATTATGCCACGCTGCTGCGCGGCACCGTGGAAGCGATGCTGCCTAATCACGAGGTCTACATCACCGACTGGGTGGATGCCCGCGACGTGCCGCTGAGCGAAGGCACGTTCAGTCTCGACGATTACGTCGATTACGTCCGCGAATTCTTCGCCGCCCTGGGTCCGGGCGCGCATGTGATGGGCGTGTGCCAGCCTTCGGTGCCGGTGCTGGCCGCCGTGGCGTTGATGTCGGCCGAGAATGACGCGCATGTGCCGCGTTCGATGACGCTGATGGGCGGCCCGATTGATACCCGCCTCAGTCCCACCGTGCCGAACGACCTGGCGCAGGAACATTCCATCGAGTGGTTCGAGCACAGCGTGATCAATCGCGTGCCCTTCCCGCATGCCGGTTTCATGCGTCCGGTCTATCCCGGCTTCATCCAGCTGACCGGTTTCATGACCATGAACCTGGATCGCCATGTCGGCGCCCATGTCCGCCTGTTCCATAACCTGATCAAGGGCGACGGCGACAGCGCCAAGGCGCATACCGATTTCTATGACGAATACCTCGCCGTGATGGACCTGCCGGCCGAATACTACCTCCAGACCGTGAAGACCGTGTTCCAGGACCATGCCCTGCCGCGCGGCATCATGACCGTGCGCGGCGAGACGGTGGATTGCACCGCGATCCGCAGGACCGCGCTGCTGACGGTGGAAGGCGAGAAGGACGATATCTCCGGCGTCGGCCAGACCATGGCGGCACACGACCTCTGTCCGAATATCCCCAAGGCCATGCGCGGCCACTACCTGCAGGCCGGCGTGGGGCATTACGGCGTGTTCAACGGTCGGCGCTGGCGCGAGGAAATCGCCCCGCGCGTCACGGCCTTCATCCGCCAGCACGACGGCAAACCCGCCAAGAAGCGTTAATCGGGAAGCGCTAAGGCTCGGCTGAATCCTTTATAGAAGCGCCATCCTGGCGTAATCTGCCGCCATGCCCCGCAGCCTGCCCTTCTGGCGCCGCAAGCGCCTCGACCAGATGACGCCTTCCGAATGGGAGTCGCTGTGCGATGGCTGCGGCAAATGCTGCCTTTACCGCCTGGAGGACCAGGATACCGGCGAGTTGGAGCAGACCAACGTGGCCTGCAAGCTGCTGAACTGCGCCACCGGCCAGTGCAGCAACTATCCCAAGCGCAAGAAGATCGTGCCCGACTGCATCCAGCTCACACCGGCGAAAGTGCAGAAGATGAACTGGCTGCCGGCCACCTGCGGCTATCGCCTGGTGGCGCAGGGCAAGGACCTGTACTGGTGGCATCCGCTGAAAAGCGGCAGCAGCCAGACCGTGCACCAGGCCGGCATTTCGGCGGCCGGCCGCGTCATTTCGGAAAAAGACGCCGGCGAGCTGGAAGACCATGTCGTCTACTGGCTCGACGACAAAGGCCCGCCCAAACCCAAGAAGCGTTAGCAGGGAACGCTGCGGCAATTGCAGCGTTTACATGTCGAACCGTTTTTCAGGGCAGGCAGATGACCACCACCACCTCGACTCGCTTATGGCTGATTACCGGCGCTTTGCTCAGCGTTGCCGCGGCGGCGCCGGTTTCGGCGCAGCCGGGCCTGCAGACCGAGGCGGATCGCATCCAGGCCGAAACCCGCCGGGTGGAGCAGGAGCGCGAGCAGCGCTTCCAGCAGCAGCAGGCTGAACGCCGCATCGAGGCCGACCGGCAGGACCAGCGCCGGCAGCAGGAGTTGCGCTTGCAGGAGCGCACGCCGCCGTCCTCACGCCCCACACCGCTGATCCCGCAAAACCCGAAGAACTGAGCGGCTGACGTAGCGATACGTCCTCCCGGATACTGGAACGCCGCCCGGCTTCCCCGCTAATCTGCGCGCCTGCGTCAGCCATGCCCCGTGTGGGGCCGGGGGATCTCCGTGTTCAGCCTGCCAGCCATCGATGCCGACCTTGCCGCCAAATTCCGCGCGGTGAAGCTGCTGTCGCTCGATCTTGACGGCACACTGACCGATGGCGGGCTTTACTATGCCGAGGACGGCAGCGAATTGCGCAAATATCATGTGCAGGACGGCTTCGGGATTCTGCTGGTGAAGGATGCCGGCATCGAGGTTGCGCTGATCACCCGCAGCGACACGCCAGCCATCCAGAAGCGCATCGACCGGCTGAAGATCCGTTTCGGCCTGATGGGCATCTATGAAAAGCTGCCGCGCCTGAAGGAAATCTGCGCCGAGCTCGGCATCGGCCTCAACGAAGTCTGCCATGTCGCCGACGACGTCAACGACATGGACGTGATGGAGGCGGTGGGGCTTCCCATAGCCGTGTCGAATGCACGGCCGATGGTGAAGAACGCCGCTGCCTATATCACCGAAACCGCTGGCGGCGCCGGCGCCGTGCGCGAAGTCTGCGACCTGCTGCTGGCGCACCAGGTCTGATCGAACATATCTGAACGGGAAGGGGAGTCCTCATGGCCATCGATTTTCAGGGCCGCGTTGCCATTGTCACCGGAGCCGGCGCGGGTCTGGGCCGTAGCCACGCGCTGTTGCTGGCGGAGCGTGGCGCCAAAGTGGTGGTCAACGATCTGGGCGGTGGCGTGGATGGCACCGGCGGCTCGTCCAAGGCAGCCGACCTGGTGGTGGCCGAGATCAAGGCCAGGGGCGGCGAGGCCGTGGCGAATCATGACAGCGTGTCGGACGTGGCGTCTGCCGCCAATATCGTCAAGACGGCGATGGATGCCTTCGGCCGCGTCGATATCCTGGTCAACAATGCCGGCATCCTGCGCGACAAGAGTTTCGGCAAGATGGAGATCGCCGATTTCGACACCGTGGTCGACGTGCATTTCCTAGGCTCGGCCTATGTCACCAAGGCGGCCTGGCCGATCATGCAGCAGCAGCAGTATGGTCGAATCGTCATGACCTCGTCGAATTCCGGCCTCTACGGCAATTTCGGCCAGGCGAATTATGCCGGCGCCAAGATGGCGGTCGTCGGCCTGATGAACTCGCTGAAGCAGGAAGGCGCCAAATACGGCATCTTGGTCAACACCATTGCGCCGGTCGCGGCCACGCGCATGACCGAAGCGCTGCTGTCGCCTGAACTGCTGCCGCATCTGAAGCCTGAATATGTTTCGCAGGCGGTGGCGTATCTGTGCTCGGAAGCCTGTGGTGCGACCGGCGACATCATCTCGGCCGGTGCTGGCTTCTATGCCAAGATGCAGGTCATGGAATCGCAGGGCATGTTCTTCGGCATCGATGCCAAGGTGACGGTCGAAGACTTCGCCGCCAATTATGCGAAGATCACCGATATGTCGAAGCCGCAGCATTTCGGCTCGTCGATGGAAGAAGTGGCGCATATCGCCAAGCCCTTTATCAAATAGGGCTTGCGTCGCTAAATAGCCGGCAGGCGCTCCAGCACCGCCTGGCTCAGGCGCTCGATCACCGCGTCTTCGGCGCTGGCAAAGCGCTGGCCGGCGGCGGCAATCGCCTCGCGCCGTGCGTCATCCTGTAACAGGCTGGCCACGGCGTCGGCGATGCCGGGCACATCCTGCACCTGCAGCGCGCCGCCCTCCATCAGCAGCCCGGCGGTTGCTTCGCTGAAATTGAACATCTGCGGGCCGAACAGCACGGCGCAGCCGAGCCGCGCCGGCTCCAGCGGATTCTGGCCGCCATGCGGGATCAGTGAGCCGCCCATCATCACGACAGGGCAGAGGCGATACCACAGGCCGAGTTCGCCCATCGTGTCGGCGACATAGAGATCGGTGTCCTGATCCGGCAGTTCGCCGGCCGAGCGCAGTGCGATCCGCAGATCGCCTTGCGCTGCCAGCTCCTGCTTCAATGCCGCGCCGCGATCGGGATGGCGCGGCACGATCATGGTCAGCAGGCCGGGTAGCTGTGGTTTCAGCAGCCGGTGCGCGGCCACGATCTGCGCTTCTTCGCCGGGATGCGTGCTGGCGGCGAGCCAGAGCGGCCGCCCTGTCGGCAGGGGCTCGGCCAGTCGCGCGCGCCACTCGGTCAGCAGCGCGTCATCGGCGGGCAGCGGCGGTGCCGCCTGCTTCAGGTTGCCGGCCTCCAGCACTCGGGGCGCGCCAAGGCGCTGCAGACGTTCGGCATCGCCGCCGGTCTGCGCGTAGATCGTGTCGAAGGCCGCCAGCAGCCAGCGCGCGGTGTTGGGCGCCAGCAGCCAGCGCGACACCGAGCGTTCCGACAGCCGCGCATTGGCCAGCAGGGCGGGAATGTTGCGCTGCCGCAGTTCGTTCAGGATGCCGGGCCAGAAATCAGACTCGCTCCACAGCACCAGGTCCGGCCGCCAGTGATCGAGGAAGCTGTCCACCGCATCGGGCAGGTCGACCGGGATGAACTGATGAATGATGCCCGTCTCGGCGAGCCGCTGCTCGACCAGCGCGGCCGAAGTGACAGTACCGGTGGTCAGCAGCAGCGTGATGTCGGGCCGCTGCCGATGCAGGTGTTGTAAAAGCGGCAGGAGCGCCTGCGCTTCGCCCACGCTGGCGCCGTGACACCAGACCAGCGGGCCGGGTGGGCGCGGGCGTACGGACTGACCGAAACGCTCACCCAGACGCGCGGCATTTTCCTTGCCCTGCACCACGCGGCGCTGCAGCCACAGGCGCACCACCGGCGTCAGCAGATGGCCGATGCCGCGCCACAGTGCGCGCCGTCCGTCGAAAGCCGGCTGATATTTAGATTGGCCGTTCATTGCGGCGCAGATTGCCGTAACGGGAGGGGCAATGAAAGGGCTGCGACCAGCCCTTGCGATGTATCCCGGGCGCTGTCAGCCTGTGCTCAAGCAGACACAACACGGGAGGGCAGCGCCATGGCGGTGCATGTCGAAAAACGCGGCGCGGTGACCACGGTAATTCTCGACCGCCCGCAGGCGCGCAATGCCGTCGACCGTCCGACCGCTGACGCGCTGCGCCAGGCCTTCAAGGATTTCGATGCCGATGACGACGCCAAGGTCGCCGTGCTGTGGGGCGCGGGCGGGCATTTCTGTGCCGGCGCTGATCTGAAAGCCGTCGCCGATGGCGACCAGCGCAACGATGTCTCGCCTGAAGGTGAAGGTCCGATGGGGCCGACGCGGCTGATGATGTCCAAGCCGGTGATCGCAGCGGTGTCAGGTTTTGCCGTTGCTGGCGGGCTGGAGCTGGCCTTGTGGTGCGACCTGCGCGTCGCCGAGAATGACGCCACTTTCGGCGTCTATTGCCGGCGCTGGGGCGTGCCGCTGATCGATGGCGGCACGGTGCGTCTGCCGCGCCTGATCGGCCACAGCCGCGCGCTCGACATGATCCTGACGGGTCGTGCCGTCGGTGCCGAAGAGGCCTTGCAGATGGGCCTGGCCAATCGCGTGGTGGCCAGGGGGGAGGCGCGTGCTGCGGCGGAAGCGCTGGCCGGGGAAATCAGTCGCTTCCCGCAGGCCTGCATGCTGGCTGATCGCAGTTCCAGCTATCGCCAGTGGGACATGTCGCTGGATGCCGCCCTGCATGATGAGGCCGAGGGCGGTCTGCCGATCATCGAGCAGGAAGCCATCAAGGGCGCGGCCCGCTTCAAGAGCGGGCTCGGCCGCCACGGCGACTTTTCGTCGATCTGATTTCGGCAGTCGGCAAAAGCCCGAGCATCTTTTTCATCACGGTGGGCAAAGCCGCCTCCTGCGGCTGCTGCCACTGGCCGTCGAGTTTTGCGGCCTCACGCGCCGCCACGCGGCCCAGCATGGCGCCGATGCGCAGTTCAAAATGCGTGAACACATGCGCGGCATCGCCATTCAGCATCAGCCAGTCGGTCTGCGCCGGCGCATGGTCGAGCGCGTCGCCGCTGGTCCAGGGCGTGTCGCGCCACGGCGCACTGGGCACTTCCAGCATGCCGCCCAGCAGGCCTTCCGGCGGGCGGCGGCGCAGCAGCACCGCGCCATCGTCTGCGCGCTGCAGCAGGAAGGCGATGGTATGGCGCACCGGCCGGGCGGCTTTCGCCGCCTTGCGCGGTAATGTCTCGGCGATGCCGCGTTTGAAGGCTGCACAGCGCGCCTGCAGCGGGCAGAGCAGACAGTCCGGGCCTTTCGGCGTGCAGACGGTCGCGCCGAGATCCATCATGGCTTGCGCGAAATCGCCGGGGCGGTGTTGCGGCGTCACCTGTGCGGCGAGTTTGCGCAGTTCGACCCGCGCCTGCGGCAGTGGCGTTTCGACGGCGAACAGCCGCGCCAGCACGCGTTCGATATTGCCGTCCAGCACGGCGGCGGGTTCGTCGAAAGCGATGGCGGCAATCGCGGCCGCCGTATAAGGCCCGATGCCGGGCAACTCAAGCAGCCCGGCTTCGCTGTCCGGGAATATGCCGCCATGCTGTTCGCTCACGGCTTTGGCGCATTTGTGCAGGTTGCGGGCGCGCGCGTAATAGCCAAGCCCGGCCCAGGCCTCCATCACATGCTCGACGGGTGCGTTGGCCAAGTCATGCACGCTGGGCCACAGGGTGAGGAATTTCTCGAAATAGGGTTTGACCGCCGGCACGGTGGTCTGCTGCAGCATCACCTCGCTGAGCCAGACGCGATAAGGCGCGGGCGGCGGCGTGCCGGGCGGGCTGCGCCACGGCAGGGTCCGGTGATGCCGGTCGTACCAATCCAGCACCAATGCGGCAATTTCCGGTGGATTGGTGCGGGCTTTGGGCATGCGGCGACTGTAACATTCGTCGAAAGCCCCTGCCATGCGGATGCGCTTGCATCCGGGCTGCGGTCTGCGCCATTTTGTCCCCGCCTGACTGGGAGAAACTCATGCGGCATATCCTTCTGGCAGCGGCCCTGATCGGTCTGGCTGCACCCGTTTCGTCCTATGCGCAGGACAAATCCGACATCGTCGTCGGCACCATCACCGACCTGTCCGGCCCCGCCGCTGTCTACGGCCATGCCGTTGTCAATGCGATGCGTCTGCGTTTCGATGCCGTGAATGCCGCCGGCGGCATCCGTGGCCGCAAGCTGAAGCTCGTGGTGGAAGATCACCAGTTCCAGGTGCCGCGCGCCGTGCAGGCGGCCAGCAAGCTGCTCAAGCTTGACCGCGCCCAGGTTTTCGTGGGCTCGCTCGGCACCTCGCAGGTACAGGCCGTGCTGCCGCATCTGCGCCAGGCCGGTGTGGCCAACCTGTTCCCGATGGCGGCCAGCCGCGAGCTGGTGCATGCGCCGGATTCGATCAGCTGGATTTCCGGCTCGCTGTATTACGACCAGATCCGCGCCGGCGTGAAATGGATGGTCGAGACGAAATCCAAGCAGGCGATCTGCGTGATGGCGCAGAGCACCGATTACGGCGAGGAAGTGCAGCAGGCGGTGAAGGACCAGCTGGCGCAGCATGGCCAGAGCATCAAGGCGGTGGTGACGCATCGCCCGATCGACACGGATTTCTCAGCACCCGTGCAGCGCCTGCGCAATACCGGCTGCGACCTCGTTGTGCTGGCCACGCTGCTGCGCGACACCATCCTGCCGATGGCTGCCGCGCGCACCTCGGGCTGGGACGTCGATTTCCTCGGGCCCTCCACCACGCATGACTATCTGCTGGCCAGCGCACCCGGCGGCGCCACGCAGGGGCTGTACAGCGTGTCGTCGGTGGCATTGCCCGACCGCGCCACCGCGCCGGCCGAGGTGGTGGCCTGGATGGACGCTTACAAGGCGCGCTTTGGGGCTGAGCCGAATGCCGGCGCGATCTATGGTGCCACCATTGCCGATCTGGCCGTGCTGGCGCTGGACCGTGCCGGGGGCGACACCAGCATGGCGAAGCTGACCCGTGGCGTCGCCAGCATCCGCGGCTGGCGCGACCTGTTCGGCGGCACGCTGCAGGCCTTTGGCGATGGCGGTCGCCAGGGCACCCGGCAGGCCTATGTCTACCAGCTGCGCGGGGCGCGGTATGAGAAGCTCACCAGCGAGGCAGTGGGCTACCAGGCTGGTCTGCGCTAGACTGGCGGCATGAACTACCTGATCGTTTTTCTCGGCGCCGGCATCGGCGGGGCCATGCGGCATGGCGTGAATGTCGCGGCCCTGCGCCTGCTCGGCGCGAATTTCCCGTGGGGCACGCTGGCGGTCAACGTCGCCGGCTCTTTCGTCATGGGGCTGGTGGCCGAGTATTTCGCGCTGAAAAGCGGCCTGCCGCAGCAATGGCGGCTGTTCCTCACCACCGGCATTCTCGGCGGCTTCACCACCTTCTCGGCCTTCTCGCTGGAGGTCGCACTGCTCTACGAACGCGGCGAGCTGATGGCGGCCGGCCTTTACGTGCTGGGCTCGGTCGTGCTGGCCGTGGTGGGGCTGTTCGCCGGCCTGTATGTGATCCGCAGCATCGTGGTCCCGTGACCGCGCCGAAAAAACCGCCACGCGATCCGGCGCAGCGCACCAATGCGCCAAAAGCACTCGGTGTCTCGCTCGGTCGGCTGACGCGGCCGATCATGAAGCAGCGCGGCGTCGCGCTGGCCGAGATCATCAACCGCTGGAGCGAGATCGCCGGGCCGCTGCTGGTGAAGGAAACCCAGCCCGAGAAAATGGTCTATGCCTCGGGCGCGGGCCATGCCGCCACGCTCGAGATCGCGGTCAGTCCGTCGTTTGCGCTTGAGCTGCAGCATCTCTCGCCGCTGATCATCGAAAAGATCAACGGCCACTTCGGGTTTCGCGCGGTCGAGAAACTGCGCCTGAAACAGACTCCGATCCACCGCCCCGAGTCGCAGACCCAAGCGGGACGCAGCAGTCGGCCCCTCACGACGGAAGAGCAGGCCAAACTCGAAGATTTGCTCACCGGAGTCGAAGATCGCGACCTTCGCCAAGTGCTTGAAAGCCTTGGCAGATCACTTTTCGGTGCGAGTCGCTGACTGGCCTTGAGTCGGCCAGATTCTTGTGGATAACGGCAGAGTCCGGTTGCAGGCCGGACGTGCAACCATACAATGCCCCCAACATGTAGGGGGTCGGAGTATCTCCATGAAATATATACAGCGTTTCGTCCTGACCCTGGCGTTCGTCCTCGGTGGTTTCTTAGCACTACACGCGCAGGCCCAGACGGCACCTGCCGCAGCAGACCCGCGTCTGCAGGACATGGTGCTCGGCAAGGCCGATGCCCCGATCACCATCGTTGAATATGCCTCGCTGACCTGTCCGCATTGCGCGGCCTTCCATGCCGATGTGCTGCCGACGCTGAAGACGGAATACATCGACACCGGCAAGGCGAAGCTGGTCTTCCGCGACTTCCCGCTCGACCAGCTGGCCTTTGCCGGCGCGGTGCTGGCGCGCTGCGGCGGGCCGGAGAAGTACTACACCTTCCTCAACGTGCTGTTCGCGCAGCAGCGCCAGTGGGCCGGCTCGTCCGACCCCAAGGGCGCGCTGGTGCAGATCGGCCGTCTCGGCGGCATCTCGTCGGAGCAGTTCGAGAAGTGCCTGCAGGACAAGGCGCTGGGCGACTACATCCTGAATTCGCGCCTGGAAGGCAACCAGAAGCATGGCGTCAACTCGACGCCGACACTGATCATCAACGGCAAGGCCGAGTCCGGCGTGCCGTCGCTGGCCGATTTGCGCAAGAAGCTCGACGCGCTGGCGAAGTAATCGCCAAGCGCTGCGTTATTTGAAAGGGAGTCCCCGTGCAGTTCACCAAGTTGCGCTTGTCCGGTTTCAAGTCCTTCGTCGAACCGACGGATTTCATTATCCAGCCCGGCCTGACCGGGATTGTCGGCCCGAATGGCTGTGGCAAGTCCAACCTGGTGGAAGCCCTGCGCTGGGTGATGGGCGAGAATTCGGCCAAGCGCATGCGCGGCACCGGCATGGACGATATGATCTTTGCCGGCACCGCCACGCGCCCCGCCCGCAATATCGCCGAAGTCACGCTGACGCTGGACAACAAGACCCGCACCGCGCCCGCCGCCTTCAACGAGATGGAAGAGGTGGCGATCACCCGCAAGATCGAGCGCGAGCGCGGCTCGGACTATTCGATCAACGGCAATGACGTGCGCATGCGCGACGTGCAGCTGCTGTTCGCCGATCTGGCGTCCGGCGCCAATTCGCCGGCCATGGTCAGCCAGGGCCGCGTCGGTGCGATCATCAACGCCAAGCCGACCGACCGCCGCATGCTGCTGGAAGAAGCGGCCGGCATTTCCGGCCTGCATTCGCGCCGGCATGAAGCCGAACTGCGCCTGAAGGCCGCCGAGCAGAATCTGGAACGCGTGGTCGATGTGATCGGCCAGATGGACAACCAGCTGCAGTCTTTGAAAAGACAGGCGCGTCAGGCCAGCCGCTATCGCAATATCGCCGGCCAGATCCGCAAGACCGAGGCGATCCTGTTCCATCTCAAGCATGAAGCGCTGAAAAACGCGCTGGCCGAGGCCGAGCAGGCGCTGCAGGCCGCCGAACGCGAGGTGGCCGACCGTACCCTGCAGGTGTCGGAAGCGCATGAAGCCGAGCGCATCGCCGCTGAGGCGCTGCCGCCGCTGCGCCATCACGAGGCCGAAGCCGGCGCCCGCCTGCATCGCCTGACCGTGGCGCGCGAAGGCCTGGAGGCTGAATCCGCCCGCGCGCAGGAGGCCGCCGAAGCCGTGCGCGCGCGTCTGGCGCAGATTTCCTCGGATGCCGAGCGCGAAACCGCGCTGTCGCAGGATGCCGAGGAAACGCTGGCGCGGCTCGCTGCCGAAACCGAACAGCTGGAAGCGCTGCGTGCCGGCGAGGCCGAAGCGCAGACGGCTGCTGAAGCGTCTGTCACCGAAGCGCAGGGCAAGGTGGATGCCAGCCAGGGCGAGCTCGATACCCTCACTGGCCGCGCCGCCGAAGAACAGGCCCAGCGCGCCCGCCTGCGCCAGGCCATCGAGGATGCCGGCCGCCGTCTGGAGCGCCTGAATGCGCGTCTGACTGAGCTGAACGCCGAAGAAGCCCGCCTCAACGAGCAGACCGAGGCGCTGGTCGAAGCCGAAACCATCACGGCCGAAGTCGAAGCCAAGCAGGCCGCCGTCGAGGCGGTGCGCAATGCACTCGATGGCGTCGAGGCCGAACATGCGGCGAAGATCGATGCCGCCCGTCAGGCTTACGAAGCCGTGGAGGCCGAGCAGGCCCGTCTGATCGACGCCGCCCGCGCAGCCCTGGAGGCTGTCGAAGCCGAGCATGCGCAGAAGATCGAAGCCACGCGCGCCACGCTGGCGCAGGCCGGCCATGAGCATGAGCAGAAGATTGAAGCCGCCCGCGGCGGGCTGAACGCCGTCGAAGCCGAACATGCGCAGAAGATCGAAGCGGCCCGCGCCGGGCTGAACGCGGTCGAAGCCGAGCATGCCGAGAA
This sequence comes from Ferrovibrio terrae, assembly GCF_007197755.1. Classification (NCBI taxonomy): domain Bacteria; kingdom Pseudomonadati; phylum Pseudomonadota; class Alphaproteobacteria; order Rhodospirillales; family Rhodospirillaceae; genus Ferrovibrio; species Ferrovibrio terrae. The sequence goes on from NZ_CP041636.1 coordinate 2,163,169, forward strand.
GCTCGCCGAGGTTCGTCGTGGCGTGGAGGCGGCCGAAGCCGCCCGCGCCGCCAGGCAGCAGGCGGAGCAGTCCAGCCGCGATGCCTGGCAGGGCGCGCAGGGTGAACTCACCCGCCTGAAGGCGGAAGAGACCGGCCTGACCAAGCTGCTCAAGCTGGACGAAAGCAATCTCTTCCCGCCGCTGATCGACCAGGTCACCGTCGAGCCCGGCTTCGAGAAGGCGCTGGGCGCGGCGCTGGCCGATGAACTGAATGCCGCCACCGATCCCAATGCGCCGATGCACTGGGATGCGCTGCCGCCGATGACTGACGCGCCGGGCCTGCCGTCCGGCGCCGAGCCGCTGTCGAAATACGTGACCGGTGCGGCCGCTTTGCAGCGCCGTCTCAGCCAGATCGGTCTGGTGGCCGACGACGCCGACGGCGCCCGCCTGCGCGCCGATCTCAAGCTCGGCCAGCGTCTGGTCACCCGCTCGGGCGCGCTGTGGCGCTGGGACGGTTTCACCGTCAAGGCCGGCGCGCCGACCTCGGCCTCGATCAAGCTGGAACAGCGCAATCGCCTGGCCGACCTGCGCGAGGAACTGCGCGAGATGGAAAGCCGCTTGCGCGATGCGCAGGCCGTCTATGAAGAGGCGCGCCGCGCCACAGAAGACGCCGCCGCTGCCGAACGCACCGCGCGTCAGGCTGTCGCCTCGGCCGAAGAGCAGCGCAGTGCCGCGCGCCAGCAGGCCGCCGGCGTGGTGCAGACCGCCGAGCAGAACCGCAACGAGGCGCGTGCCACCGCGTCCGCCGTCGTGCAGTCTGCCGAACGCGATGCCGCCGACTCGCGCAACCAGGCCGCCCAGGCTGTCGCCGCTGCTGAACGCGACCGCCAGTCGGCGCGCGATCGCGCCAACCATGGCGTCGCCAATGCCGAGCGCGAACGCAACACCGCGCGCGAACATGCCAACCAGGGCATCGCCACGGCGGAACGCGAACGCAATGCCGCCCGCGAACGCGCCAATCAGGATATCGCCCGCGCCGACCGCGAACTGGGCCAGGCGCGTGACCGCCAGGCCGAGATGGTGCGCAGGGAAGCCGAGCGCCAGTCGCGTCTGGCGGCTCTTGCCGAACAGAAGCAGCAGACCGAAGGCGAGATCGCCGAGACCACGCAGGCCCGCGACGCCGAGGACGCCGCTCTGGCTGCCATGCCGGCGGAAGACGAAGTGCGCCAGCTGATCGGCATGATCCGCGAGGAACTGACGGCGCTGCGTCAGGCGCTGGTCGAACGCCGCGCCGCGCTGGAACAGCTGCGGCTGGATGCCCAGGCGCGCGCCCGTCGTCTCGACGGCATCGTGATCGAGCGCCGTGCCGCCACGGCGCGCAACGAAAGCGCTTCGCAGCAGCTTGCCCAGTTGGGCGCCCGCCAGGCCGAGGCGACCACCGAACTGGAAAAGCTGGAACAGATTCCGCGCGAACTCGAAACCCGCCGCAACGCGCTGCAGGAGCAGATCGACATCGCCGAAATCGCCCGCAAGGAAGCCGCCGACCACCTGGCGAATGCGGAAGGCGCGCAACAGCTTGCCGCGCGGACGGCGCGCGAGATCGAGCAGCTGCTGGGCTCGGCGCGTGAAGCGCGCGTGAAGTCGGACAGCGACCTCGAACACCAGCGCGTCAGCCTCGACGAACTGGCGATCCGCGTGCGCGAGGTGCTCGACTGCACCCTGGATGCCGTGCTCAAGGCCGGCGAAGTTGAAGACGGCGAGGAATTCCCCGAACTCCATACCGTGGACAACCGGCTCGAGCGTCTGCGCAAGGAGCGCGACAATATGGGCCCGGTCAACCTGCGCGCCGAGCTTGAAGCCAACGAGGTGGAGGAGAAGCTCACCGCGCTCTCGACCGAGCAGACCGATCTGGTCACCGCGATCGAGAAACTGCGCCAGGGCATCACCAGCCTGAACAAGGAAGGGCGCGAACGTCTTCTGGATGCCTTCCAGAAGGTCGACGGCCATTTCCAGAAGCTGTTCGTCGAAGTCTTCGGCGGCGGCCGGGCGCATCTGCAGCTGGTGGAAAGCGATGACCCGCTGCAGGCCGGCCTGGAAATCTACGCCTCGCCGCCGGGCAAGCGCCTGCAGGTGATGTCGCTGCTCTCGGGCGGCGAGCAGGCGCTGACGGCACTGTCGCTGCTGTTCGCGGTGTTCCTGACCAACCCGGCGCCGATCTGCGTGCTGGACGAAGTGGACGCCCCGCTCGATGACGCCAACGTCGAGCGCCTGTGCAACCTGATGGAAGCGATGGCGCGCCAGACCTCGAATATCGGCGAGGGCACGCGCTTCGTGGTGGTGACCCACCATCCGATCACGATGGCGCGCATGGACCGCCTGTTCGGCGTCACCATGGCCGAGCGCGGCGTCTCCACGCTGGTCAGTGTCGACCTCGCCGGCGCAGAGTCGCTCCAGGCGGCGTAACGAACTTTACTGAAAACAGGCGCTTCGGCGCCTGTTTTTTTGCCTGTGACTGCTACTTAAGGGAGAGGGGTGTGCAGTTTATAAGCAGTAAAGTCGCGGCATTTCGCGCGGTGTCGCACCTCTGCATGCTGGCCGCGCTGCTGACACTGGCGGGTTGCGCCGCTGGCACATTCGGGTCGTCGTCATCCTTCGATGCCGCAGATCCGAAGGGGCTGGTCATCCTGGGTGTCATCGAACAGGGGACGCCCGGCGGGCTGGTTCTCGGCCGGTTCGATGCCGCCACGCGAAAGATCACCGGGGTCACGAATTTCGGCGGCAACATGGGCCTGCATGTCGGCAGCGGCGGCGCCATGTTGCCAGACGCATTCGGGCGGGCATCCCGTTTCTATGTCTTGCGCATGACGCCGGGCGACTATGCCCTGATCCAGGTGAGCAGTGCCGTGCAGCGAACGCTGGCGAGCACGAATGTGCAGGTCACGCGGTTGGTCGATTTTGACGCCTGGGCCGTGCGGGATACGACGCCCGTATTCTCGGTGCGTGCCGGTGAAGCGGCGTATGTCGGTGACCTGCAGGTCAATTACGGCATGTTCCCGGCGCAGATCGTCACTGGCGCCGATATTCCGGCAATGCAGGCGTTCATGGTCGGATTCCCGAATGTCAGAATCGCAGACGTGAAGATGCAGCCGCTGCGGAATTTTCAAAACTGATGACGAACGGATAACCGGGGGACAGGATGGTGAAGCAAAGTCGGTTCTGGCAGGTCGCGCTGATCTGTCTTGTCGCGGTTATGCTGGCTGGTTGCGGCAATCGCAGCATGAACAAGAGCACACCTTTCACCGCTGCCGATCCGGAAGGCATGATTGTGGTGGGCGTGGTGCGAACTGCGGGGCATGGCGGTCCCATCATGATCGGACGGTTTGATCCCGCGACTGGCAAGATTTCCGGCCTCACCATGTTGCCCGGCAATACGCTGAAGGTGAATGCCGACGGAATGATGCTCAATGTCACGGAGCGCTTTTACGCCTTTCGCACGCCGCCGGGCGAATATGCCATTGCTCAGTTCCAGTCGGTGGGCGGTGGCTTCGGGCCTCCCACCATCAACAACACCTGGCTGATTGACCGCGAGACCATGACGGTGCGCAACAACACACCCATTTTCACGGCGAAGCCCGGTGAACTGACATATATCGGCGATCTGATCATCAATTACGCACAGTTCCCGGCCGGAGTGACAATCGGTGCCGATCCGGCGGCGATGCAGAAATTTCTGGGCGAGTTCAGCGGAGTGAATGCCGGTGCGCCGAAATTCGCGCCGGTGCGGTCGAACAAACCCTAAAGGCTTCCGCTCGGCATGAAGCCATACGCGCCATCCAGCATGGCGCCGCGGAAGTCGGCCTCGGCCAGTCGCGCGCGGCTCAGGTTTGCATTGCGCAGATCCGTGCAGATCAGCTTGGCGCCGGATAGGTCCGCGCCGGCGAGATTGACCTCGCTCAGGTCCGCACCGCTCAGGTCGGCGCCGATGAAGCGGCCGCCGGCCAGATTCAGGCCATGCAGCATGGCGCGGCTGCCGCGCCGCCCGTCGCTGTGGATCCATTCGGCATGCTGGGCGATGGCTTCCGCCAGATGCTCGACGCTCATCGGCCGCGCGACCTTGCCGCCGGCCGCCTCGATCACCTCGGCCATGCCGGCACCGAGATCGGTCTTGGCGAAATTGGCGCCGCGCAGGTCGGCGCCGCGGAAGCTCACATTGTCGAGCCGCGCATAGGCAAAGGACGTATCCTGCAGGTTGGCTTTATCAAAAGCGGCCTCCAGCAGCGTGGCGCCGGAGAAGCTGGCGCCGGTGATCCTGGCGGAATGCAGCCTCGTCGCCTGGCTGGCGAGATCCTGCGACGACTGATACGGCCCGAGCTGGGCATCGTTAAACCGCGTGTTGGTCAGCACGGCGCGGCTCAGGTCGGCGCCGCGCAGGTCGGCCTTGATGAAATTGGCCGAGGTCAGGTCGGCTGCGCTCAGGTCGCAGGCCATCATCTCGGCTTCAGCAAAGCTGCTTTCGCGCAGGTCGGCGCAGGACAGCTTGCACATCGGCAGCGAGGCGCGGGTCAGGTTGCGGCCCATCAGCTTGATGGCGCCGAAATCGATGCGCTCGCATTGCAGGCGACGGCCCATCTGCACCTGCTTGCCCATCGAGGTGATGAAACGGGAATGCGATTCCAGCAGATCGCTGAAGCTGGGCGGGCAGGGCGAGTAAGTTGTCAGGGCGGTCATCCGGAACAGCTTCGTAGCGCCCGGCAGTATGACGCAGCCGCTCGCCAGCTGAAATGGAAATATTCCAGTCTGGATCGGCCCTGAAGGCCGGAAACGGCGCGATTCGGATCTGAGAAGTGCAGCCTGGAGACGACCGGCTCTAGAGAAGACCGGCGATGACGCGGTCGGGCGGGGCATGACCATCGGCGAAGGTCTTGATGTTGATCAGCACCTTCTCGCCCATGTCGATACGGCCTTCCAGCGTGGCCGAGCCCATATGCGGCAGCAGGATCACGTTGTTGAGTTCCAGCAGCTTGGGGTTGACCGCCGGCTCATGCTCGAACACGTCCAGCCCGGCGCCGGCGATCTCGCCCTTGCGCAGTTTGCGCACCAGGGCGTTCTCGTCGATGATTTCGCCGCGCGCGGTGTTCACCACATAGGCATGTGGCGGCAGCAGGTCGAGCCGGCGCGCCGACAGCAGGTGGAAGGTGGCCGGCGTGTGCGGGCAGTTCACCGAGATGATGTCCATGCGCGCGAGCATCTGGTCGAGGCTTTCCCAGTAGGTCGCCTCCAGCTCCTGCTCGATGCTCTCATGCACCTTCTTGCGGTTATGGTAGTGGATCGACAGGCCAAACGCCTTGGCGCGGCGCGCCACGGCCTGGCCGATGCGGCCCATGCCGATGATGCCGAGCCGCTTGCCCCAGATGCGCTGGCCCAGCATCCAGGTCGGCGACCAGCCCTCGAACTTGCCCTCGCGCAGCGCCTGCGCGCCCTGCACCAGACGGCGCGGCACGGCAAGGATCAGCGCCATGGTCATGTCGGCGGTGTCTTCGGTCAGCACGCCCGGCGTGTTGGTGACGGTGATGCCGCGCTGGCGGGCGGCGGCCAGGTCGATGTGGTCGACGCCGGTGCCGAAATTGGCGATCAGGCGCATGTTGGGGCCGGCATGGGCGAGGACTGCGCCATCGATCCTGTCGGTGATGGTCGGCACCAGCACGTCGGCGGTCTTCACCGCGTCGATCAGCTCGGCCTGACCCATCGGCTTGTCAGCGATGTTCAGTCGGGTGTCGAACAGCTCCATCATCCGGGTTTCGATCGGGTCCGGCAGTTTCCGGGTCACGATCACCAGGGGGCGCTTTTTCGGCGTGGGCATGACTGGCGTTTCCGCTTCCCGGCAGGAGTGTCGACGTGAGTTTCTTGGGCTTCTCTAGCAGATCGACCCGGTCGAGACAAACCTCGACCGGGTCGGAAAGCATCTGCCTAAAGTATGACCTTAGGTTAGGTCCCGCCACGGCCATTCGTATACGAACGGCCGTGGTTTCAAGGCCTTAACGCCTTACCGAACGTAAAGCGGCATATACTGGCGGATATTGCGCTCCAGCTCGCGATTGACGTCCATCATGGTCTCGCGCACCAGCTCGTGGATCAGGCGGTCACGGTCGTTCAGCGTCGCCTTTTCGCTCATCGAGTTCGAGCGGCGCGCCGAGGCCTGTGCCTCGCCGACGCGGAAGCCGCGGGCATCGCGGACCTCGACGGCCATTTCGACCTCGGTGTCGAAGCGGGCGACCTGGTCCTCGGTGAAGCTGCCGCGCAGGCCCGGCGTCTTCTTCAGGTCGATCTCGGTCACGCTTGCCTTGCGGACGATCACGGTGACGCGGTTCTGCTGGCTGTTGTCGACCGCCACGCGGTCGCGTGTCCAGCGCATGGCCACGCTGGCCGGCGGCTGCGGAATGGCCAGCTCGATATGCGGCGGCTGCGCCGTCGGCTGGTATTCCATGATGGTTTCCACCGTGCTGGCGGCGAAGGTCAGCTTGGGCTGATTGGAGAAGGTGATCTCGGGCAGGATCGACTTTTCCATCGGGCCGCCGCAGGCGGCAGCGGCGAGAGCGAGGCCGGCCACGACGAACAGCCGCGGCAGGGCAAATAAGCGGGCGAGGCGGGTAGACATGGGTCGTTTCTCCTTGTTTTCCGCCCCCAAATAGGCGGCGAAAGTGGGCAATTTCAAGGCCCGGCCATGACAAGCGCGGGATCGTTTGCTCCGCGGCGGGACGATCGTGCGGGATGTCGGCAGTCGGCGGGATGGCCGGCCTCAGGGTTAGAAACGCCCGAAAACCGGTTTTGTCGCGTGATGGGAATCAGTTTGGGCCGGTCAGCTCGACGAAGGGGTGCCGGTGTTAACGCTTTCGGCCGGGAAGCTGTAGCTGTCGCTGCAGAACTGGCAGGTCACCGTGATCAGGCCCTCCGGAGTGGCCATGTCGGCGATCTCGTCGGGGGCGAAGGTCGCGAGGATGCCGCGCACCTTGTCGGCTGAGCAGGTGCAGCGGTCCTGCAGGGCGGCCGCCTCATAGACCCGCACGCCGTCCTCGTGGAACAGGCGGAACAGCAGCTCATTGTGGCTTAAGGCGGGATCGGTCAGTTCCTCGGGCTTCGTGGTGCCCAGCAGCGCGGTCGCCTTTTCCCAGGCAAAGATTCTTTCCTCCGCAGAGAGCCCGCCGGCCTGCGACGGCAGCTGCTGCAGCAGGATGCCGCCCGCCCGCCAGTGCCTGCGGGCCTCGCCCGGGGCCTTGCGATGCGTGGCCGCCAGCACGATGCGGGCATTCAGCTGCTCCGACTGGGCGAAATAGGCATGCGCCGCTTCGGCCAGGGTGGCGCCCGACAGGTCGACGATGCCCTGGTAGCGTTCCATATCCGGCCCTTGCGGATCGATGGTGAAGGCGAGGTAACCCTTGCCGAGCAGCAGCGGGATCAGGGCGCGTTCCGAACCGGGGCCAAGCTCCAGCCCGTCCAGCCGTTCGGCGTCGAAATTCGCGTAGCCGCGCAGGTCGCCCGGCGTGCGGAAATCCACCACCAAGGTCGAGACCGGGCCGTCGCCCTTGGCCTGCACCGAGAAGACGCCGTCGAATTTCAGCGCACTGGCCATGGTGGCGACCAGCACGGTGGCTTCGGCCAGCAGATGCGCGACAGGTTCGGGGTAACTATGGCGCGACAGCATGCGGTCGAGGGCTGGGCCCAGCCGCACCAGGCGGCCGCGCACATCGCACTGCTCGATCTGGAACGGCAGCGACAGGTCGTCGTGAAGGGGTGCGGTACTCACGGGCCTAATATAATGCGGGTTATGCCCCGAAGCACCAGGCCAGGATTGCCTTCTGGGCATGCAGGCGGTTTTCCGCCTCGTCGAACACCACCGACTGCGGACCGTCGATCACCTCGGCGGTCACTTCCTCGCCGCGATGCGCCGGCAGGCAGTGCATGAAGATGGCATTCGGCGCCGCCTTGCGCATCAGCGCGGCATTGACCTGGAACGGCGCCAGGATCTTGTGGCGCTTGTCGGCATCCTTCTGGCCCATCGACACCCAGGTGTCGGTGATCACGCAGGATGCATCCTTCACGGCTTCGGCCGGGTCGCTGACGACGCGGATCTGGCCCTGCCGTTCGGCCGCCCATTTCAGCACTTTGGGATCGGGCTGCAATTCGGGCGGGCAGGCGAGGTCAAGGCGGAAGCCGAACTGCACGGCGGCATGGATCAGCGAGGTCGCCATGTTGTTGCCGTCGCCGACCCAGGCGAGCTTCTGGCCTTTGATGGGCCCGAGCTTTTCCTCGAAGGTCATTACGTCGGCCATCACTTGGCAGGGATGGCTTTCATCGGTCAGGCCGTTGATCACCGGCACGCTGGCATTGGCGGCCAGGTCACGCAGGTTCTCCGCCTTATTGGTGCGCATCATGATCGCGTCGACATTGGCCGACAGGATCTTGGCCGTATCGGCGATGCTCTCGCCGCGGCCGATCTGCAGCTCGTCGCCGCGCACCACGATGGTCTCGCCGCCGATCTGCCGCATCGCGCTGTCGAACGACAGTCGCGTGCGGGTCGAGGGCTTCTCGAAGATCATCGCCAGGATGCGGTCGCGGCCCGGATGATCCTTTTCCACAGTGCCCTTGGGCAGGCCCTTGCGGCCGGCCTTCATGCGCACGGCATGACTCAGGATGCCGCGCAGCGTATCCGGCGCGAACTGGTCCAGGTCGATGAAATGGCGGATGCCAGCCTTGCTGGCCGGGCCGCCAGTCTTGCTTTGACCGAGGATCGTCATGCCGCCGCTTTCGATTTGTCCTGCAGCTTCTGGCAGGCGGCTTCCAGCCGGCGGATGCCTTCGACGATGTCTTTCTCGGGCACGGTCAGCGGCGGAATCAGGCGCAGCGTATTGTCGCCGGCCAGCACGCCGAGCATATGCTCGTCGCGCAGCGCGGTCTGGAATTCGGTGTTCGGAATCTTCGTCTTCACGGCCATCAGGAAACCCTGGCCGCGCACATCCTCGATCACCTCGGGATAGCGATCCTTCAGCATCACCAGTTGCTGCATGAAATAGCTCGACCGCTTCTGCACGCCGTCGAAGAAGCCGGGCTCCAGCATCACGTCCAGCACGGCATTGCCGGCGGTCATCGACATGATGTTGCCGCCAAACGTCGTGCCATGCGTGCCGGGCGTCATGCCCTTGGCCGCTTCGGCCGTGGCCAGCACGGCGCCCACCGGGAAACCACCGCCCAGGCCCTTGGCCAGCGAGATGATGTCCGGCGTGATGCCCGACCATTCATAGGCGAACAGCTTGCCGGTGCGGCCCATGCCGGTCTGCACTTCGTCCAGGATCAACAGCAGGTCATGCTCGTCGCAAAGCTGACGCAGGCCGCGCAGCATCTCGGTCGGCACGCTGCGGATGCCGCTTTCGCCCTGGATCGGCTCGATCATGATCGCCGCCGTCTCCGGCGTGATCGCCGCCTTCGCCGCCTTCAGGCTGAATTCGACCTGGTCGAAGCCTTCGACCTTGGGGCCGAAGCCGTCGAGATACTTGGCGTTGTTGGTCGCCGCCAGCATGGCCAGCGTGCGGCCGTGGAAGGCGCCCTCAAACGTGATGATGCGGAACTTCTCCGGCTTGCCGCTGACGGCAAAATACTTGCGCGCGCACTTCACGGCACCTTCGTTCGCCTCGGCGCCCGAGTTGCAGAAGAAGGCCTTGTCGGCAAAGGAATTGTCGACCAGCCGCTGCGCCAGCCGTTCCTGCTCCGGAATCCGGAACAGGTTCGAGGTATGCCACAGCTTGGCAGCCTGGGCCTGCACCGCCTGCACCAGATGCGGGTGGGCATGGCCGAGCGACGTCACGGCGATGCCGGAGCCGAAGTCCAGGTAACGTCGACCGTCAGCGGTGAAAAGGTAAGACCCCTCGCCCCGCTCAAACGCAAGGTCCTGCCTTGCGTAGGTCGACATCAATGCTTCGCTCACGACACCTCTCCTTGGGTCTTGGGCGTCCGGACAATTCCGGGCCCAGAAAATAATGACGCCAGCCCCGGGGTTTTACACGGCCGGGCTGGCGGTAAGGCCAGACTCTACGGGGGGCTAAGGCCTTGTGTCAATTCAGCGAATGTATGGGAGCAATGGTTGCCGGATGGTTGCCGGATGGTTTCTGGGGCAAGGGACTCCCGAAACGGCCAAACTGCCGTAAGGACAGGGCTTTCCGGCTCTGGCCGGCACTCGGGCACCGGGCTAGTGTTCGGAAAACGCTGAACGAATTGCCGGAGGGCCGCCATGACCACCCTGAGTTTTGAAACCACACGGCGGGTTTATTGCGAGCCAGGCGCCAGCGCGAAACTGGGCCAGCTGATGGCCGAACTGGGCTCGACCCGCGTGGTCCTGGTCACCGATCCGGGCGTGATGAAGCTGGGCCTGCCGCAGGCCGGGCTGGACAGTCTGAAGGCCGCCGGCATCGCTGTGACCATCTACGACCGTACCGAGGCCGATCCGCCGGAAAAGCTGGTGCATGAGGCCGTGCAGGTGGCGAAGGATTTCAGGGCCGACGGCGTGATCGGCTTCGGCGGCGGTTCGTCGATGGATATCGCCAAGCTGGTCGCCTTCCTGCCGGTGGCCACGCAACCGCTGTCCGAGATTTATGGCGTGGGCAATGCGCGCGGCAAGCGCCTGCCACTGATCCAAGTGCCGACCACGGCCGGCACCGGCTCGGAAGTGACCGGCATCGCCATCATCACCACCGGCGAATCTGAGAAGAAGGGCGTGGTCTCGCCGCTGCTGCTGCCCGATATCGCGCTGCTGGATGCCGATCTCACGCTGGGGCTGCCGCGCCATGTCACGGCGGCGACGGGCGTGGATGCCATGGTGCATGCCATCGAGGCCTATACGTCCAGGAACAAGAAGAATGCGATGTCGGATGCGCTGGGCCGCGAGGCCTTGCGCCTGCTCTCGAAGAATATCCGCACGGTCTGCAGCCCCGAGGGCATGAAGGATCGCGCGGCGCGGTCCGAGATGCTGCTCGGCGCCATGCTGGCCGGCATGGCCTTTGCCAATGCACCGGTCGCCGCCGTGCATGCGCTGGCCTATCCGGTGGGCGGCCATTTCCATGTGCCGCATGGCTTGTCGAACGCGCTGATGCTGCCGCATGTGCTGCGCTTCAACCTCGAAGTCGAGACGGCGGCCGCGCAATATGCCGAACTCGCGCCGATCTTCGTGCCGAACAAGAGTTTCAGTTCGGCCACGGCCGGTGCGGGCGCATTGCTGGCGGAACTTGAGGCGATCATAGACGACGTGAAGCTGGAAAAGCAGCTGCGTCAGGTCGGCATCAGCCACAACCACCTGCCGATGCTGGCGAAAGACGCGATGAACCAGCAGCGCCTGCTGGTCAACAATCCTCGCGAGGTCGGTTACGACGACGCGCTGAAGATCTACGAACGGGCGCTGTAAGCATGAGTGAAGTTGTCGACCCGAAGCTCGAAGTCCGCGAGAACTATCGCCACTGCCTGATGATCCCGACGCGTCTGTCGGATATCGACGTCTACCAGCATGTCAACAACGTGCAGTATTACGCGTATTTCGACACGCTGGTGAACGACTACATGATCCGCGTCGGCGGGCTCGACATGCCGAATGACAAGGTGATCGGCCTGCTGGTGGAAAGCGGCTGCCGCTTCCACAAGTCGCTGAACTACCCCGAGACGGTGGAGGGCTGGCTGCGCACCGTGAAACTCGGCAATTCCTCGGCGCGGCACGAGATCGCGCTGTTCCGCCAGGGCGAGCCGCATCCCGCGGCGACCGGCCATTTCGTGCATGTCTTTGTCGAGCGCGGTGTGCAGAAGCCGGCACCGATCCCGCCACGAATCAGGGCGGCGCTGGAAAAGATTCTGGTGTCATGACCGCCGGTATCACCGCTTTCTTCGAAAGCTATCGCGCCGCCTTCGATGCGCTGGACGCCCGTGCGGTGGCCGCGCATTTCGCCGTACCCAGTATGCTGATCGACGAGCAGGCCTATACCTGGGCCAGTGAAGCTGATGTCGTCGCCGATATCGAAAAGCTGCTGACGCTCTATCGCAACAGCGGCTTTGTCAATGCCACCTACGAGGTGGCGAATTCGCTGCCGCAGGGCGATGCCGGCGTGACGGCCAATCTGTACTGGACCATCACACGGCGCAGCGGCATGCCCTGGCGTTTTCATACCGGCTACACGCTGCGGCGGTTTGACGATCAGTGGAAGATCGTGCTCTGCATCGCGTATGAGGAGCGCTCGGCGCGCGAAAAAGTACAGGCGTGACAGCTTGCGTGTGAAGCACCGGGATTTAGCGAAGCTTTGCCGCAGTTGAGCCTGCGACACTCCTATCCATAAATTTACCTCGGATTTTTTCAGTCTCCGGCTATTCTGCCCGCAGGCAGGTTGCACCGCACGTGCGGTGTCTGAGGGGAAGATACACGAATGCAGTTCCGCGACATGCCGGCACAGCCGGGCAACAAGAAGATTGTGCTGATCGGCCTCGTCGCCGCCGCCATTGCCGCGGTGGCCATCGCCGACAACGACCGTTTCTCGGCCATGCTGGCCGGCGCCGCCCTGCTGGGCGTCGGCCTGCTGCTGGTCCTGCCGGTGCGCAAGCCGGCCAGCTGACCACAGCCCGCCGGCAGGCCGATCTCAGCGATTGAAAATCGGGCCTTTTTAATGTACGCTATATGTTCTCATGCTGCCCGGCGGTTCCCGCCGCGTGGCCTGATTGCTGTTGTGCATCGTGAAAAAAACAGCAGGCTGATCGGCGCCAGAGTGCCGATGGCAGTTTACCGCCGTTTGGTCCGCCCCAGGTGGCTGGGAACGGGCTCAAACGGGACGAAACAGGACGAAACGGGACGGAACTGGCTCTAACTGGCTCAAACGGGACGGAACTGGCCCTGCAACAGGACGAAACAGGCCTGAACTGGCGCGTTTTTTAAGGCCGCAGGCGATAGCCGCGTTTCAGCAGGGCATAGCAGCCGAGCCAGAGCGTGACAGCCACGGCCCCCAGCGCCAGGCCGCCGAGCAGCACGTCGCCGTCGGTATGGCCGGTCAGGCCATAGCGGAAGCCGTCGATCATGAAAAAGAACGGGTTGGCATGGGCGGCGGCATACCAGAAGGGCGGCAGCGCCTGCACCGAGTAGAAGGTGCCTGAGAGAAACGCGAGCGGCGTGACAACGAAGTTGGTCACCGCGGCCATATGGTCGAATTTCTGGCTCCACAGGCCGGCGATCACGCCGGTCAGGCTCAGGATCAGCGCGCCGGCGACGGCGAAATACAGCGCGGCGAACCAGTCATGCACATGGATCGTCGCAAACGGGAAGATCGCGGCGGCCACGGCCACGGCGACCAGCAGGCCACGGGTGACGCCGGCCAGCGCATAGGCGACCAGCAGTTCGCCCGGGCTGATCGGCGGCATCAGCACGTCGACGATATTGCCCTGCACCTTCGAGATCATGATCGAGGAGGAGGTATTGGCGAAGGCATTCTGGGTGGTAGCCATCATGATCAGGCCGGGCGCCAGGAAATCGACAAACGGCATGCCGGCGATGTGGCGCACCGCGCCGCCCAGCGCCAGGGCGAAGACGGCGAAGAACAGCAGCGTCGTCACCATCGGCGCCAGCACGGTCTGGGTCACGACCTTGAGGAAGCGCTGCACTTCCTTGACGTAGAGCGTCCACAGGCCGAGCCAGTTGACCGGACCGTATTCCCGAGGAGCAAGATTCTTGGGCGCTAACAGGGGTGTCGACATGCGGGACTTTCGCCGGGTGGCTGTTGTTTGGGCGTCTACATAGCGCGTATGGTGCAGCTATGCAAAAGCCTGCCGAATCCAGCGCAGAACCAGCGGTCCAGCCGGACTGGCTGCCGGCGCTGCTGGCCGGCGAACGCGCCGCGCTCGCCCGCGCCATCACGGCAGTCGAAAATGAGACCGACGAGGCGCGGCTGGTGCTGCAGGGCATCCGTGGCCGGCTCGGCAATGCGCTGGTGGTCGGCTTCACCGGCGCGCCGGGCGCCGGCAAGTCCACGCTGGTCTCGGCCTATGTCGGCGAACTGCGCAAGCGGAACCAGAGCGTCGGCGTCGTCGCGGTCGATCCATCCTCGCCGCTCACCGGCGGGGCCATCCTGGGCGACCGCATCCGCATGACGCAGCACGCCGCTGATCCGGGCGTCTTCATCCGCAGCCTCGCCAGCCGCGGCCATCTTGGCGGGCTGTCGCGCACGGCGGCGCGGGTGATCGATGTGTTCGATGCCTCGGGTCGCGCCGTGGTGGTGGTCGAAACCGTCGGCACCGGCCAATCGGAAGTCGAGATCGCCGAGATCGCCGATGTGCGCGTGGTCGTGAATGCGCCGGGCCTGGGCGACGACGTGCAGGCGATCAAGGCCGGCATCCTCGAAATCGCCGATGTGCTGGTGGTGAACAAGTCCGATCTTCCGCTGGCCGAACGCTCGGCGCGCCAGCTGGCCGCGATGAGCGCGCAGCGTGGCCAGGGCCCGGTGCCGGTGTTGCAGACCAGCGCCAGCAACGGCACCGGCGTGGCTGAGCTCGCCGATGCCATCGCCGCCATCGGCCGGCGCAAGCGGCCCGATCCGCGCGCCCGCACGCGACGCCTGCTGCAGAACCTGGTGCTCGATCGCCTGCGCCGCAATCTGGCCGATCTGCCGGCCACCGAGATCGATCTGCTGGCCGATGCAGTCCTTGCCGGCCGTCTCGATATCGAAGCCGCGTCCTATCAGATCATCGACAAACTTGTCTCGTCCCTCCCCAAACAGAAGTAGCTCAACGCCATCATGTCCGAAGCCGTCATCTGCCCGAATATCCTCGACCTGCCCGGTTCCCGCATTCGCGTCGTCACCCGCGCCTCGGCCGATATCCCCAACATGATCAAGCTGTGGTTCGGCGAAGGCGACGAGCCGACGCCGGTCTTCGTGCGCGAGGGCGCCAAGGCGGCGCTGGATCGCGGCGAGACTTTCTACGCCGCCAATCGCGGCATCGCGCCGCTGCTGCAGGCGATCAGCGATTATCTGAAGCGCGGCTACGACGCCGAGATCGGCTCCGACCGCATCGTGGTCACGGCGTCCGGCATGAACGCCATCATGATCACCATCCAGTGCCTGATCGAACCGGGCGACAGCGCGGTGATCATCGGACCGCTGTGGCCGAATGGCCGCTCGGCGGTGCGCGCCATGGGTGGCGAGCCACGCGACGTCTACCTGCAGCCGCAGGAAGACGGCCGCTGGAAGCTCGACATGCAGCAGCTGTTCGATGCCTGCGACGAGACCACCAAGCTGATCATGATCAACAGCCCGGGCAATCCGACCGGCTGGGTGGCGACCGAGGAAGAGCTGAAGCAGATTCTCGATTTCTGCCGCGAGCGCGGTATCTGGATTCTGTCAGACGAGGTCTATGGCCGCATCGTCTACAGCGGCGCCAAGCATGCGCCGAGCTATTACACGCTGGCCGGCCCGGAAGATCCGGTGGTGATCGTCAATTCATTCTCCAAGAGCTGGTCGATGACCGGTTGGCGGCTCGGCTGGATCGTGGCGCCGCCGCGGCTGTGCACCGCCGTCGAGAAGATGACCGAGTTCAACATCTCGCATCCGACCACCTTCGTGCAGTGGGGTGGCGTCTCCGCGCTCAATGAAGGTGACGACTATATCGACGGTCTGGTCGAGCGCTACAAACGCGCTGCCGACATGGTCTATCAGGCGCTGGCGCCGCTGCCGCGCGTGACGCTGGGCAGGCCGGAAGGCGCCTTCTACGCCTTCTTCGCGCTGGATGGCCTGACCGACAGCGTCGAACTCTGCAAGGAGATCGCGCGCGAGGCCCAGGTCGGCCTGGCGCCGGGTGTCGCTTTCGGCCCGGCCGGCGAGGGCCGTATCCGCCTGTGCTACGCGGCCTCGCTGCCGAAACTGTCGCAGGCGCTCGAACGGCTGGTGCCGCTGCTCAAATAAAAAAATATCGGAGGATGAATGCGGACGATCTATGAGAGCGACGATCACGCCGCCCTGCGTGAACAGGTCGCCCGTTTCATCGACAACGAAGTCCGCCCGCATGGCGACAAGTGGGAAGAGCAGGGCATGGTGCCGCGCGACGTCTTACGCAAAATGGGCGCGCTCGGTTTCTTCGGCATCCGCTATCCGGAGGCTTACGGCGGCAGCGAGCAGCTGCCGATTGCTTCCGCCATTTTAGCTGAAGAGTGCGGTCTCTCGGGTTATGGCGGTTTTTCCGCCACCGTGCTGGTGCATACCGACATGGCCTCACCGCATCTGGCCCATGCCGGCAGCAAGGCGCAGCTGGATCGCTGGTTCGCGAAAGTCATCGCCGGCGAACTGATCACCGCTGTGGCCGTCACCGAGCCGGATGCCGGCTCGGATGTCGCCGCGATCCGCACCCGCGCCAGACGTGATGGCGATCATTATGTGCTGAGCGGCAGCAAGATGTTCATCACCAATGGCGTGCATGCCGATCTGTATTTCGTCGCCGCCAAGACCGACCCAGACGCCAAGGGCTCGCGCGCGATCTCGATCTTCGCCGTCGAGAAAGGCACGCCGGGTTTCAATATCGGCCGCAGCCTGAAAAAGCACGGCTGGCTCTGCTCGGACACGGCAGAACTGGTGTTCGATAACTGCCGCGTGCCGGCCGAAAACCGGCTGGGCGAGGAGAACCGCGGTTTCTACGCCATCATGCGCAACTTCCAGAACGAACGGCTGGTGCTGGGTGCGATGGCGGTGGGCGAATGCCGCCGCGCACTGCAGATCACGCGCGAGTATGTCACGACGCGCAAAGCCTTCGGCGGCGTGCTGGCCGACAAGCAGGTGATCCGCCAGCGGCTTGCCATGCTGGAGGCACGCACCGAAGCGGCGCGCCAGCTGGTATACTATGCCGCCTGGCTGATGGGTGACGGCAAGGACGCCGTGCGCGAGGTGTCGATGGTCAAGGCGCTGTGCGGCGAACTGGTCAACGACGTGACCTACGATTGCCTGCAGTTCCATGGCGGTGCGGGTTACCTGCGCGAAAGCGCGATCGAGCGCATGGCGCGCGATGCCCGCATCCACCCCATCGGCGGCGGCGCCACCGAGGTGATGCTGGAAGAGATCGCCAAGCGCTGGCCGGGTTGACGCACAGGTAAAGCCCTGCCGTAGCGGCAGGTTTGCGTCGCAATAAATTTGGGTCTAGCGTTCGGCCCGGACCATTTTCGGGAGGATAAAATGCGCGAAGCCGTCATCGTTTCCACTGCCCGCACACCGATCGGCAAGGCCTATCGCGGTGCTTTCAACAACACCGATCCAGCCACACTGGGCGCGCATGCGATCCGCGAAGCCGTGAAGCGCGCCGGGATCGACGGCGCCGAAGTGGATGACGTGATCATGGGCGCAGCCCTGCAGCAAGGCGGCACGGCCGGCAACATCGCTCGCCTGTGTGCTGTGCGCGCGGGTCTGCCGGTGTCGGTGGCCGGCATGAGTCTGGACCGCCAGTGCGGCTCCGGCCTGATGGCGATTGCCACGGCTGCCAAGCAGGTGATCCAGGACAACGCGCCTATCGTGGTGGGCGGCGGCCTGGAATCGATCTCGCTGGTGCAGAACGAGCATATGAATACCTTCCGCGCCCGCGATGAATGGCTGATGAAAAACAAGCCCGATATCTATATGGCGATGATCGACACCGCCGAGACGGTCGCCAAGCGTTACAACATCAGCCGCGAGGCGCAGGACGAATACGCGCTGGAAAGCCAGAAGCGCACGGCGGCCGGCCAGGCGGCCGGCAAGTTCGACGACGAGATTGTGCCGATGCAGAGCAGCATGGCGGTGGTCGACAAGGAGACCAAGGCCGTCAGCTATAAAGACGTCACCCTGACCAAGGACGAAGGCAATCGCGCCGACACCAAGCTGGAAGGCCTCGCCGGCCTGCAGCCGGTGCGTGGCCCCGGCAAGGTGATCACGGCCGGTAATGCCAGCCAGCTGTCGGATGGCGCCTCGGCCTGCGTGGTGATGGAAGCCAAACTCGCCGAGAAGAAAGGTCTCTCGCCGCTGGGTATCTATCGCGGCATGGCAATCGCCGGCTGCGAGCCGGACGAGATGGGCATCGGACCGATTTATGCTGTACCGAAACTGCTGCAGCGTTTCGGCCTCAAGATGGACGATATCGGCCTGTGGGAGCTGAATGAGGCTTTCGCCGTGCAGGTGCTGTATTGCCGCGACAAGCTCGGCATCCCGAACGACCGCCTGAACGTGAATGGCGGCGCGATCTCGATTGGCCACCCTTACGGCATGTCGGGTGCGCGCATGACCGGCCACGCCCTGATCGAGGGCAAACGGCGCGGCGCCAAGTATGTGGTGGTGACCATGTGCATCGGCGGCGGCCAGGGCGGCGCCGGGTTGTTCGAGGTCGCCTGATTACTTCAGCGCGAGTCGGGTGAGGATCAGTTCCGCCACGCCGCCGCGCTCATAACGAACCAGTCCGAACTGGCCATGGCGCTGTGCAAGCGCCATGGCCTTTTCCGTTTCGAGATCCAGCACGGCAAATCCTGGTTCCGGCCGCCAGGTCGAGCGATCCGGCACGCCGAGATGTGGCAGGGCGACGTAGCCGGCCAGGTCGCGACGCAGGCGCTGATGCGCCGCCATGTTGCGCGTGACCGGCAGCGCGATGCTGCGCGGATTCCAGGCGTTCAGGCAGGTGATCGTCTGCGCTTTCGCCCGGCGCAGAAATGCGTCGGCCTGTATGCTGGGTTCATTCAGCCGCAGGCCGAGCGGGCTTTCATCGGGCAGCGTCACCGCATAGGTGGTGGCGCGATACCCTTGCAATGTCGCCGCAGAGATCACCGCATCTCCGCATTCGCCAGCGCCTGGCGCAAAGCCATGGTGCCGGGATTGCTCACCACGTTGTCGTAGAGGATGTTGCGCGGATGGGCTTCCTTGCCGTAGTAGGCCGTGTTGCGGCCGTGGCGCGCGGTGATGACGGCACCCTCGACCGAGATGCCGGCGGCAAGGCCCTTGGTCTTGGCGAAGGAGTAGATGTCGGCACCGAGATTGGTGGTGGTGGCGGCTTCGACGCCCATGCCGACCGGGCCGGCGGCGACGGTGGCATCGGCACCCAGCTTGAACTCGTTGCGCAGGATAGCGTTCACGGCTTTTTCGTTCATCAGTACCAGCATGACCTGCGAGGCTTCGCCGCCAATCTGGAGCCCGATCGAGCCCGCGCCCATCGTGTAGATGCAGGGCTCGCTCCAGCCATTGGCGGTTTTGGCCAGCAGCACGCCCGAGCCACCTTCGCCGCCGATGATGAAGCTGGCTTTCAGCAGCTGCGGCACCACGAAGACGCCCTGGGCCTGGGCCAGCTTACGGCGCAGGTCGCTCATCTGGCCGTCATGCGCGAAGGCATCCACGGTGATGCGGGCCGAGTCGATCAGTGACTGGTCGTCGGAGGCCGCGCGGGCCAGCCGGGGGCCGAGGGCGAGAATGCCTGCACCGGCAAAGGCGGAGGCGAGCAAAGCGCGACGATGGAGGGTGAGGCTGGACATGGCAGAGTCTCCCGTTGTCTGGGTTTTTGTCGGGCGGGGTTGGCAAATACTACAGCGCGTTATATTGCTTCGGCCACGCCGGATTTGCGGCTCGAATCGGCCGGCGGCGCGGGTTGTTGGCATCATAGCTAGACCGTAAACTGTGGCGGCTTTGTGGAACGGAGGCGGCATGTCCAAGGCTGAAAAAGACGCCCAGCAGGAAACCATCCCGGCGGATATCGCGGCGATGAGTTTCGAGGCGGCGCTGAAGGCGCTGGACGAGATCGTCGCCAAGCTGGAAGGCGGCCGCGTCGACCTGGAAGATTCGATCGCCCTGTATGGCCGTGGCGCCCTGCTTAAGCGGCACTGCGAAGCCAAGCTGAAGGCCGCCGAAGAGAAGATCGAGAAGATCGTGGTCGGCGCCGATGGCCAGGCCGCCGGCACGCAAGCGTTCAAGGCAGACTGACGTGAGCGAGCAGCCGTCGCCCGCACTCGCGGCGGCGATGCAGGAGGTCGGCGCTGCCGTCGAGGCGGCGCTGGACCGCCTGCTTCCGGCCGTCAGCCATCTTTCTTTGGAGAAGCGGGGCGGCACCGCGAAACTCGACGAGGCGATGCGTTATGCCAGCCTGAATGGCGGCAAGCGGTTGCGCGCGCTGCTGGCGGTGGCATCAAGCGATCTGTTCGGCGTGCCGCGCGAGCGCAGCCTGCGTGTCGCGGCCGCCATCGAGATGCTGCATGCCTATTCGCTGGTCCACGACGACCTGCCCTGCATGGATGACGACGACCTGCGGCGTGGCAAGCCGACCGTGCATAAGGCCTTTGATGAGGCGACCGCCGTGCTGGCGGGCGATGGCCTGCAGAGCCAGGCCTTCCTGGTGCTGGCCGATACCGCCACCCATCCCGATCCGGCGGTGCAGGCCGGGCTGGTGGTGGGTCTGGCGCAGGCCTCGGGGGCACGCGGCATGGTGGGCGGCCAAGCCATCGACCTGGCCGCCGAGGACCGCACCGCGGCCGGGCAGCCGCTGAGTTACGAGGAAATCACCGACCTGCAGGCGTTGAAGACCGGCGCCCTGATCCGCTTTTCCGCCGAGGCCGGCGCCCTGCTGGGTGGGGCGGGGGCGGCGGAACGCGCGGTTCTGCGCGAATATGCCGCAGAGCTCGGCCTGGCCTTCCAGATCGCCGACGACCTGCTGGACCATGAAGGCTCGGCCACCGAACTGGGCAAGGCGGTAGGCAAGGACGCTGCGGCGGGCAAGGCCACTTTCGTGGGCCTGCTGGGCCTGGAGCCGGCCCGGGCCAAGGCGCGGGCGTTAACCAATTCCGCCAAAAGCCGGCTGTCGTCGCATTTTGGTCCCAAGTCCATGGTTTTACAGGAGCTGGCGGAGTTTGTTATAACCCGCCGCTCGTGACACCCTCAGGCCAGCAATGATCAGCAATCGCACGCCCCTGCTGGATACCGTGACCAAGCCGTCGGATATCCGCCAGTACGATCTCGACCAGCTCAAGCAACTCGCCGACGAAGTGCGTCGCGAGATGATTGATGCCGTCTCGGTGACGGGCGGTCATCTCGGCGCCGGCCTCGGCGTCGTCGAACTGACGGTGGCGCTGCATCACGTCTTCGCCACGCCCGTCGACAAGCTGATCTGGGATGTCGGCCATCAGGCCTATCCGCACAAGATTCTCACCGGCCGCCGTGATCGCATCCGCACGCTGCGCCAGCCCGGCGGCCTGTCGGGTTTCACCCGCCGCAGTGAGAGCGAATACGATCCTTTCGGCGCCGCGCATTCCTCGACGTCAATCTCGGCCGGTCTGGGCATGGCGGTGGCGCGCGACCTCAAGGGCGAGACCAACAATGTGATCGCCGTGATCGGCGATGGCGCGATGTCGGCCGGCATGGCCTATGAGGCGATGAACAATGCCGGCGCGATGAACAGCCGGCTGATCGTCATTCTCAACGACAACGACATGTCGATTGCGCCGCCGGTCGGCGCGATGAGCGCCTATCTGTCACGCCTGATGTCATCGCGCTCCTATATCGGGCTGCGCCAGATGGCCAAGCAGATCGGCGAGAAGATCCTGCCGCGCACTCTGAACTCAATTGCCGAGAAGGCCGAGGAATATGCGCGCGGCATGGTGGCCGGCGGTACGCTGTTCGAGGAAATGGGCTTCTATTATGTCGGTCCGGTCGATGGTCATAACCTCGACCATCTGGTGCCGGTGCTGAAGAATATCCGCGACACCGACAAGGGTGGCCCGATCCTGATCCATGTCGTGACGCAGAAGGGCAAGGGCTATGGCCCGGCCGAGGCTGCTGACGACAAATATCATGGCGTGTCGAAATTCGACGTCGTTACCGGCACGCAGGCCAAGCCCAAGGCCGGGCCGCCGAGCTACACCAGGGTGTTTGCCGACAGCCTGATCAGTGAGGCCGCGCGCGACGACAAGATCGTGGCGGTGACGGCGGCGATGCCGTCAGGTACCGGCCTCGACCTGTTTGCCAAGAAATTCCCCGGCCGCTGTTTCGATGTCGGCATCGCCGAGCAGCATGCCGTCACTTTCGCTGCCGGGCTGGCCACCGAAGGCTTCAAGCCCTTCTGCGCGATCTATTCCACCTTCCTGCAGCGCGCCTATGACCAGGTGGTGCATGACGTGGCGATCCAGAGGCTGCCGGTGCGCTTTGCCATCGACCGCGCCGGCCTGGTCGGCGCCGATGGTGCGACGCATGCGGGCAGTTTCGATATCGCCTATCTCGGCTGCCTGCCCGACATGGTGCTGATGGCGGCGGCCGACGAAGCCGAACTGATGCATATGGTGGCGACCTCTGCCGCGATCAACGACCGCCCGTCCGCCTTCCGCTATCCGCGCGGCGAGGGCACTGGTCTGCTGATGCCGGAGCGCGGCTCGGTGCTGCAGCTTGGCAAGGGCCGAGTGCTACGCGAAGGCAGCAAGGTGGCCATTCTGTCCTTTGGTGCACGCCTGCAGGAAGCCATGAAGGCGGCCGACGAGCTTGGCGCACGCGGCCTCAGCACCACGGTGGCCGATGCACGCTTCTGCAAGCCGCTTGATGTCGATCTGGTGCGCCAGCTGGCGCGGCATCATGAAGTGCTGATCACGCTGGAAGAAGGTTCGGTCGGCGGCTTCGGCAGCCATGTGCTGCAGTTCCTCAGCCACGACGGGCTGCTGGATCACGGGCTGAAGATCCGTCCGCTGGTGCTGCCCGACCACTTCATCGATCATGAAAACCCGATGAAGCAGTATGACGAGGCGGGGCTGAACGCGCCGCAGATCGTCGCAATGGCTCTTTCCGCGCTCGGTCGTTCGAGCGACGCAACCGCCACCAGCGCCTAAGCAGGATTTCACAGCATGATCCTGACCGAAGCGCGGGCCACGCTCACGCTGGCGTTGCCGATCATCGGTACGCAGCTGGCGCAGATGGCGATCCACACCACCGATGTCTGGCTGCTGTCGCACTACAATGCGGCGGCGCTGGGCGCTGGCGCGCTCGGCGTGGCGATTTTCAGCTTCCTCTGGATGCTGGGTCTTGGTCTCGCCATGGCAACGCCGGCGCTGGCGTCGCAGGCGCGCGGCCGTGATCCGAACGATATCGAGGGCGTGCGGAATGCGGTGCATGACGGGCTGATCTCGACGGGCATCGTCAGCTTGGTCTGCACCGGACTTCTGTTGGTGATGGAGCCCTTCCTGCGTCTGATCGGTCAACCCGAAGAGCTGGTCACGCTGGCGGGCGATTTCATGCAGGCGGTCAGCGGCATGTTCCTGCCGGCGGTCTGGTTCATGGTGCTGCGCGGTTTCGTGGCCGCGCTGGAGCGGCCGCGTTCGGCACTGCTGCTGACCCTGCTGGCTGTTGCGCTGAACGCCGCGGTGAACAGCGTGCTGATCTTCGGCTTCTGGATCATTCCGGAAATGGGCGTGGTTGGTGCCGGGCTCGGCTCCAGCCTGGTCAATATTCTCGTGCTGTTGCTGTTCTTCTGGTACATCGCGCGCGATCCGCAATTCAGCAGCTATCACCTGTCGCGCGGCTGGTGGCACACCACGCCGCAGCGCATGATAGCTTTCCTGCGCATCGGTGCGCCGATCTCGCTGGCGCTCAGCGCCGAAATCGGACTGTTCTCGGCTGCCGCGCTCCTCATGGGCCGGCTCGGCAGCGTCGAGGTCGCCGGCCATCAGGTGGCGCTGCAATGGGCCGCACTCGCCTTCATGGTGCCGATGGGGCTGGGACAGGCTGCGACGGTGCGCGTCGGCCTCGCCACCGGCGCGGGCAATATCGCGGGTGCCGCGCGCGCCGGCTGGATCGCCATCATCATGGGCATGACCTTCATGCTCTGCACGGCACTGATCTTCCACTTCGCCGGCGCGCATCTCATCGCCGTCTTCCTCAGGGAAAGCAGTGCGCCGGTTTATACGCTGGCGCTGACCTATCTCGGCATGGCGGCCTTGTTCCAGCTGGTCGATGGCGCGCAGGGTGTGGCCAATGGCGCGTTGCGCGGGCTGAAAGACACCGCGATCCCGATGGTGCTGACCCTGGTCGGCTACTGGCTGATCGGCTTCCCGGTGGCGATCTGGTTCGGTTTCTTCACACCGCTGCGCGGTATTGGTGTCTGGGCCGGGCTGGTGGTCGGCCTCGCGGTCGTCGCCGTCATGCTGCTCTGGCGTTTTGCCGTGATGACCCGTAGGCTGGCGCGCGAACAGGTCATGGCCGCATGAAAGCCCCGAAGCTGCGCCTCGATCAGATGCTGGTAGAGCGCGGCCTGGCGGAAAGCCGGGCCAAGGCGCAGGCTGCCATCATGGCAGGTCTGGTCTTCTCCGGCGAAAAACGCCTCGACAAGCCGGGTGTGGCACTGGCTGTCGATACGCCGATCGAACTGCGCGGCAAACCGCATCCCTGGGTCAGCCGCGGTGGAGTCAAGCTTGCGCATGCCATCGCGCATTTCTCGCTGAAGGCTGAAGGGCGCGCCGCCATCGATGTCGGCGCCTCCACTGGTGGCTTCACTGACGTTCTGCTGCATCACGGTGCTGTGAAAGTTTTTGCCGTCGATGTCGGCGAGGGCCAGCTCGACTGGAGGCTACGCACCGACGAACGTGTCGTCGTGCTGGAAAAGACCAACGCGCGGCACCTGACAGCGGAAATCATTCCCGGTGCCATCGATTGCGTCGTCTGCGATGCCAGTTTCATCGGCTTGCAGATCGTTCTGCCGGCCGCGCTGTCTCTGGCCAGGCCGGGCGCCTGGGCTGTTGCGCTGATCAAGCCGCAATTCGAAGTCGGACGTACGCGTGTCGGCAAGGGTGGCGTGGTGCGCGATCCGGCCCTGCATGACGAGGTCTGTGCCACAATCCATGACTGGTGGTCGGGCCTGCCGG
This sequence comes from Ferrovibrio terrae, assembly GCF_007197755.1. Taxonomy (NCBI): domain Bacteria; kingdom Pseudomonadati; phylum Pseudomonadota; class Alphaproteobacteria; order Rhodospirillales; family Rhodospirillaceae; genus Ferrovibrio; species Ferrovibrio terrae. Next base: position 2,188,035 of record NZ_CP041636.1, read on the forward strand.
GCTGGCGTGTGCTGGGCATCGAGCCGAGCCCGATCCTTGGTCCCGAGGGCAACCGCGAATTCCTGATTGCGGCCCAAAAAAGCGAAGCGACATCCAATGCGTGACATCGAGGGCGTGATCGAGCGCATGGGCGGGCAGGGCCATGGCGTGCTGGACAGCGAGGGCGAGCGCTTCTACGTGCCCTTCACCGTGCCGGGTGACCGCATCGCGGCGAAAGTCGGCGAGAAGCGCGGCGACGGTTTTTCCGCCAGCATCAGCGTGCTGGAAGCGGCCGGACCGGACCGTATCGATGCGCCATGCCCGCATTTCCAGGCCTGTGGCGGCTGCACGCTGCAGCACTGGAGCGATGCGGCCTATCGCGGCTGGAAACGCGACAAGCTGGCGGCAGCACTGGCGCGGCGCGAAATTCGTGATGTTGTCATCGGCGATCTGGTGGCGGTGCCGGACGCGTCGCGGCGTCGTGCCGAGTTCATCACGCGGCGCGTGAAGGACAAGGTGCTGATGGGTTTCCACGAGGCACAGAGCCGCAAGATCGTCGATCTCGAAACCTGCCTGGTGCTGAAGCCGGAATTGTTCGCGCTGCTGCCCACGCTGCGCGCGATGATCATGCCGGTGCTGGGCGATGGCTGGGCCGTCGACCTGAAGGTCACCGTCACCGAAACCGGACCTGACGTATTGATCACCGGCAAGCTGAAGATGCGCGTGCAGGAACGCATCGAGTTGAGCAAGGCGGCCAAGGCCGCCGGCCTCGGCCGGCTGAGTGCGCGTTTCGACGAGCGCAGCGATCCCGAGCTGCTGTATCAGGGTGTCGAGCCGCCGCGTGTGCGCTTCGGCAACGCGATGGTCACGCTGGCGCCGGGTGGCTTTTTGCAGGCGACGCCCGAAGCCGAACAGGCGATGGCGGATTTCGCGCTCGAGGCGCTGAAAGATTCCAAACGTGTCGCCGATCTTTTCTCCGGCTGCGGCGCCTTTGCCTTGCGATTGGCCGAGGCGGGCAAGACCGTATGGGCGGTGGATGCCGACCGGCCGGCGATTGCCGCACTGACGGCGGCCGCCAAAACGGCGAACTTAAGCCGGGTGACGGCGACGGCGCGCGATCTCGAGCGACAGCCGCTGACCCGTGGCGAGCTCAAGAAGCTGGATGCCCTGTTGCTCGATCCGCCGCGCGCCGGTGCCAAGGCCCAGGTGCAGCAGATCGCCGAAGCCGCGAAATTCGGCGAGGCGCCCGGCCTCATCGTGATGGCCTCCTGCGATCCTTCCAGTTTTGCCCGCGATGCCAAGGGGCTGCTGGAGGCCGGCTATCGCCTCGAACAGACCGTGCCGATCGATCAGTTCCGCTGGTCGCCACATCTGGAAATCGTCAGCATTTTCAGGCGCTAGGCTGGCCCGGCCGGGGACCGGGATGCGGCCAGAAAGGGTGCAAAGTCTCCAGGGAACGGCTATATCCCGGGCCCGATCCTTGCTGGGGGATCGTCTGATGACAGGATTTCAGACTCTGGCTCTGGTTGTCCAGGTTCGAATCCTAGTCCCCCAGTCCTGCTCTGGACTGCCAGGCGGTTCCTGCCGCAATGGTTAGTTGGGCAGTGGCCACAGACCCCAGATGCAGGCTGCAATCCACAAGACTGCCACCAACAGCAGCAGCCAGTCGCCGAGCAATGCTTCCGCAGGCGATTCTCCACCCTTGAGTTTTTCCGCGACATACCAGTAGCGGAACAGCCCGAACAGCACGAGCGGAATGGTCATTCCCAATTGAGGTTTGGCTGTAATCACGAACGCACTATAGGAAAGCTGAGCGGCCAGCGCCGACATCTTGGCATAGCGGTCGATCAAGGCCGGCGAGTAGCGTGACAGTGCGGCGCGAGCACCCGCTCCATTTTGCAGAAGTTCCTGACGCCGTTTCATGGCAGCGAGATAAAGTGCCAAGCATAGCGTGGTGATGAACATCCACGATGATAGGGGGACATCGAGCACCACGGCGCCAGTATAGACGCGCAGGACGAAGCCAGTCGCAATGGTGAAGATGTCAAGCACTGGCTGCTGCTTCAGCACGAAAGTGTAGGCGAGATTGATGGCGAGATAGCCGCCGATGAGCAAACCCACGAACGGCGCTAGCAGCCAGCTAGCCACAAATAATATTACATAGAGCGCAGCCAGCAGTGTTTTGGCTTGGGCCGGCGTGACAGAGCCCTCGGCCAGCGGTCGGCTTGTGGATTTTTCTTGATGCAGACGATCATGAGCAACGTCATGCAGGTCGTTAAGGATGTAGGCTGCCGATGAGCCCAAGCAGAACAGCAACGCGGCTACACATGCCTGCATAATGGCGTCCGGTTGCAGGAACTGGCCGGAGAAAATGAGCGGTGCAAGAACGAAACCGTTCTTGATCCATTGCCTCGGCCGCATCAACTTGATCAGGGCAGGCAGCACGACTAGGGTAGGCCGCGATGCTGCGGAGATGGTCATAATTTATTCCAGATCGTTTTGTTCTTCAGGCTGGACAGTGTACACAATGCAACAACCGCAGACCCGCATTTTCTCGTGGGGCAGACTAAAAGCGGAGCCGCACAGGATCATGTCGCCTGGCACCGCGGAGGAATTTTCTGCTCGTCTGCCGCATACGGATGGCAAGGGTCTTGCCCACGGCATGGGGCGTAGTTACGGAGATGCCTGCCTCAATAAGGGCGGGACGCTCTGGCTGACTGCGCGGCTCGACCGGTTTATAGCTTTCGACCCCACGACCGGTATTCTGGCCTGTGAGGCTGGCATGCTGCTCCGTGACATACAGAGGCTGACCGAACCATATGGCTGGATGCTTCCTGTGATGCCGGGCACCTTGATGGTCACGGTCGGCGGCGCCATTGCCAATGATGTGCATGGCAAGAATCACGTCGGTTTTGGATCATTTGGCGATCACGTCCGTCGCATCACTTTGGTTCGCACGGATGGCGAAATTATAGAGTGCAGCCCGGCGTATAGAGCTGGGTGGCTCGCTGCGACCGTGGGTGGACTTGGCCTCACCGGAGTCATTGTCGCGGCCGATCTCCAGTTGCGGCGGATGCCTGGTCCCTGGCTCGACACTGACATCCAGCCATTCGCAGGATCTGATGAGTTTTTCCAGATTGCCGATGAATCACGTCACGACTGGGAGCATATGGTGGCATGGCTCGATTGCACCTCTGTCGCTGGCCGAGGTATTTTCCAGCGCGCTAAACCTACCTGTATCAGATCGCGACCCGCTCCGCGGGTGCGGCAATGGACCGTACCTTTCACTCCGCCTGTCTCGTTTGTGAATCGCATATCACTCGGCTTACTCAACGCCGCCTATTTCCATGTCAACCGCAGCCGTTCCGGCCGAACCGTCAGACATTATGCGGCTTATCTTTTTCCACTGGATAACCTGCAACACTGGAACCGCCTTTATGGTCCGCGCGGTTTCTATCAGTATCAATGCGTATTGCCGCCAGCAGATGCACCGCATGCGGTCAAGGCCATGCTGGCCGATATTGCGCATTCAGGCGATGGCTCGGTGCTGGCAGTTCTAAAGGTATTCGGTGATCGGTCGGCCAAGGGCATGCTCAGCTTTCCGCGTCCGGGTGTGACGCTTGCTCTGGATTTTCCCAATCGCGCGGACCGCACGCTGCGGATTTTTGAACGCCTGGACGACATCCTGCGAGACGCTGGGGGATGTATCTATCCTGCCAAGGATGCGCGCATGCCGCGTGATCTGTTTGAGTCTGGATATCCTCGCCTGGACGAATTTTCCGCCTATCGCGATCCCGGCATCAGTTCGAGCCTTTCACGCCGTCTGATGGGGAGTTGATCTAGCAGCCATGACACGGATTGTCATTATCGGTGCCACTTCCGCAATCGCGGAGCATTGTGCTCGGCAGTGGATTGCAAGCGCCGAGGATATCGTGCTGGTCGGACGAAATCTTGCAGCCTTGTCGGCAGTAGCGCGGGATCTGAGGGTCCGTAATTCGCAGGCATCGATAGATGTCATGGTGTCCGGGCTTGTCGTGACGGGAGAAATCGAGTCGGTCGCAGAGGCGATATTCCAGCGGGGACGGATCGATATCGTTCTGATCGCACATGGATACTTGCCGCAGCAGGAAAGCTGCCAGCACGATCTCGCCTTATGCGGCGAGGCGATGGTGGTGAATGGCATTTCGCCGGTTCTGTGGTGCGAAGCATTTGCGACCAGGCTGGAAAAGGCCGGGCGTGGCACTCTGGCTGTCATCGGTTCTGTTGCAGGTGATCGCGGACGAAAGTCAAACTACGTCTATGGCGCGGCCAAGGGCCTTATAGCTCGCTATGTCGAGGGATTGAGGCACCGCCTGGCGGCATCGAAGGTCCGGGTCATTCTGGTGAAACCTGGACCCACGGACACGCCTATGACGGCGGCGCTGAAAGAGGATGGAGGAAGATTGGCGAATCCTAGAGATGTCGCCAGGACAATCGTGGATGGGATCGCGACAGGGAAGTCGACCATCTACGCACCTAGGAAATGGGCCTGGATTATGATGGTGGTCCGCCACCTGCCCGAGTCAATCTTCAACCAGCTTGATATCTAGCTGGCCTTGTCGGTCTCTCACCAGCAGTACAAGCGCGGCTGCAAGGAACGGGACAGTGAAGTACACATATCCTTTACCCTCCCAGTTCGCGATGTCATTGATGGATAACTCGGAGCCCCGGAAGAGTTCGGCAAAACCAATTGTTGCGAAAGGCACGAACAGGATAGCCCATACAAACAGGAACCACGACGACAGACTGGAGTCCGTTCTGAGCCACATATAAATCGAGATCACGATCCAGAGCGCTATGACGACGATAAACTGCGCTGGTGATTGGCTGTTGGCAGCGCGACCGAAAACATGCGCTGGCTGATAAAAGAGCGAGAGACGGTCGGCCCAGAGGTAGAAGATGCCATGGATGGCGATCAGGACGGAAACGGCTACCGTCGCGAAAACCAGGGCTTTTGCGCGATCGGTGCGAAACAGGCAGGTGGCTATGGCGACTGGGAACAGGAAAAAAGGCAGGCGCGCAGTGGCGACGATGCCGGACAATATCGCGATCAGGGTGATCACGAGCATGTTGTTGCGCTGCTGATGCGCAGCAATCGTCAAGGCGACGCCTGCCAAAGAAAATCCCAGAAGGTCGTGAGCCACAACATTCATCTGAAGAAAGCAGATGGAAGGGACAAGGAATAGGACAAGAGCATTTCCCCGCCAGGCCTCAATGCGGGATACCGCGTAACATGCAATCCCCATATATACTGGGATCAAGGCGAAAATCATTCCAGTTAAGGTAATTGGCGCATTCAGGATGATCCATCCTGGCCCCGGGCTGATCGGGGCGCCGTCGAACAGGGTCACCGCATAGGGATGCTGGCCCTCGAAAAACGCCACGGCAGGATCAATCAGCGCATTCGGAGCCGTACTGGGGTGTGCGGCAGTTCGGGTCAGGGGATAAAGGACGAAATTCAGCGTAGCCAGGATGAAGGCTCCCGAGAGCCAAGGTAAATTCGAGTTCGCGATCTTGTACTTCCGCAGATCGAGTCTTTCCGTGGCAATAAGCAAGATCAGTATTGCAAAGGCATAGGCCGCCCAAGGCCAAAGGAATCCCTCCGCAAACCTTTTGGCAAAGAAAGGGAGGGCAGTGATGAGCACGATCCCGAGATACAGGGTTGCCGGCCATTTCCATTTTGACATGGCTCTGTATAGCAATCCGCGCCGGTTGGGCCTAATTGATTGGTTCATGCTTGAGGAGAAGCTTGCGGTCGATTGAATATCTATCGTGATATACAAGATCCCAGGCTTGAAGCCGAAGCGTTATCCAGTGATCGAGGGGGCTTTCACTGCTGGCTCCATCTGCGCTGATTGGGCGATAGGCAAGTGGCGAATGAGCCCTCCCTGGACCTGAGCGGCCAGACAGAAGACCTGAGATCGTACTGGCGATGCCGTTTATGGTGCTTCTTGATCCGCCGCGCCGGCGCCAAGGCCAGGTGCAGCAGATCGCCGAAGCCGCGAAATTCGGCGAGGCGCCCGGCCTCATCGTGATGGCTTCCTGCGATCCTTCCAGCTTCGCCCGCGATGCCAAGGGGCTGCTGGAGGCCGGCTATCGCCTCGAACAGACCGTGCCGATCGATCAGTTCCGCTGGTCGCCACATCTGGAAATCGTCAGTATTTTCAGGCGCTAGGCTGGCCTGGCGAAGTCTGCACCGGACAGCCAAGAAGGGTTGCAAAGCCCTTCGGGACGGGCTATATCCCGGCCCGATCCCTGCTGGGGGATCGTCTAACGGTAGGACCCCAGACTCTGACTCTGGTTGTCTAGGTTCGAATCCTAGTCCCCCAGCCATTTCCCAGAATTAGATTCCCGAAATCAGCCCCCTTGCATCGGCCTTTGGGCCGCCCCAAATGCTCTGGACTGATATGGGGTAAATCATGAACATTGAGCCTCCAGGAATATTCCCTCAGCCGATTTATGCTCCGCTGGCCTTTGACTACAACCGCGCCGGCGTTGAACACGAACTGCTGGCGCTCGTGCCGCAGTTTCGCCCGATCCTGATCAGCGAAAGCTCCACTTTGCCGGAAAACCGGCGGCGCTGGTTCATGGTCGTGGATGACGAACAACTCGATCATGTCGACCGGCACCGCAATGGCGAGGCGATCGTCGGCAAGTATCGCTCACTCGAAGGCCTCGGCCTGCGTCGCGGGCCGACCGGCCTTACGGTGGATGACAGCGTGACGCGGCGCAAAGCCGATGACTGCGCCGGCTGGGACTGGGACCTGCGTTACGACGTGCCGTTGACGCGCGCCACCATCGAACGTCTGCCGTTCACGCGGTTGCGCGGCGTGCGGCTGCTCAGTCTGCCGCCCGGCGGTTTCCTGCCCACGCATCGCGATGCGGTGGATGACAGCTACTGGGAGCAGGGCCATGCCACGCTGTCGCTGCTGGTCACCGATGGCGGCCAGCCGATGCTGATGCAGGCAGAGAACGGCGAGATAAAAGCCGTGTCTGACGCAGCTTTCCTGTTCAGGGATTCGGCGCCGCATGGCGTGGCACCGGTGACGTCGCGCCGGCTGCTGCTGCGAGTCAGCGGCATCTGCGACCAGGCAGCGCTTGCTGCCATGGTGCAGATGCCGTGAACGCCAGAGGGCCTGAAGCTGCTGCGATCAGGCCGCCGTGCGTTCTTCGTCTTCGCCCAGGGCGGAGGAGATGACCGCGGGCGGGACGCCACTGGCGCTGAGCTGCTCACCCAGCGCATGTTTCAGCCGGGACAGGCCGGCCTCGTCATTGGCTTCGCAGCGCGCGACCAGCACATTCTGCGTGTTGGAGGCGCGCAGCAGCCACCAGCCATCCGCGGTTTGCACGCGCACGCCGTCGATGTCGTTCACCGCGGCGCCCGCGGCCTGCAGCCGCGACTTCACGGAATCGACGATGGGGAATTTGTCCTGCTCGCGGCATTCGATGCGCAGCTCCGGCGTATTCACCATCTCGGGCAGGCGGTCGCGCAGGTCGGCCAGGCTGCGCGGGGAGCGCGCCACGATGTTGAGCAGGCGGATGGTGGCATACAGCGCATCGTCGTAGCCGAAGTAGCGGTCGGCGAAGAAGATATGCCCGCTCATCTCGCCGGCCAGTTGCGCGCCGGTCTCGCGCATCTTCGCCTTGATCAGTGAATGGCCAGTGCGCCACATGATCGGCTTGCCGCCCATCCGCTCGATGGCATCGAACAGTGACTGGCTGGTCTTGACGTCGGCGATGATGGTGGCACCGGGCTGGCGCCGCAGGACCTCTTCCGACCACAGCATCATCAGCTGGTCGCCCCATAAGACGCGGCCCTTGTTGTCGATCACGCCGAGCCGGTCGCCATCTCCGTCGAAGGCGATGCCGAGGTCGAGATTCTGGCTCAGCACAACCTCGCGCAGCTGCTCCAGAGTTTCGGGCAGCGTCGGATCTGGATGGTGATTGGGGAAGGTGCCGTCCACGTCGCCGTTCAGCACCACATGCCGGCCGGGCAGGCGCTTGGTCAGCCGCTCCACGATAGGGCAGGCGGCGCCGTTGCCAGGATCCCAGGCCACCGATAGCGGCCGTGCCAGATCGGCATCCTGCAGGATGCGCATCGCGTAGTTGCCGGCGACCGAGCGGCGCAGCACCTTGCCGGCGCCGCTGCTGAAACTGCCGTCGCGGATGATCGCGCCCAGTTTCTGAATTTCGTCCCCGTAAATGGTCTTGCCGCCGATGGTGAGCTTGAAACCGTTATAATCGGGCGGATTATGCGAGCCGGTGATCATCGCGCCGGCATCTGTACCAAGATGATGCTCGGCGAAATACAGCATCGGCGTGGGTCCGAGACCGACCGTCAGCACATCGGCTCCGGCATGGCGCAGGCCTTTCGAGAAGGCGCGGCTGATCTGCGGTGAACTCAGGCGTCCGTCGCGGCAGAGCGCGACGCTGCGGCCGCCAGACTTGCGCACCAGAGTGCCGAAGGCCTGGCCCAGCAAATAGGCATCTTCCATCAGCAGGGTTTTACCCACGATGCCGCGAATATCGTATTCGCGCAGGATTTCCGGATTGAACTTTTCCTTGGCCATCGTCGTTTTCAACCTCCTCAAACCTGATTCTGCGCCAAATGGCGCGTACTACGGCGACGATCCAGATGATGGAAAATGCGGATCGTTTTGGGTGTGGTAAAAGCGTGGCCTTGCTGCGTGCAGGGCATATATCCATCAGTGCTGTGACTATTCCGTGGTTCGGCCACAGGTCTGACTCACGAAACTTGAAGCACATCAAGGCCGGCCTAGAATGACGAGGCTCCCGTCATGCGGCGCTGTCTCGCAATCTGCGAACTGAATCCCCCCAGCAACGTTAGGAGCGCATTGGTTTATACCCGGCTGCAACGACAGTTGGGGTACGACAGGGGAAACTCGAGAAGGCAGTGGCAGGCTTTGCGCCTGCCGCAACGACACTTGGGCGGATGCAGCTTGGCCGTGGCGACACAGTCAGGCTTCCATCCGGGAGATTATGTGTGACCCAAACAGTCCGGACGGGACATGACATGAAGTGCGCCTTGACCTGGTCTGTGACGGTACCCTGCCTGCTGGCGGTGACCGGGCTGCTTGCCGCCTGTGATGCGCGGCAGGGGCCGCTCGCGGATTACAGGTCCGGCCAGCCGAACGCGACCGCGTGGCGGCAGCCCTCCGGATCCAATGCCGCGACGGCCAGTCACGTTGCGCCCAGCAAGCGACAGACCACGGCCAGGCCGGCTGTGTCGCGATCTGGGCCGGATGACGCGTCGACTGGCACAGCCACCCCCGCGAGTGGTCCCGTCACAGCTTCCACAGCAATGCCGGGGCCGGTCGATGACAGCGGCGGCGACGTTTCGCTGGTCGGGTTGAATATGCAGCAGACGCGTGACCGGCTCGGATCGCCCACCGAAGAGATCGAGCAGTCGCCGGCCAAGGTTTGGCGTTACCGCACGACACAATGCAGCGTGGATGTCGCGATGTATCCCGACGTCCATACCCAGGTTTTCCGAGTCCTCAACTACGAGGTTAAAGGCAATGACGGTACTGAACAGGGAAGACGCAAATGCATCTCCGGCCTACGCTCCGGTTCCCTCCTCCGATGAGGGAACGGCGCGTGGCGACGGGATCAAGGTCGTCCTGGTCGATGACGATGAGGATTACCGCGAGGCCGTCGGCGGAGAACTGAGCGATCTGGGCTTCCAAGTCGTCAGTCTGCCCGATGGCGCGGCGATGTTCGAGTATTTCGGCAATGGCAACAGCAGCGACGTGATTCTGCTGGACTGGCGCATGCCGGGCGTCTCGGGCCTCGACCTTCTGGGTCAGGCGCGGCGTCGCGGCATCAACGTGCCGGTCGTTTTTCTCACCGGCATGCTGGCGGCGTCTTATGAGAATGCCGCGCTGGATGGCGGCGCGCTCGACTTCGTCAACAAGTCGCGCGGAGCAACCATCCTGGCCAAGCGGCTGAACCTGATCGTCAAGGCCGGCAAGCGGCCGCCGGAACAGCAGCAGGAAGAAGTGCTGGATTGCGGCGCGCTGCAGCTGCGCCCGCAGATCAGCCGCGCCTTCTGGCATGGCACCGACGTCAATCTCACGGTCGTGGAATTCAATATCGTGAATCTGCTCGTGCGCACAGCCGGCGAGTATGTCACCTATCGCGCAATTTACGACTGCGTTCACCATGTCGGCTTCATAGCCGGGGCAGGCGAGGATGGTTATCGAACCAATGTCCGGTCCTCTATCAAGCGGATCCGCAACAAGTTCAGGGCCATCGATGGCGACTTCGGCGAGATCGAGAATTTCCTCGCCTTCGGATACCGCTGGCGGGGAGCGGTTCGCGACACAGCGGACTGACGCGCGAGGCGCAGACGTACGGGAGGCGGAGGTTCGTAGCGAATCACTCGGCCGGCGCATACGCCGCGTTGGCGCATCGCTGACGATCAAGCTGATGGCGCTCATCGTGGTCTTCGTCGCATTACCCATCGCGCTATACGGCCAGTTCGAGGCGGCTGACGTGCAGCGTCGTGAACTGGTCAGTCGCGGTATTCAGCAGCGCAGCTGGCTGATCGCGCAGGCGCTGACGCCGATTCTCAACCAGCCCAACACGCCGCCACATAAATCGCTGAATGCAGAACTGCAGCGCTTCAGCAATGACGACCGCACGCTGCTGAAGCTGATGTTCCGTCCCGTCAATTCGCCGGGCGGTGGCAGCTTCTACTATATCGCGTCGGCGCCCGAATCGCGCATGGAACGCATCGGGCCCGAGCTGGAGACACTGGCCGAACGCGGCATCCTGCACCAGTTGGCGGAAAGTTGCGCCTGGGATAAGCCGATCGACATTCGTTACCGTCAGGCCGACGGGCATGAGGAAATCATGACCTCGATCCTGCCGATCCAGTCGCGCTGGGGCTGCTGGGTGCTGATCTCGGCGCATCCCACCACCGAATTTCTCAACATCTCGATCGGGCGATCCTACTGGCAGACGCGGGAAATCCGCATCGCCGCGGCGATCTATTTTGCCTTCGCCCTGCTGGCGATCCTGATTGCACTCAGCGTCTGGCGCAGCCTGCATCATTTCCGCAAGGCGGCGCGCGAGGTGCGCCAGGGCCGCGTGACGGAGTATCCCTTTGCCGATCGCAATATCGTGCCCGAGCTGACCAGTGTGGCGAAGGACTTCGACTATCTGGTGCACGACCTGCGCAACATCGCGCAGGACATCCGCCAGACTGCCGAGGACAATGCGCATTCCTTCAAGGGACCGCTGGCCACCATCCATGCCTCGCTGGAGCCGATCCGGCGAACTCTGCCTGAAGGCCATCCGCGAGCCAGTCGCGCCGTTGGCCTGATCGAGGCCTCGCTCACCCGACTGAACATGCTGGTGAACTCCACCCAGCGCCTTGATCTAAACACCGCCGACATGATTGACGCACCACGCCTGCAGATCGACATCACCCGGCTGGTGGCCGACGTGTTGCTGCGCTACCGCGACATCCTGCAGGAGCGGCAGATCAGGCTGGTCCGCACGCTGGAGGAAGATGCCGTCATCCGCGCCGCGCAGGGCGTGGTCGATATCGTGTTCGAGAATATCCTCGATAATGCGATCAGCTTCTCGTCGCCGGTCGGCACCATTGCTGTCTATCTGTTCCGCGAAGCCAACAGTGTGCATCTGCATGTCGATGACGAAGGGCCGGGCGTCGATCCGCGCAAGATCGAGCATATCTTCGATCGTTACTTCTCGGTGCGGCCGAAGGAGCACAAGCTGCAGCATGATTCTGCGAATGGCGAAGGTGCGAAACACGCGGGGCTTGGCCTGTGGATCGTTCGCCGCAACATCGAGGCGATCGGCGGCAGCATCAGCGCGGTAAACCGCATCGGTGGCGGCCTGAGCGTGCGTATCGTGCTGCCCTATGCGCGCTGACGCCAATCTGTCGATGCATTTTATGTATTGATTCTGCTGCATTTCTCGCGCAGGCAACCACAGTTTGATCACTGGCTCCTGTAAGTGGCCATCGACATAGTCGGCTGAAGTTCATGCAGCCACGAGGTCGACAATGAATGCCATCATCGAGCAGCGCCAGACTCTTCAGCAGGGTGCGTCGCGCATTCATCCGGTGATTCTTGCCGGCGGTTCCGGTACGCGCCTGTGGCCGCTATCACGATCCGCCTTCCCGAAACAGCTGCTGTCGCTGGTCTCCGAGCGCAGCCTGTTGCAGGAAACAGTGCAGCGCAGCGGCGGGGAGTTCGGTTTCGCCGGGCCGGTGCTGATCTGCAACGAGGATCACCGCTTCCTCATCGACGACCAGATCCGCGAGCTCGGCATCGAGCCACAGAAAATCCTGCTCGAGCCGTCGGCGCGCAATACTGCGCCGGCGCTGGCTGCCGTGGCGCATTGGCTGCTGGCGCAGGATCCGAAGGCGATGATGCTGGTGCAGCCAGCCGATCACGCCATCGGCGCGCCGCAGGAACTGCACCGCGCCATACAGACCGGTATGGTGGCAGCCGAGAAGGGGCATCTCGTCACCTTCGGCATCCGGCCGGATCGTCCGGAACCGGGCTACGGCTATATCAAGGTTGGGCCGATGATGGAGCAGTCCGACCATGTCCGTGTCGTCGACCGCTTCGTGGAGAAGCCCGATGTGGCCACCGCGCAGCAGTATCTCGATAGCGGCGCCTATTGCTGGAACAGCGGCATCTTCCTGATGTTGGCGCGGCGTTATCTGGAAGAACTGGAGCGCCTGCATCCCGAAATCCATGCAGCCAGCGCCCGCGCGGTGGCTGATGGCAAGGAGGATCTCGGTTTTCTCCGCCTCGACGCCGACGCATTCGCCTCGGCGGCTGCCCTGTCGATTGACCATGCGGTGATGGAACACACCAAAGATGCCGCGGTGGTGCCGGTCGATATGGCTTGGAACGATCTCGGTTCGTGGAAGGCGCTGCGTGAAAATACGACGAGCGATGGCGACGGCAACGTGATCTGCGGCGACGTGGTAACACGCGATTCGCATAACTCCTACCTGCGCAGCGAAGACAAGCTGCTGGCCGTGATCGGTCTGGATGACGTTGTGGTGGTATCGACGGACGATGCCGTGCTGGTCGCCAGGGCCGACCGCGTGGATGAAGTGTCGCGCGTGGTCGAGCAGCTCAAGCAGCGCAACCGGTCTGAATCGGTCTCGCACAGCACCTGCTATCGCCCTTGGGGCAGCTATCGCTCGGTCGATATCGGCGACCGTTTCCAGGTCAAGCGCATCACCGTGAAGCCGGGCGGCAAACTGAGCCTGCAGAAGCACTATCATCGCGCCGAACACTGGGTCGTGGTGCATGGCACCGCGCTGGTGCAGCGCGACGACGAGAGCCTGCTGCTGCGTGAGAATGAATCGGTCTATATCCCGATCGGTGCGACGCACCGGCTGGAGAATCCGGGCAAGCTGCCGCTGCATCTGATTGAGGTGCAGGCGGGCTCGTATCTGGGTGAGGATGATATCGTGCGCCTGGTGGACACCTATGGTCGCGCCTGATCGGCCGGCTATCCTGGTTACTGGCGGTGCCGGCTATATCGGCAGCCATGTCTGCAAGGCATTGGATGCGGCCGGCTATCTGCCGGTGACCTACGACAATCTCTGCGCCGGCCATCCCTGGGCGGTGCGCTGGGGTCCGCTGGAAGGCGGTGACCTTGTCGACTCTGAACGGCTGGACGAGGTGATGCGCAAATACAAGCCCATCGCCGTGATCCATCTCGCCGGTCTGATCGTGGTCAGCGAGTCGGTGAAGGACCCGGCGCAGTATTACCTCAACAATGTCAGCGGCAGCATCGATCTGCTGGATGCCATGCGTCGCAACGGCATCGAGCGCATCGTGTTTTCCTCCAGCGCCGCGGTTTATGGCGAGCCGGAAACCACGCCGATGCCGGAGAGTCATCCGCAGCATCCGCTCAATCCCTATGGCACCAGCAAGCTGATGATCGAGCGTGTGTTGCAGGATTATGCCCGCGCTTACAACATGCATTCGGTGTCGCTGCGCTACTTCAATGCTGCCGGCGCCGATGCCGGCGGCGAGATCGGCGAGGCGCATCCGGTGGAAACCCATCTGATCCCGCTGGTGCTGGAAGTCGCGGCCGGCAAACGGCACTACGCCGCCATCTTCGGCGACGGCTATCCCACCCCGGATGGCACCTGCATACGTGATTATATCCACGTCTCGGATCTGGCTCAGGCCCATGTCCTGGCCTTGCGCTATCTCGACAGTTCGGTCGGCGCCCATGCCTTCAACCTGGGCAACGGGACCGGGGCGACGGTGCGCGAGGTCATCGAGGTGGCGCGCAAGGTCACCGGTCATGCAATTCCTGCGCGTATCGAGCCGCCGCGGCCGGGCGATCCGGCCGTCCTGCTGGCCGATCCGGGCCGGGCCCGGCAGCTGCTTGGCTGGCAGCCGGCCCTCTCCGGGCTGGAGCAGATGGTTTCCTCAGCCTGGTCCTGGCAACAACGAGTTCCCTCGCCCCAGCAAATTATGCTATAAGCCCCAATCAAATCAGCGCTTTGACAAAAAACAGCAGTATCGACGAGGGCGTGCATGCGACAGTATTTCGGGGCGGCGACGGTAGTCCTGTCGGCAGGACTGGCGGTTTTCTCCATGGGCTCGCTGACGGTGAGCCGAGCGGTGGCACAGACGCCGCCACGGACCTCGCAGGACGCGCAGATTTCGGCCGCACCCGAACGCGGCGAAACCGTACTGACCCGCCCGCGCCCGGAATATGATCCGGTCGGCGTGCGCATGGGCGGCTTCATGCTGTATCCCGAGCTTGGCCTGCAGCAGAGCTACAACAGCAACATCTTCGCCACATCGTCGAACGAGCAGAGCGATTTCATCACCTCGGTCGAACCCAGTCTCGATCTGCGCTCGAACTGGAACAACCATGCCCTGAACCTGCATGCCGATTCCCAGGTCGTGAGCTACTGGGACAACGACGACGAAAACTACACCGACTACACGCTGTCGGCCGATGGCCGCGTCGATGTGCTGCGCGACCTTCGTCTGTTTGCCGGCGCGGGCTACCAGATCCGCCACGAACCGCGCTCCTCGCCCGACAACCAGGGCGGTACCGAGCCGACTGAATACAGCGTGACCGGCGCCAATCTGGGTGCGGAGAAAGACTTCAATCGCCTGTCCTTCCGCCTCGACGGCAAGACCGAGCGCTACGAATACGACAGTGTGCGGACGTCGGCGGGTGCGTTGATCGACCAGAGCGGCCGTGATCGCGATCAGCATGAGATCGGCCTGCGCACCGGCTACGAGATCGCACCGCTGCGCAAGGTCTATCTGCTCACCAGCTTCAACACGCGCGACTACGACACGCTGACCGGTGGCTTCAACCGTGATTCGGACGGCTACCTGGTTGCCGCCGGCACGCAGTATGATCTCACCGGCCTGGTCTTCCTCGATGCCTATGCCGGTTATCGCAGCCAGGATTACTCCGACAGCCGCCTGCGTGAGATGAGCGGCTGGGCCAGCGGCATCAAGGTCACCTGGAACGTCACGCCGCTGACCACCGTCACCGGCACGCTGGATCGCGATATCCAGGAAACCACGCAGGCCAATGCCTCGGGTTATTTCCAGACCAAGGCTGAGCTGCGCGTCGATCATGAACTGCTGCGCAACCTGATCCTGACGGCGTCGCTGGGCTACCAGAACGACGACTTCCAGGGCATCTCGCGCGATGATGACTACACCCTCGCCGGGTTGGGCGCGAAATACCTGATCAACCGCAATTTCACGCTGTCGGGTGGCTATGGCTATCGCAGCCGCGAGTCCAACGTCACCGGCGGCGATTTTGACGAAAATGTGGTGATGGTGCGTCTCGGCGCGCAACTCTAAGAGAACCGGCATTTTTGCCGGCTCAAAACCACTGTTAGGTCACACCAAAAATAGCCGGCCGTTGCTAGCGTAAGCATGCACGGCCGCACTGGCCACGCCTGCAAAGGCGGTCGCGTCTGTACGGCGCCGTGCGTTCTGAAACAACAGACGTGCCGCCATGCAAACCCGCCATACCCTCCGCACCGTAAAGGTGTCCGCAATCGTCCCTGCCATGCTGGCTGTTGTGCTGCTCGCCACGCAGGCAATGGCCCAGCCTGCGTCCCAGGGCGCTGCGCCGTCGCAGCCTCTCACGCAGCGCGCCGCACCGGCCGCGGCGTCAGGTCAGGCAGCACCTAGCCAGGCTGCACCGGGTCAGTCCGCCGCGCTCAAGGCCGATGACAGCTATCGCCTCGGTTCCGGCGACCGTGTCCGTGTCACCGTCTATGGCCAGCCCGAACTGACCGGCGAATACGCCGTCGATGGCGGCGGCCAGATGTCCTATCCGCTGGTCGGCCAGATCCGCGCCGGCGGCATGACGGCGCACGAGCTGGAACGCGCGCTGATCGGCAAGCTCTCGCCGGACTACCTGAAGAATCCCAGCATCAGTGTCGAGGTGCTGACCTTCCGGCCCTTCTATATCGTCGGCGAAGTTCGTACCCCGGGCAGCTATCCCTTCGTCAACGGCATGACCGTGTTGAATGCCGTGGCGCTGGCAGGTGGCTTCACCTACCGCGCGCGCGAGAATTCCTTCTACGTTACCCGCACTGGCGAAGACGGCGCGAAGAACAAGGTCAGCGCCGGTGCCGATGCAACCATTTTACCGGGCGATATCATCACCGTCCGAGAACGGTATTTCTGATGGCTCTCCCTGATCGCTTCAATCCGCAGCCGATCCATCCGCCGGTTGCCTATGCTCCGCCGCCGGTCTACGTGCCGCAGCAGGGCAAGGAAACCGATTTCTTCGACACGCTGCGCAAGCTGTGGCGTCATCGCGGTACGATCTTCGTCAGTACTTTCGTCTTTACGGCTGCGGCGGTTCTGGTGGCTCGCCAGATTCCGGCGCATTACATCGCCGATGCCAGGATTCTGGTCGGGGTACCCACGGCGCGGGCGCTGAATATCGAGGCGATCATTGCTGATATCAGCCCCGACGCCGAGCGCATCCAGAACGAATCCTATGTGATCCAGTCGCGCGATGTGGCGCGCAGTGTGATCGACAGGCTGAAGCTGAAGGACAATCCCGAATTCAATCCGGTCTTGCGCCCGGAACCCGGCTGGCTGACCTATCTCGACCCGATGCGTTACCTGCCGGATTCGATCAAGGCCTATATGCCGGGCCAGAAGGCCCCAAAGGACCAGGCGGATGTCTCTCCCGAGGTGAAGGCCGAGCAGGAAATGAACGGCATCATCGATACGCTGCTGGCCAAAGTCGAGGTGACGACGCTGGGCCGGTCGCATGTGCTGAACATCGAGGCGCGTTCGATCGCGCCTGACACTGCCGCGGCCGTGGCCAATGGTTTCGGTCAGGCCTATCTGGCGCGCCAGCGCAGCGACAAGGTTGAGGCCGGCGAAGAAGTCGAGAAATTCCTGGCCGACCGCATCGCGAGTTTGCGCGACCAGGTGGAGAAATCCGACCGCGCGGTGGAGGAATATCGCCGCGCCAACAATCTATACCAGGGTGCCAGCGCCAGCGTGACGGCGCAGCAGATGACCGAACTCAACACCCAGCTGATCGTGGCGCAGACCGCCAAGGCCGAGGCCGACTCGCGCCTGGGCGAGGCGCAGGCCCTGCGCCGCACCGGTGTGGATAACCAAAGCGTGCCGCAGGTGCTGCAGTCGCCGGTGGTGCAGCAGCTCAAGGCGCAGCAGGCCGAGGCGGATCGCCGTCTTGCCGACCTGTCCGGCAGCCTGGGTCCGCAGCATCCGCGCGTGGTCGGTGCCAAGGCAGAGATCGCCGATATCCGCGGCAAGCTGAATGCCGAGGTCGGCCGCATCATTCAAAGCCTGCAGCACGAGGCACGCACGACAAACGCCCGTTATGAAGCATTGCGTCAGAACTTCAGCCGCCTGCAGGGACAAGCCGGCGGCGTGAACGAAAAATCGATCCGCCTGAATGCGCTGGAGCGCGACGCCACGGTAAATCGCAACCTGCTTGAGCAGATGATGAGCCGCGCCAAGGAAACCGTTGGCCAGGATCTGCTGCAGAAGCCGAATGCCAAGCTGATCTCGGCTGCGGCCCCGCCGACGCAGCCGGGCTTCCCGCCCAAGACCCTGCTGGTCTTCCTGGGCGCCGTGGCCGGTGCGCTGATCGGTATGGCCTACGCCTTGTTGCGTGAGGGTGTCGATCGCACCTTCCGTCGCGCCGACCAGATTGAATCCCTCACCGGCCTGCCGGTACTGGCCATGATTCCAACGCTGCGCGGCAGCATCACGCCGATCGCGCATGTGCTGCGCAAGCCGGTCTCGCCTTACAGCGAGGCACTGCGCAAGCTGCATATCGGGCTCGAACTGTCCGAGGCGGCGCAGTCGCCCAAGACCGTGCTGTTTGGCTCCGCCGTGCCGGGTGAGGGCAAGACAGTGCTGGTCGCCTCAATGGGCCGCATGCTGGCCAGCCATGGTCGCCGCATCCTGATGATCGACTGCGACTGGCGCAATCCCCGCCTGCACAAGGCATTCCAGTGCCAGAACCGCAACGGCTTGGCTGAACTGCTGTGCGATCAGCCCGAGCGAATCGAGGACTGCATCTTTACCGACACGCTGTCGGGTGCCGACCTGATTCCGTCGGGTGTTTTCACGCCGCAGGCGATGCGCTACCTCACCACGGATCGCATGAAAATGATTCTGCATGCGCTGGCGCCGCGCTACGACATGATCTTCCTGGATACCGCCCCGGTTCTGGTCGGTGCCGAGGTGCTGACGCTGTCGCGCATGGTCGACAAGGTCGCTTTCGTCGTGCGCTGGGGCGATACCAAGCGCGATGCGGTGATGGAGGCCATGAAAGACCTGATCGAGGTAAACGCCGATGTAGCCGGAATCGCCATGACCCGCGTCGATCCGAAGGGCTATCGCAGCTATTCCTACAGCGAGCTGAACTACGAATATGAAAGGCCGATGCTGGCCAAGCCGGTCAACTGGAGTTGACGCATGGTTCGTCAACTCGAGGATTCGCGTGAGCCGGTCCTCTTCGTGACGCAGCATTACTCACCGGAAGTGATCGGTTCCGCGCCGTATTGCGTCGATCTGGCCGAGGGGCTGGTACGCAGGGGCCGGCAGGTCACCGTGCTGGCCGGTCTGCCGCATTATCCAGATCCGGCTGAATTCGAAGCTTTCATGGACGACCCGCCGCTGCGGCAGAACCTGTCCGGTGTAATGGTCGAGCGGCTGCACAGCTGGCTGCCGAAACGCCGCTCGGCGCTGCTGCGGGTGGCTGGTGAACTTGCCTTTATGCTCACCGGGCTGTTTGCGCTGCTGCGCGGCCGGTTCAAGCGCCATGAAGTGGTGATCTCGCTCTGCCCGTCGATCTTCGCGGTCCTGCTCGGCATGATGGCGAAGATGCGCGGCGGTCGCCATGTCGCCATGGTGCATGACGTTCAGTCCGGCCTGGCGCAAAGCCTGGGCATCGTCCGTTTCGGATTTCTGGTGCGGCTGATGCGGCTGGCTGAACGCTTCATTCTCAACCGCGTCGACCTGATCCTGGTGCTGTCGACTGAAATGGCCGCCACCTTGCGCGGCCTGGGCGTGACGCAGCCGATCGAAGTGCTGCCGATCTGGGTCGATATCGATGCCATCCGGCCACGTCCGGTGCCGACGGACCAGCCGATCACGGTTCTCTACAGCGGCAATTTCGGTCGCAAGCAGGGGCTGGATCAGCTTGTCGAGCTGGCTGCTGAACTGGCGCAAAAGCGCCCGGAGGTACGCCTGCTGCTGCGCGGCTCGGGCGGCGAGCGTGCCGCCGTGATGGCGGCCGTGGCCGAACGCAGCCTGACCAATGTCGAATTCGGAGATCTGGTAGCACGCGAACAGCTGGGCCGGGCGCTGGCCGAGGCCACATTGCATCTGGTGCCGCAAAAGCCCGACGGCGCCGATTTTGCTGTGCCATCGAAAATCTACAACATCATGGCGGCCGGCCGCTGCTTCGTCACGACGGCCTTGCCGGGCAGTGCCCTGTGGAACCTGCAGGCGCAGACCAGGGCTTTCATCTGCGTGCAGCCTCAGGATACGGCCGCGCTGACCCAGGCGGTGATTGAGTTGCTGGATGATCCGGCGCGTTGTCGTGCCATGGCGGGGCTGGGCCGGGCGCATATCGAGGAGCAGCACGCTCGCGACACGCTGGTCGCGCGAATCGATACATGGCTGATCTCGCTGTGCCGCGAAGGCAGCCTGCCGGGGCATCGCCGTGATCTGTTGGTGCTGGAACCCGACGGCGACGGCCATGCAGAGGAATGGCTGCGGCATCTGCTGGTGCATCTGGGGCGTCAAAGCCAGGTCGAACGCATCTGGCTCGCGATTCCGGGCAACCTGCGCGACCGCCTGACCGAGCAGTTACCGGCGCATCTGCGCCACCGTATCGGCCTGCTGGCGCTCACGCCAACGGAGCTGCACTACTGTACGCATCGCCGCCTGGCGATCAGCGGCATGGCACGCTGGTGGGTGATGCGCCGCTACCTGATCCGCACCGGCGCCGAGATCGGCTATTTCCTGTCACTGGATCATCTTTCGCTGCCGCTGGGCCTGGGTCTTGGCGCTGGCGGACGGCGGTTGAGCGGCATCCTGTTCCGCCCCTCGGTGCATTACCACGAGATCGGTAATTATAAGCCGAGCCTGGGTGAGAAGCTGCGCGACTGGCGGAAAGCAGTGCTGTACCGCGGCATGTTGCGCAATCCGGCCGTAGATGCCGTGTTGACGCTCGATCCGTTTTTCGCCGATTTCGCGTCTGAGCATTATCCGGGCGGCAAGAAGGTGGCACCGGTGCCGGATCCGGCCTTTCCCGTCGTGGCAATTCCCGCCAACGACGACCACACGCCGGCCGGCCTGCCGCAGGATCGACAAGTGCTGCTGCTGTTCGGGGCGCTGACCGAGCGCAAGGGCGTGCTGCATCTGCTGGAGGCGCTGCGGCGCCTGCCGGATGCCACCGCGAGCAAAACCGCTGTGATCATTGCAGGGCGGGTGGCACCTGAGATCAGCGACAGGTTCTTTGCGAAAGAAGCGCATGTCCGCCGCGAAAAAGCGGGGCTTTGGCTGAAAGTGGAGAATCGCTGGCTGAGCAGCGCCGAAATTGCCGCGCTGGTGCGGCGTTGCGACATCGTGCTGGCGCCGTATCAGCGCTTTGTCGGCTCCAGTGGTGTTCTGCTCTGGGCGGCGCACGCCGGAAAACCGTTGCTGACCCAGGACTACGGTCTGCTCGGTCGGCTGGTGCGAGATCACGGTCTCGGCATTGCCGTCGATACGGGCAATCCGAACGATCTGGCGGCAGCCATCACCGGCATGATCGACCAGAATCCGCAAACCCTGCTTGATACGCGTGCAGCTGCCGCATTTGTATCGCAGCGCACACCCGAAACGTTCGCATCGCATATCTACGCCAGCTTGCGCGGTTCCTGACGCGCGGTGACCGTTCTGTTGCATCGCAACGGAACAACCCCGGCTTGGTCACAAGACCTTGCATAAGCCGTATGGCACATCGAACCGGTAGCGCGGCGGATCGTCTCCGCGCCGAGTGAAAATGCCGAACCTGGAGTAGCGCATGTCGTTCGACATTCCCACCTTAGACCGCAGGTCCACGGCGCGTGCCAATTCATCAGCCTCGCCTGTCCAGACCAAGCCCCAGGCGCGCGCGATAGCGCATCCCGCAGCATGGCGCAGCAACGACAGTGTCAGGACAGATGGCGCGCACCCGGCGCGCAGCTCGCGTCGCATCGAATCTGTGGTGCGCGAGCCTATCTCGCTGCCTATTGTCAGCGGACTGCTGCGCGCGTGCGATGCGTTCTCGATTCTCGCTGCCGGTCTGGTCGCGCTGATGCTCGCGGCGCCAGATCTGCCGATGGATGGTTCATATTACGTCGCGCTGTCCTTCTTCGGTGCTGTGGTGGCTGGCAACTGCCTGCATCTCGCCGGTGCGTACCGCGTCGAAAAGCTGCGGCTCAGCAATATCGGCTGGGCCCGGCCGGTCGGTGCCTGGACGGTCGCGGCGGCCATCACCGCCGCGACGGTGATGGCGACCGGCGCGTCGCTCGAGCAGAACTGGACCTGGCTGGCGCTGTGGTTCACGCTCGGCCTGTTCCTGCCGCTGCTGGCGCGTGGCGCCCTTGCCATCCGCATGGATTACTGGCGCAAGGCCGGCCGCCTGCGTCGCCGTCTTGCCATTCTTGGCGCCGGCCCCGGCGGTCAGATGCTGCTGCGCCGCTTCCTGGCGGCGCGCAGCGACAACGACGTCGCCATCGTCGGGCTGTATGACGACCGCACTGGCCCGTTGCCATCCGGCTGGCGTGGCCATGCTGTGCGCGGCAACTGCACTGACCTGCTGGAAGATATCCGGCGCGAACGCATCGACATGGTGGTGATCGCTGCAGCACCAGGCGATGCCGGCATGGATGAGATGCTGGCGCAGCTGCGCTGCGTCGCGGTGGATATCTGCTTCTGCCCCAATGCCGACTATGCCGTGAAGGCACGCAACGGGGTGGAAACTATCGGCCAAGTGCCTTTGATGGTAATCGAACGGCGGCCGCTGCGTGACTGGAGCGGCATCGCCAAGGAAATCGAAGACCGTGCCTTTGCCGCGATGATCGTGGTGCTGATTTCCCCGGTTCTGGCAGCGATTGCTCTGGCGATCAGAATCGACAGTCCCGGTCCGATCCTGTTCAAGCAGAAGCGCTACGGCCGCAACAACCAGCTGATCGAGGTGCTGAAGTTCCGCAGCATGTATCACCATGTGCGCGATCCCAACGGCACGCAGCTCGCCACGCGCAATGATCCGCGAGTGACCAGAGTTGGCGCTTTCATACGCCGTACCAGTCTCGATGAGCTGCCGCAGTTCTTCAATGTGATCCGCGGCGATATGTCGGTGGTGGGGCCGCGCCCGCATGCACTGCTCTGCAAGGCCGGCGGTGTGCTCTATCAGGATGCGGTGGAGAATTACGATTGGCGTCACCGGATCAAGCCGGGCATCACCGGTTGGGCCCAGGTCAACGGCTGGCGCGGCGAGACCGAGACGGTCGAGCAGATTCAGAAGCGCGTCGAGCACGACATTTACTATATCGAAAACTGGTCCCTGCTGCTGGACGTGAAGATCATCATCAAGACGATCTTCTGCGGCTTTACCGGCAGTAAGGCCTATTGATCATGGTGAACACCTTATATGAGATGTCTCTGGCTGACACTGGCTGACCCCGAGCCGCGCCATAACGGGCAGTATATCTACTCCGGCGGCCTGATCGACGCGATGGAGCAGGGCGGCGCGCAGATGCATGTGCTCGGCCTTGCCCGTCCGGAATCGCCGCAGCGCGTGAATGGTGCTGATGACGACGGGATACATTGGTGGCTGTCGGACCATCGGCCACGCTCCAACTTGCAGAGCCTGGTCTCGACCCTGCCGCATATCGCCGACCGCAGCTGGACACCCGGCCTGCGCCAACTGCTCGAATCCCGTCTGCAGGAGGGGCCCTGGGACACCATCGTCTTCGACGGCATCTCGGCCGGCTGGGCGCTGGATCAGGTGCTGAATCGTTTCCCGAAACGCAGCCGGCGGCCGAAGCTGGTCTATGTCTCGCATAACCACGAGGCCAGTCTGCGTCGGGAAGTGGCCAACCACCATGAGGATTTCCTAAAACGTCAGGTACTGCGCTACGACTCGCTGAAGGCGGCGCGGCTGGAGCATCGCCTGGTCGATGCGTCCGATTTGGTCACGGCCATCACCGAGGATGACGCGCACCAGTATCTGGCGCGCCGGCCCGATCGCCGCGTCGAGGTGCTGACGCCAGGTTATGCCGGCGACCATGGCATCAGCCGGCGGATCACCAATGCTACGCCACGTCGTGCCGTGATCATCGGCAGCTTCGACTGGATCGCCAAGCGGATGAATCTCGAGCAGTTCGTAGCTGTCGCCGATCCGCTGTTTGCCGCGCATGGTGCCGAGCTGCAGGTGATCGGCAGCGCGGAAGAATCCTTCCTCAACCGCATGCGGCGCAATGCCTCGGCCACGCAGTTCACCGGCCCGGTGGATGGCGTGCTAGATTTCATGCGCGATGCCCGCATTGCCCTGGTAGCTGAGCGCCATGGTGGCGGCTTCAAGCTCAAGGTACTGGATTACATCTTCAACCGCATGCCGATCCTCGCGCTCTCCGGCTCGGTGGCCGGTGTGCCGTTGCGCCACGAGGACAGCATTCTGTTGTACGAGGACTATGAGGCGCTGGCGCGCGGCGTACTGCAGGTGATCGACGACTGCGACCGGCTGAACCAGCTGCAGGATCGCGCTTACGCGGCTTGTCGTGACCAATTCGACTGGACCAGTCGCGGCGAGCGGCTGATGTCGGCAGTGGCGACGCTATGAGGCTGAAAATCATCCATGAACCGAAGCTTGGCACCACCGACATGGTGCTGCTGCTGATCTTCTTCATCGGGATCTATCTCGGCGTGATCGTGCAGATCACGGCGAAAATCCCGTTCCCGTCCGCGCCGTCGGGCGTGGCGGGCCTGTTCTTGTTGTGGCGGCGGCGCGACGATATCGTCCCGGCGCATCTGGGCGCGCTGTTCGGCATCGTGCTGCTTTATCTGTTCGCCAGCTTCTGCACTGGCGACCTGACCGGGCTGTCCAAACGCTTCACTGGCCTGGTGCAGCTGACCTATTCGTTCGTGATCGGCTACGCCATGTTCCTGACGCTGCTGCAGGCCAGTCGGGCGCAGCTCAGCAGGATGTTCCTGGGGCTAAGCCTGTTCATCCTGATCGGCAGTCTGTTGGAAAGCTATGCCGGCCTTGATCGACTAAGCGATGCAGTTCGCCAGAAGCTCTATGATTCCGGTATCTACGAAGCCGACATGCGCGACCAGCTGCTCTATGGCAAGGTGCGACCGAAGCTGTTTACCTCCGA
Source organism: Ferrovibrio terrae (assembly GCF_007197755.1). Lineage (NCBI taxonomy): Bacteria > Pseudomonadati > Pseudomonadota > Alphaproteobacteria > Rhodospirillales > Rhodospirillaceae > Ferrovibrio > Ferrovibrio terrae. The sequence continues at coordinate 2,212,984 of NZ_CP041636.1, forward strand.
GCCATCCGCCGTTACCTTCGGCTATACACTCTTTACCTTCTCCTGGTTCGTGGTGTCGCAGCACCGCCGCAAGCTGTTGCTGTTCGTGCTGCTGATGGCTGGCGGCCTGGTCGCCATGCCGGGGCCGACGCTGCTGCTCGGCCTGTTGCTGTTGCCGCCGTATTATCTCTTCGTGCTGCCCGACACGCCGCCGATCGGCAATTTCGGTGCCGGTTACCGGCTGGCGGTGTTGATATTCGGCAGTATCGTGCTGCTGGTCTTTGCCGTGCTGGGCGCAACGGTCTATGCGGAGCGCCTGGGCCAGATCCTTAATGGCAACGATCCCAGCTTCTTCTATCGCGTGATTGGCCCGGCGCTGGTGGCCTTCGAGGTGATGAAGGAACGTCCTTGGGCCGGCGCTGGCCTGACCGGTGAAAACTTCATCGCCGATCTGGTGATGAATGTGTTCGTGCAGTCGTCGCACTTCTCGGCCGGCTGGCGTATCAGCAAGATTTCCGAAGTGCTGACCAATTATTTCTGGTTGCACTGGATTTATCTCGGTGTGGTCTGGGGTATCATTACCTTTGCCGGCGTGAGCATCTGGCTGCGGTTGCTGGGCGCGCCCAGCCTGCTGTTCTGCTGGATCGTCTGGATCGTTTTTGGTCAGGCCTCGGGTGCTTATGTCGCGCCCAAGACCTGGGTCGTGCTGCTGCTCGCGGCGGCGCTGTCGATGCTGCATCAGCGCGTGGCCGTGCCTGTCGCGCCGCAGCCCGCGATGCCATTCGGGCGGCCACCGCGGTTGCGCCGTCGGTTCGGCCTGGCGCCGCAGGTCTGACCGATGCAGCGGCGCGATCTCCTGGCACTCGGTGGTGCTTTCATTGGCGGCTCGGCGCTGGCGGCTGCTGCCGAGGCCGCACCGGCGCCGGCCGGTCGCCAGGTCTCTGCCACCGACTTCGGCGCAAAAGGCGATGGCAAAGCTGACGACACCGCCGCATTGCAAGCTGGCCTGGATGCCACCTATGCTGGCACGGGCGGCGTGCTGCTGGTTCCGCCCGGAACATACCGGATCACCCGTACGCTGCGCATCTCGCCGAAACACAATGTGGTGCACCAATCCGGCATCTTCGGCATGGGTGCGCGAATCGTCTCCGAGATCCGCGATGGCAGCAACATCATCGACATCGACAGCCAGTCCACCTTCCGATACCTGCTGATCCAGGGTCTGGATATCCTTGGCAGCGGCGAGGACGGCCATGGCATCCGGCTCGCCTGCGCCGGCAACAAGAACTACCTGTATAATTTCTGCCTGCGCGACCTGGTGGTGCATCGCTGCGGCAAGAACGGCGCGCAACTGACCGGCAATGTCTTCGAAGGCCAGATCGCCAACTGTTATTTCCGCAACAACCGCGGTCACGGCGCCAGCTTTCATCACGAGGCCGGAGGTAAAGGCATCCTGTCGGCAGTGCGGGTGATCGGTGGCGTATTCGGCGAGAATGGCATTCACGGCGCCGCCATGCTGGACGGCTGCTATGATGTCAGCTTCCATGGCTCGTATTTCCTGCTCAACAAGCGATATGGTCTGGTGGCGGAAAACGGTTGCACGCTGCTGTCCAGCTGCGGCTTCGAGAACAACCATGAAGGTGCTGACGGCTTTGCTCGCGGCGATGCCGGCGTCTGGCTGCAGGGTTTCGGCACACTGGTCGGCTGCACCGCCTATTCGATGTTCAAGCAGCGCAACCTGATCCGTGCCGTGCTGGCCGGCCGCCTCGTGCTGGTCGGCTGCTCCGGCAGCGGCGATGCCAAGGCGGCCGAGGCCGGACTGGCGCTGCTGCGGGGCGATCCGCGCAGCAGCGCGACGGTGATCGGCTGCAGCGGTGCGGTACGTGGCGAGGGCGGTTTCGAAGCGATCGAGATGGGTGGCACGGATACGGGCCTGCGCGTCGGTGGCGACTGGCAGAGTCGCCACCTGATGCAACTCGGCGACCACCGACTCTGGGTCGATCGCCAGGGACGCCTGCGCATCAAGCGCGGCCGCCCGGATGGCGACGACGACGGCGCGCCGGTCGGCCTGACCTGACCCTCACATCGGAAGTCTATTCTCCCGCGCTGCCCAGCGACGAAGGAGCTGCGCCATGCCGTATCGTCTGCGGCAGGCGGCGCAGGATGCCGAGGATGCGGCGGCTGCGCGGGATTGCCAGGAAGATGGCGAAGGCGACCGGCAGCGCAACACCCAGGCTTAGCGCGAGGCCTGCCAGCGGCTCGGCGGCGACCAGCCAACCGGTATGGCGCAACGCCGCGACGCTGCCAGCCACCGCAGCAGCCGTGGCCAACGACGGCAGCAAAGCGGCGGCCAGGTCGCGGCGATTGACGGGTCCCTGGCGGCCGCCGATCCAGATTGCCAGCGGCAGGCGCAACGTCAGGTTGGCCACCGCATAGGCCACGGCGATACCGACCGCACCGAAGGACAGACCGGCGAGGATGGCGGTAGCCACGGCGGCGGTGTCGGCAAGGCCGGCGCGCAGCATATCGCCCGAACGGTTCTGGCTCAGATAGAGCAGCGCGACGGCCATGGTGGCGGGCAGGGTGATCGCCGCCACCGAGAAGCTGGCGACGAAAGGTGCCGCGTCATGCCATTGCGGCCCGAACAGAAGGCCCACGACCCAGTCGGCGGTGACCGCGGCCAATGCTGCCGGCGGCATCGTCACCATGGCGAATTTCTCGAAGACCAGCAGGAAGGCATGGCGGTAACGCTCTGGCTGGCTTTCCAGGCGGCTGAGCGCCGGCATCGCCACGGCATAGAGCGGCGCATTGAGATTGTTCAGCGGTACCAGCACCAGCTTGGCGGCGCGTTCGTAGAAGCCGAGTACGACCGGACCCCACAGCGCACCGATCAACACCTGGTCCAGGCTGCGCGCGGCGGCGGCCAGCAGGTTGAAGCCGGTGTAGGAGCCTCCGAAGCGCAGCATGTCGGCGATCTCGGCATCGCGCGTCGGCAGGCCGGGGCGCCAGGGGCAGAGCGCCCAGGTGGCGACCAGCGTGATGGCGGGCCCGGCGACGCGCTGCACCACCAGTGCCCAGTAACCGGCACCTTTCAGGGCGCAGATCACGGCCAGCGCCAGTGCCAGCAGTTCGGCGCCCGTTTCGATGACGGCAATCATCGTGAAGCGCATCTGGCGGCGCAGCAGCGCCCAGTGCTGGATCGTCAATCCGCTGACGACAAAACCGAGCCCCAGCCAGCGCGTGATGGAAGTGAGTTCAGGCTCGCCGTAGAAGCCGGCGATGACCGGCGCGGCCAGCAGCAGCGCCAGCGCCAGCAGGCAGCCAAAACCGGCATTGATCCAGAACAGCGTCGAAACCTGCTGCTGGGTGATCACCGGGCGCTGGATGGTGGCGGCCGACAGGCCGAGTTCCTTGATCAGGTCGAGCAGGATGGAGAGCGCCGCGATCATCGCAACCAGGCCGAAGGCATGCGGCGTGAGCATGCGGGCGAGCAGGATGGTGCCGCCGAACTGGGCCGTAAAGCGGACGGCCTGACTGCCGAAAGCAATCAGGCCGCCACGCAGGCTGCGTCGGGTCAGATCCTGCTGCAGATGCTCGGTCGACAGCGGATCGTAGGACCCAGTCTTCGATTGATGACCTGGGCTCAAGCGATCGCCCGCTGCTCGGCCAGATGGTGGTTCACATACCAGCGATAGGTCTGCTCCAGGCCAGTCTGCAGGCTGGTACCGGCCTGCCAGCCCATGGCGCGCAACCGCTCGACGTCCATCACTTTGCGCGGCGTGCCATCCGGCTTGCTGGTATCGAAAGTCAGCCGACCCTTGAAGCCGATCACCTGCGTCATCAGTTCGGCAAGGTCGCGGATGGTGATCTCGTCGCCGGTACCGAGGTTGACATGTTCGGCGCCGGAATAGTGCTTCAGGATATGCACGATCCCGTCGGCGGCATCGTCGACATAAAGGAATTCACGCAGCACACGGCCGCTGCCCCAGACATCGACAGTCTCCGCAGCGCTTTCCTTCGCTCGGTGAATCTTCGACATCAGGGCTGGAATCACATGCCCCTGCATGACGTCGAAATTGTCACCCGGGCCATAGAGGTTTGTCGGCATCGCCGAGATGTAGTCGCAGTCATACTGCTTACGATAGGCTTGGCAGAGCTTGATGCCAGCAATCTTGGCGATGGCATACCATTCGTTGGTCGGCTCCAGCGGCCCGGTCAGCAAAGCGGATTCCGGGATCGGCTGCGGCGCCAGGCGCGGATAGATGCAGGACGAACCGAGGAAGATCAGCTTCTCGACACGGCTTTGCCGTGCCGCCTCGATGATATTCGCCTCAATCATCAGGTTGTCGTAGAGGAATTCGGCTGGCCGGGTGTCGTTGGCATGAATGCCGCCGACCCGCGCTGCCGCTACGACGACCGCCTGCGGACGTGCGTCGCGCATCCACTGACTCACCTGAGCCGGCTGGCGCAGATCGACATGCTGGCGCGGTGCGGTGAGGATCTCGCAATCCTCATACTGCAGTCGCCGCACCACGGCGGAGCCGACGAGGCCGCGGTGACCCGCGACCCAGACGCGCTTGCCGGCGAGTGGATAAAGCATGGTCTCAGGCATAGGTCATCGCTCCGGCGTCGGCGTGATTCTGTTTCAGCGCGGCAAGGTCGGCATCAACCATTTCCGTCACCAGCTGTTCGAAGCTGGTCTTGTGCTGCCACCCCATCTGGCGCCAAGCTTTTTCCGGGCTGCCATGCAGGTAATCGACTTCGGTCGGGCGGTAATATTCCGGATCGACCGCGACGAGGATGTCGCCGGTCTTGCCGCAATAGCCCTTCTCATCCGAACCCTTGCCATCCCACTGGATTTGGCGGCCGATGCGCTTGAAGGCCAGTTCGGTGAATTCGCGCACACTGTGCACTTCGCCGGTGGCCAGTACGTAGTCGTCCGGATTGTCCTGCTGCAGGATCATCCACATGCCTTCGACATAGTCGCGGGCATGGCCCCAGTCGCGCTGGGCGTCGATGTTTCCGAGATAGAGCCGCTTTTGCAGGCCGTGCTCAATGGCGGCCACGGCGCGGGCGATTTTGCGGGTCACGAAGGTTTCGCCACGGATCGGGCTCTCATGGTTGAACAGGATGCCGTTCGAGGCATGCATCTTGTAGGCCTCGCGGTAGTTCACCGTGATCCAGTAGGCATAGAGCTTCGCCACTGCATAGGGGCTGCGCGGATAGAAGGGTGTGGTCTCGCGCTGCGGGATTTCCTGCACCTTGCCGTAGAGCTCGGAGGTCGAAGCCTGGTAGAAGCGGACTTTCTCCTCCATTTTCAGGATGCGAATGGCCTCCAGCAGGCGCAGCGTGCCCATCGCATCGGTATTCGCCGTATATTCCGGCGTTTCGAAGCTGACCTGCACATGGCTCTGCGCCGCGAGATTGTAAATCTCATCCGGCTGGGTTTCCTGGATCAGGCGGATCAGGTTCGACGAATCCGTCATGTCGCCGTAATGCAGGAAAAAGCGCACATCCTCTTCGTGTCGGTCCTTGTAGAGGTGATCGACACGGCGGGTGTTGATTGAGGACGAGCGGCGCTTGATGCCGTGGACCGTATAGCCCTTGGCAAGCAGCAGCTCGGAAAGATAGGCACCGTCCTGGCCGGTCGCGCCGGTAATCAGGGCTGTCTTGTTGGACATTGTCGGGTTTCCTTTTTGCTTAGTCGGGGAGGGGTATGTTTGGGTATCAGCCGAAGGCGATGCGGTTGGCCACTGCATCCCAGGAATAGGTCTGCAGCACATGTTGCTGACCGCTCCAGCCCATCTCGGTCAGACGCTGCGGGTCGGACAGGGCATCGAGAATGGTCGATGCCAGTGCCTGTGGCGTGGCTGCTTCGACCAGAAAGCCGTGCTGACCATTCTCGATGATTTCCGGCAGGCCGTTGCGGTGGAGACCGATGACCGGTGTGCGCGACAGCATTGCCTCAAGATAGACCTGGCCCCAAGGGTCGTTCAGCATCGGCTGCACCAGCAGGGTTGAGACCCGATAGAGCCGTTGCAGTTCGCGCCAGGGCAGATGCGGATGAAAATGGATGCCGGGATGTGTTGCCACATGGTTGGCGCTGGATGGGTCGCCGACGATATTGAGCAGCAGGTCCGGTCGCTGCCGTTGCGCAATGCGGAAGGCATCGACCAGCAAGTTGCCACCCTTGGCCGCAAAAAGGTGCTTGGCAACGAACAGCAGATGCGGCCGGCTGTAATCCTTGGGCTGGTCGTAGGGTTCGATCTGGCCCATGCCCGAGCCAACCGCGGTCACCTTTTCCGGTGGCAGGCCGTAATGGGCGATCATGTGATCGCGCACGTAGTGGCCGAAGGTGAAGACATGCTCCACGCTGTCCAACGCGGCACGCTCGGTCTTTTCGAAATTTTCGACGGCGCGCCGGCTGTAATCCGAAAGGTCGGGTCGGTGCGCCAGCGACAGCGCCCAAGTCTGATCGCAATACAGGTAATGTTTCACGCCGTCTTCGCGATCGACTGGCGGCAGGTCCAGCGTGCCGGTGTGGATGATATGGCGGATGCGGCGACGGCGTGCCGTCTCGGCTAACCGCTCGGCAGCCTTGCGGCGTGCCGATGGCAACCGCAGCACGGCCTCGCTGCTATGTGGCCGGCCGTAGCCGGTCATCACGTAATGCAAGGCGAGCAGGCCGCGCTCGCCGCGTGTACCGCCGGAATGGATGCCTTCCACGGCAATACCAAGTTTTTGCAGGCATGAGGCGACGCTGTAGGGCGCAGCCGACCAGGTGCGGCGATCCATCGGGTCGCCGAAGATGCTGCTGACCGCAACCCGCTCGAAGCGGCGGTGCGGTGTCGCATAGGCATGCGAGTGTGAAGCGTGTTGGGCGGCAATTGCTGTCACGTGTAAATCCTGATTCGCAAACGGATCGAACAGATGCATCGAAGCGGACAGACCGGCCAATCTCCAGTGATCAACCTGTGACCGCCCTGTGCAGTGCAAAACGCGTAAAAATCTGGATTTTACAGGTGGTTACATACAGTCGTTACGGGTGCCGCGGCACAGATTGATCACACCCCAGAACACATGCCGCAACCTAGCATCGCGCAGGATTCACCAGCGCGAAGTCAGCCACGATTTCGCCATGCTTTATCGCGCGGACCCGTATGCATCATCCGGTCAAACAGAAACGAACGGCAGTTTTCTTCGCCCCCGACATCAGCGACGTCAGTACCGTGAAGCGTGCCGAGGCCTTTCTCGCTCATGGTTACCAGCTGCAGGTCTTCGGTTTCCGGCGTGACAATTACAACCGTGATTTTGAACCCGCCTGGCCCTATACGCCGCTGGGCCGGACGCAGGATCGCCGGTATGGTCGCCGGATCGCAGCCTTGCTGGGCGCGATCCCGCGCGTGATTGCCAAGCATCGTGCGCTCCGCCGCGCTGCTTTCTATTACGCACGGAATATCGACCAACTGTTGCTCGCCCTGCTGGCGCGTGTGATCGGCCGCCGTCCGGCACGGATGATCTACGAGGTGCTGGACGTACAACCGGCTTTTGTCGGGGCCGGCTGGAAGGCGCGTCTGCTGCGACGGGTCGAGCGTCTCGCCCTGCGCCATGTCGATCTGCTGGTAGTGTCATCGCCCGGTTTTCTGCGGCATTATTTCCAGCCGCTGCAGGGCTATCGCAAACCGTGGTTCCTGCTGGAAAACAAATTGCCCGCGGATTTTACCGCGATCACCGGCGCGGCGCGGGGCAGTGGCGGCCGGCAGGCGCGCCAGCACGCCTATCGCTGGGTAGTGGGTTATTGCGGCCTGATTCGTGGCCAGGAAACGCTCGACCTGATCCTGCGGCTTGCCCAACGACTGCAGGGTCTGGTGCTGTTCAAATTTCGCGGCATCTTCACCACGGTGGATCGGCAGGCTTTTGCCGAAGCCATCGCAGGCCTCGACAATGTGGTCTACGAGGGCGACTACGTGAATCCGCGCGATCTCGAGAATATCTACAGCGACCTCGATTTCGCCTGGGCCATTGATCTGGAGCATCGCGCGCATAATTCACGCTGGCTGTTGCCCTGCCGCTACTACGAGGCCGGTTATTTCGGTGTGCCTTGCCTGACAGTGGGAGATTTCGAGGTCGGCCGTCTGGTGCGCGAGCGCCGCATCGGCTGGAATTTCTGCGAGCCTTACGAGGATGAACTGGTCCGCTTCTTCATGACGCTGACCGACACCGAATATCAGGACACCCGGCGCCGCCTGCTGGCGTTGCCGGACAGCGATTTCGTCGCCGGCGCGGATACCAGCGAACTGATCAGTCTGATCGACCGGCCCGAGACGCCCCAGAGGGCAACCCAGGGCGCCTGAAGCCGGCCAATCGTGGCCTAGTGCCTGGGCGCAGCGGCCGACTCCGCGATGGCGCGGTTCACCATCACGCAATCGAATTCGATCAGGCGCATGCCCGGATCGCGGCTGATCGGATACAGGCCCGAGATATCGAAGCCACGCTCGTTGAGGAAGCGGATCGTATCCATGTAACCCGGCATGCCTTCATAGATGTTGATGATCGAGGCTTCGGTCTGCATGGCGACGACATTGCGTAGCGTGGTTGCGGCACCCTGCACGACTTCCAGGTCAAAGCCCTGCGTGTCGAGCTTCAGGTAGGGCCTGCGGAATCCCAGCCGCTGCTGCAGTACCGGAAACACTTCGTCCAGTGGGTAAACGGCCACCGTCTCGACATGCTCGGGTTCGTTCAGGCCATCGAAATCCGGTACGCCGGAATTGTCCGGCGTCAGGAACGAGCTGAACTGGTCGGATTTCATCACATGGATCGGGAGGCTGCTGCGGCTGCTGCCCAGCGCATGGCCGACGATCTCCCAGCGCGGATCTTCGGCGGCGCGCTGCTGCAGGATCGTCACATTCCGGCTGACCGGCTCGAATGACACAATGGTGCCAAGGAAGCCGACCTTGTCGCGCAGGAAGTCGTGATATTGACCGACATTGGCGCCGACATCGAAGACGCAGTCGATCTGCAGGAAGCGGAACAGCTGTCCGAGATGAATGGCGAAATCGCGGTCCTTCATATCGCGGAGCGGCACGATGTCGTAGCCAAGCGCGCGCGAGGTGTTGCGGATCCAGGTTTTCAGGGGGCGAAGCATCATGGGCAATGTGGCTCGGGTTGGATGAATGGGTTGAAAACGCCAGTCTGGCCTGCCGGTATCTGAAGCAGAAGTGACCATTGGGTGGCAGGTCCGCTGCCGGTCAGGCTTGGTTGCGGCAGTGATTGGCGGTATACGGAGCAGCCTTTTCTTGGAACCCCCGCCCCATGTCCGCCCCGCCGGTTCGCATCCAGCCCTCCGTTTTCATTCTGGTCGCCATGTCGGCGCTCGGGCCGCTGGCGCTCAACATCTTCCTGCCCTCGATGCCGGGTCTGGCGAAGGAACTCAGCGTCGATTACGGCACGGTCCAGCTTACGCTCACCTTATTCCTGGTCGGCCTCGGTATGGCGCAGCTCATCTATGGCCCGATCAGCGACCGCTGGGGCCGCCGGCCGGTGCTGCTCTGGGGACTGGGCATCTACTGTGTTGGCAGCATCGCCTGTGCGCTGGCACCGTCGATTTTCTGGCTGATGCTGGGCCGCGGCCTGCAGGCGATCGGCGGCTGTGCCGGGTTGGTACTGGGGCGCGCCATCGTCCGCGATCTGTACGAACGCGATCGTGCCGCCGCCATGATTGGCTATGTCACCATGGCGATGTCGCTGGCGCCGATGCTGTCGCCAGCGCTTGGAGGCTATCTCGATACGCTGTTCGGCTGGCGCACCAGCTTCGCGTTTTGCAGTCTGGCCGGCGTCGCCATCTTTGTCTGGGTCAGCCTGACCCTGCCGGAAACGCTGGCGCAGCGCGGACTTGGCGAGGGTGCCGGGGCATTGTTGCGCGGTTATGGCGAGCTGCTGCGCTCGCCGGTTTTTTGCGGCTATGTGCTGCAGACCGCGTTCACCTCAGGTGTATTCTTTGCCTTCATCGCCGGCGCGCCGTTCGTCGTCGTCACGGTGATGGGTCATCCGGCTTCCGACTATGGCCTGTGGTTCATCGTGGTATCGCTCGGTTATCTCACGGGTAACTTCTTCACCGGGCGTTTCGCTGTGCGGCTTGGCGTCGATCGCATGCTGGCTTGCGGTGCCATAGTGCAGCTCTTTGGGACCGGCGCGCTGGCGCTGACCAGCTGGCTCGGCGCGCTCAGCCTGCCGGGCATTTTCCTGCCGATGACGGTGGTGGCGCTGTCGAATGGCCTGGTGCTGCCCAACGGCATCGCCGGCGCGATCTCGGTCAATCCGCGGATGGCGGGCGCCGCCGCCGGCCTGTCCGGCGCGCTGCAGATGACGACCGGTGCCATTGCCGCGATGCTTGTCGGCAACGGCCAGGATCATGATCCGAGCCAGTATCCGATGATCTGGACGATGCTGGGCTGCGGTATTCTCTCGCTACTGGTTTTCGTACTGGCCGCGAAATTCCGCACCAGCCGCCCCTGAATCGACACTGCGTCCGGCCATGGATGCGATAAACCCGCATGGTTCGCGGCTCCGAATCGCCCGGGAGTGCGAGAATCCGCATGCCTAGCGGTTTTTTTCACATTCACCGATGGGCAAAACCCGGAGGCGGTGCTATGGAGGATTCGGGAACCAACTCCCGATTCGTTCAAAAACCAATATCTGACGCACTCTGAGGAGAGAACCATGGCTAAAGCAGCCGCCGCCGCTAAGACGGTTACCGTGACAGCGAAGCAGATCGCCCAGGCACTGGCCGAGAAGCATGAGCTGCAGAAGAAGTCGACCATTGCGCTGTTCGACGATTTCTTCGCGGCGATCACCAAGTCGCTGAAGAAGGGCGAGCGCGTCCGCATGGGCGATATCGGCATCCTCCAGGTCCGCAAGCGCGCTGCCCGCATGGGCCGCAATCCGCAGACCGGCGAGCCGATCAAGATCAAGGCCTCCAAGAAGGTTGCCTTCCGCGCCTCCAAGGTGCTGAAGGAAGCGATCTGATCTCTCCCGCAAGGGTGAAATGATCGAAGGGCCTGCCGCACGGCAGGCCCTTTTTCTTTGCCTGCAGCATGTCTGGCAGCGCTGTAACCGAACCGTCATCTGGGTCATGGAAAATTCACGGGACACCGTGATTTAAGCGATTCATCTTCCCGGCCAACGATTTGCACTTCCCCGCGATTCGTCGAGCAGGTCACCGATGAACATGGCGCTGATGCCGGCCCATTACCGCACCATCTGGATTTCCGACATTCATCTCGGAACCCGTGGCTGCAAGGCCGACCTGCTGCTCGAATTCCTGAAACACACCGAATCCGACACGCTCTACCTAGTCGGTGACATCGTCGACGGCTGGCGGTTGAAACGATCGTGGTACTGGAACCAGAGCCATAACGACGTGGTGCAGAAGCTGCTGCGCAAGGCGCGCAAGGGCACCAACGTGATCTACGTGCCCGGCAATCATGACGAGGCGCTGCGCGACTTCATTGAGGGGGCGGGGCTGCAGTTCGGCGGTATTACCGTGCAGATGGAGGCCATCCATCAAACCGCGGATGGCCGGCGTTTCCTGGTCACCCATGGCGACCATTTCGACGGCATCGTCAGTTGCGCCAAATGGCTGGCGTTGCTGGGGGATGCCGCCTATGGCTTCGCGCTCAGCCTGAATACCTGGTTCAACCAGCTGCGCCGCCGCATGGGTCTGCCATACTGGTCGCTCTCGGCCTACCTGAAACACAAGGTCAAGAACGCCGTCGCCTTCATCTCGGAATACGAGCAGGCGATTGCCGAGGAGGCGCGCCGCCGCCATGTCGATGGCGTGGTCTGCGGCCATATCCACCATGCCGAGATTCGCGACATCGACGGCATCCTCTACTGCAACGACGGCGACTGGGTGGAAAGCTGCACCGCCCTGGTCGAGCATTCCGACGGCCGGCTGGAGATCCTGCACTGGGCCTCGCTGCGCGAGGATCTGGGCCAGTTCCTGCCCGTTGCGGCCGATCATCCCGATGCGGATTACCTCCCGGTGCCGGCAGGTCCGGCCCCGGTCGTCGCTGACTGACGCCCCGGTTGGCCTCAGGCGGACCGCCACAACCTTGCCGATGATTGAAAATTCGGCAAATTCTCGCAAGATTCGCCCTTCCATAACCCCTTAACAAAGCTGGGCAGGGAGGAATTTGCTTGATATTCTCAGGGCATGGGAGTGCTTGATTCTCTACTGGGGGCTATCGGCCTCGGCGGTAAACAGGAAGCCGTCAATATGCGCCAGACCGCATCGGGGATGCGCGTCGGGGATATTGTCGTGGGCTCGGGCGCCAAGGCCGAGAACGGAAAGATGGTTTCCGTGCATTACGCCGGGTGGATTTGGGAAAACAACAAGCCCGGCCGCATGTTCGACAGTTCTTACAAGCGCGGACAGCCCTTTGAATTCGCCCTGGGTCAGGGCAAGGTGATCAAAGGCTGGGACGAAGGCGTCCTCTACATGAAGGTCGGGGGCAAACGTGCCCTGCTGATCCCGTCCTATCTTGGCTATGGCGCGCGCGGCAACGGCCGCATCATCCCGCCGGGCGCCACGCTGTTTTTTGAAATTGAACTGGTCAACGTCCGCTGACGGATCGTCTGCGGTCGGTTGAATGGCGCCGCGCCACGCTGCTGCCTTAATGCGGCGGCAGGTTGCCCGCCGTTATCATTCGTCCGCACATTTTTTCATGAACAGGGAGCTGCTTTCGATGTCGTTGTCTCGCCGTGCTTTCGCCAGCCTCGCCGCTGCTGCCGCCCTTCTGGTGGCTCTGCCTGCCACTGCGCAGGAAAAGACCACCGCGTCGGGTCTGCGCTATACCGACACCAAGCTTGGCAACGGCGCGACCGCGCAGCCCGGCCAGACCGCCACCGTGCATTACACCGGCTGGCTCTATATCGCTGGCGAAAAGGGCCGTCAGTTCGACAGCTCGCGCACCCGCGGCCAGCCATTCTCCTTCCCGCTGGGCGGCGGGCGCGTGATCAAGGGCTGGGATGAAGGCGTGGTCGGCATGAAGGTGGGCGGCCAGCGCACCTTGATCATCCCACCGCAGATCGCCTATGGCGCACAGGGCGCCGGCGGCGGTGTGATCCCGCCGAATGCGACGCTGATATTCGATGTTGAACTCATGGATGTGAAGTAAACACTTCACGGATTGCGCAATAAAAAAACGGCCGGCCAGGAAATACCCCGGGCCGGCCGTTTCTGTTTGTGCGATCTGCAGTGTTGCGTTACGCGGCCTTGGCCAGGTTGCGCAGCACATAATGCAGGATGCCGCCGTTCTTGTAGTAATCGATCTCGTCAAGCGTATCGATGCGGCACAGTACTTCGATGGTCTGGGTCGAGCCGTCGGCGCGGGTGATGGTCACCGGCGTCTTCATGCGCGGTTTCAAGCCGACAGCAATACCGGAGATGTCGAACTTCTCCGAGCCGTCGAGCTTGAGGTCGAAGCGGGTCATGCCGTTGAGGAACTGCAGCGGCAGCACGCCCATGCCCACCAGGTTCGAGCGGTGGATGCGCTCGTAGCTTTCGGCGATCACGGCCTTCACACCCAGCAGGATGGTGCCCTTGGCCGCCCAGTCGCGCGAGGAACCGTTGCCGTATTCCTTGCCGGCCACGATCACCAGCGGCGTGCTGGCAGCCTTGTACTTCATGGCAGCGTCATAGATCGACATCACCTCGCCATGCGGCATGTGCTTGGTGATGCCGCCCTCGGTGCCCGGCACCATCTCGTTCTTGATGCGGATGTTGGCAAACGTGCCGCGCATCATGATCTCGTGGTTGCCGCGACGGGCGCCATAAGAGTTGAAGTCGGCGTAATTCACCTTGTGGTCCATCAGGTACTTGCCGGCCGGACCATCCTTTTTGATCGAACCGGCAGGCGAGATGTGGTCCGTGGTGATCTTGTCGCCCAGGATCGCCAGCAGACGGGCGCCCTTGACGTCGGTGATCGGCGCCGGCGTCGTGCTCATTCCCTCGAAATACGGGGGATGCTGCACGTAGGTCGAGGCGATGTCCCAGCCATAGGTCTGGCTGCCATCGACCTTGATCTTGCGCCAGTTCACGTCGCCCTTGAAAACATCGGCGTAGCGCTTCTTGAACATCGCGGGCGTCACGTACTTGCGCACGGTGGCGGCGATTTCCTTGTTCGAGGGCCAGATGTCCTTCAGGTAGACCGGCTTGCCCTTCTTGTCATGGCCGAGCGGTTCGTTGGCCACGTCCATGTTCAGGTTGCCGGCCAGCGCATAGGCCACCACCAGCATCGGCGAGGCGAGATAGTTCGCCTTGGTCAGCGGATGGACGCGGCCTTCAAAGTTGCGGTTGCCCGACAGTACGGCGCCGACGACGAAGTCGTTGTCGGTGACGGCCTTCGAGATGTTGTCCGGCAGCGGGCCTGAATTGCCGATGCAGGTCGTGCAGCCGTAGCCGACAATCTGGAAGCCCAGAGCATCGAGATCCTTCTGCACGCCAGACTGTGCCAGATAGTCGGTGACGACCTGACTGCCCGGAGCGAGCGAGGTCTTCACCCACGGCTTGGTGGTCAGGCCCTTCTTGAGCGCATTGCGCGCCAGCAGGCCCGCACCCAGCAGCACACTCGGGTTCGAGGTGTTGGTGCACGAGGTGATCGCGGCGATCACCACGTCGCCATGGCCGAGATCAAAATTGGCGTTCTCGACCTTGGCGCGGAAGTCCACGGCGGTCTTCTTGCCATAGAAGTTGCTCATCGCATCCTTGAACTCGACCGCGGCGCGGCTGAGCGGCACGCGGCCTTCCGGGCGGGTCGGGCCGGCCAGCGAGGGCTCGACCGTCGAGAGGTCGAGTTCCAGCGTGTCGGTAAAGACCGGATCGACGGCCTTCGGGCCGCGCCAGAAGCCTTGCGCCTTGGCATAGGCTTCCACCAGCTTGACGCGCTCGGGGTCGCGGCCGCTGGCCTTCAGATAGGCGATGGTTTCGCCATCGACCGGGAAGAAGCCGCAGGTGGCGCCGTATTCCGGTGCCATGTTGGCCACCGTGCAGCGGTCGGCGATCGACAGTTCGTCCAGGCCGGGGCCGTAGAATTCGACGAACTTGTTGACCACGCCCTTCTTGCGCAGCATCTGCGTCACGGTCAGCACCAGATCGGTGGCCGTGGTGCCTTCCTTCGGCTTGCCCGAGAGGCGGAAGCCAACGACTTCCGGCAGCAGCATGGAGATCGGCTGGCCCAGCATAGCGGCCTCGGCCTCGATGCCGCCCACACCCCAGCCCAGCACGGCCAGACCATTCACCATGGTGGTGTGGCTGTCGGTGCCGACCAGCGTGTCGGGATAGGCAACTTCAGTCTTGCCGTCGATGCCGGTCCACACGGTCTGCGCCAGGTATTCAACGTTCACCTGGTGGCAGATGCCGGTGCCCGGCGGCACGACGCGGAAGTTGTCGAAGGCGGTCTGGCCCCAGCGCAGGAAGGCGTAACGCTCGCCGTTGCGCTCGTATTCCAGGTCGACGTTCTTCTGGAACGCGCCCTTTGTGGCCGAATAGTCCACCATCACCGAATGGTCGATCACGAGATCGACGGGCGACAGCGGATTGATCTTCTTGGTGTCGCCACCCAGCTTGGTCATGGCATCGCGCATGGCGGCGAGATCCACCACGGCGGGGACGCCGGTGAAGTCCTGCATCAGCACGCGGGCCGGACGGTAGGCGATCTCTCGATCCGAGCGCTTGTCCTTCAGCCACTGGGCGACGGCCTTGAGGTCGTCGACCGTCACGCTGCGGCCGTCTTCGTAGCGCAGCAGGTTTTCCAGCAGCACCTTCATCGAATAGGGCAGGCGGGTGAGGTCGCCCAGGCCAGCCTTCTCGGCGGCCTTGATGCTGTAATAGGCGTAGCTCTTATTGCCGACCTTGAGCGTGCGGCGGGTCTTCAGGGTGTCATGGCCCACCACGATCGGCACGGCGCGGGCGGCACCGATGCTCTTGCTCGCGGTCTTGGCGGGCGCTTTGCGGATGGCCGCCTTCTTGACGGCGCCCTTCTTGGTGCCAGCCTTTTTGATGGGGGGGGTCTTCTTGCGGGCGGCGGCGACCTTCCTGGCGGCCTTCTTCACCGCCTTGCGCGCAACGGCCTTCCTGGCGGCCTTAACCACCTTCTTGGCCTTCACAGCCTTCTTGGCGCTCTTGGCGGCCTTCTTGGTCTTGACCACCTTCCGGGCTGCCTTGACTGCTTTCTTGGCTTTCACGGCCTTGTTGCCCTTGGCTTTCGCCGGGCTCTTCGCCTTCGCGGCCTTGCGCTTAGTCTTCTTCGCGGCTGTCACGGGGCAATCCTTTCGTAGCGGAAACAATATTGTACGGCTGGTCGGGCGGGCGGGACGGCCCGTGCTGATGCCGCAAATAGGTGACGCAAAACCAACCTTTTGCCAAGCAGTTTCGGCTGGAGGAAAGTTCAATGGGGGTCGAAATTTAGGCAAGACAAGGGGGCTGTCCCGGGGGGGAATCTACCGCCCCTTGACGGGGATTGGCCCGGACCTTTATCAACGAGTGATAACGACGGCGTGGCTACGGTTACGTCGCGGAGCAGGAGGCGAACATATGTCCGAGACGTCGGGGAAACCCGATGGGCGTGACCCGTTGGGCCGCGATACCATCCCGAAGTTCTTCGCCTACAACGCCCGGCATCGCCGCGACCGCCCCGCCATGCGCGAAAAAGCGCTGGGCATCTGGCAGACCTGGACCTGGGGCGAGGTCAATGGCCGGGTGCGCGATCTGGCCGGCGGCCTGGCTGCGCTGGGACTGCGGCGCGGCGACAAGGTCGCCATCATCGGCGACAACCGGCCTGAACTGTACTGGACCATGGCCGCTTCCCAGGCGCTTGGCGGCATTCCGGTGCCGGTCTACCAGGACAGCGTCGCCGACGAGATACAGTATGTGATCGAGCATGCCGAGGCGCGCTTCGCCGTGGTTGAGAACCAGGAGCAGGTGGACAAGCTGCTGTCGATCCGGGACCGCCTGCCGATGCTGGAGATCATCGCCTATGGCGATCCGCGGGGCCTGCGTCATTACGATCAGCCTTTCCTGCGCAATCTTGCCGATGTGTCGAAGCAGGGCGCCGCGTACAACACGGCCAATCCGGACTTTGTCGATGCCGAGATCGTCAGGGGTAACGGCAATGACCTTTCGATCATCTGCTATACGTCTGGCACCACCGGCCGGCCCAAGGGGGTCATGCTCAGCCACGATAACGTGGTGCGTTCGGCCAATCTGGCGGTTGCTTTCGACAAGCTGAATGAAAACGATCAGGTACTGGCTTATCTGCCGATGGCCTGGGTCGGCGACAACTTCCTGTCCTATGTTGAAAGCGCGGTGACGGGCTTCTGCATGAACTGCCCCGAGTCAGCCGACACGGTGCTGCAGGACCTGCGCGAAGTAGGGCCGACCTATTTCTTCGCACCGCCCCGCATCTGGGAAAACCTGCTCACCACGGTGATGATCCGCATGGAGGATGCCGGCACGATCAAGCGCCGCATGTTCCATTTCTTTATCAGACTGGCGCGACGCGCCGGCCGCAACATCCTGGAAGGCAAGCCGGTCGCAGTCACGGATCGGCTGCTGTATGCGCTGGGCGAAATCCTGGTCTATGGTCCGCTCAAGAACGTGCTGGGGCTGAGCCGCCTGCGGCTCGCCTATACGGCGGGCGAGGCCATCGGGCCGGATATCTTCGATTTCTTCCGCGCGCTGGGCATCAATCTCAAGCAACTCTACGGCCAGACCGAATGCACGGTGTATCTGTGCATGCACACCGATACCGACGTGATTCCCGATACCGTCGGTCCGCCGGCCCCGGGTGTTGAACTGAAGATCGACGAGGCAACCGGCGAGGTGCTGTTCCGCAGCCCCGGCGTATTCGTCGGCTACTACAAGAATGACGCCGCCACCGCCGAAACCAAGACGGCGGACGGCTGGGTGCATACCGGCGATGCCGGCGTGTTCACAGACAATGGTCACCTGCGCATCATCGATCGCGCCAAGGATGTCGGCCGTCTCACTGACGGCGCATTGTTCGCGCCGAAATACATCGAGAACAAGCTGAAATTCTTCCCGCACATCAAGGAAGCCGTGGCCTTCGGCGACGGCCGGGATCATGTCGCCGCCTTCATCAATATCGACCTTGCCGCAGTCGGCTCCTGGGCCGAGCGCAACGGTATTTCCTACGCCTCCTATGCCGACCTTGCCGGTCGGCCCGAGGTCTATACGCTGATCCGCGGCTGCATCGAGCAGGTCAATCGCGACCTGTCATCCGACAGCAGCATGACGGCGAGCCAGATCAAGCGCTTTCTGATTCTGCACAAGGAGCTGGATGCTGATGACGGCGAGCTGACCCGCACCCGCAAGGTTCGCCGCAGCACGATTGCCGAACGCTACGGCACGCTGATCGAAGCGCTGTATTCGGGGCAGCCGTCGATTGCGGTGGAAGCCAAGATCACCTTTGAGGATGGTCGGACCGGCACCTTCAATGCCAACCTGAAGGTCGACGAAGCCACCACTTATTCGACGATGCGTAAGGCAGGCTGACCGGGATGAGTGTTCCAGACAAGAAGATCGGTGACGTCCTGCTCAAGGTCGAGAATATCAGCCTGTCTTTTGGCGGCGTGAAGGCGCTGACTGATATCAGCTTCGAAATCCGAGAGCAGGAAGTGCTGGCAATCATCGGGCCCAATGGCGCCGGTAAATCGTCGATGCTGAATTGCATCAATGGTTTCTATCATCCGCAGCAGGGCACAATTACCTACCGCGGTGAAAAGCGGAAACAGATGCGACCGCATCAGGCGGCCACACAGGGCATCGCGCGCACCTTCCAGAATATCGCGTTATTCAAGGGCATGTCGACGCTGGACAACATCATGACCGGCCGCCTGCTCAAGATGAAGGCCGGCCTGTTCACGTCAGCCATTTACAAGGGGCCGGCGGAGCGTGAGCAGATCGAACATCGCGAATTCTGCGAACGCATCATCGACTTCCTGGAAATCGAGGCGATCCGCAAGGTGCCGGTCGGCCGGTTGCCGTACGGGTTGCAGAAGCGTGTTGAGCTGGCGCGCGCCCTGGCCGCCGAGCCGACGCTGCTGCTGCTCGACGAACCGATGGCCGGCATGAACCTGGAAGAAAAACAGGATATGTGCCGCTTCATCCTGGATGTGAACGATGAATTCGGCACCACCATCTGCCTGATCGAGCATGACATGGGTGTGGTGATGGATATTTCCGACCGCGTCGTGGTGCTCGACTACGGCCGCAAGATCTGTGACGGCGTGCCGGAAGACGTAAAGAACAATCAGGCCGTCATCGACGCCTATCTTGGCGTGCAGCATTAGGGCGGGCGGGCAATGGCATTTTTCCTGGAAGTCCTGATCGGCGGCCTGATGGCCGGTGTGATGTATTCGCTGGTGGCGCTCGGCTTTGTGCTGATCTTCAAGGCATCCGGCGTGTTCAATTTCGCGCAGGGCGCGATGGTGCTGTTCGCCGGCCTGTTTTTCGTTGGATTCAGCGAGATGGGCGTGCCGGTGTGGCTGGCGCTGCTGCTGACCGTCGCCGTCATGGTGGTGCTGGCCGGCGTGATCGAGCGGCTGGTGTTGCGCCATCTGGTCAACCAGGAAGGCATCATCCTGTTCATGGCCACCATCGGCGTATCCTTCTTCCTCGACGGTTTCGGCCAGACTATCTGGGGCAGCAACGTGAAACAGCTGGATATCGGCATCCCGACCGATCCGATCTTCCTGATGGACGGCGAGATTCTGATCCAGTCCTTCGACCTCTGGGCTGCGCTGGTGGCCGGCACGCTGCTGGCGGCGCTGGTGGTGTTCCAGAAGACCCGCACCGGGCGCGCGCTGCGCGCGGTGGCCGACGATCACCAGGCCGCGCAGTCGGTCGGCATTCCGCTCAATGTGATCTGGATTATCGTCTGGGCGATTGCCGGTCTGGTCGCGCTGGTGGCTGGCGTCATGTGGGGCTCCAAGCTCGGCGTGCAGCCGGCCATTGTCAGTCTCGCGCTCAAGGCGCTGCCGGTGCTGATCCTCGGCGGCTTCACATCCATTCCGGGTGCCATCATCGGCGGGCTGATCATCGGCGCCGGCGAAAAGCTGGCCGAGGTCTATATCGGGCCTTTCGTGGGCGGCGGCATCGAGAACTGGTTCGCCTATGTGCTGGCGCTGGCCTTCCTGCTGGTCCGGCCACAGGGCCTTTTCGGCGAAAAACTGATCGAACGCGTGTAGCGGCCAGCGAAGGATTATTCACATGCTCTACCGCGAATCCGGACAATACAAGACCACTTACAGCGCCGATCAGGCGATCTTCACCATCCCGCAGGACCGCGTGTTTTTCGCGTTGCTGATGCTGGTGGCGTTTGTCGGCATTCCGATGGTGGCGACCAACTATGTCTACACCGCGCTGCTGATCCCGTTCCTCTGTCTCTCGCTGGCGGCGCTCGGGCTCAACATTCTGACCGGCTATTGCGGCCAGCTTTCACTCGGTACCGGGGCTTTCATGGGCGTGGGTGCGGTCACTGCCTGGAACCTTGCAACGCGCATGCCCGACCTCAATCTTCTGGTGGTGTTTGCGCTGGCCGGGCTGGTCACCGCGGCAGTTGGCATGTTCTTCGGTCTGCCGTCCTTGCGCATCAAGGGCTTCTATCTCGCCGTCGCCACGCTGGCGGCGCAGTTCTTCCTGCCCTGGCTGTTCGTCAAATGGGGCTGGCTCACCAACCATGCGACGTCAGGTGTTATCACTGCGCCGCAGCTCAGGATTCTTGGCTGGGAAGCAGATACGCCGATGGAGAAGTATCTGCTTGCGCTTGGTATCGTTACGCTGCTGGCGCTGGCGGCAAAGAATCTGGTGCGCAGCAATCCAGGCCGGCAGTGGATGGCGATCCGCGACATGGATATTGCCGCCGAGATCATCGGCATTCGTCCGGTGGTGGCCAAGCTGACCGCTTTTGCGGTCTCGTCCTTCTATATCGGCGTGGCTGGCGCGATGTACCTCTTCATCTATCTCGGCTCCACCGAGCCGGATGGCTTTGGCATCAGCCTCTCGTTCCAGGCGCTGTTCATGATCATTATCGGTGGTCTGGGGTCGATCCTAGGCAGTTTTCTCGGCGCCTTCTTCATCCTGCTGCTGCCGATCTTCCTGACCCGGGTGCCGCCCACACTCGGCTTCGACCTGTCGACTGCCTTGGTGTCGCATCTGGAATTCATGGTTTTCGGCGCCCTGATCGTCTTCTTCCTGATCGTCGAGCCGCATGGCCTTGCCCGGCTCTGGCAGATCGCCAAGGAAAAGCTGCGTATCTGGCCGTTCCCTTACTGATCTACCCTTCTGAGGCCCGCGATACCTGCGCGGCCGGGGAAAACCGGGTTTGTACTGTGTTTTTAGCGTGCTAGGCTAACTGCAATTCCTGCCGGATAAGGCAGGTATAACCGGGAGGATAAAATGAAAGCATCCAAATGGATTGCGTCCCTTGTTGCGGGCGCGGCCCTGGCGGGCAGCGCATTTGCGGCGCTGGCGCAGGAGCAGGTCATTCCGTCGATGGTCTACCGCACCGGCCCTTATGCGCCGAGTGGTATTCCGGTTGCCGACGGATTTGCCGACTACATCAATCTGGTCAACGAGCGCGATGGCGGCCTGAACGGCGTCAAGCTGCGTAACGAAGAGTGCGAGACGCAGTACAACACCGAGCGCGGCGTTGAATGCTACGAGCGTCTCAAGGCGCTGGGTGGTACCATCTTCAGCCCGTATTCCACCGGCATCACCTACGCCCTGATCGACCGTGCACCGACCGACAAGTCGGTGATCTTCTCGATGGGCTACGGCCGTGCTGCGGCGACGGTTGGCAACATCTTCCCCTGGGTGTTCACCGCGCCTGCGACTTACTGGGGTGGCGCCAGCGCCGGCATCCAGTACATCGCCAAGGAACTGGGCGGCAAGGACAAGATGAAGGGCAAGAAGGTTGCCTACGTCTATATCGACATCGCCTATGGCAAGGAGCCGATCCCGGTCTTCCAGAACTACGCGCAGGAACTCGGCTTCCAGCTTGAGCTCGTGCCGGTACCGGCGCCGGGCCTGGAGCAGAAGTCGATCTGGCTGCAGATCCGCCAGATGCGTCCGGACTATGTGTATCTGCAGGGCTGGGGCGCCATGAATGCCGTGTCGCTCAAGGAGGCTGCTGCAGTCGGCTTTGCGCGCGAGAAGATGGTTGGCGTGTGGTGGGCGAGCCAGGACAGCGACGTGCAGGCGGCAGGCGCAGTGGCCAAGGGCTACAAGGGTCTGACGTTCCACGGTGCTTCCAAGGATCTGCAACTCCTCAAGGACCTGAAGAAGCACCTGCTCGACAAGGGTAAGGCTTCGCAGGGCGGCAAGCATTTCGGTGAAATCGGCTATCTGCGCGGCGCCATGAACGCCATGCTGACCGTCGAGGCGCTGCGTGCCGCGCAGGAGAAGCATGGCAAGGGCAAGGTGATGAACGGCGAGCAGTCGCGTGACGGCTTCGAGGCCCTCAACCTCACCGATGCCAGCATCGACAAGCTGGGCCTGAAGGGCTTCCTGCAGCCGCTGAAGCTGGCCTGTGACAATCATCTGGGTGACGGTAAGATCCAGGTGGTGCAGTGGCAGGGCGACCAGTGGAAGCCGGTCAGCGACTGGATACTTCCGGAAAACCAGAAGCTCTGGCCGCTCTATCTGAAGGACGCGGATGCCTATGCGCGTGAAAAGAACGTTGCCTCGCGCAGCTGCGCGCGGTCGTAAAGACTGAACGAACCCCCGCCGGCACCGAACCGGCGGGGGTTTTCTTTTCATAGTCCCGGATACCCCCATGACCGCCCAGACCGCAGCCGTCCAGACGAATGCCAGCGCCGCACCGCTGCTGACCGTCAACAACATCGAGGTGATCTACAATCACGTCATTCTCGTGCTGAAGGGTGTGTCGCTGCAGTTGCCCAAGGGCGGCATCGTGGCCCTGCTGGGTGCCAACGGCGCCGGCAAGACCACCACATTGAAGGCGATTTCCAACCTGCTGCGCGCCGAGCGCGGCGACATCACCAAGGGCCATATCGATTATCATGGCGAACGTGTCGACCAGCTCAGCCCGTCGGCGCTGGTGAAGAAGGGCCTGATCCAGGTGATGGAAGGCCGGCATTGCTTCGGCCATCTCACCATCGAGGAGAATCTGCTGACTGGCGCTTACACGCGCAGTGACGGCGGTAAGGCGATCGATCAGGATCTCGAGAAGGTCTATTCCTATTTTCCGCGTCTGAAGGTGCGGCGCAAATCGCAGGCTGGCTATACCTCCGGCGGCGAGCAGCAGATGACCGCCATCGGCCGCGCGCTGATGAGTAACCCCGACACCATCCTGCTGGATGAACCTTCGATGGGCCTGGCGCCGCAACTGGTGGAAGAGATTTTCGAGATCGTCCACCGGCTCAACAAGGATATGGGCGTCAGCTTCCTGATCGCTGAGCAGAATACCAACATGGCGTTGCGCTATGCCGATTACGGCTACATCCTGGAAAACGGCCGCATCGTGATGGACGGCCCGGCCGAGAAGTTGCGCGAGAATTCCGACGTGAAGGAATTCTATCTCGGCCTTGGCGCCGGCGGCCGCATGAATTTCCGCGACACCAAGCATTATCGTCGGCGCAAGCGCTGGCTCACCTGATCCGTTTTCAAGGAGACGACCTGTGGCGCGAGCAGCGAAGAAGGCCGTGAAGAAAGCTGTCAAAAAATCCGCGAAGCCCAAATCCGCGAAACGGGCGGGCCGCGCGGATGAATATCTGGACAAGCGCGAGACGCGCAGTCCGGCTGCGCGCCTGAAAGCGCAGCTGGCGGCCCTGCGCACGCTGGTGACGCATGCCAAAAAGACCAGTCCGTATTATCGCGACCTGCTGAAGGACGTGAAGCCGGCGAAGCTGACCTCGCTGGCGGCACTGGCGAAACTGCCGGTCACACGCAAGTCCGATCTGGCCCCGCGGCAGAAGGCTAAGCCTCCGCTTGGCGGATTACAGGCCGGCAAGCGCTCGGACGTGGCTCATTATTTCCAGTCACCGGGTCCGCTCTATGAGGCTTATCCGCATCCGACGACAAAAGCGAAAGACCCCTTCCGCTTCAGCCGCGCCATCTGGGCTGCCGGCTGCAGACCGGGCGATCTGGTGCATAACGCCTTCTCGTATCACATGACGCCGGCTGGCCGCCTGACGGAAGGTTCGGCGCATGCGATCGGCTGCCCGGTCTTTCCGGCTGGCACCGGCAATACCGAACAGCAGCTCGACGCCATCGCGCAACTGCAGCCGCGCGTCTATACCGGCACGCCGTCTTTCCTGAAGATTCTGCTGGAGAAGGGCCGCGAACTCGGCAAGCCGGCGGCCTCGCTGAAGAAAGGCCTGGTCGGCGCCGAGGCGCTGCCGCCGTCCCTGCGCGCCGAGTTGAAGGCGCTCGGCGTCGATGTGCTGCAATCCTACGGCACCGCTGATCTCGGCCTCGTCGCCTATGAGTCGACGGCACTTGAAGGCATGATCCTGGATGAAGACGTGATTGTTGAGATCGTGCGGCCCGGCACCGGCGATCCGGTCACGCCGGGCGAAGTGGGCGAGGTGGTCGTCACCGTGCTGTCCGGCAATGCGGTTTATCCAATGATCCGTTTCGCCACCGGCGACCTCTCGGCCGTGCTGTCTGGTAGCAGCCCCTGTGGCCGCACCAACACGCGCATCAAGGGATGGATGGGGCGTGCGGACCAGACCACGAAAGTAAAGGGCATGTTCGTGACGCCGGGCCAGATTGCCCAGATCGTCGCCCGCCATCCCGAAATCGCCAGGGCGCGGCTGGAAGTCAGTTCGGAAAACAATCTCGACGCTATGACTCTGAAGATCGAAAGCACCAAAGCCACGGCCGCCGCCGTGGCCGAGACGCTGCAATCGGTCTGCAAGCTGCGAGGCAAGGTCGAGGTGGTGGCGTTGGGCAGTCTGCCGAATGACGGCAAGGTGATTGCCGATCTGCGAACCTACCAGTAAGGCCCGCACTTCCGGCAAGCCATTGAAGCGGCTACACTCCGCCGCATTATGGCTTTGGCGGTTGAACAGCTCGCCTGTATCCGTGGCGAGCGCCAGCTCTTCTCCGATCTGACCTTCCGTCTCGCCCCCGGCGAGGCGTTGTTGCTGCATGGCCCGAATGGCAGCGGCAAATCCAGCCTGCTACGCCTGCTGGCCGGCTTCCTGCCGCCAGCCGGCGGTCGTGTGCTGTGGGACGGCGCCTCCGCGCTGGAGGATGCCGAGGCGCATCGTGCCCGGCTGCAGTATCTCGGCCATCAGGATGCGGTGAAGTCGCAGCTTGGCACCGGCGACAACCTGCTGTTCTGGGCACGGCTCTATGGCCTCGATCCGGTGGCGGCAGCCACGGCGGTGAGTGCCGCGCTGGACGCCGCCGGCCTGCAGCGTCAGCGCGATCTCCCGGGCCGCTATCTCTCGGCGGGGCAGAAGCGCCGTCTGGCACTCGCCCGCCTGCTGCTGAAACCCGCCACGCTCTGGCTGCTGGATGAGCCGACCAACGCGCTCGACACCAGCGCAGTCAGATGGCTTGGCGAGTTGCTTGCGGCGCATCGTGCCAGGGGTGGCATGATAATTCTCGCCAGCCATGTCACCGTGCCGATGAATGATGCGCGCGAGCTTCTCCTGCCCGAAGGTGTTCTGACATGAACGCCTTCCTTGCCATTGTCGCGCGCGACCTGCGGTTGGGTTTCGGCGCTCAGGGTGCGATGCTCACGACACTGCTATTCTTCGTGCTGGCGGTTAGCCTGTTTCCGTTGGGCGTCGGCCCGGAACCGCAGATTCTCGCGCGTATCGCTCCCGGCGTGATCTGGGTTGCGGCATTACTTGCCGCCATGCTGTCGCTCGACCGCCTGTTCCAGACTGATCAGGAGGACGGCACGCTCGATCTGCTGGCACAGGCGCCGCTGCCGCTAGGTCTTGTCGCCTTGGCCAAGACGCTGGCGCACTGGCTGACGACGGGGCTGCCCTTGAGCCTGATCGCGCCGCTGCTGGCGATCCTGCTGCAGATGGATGGCGAAGCGATCCCGGTGCTGCTAGGCGCACTTCTGCTCGGTACGCCATCGCTCAGCCTGATCGGCGCCATCGGTGCGGCGCTCACCCTGGGGGCGAAACGCGGCGCGGTGCTGGTGCCGCTGCTGACCCTGCCGCTGGTGATCCCGGTTCTCATCTTCGGTGTCGGCGCCGTGGAGGCTGCGGCTTATGGTCTCAGTGCCGGGCCCCATTTGCTGTTGCTCGGCGCCTTCCTCGCTGGCGCCCTGGCGCTCACTCCCTTTGCCATCGCTGCCGCCGTCAGGCTGGCTCTCGAATAACCCGCAGCTTATATAGACAGCCATGCTGCATGCCCTTGCCAATCCTGCCCGCTTCCTTCGCCTGATGACGGCGATCCGCCCCTGGGCGGCAGGTGTTGCCGTGCTCGGCCTCGGTATCGGGCTGGCCTGGGGCCTGCTGTATTCGCCGCCGGATTACCAGCAGGGCGAAACCGTACGCATCATGTATATCCATGTGCCCGCGGCCTGGATGGGCATGTTCATCTATGCCGCGATGGCGGTGGCCTCGGCCACGGCGCTGATCTGGCGACATCCGGTTGCTGAGCTGGTCGCCAAGGCTTCCGCCCCGGCCGGGGCGGCGTTCACGCTGATTTGTCTGATCACCGGATCACTTTGGGGCAAGCCGATGTGGGGTGCCTGGTGGGTGTGGGATGCACGCCTGACCTCGATGCTGATCCTGTTCTTCCTCTATCTCGGCTACATCGCGCTGTGGGAAGCCTTCGACGATCCGGCGCGCGCCGGCCGCGCCGCCGCCATTCTGGCGCTGGTGGGCGCGATTAATCTGCCGATTATCAAGTTTTCCGTGGATTGGTGGAACACCATGCACCAGCCAGCCAGCGTGCTGACCCTGGAAGGGCCGAAAATTCACCCTGACATCCTCTGGCCGCTGCTGATCACTGCTTTGGGTGCCAAGGGGTATTATGTCTGGCTGTTGACCGTCCGGGTTCGGGCGGAAATCCTGAAGCGTCAGGCCCGCATCCTGCGCTTCGCGGCCGCGACCGATCGCCGCGCCGGCTAGCCGCGCCGCCGGGAAGGTTATATTTTCCACCTGCCGTGGCCATAGGGGCCAAGGGAAACAAAGGGTTATCGCGTGTACTGGGCATCGCTCGGCGATTTCCTGGCCATGGGCGGCCATGCTGCCTTCATCTGGCCGGCTTTTGCCATCGCATTGATCGCGCTGTTCGGCCTCGCGTTGCTGAGTCGCTGGGGGCTGACGGCGGCCGAGCGTGACCATGCCCAGGCGCGCCGTGAAGCCGGCAGAGACGGAGCTGACGCGTGACCCGCAAGCGCAAACGCCTGCTGGCGGTGCTCGGCCTGGTCAGTGGTCTTGGCATTGCCACCGCGCTGGTGCTCAGCGCCTTCAACGACAATCTCGTCTTTTTCCATTCGCCGTCCGACGTGGCTGACAAGCAGCTGCCGGCGGGTCGTTTATTTCGCCTTGGCGGCTTGGTCGAACAGGGCAGCGTGAAAAAGGACGGCCTGATCACCGACTTCATCGTCACCGATCTGCGCGCCACGCTTCCGGTGCGCTACACCGGCATCCTGCCCGACCTGTTTCGTGAAGGGCAGGGTGTGGTGGCGAATGGCAGGCTGGATGCGCAGGGTCGCTTCGTCGCCACCGAAGTGCTGGCCAAGCATGACGAGAATTACATGCCACCCGAAGTGGCTGAAGCGCTCAAGAAGTCCGGCCAGTGGCATGAGAAGTCCGGCGATCACTCCAAGCTGGTGAAACCCGGTTCATGATTCCCGAACTGGGTCATATCGCGCTGATCCTCGCGCTCTGTCTGGCGCTGGTGCAGGGCGTGCTGCCGCTGGTGGGGGCCGCGCGCGGCATGCCGGGCTGGATCGCGCTCGGCCCGCAGGCTGCATTGGGCCAGGCCGTGCTGGTCGCGTTTGCTTTCGGCTGCCTGACCTACGCTTACGTGACCTCGGACTTCTCGGTGCTGAACGTGGCCGAGAATTCGCACACGCTGAAACCCATGCTCTACAAATTCAGCGGCGTCTGGGGAAATCATGAAGGTTCACTGCTGCTCTGGATCCTGATCCTGGTGATCTTCGGCGCCGCTGTCGCCGCCTTCGGCGGCAACCTGCCGGCGACGTTGAAAGCTCGCGTCCTCGGCATTCAGGGTCTGATCGGCGTCGGTTTCTTGAGCTTCATTCTCTTCACCTCCAATCCGTTCGCGCGGCTTTTGCCGACACCGCTGGAAGGCCGCGGCCTCAATCCGCTGCTGCAGGATCCCGGCCTCGCGTTCCATCCGCCGTTTCTCTATCTCGGCTATGTCGGTTTTTCGGTGGCGTTCTCGTTTGCGGTCGCCGCCCTGATCGAAGGCCGCGTCGATCCGGCCTGGGCGCGCTGGGTGCGACCCTGGACGCTGGCAGCCTGGTGCTTCCTCACCATCGGCATCGCGCTCGGCTCCTGGTGGGCCTATTACGAACTCGGCTGGGGTGGCTGGTGGTTCTGGGACCCGGTCGAGAATGCCTCATTCATGCCCTGGCTCGCCGGCACGGCATTGCTGCATTCCGCCGTCGTGGTGGAAAAACGCGACACGCTGAAAAGCTGGACCGTGCTGCTGGCGATCCTGACTTTTTCGCTCAGCCTGCTCGGCACCTTCCTAGTGCGTTCGGGTGTGATCAATTCTGTGCATGCCTTCGCCACCGATCCGACGCGCGGGGTGTTCATCCTGATCTTTCTGGTGCTGGTGGTCGGCGGCAGCCTCGTGCTTTACGCTTTCCGCGCGCCTGTCCTTCAAGGCGTGGGAGTCTTTGCACCATTGAGCCGCGAAGGCGCGCTGGTGCTCAACAATCTGCTCCTGGCGGTGGCCTGCGCCGCCGTGCTGCTCGGCACGCTCTATCCGATCGCGCTGGATGCTATCAACGGTGCCAAGGTTTCCGTTGGCCCGCAGTATTTCAACGCCGTCTTCATCCCGCTGACCGCGCCGCTGGTGGCGGCCGTGGCGATAGGGCCGTTGCTGGCCTGGAAGCGCGGCGATCTCTCGGCTGCCCTGCGTCGCCTGCTGCCGGCCGCGGTTGCCATGCTGATCGCGCTCAGCATCGGTCTGTGGCTGATCGACGGGCGCAGCTTCATGGCGTTGCTGGGCCTGGGGCTGACCGCCTGGCTCGGTATCGGCACGCTCTGCGAACTCAGCCTGCGTCTCAAGCTGTTTGCCGCGCCAGTATCCGAGACGCTGTCGCGTGCCCGCCATTTGCCGCGCGCCGCCTGGGGCATGACGGTGGCGCATCTTGGTGTCGCGCTGTTGGTCATGGGCATTACGGTTTCGGAAACCTGGCAGGTCGAAGTGCAGCAGGTGATGAAGCCGGGCGAGACCGTTCAGGTCGGCCCGGTGCAATACCGCTTCCTCGGGGTTGCGCCCTACAAGGGCCCGAACTACACGGCGCAGCGCGGGCGTTTCGAGATTCTCGAAGATGGCCGCGTTGTTCATGAACTGCGTCCGGCGCAGCGGCGCTACCAGCAGCCGCCGATGGAAACCACCGAAGCCGCGATCCGGCCTTCGCTGCTGGGCGACCTCTATGCCGTGGTGGGCGAGGGCGATGCCGGACGCGGCTGGGCCGTGCGGCTCTACTGGAAACCGCTGGTCAGCTGGATCTGGCTCGGCGCGCTGATAATGGCACTGGGCGGCTTCCTCTCGCTGTCCGACCGCCGCCTGCGCGTCGGTGCGCCTGCGCGACGTCGCAGTGAAGCTGCGGCGCCGGCAGAGTGACGCCATGCGCCTGACCTCTCTCGTTCCACTCGTGCTGTTCGTGGTGATCGGCATCGGCCTTGCCATCGGCCTGACGCTGAACCCGCGCGACATTCCATCTGCCCTGATCGGCAAGCCGGTGCCGGAATTCTCTCTGCCGCCGGTGCAGGGCCGGACGCAGGGTCTGAGTACGGCCGATCTCAAGACCGGCCAGCCCAGCGTGGTGAACGTGTTTGCCTCCTGGTGCGTACCCTGCCGCGTCGAGCATCCGCTGATCATGGCGCTGAAGCGCGACAATCTCGCACCGATCCATGGCCTGAACTACAAGGACGATCCGGCTGATGTGGCGAAGTGGCTCGACCAGCTCGGCGATCCCTTCACCCGCACCGGCGCTGACCGTAACGGCCGTATCGGTATCGACTGGGGCGTCTATGGCGTGCCGGAAACCTTCGTAGTGGACGGCGCCGGTCAGATCGTCTGCAAGCATGTCGGTCCGCTGATGCAGTACGACCTCGACACCAAGATCCGGCCACTGCTGCAGGATCTCGTCGCTGGTCGCCAAAGCAAAGTCAAATGCTGAGGCTGCTGGTTGTTCTGCTTTTACTGACTGCGGCGCCTGCCATGGCGCAGCAGATCGAGGATCGCCTGGCCGATCCGGCGCAGGAGATGCGTGCCCGCGAGCTGTCGCGCGAGCTGCGCTGCCTGGTCTGTCAGAACCAGTCGATTGAAGACTCGAATGCGCCGCTCGCGCGCGATCTGCGCCGCATCGTGCGCGAGCGCGTTGTTGCTGGCGACAGCGACCGCGCCGTGCAGGACTATCTGGTGCAGCGCTATGGCGAATGGGTGCTGCTCAAGCCGCGCTTCAATGCGCAGACGTTCTTGCTCTGGCTCGGACCGGTTCTGCTGCTGCTGCTCGGTGGCGGGATTGTCTTTGCGCTCTATCGTCGGCAGGCAAGGGCGCAGGTGGTGGCGCCCGTGGCGCTCGATGCCGACGAACAGCGCCGGCTGGATACGCTGCTGCGCGATGACGAGGTCGGAAAATGATCTGGCTCGGCTTCATCATTCTCACTCTCGCCACGCTGGGCTTTCTGCTCTGGCCGCTGCTGCGTGCGCAGCGCCAGATGGCCGACCGCAAGGCGCATGACGTCACGGTTTATCGCGCGCAACTGACCGAGATTGACGAAGAACTGGCGCGCGGCAGCCTGACCGCGAGCGAAGCTGGCGCAGCCAAGCTGGAAATCCAGCGGCGCCTGCTGCGCGCTGATGCCGCGGCTGAGGGCAAGACGGTCATGGCGTCGCGGCGCAGCGTCGTCACCGGTACGATTGTCGTCCTGCTGCTGGTACCGATGCTGGGCGGCGGCATTTACCTCTCCATCGGCCGGCCCGAGGCTACGCAGGTCGATCTTGCGAGGATGCAGCAGCGCGCCGCCCAGGAAGCGCAGATACGCGCCGAGACCGAGCGGATGATCGCGCAGCTGCGTGAGCGCTTGGCCGCCGAGCCGAACCGTGCCGATGGCTGGCTGCTGCTCGGCCGGTCGCTGCTGGCAATCGACCGTGCCGATGAGGCCGTGCCGGCGCTGGATCGTGTCATTGCCTTGCAGCCTGACGATGCCGAGGCCTATGCACTGCGTGCCGAAGCCCAGACGCTCGCCGCGGACGGTTCGGTGACGGCGCCGGCGCAGCGCGATTTCCGTGCCGTGTTGGAGCGCGATCCGCAGCATCCCGGCGCGCGCTACTATCTCGGCCTCGCGCGGCTGCAGGAAGGCGACACGCGCGGCGCCTATGACGACTGGTATGGACTGGCGGCCGAATCTCCGGCCGATGCGCTCTGGCTGGATGTCGTGCAGGCCCGCTTGCGCGAACTGGCGCCGCGGCTGGGTATCGCGCTGGCCCAGGCTGTGCCGGACTCCAAGCCACCCGCACAGGCTGGCCCGAGCCGCGAGCAGATGGACGCTGCGCAACAGATGTCGGCCGAGGACCGCAACGCCATGGTGCGCGGCATGGTCGACCGGCTGGCCGAACGGCTGCAGGACAACCCGAATGATGCCGATGGCTGGCTGCGGCTGGCGCGTGCCCGCGAGGTGCTGGGCGAGGTGGATGCTGCCCGTGAGGCACTGCGCCGCGCAGTCGCCGTGGCCCCCCAGCGGGTCGATGCCCGGCTGGCGCTGGCCTTCAATCTGGCTGGGCCGGCGGTGACCAGCCGCGATCCCCTGCCAGCCGAGGCCGCTGTGGAATTCGGCAAGGTGCTGGAGCAGGCCCCGGATCATCCCCAGGCGCTCTGGTTCGTCGGCCGCTCGGCCTACGAGTCGGGGAATAACGCGGCGGCCTCGGCAGCCTGGACCCGCTTGCTGGCCCAGCTGCCGCCCGAGTCGCCGGAGGCGAAAGAGCTGGCCCAGCGGCTGGCCGGTCTGTCGCGCTGACCCCGGACGTTAAAAACCGGAAACCTGCCTTGGCCGTTAATACCTGTTTAAGGGACTCCTGCGCGTAATCGCCCCCGGGTTGAGAGGCCATTCCGGCCTCCGGTGGAATGGGTCAGGGTCATGGCAGTCGGTCCCAGCAGTAATCTTCTCTCGGCGCTTTCGCAGTTGCAGAACACCCGTCCGATCCAGCCGGCCCGCGCACCACAGGCTGCGCAGAATACCGGCGCTGCCGCCCAGACTACTTCCACGCAGAAGACCAGCTTTGCCGCCCAGCTCGGCAGCATCGGCAACAGCATCCAGGTTGCTTCGGAGCAGCGTTCTGCGCCGCCGCCGGCCGTGCAGACCCAGCAGCGCCCGATCCAGACCCGTGGCGGCCTGATCGGCCAGCACGTCAATATCGTCGTCTAAAAAACCCGTAATCCGGACGATTTCCCAGCAGTCAGCCCGTCTGATTGACGCAGGCGGCGACGGCCTTTAGCTTGGCCGACAACCGCATACAAACGACTGGGGAAACGTCATGTTGAAGCGCACGCTGCGTCTCGCGGCTCTTTTTGCTCTTGTGCTATTGCTGCCGGGCCTTGCGCTCGCCCAGCCCAAGGAAAAGGTCACGATCTCGGCCCTGCCGTTCATTTCCACGGCGCCGATTTTCATCGCCAAGGAGCGCGGCTATTTCGACGCCGAAGGCATCGACCTCGACATCAAGATCTTCAACGCCGCGCAGGCCGTCGCCGTGGCCGTCGCCTCGGGCGATGCCGATTTCGGCATCACGGCCTTCACTGGCGGTTTCTTCAACCTGGCCGGCAAGGGCGCGCTGAAGGTGATCGCGGCACAGAGCCGCGAGGAACCGGGCTACAACTTCGTCGCCTATGTGGCCTCGAAGAAGGCCTATGACGCCGGCTTCCGCTCACCCAAGGATTTCGCCGGCAAGAGCGTGGCGATCACCACGGTCGGCTCCAGCTTCCATTACAATCTCGGCATGCTGGCCGATAAGTACAATTTCAAGCTCGACTCCGTGCAGATGAAGCCGGTGCAGTCGATCCCCAACATGATGGCGGCGCTCAGCGGCGGCCAGGTCGATGCCACCATCCTGCCGGCCAACAACGCGCTGAAGCTGGAAGCCGACGGCGCCGGCAAGATCATCGGCTGGGTGCACGAGCATACGCTGTGGCAGCTTGGCGCGCTGTTCGCCTCCAGCAAGATCGTCAAGGAGAAGCGCCCACTGGTGGAGCGTTTCGTGCGCGCCTATCAGAAGGGTCTGGCCGATTATGCCGCTGCCTTCCTGGCCAAGGACAGCCAGGGCAATCGCATGATCGGCGAGAAGGCGCTGGGGCTGATGCCGGCGCTGGAAAAGTGGGTGCAGCCCAAGCCGAGCATCGACACCGTGAAGATCGCCGCCAACTACATGGACCCGCAGGGCCGCCTGCTGGTGAAGAACATCTATGACCAGGTGGCCTGGAACCAGGCGCAGGGCATGGTCGACAAGTCGGTGAACGCGGCAGACTTCATCGACCTCAGCTTCATCAAGGGCCACCTCGACATTCCGAAGAAGTAAGTTCACAGCGACGAGTAGCGTTCATGCAGGTTGTTCTGGAGGATGTCGGCTACGCCTACGGCGATCTGCCGGTCCTCGACGGGGTGGGCTTTACGGTCAGCGAAGGCGAGACGGCGGTTCTGATCGGGCCGTCCGGCTGCGGCAAGTCCACCCTGCTCAACCTGATCGGTGGCCTGCTGCCACAGCAGACCGGCCGCATCAGTACGCTGGGTGCACCGCCCGCCGGCTGTCTCAATCCACTCACCTTCGTGTTCCAGGATTTCGCACTGCTGCCCTGGCGCAGCGTGGCCGGCAATGTGGCACTGGCGCTGGAGCATCATCGGCTGGGCCGCGCCGAGCAGCAGGCCCGCATCGCCGAGGTCCTGAAGCTCTGCGGCCTCAGTGACTTTGCCGATGCCCTGCCCAAACAGCTGTCCGGAGGCATGCGCCAACGTGTTGGCATCGCCCGCGCCATCGCTGTGAAGCCGGCTGTTATGTTGATGGATGAACCGCTGTCGGCGCTGGATGCGCAGACCCGCGAATTGCTGATGGAAGACCTGATCGCGATCTGGGCGCGCGAGCGCACCACGACGCTCTATGTGACGCATAACCTGAATGAGGCTGTGCGGCTGGCCGACCAGGTGGTGGTGCTGTCGCGCCGGCCCGGCCGGATCAAGCGTATCGTCAGCATCCCGGTGCCGGTGGCCGAGCGCATGGAGCCCGCGCATGCCGGACTGCTGAAAAATCTCCATGACGAGCTATGGGGCCTGATCAAGGCCGAGGCGCAGGTGGCGGATCGCGAGATGCAGCATGTCTGATGTCGCGAAGAACACGGTGACCTTCCGCGGCGGCGGCTTCGTGCCCGGCACCAGGCGCTGGGCACCCTGGCTCGCTTTCCTCGTGATCATCGCCTGCTGGGAAGCCGCCTCGCAGCTGCGCTGGCTGCCGGCACTGTTCATGCCGGCGCCCAGCGAAGTGGTGAAGGCGCTCCACGTGTTGATGGTCGACGGCAAGCTCGTCGCTCATGTTGTTGCCTCGCTGAAGCGGATCGTCTCGGGCTGGATTCTGGGCAGCATTGCTGGCATCACGCTGGGCTTCATGATGGGTATTTTCGTGCTGGCACGCTCGGTTGGCCTGCCCATCGTCTCGGCGCTATTCCCGATTCCCAAGATCGCCCTGCTGCCGCTGTTCATCCTGTGGTTCGGTATCGGCGAGCCGTCCAAGGTCGCCACCATTGCGCTTGGCGTGTTCTTCCCCACCGTGGTCAGCGCCTTCTCGGCGGTCGACAATGTGTCGCGGAACCTGATCCGCATGGCGCAGAGCTTCGGGCTCAGCACCCGGATGATCGTGTTAAAGGTGATCCTGCCCGGCGCGATGCCGGGCATCCTTGCCGGTTTCCGGATTTCCAGTTCGATTGCGCTGATCCTGGTGGTGGCGGCCGAGATGATCGGCGCGGATACCGGCATCGGCGCCTTCGTGCTGGCGGCGGGCAATCTGATGCAGATCGACCAGCTGATCGCCGGCGTCGTGCTGCTGTCGATGCTGGGCCTGAGCGTCAGCGCGCTGCTCAGCTTTGCCGAAAAGATTGTGCTGCGCTGGCGCTAGGAGACTCTGCCGTGAGCGATTATCCGATTCCGGAAACCCGCGTTGTCCGCAATACCGGCGCAGCAGCGCGCGTGATCGAGGCCGATATCGTCGTGGTTGGCGCCGGTATCAGCGGCATTTCGGCAGCACTGGAAGCCGCGAAACTCGGTCGCCGTGTTGTGCTGGTCGATGCCGGTCAGCAGCTCGGCGGCCAGTCGACCGGCTCGATGCTCGGCACTTTCTGCGGCTTCTATTCCAATGGCCCGGAACCCTATCGCGTCGTCTACGGGATGGTGGATGACATGTTCGCGCATCTGAAGCGCGCGGATGCCTTCCACCTGCGCCGGGGCCGCAACAGCTACATCCCGCTCTACCAGGAGCAGGTGCTGGTGCGCTGGATCGAGCAGGCGGTGCATGCGGCCGGTATCGAGGCCCTGCTGGGCGCCACCTTGCTGCAGGTGCAGCGCGATGGCGGGCGCATCACGAGCCTCGGCCTCGCCACGCGCTTTGGTCAGGTCGAGTTGCGCGGACAGGGTTTCGTCGATGCCTCGGGCGATGCGGCGCTGAGCTATCTCGCCGGTTTCGAGTGTCGCGAGCCGGTCAGCCCGATCATGGGCACGCTCATGTTCACGCTGGAAGGCTATGATGAAGCCTTGGCGTTGAAGCTGGACCGCTGGGCGATACAGAAGCGCCTCGCCGAAGCCGGCGCCAAGTATGGGCTGGTGCGACGTGATGGTTTCGTTTTCGCTTTCCCGGGGAAAGGCCAGGCCACTGTCAACATGACGCATGTCGAAACGCCGCTCGATGCCGCCGGCTATGCCAGGTCGCAGGCGGAAGGGCGCGCGCAAGCCGATCGCGTGGTGGCTTTCCTGCGCGGCGAATATGCCGACGTATTCTCCAATGCCCGTGTGCGGCAATACGGCTTCCTCGGCATCCGGCAGACGCGCTGGATCGTTGGCGGCCACAGCCTGCAGGTCGACGAGGTGCGGCAGGGGCTCAAGCCGGACGATGCGGTGCTGCGCTGCTCATGGCCGGTCGAGCTGCACGACCGCGCCGAAGATGTGCATTGGGAAGAATTCGGCGACGACCATCTGCATTACGTGCCGTTCCGCAGCATGGTGCCGCGCGGTGCCGACAACGTGGTAGCGGCAGGCCGCTGCATCGACGGCGATCCCGCCGCGCTCAGTTCGGTGCGCGTGATGGGGCCCTGCGTCGCCATGGGTGTGGCAGCCGCACAAGCCCTCGACCTCGCCAGCGCCGGCTCGGTGACACAGATCGACATCGCCGCCTTACGGCAGCGACTGCACGACAATCTCGAACGGCGCGACCCGGCCTGAGCCGAACCGCGCCGTCGAAACCCCTTACGGTCGCGCTTCCAGAGTATCCACCAGCTGCCTAAGCAGCGTGATGAACTCCTCGCGTTTGCCGGCCGGAAGCGGATCCAGGATGCGATCCTGTGCCCGCGCCACGCCCGGCTGCGCCGCCCGCAACTGTCGTTCGCCTTCTGGCGTCACCGCCAGGGCATTGGTCCGGCGATCACTCTCGGTGCGCTGACGGATCAGCAGGCCGCGCTTGATCAACCGCGCCACCATCTCGGCCACCGTCGATCGGTCGATGCCAGTCTGGCGGACGAGGTCCACCTGGCTGATACCGCTTTTCTGGTAGATGGCGAGAAGCAGTGCGAATTGCCGGGGCGTCAGTCCGTTGCTGCCAACTTCCGCCGTATAAAGATCGACGGCGAGTTGCTGACAACGACGCAACAGATGCCCAGGAGCGTCCTGCAAATTGAAAACGCCGAGGGTGTCCCCGGTACCGTTATGGGTGGTCTTGTCCCCCGACATGGAACCTCCCGGTTTCTTATTATTTTTTACAAGCCTACCTGTTTACTGGGCGGGTATTTAATCCCGCTTCTCAGTCCACTGATAAAACGCCTTTGCAGCGGATTCGTCTAGTGGAAGCCGCAATATTTTACGCCATGCCATAAACGTGATCCTTGAGACTGCAAACACCGGTGCCCCATGCAAAATCCAAGAAACTACCGCTTTTCCAGACTTGTACCTGAGGGTGATAACCGCGAGCGCCATGTCTGCGGCGACTGCGGCTGGATCCACTACGTCAATCCCAAGATCGTGGTCGGCGCGGTCGTCACGCAGGGCGAGCAGATCCTGCTCTGCCGGCGCGCCATCGAACCGCGCCAGAGCTTCTGGACCATACCGGCCGGGTTCATGGAAGAGCGCGAAACCTCCGAAGCCGGAGCAATGCGCGAAGTAAAGGAAGAGGCCTGCGCCGACATACACATCAATGCACTGCTGGCGGTTTATAACATTCCCCGCATCAGCCAGGTGCAGTTGATCTATCGCGCCACGCTGGCCAGCCCGGACTATTCCGCTGGTCCGGAATCGCTCGAGGTGAAGCTGTTCAACTGGGATGACATCCCATGGGACGACCTGGCGTTCCCGTCGGTGCACTGGGCGTTGCAGCACCATCGCAGCGTGATCGGCCGCGACGGCTTCCCGGCCTTTTCAAATCCGCCGGGCGAATTCGGGAACTACTGATCAAGTCAGTTACTGATTGAGACCGGCGAGCGCGCGGGCAAAGCCCTGCGCCGAGAATGACTGTAGATCAGCAGCCTGTTCGCCGACGCCGATGTAATGCACCGGCAGTCCGAACTTGTCGGCGATCGCCACCAGCACGCCGCCACGCGCGGTACCATCCAGTTTGGTCACCACCAGACCGGTGACGGCGCAGATCTCCTTGAAGATCTGCACCTGGTTGATGGCGTTCTGGCCCGTCGTGGCATCCAGCACCAGCAGCACATGATGTGGCGCATCGGGCACCTGCTTCTTCAGCACGCGCACGATCTTGGCAAGCTCCTGCATCAGGTCGGCCTTGTTCTGCAGCCGGCCGGCGGTATCGATCATCAGCACGTCGATGCCGTCGGCTTGTGCCTGCGTCATGGCATCGAAGGCGAGGCCAGCCGCATCGGCGCCGGTCTCGCGCGCCAGCACCGACGCTCCGGCCCGTTCGCCCCAGACCTTCAGTTGTTCCACGGCGGCAGCGCGGAATGTGTCGCCGGCGGCCAGCATCACGCGCTTGTCATTGTCACGCAGCTTGCTGGCGATCTTCCCGATCGTCGTGGTCTTGCCGACACCGTTGACGCCGACCACCAGAATCACTTGCGGTTTCGCACCTTCCAGCAGCAGCGGCTTTTCCACCGGCTGCAGCAGTGACGTCACGGAGTCTGCCAGTGCAATGCGAATCTCTTCGGCTGAGATGTCCTTGTCGAAGCGATCCTTGGCGATCGCAGCGACGATCTTGCCGGCAGTGCTGACGCCGAGGTCAGCGCCGATCAGCGTCTCTTCCAGTTCATCCAGCGCGGCGCGATCAAGCTTGCGCTTGGTGAACAGTGCGCCGATCTGCTCGCCCAGCTGTCCGGCCGAGCGCGACAGGCCGGCTTTCAGGCGGCCGAACCAGCCAGTTTTCTTGTCGCCGCCAGTTTCCGTTTCGCTCATGCCGCATCCAGCCAGAGTTTGCCATCGCGCACTGCTGCGATGCGGGCCGCGATAATGCTGCCCTTGGTCATGTGATCGGGCAGCACGACGGGCGCATAGGTCTCGTCACGGCCCACGCCAGCCTGCTCGACCAGGATCTGTGCTTCCACGCCAATGCGTCGGCTGAGGAAACGTTGCAACGCTGCATCGGCGGTCTGGCGCAGGATGGCGGCACGCGCCTTGCGCAGCTCGACCGGCAATTGCGGCATGCGCGCGGCCGGCGTACCGGGGCGCGGCGAATAGGGAAATACATGCACGAAGGCAAGGCTGGCCTCGTCGATCAGGCTGCGACTGTTCTCAAACGCCGCTTCGCTCTCGGTCGGAAAGCCGGCGATCAGGTCGGCACCCAGCGCGATGCCGGGCCGCAACTCCTGCAACCGCTGCGCCATCTCCAGGGCTTGGGCGCGGCTGTGGCGGCGTTTCATGCGTTTGAGGATCAGGTCGTCGCCGGCCTGCAGGCTCAAGTGAGCATGCGGCATCACGCGCGGTTCGTCGGCATAAAGCTGCAGCAGCTCGTCGTCGATCTCGGCGGGATCCAGCGAGGAAAACCGCAGGCGATCCACGCCCGGCACCAGATCGAGCAGCCGGCGCGCGGCATTGCC
Source organism: Ferrovibrio terrae (assembly GCF_007197755.1). Classification (NCBI taxonomy): domain Bacteria; kingdom Pseudomonadati; phylum Pseudomonadota; class Alphaproteobacteria; order Rhodospirillales; family Rhodospirillaceae; genus Ferrovibrio; species Ferrovibrio terrae. Next base: position 2,252,478 of record NZ_CP041636.1, read on the forward strand.
CAAAGTCGGCTTGCCCGGCAGGTCATGGCCATAGGAGGTGATGTCGACGCCAGTCAGAACGAATTCGCGATAGCCACGCCCGACCAGCGCGCGGGCCTGTTCGATCACGGCGCCAAGCGGCAGCGAGCGGCTCGGGCCACGACCATAGGGAATGATGCAGAAGGTGCAGCGGTGATCGCAGCCCTGCTGGATTTCGAGATAGGCGCGCGGCCGGCCGGGGAAGTGGCTGACGGCGGGCAAGGCTGCCGGCGCGTCCTGCAGGATATCGCCCACTGCGATGCGACTGCTGCCGGCGCCGAGATCGCGCCAGACAGTCTCGTTCAGCTTCTCGCGATTGCCGATCACATGGTCGACTTCCGGCATTGCCGAGAAAGCGGCGGCATTGATCTGCGCGGCACAGCCGGTGACGACGATGCGGGCATTGGGCTGTTCGCGGCGCAGTCGGCGGATCGCCTGCCGCGCCTGCTTCTCGGCTTCCGCGGTCACGGCGCAGGTATTCACCACCACGATATCGTTGCGGCCATGCTTATCCAGCGCGGCGCGGATCGCCTCACCCTCATAGGAGTTGAGGCGGCAGCCGAAATTCAGGACGTCGGACTCTTTCGCTGCCGACATCACGCGGCGTCGTGCAGGGCGGCCCAGAAGGTCGGCGGGATTTCGCCGCGGAAGGCCTCGGTGGCCGGGCCGGTCATGTAGATATGATTGTCAGCGCCCCATTCGATGGTCAGCACGCCGCCATCCAGCACGATCTGCGCCTTGCGCTCGCTCAGATCGCGGCGGGCAGCGGCGACCAGCGTGGCGCAGGCGCCGGTGCCGCAGGCGCGCGTGATACCGGCGCCGCGTTCCCAGACGCGCATGCGGATCTGCTTGCGGTCGATGATCTGCGCGAATTCCACGTTGATGCGCTGCGGGAACAGCGGATCATGCTCGATCTGCGGGCCGATCTCGGCCAGCGGTACGGCCTCGGCATTGGGCACGAAGAACACGACATGCGGGTTGCCGACATTGACGCCGCCCGGCTTGTCGTAGCCGGCATGACTGTAGGCCATGCTCATCGTGTTCATCTCTCGCGACAACGGAATCGCCTGCCAGTCGAAACGCGGCTCGCCCATGTCAATGGTGATCACGCCGCTGGCGCCGGACCGGGCATTCAGCCAGCCGCCCAGCGTGTCGATGCTGACGGCATCCTTGCCATTCTCACGCATCAACAGGGTGGCGACGCAGCGCGCCGCATTGCCGCAGGATTCCACCTCGCCGCCATCGACGTTGTGAATACGCATGAAGGCATCCGCCTTGTCCGAGCGCTCGATGGTGATCATCTGGTCGAAGCCCACGCCGCGCTTGCGGTCGCCGAGCAGCTTCACGGCCGCCAGGTCGAGCGGCAGGCTGTGGGCGCGCGCGTCCAGCACCACGAAATCGTTGCCGAGTCCGTGCATTTTGACGAAGGGCAGGGGGCGGTGGGATACATGCGGGGGTTATAGGGCTGGTGAGGGGGTGGAGTCCAGATAAGGTCGGCCGGGCTGGAAAAACAGGGGCGGGAAAACCCGAAGTCCCGAGATATTCCGGGGCGGCCTACGGGGTTGGTTTGCCCGGCTTGGCTTTGTCCACCGCGGCTTTCAGCGAGGCGCGCAGTTGGGCCTCCAGCGGGCCACCCGAACCTTTGATCTTGTGCGACACCACCACGTAGAGGGTGTCGACATGGATGGAGACGATTTCCTGCTGCAGCTCGTCGAGGTCTTCCAGCTCTTTGAGGAAATCGTGCAGTGATTTGGCAAACTCGGTCAGCAGCGGATAGCCGAATACGCCGCCCATACCTTTGATCTGGAAGGCTTCCTCGCGGATGTGGTCCAGCACCTCGCGGCGGGCGGAGGGATCGGTGGCGGCGCGGCCCAGCGCCTCGCGCAGGCCTTTCAGGCTTTCCACCGTCTCATTCAGGAACTCGGCCGAGGAATTCTCGACCAGCTGCTCCATCTTCTTGAGGGTTTCCTCGTCAAGCTTGATGCTCATGCCGGTCTTGTAATTGACCGCCTTGCGCTTCAACTCGCCGCGATTGGGGATGATCTGGGCTTTGTTACGCATCGCGCGTGGCCCGGCTATTCCGGCTTCTGCTGGCGACGGTCGGGCCCTTCGAAGGGAATCTGCTGCCGGCGGCGGTCGGGGCCGAAATAGCCTTTCACGCTGACGAAGTCGCGCGGCCGTGCAATCACCGAAACCAGGCGGCGATACATGCCGTCCGCCGTGAAGGGTTTGGCAAGGAACTCGGTCACACCCTTGTCGCGCGATTCCATAACGTATTCGACTTCGGAATTTGCGGTCAGCATGATCACCGGCATCATGCGGTCTGGCGAGCCGCCGTCGGTGCGCAGCCAGTCGAGCAGTTCCAGGCCGGACCGCGGCTTGAGATTCCATTCGGTCACCAGCACGTCGTAGCCGCCGGCGCGCAGGTTGGCGATCGCCTTCTCGCTGTCGCGCGCGGTGGTCACCTGCGTGCAGCCGAGCATCATCAGGATGTCTTTCACCAGCTGGCACATCAGCCGATTGGTATCGACGACCAGAAAGCGGACATGGCTGAAATCGATTTTTTCCGACATCCCCTTCGACCGCCCCTCTGCTCACAACCCGAATACGCGGGTAGGTCAGCTTTTTCTGACTGCACGGGCTCTTGCCCGTGCTTGACTGCGCTGTGCTAGAATCGTGGAAATACTTTTGCGATCATATATATACTGGCAGTCCGGTGAAGCCAACCAATCCGTGACACCTGTGAGGGGATTGGCTGGCCTTTTATTCTACCTGCCACTTACCGCCTCTGGGCCCGATGTCCAAACCCCCTGCGCCGGCCGGCCTGCTTCTGCTCATTACGATCCTGTATTCCAACGGGATTCTGGCGGCCACCATGTACCTGCCGTCGCTGCCCACCATCGGCGAGCAACTCTCTGCGCCGGCAGATGTTCTGCCCATTACCCTGACGGCCTATTTCCTCACTTTTGCCGGAGGCCAGCTGCTGTTCGGTCCCTTGAGCGACCGTTACGGCCGGCGGCCGCTGCTGCTCGGCGGCCTGATGATCATGGTGGCCGGTTCCACGGCCTGCGCCCTGGTCGACAGCCTGCAGGGTCTGCTCTGGTCCCGCGCGGCGCAGGGGCTGGGCGCTGCCAGTGCCATGGTCATCGGCCGGGCCATCATCAACGATGCCTACGACCGTACACAGGCTGCCCGCGCTACCTCGGTGATCAGTGCGGCGATGGCCCTCGCGCCGATCGTGTCGCCGCTGCTGGGCGGCCTGATCGAGCATTATATCGGCTGGCGCGCCAATTTCTGGATCAGCGGCGGCATCACGCTGTCGGTGATGCTGATGCTGGCGCGGCGCATGCCGGAAACCTATACGCCGGGCCTGAACAGTGGTCCGCTGCTGCCGGGCATTCTGCGCGCCTACGGTTTCCTGCTGGGCAGCCGCATCTTTCTCACCTTTGGTCTGCTCAACATGGCCATCTTCGCCGGCCTGCATGGCTTCAGCGCCGCCGCGCCTTCGGTGCTGATCGGCAGCATGGATCTCGATCCGGTCAGTTTCGGCCTTCTGATGGCGTTCGGCAGCGCCGGCTTCTTCATTGGCGCGGTGGTCTCCTCCTGGCTTGGCGCGCGGCTTGGGCTGCGGCGCATGGTCGATCTCGGTGTGGTCTGCATGCTGGGCGGCGCCCTCGGCCTGGCGGTCTGGGTCGAGGTTTTCGGCCCCAGCATCACCGCCATTGTGGTGCTGCGCATGATCTGGGCCATCGGCATGGGACTGGCGCTGCCCAACTCGGTGGTGGCCGCGGTTGGCGTCAATCCGGCCACCATCGGCGCCGGAGCCGCGCTGTCCGGTTTCCTGCAGACAATGGGTGGCATCATGGGATCAGCGGTGAATGCGCTGTTCCCGGCCGGCGACGCACTTTCGCTCGGGCTGGCATTTGCCTGCACCGCGCTGTTCGGTGCCACAGTGTGGTGGATGAACCGCGATGCCGCCGCACCGACCCTGAGGGCCGGTTGACGCTGTAGCCCAAGGGCATCAGCCCAGGAATCAGCCCTGGGGCTTCAGCACATCCATCAGCTCACGCCATTCGCGCGCGCTCAGGCCTGATCCGGCCTGGTCGACCTGCTCGCCGGCCAACATGCGGCGCACGGCCTTGATGGCGGTGGCGGAAAGCGCTGCCCCGCCGATGCGATATTCCCTGAAGGCGTCGTAGCAGGCCGGCACCCAGCGCTGCACGGTGTCGAGCATGGCTTCGGCATAGACGCGGATTTCGTACTGCGCATGGCTGTCGGCCCGCAGGCTGAGGAAGTGCAGCAGATTCAGCAGGTCGGTCTTCCAGTACCACTGGGTGTAGAAGTTCACCGTCAGGTTCATGCGGGCAAGTTCGCGCGCCAGGCCTTCGCGATCCTCGTCGCGCTTGCTGCCATCTGGCTTCTCGTTGAGCATTTCCTCATACGAGGCGTAGCTCTGCGCGGCGTCGCGCTTCAGCAGGTCCAGCACGCGGGCGGCTTCTGAACCCGTCAGCACATCGCCGCGGCCCTGGCGGTTCGAGCTGGACTGCGCCGCCAGCTGGTCCGGCGCCGGGATGTAGAATTCGTTGTCGAGGATCGAATAGCGCGCCGAGTATTCGTTCACATTGGCGGTGCGATGGCGGATCCACTGGCGCGCCACGAAGATCGGCAGCTTCACATGGTACTTGATTTCGCACATCTCGAACGGCGTGGTGTGCCGATGGCGCATCAGGTAGTTGATCAGGCCGCGATCCTCGCTGACCTTCTTGGTGCCGCGGCCATAGGAGACGCGGGCCGCCTGCACTACCGCCGAGTCGTCACCCATGTAATCGATGACCCGGACGAAGCCATGGTCGAGCACGTTGAGCGGCTCGTACAGGATCTCTTCCAGCGCCGGCACGGTGGCGCGGCGGGTGGTCTGGCTCTGGCTGCGCAGGGCGGCGATTTCGGCGGCCTGCTCCGGCGTCATGGTCATGCGGCAAATCTCCGGGCAATACCGGCGACTCGGGCCGCCGGGCGAAAGCAGGAGGTTATAGACCGCCACCCCGAGTCCGCCCAAGTCTCCCGGAAGACCGTTCGGGTGGGGCCCTTCAAAAACCCCTCCGGACACACTAGATTAGGTCTGTCGGGGCAACCCGACTATGGCGATAAACGCCGTGCGGAATAGGCGTTACGGACCCGGGGGCAGTACCCGGCGCCTCCACCATGAGCCCAGACTGGTGACCCCAGATTGGGCCGTTATCGGCCACTCTGGGCTGATGCTGGGGGCGAATCAGCTTCGACGTGCGCAGTAAAAACACGGTTTTTGCCCGGCATGATACCGCCGTTATCGGGTCAACCTCTAAGTGCCAACGACAATCGCGTTGCACTCGCTGCCTAATAGGTAAGCGCGGCTCGGGGGGCGCCGGGCAACAGAAGCCCCCCACTTTCCGTTAAGACCCTCTTTTCTGATAAGGGCCCCCTTTTCTGATAAGGGTACGGACAATAGCTGTGGATGACCCCGGCTATAGCCCGGCTTGGAATTGAACCCCCCGAAGCAGAGGGGTAAAATGGTGCAATCGCGTTATCGAGAAGATTCAGTCATGGCCGGCAAGCTGCTCGACTATAACCTCCTGGTGGAAACCGCGCTGCGTGGCGCGGTGCGCGAGGCGCTGAAGCGCGCCGCGGAATTCGGCCTGCCCGGCAACCACCATTTCTACATCACCTTCCGCACCGACCAGACCGGCGTCGAACTGCCGGACTATCTGCATGAGCGCTATCCGGAAGAGATGACCATCGTGCTGCAGCACCAGTATTGGGGGCTGGAGGCGCATGAAGACTGGTTCCAGGCCACGCTCAGCTTCAATAAGGTGCCCGAGCGCCTGGTGATCCCCTATGCGGCGATCACGGCCTTTGCCGATCCCAGCGTGCAGTTCGGCCTGCAGTTCCGCGTCATGCCGAATGCGGAAAACCGCCCGGCCATGGCCACGCCCGCGCCGATCGGCAATGCCGAGCCCGGCCAGGCCGGGGATGCCGACGCGACTACTGAGGATTCAGCCGAGCGCAAGACCGGCGACGTGGTTGCGCTGGATGCCTTCCGCAAGAAGAAACCCTAGACCGCCTTTTCTTTGCCGGCTCAAACCCTGGAGCCGCAGACCAGCCCCGGAGACGACAATGCCCGAGTTCCGCTACGAGGACCTGCTTCCGCTCGGTCCCGACACCACGCCCTATCGCAAGATCTCCGGCGACGGCGTCGAAGTCATCAAGGCGGCCGGCAAGGACATCCTGCAGGTCAGCGACCAGGCGCTCGGCGATCTCACCTTCAACGCCATGCGCGACATCGCGCATCTGTTCCGTCCCGGCCATCTGGCGCAGCTGCGCGCCATCCTGGACGACAAGGATGCCTCGCCCAACGATCACTTCGTAGCATTAGAGCTTCTGAAGAACGCCAATATCTCGGCCGGCATGGTGCTGCCGTCCTGCCAGGATACCGGCACCGCCATCGTGATCGGCAAGAAGGGCCAGTATGTCTGGACCTCTGGCAGCGACGAGGCGGCGATCTCGAAGGGCGTCTACCGCACCTATACCGAGACCAGCCTGCGCTACTCGCAGCTCGCGCCGCTCACCATGTTCGAGGAAAAGAACACCGGCACGAATCTGCCGGCGCAGATCGAGCTCTATGCCACCGAGGGCGACGCCTACAAGTTCCTGTTCATGGCCAAGGGCGGCGGCTCGGCCAACAAGACTTATCTGTTCCAGCAGACGCCTGCCGTGCTGCGTGGCGACAACCTGATCAAATTCCTCGATACCCAGATCAAGACGCTTGGTACGGCCGCCTGCCCGCCCTATCACCTGGCTATCGTGATCGGCGGCCTCTCCGCTGAATTGAACCTCAAGACCGCCAAGCTGGCCTCGGCGCGCTATCTCGACCATCTGCCGACCAAAGGCAGCGACGCCGGCCATGCCTTCCGCGATATCGAATTCGAGCAGAAGATTCTCGAACTCACCCGCGCCAATGGCATCGGCGCGCAGTTCGGCGGCAAGTATTTCTGCCACGACGTGCGCGTGATCCGTCTGCCGCGGCATGGCGCCTCCGTGCCGGTCGGCATGGCGGTGTCCTGCTCGGCCGACCGCCAGGCGCTGGGCAAGATCACCCGCGATGGCATCTATCTCGAACAGCTCGAAACCAATCCGGCGCAGTATCTGCCCGAGCGGGAAGACAAGCTGTCGGCGGAAGTGGTCAGGATCGACCTGAACCAGCCGATGAGCGAAATCCGCAAGACGCTGTCGCAGTATCCGGTCAAGACGCGGCTGTCGCTTAGCGGCACGCTGATTGTCGCCCGCGATCTGGCGCATGCCAAATTCGCCGAACGCATCGAGCGCGGCGAGGGCCTGCCCGACTATGTGAAGAACCACATGATCTATTATGCAGGCCCGGCCAAGACGCCCGATGGCATGGCGTCCGGCTCGTTCGGCCCGACCACGGCCGGCCGCATGGATTCTTATGTCGGCACGCTGATGGAAAACGGCGGCGGCTTCATCAGCCTCGCCAAGGGCAACCGATCCAAGCAGGTGACCGAAGCCTGCAAGAAATACGGCGGCTTCTATCTCGGCTCGATCGGCGGTCCGGCCGCGATCCTGGCCAAGAACTGCATCAAGAAGGTCGAGCAGCACGAATATCCCGAACTCGGCATGGAGTCGGTGTGGAAGATCGACGTGGAAGACTTCCCCGCCTTCATCATCGTGGACGACAAGGGCAACGACTTCTTCGCCAATCTGGCGTAGCCCACGCTTCTTCAGAAAATGAAAAGGCCACCGCGAGGTGGCCTTTTCATTACAGCCCCATATAGGCCTGTCGCACGCGATCGTCATGCAGCAGGTCCTGCCCGCTGCCCTGCATCACGATGCGGCCGTTCTCCAGCACATAGGCATGGTCCGCCAGCTTCAGCGACACCGCGACATTCTGCTCAACGAGAATGACGGTCAGGCCGCGTTTCTCGTGCAGCAGCCTGATGATGCGGAACACCTCCTGCACCACGGCAGGGGCAAGACCGAGCGACGGCTCGTCGAACATGATCAGGTCTGGCTGGCCCATCAGGCAGCGGCCAATCGCCAGCATCTGCTGTTCGCCGCCCGACATGGTGCCGGCCAGCTGGTCGCGCCGTTCGGCCAGACGCGGGAAGAGCTGGAACACTTCCTCCAGCGTCGCCTTTTCCTTGCCACGCGCACGCGGCAGCAACGCGCCCATTTCCAGATTCTCCATCACACTGAGCGAAGGGAAAATCTGGCGGCCTTCCGCCACCTGGCCGATGCCGAGGTTACAGACTTTATAGCTGGGCAGTCCGCCGATCTGCGCGCCCTTGTAGCTGATCTGGCCGCGTCGCGGCGTCTCGATGCCGGCGATGGTGCGGATCAGCGTCGACTTGCCGGCGCCATTGGCGCCGACGATGGCGACGATGCTGCCCTGCGGCACTTCCAGCGACACGCCATCCAGCGCCTGCGCATCACCGTAGAAAACATCGAGGTCTTTCAGGACGAGGCTGCTCATACCTCGGCCTCCTCGCCCAGATAGCATTCCAGCACGGCCGGGTCGCGCACCACCTGCTCCGGTGCGCCATCGGCGATCACCTGGCCATGATGCAGCACCACCACATGCTGCGACAGCGCCATCACAGCGCGCATCACATGCTCGATCAGCAGAATAGTCAGCCCCTTGCGGTTCAGGTCGCGGAACACCGCCACCATCTGGTCGGTCTCGGTCGGGCGCAGGCCCGCCATCACTTCATCCAGCAGCAGCAGCTTCGGATCGGTGGCGAGTGCGCGCGCCACTTCCAGCCGTTTGCGTTCGGGCAGCGTCAGCTGCGCGGCCGGCTGGTCGCGCTTGTCGAGCATGCCGAGCTGGTCGAGCACGCCCTCGGCTTTCTTGCGCGCCGCGCGCGTGCTGGTCTCGTTGCGCAGCGCGCCGACGATCACGTTTTCCAGCGCGGTGAGTTCCTTGAAGGGCTTCACGATCTGGAAGGTGCGCCCGATGCCGGCGTGGCATATCTGGTCAGGCCGAAGCCCCGCGATGCTGCGGTCGCCGAACATGATGCTGCCTTCGTCGGGATTGAACACGCCGGCGATCATGTTGAAGCAGGTGGTCTTGCCGGCACCGTTCGGGCCGATCAGGCTGACGATGCCGCCTTGCGGCACGGTCAGGCTGGCCTGGTTCACCGCGCGCAGGCCGCGAAAGCTTTTCGAGATGCCGGTGACGGCAAGCAGCGGCGTCGCGCTCATGAGCGGTCCTCCAGCTTCAGCCATTTGCGCAGGGGCGGCCAGATGCCGTTCGGCAGCCACATCACCACGGCCAGCAGGCAGAAGCCGTAGAAGAGCAGCTTCACGCCCGGCAGTTCATAACCCAGCGCCACCATGATGTCGTTGAGTGCCTCGGCCAAAGCGGTCAGCACGAAGGCGCCGAGAATAGGTCCGAACAGCGAGCCGACGCCGCCGATGATGGGCCCCAGGATCAGTTCGATCGAGCGGTTCATGCTGAAAATCTGCTCGGGGAACAGGTTGTTGTAATAGAAGGCGAAGAACACGCCGCTGAGCGCGGTCATGCCGGACGAGATCGCCACAGCGATCATCTTGTAGCGGAAGATGTTGATGCCCAGCGTCTGCGCGGCCTCAGGCTCCTCGCGGATCGCCAGCCAGTAATAGCCGATGCGGCCGGTCAGCAGCCAGCGGCAGAAAATGAAGGCCAGCACGGTGATGGCGAGCAGAATGTAATAGAACATCATCGGCGAGCCGCGCAGGTTGAGCGGATCGTTCATGCTGTACTGCGTCACCGGCAGGAAGAAGCCGCCCGAGCCGTTCACCCACATGAAGTGATCGAAGCCGACGCGGGTGAATTCGGCAAAGGCGATGGTCAGCAGGGCGAAATACACGCCGCCGATGCCGAAGCGGAAGGCGAGGAAGCCGATCACCAGGCCGGCGGCCATGCTGATGATGATGGCGATCCAGACGCCCACCCATGGCCCGATGCCGAAATGCACATAGAGCGCGGCCGCGGTATAGGCGCCGAGGCCGACATAGAGCGAATGGCCGAGGCTGAGCTGGCCGGCGAAACCCATCATCACGTTCCAGGCCTGGCCGGTGTAGGCGAAATACAGCACTAGGATCAGCACCGACAGGATGTAGTTGCCGACGAACAGCGGCGCGACCAGCAGGAAGGCCAAGAGCAGGCCGAGCAGGACCAGGGCGCGCTTCGGCACGCCATCGAGCAGACGCGCGATCATGCCTTGCGCCCCAAGAGGCCCTGGGGCCGGAACAGAAGAACCAGAATGAGGATGGCGACGCCGAACATGGTTTTGGCCGAGGGTGCGAAGAACAGGCCGGACATGGCTTCCGACAGGCCGATCAGCACACCGCCGAGCAGCGCGCCGGGCATCGAACCGAGGCCGCCGATAATGACGATGACGAAGGCCTGCAGGGTGAAGACGGGGCCAATGTTAGGCGTGGTGTCGATCAGCAGCGTCATCATTGCACCGGCGGCGCCGACGATGGCCGAGCCGATGCCGAAGGTGAGGGCATAGAGGTGTTTGATGTTGAGGCCGATCACCAGAGCGCCGAGATGATTGTCGGCGCAGGCGCGGATCGCCTTGCCAGTGCGGCTCAGCTTGAAGAAGGCAAACAGCCCGGAGGTAATCACCAGGGCCAGAACGGCGGTGATCACGCGCACCTTGTCGATCAGCAGCGGACCGACCTCGATGGAGTCGAGTGCATAATCGACCAGCACGTTGCGGGCATCGGGCCCGAAGATCATCAGCAGGCCGTTGACCATGATGATCGCCACGGCGGCCAGCAGGATGAACTGGCTGTGTTCCGGGCGATTGATGAAGGGATTGATCAGCACCGACTGCATCGCATAGCCCAGCGCGAACAGCAGGACGGCAATCGGGATCATGGAAATCAGCGGGTCGATATTCCAGGCGCTGAAAGCGACGATCGCGGCATAAGACGCGATCGTCATCATCTCGCCATGGGCAAAATTGACCACGCGGACCACTCCGAAGATGACCGACAGGCCCAGGGCCATCAGGCCGTAAACCAGTCCGGTCAGGATGCCCTGTACGGCAACAGTCAGAATCAAATCAGCAGGCATCGGTTTCTTCGTGTGGTCATGCGTGGGTTATGACGATCAGGCCCGCTTCTGCCAGCTCGGCAGCGGCAGGGTCAGGTTGTCTTCCGCGATGTCGAGCGGCAGCACAACCTTCGGGCGCTGGTCGAGATTCTGCAGCGTCACCGACTTGATGTTGACGTTCTGGCCCTTGGCATCGAACTGCAGCGGGCCGCCCGCCATCACATGATCGGTGATGTTGGTCTTGCGGATCGCATCGGCCAGCGCCGCACCCGCCGTGCTCTTGGCGGCGTTATGTGCCATGACGGCCACCATGACGGCCTCGAAGGAGAAGCCGACGTTCAGTTCGAACAGTTCGCCCTTGTAGCTCTTGGTGAACTCGTCGAGTAACTTCTGCGTCATGCCTGAACGCGGGTTATACCAGGGCACATTGGTCAGCAGGTAGTTCGAGAACTTGCCCAGCGTCTTGTAGAACTGGCCTTCGTAGAAGCCCGGCGCGCCGGGGCTCATCACGATCTTCGGTTCCCAGCGCTGTTTTACCATCTCGCGCACCATCAGGATGGCATCGTTCAGGCGCGTCACCGGCATCAGCAGTTCGGCGCCGGTCGCCTTCGCCTTGGCGATTTCGACCGACAGATCCTTGGCCTGCGGATCGTAGGAGATCGTCTCGACGATCTGGAATGGCAGGTTGAAGCGCGGCGCCATCGCCTTGATCGCGCCGGCCATCGCCTGGCCGAAGGTATCGTTGACATGCATGAACACGGCGGTCTTCGGCGTGATGCCGCTCTTCTCGAACACGCCCTTCATCAGGTTCAGTCCGTCGCCGACCAGCATCGGCGCGGTCGGGAAGTTGCGGAACACGAACTTGTAGCCCTGTTCGGTGATCTGCGGCGCGGCGGCCACGTTGATGATATAGGGCACGCCCTTCTGCTCGGCGACCTGGGCGATGGCGGCGGACTGGCCGCTGTCAAAGGCGCCGATCAGCACATTGGCGCCGTCGTTGATCAGCTTTTCGGCGCGGGCACGCGCGACGTCGACATTCGACTCGGTGTCGGCGTTCATGATCTCGACATCGGCCTTGATGCCAATCTGCTGCAGCACTTTCGGCGCCAGATCGATGCCGCGCTGGCAGGCGATGCCGAGCTGGGCCTGGAAGCCCGAACGCGGATGGATCGAGCCGATCTTCAGTTTGCCGGTCTGCGCCTTCACGATGTTGAAGGGCGCGGTGCCGGCGGCGAGTGCGACGCCGGCAGCAGATGCTGCAAACTGGCGGCGAGTAAGCTTGATGCTCATGATTTCCTCCGTTTTTTATCCATTGTGACTCAGGACAGGGATGCGCGCCGTCCGGCAGGGACGGCGCGTTTGGTACGCGATGCTACTGGATCGTCGTCGACGGCGGATAGCCTTGCGGCTGGCTGGCCGCCCTGCGCGCGACGCTCTTCGGCGATCGGGGTGGGGGCGGCGACGAATTTGTGCAGCAGCTGCATCAGGGTGCGATGCTCGTCCGGGCTCAGTGCCTGGTTGATCAGCATGTCATGCTGCTGGACCCGGGCGACGAATTCCGCCATGCGGCGGTCGCCGTCGGCGGTCAGGAACAGGCCATAGGCGCGGCGGTCATGTGGATCGGCGCGGCGTTCGACCAGGCCCAGCCGTTCCAGCCGGTCGGTCATGGTCATGGCGCCCGAACGCGCGACGCCGAGCGCTTCGCCCAGCCGGCTCTGCTGGATGCCGGGATTGCTCCGCACCAGCATCAACGCTGAAAACAGCGCCGGGCTGACGCCGGTATCGCCCATGCGGCCGTAGAAATCCTCCCAGACGCGCAGCTGCGCGAGGCGGAGCAGGTAGCCGACATGATCGGGCAGGGTGCCGTAATCGACCACGCTGGCGGCGCGGCGCTCCAGCTTGGGGCGCTCGGCCTTGGCTCCATTGCGGATCGCAGGACTGCGCAGGGGCGCTGGCAAGGTGACTGTCCTCCCCGGACATCTCTGACCACGGCTCTGGCGGCCGGGCGAATTCTTGTGCGGCGGATTGTAGCGGGGAATAACAGTAATGCAAGCGAACGAATTTTCTGTCCGCAGGCGCCCAGGCGACACGGGGGCGATCCGGCCGGGTCAGTACAACAGGACTGGTCCCGTCACACCAGAGTCATGGCCGCGTATCAGACTGCGAATTGTCCGGTGCAGGGTGTACCGGTCCCAACTTGCCTGGCCGGTCTGGCTTCCCCGCCCTGACCGGCCTTTTTTTGGCACGTGGAGATTTAAGCCGATTTGGGCGGCTTGCGGCGCTCATCGCCGCTGCGGCGGCTCGGCTTCTGGCGCCGTTCCTGTTCGGCCGGAAGCGGGGTTTCGGTCCGCCGTTCGGTGCGGCGGCGGTCAACCAGGCGGCGGCGGTCGGGACCGAGGAAGCCGGGACTGCGGATGAACTTGCGCGGCACCTGCAGCACATGCATCAGACGCAGCACCAGGCTTTCCATCGACAGCGGCTTGCGCACGATCTCGTTCACCCCGGCATCGCGCGCGGCCGCCACCAGGGCAGCATCGGGCGCGGTGGCCATCAGGATGATCGGCAGAGGATCGTTTTCGCGGCGCAGCCGGCGGGTCAGCGTCAGGCCGTCGCCGCCGGCAGCACCGCTGCCGGGCAGCTTGTGGTCCAGCAGCACCACGCTGGGGCGTTGCTCCACGATCTGGCGCATGGTTTCGGCCGAATTCGAGGCCAGCACGATGGACGGGAAGCCCATCCCGAGCAGCACATCGCGCAGCGTACGGCGCAGGCCGCGATCTCCCTCGGCCACCAGGATGGTGGAACGGCGGAAGGCGCTCGGGTCGATGCGGCGGCCTTTGGGTTCTTGGAACGTCATGATCGCGGGACTCAAGGGATTAGATTCTTGAGCCTCGCCATTCATCGTTAAGGAAAGGTGTGCGCGCCGCAGTTTCAACCAAAAGGATGAGCTCTGCGGCGGCGCATTGCCACCGGAAGGATGTCAGTCGCGGAGCAGATCGTTGATCCTGCCTGCGCGATTAATCGCGCAGGAGATCATTAATGGATGTCTTTGAACGGGTCTGTGCATCCACGCGCTTAACGATCACGGCGCAGTACAGCGACGGGCCCGGTGTGCCGTCCGGCAGCGGCTTGCCCGGGATATTGCCCGAAACCACCACCGAATAGGCCGGCACGCGGCCGACGAAGACCTCGCCGGTGGCGCGGTCGATGATCTTGGTGCCGGCGCCAAGATAGACGCCCATCGACAACACGGCGCCTTCTTCCACGATCACGCCCTCCACCACTTCGGACCGCGCACCGATGAAGCAGTTATCCTCGATGATCACCGGGTTGCCCTGCAGCGGTTCCAGCACGCCGCCGATGCCGACGCCGCCCGACAGATGCACGTTCTTGCCGATCTGCGCGCACGAGCCGACGGTGGCCCAGGTATCGACCATGGTGCCGCTGTCGACATAGGCGCCCAGGTTCACGAAGCTCGGCATCAGGATCACGCCCGGCGCCACATAAGAACCGCGGCGCGCCACGGCGCCCGGCACGGCGCGGAAGCCGGCGGCGCGGAAACGCTGCTCGTTCCAGCCGGCGAATTTCGACGGCACCTTGTCGAACCAGCTGGCGCCGCCCGGCGCGTCGCTGATCAGCATGTTGTCGGTCAGGCGGAAGCTCAGCAGTACGGCCTTCTTGGCCCACTGGTTCACGCTCCATTTGCCATCGGCCTTTTCGGCGACGCGCAGCTTGCCTTCGTCGAGCGCGTTCAGCGTGGCTTCGACCGCGTCGCGCACTTCGCCCTTGGTCTGGAAATTGACCTGGTCGCGCGCCTCCCAGGCGGCGTCGATCACGGGCTGGAGCTGCTTGGCGAGGGCGGCGTCGGTCATGGCGGAAATCCTTGCGAAATGCGGGTCTGCGAGATCGCGAGACAATAGCCGGCAGGCTTTCCGAGTCAACCCGGAGAGGGTTTTTAGGCCGGCAAAGCGGCCAGGAACGCGGTCAGATCGGGGGCGGTGTAATGGATATGCGACTGGTCGTCGCCATCCGGCTTGGACCAGGCCGCCGCGGTCGGCACCCAGATCGTGGTCATGCCCAGTTCGGCGGCGGGTTTCAGGTTGCGCGCCATGTCTTCCACCATCACTGCGCCCATGGGCTCGACACCATGCGCCTTCAGCATCGCGCGATAGGGCGCGATCTCCGGTTTGGGCAGGTAGTCGGAAGCGACGATATCGAACACTGCCTCGAAATGGTGATGCACGCCGAGCTTGCGCATGATGCGTTCGGCATGCGCCACCGTGCCGTTGGTGTAGATCAGCTTGCGGCCGGGCAGGCGCTGCAGCTGCTCGGCCAGCGCGGGCATGGCGGCCACGACGCTCAGGTCGATGTCGTGCACATAATCCAGAAAGGCGACCGGATCGACGCCATGCTCCACCATCAGGCCGCGCAACGTCGTGCCGTGCGTCTGGAAGAAATACTTGCGCTTCTCGGCTGCTGCTGCTGCATCCAATGCGAAGGTGGTGGAGATGAATTCGCCCATCCGCTGCTGCACCTGGTCAAACAGGGCGCATTCGGCGGGATAGAGCGTATTGTCCAGATCGAACACCCAGGTATGGGCATCGCGCAGGCTGGCACCCGATAGCGGAGCCGTGGCGGAAGTCTGGATGGGTGTGGATGGCCGGGAGATCACGGTTTCGCAGCTTAGGGGCTTCCGGCTAAAATGGCGAGCATCCGGGCGGTAAAGCCCGTCTGAAGGTTAGGGGTCACGCTTTGAGTTCCGGCAGGGCAGCACAGGAAACCGCAGCGCAAGGCGTGGGTCTCGACCCCGCCCAGCTGGTGCCGCAGTTTCCCGGTCCGGCTGCGCTGCTGGCCGGCGACGGCGCGGCCCTGCTCGCCAATGCGGCTGCTGCTCCCCTGCTTGATGCCCTGGCCGAACAGAAGCTGCCGGGCCTGGCAGCCGCGATGAGCGCGGCGCTGCGTGACGGCGAGATGCGGCAGGATCGCGCCGATCTGTCCGGTCCGCGCGGCGGTACCGCCCTGCAGGTGACGCTGATCCCGGTTGGTGAAGCGCCCGGCCGCCGCCTGCTGCTACTGGCGCGTGACGGCACGCTGGAGCGCAACTTGATCAACGCGCTGATGCAGTCGCGCCAATTGTTCAAGGACCTGGTGTCCTGCTCCACCGATTTCGCCTGGGAGACCAAGCCGGATGGCCGGCTGGGATTCGTGTCACCGCGCGGTGCGCTCGGCTATACCGCGCGCGAGCTGGAAGGCCGCATCGCCAGCGAACTGGTGGCCGCACACAGCGCCGATACGCCGGTGCCGGCGCTGTTGCCGTTCGAGGCGCAGGCGCCGCAGGACGCCACCGAGATTTTCCTGCAGCGCAAAGACGGCACGCTCGGCTGTTTCGAGGTCTCCTGCGTGCCAGTGCGCGATCCACAGGGCAACTGGCTCGGCGCGCGCGGCGTTGCCCGGGACGTGACCGAGGCGCGCGAACGCGTCGATGCGCTGCGCCGCGCCCATCAGCAGCTCAATAAACTCGCCAGCACCGACGGCCTGACCGGGCTGCTGAACCGCCGCGCTTTCCTGGCCGAGTTGGAGAAGCGGCTGGGCCGGCATATTCGTAACAAGGTGCGCGGCACGCTGATCTATTTCGATCTCGACAATTTCAAGAAGGTGAACGACGTGCGCGGCCATAAGGTCGGCGACGATGTGCTGACGCATGTTTCCGATGCGGCGAAGCGGCTGATGCGCGGCGTCGATCTGGCCTCGCGGATCGGCGGCGATGAGTTCCTGCTCTGGCTCGAGGAAACCGACCGCAACGCGGCGGAATCGATCAGCCAGCGGCTGCACGAGATCGGCCGCGAGCTGGATGCGCAGTATGGCGTCGAAGGTTTCCCGCTCGGCCTGTCGGTCGGCGCGGTGTTTTCGCGCCTTGATGAACCCGAAACCACCGAGGCGCTGATTGCCCGCGCCGACGAAGCGATGTATGCCGCCAAGAAAGGCGGCAAGGGGCGCAGTCATATTGCCGCGTTGCCTGATTCTGGGCCCGACAACGAGGATCAGACGTGAGCGGGATCGAATACGACAAGGCGAAAGCGCTGGCGGCCTCGGCCGATGCAGCCGAGCGGCTGAAGCTCGCCACCCGCGCCGATACCCAGCCGGAGATCCTCTATTACCTCGCCATCGACCAGGCTGAGGAAGTGCGCCGCGCCATCGCCGACAACGAGGCGACTCCGGCGCAGGCGCATCTGCTGCTGGCCAATGACGAGTCCGAGGAGGTGCGGCATCGCCTGGCCGCCAAGGTGGCGCGCCTGCTGCCCGACATGACGGAAGACGAAGCCGGCAAGGCGCGTGAACTGGCCATCCAGACACTGGAACTGCTGGCGCAGGACGAACTGGCCCGCATCCGCGCGGCGTTGTCGGAGGCACTGAAATCGGCCGTCAACGTGCCGCATCACCTGGTCAAGCAGCTGGCGCTCGATGTCGAGGTGATCGTCTCGGCCCCGGTGCTGCAATTCTCGCCGCTGCTGACCGACGACGACCTGCGCGAGATCGTCTCCAGTTCGGCGCATACCGGCGCGCTCTCGGCCATTGCCCGCCGCGTCGGACTTTCGTCGGGCGTGTCGGATGCGATTGTCCAGACGCGTGACGTGTCGGCCGTGACGGCGCTGCTGGCCAATGACTCGGCGCAGATTCGTGAGGAGACGCTGGATCTCATTCTGGATTCCGCGCCCGGCATCGAGACCTGGCATGAGCCGTTGGTGCACCGGCCGAACTTGCCGGGTGGCGCGGCCAAGCGCATCGCCGGTTTTGTCGCCGGTTCGCTGCTCAAGATGCTGGCCAGCCGCAAGGACCTGTCGGCAGATACGCTGGCGGAAGTTCGCCAAGTGATGGAAAAGCGCCTGGAAGTGACGCTGGAAGAGGCTGACGGCGAAACTGACGCGCAGACGCCGATGGCCGAGGCCGAGGCAAAAGTGAAAAAGCTGATCAAGGACAAGAAGCTCGACAACGACATGGTGCAGGATGCCATCGAGCGCGGCGACAAGAACTTTGTGCTACAGGCACTGATCCAGAACGGCCGCATCCCACTGTCAGTGATCCAGAAGGCTTTCGAGGTGCGCAATGGCCGCCTGATCACCTCGCTGGTCTGGCGCGCCAAATTCTCGATGCGCACCGCCGTGATGGTGCAGCGCGACATGGCCCGTGTGCCGCCGCGTATGATGCTGAATGCACGCAACGGTTCGGACTATCCGATGACGGAAGCCGAACTGCAGGACCAGCTGAAGATTCTGGGGTTGTAAAGCGTAGCTGCTAGGCCGCGCTCTCGTCGACCACGCGTAAGGTCGTGCGCTTCGCCTCGCGCAGGCGCAGCAGCTGTGCCGCCGTCGCAATCGCGATCTCGCCGGGATGCTTACCGGTCACACCGTCGATGCCGATCGGGCAGGTCAATTTGCCGATCTGCGCCTCGTTTAAGCCCAGTTCGCGGAACCGCTTGATGAAGCGCGCGCGCTTGGTCTCCGAGCCGATCAGGCCCACATAAGAGAAGCGATCTTCCTGCAGGGCTTTCGCCGCGATGCCGAGGTCCAGCGCATGGCTGTGGCTCATGATCAGCAGCCAGGCATCGTCAGGCAGGCTGCTCACCTCGCGTTCGGGCGCGTTACTGATCTCGATCTCCACGCCGGGCGGTACATGGTCGGGGAATTCGTCGGGCCGCGGATCGATCCAGCGAATTTTGCAGGGCAGGGCGCTGAGAACCTGCACCACGGCCTTGCCGACATGGCCAGCACCGAACAGAGCCACCGTGAAAAGATCCGGCCGCTGCGGCTCGAACAGCAGCGTCATGGTGCCGCCGCAGCATTGCCCCATCGAGGGCCCGAGCGGGAATTTGCGTAAACTTGGCCCCTGTTTGCCGGTCAGCATCTGGCGCGCGATCTCGATGGCGCGGAATTCGAGCGTGCCGCCACCGATGGTGCCGACGGTGTCGTCGGGCGTCACCACCATCTTGGTGCCGGCCTCGCGCGGCGCCGAACCGTCGGTGGCGGCCACCGTGATCAGCACGGCGGGGATGCCGCGAGTCTCCAGGTCGGTCAGGGCATTCAGCCAGTGCGCGCTCATGTTCCGGCCGCCATATCCGTGGCGACCGCAGTCGCCGTCCGCTTTGCCGCTTCAATCGCCAGCAGCACGCGTTCCGGGGTTGCTGGCGCATCGAGATGTACCTGTCGCGTGCCGGCTGCGGCGGCGACGGCATCCTTCAGCGCCAGCCAGCCCGAAATGCCGAGCATCAGTGGCGGTTCGCCCACGGCCTTGGAGCGGAACACCGTGTTGGCCGGATTGGCGCGGCCAGAAACCAGTTGCACGCGGAAATCTTCCGGCAGGTCGCGGGCGGTGGGAATCTTGTAGATGCTGGGCGCATGCGTCCGCAGACGGCCTTTATCGTCCCACCACAGCTCTTCCATGGTGAGCCAGCCCAGGCCCTGGATATAGCCGCCCTCGACCTGACCGAGATCGATGGCCGGGTTCAGCGATGTGCCGCAGTCATGCAGCAGGTCGGCGCGGGTGAAGCGGTATTCACCGGTGAAGCAATCCACCAGCACTTCGGTCGCCGCCACGCCATAGGCGAAATAGTAGAACGGCCGGCCACGGCCGTTGGCGCGGTCGAAATGAATATCGGGCGTGGCATAAAAGCCCGATGCCGCCAGCGACACGCGCTCCATCCAGGCCTTATGCGCCACCTCGGCAAAGGTCGCCGACTTGCCGCCGGCGCTGGCGCAATCATTGGCGAACACCACCTGATCGGGCGCGGCGCCCAGCATCGCGCCAGCCACGACTGCCAGCCGGCCACGAATCTCCAGCGCGGCAGTCTCCGCAGCCTTACCGTTCAGGTCGGCGCCGGCCGAGGCTGCCGTGGCCGAGGTATTCGGCACCTTGTCGGTGCGCGTCGCCGTGATGCGGATATGGTCGAGCGAGATGCCGAAGGTTTCGGCCACCACCTGTGCCACCTTGATATAGACGCCCTGGCCCATCTCGGTGCCGCCGTGATTGAGCTGTACCGAGCCGTCCTCGTAGACCAGCACCAGCGCGCCGGCCTGGTTGAGGAAGGTGGTGGTGAAGGAAATACCGAACTTCACCGGCGTCAGCGCCAGGCCTTTCTTCAGGTAAGGGCTTTGCGCGTTGAAGGTGTCGATCTCCTGTCGGCGACGCTTGTAGTCGCTGCTCGCCAGCAGCTCGTCGAACAGTTCGGGCAGGATATTGTCGGTGATGGTTTGAAAATACGGCGTAACGTTGTTGGTATCCTTGCCGTAGAGATTGGCGAGGCGGATTTCCAGCGGATCGCGATTCAGGTAACGCGCGATCTCGTCGATCACATATTCCGTGGTCGCCATGCCCTGTGGTCCACCGAAGCCACGAAAGGCGGTGTTCGACACCGTGTTGGTTTTGCAGCACAGGCCAGTGATGATGACATCCGGCAACCAGTAGCTGGAATCGGCATGGAAGACGGCGCGGTCGACCACGGCGCCGGTCAGGTCGGCCGCCCAGCCGCCGCGCCCGGCCAGCGTCAGCTCATAGCCAAGGATGCGGCCCTCGGCGTCGAAACCGACCTCGTAACGCGACAGGAAGTCATGCCGCTTGCCGGTGATGATCATGTCTTCGTCGCGGTCGAGCCGCAGCTTGACCGGTCTGGCCGTTTTCAGTGCCAGTACGGCGGCGATGCAGGCGAATTGCGCCGCCTGGGTTTCCTTGCCGCCGAAGCCGCCGCCCATGCGCCGGCATTCCACGGTGACGGCATGCATCGGCGCGCCGAGAACACGCGCGATCAGCTTCTGCACCTCGGAGGGATGCTGTGTCGAGCAGCGCACGATCACGTCGCCATCCTCGCGCGGCTCGGCCAGGCTGGCCTGACCTTCGAGATAGAAATGATCCTGCCCGCCGATATTCAGGTCACCCTTGAGGCGATGCGGTGCTTTCGCAATCGCCGCCGTGGCATCGCCGCGTTTCAGGCCAAGTGGCGGCAGCAGGAAACTCTGCTTCTCGATGGCATCAGTGATGCTCAGGATCGCCGGCAAGTCTTCATATTCCACTTTCACCAGCCGGGCAGCGCGGCGCGCGGTCGGCAGATCGATTGCCGCAATTGCCACCACCGGCTGGCCATGGAACTCGACCGCGCCCTGCGCCAGCATCGGCTCGCCGCGCACCACCGGCGCGATATCGGGGTCGCCGGGCACGTCGTCCACCGTGATAGCAGTTATTACGCCGGGTAGAGCCAGAGCAGCCGAGACATCCACTTTCAGGATTTTCGCATGCGTGCGCTCGCTTAAGTAAAGGGCAGCGTGCAGCAGGCCTTCGGGCTCGGGCAGGTCGTCGATATAGCGCGCGGTGCCGGCGACATGCTTGGGCGCGCTGTCATGCTTGATCGGTTTATGGACCACAGACGTCATTCGGCGGCTTCCGCCGAAATGGACTTGCCGCTGCTGACCTCGACACAGAATTTGCGCAGCAGGTTCTGCGCCGCCAGCAGGCGGTATTGCGCTGAGGCGCGCATGTCGCTCATCGGCGTGAAGTCCTGCGCCAGTACTGCCACGGCTGGTTCGACCTCATCCGGTGTAAAGCGCTGGCCGGTCAGCAACGCTTCGGCCTTGCGCGCGCGCGCCGGCGTGCCGGCCATGCCACCGAAGGCCAGCCGCGCGCTTTTCACCACACCGTCCTCCAGCACCAGATGGAAGGCGGCCAGCACGGCGGAGATATCCTGATCAAACCGTTTGGAGAGCTTGTAGATGCCGACGTGGCTATCCTTGCCGGGTTTCTGCACGGTCACGCTGGCGACGAACTCACCCGGCTGCAGGGCGGTCTTGCGATAGGCGAGGAAGAAATCCTCCAGCGGCATCTCGTGGCTGCCAGCTTTACTTTGCAGCTTCAAGGTCGCGCCCAGCGCAATCAGCGCCGGCATGCTGTCGCCGATCGGGCTGCCATTGGCGATATTGCCGCCGAGCGTGCCGGAATTGCGGATCTGCGTGGAGCCCAGCCGTCGCACCATGCGCGCAAATGCCGGATGCAGTTTTTCGATGCTCTGATACGCATCAGTGTAGGTGACGCCGGCGCCGATCTCGATGCGGTCGCCGTGATCGATGATCTGCTGCAGCTCTGCCACGCGGCCAAGATAGACGATGCTGCGCGGCACGCGATGCTGCTTGGTCACCCACAGGCCGACATCGGTGCCGCCGGCCAGCATCCAGTTTTCGCCGGCGGGCAGGCGATGCAGCAGTTCGGCCAGTTCATCGGCGGTGCGGGGTGCCAGGAAACTGCCTTCCGGCGTGGAGTGATCCAGCATGCGCTCGCGCGCCAGCCCGGAGAGTTGCTTGCGGAGGGCTGCCTCCTGCGGCGCGAAACGGTCGTCACGGCCGCCGTCGTACATCTTTTCGCCGGCTTCCAGGATCGGGCGATAGCCGGTGCAGCGGCACAGGTTGCCGGCCAGCGCATCCTTCAGACTGCTGTCGTCGGCCTTGTCATGGGTCTTGTAATAGCCGAACAGCGACATGACGAAGCCGGGTGTGCAGAAGCCGCATTGCGAGCCATGCGTCTCCACCATCGCCTGCTGCA
This sequence comes from Ferrovibrio terrae, assembly GCF_007197755.1. Taxonomy (NCBI): domain Bacteria; kingdom Pseudomonadati; phylum Pseudomonadota; class Alphaproteobacteria; order Rhodospirillales; family Rhodospirillaceae; genus Ferrovibrio; species Ferrovibrio terrae. The sequence continues at coordinate 2,275,165 of NZ_CP041636.1, forward strand.
CCGGATGCAGCGTCTCGCCGTCTGCCAGGTCATCGACGGTGAACAGCGCCTTGCCGTCGAGCTGGTGTACGAACAGGATGCAGGCATTGACCGCGCGATGCCGCAGCCTGCCATCGGGCCCGGCGTCGGCTACCACCACGGTGCAGGCGCCACAGTCGCCCTCGGCGCAGCCTTCCTTGGAACCGGTACGGCGCAAGCGGCTGCGCAGATACTCCAGTACCGTCATGGTGTGGGGCACATCCGGTGCCACCGTCACCACCTGGCCGCGCGATACGAACCTTACGGGTTCGGACATGCTGCCTCCGGTATTGTTTCCTCCCGTCCCGGCAAAGCCCGGGATCAGGACATCAGGTCGCTGCCGCGGAAGGCCCAGCCGGTCATCCGGCGTTCGAACCACACGGCGACGGCATACATCACCACGCCCATGACGGCGACGACGACCAGGCCGGCAAAGACCAGTGGCACATTATAGCTCGAAGAAGCCGACAGCATCAGGTACCCAATGCCCTCGTTGGAGGCGACCGTCTCCGCGATCACCGAGCCAACGAAAGCCAGCGTGATCGCGATCTTCAGCGAGGCGAACAGATAGGGCATGGCCCGTGGAAGTCCAATCTTGGTCAGGATTTCCGTCTTGCTGGCGCCCAGGGAACGCAGCACGTCGCGCAGTTCAGGCTCGATGGTGGCCAGGCCGGTCGCCACATTCACCACGATGGGGAAGAAAGAGATCACGAAGGCCGTGATAATGGCCGGCACCGTGCCGATGCCGAACCAGATCACCAGCACCGGCACCAGCGCCACTTTCGGGATCGAGTTGAAGCCGACCAGCACCGGATAAAGGCCGACGTAAACCAGCCGCGAGGCGCCGATGAAAACGCCGAGCAGGCCGCCGCCGACCACGCCCAAAGCAAAGCCGGCCGTCGTGGTCATCAGGGTCTGCAGCGAATGATGCGCGATCTGCGGCGCGAATTTCACCATCGCCTCGAACACCACGGTGGGCGCCGGCAGGATGAAGGTTTCCACCTTGGTGACGACGCAGACGACTTCCCACAGGATCAGGAGGCCGAGGGTCACCAGCCAGGGCATCGCACGGATCAGGTTTTTCTCGTTCATCATGATTCGCGCACCGAATGGATGTGTTCACGCAGTTCATGCACGATCTCGCCGAAATGCGGCTCGAAAGTGGTGTCCAGCGTGCGCGGTCGCGGGATGTCGATCTCCTTTGACAGGATGATCCTGCCCGGACGCTTGCTCATCACAAATACGCGGTCGGCCAGATAGGTTGCTTCGCGCAGGTCGTGGGTGATCAGGATGGCGGTGAATTTCTTTTCCATCCACAGGGCCTGCATCACGCCCCAGAGTTCCTCGCGCGTGAAGGCATCCAGCGCACCGAACGGCTCGTCGAGCATCAGCAGGCGTGGATTGTGGATGATCGACCGGCAGACATTGGCGCGCTGCTGCATGCCGCCTGACAGCTGCCAGGGGAATTTGTCGGCGAAATCGGCCAGGCCCACGGTCTTGAGCAGGGCCATCGCCTGCTCGACATAGGCCTTCTTTTCCTTGCGCAGTTTGCGCTTGTGCGGCTCGACGATCTCGAGCGGCAGCATCACGTTGTCGAGCGTGCTGCGCCAGGGGAGCAGGGTGGAATTCTGGAAGGCCATGCCGACGCCCTGCACGGGGCCTTTCACCGGCTTGCCACCGATGGTGATCTTGCCGGCGCTGGTATCGAGCAGGCCGGTGACCAGCTTCATCAGGGTGGATTTGCCGCAGCCCGACGGGCCGACCACGGCGACGAACTCGCCTTCCTGGATGTCGATATTGAGGTCCTCGACGGCGAGGGTTTCTTCCTCGGCCTGCCGGTAGACCAGGCTGACGCCGTCGATCTTGACGAAAGCGGGGCCCTGCATCAGCGTGCCCCGCCGACGGCGATTTGGCCGCATCCTCTTGTCATCGCCTGCATGATGCGATCTTGTCCCCCTGCGAAATCCTGTCGGATTGTCGTGTGCCGGTCGGCGCCCTGCCCTCAAGTGCGCCGCATATAAAAGGAATTGTAACCACGCGCCATGCAAAATTGTAGACAATTTTGCTCTGCCCGATTCGCGGGCAGCCGGAGCATTTCATGAGCGCCCCAGTGTCCAGCGATCCGGCAACCGGTGCTGTGGAAAACCGTCGCAGCATCGGCTGGCGCATCAGCCTTCATTACGCGGCGCTGTTCCTGGTTCCCGGCGTGTATCTGCCGTTTTTCGCGGCCTGGCTCGAATCGCGCGGCCTGCGTCCGACTGAAATCTCGATCATGCTGGCCGTCGGCATCCTGATGCGCCTCGTCGCCGGCCCTGCAGCTGCGCATGCCGTGGATCGCAGCGGCCGTCGCAAGCTGGCGATCCTGCTGCTCGTCTGGGTCAGCATTGCCAGCTTCGCGCTGCTCGGATGGGTGGAAGGCTTCTCGGTGATGCTGCTGGTCTGGGTCGTGCATTCCGCCGCCTGGGCGCCGATTACGCCGTTCAGCGACAACATCGCCCTGCTGGCGGCCGCACGGCATCAGCTGAATTACGGCCGCATGCGGCTATGGGGCAGCGTCAGCTTCCTGCTCGCGGCCTATCTCTCCGGTCTCTGGCTCAAGGGCAGGGACGAGGACTGGATTTTCATCCTGCTGCTGGCCGGTTATGCGGTCCTGGTCGGCGGCGCGCATCTGCTGCCCGATCTGCGCCTGCCGCTGGCCAGGCCACGCGCCGGTGCGCCGGCCGTGATGCTGCTGCGTCAGCGCCGCTTCCTGCTCTTCGTCGGCGCCACCGCCTGCCTGCAGGCCAGCCATGCCGCTTTCTACACTTTCGGCACGCTGCACTGGCGCAGCATGGGCCATAGCGATGCCGCCATCGGCTGGCTCTGGGCCGAAGGCGTGCTGGCCGAAATCGTGCTGTTCGCCTTCGCGCAGCAATTGCCGGCGCGTCTGGGCGGCGCCGGCCTGCTGCTGATCGCCGCCGCCGGTGGCGTGCTGCGCTGGAGCATCACGGCGGGCGCCGAGGAATACATGCTGCTGGTGCTGCTGCAGTTTCTGCATGCCGCCACCTTCGGCGCGGCGCATCTCGGCGCCATGCGGCTTCTGACGGAGGGGTGTTCGCCGGAAACCTCGGCCACCGCGCAAAGTCTTTACGTGGCCGCCAACAGCACGATGCTGGCGCTGGCCACACTGGCCGTGGGTCCGATCTTCGCGGCCGGCGGCGGTGCGATCTACTGGGCGATGACGGTGCTGTCGCTGGGCGGCGGTGTCTGCGCCTTCATGCTGTGGCGTCGGCGTGACGGGCTGAAGTTCAGCGGCGACGCAGCCACAGAACCAGGCCGGTAACGAACAGCAGCAGCGGCAGAATGCCCGCCATGAAGACCACGAAACGCCCGGCCTCGCCGAACATGTAGCCGGTATGCAGCGGGTAGGGCAGCTGGTCGAACACCAGATTGGCAGCGGGAAGCTCCGACACGCGCTGCAGGTCCAGCACGGTGCCGGCGGCATCGAGCAGCACATAGCTGCGGCCGTTCTGGTGAATCTCGTCAGGTTGCCGCAGGCGGATGCGGGTGGCGCCGCCCGGCCGCGCCGGCGGTGAAATGAAAACCAGTCGCGCGCCGGGAATCTGTCGCAGCGCTTCGTCGACCAGCGCATCCAGTGATCGTGCATTTTCGAGTGTCATCGGGCGCACGGCTGGGCGCGCCTGCGGGATCCCGCCCAGTGCGGTCATCAGCGGCAGCAGCGGCTCGCGGAAGGTCAGGGCGCTGCCGCTCAGCGCGATCAGCAGCATCGGCATGGCAATGACAGAGCCCATCACCTTGTGCAGATCGAAGCTGCGGCGTTGCCAGCTCATGTTGCGCCACTTCAGCTGCAATGCCTGTTTCCATGCACGCAGGCGCGGTTGCGGCCACCAGAGGATAAGCCCGGTGATCGCGCTGATTGCCAGTACGACACCGACCCAGCCGACGATCTCGCGACCGAGTGCCTGCAGCATCAGGCGGCTGTGCAGTTCCAGCAGCACCGAAAAGATCTCTCCGCCCGGCAGCGGGCCGAGCAGCGTTGCGTTCGCCGGATCGACCAGCAGGGTGCGGCGCTCACCGCCATGCTCGATCAGGGCCTGTATTGGCCGGCCGGGATTTTCAGGATAGCGCAGGATGACGACGCGACCGTCGCCTGCAGGCAATGCGGATTGCGCGGCAGTCAGAATGCGCGACGGCGCAGCGGTTTCGCTGACGGTCACGCGCATCTGCCGCGGATAGAGCAGGGAGAGGATCTCGTCCTGGTAGACCAGGGCGCTGCCGGTGAGGCCGAGCAGCACGAAAATGATGCCGCCGGCCAGACCGATCCAGAGATGCAGACGGCGCCAGAACTGTCGCAATGTCACTGGCGCCGTCCTGCTTTCGGATTAGGGCCTCAGAACACGAACTTGGTCTGAATATAGGCCGTTCGCGGCGCACCGGCAAAGATGCCGCCATTCGCTTCAACGCTGGCGCGGGTGAAATAATCCTTGTCGAGGATATTCACCATGCCGGCGGCGATGGTCACGCCGCTGTCGAAGTCATAGGCGACCTGGCCATTGAACAGCAGATAGCCCGGAATGGTGCCAAGCTTGCCGTTGGCGCTTTCCGCCACGGTGTTGGCATCATCGGCGAACTGCGACGACTGGGCGTAGGCATTCAGGTTGAGGGTCCAGTTGTCGATGCGGTAGCGCGTGCCCAGCGTGGCAACATGTGGCGAGTAGAGCTGCACATGGTTGCCGCTGTTCACGCCCTGCTCGCGCGTGGCCTTGGTCCAGGCATAGGTGCCGTAGAGGCTAAGGCCCTTCATCGCCGGGTTGATCATGCCGAGGTCGTATTCGGCCGCGGTCTCGATGCCGCGATGGCGGGTGGCACCGGTATTGATATTGACGCCGCCGACCGACTCGATCTGGTTGTCGAAATCGATCCAGAACACGCCGGCTTCCAGCGACAGGCCACCGGTGCGATAGCGCGCGCCGAGTTCATAGGTCTTGGCGCGCTCCGGTTCCAGGCTGGTTTCCGCCGCCGTCGTGGCGCCCAGCGCCAGATGCGTCACCGGGTTGAACGAGGTCGAGTAGTTGGCATAGCCGAACCACTCCCTGGTGGCTTCCCAGCCCAGACGCAGTGACGGCAGCGGCTCGTTATACTCTTCGGTGTCGCGGAAGCCGCCATTCATGTTGGTGCGGTCGACTTCCACCTTCTCAAAGCGCAGGCCGGGCGTCACTGTCACAGTGCCGATCTTCACGGCATCGTCGACATAAACGGCATGCGCCTCGGTCGAGCCGGTCGACGAACGGATCATCACTTCCGGTGCGCCGAACGGGTTGCCACCGGCCGCGAAAGTGCGACGCATCTGGCGTTCGTCGGTCGATTCCGTCATGTAGCGATAGCCGACCGACATGGCATGCTTCACGCTGCCGGTTTCGGCCAGGGCCGTGAAGCGCGGCTCGAAGCCGTAGACGCTGTAATTGCGCGGCAGACGCTCCAGGCGGTTGGCCGTGGCGTCGCTGCCACCGCCCACCACGGCAGTATTCGAATTCGAGGCCAGCGTGAATTCGCGCATGGCATTCGTGTGGAAGGCCGTGGTTTCCAGGCGATAGTCGCCGTTGAACTCGTTGACGTATTTCACCACATATTCGTCGCGCTCGCCGAGGAAGCGTTCGCGCGAATGTGTCGACTGGTACGGATCGGCCCGATAGGCCGCCAGGTTCAGCGGGCCGGGCAGGTTCACATCGGCATAGTAATGATGGATGCGGGCTTCCAGGCGGCTGTTTTCGGTCAGCGCGAAGCGGCCCTTCAGCATGAAGTCATCGATGTCCTGCCGATGGTTTTCGCGGAAACCTTCGCCATGATTGCCGGAATACAGCACGGCGAGGCCGGTGCCATTCTCCAGCGAGCCGCCGAACAGCAGGTCGGTCTTGCCGTTCATGCGGCCGTCACTGCCGGAAAGCGTGCTGTCGCCGCGCAGGCTGATCTCGCCGCCATAGGGCGTGGTCGGGATGTCCTTGGTGACGAAGTTGACGACGCCGCCCGAGATATTGGGCCCGTAGCGGACCGAGCCGCCGCCCTTCACCACGTCGATCGCCTGCAGCATGCCGAGCGAGACGCCGGCCAGCGAGGTTTCCGGCTGGCCATAGGGCGCCACCGACATCGGCACGCCGTCCAGCAGGAGCGTGGTGCCGGCGCTGAGTCGCGAGGTCATGCCGCGGATGCCGATATTGAGCGCGGAATCGGCGCTGCCGGTGCCGTTATTCGGCGGGGCCTGCACGCCGGGAATGGCACGGATGGCCTCGGTCACGGTCGAGGCGCCGCTCTGCTCGAACTGCTCCTGGCGCACCACGCCGCGGCCGCCGGCATGGGTGCGGACCACTTCCGGATCCGCCTCGCCAAGCCAGTCGCCGGCCGCGTTGACGGTGATGGTCTGCAGCTGGACAGGCTGGCTGTCCTGCCCTGTGCTTTGGGCATGGGCCTGACCGGCGAAGAGCGCGGCGGCGGGCAAGGTGAGCAGAAGGCCAAGCGTGCTGGCCGATCCCCGGATGTTTTTCATTATGAGACTCATTCTTAATATCAGGAAATGGCATCTTTCAGCCAAGGGGATGGTTCCTGTCAAGAATGGTTGCGGCCGCTCAGTTACAAATGCGTCGCAGTGACAAAAAAGCCACTGGTCCGTGGACCAGTGGCTTTTAGGATGATTCTAAATTTTATCGTCTAGGCTGATTTCGTCGCTGTGGCGGGCAACGGCAGGGCGCGGAACACCATCTTGGTGCCGCTCATCAGCGCATTGGCCACCGCCGGCGCCACCGGCGGCGTGCCGGGTTCGCCGATACCGGTCGGCTTTTCCTTTGACGGCACGATATGCACTTCCACCTTCGGCATCTCGTGGATGCGCAGCACTTCGTAGTCGTGGAAGTTGGACTGCTCGACCGCACCGCCCTTGGCCAGGCTGATGCCAGGCTTGATCGTGGCGGAGAGGCCGTAACCTATGCCGCTTTCCATCTGCGCGCGGATGATGTTGGGGTTGATCGGCGTGCCGCAATCGACGGCGGCAACGATCTTCTCCACTTTCCAGCTGCCATCGGGCTGCAGCGCCACTTCAGCCACTTCCGCCACAAAGGAGGCGAAGCTTTCATGCACGGCGATGCCGCGCACTTTGCCCGCCGGCAGCGGCTTGCCCCAGCCGGCTTTCTCGGCCGCCAGGTTCAGCACACCAAGATGGCGCGGATGCCTGGCCAGCAGCTTGCGGCGCAAGGCCACCGGATCCTGGCTGGTCGCATTGGCGATTTCATCCAGGAAGACCTCGGTAGCGAAGGCGGTATGCGTGCTGCCCACCGACCGCCACCACAGCACCGGCACGCCGGTCTTCGTAGTGTGCAGCTCGACGCTCATGTTGGGGATGGCATAGGGCAGGTTGGAGGCGCCCTCCACCGAGGTGGCGTCGATGCCGTCCTTGACCATGAACTGCTCAAACGCCGTGCCGGCCATGATCGACTGGCCGACAATGCGATGCTGCCAGGCGATGATATCGCCCTTGTCGTCCACACCGGCCTTCAGCACGTGGTGATACATCGGACGGTAGCGGCCGCCCTGGATATCGTCCTCGCGCGTCCACACCAGACGCACCGGCGCGCCGCTATTGCTTCCCTTGGCAGCCATCGCCTTGGCGATCTCGACGCCTTCCACGATGTAATCCGACTGCATCGTGGCGCGGCGGCCGAAACTGCCGCCGGCATACAGCGTGTTGATCTTCACCTGCTCGGGCTTGAAGCCCAGCACATGGGCGGCATTGCCCTGGTCGACGGTCTGGAACTGGTCGCCGGCCCAGATCTCAACTTTGTCGGCCTCCAGCTTCACCACGCAGTCGAGCGGCTCCATCGGGGCATGCGCCAGATAGGGGAAGTCGTAGCTCGCCTCGATGACCTTCGCGGCTTTGACAAAAGCCGCATCGACATCGCCTTCCTTGCGCGCCGGCAGGCCCGGCTTTTTGGCCAGTTCCTTATACTCGGCCATCACCTCATCCGTGCTGCGCTTCTCGGCCCTGGAGTCGTCCCACTGGATTTCCAGCGCTTCGCGGCCGAGCTTGGCGGCCCAGAAGTTCTTCGCCACGACAGCGACGCCGTTGGAAATCTGCACCACATCCACGACACCGGGCACGGCTTTCGCCTTGCCGGCATCGAAGCTTTTCACCGTGGCGCCGAACAGCGGCGCGCGCTGCAGCAGCGCGGTCAGCTGGCCAGGCAGTTTCACGTCGATGGTATACTGCGCGGTGCCATTGCTCTTGGCGCGGGCATCCAGACGCGGCACATCCTTGCCGATCAGCGTGAACTTCGCCGGGTCCTTCAGCGGCACGTCCGCCGGCGGCGCAATCGTGGCGGCCCTGGCCGCGAGCTGGCCGAAGGTGGCCTTCTTGCCACTGGCATGGCTCACCACGCCTTTCGCCACGGTGATCTCGCGCGCCGGGACCTTCCAGTCCTCTGCCGCGGCCTGCACCAGCATGGCGCACGCGGTGGCACCGGCCTTGCGCAGCTGATCCCAGGAATTCGCCATCGCCGTGCTGCCGCCGGTGCCCTGCATGCCGAAGGCGAGGTTGGCATAAAGCTTCACATCGGCCGGCGCGCCCTCGGTGCGCATCTGTTTCCAGTCGGCATCCAGTTCCTCGGCCACGATGGTGGCGAGGCCGGTATAGGTGCCCTGGCCCATTTCCAGATGCTTGGACAGCACGGTGACGGTGTTGTCCGGCGCGATGCGGATGAAGGCGTTGATCAGCTTAGGCTCAGCCGCAGCAGCCTTCTGGGCCATCGCATGGCGCGGCGCCCAGTGGAAGCCGACGACGAGGCCGACCGACGCGGCGCCTGCACCCTGCAGGAAACGGCGGCGCGACGACACGATAGCTTTTTGGGCAAGTTTGATCTTTGTCTGGTCGGTCATGATCAGGCCCTCACGGTCTTGGCGGCGTCATGGATGGCGGCGCGGATGCGGACGTAAGTGGCGCAGCGGCAGATGTTGCCCTGCATCGCCTCGTCGATCTCGGCGTCAGACGGCTTCTTGTTGTCGCTCAGCAGCGCCACGGCCGACATGATCTGGCCGGACTGGCAGTAGCCGCATTGCGCCACTTCATGCTTCACCCAGGCAGCCTGCACGGCCTGCGCCACCTTGCCGCCGAGGCCCTCGATGGTGGTGACCTTCTGGCCTTCGATGGCGGAGATCGGCGTGGAGCAGGCGCGTACCGGCTGGCCGTCCACATGCATGGTACAGGCGCCGCACTGTGCCGCGCCGCAGCCGAATTTGCTGCCGGTCAGACCGATCTCGTCGCGCACGGCCCAGAGCAGCGGCATGTCGGGGTCGACATCCAGGCTGACTGGCTTGTTGTTCAATGTGAATTTGGTTGCCATCGTGGTCCTCCACCGGGGCTTGTGAAGACAAAACGCAGATCACGCCTCCGAGGCCGGAGCGCGTCTGCAGGAAATTTCAGAAGCATCGTCGGGGCATTCGGACGGCCCCAATTCATTCCGCATAACGGGCTGGTCAGCGTGGTCAGTATACCTCATGCGGGCGGGCGCCCGCTGCGGATTCTTTTCGACGATGTGTGACTGCCGACAGAAATTGGTCTGACAGCCGGCGGAAAACTATGGCCTTGCCGGTCGTCGTGCGATTATCTGTCTGCATCGCGCAATCATATAAACAGCTGCTTCCGATCAGCAATAAGGCACTTATGGCATCCGATAGGCACCCGGCAGAAACCATGAAAAGCGACACGGCGGAGCGCACCCCACAGCTATCGCCGGCCGCCTGCGCGCAGCCCTGCGTGATCAGCAAGGAAGCCGAGGATCTCGTGCGCAATCTGCTGGTGCGCTTCGGCGACAAGTGGAGCATGCGGGTGATGGACGAACTCTACGAACGCGGCGCGCTGCGATTTACACGGCTGCGCGAATGCCTGCCGGGCGTCAGCCAGAAAATGCTGACCCAGACGCTGCGTCAGCTGGAACGCGACGGCGTGGTGGCGCGCCGTGTCTATGCCGAGGTGCCGCCGCGGGTGGATTACGAACTCACGCCGATCGGCATCGATCTCGCCGAGGCACTCTGCGGCGTCTGGGAATGGGCGATGAAATACGAGCAGACGGTTGCCGGTGCACGACAGGCCTATGATGGCCAGATGAAAGCTCCGGCGAAGGATAGCTCGCCGGTCTAGCCGGCGATGGCAAATTTCTGGTCGGCCTGGCTGCAGGCGTCATTGGCCGACAGCGGATAGATCGCCACCAGGATGCGGTCGACGGTAACGCCGTCCTCGCTCAGCGGCAGCAGCAGCTTGCCCATACTGGTGTAGATCGCGCTGTTGGGTGAATTGTCGTGCACGAAATGCACCGGCGCGGCGCGCGCCACGCAGTCGTGGTAATGATGTGTGGTGCTGGCGATGTTGTGGCAGATCTCGTCCACATACTGTCCGGTGATGCTGTGGCCGCGATAGCTGTCGAGCTGCGTACCCGACAGCACCACGCGGAAACGCGTCTCTGCGTCGCTGCGTTCCACCGTGACGATGCCGATATTGCCGAGCCAGGCGCGCAGTTCGTGCGGCGGGAAATCGCAGCGGCTGGGCAGGGCGCGGTCGCCGCGCTTCATCTGCCAGAAGGCTTCGAGCGTACGCAGTTCTTCCGGGCATGACATGACGCATCACTCCCTGTGTCGGTCGCCGGCCTGCAGGGTATGCAGGCCGGCGGCGTGAACGATTGCGAGACGAAGTGGGGATGGGGACTGTTTTTTGCAGAACGTCTGGGGTGAGGGCGTTGTAGCCCGGCCAGCGAGACGCGGCTGTGCTCCCCATCACAGGTCGTGAAGCATCGAAACGGGCCTGTGCCGGCCGTCACACTTTGCTCTAGACTGGCGACCAACAGCCGGAACGGTCAGCGGGGAGGACGCACCATGATGGCACTCGAAGACATGGTCGATACCTATTGTGCGGCATGGAATGCGGCGGAGGCCGCCGAACGCAACCGCCTGCTGCGCGTGGCCTGGACGGCCGATGGCCGCTACAGCGATCCGATGGTGCAGGAGCTCGACCGCGCGGCGCTGGTGGCGCATATCGGCGTGCTGCTCGACCGCTTTCCCGGCAGCACGATCCGCCGTACCACCGCCGTCGACAGTCATCACGGCGGGCTGCGCTTCGGCTTCGTGCGTCTGGACGCCGGTGGCAGCATGATGCGCGAGGGTGTCGATTTCTGCCAGCTCGGCGAGGGCGGGCGGCTGCACCGGATCATCGGCTTTTTCGGGGCACTTCAGTCAGTCTAGCAGATGTGGGGCAGGCATGAAAAAACCCGCCGCATCGCTGCGGCGGGTTCCAATTCTCGCCCATGAGGCGGGAGACGGGCGCGCAGGTTCAGTCCTTGGCGCGTTCCATATAAGTGGCGCCTTCCTGGATGTTGATCACGATGCGCACGCCCGACGACACATGCGGCGGCACCATCACGCGCTGGCCGTTCTCGACGATGGCCGGCTTGTAGGACGACGAGGCTGTCTGGCCCTTCACGGTCGGCTCGGTCTCGGTGATGGCCATGATCACGGTCTGCGGCAGGCTGACCGACACCGGCTTGCCGTCATACAGCGCGATCTCGACTTCCATGCCTTCCTGCAGCCACACGGCCTGCTCGCCCACCACTTCGGCTGGCACGGCGACCTGCTCATAATTTTCCTTGTCCATGAAGGTGTACATATCGCCTTCGGCGAACAGGTAGCTGAATTCGCGGGTGTCGATGAAGACGCGCTCGACCGACTCGGTGGTGCGGTAGCGCTCGGTGGTCTTGATGCCGCTGGTCAGGTCGCGCAGGTCGAGCTGCATCACCGGCGTACCTTTGCCGGGCTGGATATTCTGCGCGGTGATCACGGCGAGCAGCTTGCCATTGATCTCGACCACGTTGCCCTTGCGGAGCTGGTTGGCGTTTACCTTGGGCATGGGACCTGTATCTCCAAACGAATAGCGGGCCCTCGGCGGGACCCGCTTGCGAAAAAACCGCGCGGAAACTATCAGGTTGGCATTGCCTTCTCAACCCGAGTCGGCGCGAAAAGTACCGCACATGACGGCTTCTGGACGATCCGGCCCTCCGCCCTGGTGGCATCCCGAGCTTTATGCCCGGCGGCGCCCCAACCTGATGCTGCGCCAGGCCGCACTGGCCGCGCTGCGCTCGGGCTTTGCCGGGCTCGGCTTCGTCGAGGTCGAAACCCCGGTCCTGCAGGTCTCGCCCGGGTTGGAGCCGCATCTGAAGGCCTTTGCCACCGAGCTGGAAAACCCGGATGGCAGCACCCGGCCGCTTTACCTGCATACCTCGCCCGAATTCGCCATGAAGAAGCTGCTGGTGGCCGGCGAGCAGAAGCTGTTCCAGTTCGCACCGGTCTTCCGCAATGGCGAGCGCGCCGCCACCCATCATCCGGCCTTCCTGATGCTGGAATGGTATCGCGCCCAATCTGATGACGGAAAGCCGTGCGATTACCGCGTGGTGATGCAGGATTGCGAAACCCTGCTGCGTGCCATCGCGGTCGCCACCGGGAAGTCGATCCTGCACTGGCAGGGCCAGATCGCCGATGTGATGCTGCCTTGGCAGTATCTGACCGTGCATGAGGCTTTCGCGCGCTACGCGCAGCTTGACCTCGCGGCCTGCATTGGCGCCGATCCGTATAAGCCCGATCTTGCCGCCATGCGCGCGGCCTGTACCGCCACCGGCATCCGTATCGATGACGGCGACAGCTGGGATGATCTGTATTTCCGTGTCGCCCTCGACAAGGTCGAGCCCCATCTCGGTATCGGCGCGCCCTGCATCCTGCATGACTATCCGATCCACCAGGCGGCACTCAGCCGGCCCAAAAAGGGTGCGCCGCATCTGGCCGAACGCTTCGAGCTCTATGCCTGCGGCATGGAACTGGCGAATGCCTTTTCCGAACTCACCGACGCCGAGGAGCAGCGCCGCCGCTTCGAGGCCGATATGGCGCTGAAACAGCGGCTCTATGGCTATGACTATCCGATCGATGAGGATTTTCTGGCGGCGCTGCGGCATGGCCTGCCCGAGTGCGCCGGCATTGCATTGGGCATCGATCGCCTGATCATGCTGCTGGCCGGTGCGGCGCGCATTGAGGAGGTTTTGTGGCTTCCCGTATCCGAATAACGCCGCTCCGAGTCATTGCTGTCTCCGCCCTGCTTCTGCTGGCGGCCGCCTGCGCGCCGCGTCGCGAGGTGGTGCCGCAGGTTCCGCCGCCGGTGCCGACCCAGCCGCAGGCCAGCACGCAATGGATCGGCCGCGACGTGATCCAGGCCGCCTGCCTGAATGATCTGCAGGCGAGCGGCGCGAAATTCGAGCTGATCGCCCAGGCTGAAACCGGCAAGGATGGCTGTACCCTGCAGAACGGCGTGCGGCTGATCTCGACCTCGGTGGAGCTGGTGCGGCCGGTCGAACTGACCTGCCCGATGGCGCTGCGCCTGATGCAGTTCGAAAAGGAAATCCTGGTCCCCGATGCGCAGCGCATCTTTGGCCAGCCGCTCGGCCAGATCAATCACGCCGGCGGCTTCACCTGCAAGCGCATGACCGGCAATTCCAGTCGTATCAGCGAACACGGCCATGGCCGCGCCATCGATATCTGGGGCTTTTTCCTGCGCGACGGCACCCGCATCTCGGTGGACCAGCATTTCCGCGCCCGCGGCAGGGAAGGCCAGTATCTGCGCGAGATCAACCGCGCCGCCTGCCGCTATTTCTCGGTCGTGCTCGGCCCCAATGCGGATAGCGCCCATGCCAAGAGCTTCCACTGGGATATCGGGCAGTGGAACAGGTGCGGAGCGTAAGTCAGGAACTGTCAGCAGTACAAATGAGCTCCCGGCTCTGCGCGGCGCTTCGGCCGGGATGACGGCTTTAAGTTATTCGTCATCCCCGCGAAAGCGGGGATCCCATTTTTACATCGGCCCAAGACTACGTTCCCATTTGGGATGATCGCGCGCCGCGCTAGACTGACCGCCATGACCCTGCCGCCGAGATCCGCTGCCGACATTGCCGCCCGCGAGGCCTGGGCGGCCTCGTCGCTGCGCTTTCTGTATCTCGACCTCAACAGCTTTTTCGCCAGCGTCGAGCAGCAGGACAATCCCTTGCTGCGCGGCAAACCGGTCATCGTCGTGCCGGTGATGAGCGATACGACCTCGGCGATTGCCGCCTCCATCGAGGCGAAAAAGTTCGGCATCAAGACCGGTACGCCGGTCTGGGAGGCGAGGCAGAAATACCCCGGCATCGCCATCGTCAATGCGCGGCATGACCGCTACGTGGAATTCCACCACGAGATCGAGAAAGAGATCGACCGTCATATTCCGGTCTACAAGACCTGGTCGATCGACGAAGTCTCCTGCGAACTGGTCGGGCCGGAACGGCTGAAAGAGAATGCGATCGCGCTGTCGCATCGCCTGCGTGCCGGCCTGCGCGACAATCTCGGCGAATGCGTGCGCTGTTCCATCGGTATCGCGCCGAACCAGTTCCTCGCCAAGCTGGCCAGCGACATGCAGAAGCCGGATGGCCTCACCGTGATCGAAAGCCATGAGTTGCCCGCGCGCCTGCTGCCGCTGCCGCTGCGCGACCTGCCCGGTATCGGTCCCAATATGGAAGTGCGCCTCAACGATGCCGGGATCAGCACGATGGCGGAACTCTGGGCGCTGGGGCCGGTGGAGGCCCGCCGCATCTGGGGCAGCAAGGAGGGCCCGGCCTTCATCCAGCGCATGCGCGGGATCGGCGATTACGAGCAATCGACGGCGCATCGCTCGATCAGCCATGAGCATGTTCTGCCGCCACAGAATCGCGATGAGGAATCGGCCCGCCTGATCGCGCGTCGCCTCGGCGTCAAAGGCGGTGCGCGGCTGCGCCGCCTTGGCTTCGTTGCCGGCAATCTCGGCCTCAAGGTCCGCTTCGACAACGACACGCGCTGGGCCACTGAATTCCGCCTGACCCAGACGCAGGACAGTTTCGTCATCCTCGATGCCATCGAGCGTTTATGGGCGCAGATGCTGAAGGAAACCGGCGCTGGCCGTCCACGCTTCCGCGGCCGCTACATGAAGGTGGGCATGTGGCTCAGCGGCCTGGTGCCGAAAGACGACGTGACTCTCGATCTGTTCGGCGGTGCGTCCGGCCTGGCAAATGACGATGCCGCAGCGGCTGCCAAGCGGGCGAAGCTGTGGGCGGCCATGGACAAGCTCAACCAGAAATACGAGCACAAGGACACAGTGCGCATCGGGCCGCTGCCGAAGCACAAATCCGATTTCATGGGGGCCAAGATCGCCTTCAACCGCATTCCGAACAAAGAAGAGTTCAACGAATAGCCCCCAAAGAACAGAGCCGCACCCTATACGCGGCGACGTTGCCAGGCATGTGAGTTCCCGCGCCAAATCTGATCCTGGCCTGTGATCCTTTTTCCACAGGGCAACTTTTCGCACCTCCCTCCTGTTGCATCCGCGCCACTGCAACAGGAGGTTTCCATGGCTCTGCTTTCTCCCGCCAAGCGCATGCTGTCCGTCGCCGATTTCGGCGCCATCGGCGACGGTGTCGCTGACGACACGGCCGCCTTGCAGGCCGCGCTTGACCGCGTGCCCGCCAATGGCGGCACTTTCGTCGACATCCCGCCGGGCACCTACAAGGTCACGGCCACGCTCAACATCAACTTCACCCAGGATTCCGCGGCCCATGTCGGCATCATGTCGCATGGTGCCATCCTGAAATCGGCGATCACCGACGGTTCGCCGGTGCTGCAGGTGGTCAGCAATGCCGTGGTGCGCTTCTTCCTGATCGAAGGACTGCAGATCAGGGGCAATGGCGATGAAGGCCATGGCCTGGTGCTGCGCGCCGACAACCAGGCGGTGTTCCTTTACAATATCTGCCTGCGCGATGTGTTCATCGAGGGCTGCGGCGGCGATGGCTGCCAGCTGCTCGGCAATGTGTTTGAATCGCAGGTCGACAACTGCTTCTTCCGGCAGAACCAGAATGGCCTGGCGATGGGTAACTCGCCATCCGGCGGCGTGCTGTCGGCGATCCATCTCTATGGCTGCGTCTTCGGCCAGAACCGCGAGACCGGCTGCCTGCTGGTCAACGATGCCACCGATGCCGGCTTCCACGGCTGCTATTTCCTCGAGAACGGCGCCTGGGGCGCAAACTGCCCGAACGGCTTCACGCTGATGTCGAATTGCGGCTTCGAGAATAACTGGATGTCGGCGGGTGGCTTCGCCGCTGGCAATGCCGGTGTCGCCTTCCAGAATTTTGGCAACATGATCGCCTGCAGCGCCACCTCGCGGCATTACCAGACGCATCTGGTGAACGGCTATGTCACAAGCATCTTCTCGATGACCGGCTGCTTCCGCTCCGGCGTCGAAACCGCCGGCAACATGCATCTGAGCAATCTCAGTGGCACGTCCGACGGGCGGGCCACGATCATCAGCTGCAACGGCGAGCGCGATTACCGCGACGGCTTCCAGGTCCGTGCCACCGAGATCGGCAGCCGACCTTAAACCGAAAGAAAAACAGGCAGATAGTTCGCGGAACCACCGGCAGGCCCAGTCCCGGGCCGCCGGTGGTTCCGGGCCGCCTCGCGTTTGCCGCTTGACGATGCCGCCCCCACGCCGTATGACCCAGCCTGTGGTGATTTGGAGCCGACCGGCTTGCGGACCACGTTAAACAAACCGCTAAAAAGGTCGGGCGGTTGTTCAAACCCCGGCCTCGCGGCACGGGGTTTTTTGTTGCCCTGGCGCCCGAGGCCTGCGGGATCGGAAGAGGCGGGGCAGTTAATGAGCAAGAACGAGAACGAGAAATCCTGGCGTCTGGCGACCCAGCTGGTGCGCGGCGGCACCCTGCGCAGCGGGTTTGGCGAAACCTCCGAGGCGATCTTCATGACCTCGGGTTTCCGCTATGACAGCGCCGAGGCCGCCGAGGCGCGTTTCAAGAACGAGCTGCCCGGTTTCGTCTACAGCCGCTTCGGCAATCCCACCGTGGAAATGTTCGAGCAGCGTATGACGCTGCTGGAAGGCGCCGAGGCCGCGCGCGCCACCGCCAGCGGCATGGCTGCGGTGAATGCCGCGCTGATGTGTCAGCTCAAGGCCGGCGACGAAGTGGTCTGCGCACAGGCGGTGTTCGGCTCGATCCGCTATATCATGGAAGAGTTGCTGCCGCGCTTCGGTGTGAAGGCCGTGCTGGTTGATGGCACGGATCTCTCAGCCTGGGAGCGCGCGGTTACGCCGAAGACCCGCATCGTCTTCCTGGAAACCCCGGCCAATCCGACGCTGGAGGTGATCGACCTGCCGGCCGTGGCCGCCATTGCCCACAAGCATGGCGCCCGCGTCGTGGTCGACAATGTCTTCGCCACCCCGGTGCTGCAGAAGCCGTTGCAGCTCGGTGCCGATATCGTGGTCTATTCGGCCACCAAGCATATCGACGGGCAGGGCCGCTGCCTGGGCGGTGTGATCCTCGGATCGCAGGATTTCGTCACTAACGAACTGACCCCTTACCTGCGTCATACCGGCCCGGCGCTCAGCCCGTTCAACGCCTGGGTCATGCTCAAGGGGCTCGAAACCCTCGAACTCCGAGTCGCGCGGATGACGGAATCGGCCGCCCGGATCGCTGATGCCTTGGCCGGCCATCCGGGCCTGGCCGCCCCGACCAATGTGCCGGCGCTGCTGTATCCCGGCCGGTCCGACCACCCCCAGGCCGCGCTGGTCCGTAAACAGATGGCCGGCGGCGGCAATATGATCGCTTTCCGGCCGAAGGGTGTAAAGGCGGGGGCCTTCCGGCTGCTCAATGCTCTCAAATTGGTGGATATCTCCAATAATCTCGGCGACTCAAAAAGCCTGATCACACACCCCGCTACCACCACACACCAGAGGTTGAGTGCCGAGGAGCGTGCCCGACTCGGCATCGGCGACGATCTTGTCCGCCTGTCGGTGGGCCTGGAAGACCCCCAGGATCTGATCGACGACCTCAGCCATGCACTTGAAAAAGCGGGCTGATCCGGTGTTGCCAATATGCCACAGCCGGGCATTATCGTTTGGTAACCTGGGATGAAGACGTGCGGTCGACGTTCGGTCGTGGGTATATTGCCCCCGGTTGAGGCGTCGAAGCCGCGGGGCGCGGCCAAAGATTTTTTCGTTTGAGGAGAAACCCATGAATATTCGTCTCGCTCTGCTGACTGTTGCCGCTGCTGCGGCTCTGGTTTCGGCTCCGGCGTCGGCCCAGCAGCAGGGTCCGTATGTCGGTATCGGCCTCGGTGCCACCTGGCTCGATGAAGCCGACGTCAAGGGCACTCCTTCGGGCAAGTTCGATTTCGACACCGGCTATGCCGGCCTGTTGAAGGGCGGTTACGCTTTCGGCAACGGCTGGCGCGCTGAAGGCGAGTTCGGTTACCGCAACTGGGACGCCGATGGCGCCGGCAGCGGCGACCTGCGCGCCTACAACATCTTCGCCAACGCGCTGTATGACTTCATGCCGAACAGCAACTGGAGCCCCTACCTGGGCGCCGGTGCCGGCGTGGTCCGCTACACCTCGGACGGCCTGGCCTTCAGCACCGTGACCAGCAACGACCAGTCCAACACCTGGGGCGTGCAGGGCATCGCCGGCATGTGGTACGCGCTGAACGACAACTGGCTGCTCTCGGCTGACTATCGCTACATGTACACGGGCGATGCCAAGCTGGACACCAGCGGCGCTTCGACCATCGAGCCGGACAACACGATCCACACCGTGATGCTCGGCATCACCTACCGCTTCGGCGCTCCGGCCAAGCCGATGCCGGCTGCGGCTCCGATGGCCGCTCCGGCCCCGGCTCCGGCACCTGCCCCGGCTGCTGCGGCTCCGGCACCGGCTCCGCGTGCGCCTGAGACCTACATCGTGTTCTTCGCCTTCGACAAGTCGGACATCAGCCCGGTTGCGTCGCAGGTTCTGGATCGCGCTGTGGCCGACTTCCGCGCTACCGGTTCGACCAACGTGCGTATCGAAGGCAACGCCGATCGCTCGGGTGGCAACGCCTACAACCAGCGTCTGTCGCAGCGCCGCGCCGACTCGGTCGCCGCCTACCTGCGCAGCAAGGGCATTGCCCAGGGTGCGATCACGACGAGCGCCAACGGCGAAGACAAGCCGCGCGTCCCGACTGCCGACGGCGTCCGCAACGACGAAAACCGCAACGCCCAGGTCTTCCTGCGCAAGTAAGCGGACAGTCATTCGACTGCGGCACGGCCGCCCCTCACGGGGCGGCCGTTGCTTTTTCTGGGGCAGGCCTCGGTGCGGCCATACGGGCCACGCCTCACGTGACTGTTCCGGCCGCTTGGCTGGACATTCGGCCGCCGGCACCTAATATCCTAGGCAGGGCAATGGCATGACTGCCGGCCCGGCCATGGAGTGGGTGAAAAGCCATGACCAGCGAGAGCATGTACAGCAAGACGACCCAGGATATCTCGGTCACGGTTCAGCCGGTCTATCTCGACGAGCAGTCCTCGCCGGACGAGAACTATTTCGTCTGGGCCTACAACGTGAAGATCGAGAACAGCGGCGCCGGCACCGTGCAGCTGCGCAGCCGCTACTGGAAGATCACCGATGCGCGCGGCCGCGTGCAGGAGGTGCGCGGGCCCGGTGTGGTCGGCGAACAGCCGGTGCTGGGGCCGGGCGACAGTTTCGAATATACCAGCGGCACGCCGCTGCCCACCTCGTCCGGCTTCATGGTCGGCACCTACCAGATGGTGAACGAGGCGGGCGAGCAGTTCGATGTCGCGATCCCGGCCTTTTCGCTCGACAGCCCGCACGAAGCCCGCCGCCTGAATTGATCACCCCGACACTGGACCACCTGCGAGGCTGAGCTATATCAGGCCAGCCCGTCAGAAGGATTTCCCGGAGGAAGACCCCGTGAGCGAGAATAACAAGATCCAGCGCCCCAGTCGCGCCGAGGCCGAAGAAGCGGTGCGCACGCTGATCCGCTGGGCCGGCGACGATCCTACCCGCGAAGGCCTGCGCGGCACGCCCGATCGCGTGGTGCGCTCCTACAACGAATTCTTCGCCGGCTACGAGGAAGATCCCGTCGCCATGCTCGAGCGCACCTTCGAGGAGATCGAGGGTTACGACGAGATGGTGGTGCTGCGCGACATCCGGATGGAAAGCCATTGCGAGCATCATATGGTGCCGATCATCGGCAAGGCGCATGTCGCCTACCTGCCCGGCAAGCGCGTGGTCGGCATTTCCAAGCTGGCCCGCGTGGTCGAGGTCTATGCCAAGCGGCTGCAGATTCAGGAAAAGCTGACCGCCCAGGTCGCCAACACGCTGCAGGACGTGCTGCAGCCGCGCGGCGTCGCCGTGGTGATGGAAGCCGGGCATCAGTGCATGACCACGCGCGGCGTCCATAAGCATGGCGTCACCATGGTGACCAGCCGCATGCTGGGCGCCTTCCGCGACGATCCGCGCACCCGCCACGAATTCCTCACCATGATCGGTGGCGGCACGGCCCGCGGCATGGATGATTGAAGTGGGGGGCGACTGAACCAATTCCTGCCGGTGATTCACTGTTGACCGGCGGAATTCGCCGCCCTAAACCGGATACATGACATCTCCTAGCCAGGCCTCGCTCGACTGGATCGCCCGGCTGGTCGGTTTCGACACCACCAGCAGGCTCTCCAACCTCAACCTGATCGACGACATCGCCGCCTATCTGGCGCAGCATGGCGTGGCATCGGAAAAGATATTCGACGCCACGGGCAAGAAGGCCAATCTCTACGCCACCATCGGGCCAAAGGATGTCGGCGGCATCGTGCTGTCGGGCCATACCGACGTGGTGCCGGTCGACGGCCAGCCCTGGACCAGCGATCCCTTCAAGGTGATCCAGCGCGGCGAGCGGCTGTTCGGCCGCGGCACCTCGGATATGAAGAGCTTCATCGCGCTCTGCCTGGCGCTGCTGCCCGAGATGCTGGAAAAGCCCTTGAGCGTGCCGCTGCATTTCGCCTTTTCCTACGACGAGGAAGTGGGCTGCATCGGCGTGCATGGCATCATCGAATTCATCAATCGCGGCGGCCCGATGCCCAAGCTCGCCATCATCGGCGAGCCGACCGACATGCAGGTGGTGAACGCGCATAAGAGCGTCTGTGCCTGCAACACCACGGTGCGCGGCTTCGAGGCGCATTCCTCGGCCACGCATCAGGGCGTCAACGCGATCCAGATGGCGGCCGAACTGATCGCCGAGATGAACCGCATCCAGGTGGAATACCAGAAGCCGGAGCATCGCGATGCGCGGTTCGAGCCGCCTTATACCACCATCACGGTGGGCGAGATCCATGGCGGCACCGCGCGCAATATCCTCGCGCGCGAATGCAGGCTGGCCTGGGATATCCGGAGCGTGAAGCCCGAGCATGACACCGTCATCCTCGATGCCGTGAAGCGCTATGCTGCCGAAACGCTGGAGCCGCGGATGAAAAAGATCCGCCCCGAAACCGGCATCGATACCGAGATGGTTGCCTTCGCGCCGGCCTTGCTGCCGGCCGAGCGCAATCCTGCCGAAACGCTGGCGCTGAAGCTGGCCGGCCAGAACCAGACCCACGCCGTCTCTTACGGCACCGAAGCCGGCATTTTCCAGATCGGCGGCGTGCCCGCCGTGGTCTGCGGTCCGGGCAATATCCGCGAGGCGCACAAGCCGGACGAATATATCGAGATCAGCCAGGTGGCCGAGGGCGAGGCTTTCCTGCGCCGTCTGATCGCCTTCTGCCGCGAACCCGGCAGCCGCTCATTCCTCGAGCAGGCGGCGTAACGTCCGGGCGTGCCGCGCAGCGAGCGCTTCGCTGCGGATATGTAGGCCATTCTCCACCACGCGCGTGCCGGCGACATAGACGTCGCGAATGGCGGAACGTGTTTGATTGGAGAAGATCCAGGCATCCAGCGCCATGTCGCCGCTGCGGCTGCTCATGCAAGGCGCGTCCCGATCAAGCAGAATGAAATCGGCGCGATGGCCCGGCGCAATCGCACCCATCGGCTGGCCCAGCGCCTGTGCGCCGCCTTTCAATGCCGATTCATACAGCCGTCGCCCGGTGGAGCGATCCGCGCCGCCGGCCAGCACGGTGCGGTTGCGATGCAGCAGCCGCTGGCCGTATTCCAGCAGCCGCAGATCTTCCGCCACCGAGACGCTGATATGGCTGTCCGAGCCCATGCCGATGCGGCCACCGGCCGCCATGTAATCGACGGCCGGGAAGATGCCGTCACCCAGATTGGCTTCGGTGGTAGGACAAAGCCCGGCGACGGCTTTTGATTCCGCGAGCCGTCGCGTCTCGTCGGCATCCAGATGCGTGGCATGCACCAGGCACCAGCGCTTGTTGACGATGCCCTGATCCAGCAGCCACTGCACCGGCCGCTTGCCGCTCCAGCCGAGGCAATCGTCCACCTCCGCCGTCTGTTCGGCGATATGGATATGGATCGGCGCGGCGTTGTCGATGGCGTCGAGTGCGGCGATGCCATCGCGCAGCAGCTCTGGCGTGACCGCGCGTAAACTATGCGGCGCGATGCCGAGGCGGCGGTCGCTGCGGTTCTGCAGCTGCGGGGCCAGCGCCTGCAGCAGGCGGACATAGGCGTCAGCATCATGCAGGAAGCGGCGCTGGCGCTCCTGCGGCTCTTTGCCGCCGAAGCCGCCATAGCGATACAGCACCGGCAGATGGGTCAGGCCAATGCCGGCGGCATCTGCAGCCGCCAGAATCCGCCAGCTGAGTTCGGCCGGATCGGCGTATGACGCGCCGCCGGGCTGGTGATGCAGATAATGGAATTCGGCCACCGCCGTGAAACCGGCTTCCAGCATCTCTGCATACAACTGCCCGGCGATGGCCTCGACATCTTCGGGCGTCAGCTTTGCCGCGAAGCGATACATGGTTTCGCGCCAGGTCCAGAAACTGTCGCTGCCGGGTCCGCTGCGTTCGGCCAGGCCGGCCATGGCGCGCTGGAAGGCATGGCTGTGCAGGTTGGGCATGCCGGGCAACACCGGGCCATTCAGCAGCGTCGCTGCATCGTCACTGCGCCCCGTATTCGCTGATTGGGGTGTCGCCTTGGCGATCAGGCCGGCCGCATCCACGCTGACCAGCACATTGTCGTGCCAGCCATCCGGCAGCAGGGCCTGACGCAACAGGAAGCGACGCATGACGGACTCTCCAAACTTGTATATATAAGTTGGCAGAAACTGCCGCTTTCCGAAAGACACACAGAGGCTGACGTGTCGAAGACCACCCGCGCAACCCTGTTCCTGAAGCAGAAGGGCGCCCAGTTCACTGTCCACACGTATGACTACGACCCGGATGCCGACAAGGTTGGTATCCAGGCGGCCGAAGCGCTGGGTGAACGCCCCGAGCGCGTATTGAAAACCCTGATGGCGCTGGTTGATGGCAAGCCGGTCTGCGTGGTGGTGCCGTCCGACCGCGAAGTCTCGATGAAAAAACTGGCTGCCGTGTTCGGCGGCAAGTCGGCGCAGATGATGAAGCCGGCAGATGCCGAACGCGCCACGGGATATGTTGTCGGCGGCATCAGTCCCTTTGGCCAGAAGAAAGCCGCACCCACAGCCATCGAAGAGGCCGCCCTTGTGCATGACCTCGTCTACCTGAATGGCGGCCAGCGCGGCCTGCAGGTGCGGCTCAGGCCATCCGATATTGCCGGCCTGCTGGATGCGAAGATGGCGCCGCTGGTCAGCGATGAGTAGGCTGCAGACATGATTGATACTTGGGACAGCGTCTGGCGCGGCGCCGATCTTGCCACCATGAAAGTCGGCAGCGCCGACGGCTTCGGCAGCATCCGCGACGGTGCGCTGGCGCTGAAAGGCGGCCGCATCAGTTGGGTCGGCCCGGCGGCGCAGTTGCCGAAAGACGGCATCGGGCGCCACACCGCCGTGCATGATGTCGAGGGCGGCTGGATCACGCCCAGCCTGATCGACTGCCATACGCATCTGGTTTATGGCGGCGACCGCGCGCAGGAATTCGAATTGCGGCTGAATGGCGCGACCTATGAAGAGATCGCGCGCGCCGGCGGCGGCATCCGCTCCACGGTGACGGCCACGCGCGGCGCCAGTGAGGACGAGCTGCTGGTGCAGAGCGAGAAGCGGCTTAGGCCTTTGCTGACCGAGGGCGTCGCCACGCTGGAAATCAAGTCGGGCTACGGCCTGGATCTCGACAACGAGCTGAAGGCGCTGCGCGTCGCACGCCGGCTGGGAGAGAAATATCCCGTACGCATCTGCACGACGCTCCTCGCGGCTCATGCCCTGCCGCCGGAATACGCCGGCAATGCCGATGGCTATATCGATCTGGTCTGCAACGAGATCATTCCGGCCGCCAAAGCCGCGGGTCTTGCCGATGCGGTGGATGCCTTCTGCGAAAATATCGGCTTCACGCCGGAGCAGACGCGGCGTGTGTTTGAAGCGGCGAGGCAGCATGGTCTGCCGGTGAAACTGCATGCCGAGCAGCTCAGCAACCTGAATGGCGCAGCACTGGCCGCGAGTTTCAACGCGCTGTCGGCCGACCATCTGGAACATCTGGACGAAGCCGGCGCGCAGGCGATGGCCAGGGCCGGCACGGTGGCGGTGCTGCTGCCCGGCGCCTTCTATGTGCTGCGCGAGACGAAGCTGCCGCCGGTCGGCCTGCTGCGCCAGTATCAGGTGCCGATGGCGGTCTCGACCGACTGCAACCCCGGCACCTCGCCGGTCACGTCGTTGCTGCTGATGCTCTCGATGGCCTGCACGCTGTTCCGGCTGACCCCGGCCGAGGCACTGGCCGGGGCGACGCGCGAGGCCGCCCGGGCGCTCGGGCTGGCAAGTGAGACCGGGACGTTAGAGGTTGGGAAAACCGCCGATTTCACGCTTTGGGATATCGCCCGGCCGGCGTCTTTGGCCTATCAGGTGGGCTTAAATCCACTACGCCAGGCGGTGTTCCGCGGCCGGCCGCTGCCGGGCCGGAGCTGATCCCGGACTGATTCGCCCGCCAATCGACTCCGGGCATTAACTACAAAAGTCACGTTGCGCTGGAACGGAACAGGCCTATATCCTGTTTATAGCGCAGGTCTGCACCGGGGTGCGCCATGGCGAAAGGTGACGCATGAACGATTGGCTCTATGTGATGGGTGGCGGCATCGTCCTGCTGTGGCTGGGCGCGTGGCTGCTGTTGCATCTGGGCAATTTCGAGCAGCGCATCAGCCAGGTGCGCATGTCTCTGGAAGTGCGCATGGGCGCCATCGAGAAGCAGTTCAACGCCTATAACAAGTTCTTCGCCGACAACGAGCGCAGCTCGCAGCTCACCCATGTCGAGTTGAGCGACCTTAAGAGCGACATCTCCGATCTCAAGAACCAGCTGGATGAAGTGAAGCGCGCCATCAACGTGATGGAAGTCGCGGTCAACGACCTCAAGCTGCGCACCAACAATCCGCGCAATCTGCGGATCGTCTGACGCTCTGATTTCTCTACAGATCCGTCCAGAGCAGGCGCAGGTCGGCGACGATCTCGTCGACCATCGCAGCCAGCAGCGCTTCGCCTTTTTCCGCCGTCGCCGTGGTGGCATCGCCCGTGGTGCCGCTGCGGTTCAGCACGCCACCGGCGCGCTCTTCCGGCGTGAAGCGCAGCGGACGGCGCAAGCTCAGCAGCCGCGGCTCGTCGCTGTCCTCGGGCGGCAGGTCGTCTTCGTCGTCTTCGGCATCGGCGGCCATCTCCTGCAGCCGGTCGAGCCGGACCAGCGCCGGCTGGATCGCCAGCAGCAGCGACGTGTCGCGTTCGTCAAGGTCGTCCGCGCTGGCGGTGCTGCTGCCGAGCCCCAATAATCCAAGTCTGGGCAGATCGGCCGTGGCGATGCGCACGCCATGTCGATGCAGGATGTCCTGCGCCACCAGTTTCAGCGGTGCCTCGGTGGCGATGCCGTTGTTCAGCAGCAGGATGCGTTCGCTGCCGTGGCGCAGATAACCCTCGATCACTTCGGTGACCAGCGCCTGGAAGGTGGCTGCCTCGAGATGCTGGCTGCCGGGATAATCCATGAAGGCGGGCTGAAAGCCCTGCGCGATGCAGGGCGCGACCAGCACGGGAAGGGTGGCGAGCAGGCGTTCAGCCACCACCTCGGCCACCAGCCGGTCGGTGCCGAGCGGCAGGTGCGGGCCATGGGCGCGGCTGGCGGCCCCGATCGGAATCACCACGGGCAGGCCGTCGCCCAGCAGGTTGGCGGCGTCCACCCAGGTCAGATCGGCCAGCCGGAAGCCGGAGCGGGGATGCGAGGAAGCAGTCACGAGCGGATAACGCAAAGTCCCGTTGGTTGGTTGCCTCCAGCCTAGCACGGGCTGGGGCGGGCGGGCAGCCCAAGTCTTGTGGTGGGCGGGCAGGCGGCCTATGACAGCCCCATGTCCCGTCGTCCCCCTTCCAAGTCCTCCGGCAAAGCCCCAGGCAAAGCTCCCGGCAAGGCTTCCGGTAAACCGCCCGGAAAAGCCTCCGGCCGCGCCCCCTCTGCTGGCGGCAAGCCGTCTGCGGCCCGCCCGCCTGCTGCCCGTCCGACTGGCGGCAAGCCTGCCCGTCCTGCCAAGGCCGGTGGCGGCAAACCCGCCACCTCCGGCCGTCCGGCCAGGTCTGCCGGCTCCAGGCCGACAGGCGCCAAACCTGCCCGTCCCGCCAAGGCGGTGAGCTGGGGCGAAACCCGCAATGCCGAACGTGAGGCTCTGCGTCGCGGCCCCCGTGCCGAAGCAGCACCCCGCGACGACCGGCCCCGCGAGGACAGGCCGCGCGAAGACCGGCCGCGCCGCGACGACCGTCGCACAGACAGACCCCGCGACGACCGGCCCCGTCAGGATCGCCCGCGTGAGGAGCGTTCGTTCGGAGATCGGTCGTTGAGAGATCGGCCGCGCGACGATCGCCGTTCGCGCTCTGACGACCGCGGCCAGCGCCCGGACAGAGCGTCCGAGGCCCGCCCCGAGCGCAAGCAGGATAAAATCCGTGTCGGCAGCAGCCGCAAGGTGCTGGAAGGCGCGGTGAACCTGCTGGATGCCATGTTCCCCAGCCGCGACACCGGCGACCGCGTGCGCCAGGCCTGGATGAAGCAGCATCACAAGCTTTACGACGAAGCCGAACGCGAGGCGCTGCTGCACACGGTCGACGACGTGCTGCGCCTGCGCGGCCGGCTCGACTGGTGGATCACTGGCGGTAAGAACGGCCTGCCGGCCGATGCGCGCCTGCGTGTCGCGGCCTATCGCATTCTGACCAGCGGCGCCAAGGCCGATGGCCTGCTCTGGCTGTTTGGCGGCGAGGACGATGCGGTCGGTGCTCTGCTGCGCCGGCTCGAAGGCCACACTCTGGAACACCCCGACATGCCGCCGGCGGCCCGGCACAGCGTGCCGGACTGGATCATGCCGCAGCTGAAGCATCGCTTTGGCGCCGATCTCGATCTCGAACTGGCCGCCATGCTGCGCGCGGCGCCGCTCGATGTGCGCGTCAACCGGCTGAAGACCACGCGCGAGGCCGCCGCCAGCGCTTTGCAGGCCGAAGGCCTGCGCAGCCAGTCCACGCCGTTTTCGCCGATCGGTCTGCGCCTGTCGCCGCAGGCTTACGTCAATAACACGCAGGCGCATGGCGAAGGCCTGGTCGAGCCGCAGGACGAAGGCTCGCAGCTGGCCGCTCAGCTGGTCGATGCGGGCGGCTGCAAGTTCGTGGTCGATTTCTGCGCGGGTGCGGGCGGCAAGACGCTGGTGCTGGCCGCGGCGATGAAGAATTCCGGCCGCCTGGTGGCGATGGATGTCAGCACGATCCGCCTGACGCAGGCCAAGCAGCGCTTCCGCCGTGCCGGCGTGCACAATGCCGAAACGCGCGAGATCGACGGCAAGTGGATCAAGCGCCATGCCGAGAAGGCCGAGCGCGTGCTGGTCGATGCGCCCTGCACCGGCACCGGCACCTGGCGTCGCAAGCCCGATGCCAAATGGCGGCTGAGCCAGCAGGACCTGAATGAACTGGTGCCGCGTCAGGCCGAGATTCTCGATCGTGCCGCGCGGCTGGTCGCGCCGAAAGGCGGCCGGCTGGTCTACGTTACCTGCTCGGTGCTGGTGGAAGAGAACGAAGACCAAGTGGCGGCTTTCCTCAAGCGCCATCCCGACTTCAGCCTGCTGCCGGTCAACGATGTCTGGGCGAAAACGGTGGGTGGCGCCTGTCCGGTGCCGGGGCCGTATCTGAGCCTGTCACCCGGCCGCCACGGCACGGACGGCTTCTTCGCCGCCATCCTGCTGCGCAGCTGACGTCCTGTTGAGCCAGCGGTCGAGAAAACCGCTGAGCCAGCTTGCCACGCCGGCATCGTATTTCGCGCAACTGGCGCGCATCTGGTCGCGCGCCTGCGCGCCCGGCAGCACCAGGCGATGGCCGGCATATTGCGACCACCTGCGCATCACTGTTTCCGTCACTTCCGGGTGGAACTGCACGCCATAGGCATTGCTGCCGATGCGCATCGCCTGGTTGGGGAACCAGCCGGTCGAGGCCAGCCTTACTGCGCCGCGCGGCAGGTCAAAGCCTTCGCCATGCCACTGGAAGATATGCAGCGGATCGGGAAACAGGTCGCGGCCCTTCGGCGTCGGCTTCACGGCGTAATAGCCGATCTCGTGCCAGCCCTCGGCATGCGGCGCCACGACGGCGCCCCCAGCGCGCGCCAGCAGCTGCGCGCCAAGGCAGACGCCCAGGTAAGGCTTGCCGCTGGCGACAGCCTTCGGAATGAAGTCGATTTCCTTGCGGATGAACTCCAGGTGATCGTCGTTGGCCGACATCGGGCCGCCGAAGACCACGCAGCCGTCATGGCCGCTCATGTCGCTGGGCAGCTCCTGGCCCAGGCAGGGCCGGCGGATGTCGAGATGATAGCCACGCGCCCGCAGCTGCTCGCCGATGCGGCCGGGATCGGAACTCTCCTGATGCACGATGATCAGGATGGAGGGCATGTCCGCCATGGCGTTCATGCCTCTCAATATGGCGCGATTCGGCGAGCCTGAGAAGATGAGATGACGACCGCTTGTGGCGGCCGTCACGCCCAATTACTGGGCGGTAATGCCGCCATCCAGCACAAATTCCGTGCCGGTGACGAATTTCGACTCATCCGAGGCCAGATACAGGATGCAGTTGGCGACATCGATCGGTTCGCCGAGCCGACCGAGCGGCACCTGTGCCTCCAGCTTGGCGCGGCGGTCGGCCGGATCGCCACCGGCATGGATCATGCCCTGCACCATCGGCGTGTCGATGAAGGTCGGATGCACCGAGTTGCAGCGGATGTCGTATTTGCGCTTGGCGCAATGCAGGGCCGTGGTCTTGGCCAGCATGCGAGCGGCAGCTTTTGAGGTGTTGTAGGCCGACATGTTGTGGCCGGCGATAATGCCCGACACCGACGAGATGATGATGATCGAGCCCGGCGCATGCTGCTTCATGCGCGGCAGGCCGTGTTTGATGCCCAGGAACGGCCCGTGCAGGTTCACGTTATGCACGAAGTGCCATTCCTCGACGCTGATGTCCTCGATGTTCTTCAGCACGCCGACACCGGCCGAATGCACCATCACGTTCAGCTTGCCGAACGCGGCATCCACCACATCCAGCGCCGCGATCCACTGCTGCTCGCTGGTGACATCCAGATTGATGGCGATGGCATTCTTGCCGATCTTCTCGGCCACCTCGCGGGCGCCGTCGAGATTGCGGTCGGCGACAGCGACCTTGGCGCCTTCGGCCGCCAGCAGTTCGGCGGTGGCCTTGCCCAGACCGGATGCACCGCCGGTGATCAGCGCGACTTTGTTGGCTACGCGGGCCATGATGTCCTCCCTTTGATTTGACGGAAGGATAGCCATGTTTCGGGCGGGGTCGCAAACCTGCCGTAGCGGCAGTTAGTCCGGTTCTTCCACCTTGGCCGGCAGGCCGGCGGCAGCCAGCGCCACGAGAAGGTCCTTCAGGTGGGCGCGGTCGCGCGCCTCGACCACGAATTCGATCTCGGTCGACTTGGCCGAGGCCAGGGTGAACAGGCGCTGGTGCGCCACTTCCACGATATTGACGCCGGCCGCACCGATCACGCCGGCCGCCTTGGCCAACCGCCCCGGCGCGTCGTCGGTCATGACGATGACGCGGGCGAGACGGCCGTCGCGCACCAGGCCGCGCATCAGCACGCTGGCGAGCAGGCGGGTATCGATATTGCCGCCTGACAGCACGATGCCTACGTGGCGCCCCTTGAAGCGGGATGAATCCGCCAGCAGCGCGGCAAGTCCCGCAGCACCCGCGCCCTCGGTGACGGTCTTCTCGATTTCCACCAGCGCCACGATGGCGCGTTCGATATCGGCCTCGCGCGCGATCAGCACGTCATCGACATAACGCCGCGCCACATCCATCGGCGCGCGGCCGATATCGCGCACGGAAATGCCTTCCGCAATCGAGATGCCGCCCACTTGTACAGGTAAACCGTGCATCTCCTGATACATCGCGGTGTAAAGCTCGGATTCCACGCCGAAGATGCGCAGCTCGGGCTTGAGCGCCTTGGCCGCGACAGCAATACCGGCGATCAGCCCGCCGCCGCCGACCGGCACGATCAGGTCCTGCAGCTCGGGCGCCTGGCCCAGCATCTCGATCACCGCGGTGCCCTGGCCGGCCATGATGGCGGGATCGTCATAGGGATGCACGAAGACGAGATTCTGCGCTTCCGCCAGCGCGCGGGCATGCGTGGCGGATTCCACCAGCGTGTCGCCTTCCATCACCACATTGGCGCCGAAGGCCTTCACATGCCGCACCTTCACAAAGGGCGTAATCGTCGGCATCACGATGGTGGCCGGTATACCGAGGCGACCCGCGTGATAGGCGACGCCCTGTGCATGATTGCCGGCCGACATGGCGATGACGCCGCGCTTGCGCTCGGTGTCTGTCAGCTGCAGCAGCTTGTTGAGCGCGCCGCGCTCCTTGAAGCTGGCCGTGAACTGGTGGTTCTCGAATTTCAGCCAGACCTCCGCGCCGGTCAGTCCCGACAGCGTGCGCGAATGCAGGCAGGGCGTCTCGGCCACGGCGCCCTTGATGCGGGATGCTGCGGCGCGGATATCGGCGAGCGTGATTTGCGGGGCCAGACTGGTCATCGGTGTGCCAACTAAACTGCGGATAACCCAGTATAATCTGGCATTGGCGGCAGGTCACTCGATATAGGGGAGTTTTACTTGGCCAATGGCTGCCTCGGGATTAGCCTAAGCGGCATGGACCAATCGCCAAACCATAGCCGGGCGCCCATTTTCGACATCGAGCTGAAACCCTACCGCTCGCTGGGGCCGCGCGGCTTTGCCATCCTGATCGGCGTGGTGGCCCTGGGCAATCTCGGCGCCGGGCTGGCCTTCTGGCTGCTGGGCGCCTGGCCGGTCTTCGCCTTCTGTGCACTGGATGTGCTGCTGGTCTGGCTCGCCTTCAAATACAGCTACCGCCAGCAGCGCGCGCGCGAATTCATCCGGCTCGACGACAGCACACTGGAAATCCGCCGCGTCGATATCCAGGGCCAGGAAACGGTCTGGCGGCTGCAGCCCTACTGGCTGCGGATCGAATGCGATGCCGAAGATGAGAGCGCCAACTTACGCATCTGGAGTCATGGCCGCGCGCTGCCGCTCGGCACTTTCCTGAGCCCTGATGAGCGCCGCCATCTGGCCGATGGCCTGCGCGAGGCACTGTGGCGCTGGCGTCAGCCGCAAGGCGCGGGATTGCGGCCTCTGACTGAAGCCTGATTTAGTTATTGAGGCCGAGCACATCGGCCATGCGATAGAGGCCGGGCAGCTTGCCCTTGGTCCAGATCGCCGCGCGCACCGCGCCGCGCGCGAAGATGCTGCGGTCGGTCGCCTTGTGCGTCAGTTCGATCCGCTCGTTATCGGCGGCAAAGATGACGGTGTGTTCGCCGGCGACATTGCCACCGCGCAAAGCCGCGAAACCGATATCGCCGCGCTTGCGCTCACCGGTGATGCCGTCGCGGCCGCGATCGGAAATCTTGTCGAGCGGCTGGCCCCGACCCAGCGCTGCCATCTCGCCGAACAGGATCGCGGTGCCGCTCGGCGCATCCACCTTCATGCGGTGATGCATCTCCACGATCTCGATATCCCAGTCCTCGCCCAAGGACGCCGCTACCTGGCGGGTCAGGCCGGCCAGGATGTTGACGCCGAGGCTCATATTGTAGCTCTGCACCACGGCGCAGTGATGCGCCGCCTTTTCCAGCGCCTCGAACTGCGTCGGCTCAAGCCCGGTGGTGCCGACCACATAGGCGGTCTTGCCCTGGGCGGCGAGTGTCGCATGGCGGCTGACGGCGGCCGGCGGCGAGAAGTCGATCACCACGTCGACAGTGCCGAACAGGGCGGCGGCATCCTCGGTGATCGCCACGCCGGTCGGGCCGATGCCGGCGAGTTCGCCCGGATCCTTGCCCAAAGCGGGATTGCCCGGCTGCTCGATGCCGCCGGCCAGCACAGCTGCGCCCTTGCTGGCGGCGATTTCGCGCGTGATGGCCTGGCCCATGCGGCCGGCGACGCCGACGATACCGATGCGGACTGCGGACATGATGATCCCCAAGAAGACGTGGCGACGAGATGGTCGCGCAGTCTAGCAGAGGGGCAGGCAGGGCGTGAAGGCTGTGGAGGGTGGGCTACTCGGCCTTGCCGCCGAGCATTTCCTTCACCTTGTCGAAGAAGCCGGTGCTTTCCGGGCTGCTTTCCTCGCCATCCAGCTTGGCGAATTCCTCCAGCAGCTCGCGCTGCTTCTTGGAGAGCTTCACCGGCGTTTCCACCATCACCTGGATATAGAGATCACCGTTGCCGGCACCGAAGCCGGACTGCTGCAGCGAGGGCATGCCCTTGCCGCGCAGGCGGAACTGCTTGCCGGTCTGCGTGCCCTCGGGCAGCGTGATGCGGGCCTGGCCGCCATCCAGCGTCGGCACTTCCACGCTGCCGCCGAGCGCGGCCGTGGTCATCGAGACTGGCACGCGGCAATGCAGATGCTGGCCCTCGCGGCGGAACAGCCGGTGCGGCTTCACAGTCAGGAAAACATACAGATCGCCAGATGTGCCGCCGCGCAAACCGGCTTCGCCTTCGCCGGCCAGCCGGATGCGGTTGCCTTCATCCACGCCGGGCGGGATATCCACGCTCAGCGTCTTTTCCTTGTGGGTGCGACCGGCGCCGCCGCAGACCTTGCAGGGCTTTTCGATCACACGGCCGGCGCCGCCGCAGGTGGGGCAGGCGCGTTCGATGGTGAAGAAGCCCTGCTGCGCGCGCACCTTGCCGGCGCCCTTGCAGGTCGGGCAGGCGATCGGCTGCGCACCGGCTTCGGCACCCGAACCGTCGCAGGATTCGCAGGCGATCGATGTCGGCACGCGGATCTTGGCCGCCTTGCCCTTGAAGCAGTCTTCCAGCGTGATTTCGAGATTGTAGCGCAGGTCCGAGCCGCGATTGCCGCCGCCGCGCTGGCCGCCACGCTGGCCGCCCATGAATTCGCCGAACAGGTCGTCGAAAATGTCGGAAAACGATGTGAAGTCGAAGCCCTGGCCGCCGCCGCGACCGCCCATGCCGCCCTCGAACGCCGCATGGCCATACTGGTCGTAGGCGGCACGTTTTTGATCGTCGCGCAGCACGTCGTAGGCTTCGCTGACTTCCTTGAACTTGTGCTCGGCCTCGGCATTGTCCGGATTGCGGTCCGGATGGAATTGCATGGCCAGCTTGCGGAAAGCCTTCTTCAGCTCTTCCGCATTCGCCGTCTTGGCCACGCCAAGAACTTCATAGTAATCGCGCTTGTTCGCCATGCCGCGAAAATCCCGCCCGCTGCTCAATCCCTAAAGCGGAACCGGGCGCCGTCGGTTTGCGACGGCGCCCGGTTTGCCCGCAGGCTTACTTCTTTTTCTTGTCGTCTTTCACTTCTTCGAATTCGGCATCGACGACGCCGTCATCCTTCTTGGCGCTTTCGCCGCCGCCGGCCGACGATGCATCGCCGCCAGCAGCGTCTGCACCGGCGCCTTCAGCAGCGCCCTGCGACTTGTACAGCGCTTCGCCCAGCTTCATGGCGACCTGGCTCAGGCTCTGCGCCTTGGCCTTGATCGCCTCGGCGTCATTGGCCTCGATGGCCTTGCGCAGCTCGGCAATCGCGGCTTCGGCTTCACCCTTCTCCGTGGCCGGGGCCTTGTCGCCCAGGTCGGTGATGGTCTTTTCGGTGGCGTGGATCAGGGCTTCTGCCTGGTTCTTGGCCTCGACCGCATCGCGCCGCTTCTTGTCTTCCGCGGCATGCTCCTCGGCGTCCTTCACCATCTTCTTGATGTCGTCTTCCGACAGACCACCAGACGCCTGGATACGGATCTGCTGTTCCTTGCCGGTGCCCTTGTCCTTGGCCGAGACATGCACGATGCCGTTGGCGTCGATGTCGAAGGTCACCTCGATCTGCGGCACGCCGCGTGGCGCCGACGGGATGCCGACCAGGTCGAACTGGCCCAGCAGCTTGTTGTCGGCCGCCATCTCGCGTTCGCCCTGGAAGACCCGGATCGTCACCGCGCCCTGATTATCTTCGGCGGTGGAGAAGACCTGGCTCTTCTTGGTCGGGATCGTGGTGTTGCGCTCGATCAGCTTGGTGAACACGCCACCCAGCGTCTCGATGCCCAAGCTGAGCGGAGTCACGTCGAGCAGCAGCACGTCCTTGACGTCGCCCTGCAGCACGCCGGCCTGGATGGCGGCGCCGATGGCAACCACTTCATCCGGGTTGACGCCCTTGTGCGGCTCGCGGCCGAACAGCTGCTTGACGGCCTCGATCACCTTCGGCATGCGGCTCATGCCGCCGACGAGCACGACTTCGTCGATGTCGCCAGCCGAAAGATCAGCGTCCTTGAGCGCCTTCTTGCAGGGCTCGACGGTGCGCTGGATCAGGTCGTCGACCAGCGCTTCCAGCTTGGAGCGGGTCAGCTTCATCACCAGATGCTTCGGACCCGAGGCATCGGCGGTGATGAAGGGCAGGTTCACTTCGGTCTGCGTCGCCGACGACAGCTCGATCTTGGCCTTTTCGGCAGCTTCCTTCAGGCGCTGCAGCGCCAGACGGTCGCTGCGCAGGTCGATGCCCTGTTCCTTCTTGAATTCTGTGGCGAAGTAATCGACCAGGCGGAGGTCGAAGTCTTCGCCGCCGAGGAAGGTGTCGCCATTGGTGGAGCGCACTTCGAACACGCCGTCGCCGATCTCAAGGATCGACACGTCGAAGGTGCCGCCGCCCAGATCGTAAACCGCGATCTTCTTGCCGTCGCTCTGCTTGTCGAGGCCATA
Organism: Ferrovibrio terrae; assembly: GCF_007197755.1. Taxonomy (NCBI): domain Bacteria; kingdom Pseudomonadati; phylum Pseudomonadota; class Alphaproteobacteria; order Rhodospirillales; family Rhodospirillaceae; genus Ferrovibrio; species Ferrovibrio terrae. The sequence continues at coordinate 2,310,426 of NZ_CP041636.1, forward strand.
GGCCAGCGCCGCCGCGGTCGGCTCGTTGATGATGCGCAGCACTTCAAGACCGGCAATGCGGCCGGCGTCCTTGGTCGCCTGGCGCTGCGCGTCGTTGAAGTAGGCGGGAACGGTGATGACGGCCTGCGTCACCTTCTCGCCGAGGAAGCTCTCGGCGGTTTCCTTCATCTTCTGCAGGATGAAGGCCGAGACCTGACTCGGGCTGTATTTCTCTTCCTGCACGCCAACCCAGGCGTCGCCGTTGTCGCCCTTGACGACCTTGTACGGCACCATCTCGGTGAAGCGGCGGGTCGCGTCATCGGTGAAGGCGCGACCGATCAGGCGCTTCACGGCGAAGAGCGTGTTTTCCGGGTTGGTGACGGCCTGGCGCTTGGCCGGCTGGCCGATCAGGCGCTCGCCATCCTTGGTGAAGGCGACCATCGACGGCGTGGTGCGCGCGCCTTCGGCGTTCTCGACAACCTTCGGATTCTTGCCATCCATGATGGCGATACAGGAATTCGTGGTACCCAGATCGATGCCAATGACTTTGGCCATAGTCTCACTCCTTTGTCCGGCAGTCCGCAGCGGCCTTGATCCAAGCGCGGCGGCGAACCCCTTTCGGTTCAACTGTTCGCCGGGTATGTAAGTGGGCTCCCCCCGTCCCGCAACGGGTGAGAGATAAAAAATGTCCATAAAAGCCATGGCAATCCGGGAACTCTGCCCCGGTCCGGCCGCCCCGGCTGTGAGGAAACGATGACCGAATCTGCGATTCCGGGCCAGTCTGCCACCCCGGCGAAGCCGGCCCTGCCTTGGGCAGGCATCGGATTCGGGCTAGGGGGTTATTTTCTTTGGGGAATTTCACCCCTGTATTTCAAAGCCGTCGGCGCCGTCGGCGTCCCCCTGCTGGAGCTGAATGCCCATCGGGTGCTGTGGTCTTGCCTGCTCTGCCTCGCGATCCTGCTGGCCATGGGCAAGCGGAAAGAATGGCTGGCCGTGCTGCGCAACCCGCGCCTGCGCAAGGCACTGGCCGCCACCGCGGTCTTTCTGCTGTCCAACTGGCTGGTCTTCGTCTGGGCCATCGACCGTGGCCAGGTGATCGCCTGCAGCCTGGGCTATTACATCAACCCGCTGTTCACCGTGCTGCTTGGCCGGCTGGTGCTGAAGGAGCGGATGACGGCTGTGCAATGGGGGGCATTCGGCCTTGCGGCGGCAGGCGTGGCAGTGCTGATCGGCAATGCCGATTCCGCGATCTGGCTGTCGCTGATCATCGCGGTCAGCTGGGGTTTCTATGCCCTGATCCGCAAAAGCTTCCCGGTCGACAGCCTGATCGGCCTGACCGTCGAAACCATGGTGCTGCTGCCGTTCGCGCTGGCCTATCTGGGCTGGCTGGTCTGGACCGGGCAGGGCGCCTTCGGCGCGGCCGATGGCTGGACGCATTTCCTGCTGCTGCTGGCCGGGCCGGTGACGACCGCGCCGCTGGTGCTGTTCGCCGCCGGCTGGCGTCGGCTCCGCGTCGCCACCATGAGCCTGCTGCAGTATCTCTCGCCCACGCTGCAGTTCCTGCTCGCCGTGCTGCTGTGGAATGAAACCTTCACCGGTGCGCATGCCGTGGCGTTTGCCTTTATCTGGGGCGCGCTGATCGTCTACAGCTGGAATTCCTGGCAGGTTGCCCGCAGAAGCGCCTGATCCGCTGCCTGTTTCCCGGGCAGAAAAAAAGCATTGGACCCGCCGGGATAATGGGGCTTTGCTGACCCGCAGGATCAATCGCGAGCGGGGGCTTTCATGAATCGTCGTCAGGTGATGTTCGGCCTGGGTGGTGCGGCCGTGGCCGCCGGTCTGCCGGGCGCAGTCTTTGCAGCCGGCAAGGTCGCGCATGGCAGCAAGAGCGTGCTGATCGTGGTCGATGTGCAGAACTGCTTCGTGCCGGGCGGCAGCCTGGCGGTGAAGGAGGGCGATGTGATCGTGCCGCTGATCAACAGGATCGCCAAAGGTTTCGAGAATGTGGTGCTGACGCAGGACTGGCATACCGCCGATCATGTGTCGTTCGCGTCGCAGCATAGCGGCAAGAAGCCGTTCGAGGCCGTGAAGCTGCCTTATGGCAACCAGGTGCTGTGGCCTGACCACTGCGTGCAGGGCACCGAAGGCGCATCGCTGGTGAAGGATCTCAGCATCCCGCATGCGCAGCTGGTGGTCCGCAAGGGCTTCCACAAGGATGTCGACAGCTACTCGGCCTTCACCGAGGCCGATGGCAAGACCTCGACCGGCCTCGGCGGTTATCTGAAGCAGCGCGGCATGAAGCGCGTCTTCGTCGTCGGGCTGGCGACCGATTTCTGCGTGGCCTGGACGGCGATGGATGCGCGCAAGCAGGGCTTCGAGACCTATGTGGTGGAAGATGCCTGCCGTGGCATCGACGCGCAGGGCTCGCTGGCCAAGGCCTGGTCTTCGATGAAGACGGCCGGCGTGAAGCGCATCCAGTCGGGCGATCTCGCTTAAAGACCGCAAGACCCGGGCTGGACAATCGCGGGGCATGCGCCAGACTCAAGGCCATGCCCCGCGCCGATTCCGATACAGCTTTCGCACCCTTGCCGGGCTTTCGGCTGCTGCCGGGTTTCCTCGATGCCGCGCAACAGCGTGAACTGATGGCGCAGGTGCAGGCGGTGCTGGAAGACGCGCCGCCCTATCACGCGACCATGCCAAAAAGCGGCCAGAAGATGAGCGTGGCGATGAGCAATGCCGGCGCGCTCGGCTGGTATACGGATAAAGACGGCGGCTACCGCTATGTCGCGCAGCACCCAAAGACCGGCCGGCCCTGGCCGGCGATCCCCGGCATCGCGCGCGATGTCTGGCGCGCGGTCACATCTGACGCCCCCGCGCCGGAAGCCTGCCTGATCAATCTCTATCGCGGAGCAGCGAAAATGGGCCTGCACCAGGATCGCGACGAGGCGGATTTCGCGGCGCCGGTCGTGTCGATCTCGCTGGGCGACGAGGCGATGTTCCGGCTTGGCGGCACGTCTCGCAAAGAGAGTACGCGGTCGTTCAAACTGTCATCCGGCGATGTGCTGGTGCTGGGCGGCGCAGCGCGGCTGGCGTTTCACGGCATCGACCGCGTGCTGCCCGGCACCAGCCGTCTGGTGCCCGGCGGTGGCCGGATCAATCTGACGCTGCGGCGGGTGACGTAGCTTCCGCCAGCGCGGCCAGCCCCATTGCGCCGAGAATGGGCGGCGGCGGGAATTCCGCGCGGATCGTTGTGCCTTCGCCGGGCGTGGACTGGATCGCGAAGCGGCCGCCATGCATCTCGACCAGCGACTTCACCAGCGGCAGGCCAAGTCCCGTGCCCTCGTATTGCCGCGTCAGGTCGTTCTCCACCTGGCCGAACGGCGCCAGCACGACGGGGATATGTTCCGGCGCGATGCCGATGCCGGTATCCGTCACCCAGATGCCGAAGGCGCCGTCCTGCAACGGCGCGGCGCCCACCTCGATGCGGCCGCCGGCCGGGGTGAATTTCACCGCATTCGAGATCAGGTTGAGCAGAATCTGGCGCAGCGCCTGGCGATCGACGAAGCCTTCGAACAGCCGCGCATCCACCGTCATCGTCATGAACACGCCACGGCCTTCGGCGCGTTCGCGGAAGGTGCGCAGGCTGGCTTCCATGATCTCGACCGGATCGGTCATTTCCGGCTGGATGCGCCAGCTGCCGCTCTCGATCTTCGACATGTCGAGGATGTTGTTGATCAGGCTGAGCAGATGCTGGCCGCTGGACAGGATGTCATCGACATATTCGGCGTAGCGCGCATTGCCCATCGGCCCCAGCAGCTGCTTCTGGATCACCTCGGCGAAACCGATGATGGCATTCAGCGGTGTGCGCAATTCGTGGCTCATATTGGCGAGGAATCGCGTCTTGCTGAGTGAGGCTTCCTCGGCCTGCTGGCGGGCGCGGTCCAGCGCGCGGTTGCGCCGTTCGCTGCGCGCCATGCCGAGCTGCAGCAGCGACAAAGCGGTGCCGACGCCGTAATAGCGGCTGTTGCGGGTGACGATGAAGCCGCGCAGCAATGCACTCTGGTGTTCGTCGGCGATCAGGCTTTCCAGTCGGTCGACGCTGATGCTGGCATCCACAATGAGCGGCGCGCGGTCCATCAGCGCCGAGACCGGCTTCTTGGCATACAGCGCGCGGCCATAGTCGCGCGAAAGCTGGGTGATCAGGTCGTAGCGGTTGATCAGGCCGACGGGGCGGGCATCCTGCACCACCGCCAGGGCTGCCAGATCGGGGTCGGACTGGAAGCGGAGATCGACGTCCTCGCAACGCATGCTGCTGTGGACCGGCGGCAGGGCTACGGCAACGGTGCCGATGGTCTCGAGCGCCTCGGAAGTCATCATGTCCAACGGTCGATCCCCAGCCTCTGCCTGCGGGGCGACTATCGGCGAACCAGATTGCGGTTTTTTGACAAAGCCGGATGTTTGCGGCGAATTGTCGAGGCGAGTGACGCCAGCGACAATTCGCGCAGATTTAGCGGCGAACTCGCGCCGGCTGAATCAAGCCTTGGTGTTGATCGACTGGCCGGGCTGGATTTCCGGCGCCGGACCGCCCTTCGACACGCCGACCATGGCGGCGCGCAGCAGGCGGCCATGCTGCATGTAGCCGGCCGCGATCACCTGCACCACCATGCCGGCGGGCTGGGTCGGATCCTGCACCTCGAACATCGCCTGATGCTGGTTGGGATCGAAACGCTGGCCCTTCGGATCGATCCGCGTGATGCCATGGCGTTCGAACACCGACAGCAGCTCGCGCTCGGTCGCCTCGATGCCGATCACCAGGTTGCGCACCGGCTCGCTGGCGTCGGCCTCGGATTTCGGCAGGGTCTCAATCGCGCGGCGCAGATTGTCGGCCACGGTCAGCACGTCTTTCGAGAATTTGGCGGCGCCGTATTTCAGCGCGTCTTCCTTCTCGCGCTCCATGCGCTTGCGCAGGTTCTCGCTCTCGGCGGCGGTGCGCAGCAGGCGGTCTTTCAGTTCGGCGATCTCGGCCTGGGCTTTCGCGAGCGGATCGTTGGCGGCCGGCTGCTCGGGCACGGCGTCGGGCTTCGGCGTCAGCTGCGGTGCGTCCGGCGCGGGCGCGGCCGGATGCGACGGCTGGTGGCCGGACTGCTGCCCGGATTGCTGCCCGGTGCCCGGATTGAGGGGTGCGGTATTGAGGGTCGGTTCGATACGGTCGTTCTGGCTCATCGGGGTCTCTCTGCGCGCCCTGTCTGTTACGGGCCTGCATATACGGACGGCAGCACGGAAATGAAAGGGGGAAGGGTTAAGTTCCCCGGAAATTAGCCAATAAGCCTGCCAACCACTTGGGCGGTGAAATCCACCATCGGTACGACGCGGGCATAATTCATGCGCGTCGGCCCGATCACGCCGATGGCGCCGACGATGGCCTGATGCTGGTTCTGCAGCGGCGCCACGATCAACGAACAGCCGGCGCGGCGGAACAGCGTATTCTCCGAACCGATGAAAATGCGCACGCCCTCGCCGCCCTGGGTCAGGTCGAGCAGGCGCAGCATCTCCTCTGAATTCTCCAGCTCTTCCATCAGATTGCGGATGCGTTCCAGGTCGGCCATCGCCGCCACGTCGTCCAGCAGGTTGGTGCTGCCACGCACAATAAGAGTCCCGCGATTGGCTTCGGCGCCGCCCCAGACGGCCAGGCCGGCTTCCACCACGCGCGCGGCAAGCTGATCGAGCTCGGCCTTGCGCTGCTGCAGCTCGTGCAGGATCTCGGTACGCGCCACCGCCATGGTGCGGCCCTTGAGGCGCTGCGACAGGAACTCGCCGGCCTCGGCCAGCGCGCTGTCGGTCAGGCCGGCCGGCATGTCGAGCATGCGGTTTTCCACCTGGCCGGATTCCGACACCATCACCACCAGCGCCTTGCCCGGCGACAGCGGCACGAATTCGACATGGCGCAGCGGCGCATCCACCTTCGGCGCGACGACCAGCCCGGCATGGCCCGACAGGCCCGACAGCACGCCGGTGGCTTCCTTCAGCACGTCCTGGAAGCCGCGGCCCGAGGCGGCGCAGCGGCCTTCGATCGAGCTGCGCTCGTCCTGCGTCAGGTCGCCGACCTGCAGCAGACCATCGACGAACAGCCGCAACCCGCTTTCGGTCGGCAGTCGGCCGGCCGAGGTGTGCGGCGCATAGAGCAGTCCGGCCTCTTCCAGATCGGCCATGGTGTTGCGGATGCTCGCCGGCGACAGCCGGTGTTCCAGCTTCTTGGAGATGAAGCGCGACCCGACCGGCTCGCCGGTCGTCATATAGGTCTCGACCACTAGCCGCAGGATGTCGCGGCTGCGCTGGCTCATTTCCTGGATCATGCCACCAGACTTAAGAAGGTGGCGGGGTCCAGTCAATGCCGCAGGTGTTCCTTACGGCTTCATGCCGGCCAGAGGATTGCTTTGCCCGGCATGAGGCTACGGCTCATGCCGGCCAGAGGATTGTTTTGCCCGGCATGAGGCTACGGCTTCATGCCGGGCGGCGCGACCTGCGACGCGGTCAGCCCCATGGCATCCAGCGACCTGCGGATGCTGCCATTGGCCTTCTGTTCCTCGACAAAGGCGCTGACCCAGGCGAGCGCCGCCGCCTTGCCGCGCGGCACCGCCACCGAGGTGGTGGAGTTCAGGAAACCGCCATCCAGCACGCGCGAGCCCGGCAGCTTGTCGCGCAGGCCGAGCAGCGACTCCCGCGACAGCCCGATGGCCTCGGCATTACCGGCCTTCACCAGCGCCACCGCATCGTCCACGCCGCGCACATGGGTGATCTTCGCCTGTTTGAAATGCGCCGCCGCCGCGCGCGCCGTGGCGGTGCCTTCCACGCCGGCGATGCGGATATCGGGCCGGTCGACCTCGGCCAGCGTCTTTGCGCTCACCTTGTCCGACACCAGCAGCGTGCTCTGCAGCAGATGATAGGGCGTGCCGAAATCGACGAGTTTCGCGCGGGCCGCGTCATGCGGCATGAAGGTGACGTCCCAGGCATCGTTGTCGCCGGCCGCCGTGATTTCGCCAGTGGAGGCATAGGCCACGAACTGCACCGGCTTGCCGAGTTTGGCGGCCAGCGCATGGCCCAGATCGACCGTCACGCCCCGGTACTGCCCGTTTGAATCTTTGACAGCATAAAGCGCGGAGGGCGCCGGCGAGATCGCGATGGCGACGCGGACGCTGCCTTTCGGTGCGAGCTCGTTCAGGGGAGCGGTCTGTGCCATGGCTTCAGACCCCGTCAGAACTGCGGCTACCGTCACGGCCCGCATCAGCATGCTGCGCATTGTTTCCTCCTGCTTTTGTGGCGGGAAGTCTAGCGCAGCAACGGGCCAGCGGCGATCACACAGTTGCGATGGCGCGGCTAATTCAGCTGCCAGATCGCAAAGGTCAGATATGCCGCGAAGCTGACCCAGAGCAGATAAGGGGTCAGCAGCAGCGCCGCGATGCGGTCATGCCGCGCGAAGGTGACGATGCAGGCGACGATCGCCAGCCACAGCAGGCCGATCTCGGCCAGCGCCCAGCCGATCATCTGCTGGCCGAAGAACAGCCACGACCAGCCGAGATTCAGCACCAGTTGCAGCGCGAACAGCAGCAGCGCGGCGCGCGCCTGGTTCAGGCCAGCCCCCGTTCGACTTGCTTGGCGCCAGACCCGCCAGGCGGCAATCGCCATCAGCGCATAGAGCGCGGTCCAGACGATGGGGAAGGCGAGATCGGGCGGCGTCAGCGCCGGTTTGGCCAGCAGCGGATACCAGGTCTTCACGGGCTCAGCCGTAATGGCGCCGCCCAGCGCCGAGATGCCGAAACAGGCCGCGAAAGACAGCGCCAGCGCGAGCAGGCTGCGGGGCGCAGTGAAAGGCGGGGCGCGATGACGGGTTTGCATGTGCAGGACATAGCCCGCAGCTTCGGCCAAGCAAGGGGCGCAAACGCAAGGCTGCGACGCTGCTGTGAGCGCTGTGATGATGGTCGGTCTGGAGATGGGCAGAGAAGAAATGGGGCGGGCGAAGGGATTCGAACCCTCGACCCCAACCTTGGCAAGGTTGTGCTCTACCCCTTCAGCACATCTCCACTCTGACTAGCCTTTTCGAGAGGAACAATTTTAGCGTGCTCCGGGAGAGGGTTTGGTCTTAGAGGTTAGTTCATCAATCTTTCTTGCGAGAGCGCGGTACTGAGCTTCAATTTCATGCAGCTTCTCGTCTTGAGTCCCGATCTTTAAAGTCCGCTCCTTCAAAGTATTAATTTCTGAAGTATGCAATTTATGGTTTTCCAGCAAGGAATCGACCTTAGCATTATCTTTTTGTAGCGAATTATAAATTGGAGGAACGGAAAGCCACGCAACCGGTACGGTTACGCTGAGAATCGCAATTACCAAAGCAATTAAGCCAATCCGCATTGTCAATTTCGGACTGATAAAGCCGAAAATCTTTTCCGATAACTCAGGCGCTAAAGAGTCGATAGTGAGGAAGGTGTTCGAAAATGATTTCGTCAGCTTCTCAACTTGCTTCGTGTATTGTTCAACTGATTTTCTTTCAGGTTTAGGAGTTGTGGCCTCGTGATTCATGAATAACAGACGGAAAAATGGTTTGCCTTTCTCAATTTCGAACTCTTCTCTGCTAAAATTGACTATGGCTGTAGCTAAGGGGCCATCCCACCCGGGATCAACAATGCCTAATGTGAGAGCCAATACTCCATCATGAGTCCAACTGGTTTTGAGTGTCGCCAAACCAGTTACATCATGGGGGATTTTAAATGTTTCCCTAGACACCACCCAGACTAATCCACGAGGGCGTAGTGTATAGCTCTGGGATGAAATGGTCTTTCCACCTGTTATAATTTCGCCGACTGTTGCGTCATATGTTGTTGCGCGCGCTGATGCTTGAGCGGGCGCATCCCCAACAGTAACGATAGCTTTGGCTAGAATTTGTTGGCTCGTGAGTATCATGGAACCCTCAAATAGAAATTTATTACAAATATGAAACCTAAGGTATTTTTAAATCAAACGGAGGCTGATCGCCACTACTTATGGCGCGCCGTACTGGAGAGTTCGAAATCGGAGGATCCGAAAGCAAAACTTACCGCTACATCGGCCGTCGGGGCAGTAATTGCTGATAATAATAGTGTAATCGCAGCGTCAGCTAATGTTCTTCCTTACAAGCTCAAAGAAGCATTTAAAAAGAGCAGAAAACGCGTCACGCTTCAAAACAGAGAGTTTGTAATTGAGCACGCGGAGCGAGCGGCAATTTATAAAATGCTGCTGGACGGTCGAAGCCCCTCTGGTGCGACCTTATATTGCACTCGCTTCCCTTGTAGCGACTGCGCCCGCGCAATTGTGACTGCAGGAATTCGTCGAATAGTTCTTGCTCAAGGGTTTGGCAAAGACAAATCTCATTGGAGGCACCAACAAAGGGCCGCCAAAGATTTGCTAATTGATAGTGGCGTAAAGATTAGATTCTTTAAGTTATAGCGGAATCAATGGGGCCGCTCGCAAAGAGCCGAATACACTGCAATATTGAAAAGATACATAAATATTGGAGAAGATGGAGCGGGCGAAGGGATTCGAACCCTCGACCCCAACCTTGGCAAGGTTGTGCTCTACCCCTGAGCTACGCCCGCTCGGCGCCGGTAAATCCGGCCAAAACCGGTCTACCGAAGACTGGCCGGGGCGACCCGGCGACGTTCTGGCCGGAGCCTGAACGACCAACCGGCGGGGTGCCGGTTGCAGGCGCGCACTATACCCAGCCGAAAACCCGATGCAAGCGTCTCGTTTGACAAAATAACCGGCAAAAGAGTCGCCCGGCCAATGGCTTCCGCCAGTGGAAGATTGCCGCCAAGCGGCTGGCGAAACTGGGGTTATTCGGGCATCGGCGGGGGAAAGCCCTTGCGCGCTCAGGACGGCTCCTGTATCTGGTGCCACCTCGCGGGCGGCCGGTCCGCCGCGATTATGGGTCCCCATCGTCTAGAGGCCCAGGACGGCGCCCTCTCACGGCGCAAACCGGGGTTCGAATCCCCGTGGGGACGCCAACTTCTTTCTGGAAAATCTGGCAGCGCAGAACCGCTCACGCCACGCGGCGGGCGATGATCTCCATGCCGACGCGATAGCGCTGGCTGATCGTGTAATGCAGCGGCCGGAAGCCCTGCGCCTCCAGCAGCTGATACAGCCGGGCGCGGCCGAAATTGTGGAAATGCTCCAGCTCGCCCCAATAGGGATTGGCCTGCTGCGCCGTCAGGGCGCGCCACAGCGGGCAATCCGCATTCGGCATCGACAGGAACAGGATGCCGTCCGGCCGCAGCAGGCGATGCGCGGCGTCGAGTCCCGCCCTGGGGTAGGGCATATGCTCCAGCACATCGGCCATGCTGATCACGGCATAGCGGCCATTCTGGTCGAATTTGGTGATGTCGATGCAATGCCCCTCGATGCCGGCGCTGATCAGCGTCTGCACATTGTCGCGCCGCAGATCGGCGCCCACCGGGGTGAAGCCGTATTCCATCGCCGTGAACAGCAGAGAGGCATTGCCGAAACCGACATCGAGCCACACGTCTCCCGCCCCAGGGCCCGCGGCAGGGCCGGCCACATGGCGCGCGACACGCTCCACGATGGGCGAGAAGATGGCGCGCTGCTTCTCCATGTCCCAGCCGACCGCCTGGTAGTCGAGCACGCGCGAGAAGACCACCTCCGCCGCCGCATCGGTGAAATAGCCGTCGGTGAAGACATGACCGCAGTCGGCGCAGGCCATCCAGGCCATCACCGGCTCCAGGATGGGATTGTAGAGCGGATGCAGCGTGCAGTTCGCTTCCAGGATCTTGCTGAAGCTGCGCGAGCCGCAGAGCGGACAGGTCTCGTAAGGGATGCGGGAGGTCACGGGATTAAGCCGCCGGGCAGTGCCGCGTCAGATTCGGGGCGTGACACGCGCGCCACTCACTCCGCCGCGTGTTCCTCGGCCGGCATATCCACCGGCACGCCGGGCTCGCTCTTCGAGCAGCGGATGGTCAGCGCGGTTTTCACATGCGCGACGTTCTGCAACGCCGTCAATTCGCGCGTCAAAAACGTCTGGTAGGCGTCCCAGTCGCGCGCCACGATCTTCAGGATGAAGTCGTTCTCGCCGGCCAGCATGTAGCATTCGCGCACCTGGGCCCAGCCGGCCACGGTCTGCTCGAAGGCCACCAGGTCATGCTCGGCCTGGCTGCTCAGGCCCACCATCGCAAACACCGTCACGCCATAGCCGAGCTGCTGCGGGTTCAGGTCGGCATGGTAGCCCTTGATATACCCGGCCTCCTCCAGCGCGCGCACGCGGCGCAGGCAGGGCGGGGCCGAAATGCCGACCCGCTGGGCGAGCTCGACATTGGTCATGCGGCCATCAGCCTGCAGATCGGCAAGAATCTTGCGGTCGATGAGATCGAGTTTGACGCGTTGCATGTAAATTTTCTCGGGATGGGAGGTTGACGCAATAATATTATAAAATTGAGCAAGATTCCAAGCCTCGAGAGCGAAATAAAATTGCGTATGGCGCGCGGCAGGCGGGACGGGATTGATATTAAGCTGCATGTTTCCTATATGTTCTTATTATCCTGCCTGCCATGTGCCGGCGGGGCGATAAGTCGTTGTTGGACAACTGAATCTGCCTGGCTGGCCGGGCCCGGGCGGCACGAAGCGCCACGAACACTGGCGAACCGCCACGAACGCTGGCGAACCGCCACGAACGCTGGCGAACGCCCACGAACACTGGCGAAGCGCCGCGAACGCTGGCGAACGCCCACGAACGCTGGCGAAGCGCTGCGAACGCTCACGAACCCGACTCAGCACGAACCGGACCTGAATCAGCCCCAACTGACCCGAATTGGTTTCGACCTCCCCGGGGGCGATGGCGTCCCGGACGGCCTTATGGAGACTACCGGGCGCGGTTATGACCGCCGTCACCGCCAGATCCCGAGGAAATCTTCCGGGCCGCGCTATATCGACTGGCATGAATCGCGAGTCGCACAGGATGTTTCACCGGGATTTCACTGGTGTGTCATTTGACCTTGGGCGCAGGCCGCGTCATTGCTGCGCTTTCGCTGCACAGCCGGCCTTTCCCTTGCACCTGATCCACCCGCTGTCATAATCCGAAACCGCTCGTTTTCAGCGTTTTAGCCTGCGCCGGAGTCGCAATCGTCCCATGGCCACCACCCATCGCACCAAGGTTCTCATTCTCGGTTCCGGCCCGGCCGGCCTGACGGCCGCCATCTACGCGGCGCGCGCCTCGCTGCAGCCGATCCTGGTGCATGGCCTGCAGCCGGGCGGCCAGCTCACCATCACCACTGATGTCGAGAATTATCCGGGCTTCGCCGAAACCATCCAGGGCCCCTGGCTGATGGAGCAGATGGAGGCGCAGGCCAAGCATGTCGGCACCACCATCATCAACGACTACATCGTGTCGGTCGATCTGTCGAAGCGGCCCTTCGTCGCCAAGGGCGATGGCGGCGATACCTACATCGCCGACACGCTGATCATCGCGACCGGCGCGCAGGCCAAGTGGCTCGGCCTGCCCAGCGAACAGATTTGGCAGGGCTTCGGCGTGTCGGCCTGCGCCACCTGCGACGGCTTCTTCTATCGCGGCAAGAAGGTCGTGGTTGTCGGCGGCGGCAATACCGCCGTCGAAGAAGCGCTGTATCTCACCAACCACGCCACCGAGGTGGTGCTGGTGCATCGTCGCGACAGCTTCCGCGCGGAAAAGATCCTGCAGCAGCGCCTGTTCGCCAATCCCAAGATCAGGGTGATCTGGGATCACACGGTCGATGAAATCCTCGGCGAAGAGGGCAAGGGCGTCACCGGCGTGCGGCTCAAGAACGTCAAGACCGGCGTCACGCAGGAGGTCGCTACCGACGGCTTCTTCGTCGCCATCGGCCATACGCCGAACACAGACCTGTTCAAGGGCCAGCTGCCGCTCGATTCAGAAGGCTACCTGACCACCAGGCCGGGCACGACGCAGACAACGGTCGCCGGCGTGTTCGCCGCCGGCGACGTGCAGGACAAGATCTATCGCCAGGCCGTCACGGCCGCCGGCACCGGCTGCATGGCAGCACTTGAAGCCGAGAAATTCATCGCGCATCACGCGCACAGCGACGCGTCGGCCGAAGCAGCCGACTGAAACGCAGCTGCAACTGCGTTCATAAGGGGGGGATATGTCGGCGCTTGACTGGGACAAGCTGCGCATTTTTCACGCGGTGGCGGAAGCCGGCAGCCTGACCCATGCCGGTGAGGCGCTGGGCCTGAGCCAGTCCGCCGTCAGCCGCCAGATCGGCGCGCTGGAATCGCAGCTCAATGCCACGCTGTTCCATCGTCATGCGCGCGGCCTGATCCTGACCGAACAGGGCGAGCTGCTGTATCGCACCGCGCGCGACATCTTCGCGCGTCTTGCGGTGACGGAAGCCATGATCGCCGACGCCAAGGACAAGCCGTCGGGCGAGCTGAAGGTCACCACCACGGTGGCATTCGGCACGATCTGGCTGGCGCCGCGGCTCAAGGAGTTCATGGACCTCTATCCCGATATCCGCATCGAGATGGTGGTGGACGATCGCGAACTCGATCTCTCCATGCGCGAGGCCGATGTGGCGATCCGCATGTGGAAGCCGACCCAGGCCGACCTGATCCACCGCAAGCTGCTGACCGTGCACAACCACGTCTATGCCTCGGTCGATTACGTCACGCGCCGCGGCACGCCGCAGAGCATCGAGGACATCGACAAGCATCATGTCATCGTCTACGGCGAAGAAGCGCCGGCGCATTTCAACAACATCAACTGGCTGCTCAAGGTCGGCGATCCGGCCGTGCCGCGCGACCCGATCCTCACCGTCAACAATGTTTATGGCGTGATGCAGTCGGTCGCCAGCGGGCTGGGCATCGCTGCGTTGCCCGACTACATGGTGGAAGGCAATCCGCGCATCGTGCGCGTGATGCCCAATGTCGACGGCCCCAGCTTCGACACGTATCTCGTCTATCCTGAAGAACTGCGCAACACCAAACGCCTTGCCGTATTTCGCGACTTCCTGCTGCGCAAGGTGGCGGACTGGCGTTACTGAGCATGGACCGTAAACCGGACATGGTTGGCGGCGGCATGGCCCGGCGCAACGAGTTGCTGGTGCGTGTGCGCCAGCCGCTCGATATGGCGCTGCAGGTGCTGGCCGCCCTGGCGGTGGCGCTGCTGCTCGCCGACTTCCTCTCAGCAGGGCTGCGGATCGGCTATCTGGTCGCCACCGTCGCCGTCGCGGGCCTGCAATTCCTCACCCATCGCAGCTTCATGGCGGATCGCGACCGGCGCAGCCACGCACAGGCCTGGCGCTGGCGTCTGATGGCGGTCTACGGCCTGAACGGCGCGCTGTTCGGCGCCACCGCCGCCATTATTGTACGGCTGCCCTACGAAGGCGCGCCGCTGCTGGCGCTGCTCTGCGTGCTCGGCATGATCAGTTCGGTCAGCCTCACAGTTGCCGTGCAGTTCGCCGTCTCGGCCACGGTGATCCTGCTCAGCGCGTTGCCGGCGGTGATCTCGCTGCTGCTGGCCGATACGCAGGACCAGCGGCTGCTCGCCGGGGCCGGCGTCATCGTCATCGTGCTGCTGCTGAGTTTCGCGCGCCGGCTCAACCGCTATTTCCATCGCACCACCGAACTGGTCGAGCGTCTGCGGCAGATGCTGCAGGACCGCACGCGCAGCAGCAACGATGCCGAAGCCGCGCAGCGCCGCCTGCGCCAGATCCTGGACACCGCACCATTCCCCATCGTGGTGGCGCGGCGCAGTGATGGCGCCTTCCTCTACAGCAACCGCCCGGCCGCCGAACTCTTCGGCATCGAGGACGGCGATCCGGGGGCGGCGCCGCGCTTCGTGCTGGATCCGGCGCATCGCGACCGCATCTTCAGCGACGTCGCCCAGCCGGACGAGGAACTGCAGATCGGCACCGCGCAGGGCCGCGCGATCTGGGCCACCATGGCGGCCGTACCGATGCGCTATGGCGAGGATGAGGCAGCCCTCGTCGTTGTGAACGACATCACCGCGAAGAAAACCTCGGAAGCCCGCTTGCGCGAGGCCGAGCAGCGCCTGAGCGACGCGTTGTCGGTGGCGCCGGATGGCGTGGCGCTGTTCGATCCGGACCAGCGGCTGGTGATCTGCAATCCGGCCTATGCCCGCATCATCGGCGTGTCGCTGCATGCCATCGCCGGGCTGAACCATCGCGACATCTGCCAGGCGTCGGTGGGCAGCCGCCCGGCCCCGGCCGCGGCCGGTGTGAAGACGGATTACGACGACTGGGTCGCCACGCGGCTGCGCACCTTCAATCTCGCCAATGGCGAGCCGCATATCTTCTACGACACGCGCGACCGGCGCTGGCTGCAGATTCGCGACTTCCGCATGGAGTCCGGCGGCACGGCGTCGCTGATCACCGACATCACGGCGCTCAAGCGCGGCGAACGCGAGCTGCGCGTGGCCAACGAGACCCTGGCGGCGCGTACCGAAACCCTGGAGGCCGCGCGCAAGACCGCGATCAAGGCGCATCAGGATGCCGAATTCGCCAATCGCGCCAAGAGCCAGTTCCTCGCTCATATGAGTCACGAGCTGCGCACGCCGCTGAATGCCATCATCGGTTTCTCCGAGATCATGTCGCTGCAGCTGCTCGGCGCGTCGGGCGTGCCGCAATACGATCGCTATGCGAGCGATATCCTCGCCGCCGGCCGCCATCTGCTGGCGGTGATCGACGACATCCTCGACCTGTCCAAGGTAGAGGCCGGCAAGATGAAGCTGGACAGCGAGCAGGTCTCGTGGGACCGGCTGCTGCAGGATTGCTTCACGCTGCTGCGTCCGCTCGCCGCCGACCGCATGGTGACGCTCAGGATCGCGCCGGCGCCGGAAGGCGCGACGATCTTTGCCGACGAGCGCCTGGCCAAGCAGATGCTGGTCAACCTGCTGTCGAATGCCGTGAAATACACGGCGTCGGGCGGTGAGGCGATGATCCGGCTGCGGCCGGGCAGCGACGGCAGCGCGGTTGTCGAGGTGACCGACACCGGCGTCGGCATGGATGAAGCTGATATGCAGAAGGCGCTGGAGCCCTTCGGCCGCATCGATTCCGCGCTGGTGTCGCAGATGCGCGGCACCGGGCTCGGATTGCCCCTGGTAAAGGCGCTGATCGAGCTGCATGGCGGCCGGCTGGAGATCGAATCCGAGCCTGGTCGCGGCACCACCGTGCGGCTGCATTTTCCGGCCCAGACGGCCACGGACATCGTCCCGTAACGGATTGAATCGCATAGGCTTGTAGGCAAACACTTAGTTATGCAGCCGATGCATGCCTGTGTTGCCAATTCTCTGGATACTCAAACCTGTCGACAGGGGGTACACCAATCCCTGTCAGATGTTGCGTCGCAGCATCTCCCGGTTTTTGGCTTCGGCCAGAAACTTTGGTCGCTGCAGCTCCCCCGCTGTATCGACCAGTCCGCGCGTCTCGCGCGGAGCCTCCCTGTTATGACTTAGCCGGCCTGTTTTCAGGCCGGCTTTTTTTTGCCTTCAGCGCCGCAGCAGCAACGGCGGCAGTTCAGCCATGCGGCTGAATACGCGGCAGCCCAGCGCGGTAAAGGCGTCACCATCGCCGTCAGGGCGATAGGCAAACACCGTCATGCCGGCACGGAGGCCGGCGGTCGCGCCGGGCAGGCTGTCTTCGACCACGGCGCAGGCCCCGGGCGCCACGCCTCCCATCTGTTCGGCGGCGTAAAAGAAGAGATCTGGATTCGGTTTGCCGCGCGCCACCTGCTGCGCGCTGAAGATGTGGCTGCCGAAGTGATGGTTCAGACCGCAGAGCTGCAGGCTGACGGCGATCTTGTCGAGTTCGGACGACGAGGCGACGCATTTCTGCAGGCCGGACACGGAATCCAGCATCGCCGGCGCGCCGGGGATCGGCTTCAGGTCGCTGTGCAGGCGACGATAGGTTTCCGCCTGCAGGTCGTCCTCGAAATCGTCGGGCAGCGCGATGCCGTAGCGCTCGTGCAGCAGGGCGTAGCAGCTCGGCAGGCTCAGGCCGGTCAGGTCGCGGGCGAGGCAGGCTTCGTCCACCTCGGCCGGCAGGCCATGCGGCTGCAGCTTTTCAAAGAAGACGCGGTTGGCGAGCGGCTCGCTGTCGACCAGCGTGCCGTCCATGTCGAAGATGATCAGATCGTAGGCCATCCGGCAGGGATAGCCCGACCCAGCTCACATGAAAAGCTTTTCGCCCGCGCCGGCATTCTTGTAGAGATCGGCGACCTGCTCGCCGTAGCCGTTATACAGCTGGGTGGGAATGCGCCGGCCGCTGCCGATCACTTCCTCGGTCGCCTGGCTCCAGCGCGGATGTGCCACCATGGGATTCACATTGGCCCAGAAGCCGTATTCGTCGGCGGCCAGCCCTTCCCAGAAGGTCTTGGGGCGCTTGTCGGTGAAGGTGAACTGCACGATCGACTTCACCGACTTGAAGCCGTATTTCCACGGCACTGCCAGGCGCAGCGGTGCGCCGTTCTGCCTGGGCAGCGGCTTGCCGTAGATGCCGGTGGCGATATAGGCGAGGTCGTTGGTCGCCTCTTCGATGGTCAGGCCCTCGGTATAGGGCCAGGGATACCAGAACTGCTTCTGTCCGCTGGCTTCCTGCGGCCGCGAGAAGGTCTTCATCACCAGGTATTTCGCGCCCGACGTCGGCTGGGCAAACTCGACCAGCGCCTTGAGCGGGAAGCCGCTCCACGGCACCGTCATGCTCCAGGCCTCGACGCAGCGGAAGCGATAGAGCCGCTCATCGACCGGCATCTTGCGGATCAGTTCCTCGGCATCAATGGTGATATCCTTGGCCACCATGCCGTCGATCTTCACCTGCCAGGGCTTGATCGTGAGCGCCTGCGCCGAACGGTGGATATTCTTGCTGGTGCCGAATTCGTAGAAATTATTGTAGCTGGTGGCGACCTTCTCTTCGGTGAGGTCGCGGCCGGGATCGAAAGCGGTGTTGCGCTTGGCCGGATAAAGCTCCGGGGCAATGGCGGCGGCATCGGCCGCAGCGAAGGCCGGGCGAAGGCCGGCACTGGCCAGCAGGCCGGTCATACCCATGCCAGCGAGAAGCTTGCGGCGGTCGAGGAATACGGATTCCGGAGTTGCCTGGCTTTCCGGCAATTCCCAACTGCGATGTCGCCTGATCAGCATCGGTTTACTCCGCTCGCTGTACCTGTCCTGAAAAGCCGGCCCGCGACCGGCAGGATTGAATCTAGTGGGTCGCGGGCGGTCTTCCAATCAAGGTTCGGTGAGACGCGGTGAAACGTTACAGCCGAACAGAGATAATTTTCGCGTTACTTCTTTTCCAGCAGGCTGCGCAGCATCCAGGCGGTCTTCTCATGGATCTGCATGCGCTGGGTCAGCAGGTCGGCGGTCGGCTCGTCCGACGACTTGTCGACGACCGGGAACAGCGCACGGGCGGTCTTGCTCACCGCTTCGTTGCCCTTCACCAGGTCCTTGATCATGTCCTGCGCGCCCGGCACGCCGGTGACTTCCTTGATGGAAGACAGCTTGGCGTATTGCGCATAGGAACCCGGTGCGTAATGGCCCAGGGCACGGATGCGCTCGGCGATCAGGTCCACAGCCAGTGCCAGTTCGGTATATTGCAGCTCGAACATGGTGTGCAGGGTCTGGAACATCGGACCTTCGACATTCCAGTGGTAATTATGGGTCTTCAGATAGAGTGTGTAGGTATCAGCCAGCAGATGCGACAGACCGTCGGCAATCTTCTTGCGTTCCTTTTCGGCGATGCCGATGTCGACAGCGACAGCCATGGGGCTACTCCTTGTTTTCTGCGGTTCCGCTTCGTTAATTTAGAACTATTCCAAGAGGCTGCAAGTTCCCCTGCCATGCAAAGCTATCATGGCAGTCCCGAATCTGCGCCGATTGAAGCGAAAAATTGTTGCCGCAGGATGGCGTCCGTCACTCTGCGGGTTCGAGCGCCACACCTTCGCTGGTGAGCAGCTTTTCCTTGCGCTCCAAGCCCCAGCGATAGCCGCCGAGGCCGCCGTCGCTGCGCAGCGCCCGATGACAGGGCACCAGCACACCGATGATGTTGTTGCCGCAGGCCGAGCCGACGGCGCGCGAGGCCTTGGGTGCGCCCAGGCTCTGGGCGATCTGCTGATAGCTACGGGTCTCGCCGGCGGGAATGGCCTGCAGGGCTGTCCAGACGCGGATCTGGAACGGCGTGCCGCGCAGATCGAGGCGCAGACCTTTCGGCGGTTCCCTGCCGGCCAGCATGGCCTCCAGGGCCGCGAAGGCCGCCACGCCGGCAGCGTCATCGCGGTCGATGCGGGCGGCGGGGAATTCGTCGCGCAGTTCGGCCAGCATCGCTTTTTCGGTGTTGCCGAACAAAAGCGCCGCCACGCCGCGTGTGCTTTCCGCCACCAGGGTCGCGCCCATCGCGGTGCGGCGGATCGCCACCGTCAGCGTCAGCCCTTCGCCGCCGCGGCGGTAATCGGCTGGCGTCATTCCGAGCCAGCGTCCGGCTTTTTCATAGACACGGCTGGCGGCGCCGAAGCCGGCGCCATAGATCGCCTCGGTGACGCCGTTGCCATTGCGCAATTCCGTCTTGAGCAGCGCGACACGCTGCGCTTCGGCATAGGCGCGGGGACTCAGCCCATAAGCCGCTGCAAAGCGGCGCTGCAGATGTGTCGCCCCCATATGGGCTTCTTTGGCCAGCTGCGGCAGCGTCGGCGTCGACTCTCCGGCCGCCAGCCTGCGGTCGATCAGCTTGCGGGCACGTTCCAGCCGCGCATCCGCGGCCGGTGCCTGCCCCTTAATATAATTTTGGGGCTGGCAGCGTTTGCAGGGGCGGAAGCCGACAGCGGTCGCTGTTTCGATATCGGCAAAGATGCGGACGTTTTCGCGCTTCGGCGCCCGGCTGACGCAGGAGGGGCGGCAGAAAATCTTCGTGCTCGCCACGCCATAAAAGAAGCGGCCGTCGAAGCTGGCGTCGTTGCCGTTGATGGCGGCGAATTCAGTGTCTGTGGGCAGTCGCTGTGTCTGTTTCATGCCAGCAAACATAGGGGCCGGATGTCCCTGCCACTATCCGCCTTTTGCGCTGCGATTCATACCGCCCAGTTGGCGGGCACCGGAACCGGGAAATCCAGCAGCATCTGGGCGAAAGCCTTGCCCTGCGGGTCGTTGCGAAGCGAGGCAATGCCGCCGCCACCGAGCGCCTGGTGCAGCAGGAAATTCAGACCATGGATACCCGGCCAGTCGAACCGTTCGACCGGGCCTTCTACCAAATGTGCGAACCAGCCGGCGACGGCCTCGGTTGTGAGGGCCGCGCGGATCGCCGGCAGGTAGTCAGGCTTGCGCGCGATCACGCCGATATTGCTGTCGTTGCCCTTGTCGCCCGAACGGGCATAGGCGAGCCGTACCAACGGTACGGTCTTGGTTGGGCCAGCGGGCAGGGGAGCGGAGATATCCTGGCCGGCTGCCGCGCCACGCGGCTCGCCGCTGATCATCGGCACGGCGAAAGGCTTCTCCTCGCCCTCGGTGTCGAGCGCGATCGACAGGCTGGTTTTCGGAATGAAGCAGGAGAACAGCCGCACCACTGGCTGTGGGCTCGGCCGGCCGCCGAAGAAGCCGGTGGTGCCGGGCGAGAAGGATGTGCCGGCCGGGGCGATCTCGCGGCTGAAGATTTCCAGCGCAGCTTTATCCGTATGGCTGACCGCCAGCTTCATCACCACTTCGCGTGCGGCGCGCGCGCCGGCCGCAGCCTGCGGGCCGTACATCGCCTCGCTGCCGAGGATTTCAATCGAGGTGCTGCGATAGTCACCGATGTTGAGCGCGGCGAAAATCTTGCGTGTGCGCTTCAGGATCGCCTCGGCGCTGCGTTCGGCTTTCTCCCGCGCATCGATCCCGCCGATGGTCATATGCGCCACGGCGCGGAAGCCGTCGAGCCAGGTGGCCGAGACCTTGTAGCGGTCCGGTGGCGGGCGGCCTTTCGCGTTCGACACCCGCACGCGATGCTCGCCGATCTGCTCGATCTGCACGGCAGTGAAATCGCAGGTGACATCGGGCAGCATGTAGCAGGCCGGATCGCCGATCTCGTAGACCAGCTGCTCGGCCACCGTGCCGAAGCTGACCAGACCCCCGGTGCCTTTCGGCTTGATGACGACGAAGCTGCCGTCTGCGGAAACCTCCGCAATCGGATAACCGATATTGTCCCAGTCCGGCACGTCGCGCCAATCGGTGAACAATCCGCCCGAGGCCTGCGCGCCGCATTCGATGATATGGCCGGCCAGACTGCCGGCGGAGAGCTTGTCGAAATCCTGCAGGTCCCAGCCGAATTCATGCAGCAGCGGGCCGAGCACCAGGGCTGAATCGACGCAACGGCCGGTGACGACGATATCGGCGCCGGCTTTGAGCGCGGCGGCGATGGGTGCCGCGCCTAAGTAGGCATTGGCCGACATGAATTTCGCCGGCGTCTCGGCACCCTTTTGCATCGGCTCCAGCTGCGACTTCAGCGTGTCGATCTGCGGCAGCAGGTCGTCGCCCAGCACCACACCGACCTTCAGCGACAAACCGGCATCCGCAATCAGTGCGCGGATGGCGGCGGCACAGGCCGCCGGGTTCACGCCGCCGGCATTGGCCACCACCTTCACCTTGCGACGCGCCAGCTCGGGCAGCAGCCGCTTCATGGTCACAGCGACGAAATCGGTGGCGTAGCCCTGCGCCGGATCTTTCGCCCGCATGCGCGCCATGATCGACATGGTGATCTCGGCCAGGTAGTCGAAGATCAGGTAGTCGACCTCGCCCTGCGCCAGCAGCTGCGGCGCGGCGACCATGGAATCGCCCCAGAAGGCCGATGCGCCGCCGATGCGGATCGCCCGGGGCGCCTCTTGGCTGCTGCTCATGTTCCGTTTCCTCCGGCCGCGTTTTCTGGCAGCATAAACACCCGGAACTGCCGCGTCATGCCTGACGCTGCGTCATATCCGGATGTCCATGCAAGACACTCTCGCAGTGCAGATCGTCAGCCGCAGCTGGAAACGCCTCTGGCGCAGTGCATGGCGTGGGGGTGTCGACGCCCTGCTGCCACCGCAATGCATGCTGTGCACCGCGCAGGTGGATGAACCCGGGCGGCTCTGCCTCGATTGCTGGCCCAGCGTCGGCTTCATAGCAGACCCCTGTTGCCCAACCTGCGGCGTCCCGCATGCCGTGCCGGTGCCCGACGGACTGGTCTGCGGCGCCTGCCTGAAAGACACGCCACCGTTTGCCCGCGCGCGCGCCGCGTTTGTGTATGGCGGCGGCGGTCGCGACCTGGTGCTGCGCTTCAAGCGCGGCGACCGCACCGACCTCGCGCCCGGTCTCGCCGCCCTGATGCGGCAGGCCGGTGCGCCGCTGCTGACCGAGTGCGACATGATCCTGCCGGTGCCGTTGCATCGCTGGCGGCTGTGGCGCCGGCGCTTCAACCAGTCGGCGCTGCTGGCCCGGGCCCTCGGCGGGGTGACCGGCAAGCCTGTGCTGCTCGACCTGCTGCAGCGGCGCCGCGCCACCCGCAGCCTCGGCCGCCTCAACCGTGCTGCCCGCAGGCGGGAACTGGCCGGAGCCATCGCGGTTGATCCGGGGCAGGCGGCCGCCATCCGCGGCCGGCGCCTGCTGCTGGTGGATGACGTTTTCACCACCGGCGCCACGGTGAATGCCTGCTGCCGGGCGCTGCTGCGGGCAGGGGCCGCGGAGGTGACGGTGCTCACCCTCGCCCGGGTTGTTCGGGCCGAGCAGAGCGCCATATAATCTCAAAATTGCGAGGGGCAAACTCGCACAAGGAACCCGGACGATGGCTCAGATCGAAATCTACACCACCTTCATGTGCCCCTATTGCGCGCGCGCCAAGGCGCTGCTCGACAAGAAGGGTCAGACCTATGACGAGATTGACGTGTCCTACGACGCTGCCAAGCGCGAGGAGATGACCCAGAAGGCCGGCGGCGTCCGCACGGTGCCGCAAATCTGGATCAACGGCACGCATGTTGGCGGCTCGGATGATCTCTATGCGCTGGAGCGCGCGGGTAAGCTTGACGCCATGTTGGCGGCGTAAAGTCAGAACGGGGGCGGGGCGATGGCGCAGAAGGTAAAAGTCGGTCTGGTGCAGCCCAATATCTGGGACAACATGGACGCCAACATCGCCCATGTCTCCGCTCTGGTGCGCAAAGCCAGGGAAGCTGGAGCCGACTTCATCACCACGCCGGAGAATTCCGGCTTCATGGGCGTGAATGCCGCTGCCAGTGTCGCTGCCGGAAAGCCGGAAGAGAGTCACCCGGCGTTGCAGGCGTTCCGCAAACTCAGCGCGGAACTCGGCACCTGGCTGCTGGTGGGGTCGCTGGCGATCAAGCCGGCCGGCGCCAACCGCAACTTCAACCGCTCATACCTGCTGGCGCCCGATGGCGGAATTGCCGCGCGCTACGACAAGATCCATCTCTTCGATGTCGATCTTCCGTCCGGCGAGACTTATCGCGAGAGCAACTCGATCGCGCCGGGCGGCGAGGGCGTGCTGACGTCGCTGCCATTCGGCACGCTCGGCATGTCGGTCTGCTACGACCTGCGCTTCCCCGGTCTGTATCGCGGCTTGGCGCAGGCCGGCGCTGATCTGATCACCATCCCGGCGGCCTTCACCCGCACCACCGGCCAGGCACATTGGCATGTGCTGATGCGGGCGCGCGCCATCGAGACCGGCGCTTTCGTGATCGCGCCCGCCATGTGGGGCGACCATCCGGGCAACCGGCAGACTTATGGTCATTCACTGGTGATTGATCCCTGGGGCCGCGTGCTGGCCGATATGGGCGATGGCGTCGGCGCGAAAGTGGTCGAGATCGATCTGGGTGAAGTGGCCAAGGCGCGGGCGCAGATCCCGGCCTGGCGGCACGATCCTGTCTATACGTTGCCGGCGCGCAATTTGACCGGCCGGGCCGCCGAATAGAGCGGCAGGGTCACGTTCATCGCCTGGGCGAATGGCGCCCACAACGCGGGCGTCAGGGCCAGCACCGGTTCGGCCTGCGGCATGCCACGGCCTTCATAGTCGTTGGTGAAGCCACCGGCTTCGCGCACCAGCAGCAGGCCCGCCAGCGCGTCCCACGGCTTCATGCGTAGTTCATAAAAACCATCCAGCGCGCCTTCGGCCGCCAGCGCCATCAGCAGCAGGCCGCTGCCGAGCCGGCGATACTGGCAATGGGCCGCCAGCAGGTTGTCGATGACTTTCGCGTGCGGCCCCGGCGCCTCGCCATGGCCGTAGCCGATGCCGAGGCAGGCCTGGTCGAAACGCTGCATGCCGCTGACCGAGATCGGCTTGCCGTTGCAGAAGGCGCCATGGCCAGCACGCGCAGTGTAGAGCTTGTCGGAGACGGCATCGTAGATCAGGCCGAGTTCGATGCGGCCCTGCACCATCAGCGCAATCGCCACGCACCAATACGGTAGTCCGCGCACGTAATTCGCCGTGCCGTCGATGGGATCGATCACCCAGAGCGCATCGGTATCGCCGCCGCGCCGGCCGCGTTCCTCGCCGAGAATTCCGTCATGCGGAAATTCGCCGAGCAGGCGCGAGGCGATCAGGTCTTCGGTCTCGGCATCGGCCTGGCTGACGAAATCCTGCACGCCCTTCAGCTTGACCACCAGTTCGCTGCGATTGTCGAAAAAACCACGCGCCAGTTTGCCGGCCTCGCGGATCACCTGGCTCGCATGCTGCAGACGTTTGTCGATGTCGAAGGTCATGGCCGGATGCTACGCCTCGGCGGGCGATGGCCCAACTGCTAATTCGGAAAAATCACGCCGTAATATCGCTGGACACACTTTCCGTTTGCATCCTGTTCCAGGCTTCACGCGGAAGGTTGTGCCAGCTGACGATCCGCTCCCAGATCGGTCCCTCGCCGGTGTAGCTGAATCCCAGCTTGGCCAGCACGCGCTTCGAGCCGCGGTTTTCCGGCGCGGTCAGCGCGATCAGTTGTGTGAGGTTACAGCGCTCGAAGCCGAATTGCAGCGCGGCGCGACCGGCCTCACTCGCCAGGCCGCGGCCCCAGGCGGTCTTGCCCAGCAGATACAGCAGTTCGGTCTGTTCGGCCTCGGGCACCCAGCGCAACCCGCATTGCCCGAGCAGCCGGCCGCTCACGCGATCCTGCACGGCCCAGACCCCATGGCCGCGCCGATCCCAGTGGTCGTTGAAATTATGGATGTTGCTCTTGGCGCGCGCCTGCGCCTCGGCACGCGGCAGGCCGCGGCCGGGTAGCATGTGACGCATCACCTGGTCGTCGTTGTAAAAGCGCGCCAGCGCCTCGAAGTCGCGCGGCTCGAAGCGGCGCAGGATCAGGCGCGCCGTCTCGATCATGCAGGGCGCACCGCGCAGATGCGCTGCCGCACGGCATTCGCTTCCTCACCCTGCTCGAAAGCGCGAATCTCAAACCCGGCTTCGCGGCACCAGTCGAGCAGTTCATGCGGTGCCAGCAGGAAATCCGGATTGCTCGGCTTGCCGAAGCGCTCGTTGCCGCGCATGAAGGTCTCGTAGATCAGCACGCCCTTAGGGGCGAGTGCGGCGGCGATCTGCGGAAACAGCGGCCGCCACAGATAGTTGGTCACTACCACGGCATCGAACTGTTTTGCGGCCAGAGGCCAGGGACCGTTCTCGACATCGGCCTCGATCAAATCAGCATTGGCGTGTGCGCGCAGGTCGGCGACACCGGACAGATCGCGGTCAAGGAAGCACACCTTATGGCCGTTTTCCAGAAACCGCCGGCCATGCCGCCCGCCACCGCAGGCGAGGTCCAATACATTGCTCCTGGCACTGCCGCCGGAGGTGACGAGGGGCGCAAAGCGCTCAACCCAGGGAGATGGCAAGCCGCTGCCGTGCATGCTGTCGATCTGCCCCCTTGTTGCACCGCCGTGACTGCCCCATGTATAACGTGTTGCAGGTCAAGGCAGGTTTCGGCCCCCGTGCCGAATCACCCGGTAAGAGTCATGATCAAGTACGAACTGAAATGCCGCAAGGACCACGTTTTCGAGGCGTGGTTTTATGACAGCGCCACCTACGACAAGCAGGCGGCGGGCGGCAAGGTCGTGTGCCCGGTCTGCAACTCGCGCAAGGTCGAGAAGGCGCCGATGGCGCCACGCATCGGCAAGTCGAAAGGCGAGGTCGCCAAGGCCGAAGCCAAAGAGGCGGCCAAGATGCGCCAGGCGCTCACCGAGTTGCGCGATCATGTCGAGAAGAACGCCGATTACGTTGGCGACCAGTTCGCCGAAGAGGCGCGCAGGATCCATTACGGTGAAACCGACAAGCGGAATATCTACGGCGAGGCGACCAAGGATGAGGCCAAGGAACTGGTCGAAGAGGGCGTCGACGTTGCCATGATCCCCTGGCTGCCCAGGGAAGATGCCTGACGCTTAGGCGTCCTTCGTTGCCACCAGCATGTAATTCACGTCGGTGTCGCGGCCGATGCTCCAGCGGTCGTTGAGCGGGCTGTAGCTGACGCCGGCCACTTCGCCCAAGCTCAGCCCGGCGCGGCGCAAGGACCCGGCCAGCTCATGCGGCTTGAGGAATTTCTTCCAGTCATGCGTGCCGCGCGGCACCCAGCCAAGGATGTATTCGGCGGCGACAATGCCGAGCGCGAAGGATTTCGGCGTGCGGTTCAGCGTGGCGGCGATCAGCAGTCCGCCGGGTTTCACCATCTGGCCGCAGGCAGCGAGGAAGCCGTCCAGATCGGCGACATGCTCCACCACTTCCAGCGCCAGCACGGCATCGAACTGCTCGCCGGCCGCGGCCAGGGCTTCGGCGCTGGTGGCGCGGTAGTCGACGGTCACGCCGGCCTCAGTGGCATGCAGGCTGGCGACCCCGATATTGCGCTCGGAGGCATCGGCGCCGACCACGCTGGCGCCCAGCCGGGCCATCGGCTCCGACACCAGGCCACCGCCGCAACCGATATCCAGCAGACGCAGGCCTTCGAGCGGCCGGCCCGACAGGCTGTCGCGGTGGAAGTGCGCTGCAATACGGTCACGAATGAACCCCAGCCGCACGGGGTTGAATTTGTGCAGCGGTCTGAACTTGCCCTGCGGGTCCCACCATTCCGCCGCCATGGCGGAAAAACGGGCGATTTCGGCGGGGTCGATACTGGCAGCGGACTGGCTCATGCGGCGACTCGCTCGGGCCCGACAAAGGGCTAAGGAAACAGGGGATTTTTCCGCCCGGCTCGGCTTGCCCCGGACCGGTCCCGAGAGTATTAAGTACCCGCCTTTTAGCCGGCAAGGTTCTGCCGGTAACTATCGACAACGAACAGTGAAATGGGATCGAGCGACATGGCGCGCTTGGTGATGAAATTCGGCGGCACGTCGGTCGGTTCGGTCGACCGTATGAAGAATGTGGCCGCCAAGGTGAAGCGCGAGGTCGAGGCCGGCAACCAGGTTGCCGTCGTGGTCTCCGCCATGTCGGGCGAAACCAATCGCCTGGTGGACCTGTGCAAGCAGGTCGACCCGGTGCACGACCAGCGCGAATACGACACCGTCGTGGCTGCCGGCGAGCAGGTCACCACCGGCCTGGTTGCCATGGCGCTGCAGTCCGCCGGCGTGAAGGCGCGTTCCTGGCAGGGCTGGCAGGTGCCGATCCGCACCAACGACATGCATGGCCGGGCGCGGATTGCCGAAATCGACGGCGCCGCCATGCTCAGGGATATGGCCGCCGGCGTGGTGCCGGTGGTGGCCGGTTTCCAGGGCGTCGGTCCCGGCGACCGTATTGCCACGCTGGGCCGTGGCGGCTCGGATACTTCGGCGGTGGCGCTGGCTGCCGCGCTGCAGGCCGACCGCTGCGATATCTATACCGATGTGGACGGTGTCTACACGGCCGATCCGCGTATCGTGAAAAAAGCCCGCAAGCTGGATAAGATCACCTACGAGGAGATGCTGGAACTGGCCTCGCTGGGCGCCAAGGTTCTGCAGACCCGGTCGGTGGAAATGGCGATGAACCACCGGGTGCGGACCCAGGTTCTGTCGAGCTTTGCCGATGTGGCCGGCACGCTGGTTGTGGATGAGGAAGAGATCGTGGAAAAGCAGATTGTCTCGGGTGTCACTTATTCCGCCGACGAAGCCAAGGTCACCCTGATCGGCGTCGCCGACCGTCCCGGCATTGCCGCCGGCATTTTCGGCCCGCTGTCGGATGCCGGCATCAATGTCGACATGATCGTCCAGAATATCTCTGAAGACGGCAAGAAGACCGACATGACCTTCACCATGGGCCGCAGCGATCTCGATCGCGCCGTCGGCATCCTGGAGAAGCAGGAAAAGAATCTGGGCTGGGTCAAGCTGGTGCCGGATCGCAACGTGGTGAAGGTTTCGGTCGTCGGCGTCGGCATGCGCAGCCATGCCGGTGTGGCGCATATCATGTTCAAGGCGCTGGCCGAGAAGAACATCAACATCCAGGCGATCACCACTTCGGAGATCAAGGTCAGCGTGCTGATCAGCGCCGATTACACCGAACTCGCGGTGCGCGCTCTGCACACCGCCTTCGGACTCGACGCAGAATGAAAGCGGGAGACCGATGCGGGGAGGGCGTATCACACCAGCCTCTCCGGTAACTGGTAACGGAGAACGGCTGTGACGCCGGGCCGGGCGCAAGCCCCCGGGCCGCGTGGCCTGCTGCGCCGTCTCCGCGAGGTGATGGCCGAGGCCGGCACCGTCGATGAACGCCTCGCCCGCGTCGTGCGCAATATCGCCGCCAACATGGTGGCCGAAGTCTGCTCGGCCTATCTGCTGCGCGGCGACGAACTCGAACTCTACGCCACCGAAGGTCTGAATCCCGACGCCGTGCACAAGACCCGCCTGAAGGTGGGCGAGGGTCTGGTCGGCGACATCGCGGCGCATGCGCGCCCGCTGGCGCTGGCCGATGCGCAGGGCCATCCGCAATTCGCCTACAAGCCGGAAACCGGCGAAGAAGTGTATCACTCGCTGCTTGGCGTGCCGATCCTGCGCGACAATCGCGTGATCGGCGTGCTGGTCGTGCAGAACCAGACGCGGCGGCAGTATGCCGACGAAGAAGTCGAGGCGCTCGAGACCATCGCCATGGTGCTGGCCGAGATGGTCGCGTCGGGCCAGCTCAGCGGCGGCGAGGATCTGGTGGCCGCCTCGCGCGCCTCCACCATGCCGTTCCGCGCCGATGGCCGCACGCTGTCGGAGGGCCTCGCCATTGGCGTCGCCGTGCTGCACGAGCCGCGCATCCATGTCGAAAAGACTATGGCGGATGACATTCCGTATGAGAAACAGCGGCTCGATGCCGCCGTCACCTCGATGCGGGACCAGGTCAACAAGATGCTGGAAACGCCCGACAGCGACATTGTCGGCGAGAGCCGCGACATCCTTGAAACCTACAAGATGTTTGCCCATGACACCGGCTGGCTGTCCAAGCTGCATCAGGCGGTCGAGTCCGGCCTGACCGCCGAGGCCGCCGTGCAGCGCGTGCAGGGTGAGACGCGCCACCGCATGCAGGCGATCACCGATCCCTATCTGCGCGAGCGCCTAGCCGACCTCGACGACCTGGCCAACCGCCTGCTGCTGCACCTGACTGGCAAGCCGCAGCATACGGCGGCCGAGAACCTGCCTGAGAATGCCATCCTGCTGGCGCGCGCCATGGGGCCGGCCGAATTGCTGGATTATGACCGCCGCAAGCTGCAGGGCGTGATCCTGGAAGAAGGCTCCAGCATGAGCCATGTCGCCATCGTGGCGCGGGCCCTGTCGATCCCGGTGCTCGGCGGGGTTGCGGGCGTGATCGCCAAGGTCGAACCGGGCGATACCATCGTGGTCGATGGCGATCATGCCCAGGTCTTCGTGCGCCCGGTGCCTGATGTGGTTGCGGCGTTCCATCAGAGCGTCGGGCTGCGCAAGGCGCGACTGGCGAAATATGCCGCCCAGCGCGAGGACCCGGCGATCACCGCCGATGGCACCAAGGTCGCCATGCTGGTCAATGCCGGCCTTCTGATCGATCTCAGCCACCTCGATGAAACCAATGCCGACGGCATCGGGCTCTATCGCACCGAGCTGCAGTTCATGGTGCGGCCGACCCTGCCCAAGGCCGAGGCGCAGACCGCGATCTATCGCCGCGTGATCGAGCATGCCGGCGACCGTCCGGTGGTGTTCCGCACGCTGGATATCGGCGGCGACAAGGTGCTGCCCTACCTGGTGAAGTATCCCGAAGAAAATCCGGCGATGGGCTGGCGCGCGATCCGCCTGACGCTGGATCGCCCGGCGCTGCTGAAGGTGCAGCTGCGCGCGTTGCTGGAAGCGGCGGCTGGCCGCAGCCTGTATGTGATGTTCCCGATGATCGCCGAGGTGGATGAATTCCGCCGTGCCCGCAAGCTGCTGGATCGCGAGGTGCAGCGGCTGGTCAACCTGCGCAAGCCGGTGCCGCTCAAGGTGCAGGTCGGCAGCATGCTGGAAGTGCCGGCACTGGCCTGGCAGCTGCCGGCGCTGCTGCCGCTGGTCGATTTCATCTCGGTCGGTTCGAACGATCTGATGCAGTTCATGTTCGCCGCCGACCGCGGCAACACCAAGCTGGCCGACCGCTACGATCCGCTCAGCCCCGCCATGCTCAGCTTCCTGCACTGGGTGGTGCAGCAGTGCCATGCGGTGGGCAAGCCGATCACCATGTGTGGCGAGATGGGCAGCCGGCCACTCGAGGCCATGGCATTGCTCGGCCTGGGCTTCCGCCGCCTGTCGATGCCAGCCAACGCCATCGGCCCGGTGAAGGAAATGCTGCGTAGCCTGTCTGTTCCGCAACTGGCTGAATATATGTCCAAGTTGTATAGCTCGCCCGAGCACAGCGTACGCGGGCCTCTTGAAGAATTTGCTCGGGAAAATGGCGTAATTGTTTGAAAACGCTAGCCTGATCGGCACATTGCCGTAATATGGCGGCAGCTAAAAACCTGCGGGCGAGATCATGAATTCCCAGTCCGGCGGACAGCCGGCGATGGCCGACGCAGCGCTCCATGGCGAGCGTTACGAGGGTGTTGGTCATAGCCTGAAAGTGGTGCGTGAGCGGCGCGACCTCGCGCTGACGGACGTATCCGCACGCCTGCGTATCCGCCGCCCGTATCTGGAAGCCATTGAGGAGGGCCGGTTCGGCGAACTGCCGGGTGCCGTCTATGTCAGCGGCTTCCTGCGCCAGTATGCAGAATTCCTCGGCCTCGATCCCGACCAGGTGCTGAAAAGCTATCAGGCCGAAAGCGACGGCGCCGCGCATCATCGCACCGTGCTGAATTTCCCGTTGCCGCGTCCGGAAGAGCGCACGCCCCGGCTCTGGCTGGTGGTCGGCGCGCTGGTGCTGGCCGGCATCATCTATGCGCTGTGGTATCGCCATCAGGAAGCGTTGCGCGTAGGGCAGGACCTGATCCAGGCCGTGCCGTCGCGGCTCGCCGATCTGGTGCCCAGCCCGCAGCCAATTGCACCAGCCGCGCCACCTATCGTGTTGCCGCCGCCGCCGCAGATCGCGCAGGCACCTGCAACGCCGGCGCCTGCAGCACCTGCTCAGGCCCCGACTGCACAGGCCCCAACTGCACAGATACCGACAGCACAGGTACCGGCCTTGGCGCCGCCGCCCATGGCCGTGCCGGCACCCGTTGCGCCGCCGCCGGTGGCGCAGGCTCCGGCAGCCCCGGTTCCCGCTGCTCCGACTGCACAGGCGCCCATCGCGACGCCCGCTCCGGCTTCACCGCCGGCCGCCGTCGCCACCGCTCCGGCGACACCCGCACCGACCGCTGCTGCGCAGAATAGCTATGGCGCCGCCGAACCCGGCCGCATCCGGGTCGAGGCCACCGCGCCGGCCTGGATTCAGGTGCGTGGGCCCAACAATGAGCAGATTTTCACCCGCCTGCTGAATGCCGGCGAGCGCTACCAGGTGCCGGATCGCGCCGGTCTGACGCTGCTGACCGGCAATGCCGGCGGCGTGCGGATCGTCATTGACGGCCAGACACTGGCCCCGCTGGGCGCGGAAGGCGAGGTAAAGCGCGGTATTTCGCTCGATCCGGAACGGCTGAAAAATCCGGGCGGCGAGCGCCAGGGCTAGGGCGCCTGCCTTGCCATCCCATGGTAAAGACGCCATGTTACGCCCGCGTCCGCAGCCCCCGAAAGTCGGTCCTGTGAGCCGGACGAAAGTTAAGCCATGAGCATCCGCCCCTATCGCGATATCCAGCGCCGCAAGTCGCGCAAGATTTTCGTCGGCAATGTTCCGGTGGGCGGCGACGCGCCGATCACCGTGCAGACCATGACGAACACGCTGACCAGCGACGCCCAGGCGACGATCGAGCAGATCCGCCGCTGCGAAGAGGTGGGCGTCGATATCGTGCGCGTCTCCTGCCCGGATGAAGAGTCCACGAAGGCGCTAAAAGGGATCGTGCGGGCTGTGAAAGTCCCGATCATCGCCGACATTCATTTCCACTACAAACGCGCCATTGAGGCCGCCGAAGCCGGTGCGGCCTGCCTGCGCATCAACCCGGGCAATATCGGCTCGGCAGACCGTGTGCGCGAAGTGGTGAAGGCCGCCAAGGACCATGGCTGCTCGATGCGCATCGGCGTCAATGCCGGCTCGCTGGAAAAGCACCTGCTGGAAAAATATGGCGAGCCCTGTCCGGAAGCCATGGTGGAAAGCGCCCTGGACCATGCCCGTATCCTGGAAGACCACGACTTCCGCGAATTCAAGATCAGCGTGAAGGCGTCTGACGTTTTCCTCGCCGTTGCCGCCTATCAGGGCCTGGCCGAGGCCTGCGACTATCCGCTGCATATCGGCGTCACCGAAGCTGGCGGTCAGCGCATCGGCACGGTGAAGTCCTCGATCGGCTTGGGCATGCTGCTGTGGTCAGGCATCGGCGATACGCTGCGCGTGTCGCTGTCAGCCCCGCCGGAAGAAGAGGTCAAGGTCGGCTTCGACATGCTGAAGTCGATGAACCTGCGGCATCGGGGCGTGAACGTGATTTCCTGCCCGTCCTGTGCGCGCCAGAACTTCGACGTGATCAAGACCGTCGAGGTGCTGGAACAGCGTCTGGCTCATATCACCACGCCGATGACGCTTAGCGTGATCGGCTGCGTGGTGAACGGTCCGGGCGAGGCGCGTGAGACCGATATCGGTTTCACCGGCGGCGGCAAGAACACGCACCAGGTCTATCTCGCCGGTCAGCCGGCGCACCGGCTGCAGAACGAGGATATCGTCGCGCATCTGGTCAAGCTGGTCGAAGACAGGGCCCGCCAGATCGAAGCGGACAAGATCAAGCATTCCGAAGACGCAGCTGACGCCGCGTCTTAGCTACCCATCATCCACAGACGGAGACACGCCGTGGCCCAGTTCCAGCCCGTGCGCGGCACGCATGACATTCTGCCTGACGATTATGCCCGCTTCCGCCACGTGGTGGACACGGCGCGTCAGGCTGCACAACTGTTCGGCTATCGCGAGATGGCGACGCCGATCTTCGAATTCACCGATGTCTTCGCCCGCTCGATGGGCGAAACCTCGGATGCCGTGTCGAAGGAGATGTATTCGATCAACGACCGCGGTGGCGAGAACCTGGCGCTGCGGCCGGAATACACCGCCGGCATCTGCCGTGCCTTCATTTCCAACGGCCAGCAGCAGAATGTGCCGTTCAAGGCTTTCGCCTGGGGTCCGATGTTCCGCTACGAACGGCCGCAGAAGGGCCGCCAGCGCCAGTTTCATCAGATCGACGTGGAAGTGATCGGCGCCGCCGAACCGCAGGCCGATGTGGAAGTGATCGCGCTGGGCGCCGAAATCCTGCGACGGCTAGGCATCCTCGACAAGTGCACGCTGGAACTGAATACGCTGGGTGATCCGGAAAGCCGTGTCGGCTATCGCGATGCGCTGGTGAAGTATTTCTCCGGGTATGCCGACAAGCTGTCGGAAGACAGTCGCAAACGGCTGGAGAAGAACCCGCTGCGTATCCTGGATTCCAAGGATGAGGGCGACCGCAAGCTGGTCGCCGATGCGCCGCTGATCCACGATTATCTCACACCGGCCGCCCGCGATTTCTTCAAGGTGCTGCAGGATGGCCTGGCCGCCAGCGACGTGCCCTTCACCGTCAGCCCGCGTCTGGTGCGTGGCCTCGACTATTACACGCATACCGCTTTCGAGTTCGTCACGACGCATCTCGGCGCGCAGGGCGCCGTGATCGCCGGCGGGCGTTATGACGGCCTGATCGAGCAACTTGGCGGCAAGCCGACACCGGGTATCGGCTGGGCCGGTGGCATCGAACGCCTGGTGCTGCTGTCGGATCCGCAGCCGGTGGCGCCGCGCATCGTGGCGATCATTCCCATCGGCGCTGCCGCCGAAGCCGAAGCGGTGAAACTGGCCGGTGAACTGCGCCGCGCCGATATCGCCGTGGAACTCGCCTATGGCGGCAATGTCGGCAAGCGATTCAAGCGCGCCGACAAGGTGGGTTGCCATGCCGCCGTGGTGATCGGCGACGACGAGATCGCCAACGGCGTGGTCAAGCTGAAGGACTTCAAGAGCGGCGAGGAGGCTTCCGTGGCCCGCGCAGAACTGCTTGGCAAGCTGAAGGTCTGAGCATGGATACCTCCGGCCTGCCGGAAGCCAAGCTCGACAAGGTGATCGAGCGCTACGAGATGCTGCAGGCCGAGATGGCTGGCGGTGGCCTCGCGGCTGAGGCTTTCGTGAAGCTGTCGAAAGAATATGCCGAGATCGAACCGCTGGTGCAGGCGATTGGCGATTTGCGTCGTTTGCGGCAAGAGGTCGCCGACCTGATCGTCATGCGCGACGATTCCTCGTCGGACGCCGAGATGCGCAGCATGGCGGAAGCCGAATGGAAGGAAGCCCAGGCCGCCGTGCCCGAGGCCGAGCGCCGCGTGTTGATCATGCTGCTGCCCAAGGACGAAGCCGACGAGAAGAACGCCATCCTGGAAGTGCGTGCCGGCACTGGCGGCGATGAAGCCGCATTGTTTGCCCGCGACCTGTTCGAGATGTATCGCGGCTATGCCGCCAAGCATGGCTGGCGCTTCGAGGTGGAAAGCATTGCCGATACCGAACTGGGCGGCTTCCGCGAGGCGATTGCTACCATCACCGGCCGCAGCGTGTTTGCCCGGCTGAAGTTTGAGTCCGGCGTGCATCGCGTGCAGCGCGTGCCTGATACCGAAACACAGGGGCGCATTCATACTTCGGCCGCCACTGTGGCCGTGCTGCCCGAAGCCGAGGATGTCGATATCGACATCAACGAGAACGATCTGCGCATCGACGTCTATCGTTCGTCCGGCGCTGGCGGCCAGCACGTCAACACCACTGATTCCGCCGTGCGCATCACGCATATCCCAACCGGGATCGTGGTGGCGCAGCAGACCGAGCGGTCGCAGCACAAGAACAAGGCCAAGGCCATGAAGCTCTTGCGCGCGAAGATGTATGAGGCCGAGCGCGAACGCCTCGCCTCGACACGCGCCGCCGACCGCAAGGGCCAGGTGGGTTCGGGCGACCGCTCCGAGCGTATCCGCACCTATAATTTCCCGCAGGGCCGCGTCACCGACCACCGCATCAATCTTACGCTGTACAAGATCGAGCAGATCGTCACGGGTGAGGCGCTGGACGACGTGATCGAGGCACTGATTGCCGAGGATCAGGCCAACCGGCTGCTCGAGCTGAATCGTGCCTGACGCCCAGGGCAACCGGGCACTGACCATTGGCCTCGTGCTCAATGCCGCACAGGCGCGGCTCAAATCTGCGGGTGTCGATACGCCACGCCTCGATGCCATCCTGCTGCTGGCCGAAGCCAGTGCAATGAGCGAGGACCACATTCGCAGCCGCCCGGAAGCGCCGCTCACGCCTGAGGCCGGAACCGCCTTCGAGGCGATGCTGCAGCGCCGGTTGCGGCGCGAACCGGTGTCGAAGATCATCGGCCGGCGCGAATTCTGGAGCCTGGAATTCCGCACCAGTCCCGACGTGCTCGATCCGCGTGCCGATTCCGAAACGCTGGCGGCCGGCGTGTTGGCTGCGATCCCGGACCGTGCGGCTTCTTTGCGCATTGTTGATTTTGGCACCGGCTCGGGTTGCCTGCTGCTCAGCCTGCTGCACGAACTGCCCAATGCCACGGGAGTCGGCATCGACGTGTCGCCGCCGGCATTGGCGATTGCGCAGGATAATGCTGACCGCCTCGGCATGTCGTCGCGCTGCATTTTCCGGCTCGGCAGCTGGGGCAGGGGCATTGAAGGCACATTCGACATCCTGATGTCCAATCCACCCTATATTGAAAGTGGCGGGGTGCCGGGCCTCGAGCCGGAAGTGGCGGATTACGATCCACTGCTAGCACTGGACGGCGGCGCGGATGGTCTGGACGCCTATCGCGCGCTGCTGCCCGACATGGCACGGCTGGCGGTCAAGAACGCCCTCGCTGCGCTGGAAGTCGGCATGGGACAAGATGTCGCAGTAAGCCATCTGCTGGCCGGCGCAGGTTTTGGCCAGATTGCGGTATTGCCCGATCTCAGCGGGATCGGCCGCGTGGTAACCGGCCGGAAATCCGTGCAGATTCCCTGAAAAAGGGGGTTGGCAGGGGGGCGTACCCCCCTTATCTTAAGAGGCGGGGTGACGCAGTCCCAAGGAACCCGCCCAAGGATATGAGCCGGGGTGTTAACCGGGGGCGAGCAGGCAGGCAGCGTCGCCGCCTCATCGACAGCCGACATTCAGATGACGCACACCGCAGGGTGATACACATCGGATGATCGATTCATCGGGAGGCCGACCGTATCGGATGTCCGATACGCGCGCAGAACGCCTGATTGCGCTATTTCTAAAAACAAGCGAGATGCATTGTGAACAATAAGAATCGTCAGCGTGGTGGCCGTCCCCAGGGTCGGAGGCCGCATGGTGGTGGTGGCGGCGGCGGTAACAGCGGCGGCGGAAATAACGGCGGGATGAACAATTCCCACCGCAATTTCGACTCCAACGGCCCCGAAGTTAAAGTCCGCGGCACGGCCACCAACATTTTCGAACGCTATTGCCAGCTCGCGCGCGACGCCAATGCGTCGGGCGACCGCGTGGCGGCCGAGAATTACCTGCAGCATGCCGAGCACTATTACCGGATCATGCTGGCGCAGGGCGTGACGCCAATGCAGCGTGCCGCCACTCAGCAGCAGGCCCCGCAGCAGCCGAACGGCAACAGCCAGCAGCCGACGCAGTCGGCTGCCTCTGCAACAACCGAGGCCACTGAAGGCGGCGAGCAGCCGAGCCTGGAAATGGAACTCGAGGCTGCGCTGGACAGCAACGGCGACCCGATCCGGAAAGAGCGCGACGAGGCGACGGCCGCTTAACGGGGCCACCAGTCCGCAGTTACGAAAAAGGCCGCCGGAGCGATCCAGCGGCCTTTTTGCTTCCCCGAGAAAATCGGGATGATCAGTTGGTAGGCGGCAGTTCGCCCTGTTCGGCCTGGCTCCACATGGCCTCGTCGGCGAGGGTGAGCTGGCGGATCGGCAGGCTTTCGGTATCCGGCACCACCGGGGCAAGGGCGATATCGATTTCCAGTTCCTTGTCCAGCAGTCCGCGGTCACTGCCCAGATGGCGCTCGAAGAACTCGACCGTGCGGGTGATGCTGTCTTCCTTGGCGTCGCCGCGGAAGGTATGGCCCTGGCCCTTGTAAATCTTCACTTCGTGCTCGGCACCGACATCGTCCAGCAGGCTGGCGAGTTCATAAGCGCGGCGCACCGGCACGGTGGCATCCTTGTCGCCATGCAGCACCAGCGTCGGCGGCATACGATGCACGCCCTTGCGCTGGACTTCCGACGGCATCGCGCCCACCACGTTCACCACGGCCTGCACGCGCTCGTCGCGGCTGCCCAGGCTGAGCGCATGGAAGCCGCCGAGCGACAGGCCGAAGATACCGATCTTGTCGGCATCGACGTAATTCTGCTTCTGCACGTAGGAGATCGCCTCGCTCAGCACGCGCTCGCGCTCGTCATGCAGGTTGGCGGCGGCCTTGCGGGCCTGCGGCACGCCGTCGAAGTAATGCACCACGAAAGCGGTGATGCCCTTCTCGGCCAGCGCCTTGGCCTGCGGGTAGAACAGCGAGCCGTCGCCCAGGCCATGGGCGCCATGCAGCACCAGCACGGCCGGCGATTTGCCGTTGGAATCCAGCAGGTCCATGTCGGCCTTCACCACGTCGACGCGCACCTTGCGGCCGTCGATCGTGAAACCATTGGTATTCTCGGCCTCGGCGGCGCGGCGCGCGCCTTCAGCCGACTTCTGCTTGCGGGGCGTCACGGCAGCCGGCTTCGCGCCCGGCTTCGGGGTCAAAGCACTGGTTTTCTGGGCAGTGGCTTTCTGGCTGGCGCGCGGCTGGGCCTGCGCGGCCGGAACGGCGGCGACACTGGTCATCATCAGCGCAAGCGCGGAAATCATGCAGATCTGTCGGAATGCCATGGTTTTGGATCCCCCGGCATTCAGCAGTGTCGTGGCTTTTCCCCCGGCCATCGATCCCCCTGTAAAGCCTCAATTAATCAAACTGCGGGTCCCCACCCGCTGAGCTGTTTCAAGTTGTAACAAGCCCCGGCGGGCCCTGTCCACCTTTGATTCGTCCTAATATTTCCTGCTTTTCAAGGAAAATCATAGGGTTGTGGAAAAATCGGCCCGCTTGACCCTCGAGGGACAGCTACTTACCTTACTGATCTAAGCCGGATTCGAGCCTCACCCCGTCTCCGGCGCAGCCATTCCCAACTGAGGATTCCCGCATGTCCGCGCCCACCAAAGTCACCGACGCTTCCTTCGAGAGCGATGTCCTGAAGTCTTCCGATGCCGTGCTGGTCGACTTCTGGGCCGAATGGTGCGGCCCCTGCAAGCAGATCGCCCCGGCGCTGGACGAGATCGCCAGCGAGATGGCCGGCAAGCTGACCATCGCCAAGGTGAATATCGACGAGAACCCGATGACCCCGTCGAAGTTTGGCGTGCGCGGCATCCCGACCCTGATCCTGTTCAAGGACGGCAAGCCGGTCTCCACCAAGGTCGGCTCGATGCCGAAGAGCCGCATCGTCGAATGGATCAACTCGGCGATCTAAGAGTTCTCCGCCAGGATCCGGCCTGCGAGATATAGCGAGCCGGAGATGACGACACGAGCATGAACATCGAGGGCCGGTGCTGACGCAGCATCGGCCCTTATCGTTTGGGCGATCTGCCGCATGGCGGCAGCAGCGCTGCCGGCGGGCTCAGCTGTCAGGCCGACGCTGCGGGCGGCTTGGGCCAGATCCTCGGCCGACAGGCTGTTGGCCTCGCCCGGGATGACAATGCAGCGTGCACCTTCAAGGCCGGGCGCCAGAGGGCGCAGGAAGCCGGCGGCGTCTTTCGTATTGAGCATGCCGGCGACCAGCCAGGTCGGGCGCGGCGGCAGCAGCTTGAGGGTTTCTGCCAGGGCCTCGCCGGCCATGGCGTTATGGGCGCCGTCTAACCAAAGTTCAGTCCCAGGCGGCAGCAGGTCGGGCAGCGGGCCTTTGCTCAGCTGCTGCATGCGGGCGGGCCAGTCGACATGGCGCAGGCCGGCGGCGATGGCCTCCGGAGGTATGGTGAAACCGGAAAGATGCCGGGCGCAGGCAACCGCCACGCCGGCATTCACCACCTGATGCGCCCCCAGCAGGGCCGGGCGGGGCAGCGAGAGTTCGATCTCGCTGTCACGCCAGCGGATGCCCCCGGAATCCGTCGGGGAAGTTTCGCGCACCGTCCAGTCGCGGCCGTGCCGGAACAGCGTCGAGTGGGTCTCGGCAGCGCGTGCCTCGATCACCGCGATGGCGTCATCGGGCTGGGGCCCGACCACGCAGGGCACGCCGTCCTTCAGGATGCCGGCCTTGTTGGCGGCGATTTTGGCAATCGTGTCGCCCAGGAAAGCGACATGATCGATGCCGATGGGCGTGAGCGCGGTCAGCACCGGCTGCGGGATCACGTTGGTGGTATCGGCAATGCCGCCCAGCCCGGTCTCCAGCAGCACGATATCGGCTGGCACTTCGGCGAAGGCGAGATAGGCCGCCGCCGTGGTGATCTCGAAGAAGGTGATCGGCGCGCCGGCATTGACGCTTTCGCAGCGTTCCAGCAATGCGATCAGTTTTGCATCATCGATCAGCTCGCCGGCCAGGCGGATGCGCTCGTTGAACCGCACCAGATGCGGCGAGGTATAGGCATGCACACGATAGCCGGCAGCTTGGAGCATCGCCCGCAGGAAGGCGGTGGTGGAGCCTTTCCCCTTGCTTCCAGCGACATGGAAGACCGGCGGAAGCTGCAGATGCGGGTCGCCCAGCCTGCCCAGCAGGGCGCGGATACGGTCCAGCGAAAGGTCAATCGCCTTGGGATGCAGCGTGGTCAGGCGCTGCAGTATCTCGTCAAGATCAGCGGGCGCGAGGGCGGGTGGCGCCATGCGGAATCTCACCCGTCGGCGGAATTTCCAGGCCCGGCCGCGGCAGCGCGACGACATCGGCCTTCGGTGCCGGATCGAGCAGCAGACCGACGATACGTCCCAGCGTCTCGCGCAGCTGGTGACGATGCACGACCATATCGAGCATGCCGTGTTCCAGCAGGTATTCCGACCGCTGGAAGCCCTGCGGCAGGGTCTCGCGGATGGTCTGCTCGATCACGCGCGGGCCGGCAAAGCCGATCAGCGCGCCCGGTTCGGCCAGCTGGATATCGCCCAGCATGGCGTAAGACGCCGTGACGCCGCCGGTGGTCGGATCGGTCAGCACCACGATGAAGGGCAGATGCGCCTCGCGCAGGCGCTGCACGGCGATCACCGTGCGCGGCATCTGCATCAGGCTGAGGATGCCTTCCTGCATGCGGGCGCCGCCGGCGGCTGCAAACAGGATCAGCGCGGCGCGCTGGTTCACCGCCAGCGTGGCAGCCGCAATCAGCGCCTCGCCGGTCGCCATGCCCATCGAACCGCCCATGAAGGCGAAATTCTGCACGGCAGCCACGATGTCCTGACCTTCCAGCGTGCCATGTGCCACAGCGAAGGCATCCCTCTGGCCGGTCTTGCTGCGGGCGTCTTTGAGGCGGTCCGGATATTTTTTCGAATCACGGAAGTGCAGCGGATCCTGCACGACATCGGGAAGTTCGATGGTCTGGTATTCGCTCTTGTCGAACAGGGCGGCAAACCGCTGCTTCGGACCCACGCGCATATGGTGGTCGCATTTCGGACAGACGCGCTGGTTCTCATCCAGCTCCTTGGCATAGATCATCTGGCCGCAATTGCCGCATTTGGTCCAGAGGTTGTCCGGCGTGTCCTTCTTCGTGGTGAATTCACGAATCTTGGGCAGGACGGTGCGGGTCAGCCAGTTCATCTTGAAACTCCCTCTCTCAGGCCGCGGCTTTCGCGACGCCGCGGACGGCGGTGCTCAGTTCGCGCACCAGCTCCAGCACATGTTCGGCCGGATCGATCTTCTTCATCTGGGCCTCGGCAACCCGTTCCACAAGCGCGGTGCCCACCACGGCGGCATCGGCGACGGAAGCAATCGCGGCGGCGCGCTTGCCGTCGCGGATACCGAAACCGACGGCCACCGGAATTTTGGTATGCTGCTTGATCAGCGCCACGGCCTTGCCTACGGCATCCGGATCGGCCGCCGCCGCACCCGTGATGCCGGCAATCGACACATAATACAGGAAACCAGACGTGTTCTGCAGCACGGTTGGCAGGCGGGCGGCATCGGTGGTCGGCGTGGCCAGCCGGATGAAATGAATGCCGGCCTTCACGGCGGGAATGCAGAGCTCGTCGTCTTCCTCGGGCGGCAGGTCGACCACGATCAGGCCATCGACGCCGGCGGCTTTCGCATCGACCAGGAACTTATCGACGCCATAGGCCGAGATCGGATTGAAATAGCCCATCAGCACGATCGGCGTGTCGTTGTCTTTCTTGCGGAAGTCGGTCACCAGCTTCAGCGTCGT
Source organism: Ferrovibrio terrae (assembly GCF_007197755.1). Taxonomy (NCBI): domain Bacteria; kingdom Pseudomonadati; phylum Pseudomonadota; class Alphaproteobacteria; order Rhodospirillales; family Rhodospirillaceae; genus Ferrovibrio; species Ferrovibrio terrae. Next base: position 2,352,302 of record NZ_CP041636.1, read on the forward strand.
CTTCATGCTGGCGCCATTGGCGAGTGCGCGCAGGCCCGCGGCTTCGATGGAGGGACCATCGGCCATCGGATCGGAAAACGGCATGCCGAGTTCGATCACATCGGCGCCGGCCACCGGCAATTGCGCCAGCAGGCGCGCGCAGGTGTCGTGATCGGGATCACCGGCAGTGATGAAGGTGACGAGGCCGGCGCGGCCCCTGGCCTTCAGATCGGCGAAGCGCTTGTCGATGCGGCTCACAGTGTCACTCCCAGGGCCTTGGCCACCGTATAGATATCCTTATCGCCGCGACCCGACAGGCAGACCGCCATCAGATGATCCTTCGGCAGCTTCGGCGCCAGCTTCATCACCTGCGCCAGCGCATGACTGGATTCCAGTGCGGGGATGATGCCCTCCACGCGGGACAGCAGCTGGAAGGCTTCGAGCGCCTCCTTGTCGGTGGCGGAGACGTAGTTCACGCGGCCCATATCATGCAGCCAGGCATGCTCGGGGCCGATGCCGGGATAATCGAGGCCTGCGGAAATGGTATGCGCTTCGGTGATCTGGCCGTCTTCGTCCTGCAGCAGGAAAGTGCGGTTGCCGTGCAGCACGCCGGGCACGCCCTTGGCCAGCGAGGCCGCATGACGCGCGGTGTCCAGGCCTTCGCCGGCCGCTTCGACGGCATAAATCTGCACGTCACGGTCATCCAGGAAGGGATGGAACATGCCCATCGCATTCGAGCCGCCGCCGATGCAGGCGACCAGACTGTCCGGAATGCGGCCCTCGCGCTCGATCATCTGCTCGCGGGTTTCTTCGCCGATGATGCTCTGGAAGTCGCGTACCAGCATCGGATAGGGATGCGGGCCGGCAACCGTGCCGATGATATAGAAGGTGTCATGCACGTTGGTGACCCAGTCGCGCAGCGCCTCGTTCATCGCATCTTTCAGCGTCTTCGAGCCCGATTTCACCGCGCGCACTTCTGCGCCCAGCAGGCGCATGCGGAACACGTTGGGCTGCTGCCGTTCGATATCCACTTCGCCCATATAGATCACGCAGGGCAGGCCGAAGCGGGCAGCCACCGTCGCGGTCGCCACGCCATGCTGGCCGGCGCCAGTCTCGGCGATGATGCGGGTTTTGCCCATGCGCTTGGCCAGCAGGATCTGGCCGATGCAGTTGTTGATCTTGTGCGCGCCGGTATGGTTCAGCTCTTCGCGCTTCAGATAGATCTTGGCGCCGCCCAGGTGCTTGGTCAGCGGCTCGGCGTAATACAGCGGATTGGGGCGGCCGACATAATCCTTCAGCAGGTAGTCCATCTCGGCCTTGAAGCTCGGATCGGACTTAGCCTGCTTGTAATGCCGCTCCAGGTCGAGGATCAGCGGCATCAGCGTCTCGGCGACGAACCGTCCGCCGAATTTGCCGAAATGGCCCTTCTCATCAGGGCCGGTGCGATAGGAATTGATCGCAGTCATGGCTTCAGAACCTCAATACGCATTCAATTTACAGAGCCCAGGCATTACAGGCGACGGGCAGCGTCAAGAAAGGCACGGATTTTGGCCGGGTCTTTCTGACCAGGCGCGCTTTCCACTCCAGAAGATACGTCCACAGCACTGGCCCCGGATTGCTGCACGGCCTGCGACAGATTGTCCGGGGTCAGCCCGCCAGCCAGCAGCCAGGGCCGCTTGAATTCGGCGCCCTTCAGGATCGTCCAGTCAAACGCCTTGCCGTTGCCCCCAGGCAGCGCGACGCCGTCCGCGGCCGGGCGGGCGTCAAACATCAGCCAGTCGACGGCGTCTTCGTAGTCCTTGGCCATCTTCAGGTCGGCCTTGGTCGAAACCTTGATCGCCTTGATGATCGGCAGGCCGAAATAGACGCTGATCGCGCGGCAGCGTTCCGGCGTCTCGTCGCCATGCAGCTGCAGCAGGTCAAGTCGCGCCTTGGCCAGAATCTGATCGAGGAAATCGGTTTCCGGATCGACGAAGAGCCCGACGCGGTCGATGCCGCTCGGCACGTTGTGAAGCAGTGTTTCCGCCTGTTCGGCGCCCAGGTTGCGTGGCGAGGATGGGTAGAAGACGAACCCCACCATGTCGGCGCCATGCGTGACGGCCGCCTCGACGGCAGCCGCATCGGTCAGGCCGCAGATCTTGGTGAACAGCGGCATCTCAGGCGGCACCCAGAACGCTTTCTGCCAACTCTTGCGCAATCGCCTGCGCGCTCGCTTCCGGGCTTGCGGCTTCGGTGATCGGACGGCCGATCACCAGATGGTCGGCGCCCAGCTTCAGCGCATCGCCCGGCGTCATCACCCGCTTCTGGTCGCCCGCAGCCGACCCCTTCGGACGGATGCCGGGCACCACCAGTTTGAAGTCGGGACCGCAGGCCTTGCGCAGCATGTCGATTTCGGTGGCCGCGCAGATCACGCCGTCGGCACCGTTGGCCTGCGCCATCTTGGCCAGCCGCACGACGTAGCTGCTGACGTCTTCATTGACGCCAATGGCCTGCAGGTCGGAGGCATCCAGCGAGGTCAGCGCCGTGACGGCCAGGATCAGGGGGCGCTGGCGCGCCTGATGGGCGGCGTCGACCGCCTGACGGATCATCGCCGGGCCGCCGGTGGCATGCACGGTCAGCATCATCGGGCCCATCGCGGCGGCGGCGGAGCGCACTGCGCCGGCCACGGTATTCGGGATGTCGTGGAATTTCAGGTCGAGGAACAGCGGCGTGCCGACCGGCAGGATGGCGCGCACTTCCGCCGGGCCGTGGGCGGTGAAGAATTCCTTGCCCAGTTTGACGCCGAAACCGGCGGCCGCGGCGGCGCGGGCGCAGCGGGCGGCGAAGGCCAGTTCGATCGTGTCGATGGCGCAGAAAACAGGGGCGATGCGGGCGGAAAGGGACGTCTTGCTCATGGGCCGGGCTTATAGCGGAAAGCGATCCGGAAGTCTCCCCCCGGCAGCGGGCAAGATGGTGCGCGGCTGGATCAATTTTTACCGGAAACGGCGCTTTTTTGCCCAGGCAGAACGGTGGAAAGCTGAATGGCCCGGGCGAGGGAATGTGCCCAGCAGGCATAGCCGAGATCGTTCATGTGCAGGCCGTCGGGGGTGACCATATCGCCCATCTGCAGGCCGCCGCGCAGCCAGTACCGCATGATGGCAAAACGGCGGAACAGCGCGACGCGCTGCTCGACCGCCAGATCGGCGAGGATTTTCTGCATGGCGATATGATCACGATCCTGCAGCACTTTCGGCGCATATTGCAGGTCGATCAGCACGACGTCGATGCCGGCCGCCTGCAGCAGGGCGATGCCACGCTGGATATGGGCGCGATAGACCTCGACGCCCTGCGAGCGCAGTACATCGTTGGTGCCGAGCTGCCACAGCACCAGATCAGGCCTGATCTCCACCGCATCGGCTTGCAGCCGTTCGTTCATCTGCAGGATGTCCTGCCCGTTTATGCCGCGGTTGTGCACTTCGACCTGGCCGCCGACCAGCTGTGGCCAGAGCGTGGCAAGCTGCGACGGATAGCTGAATTCCGGCGCGCTGGCGCCGGCCCCGCCGGTCGAGGACGAACCGATGGCAACAACACTGACGGTTTCGTTGCGCGCCAGTCGCGCCGCCACACGTGGCAGCGGTTGACCCAGATCGAGCAGGCCCATCGGGGCGGCACACCGCTCGGCCATCATGGCTCCGGCGGCCTGCGGCAGGGTCGCCAGCAGGGCCAGCAGCAGCGAAGTGGCCGCGAAAACGCGCGTCATGGTTTGGCTTTTTTCACGGCGGCGGCGATCATGTCGGCCATCTGGCTCGCCAGGCAGCGGTTCTGCGCCTCGGCCTCGCGCATCTGCATCGCAAGATCGGTGGTGCGGACATCGAAGCGGTCTTGCTCTGACCAGTGGCGCATGATCTCGAACCGCGGGAACAGCACGATATCCAGCGCCGAGGCGATCCGTTCCATCACGTCGTTATAGGGCTCGACATCCACCATCATCGACAGCCGCATGCGGTATTGCGGCGCCACCAGCAGAATGTCGGCACCATAGCTCTGCAGGTGCTCCAGCCCGGCCTTCAGCGCGTCCGAGAAGCTGTTGATGTCGGCCTTCTGGGCGGCATCGACATTACCGGTCTGCCAGATCACCAGGTCGGGTTGCAGGGCCGGCAGGCGCTGGGCAATGGCGGCGGCCATCTGTGTCGCCGTCATCGTGCGCTCCGACAGATTCTCGATCTGCAGGTTGGCGCCGTTCAGGCGGCTGGCCAGCGCGTCGGGCAAGCCGGCCGCATAGGAGCGCGGCAAGCCCTTGGAGGTCTGCAGCGACGACGAACTGCCGAGCACGACGATGCGCAGCGGCTGGCTGGCGGCAAGTTTGCGCGCCACGCGCGGCATCGCCTGTTCGGTATACAGCATGTCGTCGGGCACCGCGCAGCGCGGCTCGTCTGCGGCCCGGGCGGCATGACTGCAGGCCGCCCAGAGCAGGAGTGCGGCAATGATGGACAGACTCCGGCGGGACATCATGCTTTCACCTCGCCGGTTCGACGGCCGTTTTCGACCGCCTTGTACCACGTCATCAAAGCCGCCAGCCCAACCAGCAAGACGATTCCGGCCATGCTGACCGCAAGCTGCGCCACCAGTCCGGGCGCGACTTCGCTGAGCACGAAATGGCCGGCGAACGACAGGAAGATGCCGGCGCAGAAAACATGCAGGGAATGCTGGCCACACAGGATTAGCAGGCCGCTGAGGGGCCAGCGCAGGAATTTCGCATCGGGCGATACCAGCAGCACGACCAGCCAGGCCAGCGCCAGGAAATGCAGCAGCCGCCAGGTGTCCATCTCGGTCTTGTCGATCGGATAAAGCAGACGCTCGATCACATCCGGCACGCGACTGGCCCATTCGGGCCGCAGCCAGCTCAGCACGATGACGGCGGAGAAGATCACGTAGAGGACTGCTGCGGCGGTGACCGCTTTCGCCGGCAGTCGGCGCCATGGCGCGTGCTGGCGATGCATGGCGCACCAGGCGCCCAGCACAAACAGGAACTGCCAGGCCAGAGGATTGAAATACCAGCGCCCATCCGGATAGGCCGGCAGGTTCCAGTGCGTGAACTGCACGACAAACCACAGCGCGAAGGAGGCGGCCAGCACCATATGCGGGCGGCGCTGCATCAGCCACATCACCGGCGGGAAAGCGCCCATCAGCGCGATATACATCGGCAGTACGTCCATGTTGACCGGCCGGAATTTCAGCAGCAGGGCCTGCAGCATCAGGATATGCGGCTCTTCGAACAGCGAGCCGATATTCATTTCCTCGGCGAGGTCGAGATTGTAGCGCGCGGCGAGCCAGGCGATCTGGGCGATGAAGATGATGAACAGGAAAACATGCGCGGTGTAGATCTGCCAGACGCGGCGCCAGATCCGCGCCGTGCCGATCACGAAACCCTGGCTGCGCATGGCGGCGCCATAGGCCAGCAGCACCGAATAGCCCGAGATGAAGACGAAGGTCTCGGTGGCGTCGGAAAAGCCGTAATTCCGGTTGGACAGCCAGCTAACCGCGTTGTTGGGGATGTGGTTCAGGAAGATGAACAGCAGTGCCAGCCCGCGAAAGAAATCCAGCCGCAGGTCGCGCGCCTTGGCGGCCGGCTTGCTGGCAGCTGAAATCTGGTCCGACGCAGTCATCTCTGGGGCTATCCTCCTGTTCCCCATTATCGGGAGCCGCTAGGATCTGGGCAATCCCTCCAACGCCGCCAGAGCGATCATGTCCCGTTTCCGACGCCTCTTTCCTGTTGCCGGCCTTGTCTTCGGACTCTTGGCCGGCCCGGCCCTGGCCCAGGATGCCCGATCGCTCTCGGGCGCCAGCATCCTGATGTACCACCGCTTCGGCGAGAATACGGTGCCGAGCACGAATATCCGGCTCGAGCAGTTCGATGCCCATATCGCCGAGCTGAAGTCCGGGCCCTATCATGTGATGAGCCTGCCTGAGATCGTGGCGAAGCTGAAATCCGGCGAGAAGCTGCCTGATCGCGCCGTGGCCATCACCGCTGACGACGCCTATATCTCGGCCTTCACCGAAGGCTGGCCGCGGCTGAAAAAGGCCGGCATCCCTTTCACGCTGTTTGTCGCCACCGAGCCGGTCACCAGCAAGCTGAAGGGCTATCTGACCTGGGACCAGATTCGCCAGATGAAGGCGGAGGGCGTCACCATCGGCGCGCACAGCCATCGTCATCCCTCACTGCCCGCGCTCGGTCCTGACAAGGCGCGTGAGGATCTCGAAACCTCAATGGCGCTATTCGAGAAGGAGCTGGGCGAGAAGCCCTCTCTGTTCGCCTGGCCCTTCGGTGAGTGGGATGCGCATACACTCAAGCTGGTGAAGCAGATCGGCTACAGCGTGGCGTTTGGCCAGCATTCCGGCGTGGCGCACAGCCAGCATGACATGTTCTGGCTGCCGCGCTTTCCGATGAATGAGCATTTCGGCTCGGTCGAGCGCGTGCGCCAGGCGCTCAACTCCCTGCCGCTGCCGGTGACCGATGTCGAACCGGCCGATGTGCTGGTGAAGCTGGGTCAGACACAGAACCCACCAATCCTGCGCTTCACGGTTGCGCCGGGCATCGAGCGGCTGAACCAGATGGTCTGCTATACCGGGGAGGGCAAGCAACTGACGCCGAAGCTGATCGGCGAGCGCCGCTATGAGATGCACGCGCCAGACGCGCTGAAGCCGCCGCGCGACCGCATTTCCTGCTCGGTGCCCTCCAGCCAGCAGAGCCGCTTCCGTTGGTTCGGCATCCAGTTCACGGTGATGAAGTAGGGCTGCATGACGCCGCGTCAACGCAGCTTCCGCATCAACGGTTACGATCTCTCCTGTCTCGAAGCCGGCGAAGCCAGCGCCATTCCGCTGCTGCTGGTGCATGGCTCGCTCTGCGACCAGCGCATCTGGACCGCGCAGATGGCGGCCTTTGCCGGGCATTACCGCGTGCTGGCGCTCAGTCTGCGCCATTTCTGGCCCGAGCAGTGGGACGGCAGCGGCGACGGCTATGAAATCCGGCAACATGCGGAGGATATCGCGGCGCTGATCCGGTATCTCGATGTCGGCCCGGTGCATCTGCTCGGCCATTCGCGCGGCGGCCATGTCTGCTTCCGCGTCGCGCAGCATCATCCGGAAACAATCCGTGCGCTCATTTTGGCCGAACCGGGCGGCCAGCTCGATCCGGCGCTGGCCGATCTCGGCGCGCCGGTGCCGGGTGCCGATCTCGGCCAGATGTTCGAAGATTCTGCCAATCTGATCGCGCGCGGCGAGACCGAAGCCGGGCTCGAGCTGTTCGTGACCGCGGTCGGCGGTCCGAAGGCCTGGAAATATGCCGGCGAAGGCTTCAAGGCGATGGCGCGCGACAATGCCGCCACCATTATCGGTCAGGCGCGCGAGGCACGACTCACCTTCATGAAGGCGGAGATCGAAAGCATCGATCTGCCGGTGCTGCTGATCGGCGGCGCGCTCACCCGCGGCCATTTTCCCAAGGTGATGGATGCGATGCAGCGCCTGATGCCCGATGCCGAGCGCGTCACCATCGAAGGCGCAGGCCATCCGATGTACGAACAGCGCCCAGCGCCGTTCAACGACGCGGTGCTGGGGTTTCTCGCGCTGCGCTAGCTGCGCGTGACATGCGCAGCGACGCAGAGCCAGCGGCCGCTCGGCTGCCTCATCCAGATATCGGTATAGCGGCCCCCGCCGCGCTGGCCGTCGGCTTTGGTATAGGCCGTGCGGGCATGGATCAGCGCAGTGTCGTTGAGGATGCGGATCTGCACATCCTCGCAGGCGAGGTCCGGTACCGTGGTCGGTCTGGCGATCTGCGCCAGAAAGCCGGCGCGGTCGACCAGCGAGCCGTCCGGGTTACTGTTCAGGAAATCGGCCGAGAGATTTCCGTCGAACCAGCCTGTATCCGACTCCCGGACGGCGCGGATGTAATTCTCGTTCAGGGTTTCGAGTGCGGCATGGTCAGGCGTTGTCATGGCGTGCTCTCTGGTGTCCTACAGGTAATCTCCGCAGGGTTTCGCAAGATTTATCAAATCGGCCCATGCTAGCTTTCTCTGTGTCAGAAACAGACAGTATCGCGACCCGAAATGACCGATATCAGCAGCACCGATTCCGCCAGCCAGGCGAGTTACCTGCGCCGTTTCACGCGCGTGATTGAATATATCTATGCCCATCTGGACGAGTCACCTGATCTTAACACGCTGGCCGAGGTGGCCGCATTGTCGCCGTATCATTGGCACCGCACCTGGCAGGCGGTCTACGGCGAGTCTGTCGTCAACACCGTCAAGCGCCTGCGGCTGCAGCGTGCCGCTGCCGATCTGGCGCACAGCGAGATGCCGCTGGAGGCGATCGGCTCGCGCGCCGGCTATGGCAGCCTCGCCGCCTTCAGCCGCGGCTTCAAGGACTCCTATGGCATGACGCCGAGCGACTATCGCAAGGCCGGCAGCCACGCGCATTTCAAATCGACGCAAAATGCAAAGGAGGGCGCCGCCATGCCCGAAGTGACCATCCGCCATGTTCCGGCTGCGAAAATGGCCGTGGTGCCGCATCGCGGCTCGTATATGGAGATCGGCAAGGCCTTCGAGACGCTGTTCGGCACGCTCGGTGCGCGCGGGCTGCTGCGGCCGGGCCTGTGCATGAAGGGCATCTATTATTCCGATCCGACGTCGGTGCCTGAAGCCGAGTTGCGGTCTGCCGCCGGCATCCTGCTGCCTGACGATGATTTTCCCGTGGCGCCGCCGCTGGAGCGCGCCGAGCTGCGCGGCGGCGACTATGCCGTGCTGCGCCACAAGGGGCCGTATACCGACATGCGGCCGGCCTATGACTGGCTCTATGGCGAATGGCTGGTGCAGTCGGGCCGCGAAGCTGCCGATGCGCCCTGTTTCGAGGATTACCTGAACAATCCGCGTGAAGTCGCGCCCAGCGAATTGCTCACCGATATCTGTTTGCCCCTGAAGTAATTTAAGCTGGCCGCTCCGGGCTTGACCCGGGGTCCCATTTAAAATGGGATGCCGCACTGCTCGTCAGCACGAGGATGCATCCATGTCTGCTGAATTCCGCACTGCTACAGAGCTGGTCGCCGCCTTGCGGTCCCGGCAGGTTTCCTCGGTCGAGCTGACGGACGCCGCGATTGCCGCCATCGAGGCCGGCGACGGCGCGCTGAATGCCGTGGTCGTGCGTGATTTTGAACGTGGGCGCGCAGCGGCGAAAGCTGCCGATGCGGCGCTGGCGAAGGGTCAGGAGACGGCGGCGCTGCTCGGCCTGCCGGTCACGGTGAAGGAAAGCTTCAACGTCGCCGGCCTGCCCACCACTTGGGGTATTCCGAAAACCGAAAAGATTCCTGTGACACAGGATGCCGTGACCGTGGCGCGGCTGAAGGCGGCCGGCGCGGTTGTGCTCGGCAAGACGAATATTTCCTACCTGCTGGCCGACTGGCAGTCCTTCAACGATGTCTATGGCACCAGCAACAATCCGTGGAGCGCGGCGCATACGCCCGGCGGGTCGTCGGGCGGATCGGCAGCGGCGTTGGCCGCCGGTTTCGTCTCGCTCGAACTGGGCTCTGATCTGGCGGGCTCCCTGCGAGTGCCGGCTCATTTCTGCGGTATCTATGCGCATAAGCCCAGCAGCGACATTATTCCCCGGCGCGGCCAGACCCCTCCGGGCGTGCCGGTGCTGTCGCTGGCGCCACGGCTCGATCTCGCCACCTGCGGTCCGATGGCGCGTTCGGCGCAGGACCTGATGCTCGGGCTCGATGTTCTGGCCGGACCTGATGACCACGAGGGCACGGCCTGGCAGCTGCAATTGCCGGTACCGCGTCATGCCTCGCTGAAGGACTACCGCGTCCTGGTGATCGACCAGCATCCGCTGACCCCGACAGACGCCTCGGTGCGCGCGCCGCTGAACGATCTGGCCGAGCGACTGGCTGCTGCGGGCTGCAAGGTCGGGCGCAGCAGCGATGTTGTGCCCGATCTCGCGCTGATCGGTCGCATGTATCTGCAGGCGTTGATGGCCTTTATCGGCAGCAACATGCCGTCCGCCGATTACGATGCGGCCACCGGCCGTGCAGCCGCCCTGCCGGCGGAGACTGACGATCTGCGCAGTCTGGTGCAGCGCGGGCTGGTCATGAGCCATCGCGACTGGGTGCAGGCCGATTTCATCCGCACCGGCGTCCTTGATCGCTGGCGCCGCTTTTTCCGCGACTGGGACATTCTGGTCTGCCCGGTGATGCCGACGCCGGCATTGGCGCATGATCATCGCCCTGTGGCGGAACGCACCGTGATGGTCGATGGCCGCGCCATGCCCTATGGCGACCTGCCGCTGTGGTCCAGCCTCGCCACCCTGTCTGGCTTGCCATCGACGGCGTTTCCAGTCGGGATCAGCGCGCAGGGCCTGCCGGTCGGTGCGCAGGCCATAGGGCCTTTCCTGGAGGACCGCACGACCATCGCCTTCGCCGATCTGGTTGCCCAGGCTTTCGGCGGCTTCAAACCGCCACCGCTATGAAAGCCGGCACCAGCTGGGCTGACAAGCTGCGTGACGGCAAGCAGCATCAGGTGAAGGTCGTGCCGATCAATATCGCCGGCATGAAGAAGGGCCAGATGATGCTGGTGCCCTCGGCGCGGATCGTGGACGCTTTCATCCGCCGCCTGCCGGAGGGGCGGCTGCTGGATACGCGGGAATTGCGGGCGCGGCTGGCGCGCAAATACCACACCGAGGTGACCTGCCCGATCACCATGGGTTTCATCCTGCGCATCGTGGCCGAAGCCGCCTGGGAAGCGCGGCAGGCTGGCGCCGCAAAGGGCGATATCACGCCGGTCTGGCGCGTGCTGGACGAAGACAGTCTGACGCTGAAGAAACTGCCGAAAGCCGCGGCGGCGTTCTTCCACACGCGAAGGGCGGAAGAGGCGGCATAAAAATTCCGGTTGACCGATGGACGATCTGCCCTTACCGTCCGCGTCACCATGCAGAGCATTATTCTCACCGTAGCTACCATTAAGGTTACCGCCGTCGGCGGTGCCCTGGGTCGTTGCGCGTGATCGGATAAACGCAAAGCAGAACACCCAGAGGCCCCGCCGGCGACGGACGGGGCCTTGGTGTTTCCGGGGCTTCGTTCATCGCCGGTCGCTTCGCAGACCGGAGAGCGACATGAACAGTTTCAGTCCCAGATTCAACATGGATACGGATGTTTACGACCATCGCGTGCTGGGCACGCGGCTGGATCTCTTCCACCAGCAGGAGGAAGGGCCGGGCATGGTCTTCTGGCATCCGCGCGGCTTTGCACTGTACCGCGTGATCGAGGATTACGTGCGCCGTCGCATGCGCGAGGTCGGCTTCGCGGAAATCCGCACGCCGCAGCTGCTGTCCTACAGCCTGTGGGAACAGAGCGGCCATGCCGACAAGTTCGCCAACGAGATGTACCGGCTCGACAGCCGCTCGTCGGGCGGCAACCGCAGCTTTGCGCTCAAGCCGATGAGCTGCCCCTGCCATGTGCAGGTCTATTCGAAGTCGCTGCGCTCGGTGCATGACCTGCCGCTGCGCTACTGCGAATTCGGTGCCTGCCATCGCGACGAACCTTCGGGCGCGCTGCAGGGCCTGATGCGTACCAAGAGCTTCACGCAGGATGATGCGCACATCTTCTGCACGGAGGCCCAGGTCGAAGGAGAGGTGCAGCGCTTCTGTGAGCTGCTGCGCAGCATCTACAGCGATTTCGGCTTCGGCGCACCGCTGGTGTTCTTCTCCACGCGGCCGGCGAAGCGCGCTGGCGACGATGCGACCTGGGATCGCGCGGAGGCGGCGCTGGCGATGGCGGCGCGCCGCGCCGGGATCGATTTCGGCATCAAGAGCGGCGATGGTGCCTTCTACGGCCCGAAGCTGGAATTCCATCTGCGCGACAGCCATGGCCGGGCCTGGCAATGCGGCACGATTCAGCTGGATTTCGTGCTGCCCGAACGGCTGGGCGCCGATTACGTGGCCAGCGACGGCAGCCGCCAGCGGCCGGTGATGATCCATCATGCCGTGCTGGGCAGCATGGAGCGCTTCATCGGCATGCTGCTGGAGCATCACAAGGGCCAGCTGCCGCTCTGGCTGGCACCGGAACAGATCACGGTGGCGAGCGTGACCAGCGCGCAGGAGGCCTATGCCCGCAAGGCGGCGGCCGCGTTGGGCCGTGAAGGCTACCGCGTTGCCGTCGACGGCCGGCCCGAGCGGATCGGTCGCAAGATCGCCGAGGCGCATGAACAGGGCCTGCCGCTGCTGGGGATTGCCGGCGAGCGCGAGATGGAGCGCGGCACGCTCACCTTCCGCCGCCGCGATGGCCGGCAGGAGGAGCTGACGCTGGCCGATGCGGCGCGGCGCTACCGCGAGGAGGCGTTTCGGTGATCGAGCCGACCCTTCATCTCGTCTGCGGCAAGATCGCGGCCGGCAAATCCACGCTCTCAGCCGAGCTGGGTGCCGCGCCGGGTACCGTCACGCTCGCCGAGGATGCCTGGCTGGCGCAGCTCTATCCCGGCGAGATCCTGACCGTGGCGGATTATGTGCGCTGTGCTGCCCGGCTGCGCGAGGCCGTCACGCCGCATGTCGAAAGCCTGCTGCGGGCCGGCCTGTCGGTGGTGCTGGATTTTCCGGCCAATACGCGGGCCAATCGCGCCTGGATGCGCGGCATCATCGACCGGACCGGGGCGAAACACCGGCTCTACTGGCTCGACGTCCCCGACGAGGTCTGCCGCGCGCGCCTGCGACAACGCAATGCGGCCGGTATGCATGACTTCGCCGCCAGCGATGCCGAATACGATGCGATCACCGCGTATTTCACGGCGCCGCAGGTCGATGAGAACTTCGAGGTTGTGCATCGCCGCATGGCATGAGCGGGGCTCGGTTCCGATGTTCCGCGATGTTCTCCCGGAATCGCAGAAGATCGCCATAAATGCATCTGCGTTCAGTTGCGTCGCTGGACGTCGCGCCCTATTTATCGAGGATACGATAATTTTATTCTAGGGGAGACCCCGCCGGGATGCCGCATCACACGCCGCTGATTGCCATGATTGTCATGGGGCTCGTGCTCGCTTTCGCCTTTGGTGCCATTGCCAATCGTCTGCGAATCTCGCCTCTGGTGGGCTATCTGCTGGCGGGCGTGCTGGTCGGTCCGTTCACGCCGGGCTTTGTCGGCGACCAGAATCTGGCCAATGAACTGGCTGAAATCGGCGTCATCCTGCTGATGTTTGGCGTCGGCTTGCATTTCTCACTGAAAGACCTGATGTCGGTGAAGGCCATCGCCATCCCCGGCGCCGTGGCGCAGATCGCGCTCGCCACCATTCTGGGCATGGGTCTGTCCTGGTGGTTGGGCTGGTCGATCGCTGCCGGCCTGGTCTTCGGTCTCGCGCTGTCTGTTGCATCGACCGTTGTGCTGCTGCGCGCCATGCAGGAGCGGCGGCTCATCGAGACTGAACGCGGTCGCATCGCGGTCGGCTGGCTGATCGTCGAGGATCTGGCCATGGTGCTGGCGCTGGTGCTGTTGCCGGCCCTGGCCGGTATCATGGGGGATGGCGCCAGCGAATCCGGCAAGGCCAGCATGCCGACCCAGGACATTCTCATGGCGCTGGGCCTGACGCTCGGTAAGGTGGTTGCCTTCGTGGTGCTGATGCTGGTGGTCGGCCGCCGGCTGATTCCCTGGATTCTGCATTACGTCGTTCATACCGGCTCCCGCGAACTCTTCCGTCTTGCGGTGCTGGCGATTGCACTGGGCGTTGCCTTTGGCGCGGCCAAGCTGTTCGGCGTTTCCTTCGCGCTCGGTGCCTTCTTTGCCGGCATGATCATGAGCGAGTCAGCGCTGAGCCATGAAGCTGCCAACGAGACTCTTCCGTTGCGAGATGCTTTTGCCGTGCTGTTCTTCGTTTCGGTCGGCATGCTGGTCGATCCGCGAATCATCATCGAAAATCCGCTGCCGGTTTTTGCCACTCTCTTCATCATCGTGATCGGCAAGTCGCTCGCCGCCTTCGTGATCGTATTGCTGTTCCGCCATCCGGTGGGCACTGCGCTGCTGATTTCGGCATCGCTGGCGCAGATTGGCGAGTTCTCTTTCATTCTGGTGGCGCTCGGCACAGACCTGAAACTGTTGCCGGCCGAGGGCCGCGACCTGGTCCTGGCCGGCGCAATCCTGTCGATCATGCTCAATCCACTCGTATTCATCGGCGCCGACCGGGCCAGGCCCTGGTTCGAACGGCACTTCGACAAGAGGCGAGGCATCTCATCGGGGCCGACGATCCCGACACCCGAGGCTTCGGTCAGCGCTGCAGTGCCCGACAATGAAGTCATTCCGCAGCCCACGACGCTGACAGGCCATGTCGTGCTGGTCGGCTATGGCAGGGTCGGCAGCCTGGTCGGCGCGGCTCTGCGCGAGCGCGGCATGCCATTCCTGGTCATCGAGGATGTCGACAAGCGTGTTGCCGAATTGCGCAGCCAGGGTATCGAGGTGATTGCCGGCAACGCGACCCATGGCGGCGTGCTGGCTGCGGCGAAGCCGGGCGAGGCGCGTCAGCTGATCATCGCGATACCAAATGTGTTCGAGGCCGGTGTTATTCTTGATCTCGCACGCAAGGCCAATCTAGGACTTGAGATCATTGCCCGTGCTCATGCCGATGCCGAGGTCGACCATCTGATGACTCACGGGGCCACGACGGTGATCATGGGCGAGCGCGAAATCGCCCGCGCGATGATCGAGCGATTCCCGCAGGCGCCAGCCGCGTCGGTCGCCTGATCAGTAGCTGTAGCTGAAGACCATCTGGCCGAGCCAGGTGGTTTTGTCGGTGGCGTCATCCGTGCCAAGCGACTGGCGCAGGCCACGACCGGCGCGCGCCGCCCCCAGCACGGCGGCAATCTCCAGCCCCGGTAGCGGCGTGGCCCACACGGCATAGACGTTCACTTCGTCCTGCAGGCGATCCGAGGTCACGCCATTGGCGGTATCAGGCTTGTCGTAGCTGTGGCGATAGAAAACGGCACCCAGGGTGAGGTCTGCCTCAGGCTGCAGCTTCAGATGCACCATATGGCTGTTCAGGTTTGAATTGCTGCCAACGTAGCGGGCATAGATTTCCCCGAGATCCCAGCTGCCGTAGCCGCGCGGCCCGCCTGCCGTGAACAGCGGGTCCCAGCCGCGGCTGATGCTGTCGCCGGTGTTGCTGTCGCCGCTGAAATGCATGTAGCGGTAGGAGAGGCGCGGCTGCCAGGGCAGGGCAGAGAAGGTGTATTGCGGCTCGACATACCAGGCTTCGGCGCGCAGCTGCCGGCCGGCCGTGTCGTTGCGCTGGCGGGCAAACTCGCTGTAGAGCGCGGCATCCTGCCACCCGTCGCCCCACGCGCTGAGCAAAGCACCACCGCTGCGGACTGCATAGACATTCATGCCGTCACGCGCCGGGCTGATGTCTTCGTCGGCGTCGGTGATGGTCAGTACGGTGGCGCCGAGATACCACTGGCGCGCCTCATATTCACGGCGGCCTTCATCCTGCGAGGCAGAGGTAAACCATTCGACATTGGCGCCATGCAGTGCGGTGGCGGCGCTGTCCTTGCCACGCATGAAATGCTGGTCGGTATTGCTTTCAAGGCGGAACAGGTCGGCGCGCACCGGCGCGGTATTCAGGCGCAGGATGGCGGTGCGGTCGAAGGCTTCGCGCGGGCCGACCACATAATTGTTGCGGCGGAAGCTGTCCAGCGTGCCGTCGGCGATCAGGAATCCGTCGCCGATCAGGAAACCCTGCCGGCCGACAGAGGCGTCGATGGCGTCTTCGCCGAATGCTGCAAAACTCTGTCCGGATTTCCAGCCGAGATAGGCCTCGCTCAGGGAGAGCGACTCGGGACGCATGTCGGTGACGGCATTGCGCTGCGCCTCGCCATCGCCGCGGGTGATGCTGGCGGCTGCGCGCAGGCCGCCATACAGCGTGCTGTTGTTCAGTTGATACTCGGCCTCCAGGCCGGGCGCGACGTAACCCTCGGCCCAACGGCGGCCGCCCTGGCGCACGCCATGGGAGGAAAGACTGCCCAAACCATTCTGTGCATTGGTCACGCCGAACAGGCCAAGTCCGGCATCCAGCGTCAGGCCAAGCTCCAGGTCGCCGAAGTTCAGGCGTTGTCCGGGCTTTTCGCGCTCGTCCTCGCCGGCAAACGCAGCTGGCGTGGCAAGACAAAGGGCAGTGAGAAGGCGAAGCGGACGGCGCATGGGACCCCCACCCGCAGGCGGCCGGTTGCTGGTCCGGTCATTCACCTTGGGGTATCCTGCCGGTGTATTCCATCGCCGGTGCCAGTCAAGCGCGTGTCTTGTGGGGTATCCGGTTTTCAACTAGAAAAGCCGCTGCTTTTCAGACTTATTCGCGAGGATTAGCCATGCGCCCGAGTGGCCGCAAACCCGACCAGTTGCGCCCGATCCGTCTTGAGCCGGGTTTTGCCAAATATGCCGAGGGCTCCTGCCTGATCAAGTTCGGCGAGACCCATGTGCTCTGCGCCGCAACCGTCGAGGAAAAGGTGCCGCCCTTCCTGCGCAACACCGGCCGCGGCTGGGTGACAGCGGAATACGGCATGCTGCCGCGCTCGACTCATACCCGCACCGATCGCGAAGCCTCGCGTGGCAAGCAGTCGGGCCGCACCCAGGAAATCCAGCGCCTGGTCGGCCGTTCCCTGCGCGCCGTCACGGACCTCACCGGTTTTGGCGAGCGCCAGATCCGCCTCGACTGCGATGTGCTGCAGGCCGACGGCGGCACGCGCACTGCCGCCATCACCGGCAGCTGGGTGGCGCTGCATCTCGCCTTTGCCAAACTGCTGAAGGATGGTGCCATTGCCAAGATTCCGCTGATCGGCCAGGTCGGCGCGGTCAGCTGCGGCCTGTGCGATGGCGTTGCCGTGCTCGATCTCGATTATCCGGAAGACAGTACGGCGCAGGCCGATGCCAATTTCGTGCTGACCGATACCGGCGCCATCGTCGAAGTGCAGGGCACTGCCGAGAAAGAGCCGTTCTCGGAAGCACAGTTCGCCGCCATGCTAGGCCTCGCCAAGCTGGGCGTGAAGGAACTGATGATCGAGCAGCGCAAGGCGGTAGGGCTGTAACGATGGTGCGGCGTCGCTTCACCGGCGACACGCTGGTCATTGCCAGCCACAATGCCGGCAAGGTGCGCGAGATCGGCGACCTGATCGCGCCATTCAAGGTGCGCGCGATTTCGGCTGGCGAACTCGACCTGCCCGAACCGGAAGAAACCGGGATGACCTTTATCGCCAATGCCGAACTGAAGGCGCTGGCGGCGGCGCAGACCGCCAATCTGCCTGCTCTGGCGGATGACTCCGGCATGAGCGTCGATGCGCTCGATGGCGCGCCGGGAATATACTCCGCGCGCTGGGCCGGTCCGTCGAAGGACTTCGGCAAGGCGATGCAGAAGGTCTGGACCGCCGTGGAAGAGAAGGGAGCCGAACCGCCCTTTGGCGCGCAGTTCGTCTGCGCACTCAGCCTCGCCTGGCCCGATGGCCATGTCGAAAGCTTCGAGGGCATCATCCAGGGCAAACTGGTCTGGCCGCCGCGTGGTTTGCACGGTTTTGGCTACGATCCGATGTTCCAGCCGGTGGAAAATAACGAGATGCGCACGTTCGGCGAGATGCCGGCCGCCGAGAAGCATGCGATCAGCCATCGTGCGCTGGCCTTCCGGCAACTGATCGATGCCTGCTTTGGCTGACAGCGAAGCGGTTCCGCGACGCGGCTTCGGCCTCTATGTGCACTGGCCCTTCTGCGTCTCGAAATGCCCTTACTGCGACTTCAACAGCCACGTGCGCGAGCGCGTCGATGCCGCGCGTTGGCAGCGCGCTTATCTGCGTGAGATGAAGCAGTATGCCGAGGCCGGTGTGGGACGGGGTGAAACCGTCACCTCGGTCTTCTTCGGCGGCGGCACACCCTCGCTGATGCCGCCCGATACGGCCGCTGCGATTCTGGAGGCGGCGCGGACATACTGGCGTTTCAGCGACGATGTCGAGATCACGCTGGAAGCCAATCCTAATTCGGCTGAAGCCGGCAAGTTTGCCGCCTTCGCGCAGGCCGGCATCAACCGGCTGTCGATCGGCGTGCAGAGCTTCGAGGCCGATGTGCTGAAATTCCTCGGCCGTGCCCATGATGCTGGCGAGGCGCGCGCCGCCATCGCGGCTGCCGCCAAGGCTGTGCCGCGCTACAGCTTCGACCTGATCTATGCCCGACCGGAGCAGAGCGCCGAGCAATGGCGTGCCGAACTGCGCGAGGCGCTGGCGCTCGCCGGCGATCATCTGTCGCTCTACACGCTGACCATCGAGCCGAACACCGGCTTTGCCGGCGCCGTCACCCGGGGCGCGCTGCATCCGATGCCGTCCGACGACCAGGCCGCGCTCTATGATCTGACGCAGGAGATTCTCGATCAGGCCGGGCTACCGGCTTACGAAATCTCGAACCATGCGAGGCCGGGCGGTGAAAGCCGGCACAATCTGATTTACTGGCGCAGCGGAGGGTATCTCGGTCTCGGCCCCGGCGCGCATGGCCGCATCCTGCGGGGCGATGCCTGGCAGGCGACGCAGAACCGGCGCAAGCCGGAAGTCTGGCTAGAACAGGTCGAAGCCCAAGGTCCATTGGGGGGCCACGGCCGCGAGAGCGAGACGCCGGTGGCGTCGACCGAGCGCGCCGAGGAAGCCCTGATGATGGGCCTGCGGCTGGCCGAGGGTGTCTATGCCGCGAATTTCCGCGCCACCACCGGCATCGACCTCGATGTTTTCGTGCCGCGCGCGCGCAGCGCGCCGCTGGAGGGCGCCGGCCTATTGTATCGGGACAATGTGCGGATCGCCGCCACCCGCGACGGTCGCGCTGTGCTGGACGGGTTGCTCGCTCGCCTGCTGGCATAGCACTTTTCCCTCGTGACCGGCCCCGGTATGCTGGGCAAAATCTTTTGAGGAAATCCGAGAAAATCCGATGTCTGAATCCGTTTTCCCCGGCCTGTCCCTTGGCGTGCAGGAACTGCGCGCCTCTGAAATCCGCGAACTGCTGAAGCTGATCGCCCGGCCGGAAATCATTTCCTTCGCCGGCGGCATTCCCGACCCCGCGATTTTCCCGCTGGAGGCCATCGGCGCATCGTATCAGCGCGTGTTGGCCGATCCGGCGCAGGCAAAAGAGGCCTTCCAGTATTCGATCAGCGAGGGCTATGTGCCGTTGCGCGAATGGATCGCCGGCTATCTGAAGACGCATGGCATCGAGACTGGCATCGAGCGCATCCTGATCACCTCGGGTGCGCAGCAGGCCATCGACTTCCTCGGTCGCGCGCTGATCAATCCTGGCGACAGCGTCGTGGTGACCTCACCGAGCTATCTCGGCGCCATCCAGGTCTTCAACACCTACCAGCCGAAATTCCTCTCGGTGCCGATGGACAATGAAGGCGTGCTGCTCGACCAGCTGGAAGCTGCCTTCAAGCAGAAGCCGAAATTCTTCTATCTCACGCCCGACTTCTGCAATCCGGCCGGCATCACCACGTCGCTGGCGCGCCGCGAGGCGATCCTCGAGCTGGCGCATCAGTATGGCGTCGCCATCCTGGAGGATTCGCCCTACGAAGAGCTGCGCTACGAGAATCAACGCATCCCGAGCTTCGCCGCGCTCGAGCAGCGGTATCTCGCCGGGCCGGATAGCGATGGCAGGCGGCTGGTGGTCTATATCGGCAGCCTGTCGAAGGTACTGACGCCGGCGTTGCGCATCGGCTGGATCAACGCCGATCCGTCGTTGATCAACAAGCTGGTACTGCTTAAGCAGGCGTCCGACCTGCATTGCAGCACGATCAACCAGATGGTCGCCTGCGACATTGCCAAGGCGTCGCATGCCGGTCAGGTGCAGAAGCTGCGCAAGGCCTACAAGGAACGCCGCGATGTGATGCTGGAGGCACTGGAGCGCTGCCTGCCCAAGGAAGTGAGCTTCACGCGCCCCGATGGCGGCATGTTCATCTGGCTGGAATTTCCCGAGGGCATCGATGGCGCCGAACTGCTGGCCGAAGCGGTGAAGGATACGCATGTGGCCTTCGTGCCCGGTTCGGCCTTCTATGCCACCGATGCGAAGCGCAACACGGCGCGGCTCAGTTTCTCGCTGGGCGAACCGGCGCGCATCCGCGAAGGCATCGAGCGGCTGGCTGCCCTGCTGCAGAACAAGCTGCGCTCTAACCGCGCGGCTTAGTCGACAGCGCGCGTAGCACCAGCGTCAGCAGCCCGGCGACTGGCAGCAGCCAGAAAGTCGGCGTCTTCATGGTCCATAGCGTGGCGCCATCAATGGCGCACCATATCAGCGGCAGCACCAGCAGCAGCCAGTGCGCGCGCAAGGCCAGAAGAAGCCCGAGTGTGGCCACCACGGTTGGCCCCGGCATCAGGGCAAAGACCTCGCCCTGCTGCCACGGCCTGTCGAGCATCCAGGGCAGCAGTGGCTGCAGGAACAGCGCGCAGACCACCAGCATGAAACCCGCGGCGCGGCTGCGTCCCTCGGCGGGCCGCAACTCGCGGTCGAAGGCGAAAAACCACAACAGCAGGCCCTGCAGGGCAAAGCCGTAGGCGAGCCATTCTGCTGACCAGTTGATCGTGAAATAACGCTCGTATTGCCAGAGCCACGCCGTCAGCAGCCAGGCGGCGCCGGCGAACAGCAGCGCCAGCGGCTGGCCGGTCAGCGCCAGCATGGCAATCCCGGCGATCACGGCGGCGACCTGCCAGGGCCAGAGTGTCTCGTTATGCAGTTCGAACAGCCGGAAATAGGTTGCGGGCGAGAACAGCAGGAAATCCGACAGGCGATAGCTCCACCATTCTGACATCACAGGCCCTCAACGTGGCTGACGATGCGTCGGCGCAAATTTGCATCCGGCAGCGTGCCATGGCCAGCGCCCATATTCTCGGCCAGATGCTGCGTGCGTGTGGTAGCCGGGATCACGCAGGTCACTTCGGGCTGCGCGATGATGAATTTCAGCAGCAGCTGGGCCCAGTTTTGAGCGCCGATCTCGGCGGCCCAGCCGGGCAGGGGATGACGCTCGACAGCCTGGATCAGGTCGCCCTGGCGGAATGGCCGGTTGACGATCACGCCGATCTTTCGTTCGCGCGCCAGCGGCAGGATGCGCTGTTCGATCTCGCGGTCGAGCACATTGTAGCTGACCTGGATGAAATCGATCGGCTGGCTGCGCATGATGCGCTCGATCTCCTCATGGCGGCGGCCTTCGGAAGTCGTGATCCCGATATAGCGCACGCGGCCCTCGGCCTTCATCACACGCAATGTGTCGAGATGCGCCTCCCAGCCCAGCAGGTTATGCACCTGCAGCAGATCAAACTTCTCCACGCCCCAGTGCTGGCGCGTGGCCTCGATCTGCGGCGGGCCGCCGCGGCCCGACGAGGTCCAGACCTTTTCCGCCGAGAAGACTTGTTGCTTCGCGTCCAGCGACTTGAGGCCTTCTCCGATCACGCCCTGCGACGAGCCGTACATCGGCGAGGAATCCACCATGCGTCCGCCGGCGCGGAAGAACTCGCGCATCACGGCAATGCTGGCGGCACGGCCGCGCGGATCGTTGCCGACATTGAAGGTGATCCAGCTGCCCAATCCTATGACAGGCAGCTTTTCCCCGCTGGAGGGGATTTCGCGCGTGACGCCGGCTGTCTGGCAAAAAGCCGGCAGGGTTGCCATCGCCGCCGTGCCGGTCAATCCGGCCAGCACGGTGCGTCGCGAAACCGGATTGCCGTACAGGTCTAGTCCCACAGGCTCAGGACATGGCCTTCATTGGGGGCCACGCCGCCGGACAGCAAGGCGCGATAGGCCGCTTCGGTGGCGCTGCGGCCATTGCCGCGGATCACCTTGATCCAGCCCTGCAGCACTGGCACGAAGTCGGTCCAGGCAGAATTCAGACGCGTTTCCACGCCACCGCGGCCCCAGTCTTTGCTGCGCTTCACGATGCGGTCCGGGGCGAAGAAGAAGATCGGCTTCGGCCCCGGCAGGCCCTTGCCCGGCGGGCTCATCTCGCCATGCGCCAGGCCGACGGCGCAGCTGTATTTCAGGCTGTCACCGTAGTGCGTGTGGATCGCGCGCCGCACCTCAGTGCTGCCGGCGAAATCGACATAGACGGCATCTTCCACCGGCTGCTTGCCGATCTCGTCATAGGTCACCACGCGGTCGTAGCAGCCCAGACCTTCGACGAAGGCGCGATTGGAAGGCGAGGTGAGGCCCACCACCGTGGCCACTTTATGCTGGTGCAGCAGACGTGCCAGCCCGAAGGCAGTTTTCGACGAGGCGCTGGACAGGATCACAGTCTGCGCGCCGAAGAACTTCTCATCCACCAGGAAGTCGTCGAGCAGAAATGACGTGATGAATAGCGGGCGCAGCAGCGCCTGGTAAGCCTCGAAGTCTTCCGAGAAGGCCGGGTCGGTGGTGATGCGCAGGTAGCTGTTATAGGCCGGCGGCAGTTTGGCGCGATGCGGTGCGGCCTCGATGAAGTTGCTGTCGGTGAGTTTGCCAGGCGTCATCACCAGATGGGTCGCCATCGGGAAATAGCCGAAAATGCGTTCGTCCACTGCAATGGTCGGATGGCGCGAGGCAATCACATCGGCAAAGCCCCAGACCGGGATGATGCCCCATTTGTCGGCATCGGTTGGAAAGAAGCCCCAGTAGGACATCATGTCACCCAGCTGGGCATAGGTGATGTTGTTGGCGGTCAACGCGAAGCTGTCGACCTTGACCAGAATTTGGTCCGCCTGCAGGTCGTCGGCATGCAGGGTGACGTCTGCGAAGCGGGTCTTGTTCAGGTCGTTCTTGTGTACCTGGAACTGCGCGCCGGCCAGATCGGATTTGGCGGTGGCGGTGAGTATCTGCGACATTGAAACCTCCAGGTGCGGCGGCTGTGCTGTTCGTCAGTCTTATATAGCGCTCAATCTAGAACGCAGATCATAGCTGCAATGTGACAAGGATCAGACAAAAACTGCGGAAAATTGCCGTGAATGGCGGAACTATTCGCCCGGCTGACGAAGCGTGGGCTCACCATGGGGCGTCGGCTCAGCATGGGCTTGGGCCGACGCACCGCGCAGTTTGCGGCTGGCCCAGACGCCCAGATCATCCAGATAGGTGAAGATCACCGGTGTAACGATCAGCGTCAGCAGGGTAGACGAAATCAGGCCGCCGATCACCGCATGGGCCATGCCCGCGGTCTGCTTGGCGCCTTCGCCGACTGCCATGGCCAGCGGCAGCATGCCGAAGATCATGGCGAGCGTGGTCATCAAGATCGGGCGCAGGCGGATCTCGCCGGCTTCCAGAATGGCCTCGCTGCGCGACATGCCGTCGCGCCGGGCATGGTTGACGAAGTCGATCAGCAGGATGGCGTTCTTGGTCACCAGGCCCATCAGCATGATGAAGCCGATCACGGCAAACATGCTGAAGGTGGATCCCCAGGCCCAGAGCCCGACCACGACGCCGAACAGCGACAGCGGCAGGGAGGCCATGATGGCGATGGGCTGCAGGAAGCTGGCGAATTGCGAGGCCAGGATCAGGTAAATCAGGATCACTGCCAGCAGCAAAGCTGCGGCAGCGTAACCCGCGGATTCCTTCATGTCCTTCGAGGCGCCACCGAACCAGAAGCGGTAACCTGGCGGCAGTTTCATCTGTTCCAGCCTGGCTTGGATGGCGCGGCTGACTTCACCGACGGGACGCCCGTCGGTGGTGGCGGTCAGCAGTACTTCGCGGGCGAGATCACGGCGGTTGATCTGGGTCGAGCCGGTGGAGGGCTGAATCTTCACCACCTGCGCCAGCGCCACCATTTTCGGATTGCCCTCGGCATTCATCTGGTTGGACGCCACATAAATGCGTTCCAGGTCGGGCATGCCAGTGCGATCGTCGCGCGGCAGGCGCACGAACACATCGTAATCCTCGGAATCCGGCGCCTTCCAGGTGCCGGCCTCTTCGCCGGCCAGCAGCGGCCGCAGCGTGTTGGCAATGGCGGTGGTGCTGACGCCGAGATCGGCGGCGAGCTGGCGGTCGACCTCCAGTGCCACGGTCGGCTTGTTGGCCTTCAGGCTCGATTCCAGATCGACCACGCCGGGCACGGTGCGCATGATCTCCATGGCGTCCTGCGACAGCTTGTCGAGCTGGGCGATGTCCTGACCTTTCAACGCAATCATGATCGGCTTGTTCAGGCCGCCGCCCAGGTTGGCCTGGCCGATATTGATATTGTCGATGCCGGCGATATGACCGATGCGGTCACGGAAGAACACCGCCATCTGCTGCGGCGAATACTTGCGCTCGCCAATCGGCACGAACCGCACATACAGCGTGCCGACATTGCGACGCGAAAAACCGCCGGCATTGATCGAAGCGAAGGAATAATCGACTTCGGGGAATTCCTTCAGGGCGTCCTGCACCTGACGGATCTTGGCCTCGGTATAGTCGATCGAGGAGCCGGACGGCGTGGTGACCTCAACCAGGATTTCCGACAGGTCCGGTTCAGGCAGGAATTCGGAGCCGATCTTGCCCGATGCCAGGATGCCGATGGTGCCGACGAAGCTCAGCACCGCCATCAGCAGCACCAGCCAGCGGAACCGCAGGCTCCAGGCCAGGACGCGGCGATAGACGCGGCCGAGCCATTCCATGCCCTTGTCGACCAGACCGACCGTGCGGCCGACGGGCCCGCGTTTGGCGTTGGGCAGGCTGTCCGGATCATGCCAGACGCTGGACAGCATCGGGTCGAGCGTGAACGACACGAACAGTGAGATCAGCACGGCCACCGTGACGGTGATGCCGAACTGCAGGAAGAAGCGCCCGATGATGCCGTCCATGAAGGCGACCGGCAGGAAGACGGCGACAATGCAGAAAGTGGTGGCCAGCACGGCCAGACCGATCTCGTTGGTGCCGTCCAGCGAGGCCTGGCGATGGCTTTTGCCCATCGCGACGTGGCGCGTGATATTTTCCCGGACAACAATCGCGTCGTCGATCAGGATGCCGATGGCCAGCGACAGCGCCATCAGGGTCAGCTTGTTCAGTGTGAATCCGGCCGCGTGAACTGCTGCCAGCGTGCCGATCACGGCAATCGGCAATGTTAAGCCCGTGATCACCGTGCTGCGCCAGGAATTCAGGAACAGGAAGACGATGATCACGGTGAGGATCGCACCCTCGATCAGGGTGCGTTGCACGCCATTCACCGAGGACAGGATCGCACGGCTGTCGTCGCGCATGAACTGCAGCGAGACGTCGGAGGGCAGGTCGGGCTGCAGTTCCTTCACCGCCTGCTTCAAGCCGGTGATCACTTCAAGCGTATTCGAGCCCTGCACCTTGACGAAGCTGATCGCCAGCTGGCGGTCGCCATTGAACAGCGCGACGGCTTCCTTTTCCTCCGAGCCATCCTCCACGGTGGCGATGTCGCCGACCGTGACCGAGGTGTTGCCGCGACGCGCCACCACCAGTTCGCCCAGACGACGGGGATCGATCACCCGGCCCTCGATCTGGACGACGAACTCGGTCTGCGGCCGGGTCAGGGTGCCGAGCGGGATCTGCTGGTTCTCGGCTTTCAAGATGTTGACCAGCTGGTCCATGCCCACGCCATAGGCCTGCATCTTCTCAGGATTGGGCAGCACGTTGATGCGGCGTTTCAGGCCGCCGACGATATAGGCCTGGCCGACGCCCCGCACGGTCTGCAGACGTTTCAGGATCACCTGATCGGCCATGGTGGTCAGCTCGCGCAGATCGCGGCGCTCGCTGCGTACGGTGATCGAGGCGACTGGCTGGTTGTCAGGCGAGAAGCGGCTGATTTCCGGCTGTTTGACCTCGTCGCGGAAGCGCGGCGTCACCTGGGCGATCTTTTCACGCACGTCCTGCACGGCGGCGATGGCATTCACCGTCAGTTCGAATTCGATGATGACGGTGGAGCGGCCTTCCAGTGAGCGCGAGGTGAGGGTCCGCACGCCGCTGATCGTGTTGACGGCATCTTCCACCGGACGGGTGACTTCGCTCTCCACGCTTTCCGGCGTGGCGCCCGGATAGGCGGTGCTGACCACCACGATCGGGAACTCGACATCGGGGAACTGCTCGACGCTCAGCTTGAAGTAGGCGAACAGGCCGACCACCAGCAGCGATGCCATCATCATGGTGGCGAAGACCGGATTGTTGACGCTGATGCGGGTCAGCCACATGGCGCAGGCTCCCCTTGCTGATCAGCGGCCGGCGATGCGCGCGGCCAGCCCGTCGCTGAGCCGCAGGCCGGGCGTGGCGATAACAGTTTCACCGTCATTCACGCCGATGGCGATGCCGACGCGGCCATCGACGCTGCCTTCCAGTGCCACTTGCACGGCGCGGCGTTCCAGTCTGCCGTTGTTCAGCACATAGACGGCACGACTGCCGGTTTCGTTGCGCAGCGCTTCAGCCGGGATGGCAACCACGCCGCGCTGTTCAGCCAGGATGGCTTCGCCAGTGCCGAACATGCCGCCGCGCAGCAGGTGTTCCGGATTCT
Organism: Ferrovibrio terrae; assembly: GCF_007197755.1. Lineage (NCBI taxonomy): Bacteria > Pseudomonadati > Pseudomonadota > Alphaproteobacteria > Rhodospirillales > Rhodospirillaceae > Ferrovibrio > Ferrovibrio terrae. Next base: position 2,378,743 of record NZ_CP041636.1, read on the forward strand.
GCAGCAGGATATACACCGGAATCGAGCGCGACCCGCTCTGCGCCGTCGGGTTGATGCGTTCAATGGTGCCGTCGAAGCTGCGTTCGGCAAAGCCTTCCACATGCAGCAGCACCTTCTGACCCACACGCAGCTGCGGCACGTCGCGCGCCGGCACCAGCGTTTCCACTTCGATCGTGTCGAGATCGGCGATGGTGAACAGACGCGCATCGATCGCGACGCGTTCGCCCGGATTGATGAAGCGTTCGGCCACCAGGCCGTCGATGGGCGCATAGATGGCGGCATCGTTTACGGCCTTGCGCGCCATGGTGATCTGCTGCTCCATGGCCGAGACATTGGCGCGGGCCGTGCGCCAGGCATTCTCGGCCTCATCCAGTGCAGTCTGCGATTTGACGCCGCGCTGGGTCAGCGTGACGGCTTTCTCGCGATTGATTTCGGCAAGTTTCAGCGCCGAGCGCGCGCTGTCGAGATTGCTCTGACGCTCGCGCAGGCGTGCGGAAACATCGGCAGTATCGAGACGGGCCAGCAACTGGCCTTTCCTGACGCGCTCACCGCGTCGCACGGAAATCTCGGTGACGACGGCGGCGACATCGGAGCGCACCTGGCTCTGGTTCAGCGGCTGCAGCGTGCCGCTCAGCCGTACCACCTGGCGCAGATCGGCGCGTACGGCCTTGATCAGGTCGGCGGGCGAGAATTCAATGCCGTCGAATTTCGCGGTCTCGGCCGTGGCGACCGCCTTGGCGGGCTGGCGGCCCTTTAGGGCATAGAGTCCGCCGCCGGCCAGTACGACCAGCACCGCAACGGACAGACCGATCTTCACCACACGCTTCATGACAGTCCCCCACCGGCGGCCGCGGCCTGCCGGGTCGCGCCGTATATATAAGGACGCACGAAACCCGTCCATCCTGCGAGTGTTACCCCTAGGTAACTGTGATTTTCGTCACAAGGCCTGCGCGGACAGCTGTCTGCACCAGTGGAGCAGGCGGTCTTTCAGCAGCCGCTCGCGCACATAGCTCAGCTCTTCCTCCTCGATCCGCTCCAGCTCCTCGAACTGGAAAGCCTCCGGGCCGTGGGTATTCCACGCCGTCTGCAGATCGCGATGGGTGTGACCGTTCTGGCGCAGGCTGAACCAGACCCGATTCTGGATTTTGCTCAGGTCCGGCGCGCGGCCGGCCCAGCGCTGGCCGGTCGGGCGACAGAGCAGGGCGTAGATGCCAGCTGCGGTCTTGCGTTCCTTGTAGGCGGCCAGCGCGGCCTTGCGGTCTTCGGTTTTCATGGATTTATCCTTGGTGGTGGAGCTAATATCATCCGGGTGATATTGACGCAAGTATTTTATCCGGGTAAATATAGGGTATGGCCGACCAGATCCTCTATACTGCCTTTGCAGGCGTGGACCGCCTCGCTGCCGGCGCGCTACCCGATGTGGCCGTGGCGGTCAGGGGCGCGCTGACTGCCGCCCCGACCTTGCCGGTGCTGGTTTTCAATGACGCCACAGGTGCGGTGATCGACCTCGATCTGCGTGGCAGCGATACGGAGATTCGCGCACGTCTGGAGCCGGCGGCCGAGATTGATCAGCCGGTGCGCGGCCGTGGCCGGCCCAGGCTTGGCGTGGTGGCGCGCGAGGTGACGCTGTTGCCCCGTCACTGGGACTGGCTGGCGGCGCAGCCGGGCGGGGCGAGCCAGGCGCTGCGCCGGCTGATCGACCAGGCACGCCGGGCGGATGAGGGACGAACGGAAGCCCGGTTGCGGCAGGAAGCAGCCTATCGCTTCCTCTCCGTGCTGGCTGGCAATCTTCCCGGCTTCGAGGAGGCGGCGCGCGCGCTGTTCGCCAATGACCAGGTACGCTTTGCCGAACAGACTGCCGCCTGGCCGCTCGATGTCTGCGCCCATGCGCAGAAACTGGCCTGGGCCGCAGCATGATGGCGATATTCACCATCGGGCATTCCAACCAGACGGCAGAGCAGTTCGTTGGCCTGCTGCAGACGTATGGCGTGCGCCTGCTGGCTGATGTGCGGTCTTCGCCGGCCTCGCGGTTCGCACCGCAATTCAACCGCGACGCATTGGCACGCAGTCTTCAGGATGCCGGGATCGGTTATCGCTGGTTCGGCCGGGCGCTCGGCGGTAAACCGCGCGCGCCCGAGCCGGTTTTCAGCGCTGGCATTGCCGACCTGCTGCAGGCGGCGGAGACGCAATCCACGGCGGTCATGTGTGCAGAGCGAGATCCTCGCATGTGCCATCGCACACATCTGGTGACGCCGGCGCTGCTGAAAAACGGTGCAATCGTCAAGCATATCCTTGGTGACGGGACACTGCTAGCTCATGACGCGCTGCAGCAACCGCTGAAACAACCCGACCTGTTCGGTTGATCTTTGCTTGACCTGACGGCGGCGTATACGCAGACTTTCCTCCCATAAAAACCTAACGGGAGGAACGTCATGCGCTATCGCGCCATTGCCAGTATCGGAATTCTCGCCGCCAGCGTCGCGGCTTTTGCAGGCGCGGATGCGCAGGCGCAAACCTACAAGCTGATGACCGGCCCGCAGGGCGGCGTCTGGGTGCCGCTGGGCGGCACGCTGAAGGCCATGTTCGAGAAAACCCTGGCGGGCGCCAATGTGCAGACCCTGCCGGGCGCCGGCATCGCCAATGTGAAGGGTGTCGAGGAAGGCAAGGCCGATTTCGGCTTCGGCAATTCCACCTCCACCGTCGATGCCATCGAAGGCCGCGCGCCCTTCGACAAGAAGGCGACCAACGTCTGCCAGATCGCCAATCTCTATCCGCAGTATTTCCAGATCGTCGCACTGGCCGATGCCAAGGTCGGTAAGGTTGCGGATATGAAAGGCAAGACAATCGCGGTGCAGACCCGTGGCAATACCGCCGAGGCGATCTCCGCCGATATCCTGAAGGCTAACAGCCTGGCCTATACCGACATGGGCAAGGTCAACTTCATGGCGTCGTACAACGATGCCGCCGCCCTGCTGCAGGACGGCCATGCCCAGGTCTTCACGCTCGGCACCACCATCCCGGCCTCGTCGGTGATGGATCTGGCCTCCTCGCGCGGCATCACGATGGTGCCGGTCTCGGATGCCGAAGTGGCGGCGATGAAGAAGATCAATGCTGGCTACGTGAAGGGCACCATCCCGGCTGGCACTTATCCGAAGCAGGACAAGGATGTGCCGGCGATCGCCTATTCGGCGCATTTCATCGCCAGCTGCAAGCTGCCGGAAGACAAGGTCTATGCCGTGACCAAGGCCATGGCGACGCAGATCGCCGATATGGCGGCGATCAACAAGGCGATGGCCAAGATGACACCGAAGGATATGGCCGAAGATATCGGCGTGCCCTTCCATCCGGGTGCGGCGAAGTATTACCGCGAAGTCGGCGCTCTGAAGTAAGCGCCAGCGTGATCAGTTGAGGCGACTGGCCGGCGTCGTCTGCCGCAGAAGCGGGCGACGCCGGTGTTTTTTAGAGTACGGGGGAGCGTGACATGGACGGCAGGACCCTGATCGGGCGGATCGCAATGCCCATCGGCGTGGCAATGGCGTTGTACCATATGTGGGTCATCGCCGTGGGCCCGCCGCAGGCGTTGATCTTCCGTGGTACGCATCTGGCGTTTGCCCTGGCGCTGATCTACCTGCTGTATCCCTTTGCGACGACCGGCGATGGCCGTCGCCGCTTCATCTGGCTGGATGCTCTGTTCGTTGCCGGTGCGGCGCTTGCGCTCGGCCATATGTTCATCGACTACGACTACTTCATCAACCGCATCATCTATATCGACGATCTGAAACCGCTGGATATCGTGGCCAGCGTCGCGATCATTGTGGTGGTTCTGGATGCCACGCGGCGCGTGATTGGCTGGGCGCTGCCGATCACGGCACTACTCTTCATGGGCTGGGCATTGGCAGTGACCCGGGTCGATCCGATGACCCTGCTTGACCAGCTCTACATGACCACCGAGGGCATCTTCGGCTCGACGCTGGGCGTCTCGGCGGCCTATGTCACCATCTTCGTCGTGTTCGGCAGCGTGATGGAGCGCACCGGCACCGGCAAGCTGTTCATGGATTTCGCGCTTGCCCTGACCGGCCGCCAGGCCGGCGGCCCAGGCAAGGTTTCGGTAGTGTCATCGTCGCTGTTCGGCACGATCTCGGGCTCTGCCGTCGCCAATGTGATGGTGGATGGCCCGATCACCATTCCGCTGATGAAGCGCACGGGCTTCACCAAGCATTTTGCCGCCGGCGTGGAAGCTGTTGCTTCCACCGGTGGCCAGATCATGCCGCCGATCATGGGCGCAGCCGCCTTTGTCATGGCGGAGTTCCTGGCTGTGCCCTATCTGCAGGTTGTCGCCTGGGCCCTGATCCCCAGCGTCCTGTATTACGTCGCCTGCTTTGGTGCCGTGCATTTCGAGGCCAAGCGGATGGGGCTGGTCGGCCTGCCCGCGCATGAAGTGCCGCGCCTGCTGACTGTGCTGAAGGAGCGCGGGCACCTGTTCATTCCTGTCGCCATCATTCTCGGCGGCATGATGATGGGGTACTCGGCGCCCTATTGCGCGCTGGCCGGCACGCTGGCCTGCTTCCCGGTGGCGTTGCTGCGCGCCAGCACGCGGGAAGGTCTGCATTGGGGCCTGGTTCCGGAAGCACTGGAAGACGGTGCGCGCAACACGCTGGCGGTGGCGCTCGCCTGCGCCTGTGCCGGCCTGGTGATCGGTTCGATCACCCTGACCGGCCTGGGCATCAGCTTCACAAACTGGATCATCGGTCTCTCACAGAGCAGCCTCATACTGGCCCTGGTGCTGACCGCGGTGGCTGGCATCATTCTCGGCATGGGCATGCCGACCACGCCGGCCTATATCGTCATGGTGTCGCTGATGGTGCCGGCGATCATGAAGCTGGGCGTGATCGAACCCGCCGCGCATATGTTCGCCTTCTATTTCGCCATCCTGTCGGCGATCACGCCGCCGGTGGCATTGGCGGTCTACGCTGCGGCCAGTCTGGCCAAGGCCGATCTATGGAAATCGGGCTGGGCGGCGGTGAAGATCGGCGCCGCCGGCTTCATCGTGCCCTTCATGTTCGTGTTCCAGCCGGCACTGCTGATGATCGGCGACTGGCCTGAAATTGCACATGCCACCGTTTCGGCCTGCATCGGCATCGGCATGCTGGCCGCCGGCCTGCACGGCTTCCTGCGCTTCCACCTGCGCAGTTACGAGCGCGCCATGCTGATCGGCGGTGCGCTGGCGATGACGCTGGTGCCGGGCTGGATCGGCGACGGCGTCGGCATCCTGTTGCTGATTCTGGTGCTGCTCGGGCAGAAGCTGATGCCGAACCAGGCCAGTCAGGTATCAGGTCAGACCACGTTGTAGACCAGCTTCATCACGCCACGGGTCAGCGTCTCGCTCTCATGCAGGGCGAGACGCACGTCCTGCGATTTGGGCAGCAGCGGCATGCCCTGGCCGAGCAGGGTCGGGATGACATAAAGCTCGAAGCGGTCGACAGCGCCGGCCGACAGGAAACCGGCCCAGAGCTGCGCGCCGCCGAACAGCCAGACATCGCCTTGCGTGGTCTGGCGCAGGTCCTGCGCCAGGGCGGCGAAGTCGGCCGGATGCGTGCGCACGCCGGCGGGCAAATCTGATAATGCCTGCGAAGTGACCACCGTGCAGGGCTTGCCGGCATAGTGCCAGTCAGGGCCGAAGCCGCGCGCCTGCTCGTAGCTGGCGCGCCCCATCACGATATGGCCAAGCCCGGCATAGAAATCGTTATAGCCGAAGTCTACCGGATCGTAGTCGTGCAGCCAGTCGACGCTGCCGTCAGTTCGCGCGATGTAACCATCGGCACTGACTGCCATATACGCACGGAACAGCGGCATGGCGTTTACGGCCAGACTACTTTGCCCGGATTGAGAATATTGTCGGGGTCGAAGGCGCGCTTGATCTTGCGCATCATCTCGATCTCGACCGGCGACTTGTAATGCACGATCTCGTCGATCTTCATGCGGCCGACGCCATGCTCGGCCGAAATCGAACCCTGCATGTCATAGGTGATGTCATGCACGATCTGGTGCACGGCATCCCAGTGTTTGAGGAAGTCGAGGCGGTCCCAGCCGACCGGCTGCGAGCAGTTGAAATGCACGTTGCCGTCGCCGATATGGCCGAATGCCACGACGCGGATGCCGGGCAGGTAGGCCTCCACCGCCTTGCTGGCCTGCTCGATGAAGTCCGGCATCTTCGACACCGGCACCGAGATATCACATTTGATCGAGCCACCCTCGGGCTTCTGCGAACTGGACAGCAACTCGCGGATCTTCCAGAAAGCGGCGCGCTGGGTGTCGGATTGCGCGATAGCGGCGTCCAGCACGAGACCCTTCTCGAAGCCCTCGGCCAGCACGGCTTCCATCGTCTCGCCGATATTGCCGTCGTCGCGACCCGAGCTGAATTCCATCAGCACATACCAGGGGTGCGGCTCGGCCACGGGGTCGTTGGTGCCGGGATTGTGCTTGAGCGCGAATTCGAGTGATAGGCGCGAGATGATTTCAAAGCCGGTCACCTGTCCGCCGGTCGCCGCCTTGGCGGTGGCCAACAGCTCAATGGCGGCGGACGGATTCGGGATTGCGGTGAATGCCGTCGCCATCGCGCGCGGCATCGGGTGAAGTTTCATCACGGCCGCCGTAATGATGCCCAGCGTGCCTTCGCCGCCGATGAACAGGTCGCGCAGGTCGTAGCCGGTATTGTCCTTGCGCAGGCCGCGCAGGCCATTCCAGACCTGGCCATCGGGCAGCACGACTTCGAGACCCAGTGCCAGGTCGCGGGTATTGCCATAGCGCAGCACGGCATTGCCGCCGGCATTGGTGGAAAGGTTGCCGCCGATGGTGCAACTGCCTTCCGACCCGATGGAGAGCGGGAAGAGGCGATCGGCTTCACGGGCCGCCTGCTGCACCTGCTGCAGGATGCAGCCGGCTTCCACCGTGATCGTGTCGTTCAGCGGGTCGATCGCGCGGATCTTGTTCATGCGCTGCAGCGACAGGATGATCTCGTCGTTGCCCATGAAGGGGATGTTGCCGCCGACCAGACCCGTGTTGCCGCCCTGCGGTACCAGCTTGGTCCGGGTTTCGCGGGCCAGCTTGATGATGGCGACCACTTCCTCGGTATTGGCGGGGCGCAGCAACATCGGCGAGGCGCCGACATAAAGATCGCGCTGTTCGCGCAGATGCGGCGCCAGCACGTCAGGATCGGTGACCCAGCCCTTGGGGCCGACCAGATCCTTGAAGCGGTCGAGCAGGGCGGTGGGAAGCGGGGTGGCGAGCGGTGCGTTCATGGCGGTGATTGTAGCTCTCTGGTCGCGAACGTCCACGCTTAGCGATCGCCAAGTCAGCGACCGCGGGCGGCGCGGGTCAAACGGTCGTTGATCGCAACACCGAGGCCCTGCTGTGGAATCGGCATCACGGCAATGCCATCAAGCCCGGGCATCTGGTCCAGCGCGTGCAGGCCGGCGTAAAGGCGTGCCGCCGCCTCGGCGAGATCACCGCTTTCGCTCAAGGGATAAACCGTGGCGAAACCTGACAGCGGCCTGCCAAAGCTGAGCAGGCCCTCGCGTCCCTGCGGTGCCGCAGCATCGAGCCGCACCGGCAGGCGTGGGGCGTAATGCTTCAGCAGCATGCCCGGTGATTGCAGTTTCCGGTCGGTAGGCTGCACGAGCGCTTCGCCGAGCACGGCCTCGATACCTTCAGCGGCGATGCCGCCTGGCCGCAGCAGAGCAGGTCGTTCGCCGGTCAGCCCGATCACGGTGGATTCCAGCCCCACCTTGCAGGCGCCGCCATCCAGCACCGCAATCTCAGGCCCCAGGCTGTCACGCACATGCTGCGCGGTGCTGGGCGAGACATGGCCCGACCGGTTGGCCGAGGGCGCCGCCACCGGCCGGCCGACGCGGGCCAGCAATTCGCGGGCAATGGGATGTGCGGGCATGCGCAGCGCCAGCGAGGGCAGCCCGGCCGAGACCGCCGGCGCCACCGGACAGCCGGGCAGGCGCGGCAGCACCAGGGTCAGTGCGCCCGGCCAGAAGGCCTCGGCCAGCCGGCGCGCACGTGCGTCCAGGGTCACCAGCGCTTCGAGCTGGGCGAAATCGGCGACATGGCTGATCAGCGGGTTGAAATCCGGCCGGCCCTTGGCGGCGAAAATCTTTGCCACTGCCGACGCATTGGTGGCATCGGCGGCCAGGCCATAGACCGTCTCGGTCGGGATGGCCACCACTTCGCCGCGCAGCAGGCGATCAGCCGCTTCTGAAATCGTTACGTCAACCATAGCGTTCTGAGTCTTAGCCTGCGGGCCTTGGCCTTGCTAGGCGTCCCGGACCATAATATCCCTGCGCCCAAGAAGAGCTTTCAGGTCAGGGAGACCGAGATGGAATACGTCGCCCCCGTCAAGGATATGCGTTTCACGCTGGAGCATGTTGCCGGCCTGGCCGACCTGGCCCGGCTGCCCGGCCTGGAGAATGCGGAAGCGGAAACCGTCGCTGCTGTTCTCGAAGAGGCGGCCAAATTTGCCGCCGGCGTGCTTTCGCCGCTGAATCGTGGTGGCGACCAGCATGGCGCCAAGGCCGAAAACGGCGTGGTGCGTACCGCGCCGGGCTTTGCCGATGCCTACAAGAAATTCGTCGAAGGTGGTTGGAACGGCATGCCGTTTCCGGAAGTGCTCGGCGGCGGGTCGATGCCCTGGGCAGTCACGATGGCGGCACAGGAGATGGTGCAGTCCGCCAATCTGTCATTTTCGCTCTGCCCGCTGCTGACCCAGGGCGCCATCGACGCGATCATCGCGCATGGCACCGACGAGCAGAAGGCGATGTATCTGCCCAAGATGGTGTCGGGCGAATGGACCGGTTCGATGAATCTGACGGAACCACAGGCGGGATCTGACGTGGGCGCGCTGAAGTCGAAGGCCGTGCCGGTGGGCGATGGCACCTACAGGATCAGCGGCAGCAAGATTTTCATCACCTACGGCGAACACGACATGGCGGAGAATATCATCCACCTCGTGCTCGCCCGCCTGCCCGATGCGCCGCCAGGCACCAAAGGCATTTCGCTGTTCATCGTGCCGAAGGTGCTGGTCAACAAGGACGGCTCACCCGGCAAGCGCAACGACCTGCGCGTGGTGTCGCTGGAGCACAAGCTCGGCATCCATGCCAGCCCGACCTGCGTGATGAGCTACGGCGACAATGGCGACTGCATCGGCTATCTGCTCGGTGCGGAAAACCAGGGTATGCGCTGCATGTTCACCATGATGAACAATGCACGGCTCTCGGTCGGTTGCCAGGGCCTGGCGATTGCCGAACGCGCCTACCAGCAGGCGCTGGACTATGCCGAGCAGCGCAGGCAGGGCCGCCATCCCGGCATGAATGCCGAACAGCATGTGTCGATCATCGAACATGCCGATGTGCGCCGCACCCTGATGCTGATGCGCAGCCTGACCGAAGCCTGCCGCGGCCTGATCTATCTGAATGCCGCCGCGATCGACCGCTCGCATCATCATCCTGATGAGGCCGAGCGCAAGGCGTCGAAGGCGCTGGTCGAGCTGCTGACGCCGCTGTCGAAATCCTGGTCTACCGATATTGGCTGCGAAGTGGCTTCCATGGGCGTGCAGATCCATGGCGGCATGGGCTTCATCGAGGAAACCGGCGCGGCCCAGCATTACCGCGATGCCCGCATCCTGCCGATCTATGAAGGCACCAACGGCATCCAGGCCATCGACCTGGTCACGCGCAAACTGCCGCTGAATGGTGGCGAGACGGTTAAGGCGCTGTTCGCGCAGATCGCCGGTGTCGTGGCCGAAACCGCGACGGCGGACGAGGGCTTCACCACTATTCATGCCAATCTGGATGCGGCGCTGAAAAGCTTGAGCAAGGCAAGTCAGTGGATCGGTGGCCAGCTCGCCAGGAACCCTGAAACCGCCCTTGCCGGCGCCACGCCTTACTTGCGCGCCTTCGCCACCACGGTCGGCGGCTGGTTGCTGGCCAAACAGGCGCTGGCGGCGAAGGCGGAAATCACCAAGGGGGGCACCGATCCGTATTTCACCGCGAAAATCGTGTCGGCGCGGCTGTTTGCCGATCAGGTGCTGACCAGCGTGGACGGCCTGTGCCGCTCCGCCACCGATGGCAGCGCCAGCCTGGCCGACGTCACGCCCGAACTGCTGCGCGCATAAGTCGCAGTCGAGCAGCGATCTGTCCGGCATTGACGTAACGTCAGTGCTGGACTTCGCTTGTTTGTGGCTTAGCTAAGCGTCAGACTGTGACGAAATAGCCCCCGACAACATAATCAGGACCAGACCAGTGTCCGATGCGCCCGCATCACAGGATTTAGCTGCCCAGACCAAAGACGTGCCCGGCATCGATGGCACGCCGGTGTCTGATCAGGGCAGCCTGACCTATCCTTTTGACGGTCGACCCGGCGATGGCGAAGTGATGCAGATGCGGCCCGGCGTGCTGTGGCTGCGCATGCCGCTGCCGATCCCGGGGCTGGATTTCATTAATCTCTGGCTCATCGAAGAGGCCGGGGGCTGGACCTTGGTGGATACCGGCGTCAAATCCTCGAAGCTGCAGAAGATCTGGGACGAGGTGGTTGCGCGCCATCTCAAGGGTAAGCCGATCACCCGCATTCTCTGCACGCATTTCCATCCTGATCACATTGGTCTGGCCGGCTGGCTGCAGCAGAAGTTCGATGCGCCGCTGTGGATGACGCTGGGCGAGTGGACCTTCGGCCGCATGCTGGCGCTCGAGGAAACACCCGATGTGCCGGACGAGGTGATCAGCTTTTATCAGCGGATCGGCTTCAATGAAGACCTGATCGCCGCCCTCAAGGCGCGCGGCTATGGCAATTTCTCCAAAGCCGTGACGCCGATCCCGCGGCATTTTCATCGCATCAGCGAAGGCGATGTGATCCGCATCGGCGGCCATGACTGGCGTGTGATTGTCGGCAACGGCCATTCGCCCGAGCATGCCTGCCTGTTCAATGCCGAGCTCAATCTGCTGATCTCAGGCGATCAGGTGCTGCCGCGTATCTCGCCGCATATCGGTGTCTATCCGGGCGAACCGGAAGCCAGGCCGCTGACGCAGTATCTCGACTCCTTTGCCAAATTCGCCGACCTGCCGGCCGATGTGCTGGTGCTGCCGGCGCATGGCGATCCGTTCATCGGCCTGCATGTGCGCGTCGCCATGCTGCAGCGCCATCACGAGACGCGGCTGGATGCGATCGTGGCCGCGCTTCAGCAGCGGCCGCACACGGTGATCGAAACGCTGCCATTGCTGTTCCGCCGTGACATCAAGGATCATATGACGCTCGCCGCCGGCGAGGCGCTGGCGCATCTGCACCACCTGATGCATCAGGGGCGCGTGGTCCGGCACCGCAACGCGGCCGGCGTCTTCGAGTTCAGCCACGGCAACGCTGAGGCCCAGGCAGCGCAGTAACCGGCAGCGCAGTAATCTCTGCGGGCGCCTCACAATAACCGCAATCCCTCTGCAGGTTGATCGTGGTCACGGCGCGTTGTGCCGGGGCGATGCTTTTTCCAGACGACGGGATATTTCATGAAATCCGTTTTCATCCTGGCCGCTTTCGGGCTGGGCTTTGCCGTATGGGGTATGCCCTCCACCGGTACTGCACAGGCCTGCAAGCAGACGCTGGATATGACATCTGCGGGCGGGCCGAAGGTGGTGCAGTGCCACGAAGTGACCGATATGCCGCAGAGTACGATCAACGCCATGTGTCGGCCGGCCGGCGCGCAGACCCGCACGGTCCCTGAGCGGCTGGAGAAATGCCCGGCAACCTATGTCGGGCTCTGCACGACGCCGCTGCGCACCATCCAGTCCAATCTGCGTCGCCTGCAGGGGTTACCGGACGAGCCGGACCCGAATGTGCCGGAAACGGCGACGATCAAAGCCTACTTCTATGAAGGCATGCCGCCCAACGCACCCGAGACCTGCGCGCGCAGCGGCGGCAAGTGGGCGACAGCGCAGAAGGCGCCGGCGAAAAAGCGCCAGTAGCCCCCCATCCTTCCCCTTGGTGCTTTTTCTTCGCCAGCGCTAAACTGGCGCAAAGCGAAGGGGAGGATACCAAATGGCCGAAGTCATCAAGACGGGCTCGCTCAAAGGCAAGACGCTGTTCATCACCGGCGCCAGCCGGGGTATCGGACTGGCGATCGGCCTGCGTGCCGCGAAAGACGGCGCCAATGTCGTGATCGCCGCCAAGACCACCGAACCGCATCCCAAGCTGGCCGGCACCATCTACACGGCGGCCGAGGCTATCGAGAAAGCCGGCGGCAAGGCGCTGCCGCTGGTAGTGGATGTGCGCGACGAGGCCGTGGTCGAGGAGGCGGTCAACAAGGCAGTCGAGTCCTTTGGCGGTATCGACATTCTGGTCAACAACGCCTCTGCCATTTCGCTCAGCGGCACGCTGGAAACGCCGATGAAACGCTACGACCTGATGCACCAGATCAATACGCGCGGCACGTATCTGTGCAGCCAGAAATGCCTGCCGCACCTGATGAAGGCCGAGAATCCGCATATCCTCAACCTGTCGCCGCCGCTGAACATGAAGGAGCACTGGTTTGCGCCCCACGTGGCCTACACGATGGCGAAATTCGGCATGAGCATGTGCGTGTTGGGCATGGCCGGCGAGTTCAAAAGGAAAGGTATCGGCGTCAATGCGCTGTGGCCGCGCACCGCCATCGATACCGATGCGATGAACGTGATCACCGGGCCCGAACTGCGCAAGAAATGCCGCAAGGTCGAGATCATGTCCGATGCGGCGCATGTGATCCTGACCCGTCCGGCGAAAGAAACCACCGGAAACTTCTTCATCGACGACGAGGTGCTGCGCACCGCAGGCCTGACGCATTTCGAGCGCTATCGCCATCCCGGTACCGCCGAAACTGATCTCATCCCCGATTTCTTCGTTTGAGCAGCCGCGTCACGAGTCGCTGATTTCAATACCCGGCTGAAATCTGTGAAAGCGGTGTGAGATTTCTGGGGTGGAACGTGGCGCAAGCCCGATTTTCCACGCCTTTCCGGGCCTTTCGCACCTGCCACGCAAGCGTGGCCGTGGAACCTAAGCCTTCCCAACCCGTTGGTTACGCACAAGTGCAGAGCGGTGTGCGAATGCGGGCCGGTCTGCCGAACCGAAGCCATCCGGGCTTCAAGGAGGCGACCATGAACCATGTTGCGAAGAACCGTCTGATGGCCGCAGCTGCGGCCGTTGCTCTGATCGCTGCCAGTGCCTCGCTGGGTGCCTGCGGCCAGTCGAAATCTGACCGTGCGATATCGGGTGGCGCCATCGGCGCCGGTGTTGGCGCCGTGGGCGGGGCCCTGACCGGTAATGCCCTGGGCGGCGCCGTGATCGGCGGCGCGGCCGGTGCGGCCACTGGCGCACTGACTGACGAAGACCAAATCAACCTTGGCAAGCCTGCCTGGCGCTAACACGCGCAGGAGCTGCTGGGGACGCTACGACCGCGGACGACTTGATTAAGTCGTCCGCGGGCTAACCAACCACAGAAGACCAACCCACGTACAAAAGGACGATGTCATGTTGACCCTCTCCCAGTTCTCCCGCAGCCTTGCCGTTGTCGCCATGCTGGGCGGCGCTGTCGCGGTTACCGCCTGCAGTTCCACCACCAAGCAGGAATCGACCGGCGAATATGTCGACTCTGCCGCCATCACCACCAAGGTGAAGGCCGAGCTGATCAAGGATCCGGTTACCAAGGCCGGCCAGATCAGCGTCGAAACCTTCAAGGACACCGTGCAGCTGAGCGGCTTCGTCGACACGGCGGCGTCCAAGAGCCGCGCCGAGCAGATTGCCCGCAACGTGCAGGGCGTGCGCTCGGTCAAAAATGACCTCGTCGTGAAGTAAGGAACACGCCATGCCGATGGGACGCGTGTTGGGCGTGATCGCGCTGGTTGCCGGCGCAATCCTGCTCTACTTCGGCCTCAATGCCTCGGATGCTCCGATGGAGCAGCTGAACGAAACCTTCACGGGCAGCTACAGCGACCGCACAATGTGGTACCTGGTCGGTGGCGCTGCGACTGCCTGCGGCGGCCTCGTGCTGCTGCTGCTGGGCCGCAAGGCCTGATCTCCCGGCGCTGGGGCATCGCCCCAGCGCCATACTTCTCTAGCCTGCCGTCATCCCGCTATCCGACTGGAGGCCACAATGGGCATCGGTACGATTCTGCTTATTATTCTGATCATCCTGCTGATCGGCGCGGTGCCGAGCTGGCCGTATAGCACCGGCTGGGGCTATTACCCCAGCGGCGGCATCGGCATCATCCTGATCGTCGTGATTGTCTTGCTTCTGATGGGACGCATCTAGCGGCCTGATCAGGGAGCCTGAAACAGCGTCCGGTCGCGAGACCGGGCGTTTTTTCATGTCTTGTTACCCTGCGTCTCGCTGGCAATGGCCTCGTGATGCCGGATCACCTCCTTGACGATGAAGGCGAGGAATTTCTCGGCGAAATCCGGGTCCAGCTTTGCGGCTTCAGCCAGCTGGCGCAGGCGGGCGATCTGGCGGCCTTCGCGTGCAGGATCGGCGGGCGGCAGCTTCTCGGTGGCCTTGAGGCGCCCGACCTGCTGTGTGCATTTGAACCGTTCGGCCAGCAGATGAATCAGGGCAGCATCGATATTGTCGATGCTGTCGCGCAGGCGCAGCAGTTCTGGATGCACGGTCGGGGTTGTGTCGGAAGCCATGGATCATCCTGACGGGCGGGAAATCAAAATCGGGCGCCCATGATGCTGGGGCTGAGGCAGGGGTCAAGTGCCCCGCAGCTCACTGCAGATGCAGGTCGACCTTGTAGCGTTCGTGGCCGTCTTCATCGGCGCGCTCGATGCCGATCACGCCGACGTCGTTACGCGTGGCCAGTGCCGGCAGCTGGGTGAGCAGATTGGCATGGGCGTGAACCGCGTTGGCTACCCCGTCGAAAGCGATGCCGATCGCCGTCATGTGGCAATCGAAGCAATAGCCGGCCTTCAGGTAGTCATGCGCCGAGGCCAGGTCGTGGAACAGGATGCCGGCAGTCTTCTCGATGGCGGACTGGCGAATCTGTGCCGTCGTCATGTCCTGCCCGTCGATCCGGAACGAACGCCGGTAGGCCTGGAAAAACGTCCAGGCCAGCAGCAGGGCGGCCTTGGTTTTGCCGCCGCCGGCCGGGCCGGAGATGAACAGGAAATGCGGCCGCGCGAGGCGGGCCTGAAGCTGCCGCACCTGGTCGAAACTGAAACCGAAATCGGGGAGGGACTGGAAATTGCGCTGAGACATCCTGAACCCAAAACTGGGGAGCAGCGCTTAGTACTATCAGGGGTAGTCTTTACAGGAGTTTAAATCTGGTAACCCCCGGCCGGACCGATCCAGCCGGTCAGGCGGCCTGGCGACGCAGCCCCAGGCGTTGCCAGACGTCCAGCAGGGCATTGGTCAGGGCCTGCATCATCGCATCGGTGTGTACCGGGGTCGGCGTGATGCGCAGCCGTTCGGTGCCGCGCGGCACCGTCGGGTAGTTGATTGGCTGGATGTAGATGCCGTGATCGGCCAGCAGCATGTCGGACGCGGCTTTGCACAAAGCGGCATCGCCGACCATGACCGGCACGATATGGCTCTGGTTGACCAACACCGGCAGGCCGGCAGCCAGCAGCATGCGGCGCAGGGTGGCGGCGCGCTCCTGATGGCGGGCGCGCTCGACCTGGCTGCGCTTGAGATAGCGCACGCTGGCGGCGGCGGCGGCGGCGATGGCCGGTGGCATGGCGGTGGAGAAGATAAAGCCCGGCGCATAGGAGCGCACAGCATCGATCATCTTGGCGCTGCCGGCGATATAGCCGCCGACAACGCCAAAGGCCTTGCCGAGCGTGCCCTGGATGATGTGGATGCGCTGCATCGCGTCGTCCCGGTCGGCAATGCCGCCGCCCCGATTGCCATACAGGCCGACGGCATGCACTTCATCGAGATAGGTCATGGCGTCGTATTTGTCGGCGAGGTCGCAGATCGCATGGATCGGCGCGATGTCGCCATCCATCGAATAGACGCTCTCGAAGGCGATCAGCTTCGGCCGGTCGGCCGGAATCGCCTGCAGCAGTTCTTCCAGATGCGCGACGTCGTTATGCCGCCAGATCTGCCGCTCGCAGCCGGCCTGGCGGATACCCTCGATCATCGAATTGTGGTTGTCGGCATCCGACAGGATCACACAGCCCGGCATCAGCTTGGCAATCGTCGACAGGGATGTCTGGTTGGCGATGTAGCCCGACATGAAAGCGAGCGCGGCCTGCTTGCCATGCAGGTCGGCCAGTTCGCGCTCGAGTTCGACGATCGCGTGGCTGTTGCCGGAAATGTTGCGAGTACCGCCGGCACCGGCACCGAACTCCTTCGCCGCCTGCTGCAGGGCCTCGATCACCACAGGATTCTGGCCCATGGCGAGATAGTCATTCGAGCACCACATGGTGATCTTCGCCGGGCCGATGCCGCTGTGGTTATCGGCCACGGGGAAGCTGCCGCAATTCCGGGCGAGTTCGGTGAACACCCGGTAGCGCTTTTCGCTGTGCAGCCTGTCGACTGCCTGGCTGAAGAGGGCTTCGTAATCCATGGGGCTTTACGCTGCGTCCTTGCTGGTGGCCGGATATTAGGCCCGGGCGAACCGGCTGGCTAGGCCCTCTGCCCGGGTCCGGGCGCGGCGAGGGGTCGCAGGCTGCAGTCTCATGCAAATGCGACTGCAGCGCACAAAAAACGTCAGCCCGGACGGTTCATGCGGAACATCGTCTCGGGCGTGGCCTCGAAGTAATCCGCCATATAGCCCGAGCGCATGATGGGCCGCGCTGCAGCCGCATCGAACAGGCCATTGCTGATATAGGCCCGGTTGATATGCACGCCGACCACCTGGCCGATGATCATCCAGCCGTCCAGCCTGTTGCCATCCAGATCCTGCAGTTGCAGCACCTGCAGCAGCCTGCATTCCAGTGCGGTGGGGCTTTCGGCCACGCGCGGCACCTTCACCTGCCGGCAGGGTGCCGGCGTCAGGCCTGCGAGGGTAAATTCATCGACCTCATGCGGCACGGTGGCGGCGGTCTTGTTCATCGCCTCGGCCAGCGGTTTGGTGACCAGGTTGGCGACGAATTCGCCGGTGGCTTCGATATTGCTGACGCTATCCTTGTTGCTGGTGCGGTTCTTCCAGCCGGCGCTGCCGAAGGCGATGATCGGCGGTTTGTCGAAAAAGGCGTTGAAGAAGCTGTAGGGCGCGAGATTAACCCGGCCCTGTGCGTCGCGCGACGAAATCCAGCCGATGGGGCGCGGCCCGACAATCGCCTTGAACGGATCATGCGCAAGGCCATGGCCCTTGGCCGGCTCGTAGAAGTGAAAATCGTCGCTGGCAATCGGCGTGTTCGACATTCTGAATCTCTTGGCTGGATTTCGCTGGCGGCCCGGCTGCCGGTCGCAGCCTGAATATATTGGTGATAAAGTGGTCCAAACTGGAGCCGCCGTCCACCGGCGCAGATCACAATCCCCGGAGCTTGGCCCGAGCGGGCGCCTGATGCCTTACGATCTCAATCGGCTGAACCTGCTTGTCGTGGAGCCCGATGCGGATGTCGCATCGACCTGGCGCCGGCTGTCGGCCACGTTGCGCATCAAGACGCCCAATATCGTGCCGGACACCGCGCAGGCCTGGACCCTGCTGAAAGGTGCTCCACAGGCGAATGGCAGCGTGTCGGGCCTGCGCGTCGATGCTGTCATCGTCCGCTGGGAACTGGCCGGCGAGGATGGGCTGAACCTCGTCACCCGCCTGCGGCGCGACCCGGACTCGCCAGCGCCCTTCCTGCCCACAGTCATCGTTACAGGTACGGTGACGCGCGAGCGTATCCGTCGCGCGCTGGATGCCGGGGTCAACGAAGTGCTGGCGTTGCCGCTGGCGCCGAAGGCAGTGGAAAACCGGCTGCGCGAGATGGTGGAACGGCCGCGCAAATTCATTCGGGAGGGCGGCTATTTCGGGCCGGACCGGCGGCGGCAGGTGCGCGCCGATTATGCCGGGCCGTTTCGCCGCGCGGCAGACCGAGCGGCCGAGTGATCGCCGGGTTTAAGCGAAACTGCGTTCGGCCACGCCCTTGAGGGCGTCGATGATCTCGCGGCCGAGTTCGCCTGCGGGGCCCTGGATGCGGTTGTCGACCACCGTGCGCAGGGCCTCGACATGGGCGTCGATCACGGCGCGATCCACCTTTTTGCGCTCGATGGCCCGCTCGATATAGCGGCAGAGCAACTGGCCGATATCGGTGATCAGGTGGTAGCCGAAGGTGCTGCCCTGGCCCTTGATGTCATGGGCGACGCCGTAGACCTCGCGGAGGGCTTCGGAATTGTTGCCGTCGGTGATGCCGGCGATGGCGGCATCCAGGCGCTTCAGGTCGTCATTGACCCAGCCGATGTACTTGTCTGCCAGCCCGGCCACCGCCGCCTGGGCGCTGGCCACAGCAACCCCGAACTCCTTGTCGGACTCCGCGTCAGAAGGCTTGCCGTTACGTTGCGTCATGGTCGGCCGGACATCGTTTTAAGAATGATTAGCTGGCCGGCTATAAGGGAGTGCCCGGGCTCCCGAAGTCTAGGTTATCAACTGGTAACCTGTCCCTTCGAACAGGTACCCCACAGAAGGTAGCCCGGACGGTTATTCTGCCGGCTCGGCCTTGCCGGCCTCGACGTCCGGGGTCTTTTCCAGCTCGCTCAGCTTGCGGGCGATGAAGCCGGCCGGCTTGGTGAAGCGGGCCAGCAGCAGATACAGCACCGGCACCACGAACAGGCTGAGCAGGGTGGCGAAGGTCATGCCGCCGACGATCACCCAGCCCAGCGCCGATCTCGATTCGGCGCCGGCGCCGCTGGCGAAGGCCAGGGGGATGGCGCCGAAGACGGTGGCAATGGTGGTCATCAGAATCGGCCGCAGGCGGGCGATCGAGGCGGTGACCACGGCATCGTAGATGCTCTGGCCCTCGTCGCGCAGCTGATTGGCGAATTCCACGATCAGGATGCCGTTCTTGGCGATCAGGCCGACCAGCATGATAATGCCGATCTGGCTGTAGACGTTCAGCGTCTGGCCCGCCAGCAGCAGGCCGGCCAGCGCGCCGGTCACCGCCAGCGGCACCGACAGGATGATGATGATGGGGTGGATCCAGCTCTCGAACTGGCCCGCCAGCACCAGGAACACCACGATCAGCGCGAGGCCGAAGGTGATGAAGATGGCTGCAGACGAGTCTTTGTATTCGCGGCTTTGGCCGGAATAGGAGATGCGAACTTCCGGCGGCAGCACTTCCGCAGCCACGCCGTCGAGATAGTCGAGTGCCTGACCAAGCGTATAGCCCGGTGCCATCGAGGCTTCGATCATCACAGACCGCAGACGGTCGGTGCGGATCAGTTCGCGCGCATTGGCGCCTTCCTGGATGGTAACCAGGCTGGCCAGCGGCACCAGCTTGCCGCCGGTATTGGCGCCGCGCACATAGATATTGTTCAAATCATTCGGCGTGACGCGCTGGTCCACCGGCGCCTGCACCAGCACCTTGTACTGCTTGCCATCGCGCTGGAAGTTGGTGACTTCGCGCGACCCCAGCATGGTTTCCAGCGTGCGGCCGATGGTCTCGACATTGACGCCAAGATCGGCGGCGCGGTCGCGGTCGATCTGCACGCGGATTTCGGGGCGGGTCGGCTGGTAGTTCTTTTTCACACCGAGCAGGTTCGGATTTTCCTGTGCCTTGATCATGATGCGATCCGACCATTCGTCGAGCTGCGCATAGGTCGAGCCGCCGAGGATAAAGCGGACTGGCGACTGTGCGCCCGGCAGGCCGAGGCTGGGCGGATTGACGACGATGGCGCGCACGCCGGTCAGAGCCTGCATTTCGCGGAAGACCTGGCGGGCGATTTCCTGCTGCTTGACGTTGCGCTTGTCCCAGTCAGCCATGCGCACGACGATCATGCCGGAATTGACCGGCGAGGGGCGGCCGCCCCAGGCTGGGGCCACGTTCGACATCGCCACGGTCACGGCGCCGGACTTGATGTGCTTCTCCAGCACCTGCTCCATCATGATGATGTTTTTGCGGGTGTAGTCGTAAGACGAGCCTTCCGGCCCCTCTACAATCACGAAGAAGGCGCCGCGGTCTTCGGTCGGCGCGAATTCACGCGGCAGGGCCTGGAACATCAGGACGGCGGCCACGGACACCACGGCACCCAGCGCCAGGACCACGACTGGCGCGCCCAGCGAGCTGCGCAGCAGGCGGCCATAGCCATTGCCCATGCCGACGAAGAATTTCTCGGTCACATGGTAGAACCGGCCTTCTTCCTTGGCTTCATGCAACAGCTTGGAACACATCATCGGTGTCAGCGTCAGCGCGACGAAACCCGAGAACAGCACGGCTGCCGCCACTGACATGCCGAATTCGCGGAACAGGCGGCCGGTATTGCCCTCCATCAATGAGATCGGGACGAAGACGGCGATCAGCACCACGGTGGTGGCGATGACGGCAAAGCCGATCTGGCGCGCGCCGCGCAGACTTGCCAGCAGCGGCGGTTCGCCCAGTTCGATGCGGCGGTGGATGTTTTCCAGCACCACGATGGCGTCGTCGACCACCAGACCGATGGCCAGCACCAGCGCCAGCAGGGTCAGCACGTTGATCGAATAGCCGAGCGAGCCGATGACGATGAACGAGCCGATCACCGAGACCGGGATGGCGACGGCGGGAATCAGGGTGGCGCGCCAGGAGCGCAGGAACAGGAAGATCACGCCGATCACCAGCGACAGCGCGACGGTCAGCGCATGAAACACTTCGTAGATCGACTGGCTGATGAACTTCGACTGGTCGTAGGTCACTTCCATGCGCACGCCGGTCGGCAGGCTGTCCTTCAGCCGTTCGACGGTGGCCGCGACGCCGGTGGAGATTTCCATGGCATTGGCCTTGGACTGGCGGATGATGCCGAGGCCAATGGCGGTCACGCCGTTGATGCGCTGTTCGGTGCGTTCGTCTTCAGCGCCGAGTTCCACCTTGGCGACTTCGCCCAGGCGCAGCAGATAGCCGTCCTGTTCGCGCAGTACGACATTGCGGAATTGCGCGGCGGTGCGCAGGCCGGATTCGGCGCGCACGGTGAACTCGCGCATGTTGCTTTCGACGCGGCCCGACGGTAGCTCGACATTCTGGCGGCGGATCGCTTCTTCCACGTCCTGCACGGTGACGTTGCGGGCGGCCATTGCCATGCGGTCGAGATAGACGCGCATGGAGTAGCGGCGGGCACCGTAGATGTTCACGGAAGCCACGCCGTCGATGATCGACATCTGGTCGACCAGGTAACGGTCGGCATAGTCGGTGAGTTCGAGCAGGCTGAGGCGGTCGCTGAACAGCGAGATGTAGATGATCGGCCGGGCATCGGCCTCGGTCTTGGCGATGATCGGCTGGTCGGCTTCATCCGGCAGCTTCGACAGGATACGGCTGACCTTGTCGCGCACGTCGTTGGCGGCGGCATCGACATTGCGGCTCAGGTTGAACTCGATGCTGATCGCGCTGGATTCCTCGCGGCTCGCCGAGGTGATGGTGCGGATGCCTTCGATGCCGGCGACCGAGTCTTCGATCACTTGGGTGATCTTGCTCTCGATGATTTCGGCCGAGGCACCGCGGTAGATCGTGCTGACGTTGACCGCCGGCGGATCGATATCGGGATATTCGCGCACCGCCATGCCGCGCAGCGCAAACAGGCCGAAAATGATCAGCACCAGCGAAATGACCGTGGCAAAGACCGGGCGCTTGATCGAAATGTCCGAGAGAACCATGACGCTGCCTGTCGCCGTTACGGCCTAGCTGGAAGATTTCTGGTTGGGGGCCCCCGACATCGGCGGCGTGCCCTGGGCATTGGTCTGACGCACGCGCGAACCGTCGCGCAACTGCTGCAGGCCGGTGATGGCCACCTGCTCGTCGGGATGCAGGCCGTTGGTGATCTGCGCCAGACCCGGCAGGCGCTGGCCGACGGTGACGCGGGTGCGGGTGGCGCGCCCATCGCGGATCACGAAGACAAACTGTTCGCCGCCCTGCGCCAGCAGCGATTCTTCCGGCACCATCATGGCGTCCGGCACCTTGCCGACACTGAGTGCTACCGTCATGAACATGCCGGGCTTGAGCGCGTCGTCATTGTTCGGAATCTGGGCGCGGATGCGCACGGCCCGCGTGGTCGGATCGATGCGGCTGTCGATGGTGGTGACCACGCCGTCGAACTTGCGGTCCGGCATCGACGTGGCCTTGGCGCTCACGGTGTTGCCGATCTTCACGCCGCCCAGCACGGTTTCCGGCACTTCGAACTCCAGCTTGATCACCGACGTGTCGTCGAGCGTGGTGATCACGTCGCCCGGCCGCACCAGTGCGCCGAGACTGACCTTGCGCAGGCCGAGCTTGCCGTTGAACGGCGCGCGGATCACGCTGTCGGAAAACTTCGCCTGTTCGGCACGCAGCCGCGCTTCGGCGGCTTCATAGGCCTTGGACACCTCATCGAGGCGGGCCTGCGCCACAACCTTGCTTTCGATCAGCTGCTTGGCGCGGTCATAAGACATCCTGGCGGCATCGCGCGCGGCCCGCAGCGCACCGATATTGGCCGAGCTTTCGGCGGCCTCGAGTTCAACCAGGATGACGCCGGTCTTCACCACCTGGCTGTCCTGGAAGTTCAGCCGCTCGACGATGCCAGTGGCTTTGGCCGTAATGGTGACGGCTTCGTTGGCCTGCGCGGTGCCGACGGCTTCGATAGTGCGCGTGATTTCCATGCGGCGCACCGGCACGGCTTCGATCGGCAATGTGGGCGCGCCGCCCGCAACGGGGCGGGTTTCCGCCTGCTTGCCGCCAATGAACGGCAGGCTGTCGCGGAAAATGAACGCACCTGCAGCGCTGGCGGCAATCACGCCGACAACCAGAACCTGACTCCAGACTTTCATTCTGTCCTCTACCACCCAGTAAAAGGTCCCAGCCGACCCTTCGGCGTCTTCCCCCGGACGCGGCGCCAATGGCCTCATTGCAGCGAGGTTGCTGATTTCGGCGCCCGCCTGATCTATTGTATACGTCCTATTCAGCAAGGTCCTGCGTTTTCTCGGCAAAGCAGGCCCGTCCGGCAGACGCCAACGGCTTTGTGAAGGGCCGCGAGGGGAAGCGAAATGGTTCGGAATGGTTAAGGAGCGCGGATGGTAACCGGCCTGTACAGCCATTCGGCCTGCCTCGCCCATGACACGGGAGAAGGTCATCCCGAATGCGCGGATAGGCTGCGGGCCATCCTGGCCCGGCTGGAGGGGGAAGAGTTTCTCTACCTGGACCGCCGGGAGGCCCCCCGCGCCACGCCGGCACAGATCAGCCGGGTCCATCCCGGGGCTTATCTGGACCGCCTGATGGCGGCGATTCCACCGCGCGGGCTGAACTACATTGATGGCGATACTGTCGTTTCGTCCGGATCGGGTGAAGCGGCGTTGCGCGCGGCTGGCGCAGTCTGCGCCGCCGTGGATGCCGTGATGGGGGGCGAGCTGCGCAATGCCTTCTGCGCCGTGCGGCCGCCCGGCCACCATGCCGAGCCCGATCAGGCGATGGGATTCTGCCTGTTCAACAACGTCGCCATCGGCGCGGCGCATGCGCGCGACCGCTGGGGCATCCAGCGCGTGGCGGTGGTCGATTTCGACGTGCATCACGGCAATGGCACGCAGGCCGCGTTTGAGTCCGATGCCGGACTTTTCTACACCTCCACCCATCAGATGCCGCTCTATCCGGGCACCGGCGCGGCGGGCGAACATGGCGTCGCCAGCAACATCGTGAATGTGCCGCTGCGGCCCTATGCCGGGTCGGCGGAATTCCGTGCAGCCTGCGAGCGCGCGCTGCTGCCCAAGCTTGAGCAGTTCGCGCCCGAGCTGCTGATCATCTCGGCCGGTTTCGATGCCCATGTCGCCGATCCGCTGGCGCAGTTGCAGTTCACTGATCAGGATTATTACTGGATCACCGAAAAGCTGCTGCAGGTGGCCGACCGGACGGCGCAGGGCCGGGTGGTGTCGGCGCTGGAAGGCGGCTACGACCTGCAGGCGCTGGCCAGCGCCACCGCGGCGCATGTCAGGGCCCTGATGCTGGCGTAAACAGGCCCATTTCTGTACAACTCGGCCGGATTTTAGGCTTCCAACGCCCGGAGCGGAAAATGGCGTCGTATCAGTACATTTACGTGATGAAGGACCTGGCCAAGACCTATCCGGGTGGCAAGCAGGTTCTGAAGGGCATCTGGCTCAGCTTCCTGCCGGGCGCCAAGATTGGCGTGCTGGGCTCGAACGGCGCCGGCAAATCGACCCTGCTCAAGATCATGGCCGGCCTCGACAAGGAATTCACTGGTGAGGCCTGGGCCGCCGATGGCGTGAAGGTCGGTTACCTGCCGCAGGAACCGCATCTGAACGAGACCAAGGACGTGCTTGGCAACGTGATGGAAGGCGTCGCCGAGACCAAGGCGCTGCTCGATCGTTTCGAGGAAGTCTCGATGAAGTTCGGTGACGTCACCGACGACGACGAGATGAATGCGCTGATCGCGGAACAGGCCGATCTGCAGGAAAAGATCGACGCCGCGAATGCCTGGGACCTGCAGCGCAGTGTCGAAATCGCCATGGACGCGCTGCGCTGCCCGCCGGGCGATGCCGACGTGACTAAGCTGTCGGGCGGTGAAAAGCGCCGCGTGGCCTTGTGCCGCCTGCTGCTGTCCAAGCCCGACATGCTGCTGCTCGACGAACCGACCAACCATCTGGACGCGGAATCGGTCGCCTGGCTCGAGCGCTTCCTGCACGAATACGAAGGCACGGTCGTGGCCATCACCCACGATCGCTATTTCCTCGACAATGTCGCCGGCTGGATCCTCGAACTCGACCGTGGCTCGGGTATTCCGTGGGAGGGCAACTACTCCTCCTGGCTGGAGCAGAAGGAAAAGCGCCTCGCCCAGGAAGGCAAGGAAGAGGACAGCCGTCGCAAGTCGCTGGCGCAGGAACTGGAATGGGTGCGCCAGAGCCCGCGTGCGCGCCAGGCCAAATCGAAGGCCCGCCTCAAGGCCTATGAGGAAATGCTGCAGCAGCAGAATGAAAAGGCTGGCGATAACGTCACCATCACCATCCCGCCGGGCCCGCGCCTGGGCAATGTGGTGATTGAGGCGGAAGGCCTGAGCAAGGGCTTCGGCGACCGGCTGCTGATCGACAATCTCGACTTCAAGCTGCCGCCAGGCGGCATCGTCGGCATCATCGGCCCGAACGGCGCCGGCAAGACCACGCTGTTCCGCATGCTCACCGGCGGCGAGAAGCCCGACCAGGGCAGCTTACGCGTCGGCGACAGCGTGCAACTCGGCTATGTCGACCAGAGCCGCGACAGCCTGAACGACAAGAAGACCGTCTGGGAAGAGGTCTCCGAAGGCAACGACATGATCACGCTGGGCAAGCGCGATGTGCCGAGCCGCGCCTATTGCTCATGGTTCAACTTCAAGGGTGCCGACCAGCAGAAGAAGGTCGGCATGCTGTCGGGCGGTGAGCGCAACCGCCTGCACCTGGCCAAGATGCTGAAGACCGGCGCCAATGTCCTGCTGCTCGACGAACCGACCAACGATCTCGACGTCGATACGCTGCGCGCACTGGAAGAGGCGCTGGAAAACTTCGCCGGCTGCGCCATCGTTATCAGCCATGATCGCTGGTTCCTCGATCGCCTCGCCACCCATATCATGGCTTTCGAGGGCGACAGCCATGTCGAGTGGTTCGAGGGCAACTACCAGGATTACGAGGCCGACAAGAAGCGCCGTCTCGGCGCTGATGCCGACCAGCCGCACCGCATCAAGTACAAGCCGCTCGAGCGGCGCTAACTGCCAGCGGCCGGCATGAACCGCAAAGAGCGGCGCGCACAGAAGAAAAGCGGTGGCGGCGGCGGACCTGTCCGCCAAGTGCCGGCTGCACGATCTAACGCCAGCGCGATCAGCGACATGCTGCTCGGCCTCGGTGGCGTGCAGAAGGTCGTCCCTGCGGAAACGCCGGTTGCTGCCGCGGTTGATCCGGTTCACAGCGCGCTGGCGCAACTGCGCCTCGGGGAAACCCTGGCGACGAAGCTGGATCGCCTGCAGGTCTCGCTGGCGACGACGCCGAATTCGGAAAGCCTGCTGTATCAGGTGGCGCGCCTGCAGGTGCGGCTGGATCGTCGCGCCGATGCACTGATCACCTACCGCCGTATGTTGGCGCTCGATCCCGGCCATGCCGAGGCGCGCCATATGGTGGCTGTGCTGGCCGGCGAAGTCCCCGAGAAAGCCAACGAGGCCTATGTCGCGGCCCTGTTCGATGCCTTCGCCGACAGTTTCGATGAAAAGCTGGTCGGCTGGCTCGACTACTGCGCGCCACAGCATGTAGCCGTCGCCGTGCGTGCCGCGCTGGGCGAGGGCAAGGTTGCTGCGCGCGGAATCGACCTCGGCTGCGGCACCGGCCTGCTGGCGCCTGAACTGCGCGGGCTGGTGAAGCACCTCGATGGTGTCGACCTGTCGCCGAAGATGGTGGAGAAAGCCCGCGCGCGAAAAATGTATGACGCGCTGACAGTCGGCGAGATCGTGGCCGAACTGGGCAAACATCACGGCGGTTACGACCTCGTCGCTGCCGCCGATGTGCTGTCTTACTTCGGCGATCTGCGCGCATTGTTTGATGCTGTAAGGGCTGCGCTGCCCGATGACGGATTGTTCGTCGCCACAGTGGAGAAGGGCGTCGGCGCCCGCTACCAGGCGGGCAAGAGCGGACGCTATCAGCATGGCGAAGCCTATTTGCGCAAACGCGCCGCCGAGGCCGGCTTTGTCGTGCTGAGCCTTGAAGAAATCGAACTGCGCAAGGAAGAGAACAGGCCCGTCGTGGGCTATGTATTTGCCCTGCGCGCACAGGAAACGCCGGAATCACAGTCGGCCAAACTGTCCGCCACCTCGCTTGACGATCTGGTGGCTGGTCTCACGGCGCCGCAGGCCGCAGCCGTGGCGGCCGCGGCGCAGCGCATGATCGGCAAGGGCTTCAGCATCGGCTGGGCCATTGATCTGGGCGGCTGCCTGGCGCCGCAGGCCGCCGATCTGCGCACCCTCGCCCAGCATCTTGATATGGTATCGGAAGACCCGGCGCGCAGCCGTCGCGCGTTTGAGACCGGGCTGTACGATGATTGCGACAGCGACGCCGTGATAGCGTTCCTTGAGAATCGCCCGGATCACTACGATCTGATCATGTCCGCCGATCCAGCCATCGTTCGGGCCGATCCTGCCGCCTTCTTCTCGGCCGTGAAGATCGCGCTGGCGCTGGCCGGTGTGTTCATCGGTGTTTTCGGCGGCAATGCCGACGCACTGGGCGAGGCCGCCAAGGCCGAGGGCCTGTTCCTGCTGGCCACCGAGCCTTTGCCCGATGGCAGCGTCTGCCTCATCGCGGAAAGCTGAGCCGAAAGCCGATCAGGCCGCAGGCGGTGCGGGCGTCGACCAGCGCGTCAGCACCAGGCCGGCAATCACGATCGCTGCGCCGATCAGCTGCGCCAGCGAGACATGCTCGCCGAGGAAGGCGATGGCGCTGACCATCGCAAAGACCGGGATCAGGTAGGAATAGATCACCGAGCGTGCGATGCCTAAACGGCTGATGCCTTCATACCAGAGCAGGTAACCGAGCGCGCCGGCAAGGATGGCGGTGTACAGGAAGCTGGCCCAGTGGCCGGCCTGCATCGCCTCCCATGGCGTGTCATTCCAGCCCCAGAAAATGAATGGCGACAGCAGTAGCGCGCCAAACAGCATCGACCAGCCGGAGACATAGAGCGTGCCCAGGCGCGCGAGATAGGGCGGCGACAGCACCGAGAACAGCGCCCAGCAGAAGGCGACCGTCAGGAACAGCAGGTCGCCGAGGATATGCCCGCCGCCCACCGTGATCGCGGTCAGACTGTTGTTGATCACCAGGAAGACGCCGCCAAACGACAGCAGTACGCCGCCCCATGCGATGGCCGACAGGCGCTGGCCGCGCAAGCGGCCCAGGATCAGCGCCCAGATCGGCGAGGTGGCGATCAGGATCGAGCCCTTCGAGGCGGTGCTGATGGACAGCGCATTGGCCCAGAGCAGCTGCATCAGAGTGATGCCGAGAAAGCCGAAGCCGATCAGCGGCAGCAGGTCGCGCCGCTGCGGCAGTTTCAGGCCCCCGCGCCAGATCAGGACGGCCATCAGCGTGGCGGCAGCCAGCAGGTAGCGCGTCGAGGAAAACACGGTCGGCGGCATGACGCCGAGTACGTATTTCGCTGTCGGAAAAGTATTTCCCCAGATGAAAACGGTCAGCAGCAGATAGGCGTCACCACGATCGATCTTCATGCCGTGGCCATCCTGCGTTCGGCGGCGCGCAGGCCGAGCGCCAGGAGCAGACCGATACTGCCGGCCACCATCAGCAGCCAGCGACCATCGGCCCAGCCGCCGAAATGCGCGACCAGCGCGGCCAGTGCCGGCGGGCCCACGAAAGATCCGATATTGAGCAGCTGCACCACCACGCCGTTCACGGTGGCGATTTCAGACGGGTCGCGCGTCTGCACCGGCACGCCGGCAAGCACGGCGGCCGGCAGCATGCCGCCAAAACCGCTGGCGGCCATGGCAAAGCCGATCTTGGCCAGCACGGGAATGTCCGGTGCGAAAGACGCCGTGCCGAGCGCGCCCATGCTCAGGCTGACGACAGCGATGATCAGCCATCGCGGCGTGCCGCGATGCATGACGGCGGCGGAAACAGTCGTGCCGACGGCGTTCACCAGCGCGACGGCGGCCACGCCCAGCGCCAGCAGCGTTTCGTTCTCCAGCCCGCTGTCCTTCAGATAGGTGGGTATCCAGGTGACGATGCAGAACCATTGCGTGGTGTAGCAGGCGAAGCAGCCGGCGAGCAGCCATGGGCCGGGACGGCGCAGCACGGCGGCATTGAACTTGCGGAGCGGCGCCACCGGCACGCGGGCGGTCAGGCGCGGCAGCAGCAGGGCGGCGGCAAACGGCAGCAGCGCCAGCACCAGCCATAACCCGCGCCAGTCGAGCAGGCCGTGATTGACGGCGAGCGCCCCCAGCATGCCAAGGGTGACGCCGAGCGGCATGTAGCTGCTCCACAGGCCAAGTGCGAGGCTGCGCTGCGCCGGCTGTGCCGCCATGGCCACCAGGCTGGGACCGCAGACGACAGTGATGACGAACCCCAGTCCTTCCACCAGGCGCGCGGCGAGCAGGAATGCTGTGTCATGAGCGAAGGCGCCGGCCAGCGAGCCGGCGGCGTTGATCAGCAGGCCAGACATGAGGGCGCGCCGGCCGCCGATGCGGTCGCCGGCAAAGCCGGCCATGATGCCGCAGAGTCCGCCGATCAGGCTGATCGAGGAGGCAACCAGGCCGCCC
This sequence comes from Ferrovibrio terrae, assembly GCF_007197755.1. Classification (NCBI taxonomy): domain Bacteria; kingdom Pseudomonadati; phylum Pseudomonadota; class Alphaproteobacteria; order Rhodospirillales; family Rhodospirillaceae; genus Ferrovibrio; species Ferrovibrio terrae. The sequence continues at coordinate 2,408,117 of NZ_CP041636.1, forward strand.
AGAACCAGGTCGAGGCCGAATTCGGCGCGCAGCTGGCCGAGCAGCGGCGGCAGCTTGCCGACCTGCATCGATACGATGACCCCGGCGGCAATGACGGCGAAAACCGCCTGCCAGTCTGTGTGTTGGCGCGATGTGTTCATTGTTGTGGCGGACGGCTGGGGTAAGCGGGCACGGGTAAGTGGGCAGATGAAACCGGAGCACAAAAAAAGCGGCGGGGATTTCCCCGCCGCTTCCTTGTATCAGCTTTTCAGCAGCTGATCACTGCATCATGCGGTCGGCCTTCGGCGGCAGGAAACCTTCCTCGAACAGGTCGGTGGCCTTCGGGGCCTTGTCCAGGCCGATGGCCGCGGCGACCGCGTCCGAAGAACGCTGCAGGCGGGCCATGTCGACGCCGCCGAAGCCGTTTTCCTTGACATACTTGGTCACCACGTTGCGCTCGATCGACATCTTCAGGCGCTTCATTTCCAGCGTCTCGTCGGTCAGGCCGTCGCGGGTCTTGGTGGCCTTGATGCCGACATCCGGATTGGCGACGATTTCCTTCCACGCCTTGACGGTGGCTGCCACGAAGGCCTTCACCGCAGCCGGGTTTTCCTTGATGAACTTCGGCGAGGCCACAACGGCGTTGCCATAGAAGTCCATGCCGGCATCGGCATAGGGGAAGGCGATCACATCTTCCTGCTTCACGCCGATCTTCTCGAGATCGAGGATCGAGGAGAAGTAGTGGCCGCTGATGAAGTCGACGCTGCCATTCTTCAGGCTCGGCTCACGCAGCGGCGGGGTCAGGTTGATGTAGGTGACCTTACTCTTGTCGATACCGACCTTGGCGGCGAAGGCCGGGAACAGCTTGAACGAGGCGTCGAAGACCGGCGCACCCAGCTTCCTGCCTTCCAGGTCCTTCGGCGTCTTGATGCCCGAGGACTTCAGCGCATAGACGCCGAACGGCGGCGCGTCATAACCCATCATCACGGCTTTCACCGGCGCATCCGGGTTCTTGGCGTTGTATTCGATCAGCGCGTTGATGTCGGCGAAGCCCATTTCATAGGCGCCGGTGGCAACACGCTGCAGCGCGCCGGCCGAGCCCTGGCCGGCATCGATGGTCGGTTCAAGGCCGGCGGCCTTGTAGTAGCCCTTCTGCTCTGCGACCAGGAAGGCCGAGGTCGGACCCTGGAAAGCCCAGTCGAGGGTGAATTTCATCTTGGTCTGCGCATCGGCAGCGCCTGCGGCGCCAAGGCCGAGCGCGAGCGTGACGCCAGCCGCGGCAAAGGTCAGTGAACGTGCGAAAGTCATAATTGGTCTCCCCGGTGAACGCCAATCCTGGCCGTTTATCTTCGAGTCGGTTGTGGCTCAGGCCCGGCAGTCTATGCCGGCCCCAAAGCACCCGCCAAGAGCGAATCGCGCGCAGGTCCGGGGCGTAACGTATGCAATTCTGAGTCCAGCCTTTCAGGTGCGGCCGGCACAGCAAAAGCACCGTATTTCCGGGGCTATGGCGGGGCGTTGCCTATGCCCGCGTCCGGCTGCCTGCTTTTGCGGCAAAACATTGTCTCGGCGACAAGTTGATATGTTGCACCGCCCAAGAGGCGGACGTATGGTTCGCCCGCCTTATTTTCCCCTCCGCTCGCGCCTAGGAGTCGCAAAAAGTCATGGCCTTCCTGTCCGAAGCTCTCGGTCGCATCAAGCCGTCTGCCACCATTGCCGCCACCCAGAAGGCCCGCGCGCTCAAGGCCGCCGGCCGCGACGTGATCGGCCTCGGCGCGGGCGAGCCCGATTTCGAGACCCCGGCCAATATCCGTGAAGCCGCCAAGGCGGCGATCGATCGCGGCGACACCCGCTATACGGATGTGGACGGCACTGCGGCGCTGAAGCAGGCGATCATCGCCAAGTTCAAGCGCGAGAACGGCCTGGACTACAAACCCGAGCAGATTTCGGTCGGCACCGGCGGCAAGCAGGTGCTGTTCAACGCGCTGCTCGCCACCGTCAATCCGGGCGATGAAGTGATCATCCCGGCGCCCTACTGGGTCAGCTATCCGGATATCGTGAATTTCGCCGGCGGTACGCCGGTCTTCGTCACCGGTACGGCGGAAGACGGCTTCAAGCTGCGTGCCGAGGCGCTGGAGAAGGCGATCACCCCGAAGACCAAATGGGTGATCATGAACTCGCCGTCCAATCCCTCGGGCGCCGCCTATACGCGCGACGAGCTGAAGGCGCTGACCGATGTGCTGGTCCGGCATCCGCATGTCTGGATCCTGACCGACGACATGTACGAGCATCTGGTCTACGACAATTTCGTCTTCACCACGCCGGCGCAGATCGAGCCGGCGCTGTATGAGCGCACGTTGACCATGAACGGCGTGTCGAAGGCCTATTGCATGACCGGCTGGCGCATCGGCTATGCCGGTGGCCCGCAGCCGCTGATCAAGGCGATGGGCAACCTGCAGTCGCAGTCGACCTCGAACCCGTCGTCGATCAGCCAGGCCGCCGCCGTCGAGGCGCTGAACGGCCCGCAGGACTTCATCCCCAAGAACAACCTGGTGTTCAAGCAGCGCCGCGACCTGGTGGTCAGCATGCTGAACCAGGCCAAGGGCATCCACTGCCCGAAGCCGGAAGGTGCCTTCTACGTCTATCCGAGCTGCGCCGGCACCATCGGCAAGACTTCGAAGGCCGGCGTGAAGATCAACACCGACCTCGACTTCTGCAATGCGCTGCTCGAGGAGCGCGGCGTTGCGGTGGTGTTTGGCGAGGCCTTCGGCCTGGCCCCGCATTTCCGCATCTCTTACGCCACCTCGACGGAAGCCCTGAAGGACGCCTGCACGCGGATTCAGGAATTCTGTGCCGACCTGACCTGATTTCTGGCAGGTAACTCGTGATGGCCGTCACGCTGACCGGAGAGGCTGTCTTGGCCCGGAAATCTGCCAATGCTAAGCAGCCTCTGTCGCGGCCGCCCGGCCGGACAGGTCACGCATGCCGACCACGGTAAAGAAACGCTCCGTGGTGGTCGGCGGCCACCGCACCAGCATCTCCCTAGAACAGGCGTTCTGGGAGGCGCTGCAGCAGATGGCCGCAGCCGAGGGTAAGACCATCAACCAGATGGTCAGCGATATTGACGCTGCACGTTCGGGCAACCTCTCCAGCGCGATCCGGGTATGGATCCTGGATCGTGCCATCGAGGGGCTGCTGCAGCCAACGGGAACCGCCGCCAGAGCGGGCCCGCCGGCAGGGAAGCAAGAACAGTAGCGTACGGCGTTCGGGGGAATTCAGGTCATTGCGTTAAGCGCTCCCGCGCGGCCGTGTGCAGAACAGGGCGGCTATGCGTATGACCCGGACTTCACTCTCCATTGCTGCGATTGCCGGCTCGCTGCTGGTGTTGGCGGGCTGCGAACGCGCAGCACCTGCGCCCGAGCCGATCCGCCCGGTTCGCGTCACCACCGTCGCGCCACAGGTACATGAAAGCCGCTCCAGCTATACCGGCGAAGTGCGTGCCCGTTACGAGACCAACCTGGCCTTCCGGGTTGGCGGCAAGATCGTTGCCCGCTATGTCGAGATCGGCTCCGAGGTGAAGAAAGGCGCGGCGCTTGCCCGCCTCGATCCTGAAGACACCCGGCTTGCCACACAGAATGCCCGCGCGCAGCTCAGCGCCGCCCAGGCGAATTTCAACCAGGCGCAGACCGAACTCAGCCGCTACAGAAAGCTGTTCGACAGCCGCGTGATCAGCCAGGCCGAACTCGACCGCCGGCAGAACACCTACAACACCGCCGAGGCCCAGCTCGACAGCGCGCGGTCGCAGCTGCGTTCGGCGCAGAATCAGATGGACTATACCGAACTGCATGCCGATGCCGATGGCGTCGTCACGGCGATCGGCGTCGAAACCGGCCAGGTGGTGTCGGCCGGCCAGACGGTGATGAAACTGGCGCGGCCGGAAGAGAAGGAAGTGGTGTTCAACGTCGCCGAGAACCGCCTCGACGAACTGCGCAGCGCCACCGCCATCGCGATCAGCCTGTGGGCGCAGCCCGACAAGGAATACACCGGCGTGGTGCGCGAGATCGCGCCGGGCGCGGATCCGGCCACCCGCACCTACGCCGTGAAGGTGAGCGTGCAGAATGCACCGGCCGGCATGCGGCTCGGCATGACGTCCACCGTGTCGATCGTGCGGCGTTCGGAGGCCTCGATGGTCGCGCTGCCGTTGTCGGCGCTGTACCAGCAGGGCGCGGAACCGGCGGTCTGGATCTATACCGGCCCCGTGGAAGGTGGCGAGGGCAAGGTGGAGCTGCGGCCGGTGAAGATCGCCGCCTTCATCGAGCGCGCCGTGCTGATCGCCGATGGCCTGAAGGATGGCGAGAAGGTTGTCACTGCCGGCGTCCACAAGCTGATCCCCGGCCAGGCCGTGCGCCTGCTGCCTGAAGTACAGTCTGCTTCGGCGGGGAAGAAGTAATGAGCCAGAATTCGCCGGCACCTGCCGATGCCGATGGCATCGGCCGCTTTAACCTGTCTGCCTGGTCGCTGCGGCATCGTTCGCTGATCGGCTTTTTGATGGTACTGCTGCTCGCGGCCGGCGCCATGTCCTACATGCAGCTCGGCCGCGCCGAAGATCCGGATTTCACCTTCAAGGTGATGATCGTGCGCACCAACTGGCCCGGCGCCACCGCGCGCGAGGTCGAGCAGCTGGTCACCGACAAGATCGAAAAGAAGCTGCAGGAGACGCCGTATCTCGACAACGTGCGCAGCTATTCCAAGGCGGCCGAGTCCACCATTTTTATCGCCCTGCGCGACAGCACGCCGCCCAAAGCGGTGTCGGGCGTATGGTACGAAGTGCGCAAGAAGGTTGGCGATATCCGCCACACCCTGCCGGCTGGCGTGCAGGGGCCGTTCTTCAACGATGAATTCGGCGATACCTTCGGCACCATCTATGCCTTCACCGCCGACGGCTTCACGCATCGCGAGTTGAAGGACTATGTCGAGGACGTGCGCGAAGAACTGCTGCGTATCAAGGATGTCGGCAAGGCCGACCTGCTGGGCGTGCAGCCCGAGCGCGTCTTCATCGAATTCTCCAACAAGAAACTCGCCAATCTGGGCATCAGCCCGCAGCAGGTCATCGACGTCATCCAGGCGCAGAATGCCCAGACCGCGTCAGGCGTGGTGCAGACCTCGTCCGACCGCATCGCTACCCGCGTCAGCGGCGAGATCGAAGGCCGGGCGCTGGGCGAATTGTCGATCCAGGCCAACGGGCGGCTGATCCGGCTCGGCGACATCGCCGACATCAAGCGCGACTATGCCGATCCGCCCAGTCCGCGCCTGCGCTACAATGGTCAGGATTCCATCGGGCTGGCCGTCTCCATGGCGAAGGGCGGCAATATGATCGAGCTGGGCAAGCAGCTCGACGCCACCATGAAGCGGCTCAAGGCCGACATGCCGATCGGCATCGAGGTGCTTCAGGTCGCCGACCAGCCCACAGTCGTGCAGCGCTCGATTTCTGAATTCATGCAGGTGCTGCTCGAGGCCGTGGTCATCGTGCTGGGCGTCAGCTTCCTCAGCCTTGGCCTGCGCAGCGGCATGGTGGTGATGCTCTGCATCCCGCTGGTGCTGGCCATTACCTTTGTGTGCATGCAGATATTCGGCATTGACTTCCACCGTATCTCTCTCGGCGCGCTGATCATCTCGCTTGGACTCCTGGTCGACGACGCGATCATCGCGGTCGAGATGATGCAGGTAAAAATGGAGCAGGGCTTCGACCGCTTCAGGGCGGCAAGTTTCGCCTATACCTCGACCGCCTTCCCGATGCTGACCGGCACGCTGATCACGGCGGCCGGTTTCGTGCCGGTCGGCTTCGCCAAGAGTTCAGCCGGCGAATACACCTTCTCGATCTTCGCCGTGGTCACCATCTCACTGCTGGTGTCGTGGATCGTGGCCGTCATCTTCACGCCCTTCATCGGCTATACCATCCTGCCAACTCCCAAGGCCGGGCATGGCCATGGCGAGGATGTCTATCATCGCGGCATCTACCGCTATGTGCGGCCGGTGGTGGAATGGTGCGTGCGCCGGCGCTGGATCGTGATCGCCAGCACCATCGTCATCTTCGTGGCGAGCGTTGGTGGTTTCGGCCTGGTGCAGCAGCAGTTCTTCCCGTCGTCCAACCGGCCCGAGCTCATGGTCGACCTGCGCCTGCCGCAGGGCGCCTCGATCCAGGCCACCGAGCAGGAGGCGCTCAAGCTGGAGGCGCTGCTCAAGGACGACAAGGATATCGTCAGCTACACGACCTATGTCGGTGCCGGTGCGCCGCGTTTCTACCTGCCGCTGGATATCCAGCTGCCGAACGACAATTTCGCGCAGGTCGTTGTCCTCACCAAGGGCGATGCCGAGCGTGAGCGTGTGCGCGAAAAGCTGGTGAAAGCCTTCCAGGACGATTTCATCCTGCTGCGCGGCCGCGTCAACCGGCTCGAAAATGGCCCGCCGGTCGGCTTCCCGGTGCAGTTCCGCGTCAGCGGCCCGGACCCGATGGAGGTGCGTCGCATCGCCTTCCAGGTCGCCGATGTGATGCGCACCAATCCCAACACGCGCGACGTCAATCTCGATTGGAACGAGCTTAGCAAGGTGGTGAAGCTGGATGTCGACCAGGCCAAGGCGCGCCTGCTCGGCATTTCCTCGCAGGACTTGGCGACGATGCTCAATTCCATCGTCTCGGGCGTCACCGTCACGCAGTATCGCGAAGGCCGCGAGCTGATCGACGTGGTGGCGCGCGCCGAAGCTTCCGAGCGCCTCAGCCTGACCGGCATCCGCGATCTGAATGTGGCCGGTGCGGAAAGCAGCCGCGCGGTGCCGCTCGGTCAGGTGGCGGAAGTCAGCTACGAACTGGAAGAGGGCATCATCTGGCGGCGTGACCGCCAGCCGGTGATCACCGTGCGCGCCGATATCATCGACGGCATCCAGGCGCCGGTGGTGTCGATGCAGATCGAGCCCAAACTGGATGAGCTGCGCAAGCGCCTGCCGCCGAACTACCGCGTCGTGCTGGGCGGCGCCATCGAGGAAAGCGCCAAGGCCAATGCCTCGATCGGGGCTGTCGTGCCGGTGATGATCATGATCATGGTCACGCTGCTGATGGTGCAGCTGCAGTCGGTGTCGCGCATGCTGCTGGTGCTGCTGACCGCGCCGCTCGGCCTGATTGGCGTCACTGTGGGCTTGCTGGTGTTCAACGTGCCCTTCGGCTTTGTCGCCATGCTGGGCGCGATTGCGCTGGCCGGCATGATCATGCGCAACTCGGTGATCCTGGTCGACCAGATCGAGCAGGATATCGCCGGCGGCGAAGCCGTCTGGGATGCCATCGTGAACGCCACGCTGCGGCGTTTCCGGCCGATCATCCTGACCGCGCTGGCCGCGATCCTCGGCATGATCCCGCTCTCGACCAGCAACTTCTGGGGCCCGATGGCTTACACCATCATCGGCGGCCTGCTGGTGGCGACGCTGCTGACCGTGCTGTTCCTGCCGGCGCTCTATGCCGCCTGGTTCCGCGTGAAGCGTCCGGCTGCGGCGTAAAGCTCAGAGCGTCGATTCGAGCTTCACCTTGTCGGCCTTCACCTTGCTCGGCGAGGTGACGGGCTGATCGGTCCAGTCATCGCCGCCGGTGACGACGCAGGAGCGGCCATCGGCGCTGGTGATCAGGATCGTCCAGGAGCCGGTCTGCGAGACCAGCAGCTCGACGATGCGGTCGCCGACGATGCCGCCGGCCTGCGGCTGCTCGCCGAAGCGCTGGTCCAGCATCGTGCCCATGTCGTCGCGCAGACCGCAGAGCGTGGCCTGCTGCTGTGCCTGGGCAGCTGGGGTAAATCCGGCAATGGCAACGAGCGAAACGGTGGTAAACGCACTGGCTAAGATGGCCTTGCGCATGGCTGGCCTCCTTCGGTGTGCGCGTCCGCGTCCGGCGAACGCTTCCTGTCACACCAAACTGGATTTCGCCGTTCCGAGTTCCGTTTTTCGCCGTTTAGGGCCGTTACAAGGCTGTGATCGAATCGTAGCTAAAATCGATTCAGCCAACAATCTCAGCTGGTAACTATGCCGCGTCGTTCAGATGGCAGGCCGACAGCCGACCGGGCGCAATCTCTTTCAGTGCAGGCACTTCGGCCTTGCAGCGGGCAAAAGCCCTGGGGCAGCGCGGGTGGAAATGGCAGCCCGGCGGCGGATTGAGCGGTGACGGGATTTCGCCCTTGATCGGCAGATAGTCGCGCCGTTCGGCCACCAGCTTGGGCGCTTCCGCCAGCAGGGCCTGCGTATAGGGATGGTTCGGCGCGGCAAACAGCTGCTCGGTCGGGGCGCTTTCCACCACGCGGCCAAGATACATGATCACCACGCGGTCGGAGATATGCTCCACCACCGACAGATTGTGGCTGATGAACAGGTAAGTCAGGCCCAGCTGTTCGCGCAGGTCCATGAACAGGTTCAGCACCTGCGCCTGGATCGACACGTCGAGCGCGGCCACCGCCTCGTCGCAGACGATGAACTGCGGCTTCACCGCCAGGGCGCGGGCAATGCCGATACGCTGGCGCTGGCCGCCGGAGAACTGGTGCGGATAGCGCTTGCGATAGCGCGGGTCGAGGCCGACCTGCAGCATGATCTTCTCGACATAGTCGGCCATTTCGTGGCGCTTGATCATGCCATGCGCCACCGGCGCCTCGCCGATGATCTCTTCCACCCGCATGCGCGGATTGAGCGAGGCATACGGGTCCTGGAAGATCATCTGCACGCCAAGCTGATAGGCGCGCTGCTCCGCGCTGCTGCGGTCGGCAATGACCTTGCCGCGATACTGGATCGTGCCTTCGGTGGCATCCATGATGCCGGCGACGATGCGCCCGAGCGTGGATTTGCCGCAGCCGCTTTCACCCACCAGGCCGACCACTTCGCCTTCCTGGATGGTCAGGTCAACATGGTTCACGGCATGCACGGCGCGTTCCTTGATGCCGGCGCCGAACAGGTTGGCGATATGGGCGGCGATATCCAGGCGCCAGACGAAGCGCTTGGATACGCCCTTCAGTTCGAGAATGGGGCCGGTCACGAAACAACCTCCGCCGGGCTCAGCGGCTTTGCGTCAAACGGATGATGGCAGCGGGCGCGATGGCCCGGATTGAGTTCGACCAGCTCGGGCATGGTGTCGCAAACCGAGTCGGCACGGCTGCAGCGCGCCTTGAAGCGGCAGCCCGGCGGCAGGTTCAGCGGCGCAGGCGCCATGCCGGGAATCTGGAACAGGCGCTTGCCGCGCGGCATCGCGCCGGGCACCGAACCGATCAGGCCGCGGGTATAGGGATGCTGCGGCCGCTCGATCACGGTGTCGATGGCGCCGGTTTCCACGATCTTGCCGGCATACATCACCATGATGCGGTCGGCCAGGCCGGCCACCACGGAGAGATCGTGGGTAATCCAGATCATCGCCGTGCCGGTGTCGCGACACAGCTTGCGCATCTCATACAGGATCTGGCCCTGAATGGTGACATCGAGCGCGGTGGTCGGCTCGTCGGCGATGATCAGGTCGGGCTTGTGCAGCAAAGCCGTGGCGATGGCGATGCGCTGGCGCATGCCGCCCGAGAACTGGTGCGGGTAGGATTTCAGCCGGTCTTCAGGTGCGGCGATGCCCACGGACTGCAGCGTCTCGATGCAGCGGGCGCGGGCGGCTTTCTCGCTGACCTTTTCATGGGCCTGCACCGTCTCGATCATCTGGGTGTCGACGCGCAGCACCGGGTTCAGCGTCATCATCGGATCCTGGAAGATCATCGCGATGCGCGAGCCGCGTAAGGACCGGAGCCGTTCCGGGCTGGCGGTGGTCAGTTCCTCGCCCTTGAACTTGACACTGCCATTGGCGATGCGGCCAGGCGGGTCGATCAGGCCCAGGATGGTGAAGCCGGTGATCGACTTGCCCGAACCGGACTCGCCGACAAGACCGAGGATTTCACCAGCCTCGATGGAGAAGCTGACACCGTCGACGGCACGCACGATGCCGTCGCGGGTGGGGAACTGGGTTTCGAGATTCTCAACCTGGAGCGTGGCGGTCATGGGGCTGCTGGCTTTAACGCTTGAGGCGGGGATTGAGGACATCGCGCAACTGATCGCCGACCAGATTGATGGCGATGATCACCACGGTGAGGACGATACCGGGGAACAGCGAGATCCAGTAGACGCCGCTGAGCAGGTAGTCGAAGCCGTTGGAGATCAGCATGCCCAGCGAGGGCTCGGTGACCGGTACGCCGAGGCCGAGGAAGCTGAGCGTGGCCTCCAGTGTGATGGCGCGGGCGATGTTGATGGTGGCGATCACGATCAGCGGCGGCAGGCAGTTGGGCAGCAGATGCTTGAGCAGCATGCGCATCCGGCTGATGCCCAGGCAGCGCGCCGCCTCGATATATTCCTTGTTGCGTTCCACCAGAGCGGCACCGTGCGCGGCGCGGGCGAAATAGGCCCATTGCACGGCGACCAGCGCGAAGATCACCTTGTCAACGCCATTGCCCAGCACCGCCAGCAGGATCAGTGCGATCAGGATGGCGGGGAAAGACAGCTGGATATCGACGAAGCGCATGATCAGCGCATCGACCTTGCCGCCGCTATAGGCCGCCAGCAACCCGGCGATCGAGCCGATGGCCAGCGCGACCACCACCGAGACCACGCCGACCATCAGAGAAATGCGCAGGCCATACAGCATGGCGCTCAGCATGTCGCGGCCCTGGCCGTCGCTGCCGAGCAGGAAGGCGAAACCTTCGCCCGACATTTCACCGGGCGGCAGGCGCGCGTCCATGATGTCGAGCTTGGCCAGGTCGTAGGGGTCCTGCGGCGAGATGAAGGATGCGATCAGCGATGCGCCGATCATCAGCACCAGCAGCACAAGGCCGAGCATGGCCAGCTTGCTTTCGGCGAACTCGGCGACGATGCGCTTCCACGGCGCCTCGGTCTTGGCGAGCGGCGCGCCTGTCACGGCAGTCTGGGTGGCGCCAATGGAGACTGGGGTCTGACTCATTTCGCCTCTCCCAGACGCACGCGCGGATCAAGCACGGAATAAAGGATGTCGACGATCAGGCTGATGATCACCAGCAGGAAGACGACAACGAGCAGGTAGGCCACCACGACCGGGCGGTCGAGATGCACGATGGAATCGATCAGCAGCTTGCCCATGCCGGGCCAGGAGAAGATCGTTTCGGTGATGACGGCAAAGGCGATCAGGCTGCCCAGCTCAAGACCGGTCACGGTGGTGATCGGCACCATGATGTTCTTCAGGATATGCACGCCGATCACGCGCTTTTCGCTCAGGCCCTTGGCGCGGGCGAATTTCACGTAATCCATCAGCATCACTTCGCGCGCGGTGGCGCGGGCCAGGCGGATGATCAGGGCGCATTTCGACAGGCCCAGCGTCAGCGCGGGCAGTGCCAGATATTTCCAGCCGGCCAGCGACAGGAAGCTGACATGGATGCCGAGCACTTCCATCGTCGGGCCGCGGCCAGAGGCCGGCAGCCAGCCGAGCTGTACGGCGAAGACCATGATCAGCATCAGGCCGACCCAGAAATTCGGCAGCGAGAAGCCGAGCACCGAGCCGGCCATGATGGCGCGGGCGGTGACGGTCTCGTGGCGCAGGCCGGCATACAGCCCGAGCGGCACGCCGATGACGACCGACGAGATGGTGGCAATCAGCGCCAGTTCCAGCGTCGCCGGCATGCGTTCGAGGATCAGGTTGATCGCCGGCTGGCCGAAGACGAAAGACTTGCCGAAGTTGCCCTGCAGCGCCGAGGTGACGAAGGTGAAATACTGTTCCCACATCGGCCGGTCGAGGCCGAGCGACTTTGCGATGGCTTCGCGGTCGAGTTCGGTCGCTTCCGGGCTGACCAGGATCGCGAGTGGATCACCAATCATGTAGATGCCGACGAAAACCAGCACCGACATAACCGCCATGACCAACGCCGCCTGCATCAGGCGTCTGATGATAAAAACGAGCATGACTTAGAAACGCCCCGCGACCTGTTTCTGCCGGCACCATTCTGCACGATGGTTCATACCGGCGGTTCCCGAAGCAATAACCGAAACGACATGCAGTGCCTAGGTTTTCTTAGAGAATGACCTGATAACCCGGCGGTATGGCTTTTTGCACCGCAGAAAAGCATGCGGCAGTCAGAGCGAGAGTGGGGATCTCGCGCGGGGTTGTATATCTGGAGCCGGACCACCAATCCCATTGGTCCGCAAACAAAAGCGCCGCCGGTGATCAGACCGGCGGCGCCAATGATGTCAGACGTAACTGCCCAGAAGCTCTCTTGGCAGGCTCCGCTGGTAGTTGCGATCAGTTCTCGCTGTCGCCGGCAGGTTCGGCGGCCGGTGCTTCAGCCGGAGCGGTTTCGGCGCGTGACACAGCGCGGGCTTCGCGCGCATCGCGCTTTTCCTTGTTCTGCTTGCGCTTGGCAGCGAGCAGCAGCACGCGGTCGAGTTCCATCTGGCTGCAGATGCCGAGATAGACCGGATCGCGCGGCTTGATGTTGGCGTGATTGGGATGCGTGTGGTTCTTCACGCGATCGATGGTCGCCTTGGTGGTGCCGAGCAGCTTCTGGATCTGCGCGGTCTGCACTTCCGGATGATACTTCAGCAGCCAGGCGATGGCGTCGGGACGATCCTGGCGCTTGGAGACTGGCGTGTACTTGGCGCCCTTGGTCTTGTGGCGCTGCAGTGGCACGGTCGGCGCCAGCAGCTTCAGATCGCCGCTCGGGTCCTTTTCGCAGCGCTCGATCTCGTTCGGGCCGAGCTGGCCGTTGGCAACCGGGTCGAGACCGACAATGCCGATGGCCACTTCGCCGTCAGCAATGCCCTTCACTTCCAGCACATGCAGGCCGCAGAAGCGGGCAATCTGGTCGAAGGTCAGCTTGGTATTATCGATCAGCCACACGGCAGTGGCTTTGGGCATCAACGGCAATGCCATTGGTAATATCCTTCTCAGGCGGCCGGCCGGGCTCATCGGCCGCCCGCGGGGGCGAATTCGCGCGACAATATAGTGCATCGGACCGGGGGTGCAACCGCCCCCGGGGTGCTAAGTCATTGTATTTATATCAGATCACCAGCAAAACTTTGCCGACATGGTCGCCGTGGTCGATCCGGGCATGGGCCTGGGCGGCTTCGGCCAGGGGGAAGCGGCTGTCGATGATGGCCTTGAGCCGGCCATCGGCAAAAGCCGGCCAGACCCTGGCTTCCAGCGCCCGGGCGATCTCGCCCTTGAAGGCAATCGGGCGGGGCCGCAGCGTCGAGCCGGTCACGGTCAGGCGCTTGCGCATCACCAGGCTGAGGTCGCCTTCGCCCTTCGGCCCGCCCTGCACGGCGATGATCACCAGCCGGCCTTCCTCGGCAAGGGCTTTGATGTTCGGCGTCAGGTATTTGCCGCCCACCATGTCGAGAATGACATCCACGCCCTTGCCGTCGGTGAGCTCGGCGATCCGCGCGGCGAAATCCTCGGTCTTGTAGTTGATCGCCTTTTCGGCGCCGAGGCTTTCGCAGAAGCGGCATTTCTCCTCGGTGCCCGCCGTGGCGAAGATGCGCTTCGCGCCCAGCAGCTTGGCGAGCTGGATCGCGGCGACGCCGATGCCCGAGGCGCCGCCATGGATCAGTATGCTTTCACCGGCCTGCAACTGGCCGCGATCCGCGATGTTAGTCCACACGGTGAACCAGTTTTCCGGCAGCGCTGCGGCTTCGGCCATGTCGAGACCGGCGGGTACCGGCAGGCATTGTTCGGCCGGCGCCGTGCAGTAGGTGGCGTAGCCACCACCGGCTACCAGCGCGCAGACCTTGTCGCCGATCTTCCAGCGCGACACGTCCTTGCCGAGGGCAACAACTTCGCCGGCCACTTCCAGGCCCGGCGTGTCCGGTGCGCCCGGCGGCGGCGGATACATGCCAGAGCGTTGCAGCACGTCCGGGCGGTTCACGCCGGCCGCATGCACCTTGATCAGCACTTCGCCCTCGGCGGGCTGCACCATGGGGCGTTCGGCGGATTTCAGCACCTCGGGCCCGCCGGGCTGGCTGATCTCGATCACGGTCATGGTTTCTGGCATGGTCTGCGGCAGCATGCGCGTCTCCTCAGGGGTCGGTCAGTGATCTAACGGGCCAGCTTCGTTACGGCAAGTCGGGCCGCCACGGCAAGCCGGCAGGTTTCGCTTTATCCGGCTTTCCGGCATTGGGTAGTATGTGGTCCAGATTGGATCAGGGAGGCCGGAATGGACTGGGACGAAGCCGAAAGGCGCAAGCCGGTGCTGCCGAAATTCGAAACCATGTCGATCGAGGACCTGCAGGATCGCATCCTGGCGCTCGAGTCCGAAATCGCCACCATCCGCGATGTCATCAAGGCCAAACAGATGGCGCGTGGCTCGGCCGACACCTTCTTCAAGAAATAGAGCTCTGCGCGGCGGCGCGCAGCCAGCCTTGCAGCGCGACGATCTCGGGCTGCTGCGCGCGCTCCGGCAGAGTGACCAGGTGGTAGCCATCGCCCTGCAGCACGGGGCCGAAGGGCTGCACCAGCGCGCCGCTCGCCAGTTCAGTGGTGACCAGCGGCAAACCGAGCAGCGCAACGCCCTGGCCGGCAATGGCCGCCTGGATGGCATGGCTCTCGTCGCTGAAACGAAGCCCACCCGCGATATCCAATCCCTTGATACCGGCCTGCTCGGCCCAGCATTTCCAGATCGGCGTGTCGCGCCGCCGCTGGCGCCAATCGAAATGCAGCAGGGTCTGTCGCTTCAGATCGGCCGGACGGCGTAAGGCAAGCCGTGGGCTCGCCACAGGCGCGAACGGGCTCGGCAGCAATTTCTCAGTGTGCAGGTCCGGCCAATCACCGCGGCCGTAGCGGATCGCGACATCGGCGCTGCCACCGCTGAGATTTACCGGCTGTTCGGAAGCATGCAGATGCAGATCGATATCGGGATGGCGCGCCTGCCAGTCGCCCAGGCGCGGCAGCAGCCATTTGGCGACGAAGGCCGGCGTGGCTGACAACGTCAGCCGCCGGCGCTGCGGCCCCGCGCGCAGCCGTTCGAGGGCGAATGCAAATGAGTCGAGACCGTCGCGCAACACCGGATAGAGCGCGTCGCCGGCCGGCGTCAGCGTTACCTTGCGGATATGCCGCACGAACAGGCGCTGGCGGATGCTGTCTTCCAGCAGGCGCAGCTGATGGCTGATCGCGGTCGGGGTCACGCCAAGTTCGTCAGCGGCGGTTTTGAAGCTGAGATGTCTCGCAGCGGCTTCGAAAGCGCGCAAGGCGCCGAGCGGCGGCAGTTTTCGCGTCTGGGTCATACGGCTGAATCTAGGTCAGCCATCGGCCTGAGCAATTCGCATTTGTCCGGCCGTGTCGCATTGCTTACGTGGTCTGCGTCACATCTGGCGAATTTTTCTCATCTCATGGAGACCCGCATGACCACGCTTTTGGTTCTCGATGCCAGCGCCCGGCCGCAGAGTTCGGCCACGCACCGCTTCGGCTCGCATACCCGTCGGCTGACGGCACGCTTCCTGTCACACTGGCGCGCTGCGCGGCCGCAGGATGCGGTTGTGCAGCGCGATCTGGGGCAGGCCCCACCGCCACCAGTCAGCGGCGACTGGATCCACGCCGCTTTCACCGCGCCGGAGCAGCGCGCGCCGTGGATGCGCGAAACATTGGCGCTGAGCGACCGGCTGGTGGATGAAGTGATCGCCGCTGACATCATCGTCGCCGGTCTGCCAATGTACAATTTCGGACCACCGGCGCAGTTCAAGGCCTGGATCGACAACATCGTGCGCGTCGGCCGCACCTTCGGTTTCGATCGCACGCGTCAAGGCGAACCGTATTGGCCATTGCTGACCGCGCAGAACAAGACGCTGGTGCTGCTCGGTTCGCGCGGCGACTACGGTTACGACGCCGGCGGGCGGATTGCGGCGATGAATCATGTCGAAGCCAGCACGCGTACGGCCTTTGCCTATATCGGCATCACCGATGTCGAAGCTGTTGCGGTGGAATACGACGAGTTCGCCGATGAAAGACTGGCGGCGTCGATCGCAAAGGCAGAGCAGGGCGTTGATGAGATCGTGCAGCGGCTGCTGCGCCGTCGTGGGCTCGCGGCAGCGGCCTAGCGCAGCGCCTGCTGGCCGATGCGGGTATGGGCGGGAACCAGGTCTTCCGTCGACGCGCTGGCCGGCCGCAGCGCCACGCGGCAACTGGTGAGGCCCGGTTCGGCCTGGCTCCGCAGCACCACGAACTGCCCGCCGGCAGCAGCTGCAACGACGCGGTCGTATTCCATCATGCGCCAGCAGGCCGCGGTATCTCCGGTACCCCGGAGAGGGCAGGGCGTCTCGATCCGTGCAAAGACGGTATCGGCCGTGACAGCCTCGATCGGCACCCGTTTCGGGCTGGGGAAGCCCTGCTGCCAGGCCGTGCCGAGGTCAGAAATTTGTCTGCTGACCTGACAAATTTTTCGCCGGCGGATGGTCGTCCGGGCCAGCCAGTGCGACCAGGCCCGACTGACCGGCCAGAAGGCAGGGCGTCTTGCCAGGGCGGCCGAGATGGCCAGCAGGATGGCCATGCCCTGGCGAATTGCAATTTTCTGCAGTGGGCTCATAAATAAAGACATATGACAAAAAATGTCATATGTCAAAACCGTTCAGCGTGCCCGAACAGTTCTCAGGATCATGTCGACGGCGGCCAAAGCCCTGTCCTGCCAGACATTTCTGTCCAGATCGGTGGCCAGGCGGGGATCGTGGAAGCGGCTCATCAGGTCGTCGATGGCCAGCGCCAGCTTCTCGGCCGGTTCACTGCGGAAAGCGCCGGCCGTGCTGCCCTCGGCCAGCAGGCCGGTCAGGTGGCGGCGGATATGGTTGCGGTGCTGGCGCAGCAGGCCGGCGAGGTTCTTCATCACCTCGTCCAGTACCTCGACCAGGCAGGGATCGGACAGGTAACGCCTTGTATTTTCAGCGTCCGCCAGCAAAAACGCCTGCAGCCGGGCGGCCGGGCTGCGGCCGGTATCGCGGGCAATCGTGGCCAGGCGGGTCTCGTCCTCGGCCAGCCAGCGGCTCGCCAGCGAGGCCACGATGGCGCGTTTGTTCTGGTAATGCCGGTAGACCGCGGTGCGGGCGATGCCGGCCTCGGCGGCGATATCCTCGATCCGGGTGCGTTTGGCGCCCAGCCGGCGGAAACAGGCCAGCGCCGCATCCAGCAGCCGGTCCTGCAGCGGGCCGGGCAGGGCCTCGGCGGGCACGTCCGGCGCGTCCTGTGACACGGTAGCCAGTTTTGTCATGCCATCGACCATACAGGATCGGCGCCACTTCACGAAATCTTAAGTGCGGCCGGGGATACTGGCCCCGTTACAAGATTTGGTTTGGTCATAGTTTCCTCCCTGTTGATTTTGACTTTCAGGCCGCCGGCCGCTTACCGGCGGCCTTTTTTTATGTCCCGACAATAACTTGCCCCCGCGTGACGGCCGCAGCCGCGGCATGCTACCCATCCGGTCTGAAAAAGATTCCCGGGAGGGCCGTCATGCTGGAACCCAAATTCTTCCGTTTCGACACGCTGAGCCTGCATGCGGGCCAGCAGCCCGATCCGGCCACCGGCGCGCGCGCCGTGCCGATCTACCAGACGACATCTTACGTCTTCCGCGATGCCGACCATGCCGCCGCGCTGTTCAATCTCGAACGCGGCGGCCATATCTATTCGCGCATTTCCAATCCCACCGTCGCGGTGCTGGAAGAGCGGCTTGCGGCACTCGAGGGCGGCGTCGGCGCGGTCTGCACGGCCTCGGGCCAGGCGGCGATGCATCTCGCCATCTGCACGCTGATGGGGCAGGGCGGCCATATCGTCGCCTCGCGGAATATCTATGGCGGCAGCTACAACATCCTCGTGCATACGCTGCCGCGCTTTGGCATCACCACCACCTTCGTCGATCCGCGCGACCATGCAGCATGGAAGGCGGCGATCAAGCCGGAGACGCGGCTGGTGTTCGGCGAGATTCTCGGCAACCCGGGCCTCGAAGTGCTGGATGTGCCCAGCGTTGCCAAAATCGCGCATGACGCCGGCATTCCGCTGATGCTCGATTGCACCTTTGCCACGCCGTATCTGTTCAGGGGCTTCGAGCATGGCGCCGATCTCGTCATGCATTCGGCCACCAAGTTCCTCGGCGGCCATGGCGTCGCCATTGGCGGCGCGCTGATCGATTCCGGCCGCTTCGACTGGGAAGCTTCGGGCAAATTCCCGACCATCACCGAGCCTTACGCGGGCTATCACGGCCTCGACTTCGCCGAGGAGTTCGGCCCCGGTGCCTTCATCATGCGTGCGCGTGCCGAAGGCCTGCGCGACTTCGGCGCCTGCATGTCGCCGACAAATGCCTTCCATCTGCTGCAGGGCGTGGAAACGCTGCCCCTGCGCATGGCGCGGCATGTCGAGAACAGCCGCAAGGTGGTCGCTTTTCTGAAATCACATCCGGCGGTGGCCTGGGTGTCCTATCCTGAACTGGAAGAGCATCCCGATCATGCGCTGGCGAAAAAGCTGCTGCCGAAAGGTTGCGGCGCGGTGTTCAGTTTCGGCGTGAAGGGTGGCCGCGCGGCCGGTCGCGTGCTGATTGAGGCGCTGCAGGTGTTTTCGCATCTGGCCAATGTCGGCGATGCGAAATCGCTCGTGATCCATCCGGCCAGCACCACGCACCAGCAGATGAGCGCTGCCGAACTGAAAGCCGCCGGTATCGGCGAGGAACTGGTTCGCCTTTCCGTGGGCCTGGAAGACAGCCAGGACCTGATCGACGACCTGAACCAGGCGCTGCGCGCGTCGCAGAAGGCCGTCAAGGCCGCAGCCGAATAAGGACAGGGAGAACGCGAAGATGTGGCTCGACGTCGCGGGCAAGAAAGTGTTTGCCGCCACTGGCGGCAAGGACTTCGACAAGACCAAACCCTGCGTGGTCTTCATTCATGGCAATGCCTGTGACCATACGGTCTGGGCGATGCAGACGCGCTGGTTCGCCTATCACGGCTATTCGGTGCTGGCGCTCGACCTGCCGGGCAATGGCCGCTCCGAAGGCCCGATGCCTGAAAGCGTCGAGGCCTTCGCCGACTGGATGCCGAAGCTGCTCGATGCGGCCGGCGTGCAGCAGGCGGCGCTGGTCGGCCATTCCATGGGCGCGCTGATCGCGCTGGAAACCGCGCAGCGGCATCCGTCGCGCGTGAAGAAGATTTCGCTGCTCGGCTTCGCCTATCCGATGGCGGTGAACCCGGAACTGCAGGCACTGGCCGACAGTGGCGCCTATACCGTGGTCGAGCTGATGAACGACTGGATGATCGCCAAGAAGAACCAGATCGGCAGCAACCGCGTGCCGGGCGCGCATCTGCTGAATGGCAGCATCCGCCTGATCGATCGCGCGCCGCGCGCCGTGCTGGCGACCGGCTTCCGCGTCTGCAGCAGCTACCAGAATGGCAAGCAGGCGGTGGCAGCCATCACCCTGCCGGCGCAGATCCTAGCTGGCGAGCGCGACCAGATGACGCCGCTGCGTGCCGCACGCGGCTGGGCCAGGGAATTCCAGAACGGCCGCATCGATGTGCTGCCGGGCTGCGGCCATATGATGATGGGCGAGCGGCCCGACGAGACGCTCGACGCCCTCAAAGATTTCATTGCCGGTTGACGAGATGAGCAAGAATCCAGAGCAACGCCTTTACCTGATCACTCCGCCGGCAATCGAGCCCGCGGCCTTCACCGAAGAGCTGAAGAAAGCGCTCGGCGCCGGCGATGTCGCCTGCCTGCAGCTGCGCCTGAAAGATGGCGAGCAGACCGCATCCGACAACACCTTCCGCCGTGCGACCGAAGCGCTGCTGCCGGTCTGTCATGAGCATGACGTCGCGCTGCTGATCAACGACCGGCCCGATCTTGCGATCAAGTTCGGCGCCGATGGTGTGCATGTCGGCCAGGACGATGTGCCTTACGAAGAGGCGCGCCGTATCCTGGGGCCGGATCGCATTGTTGGCGTCACCTGCCATGACTCCCGGCATCTGGCGATGGAGGCGGCCGAGGCTGGCGCGGATTACGTCGCGTTCGGCGCCTTCTTCGCGACCGAAACCAAGCGGCCGAAGACAAAAGCGGAACCCGAGCTGATCGAATGGTGGGCCGACCTGATGGAGGTGCCCTGTGTCGCCATCGGCGGGATTACCGTTGAGAACTGCCCGCCGCTGATCGCCGCCGGGGCGGATTTCCTGGCGGTTTCCGCCGGCGTCTGGCGCCATCCGGAAGGCCCTGCCGCGGCCGTGAAAGCCTTTAATGGAGCGATTGCCAAGCATGGGAACCGCTGATAGGTTCCGCGGCCTTTCCCAAACAAGCATCCGTCCCCAACTTCTGGTCCCCCAATGGCCCTGCGTTCGGCTTTGATCAATGCGATGGCAAACGCGGCGCGTAAAGCGCAGCGCAGCCTGATCCGCGACTTCAACGAGGTTGAGCACCTGCAGGTCTCGAAGAAGGGCCCGGCTGACTTCGTGTCCGCTGCCGACCGCAAGGCCGAGAAAATCCTGCAGCAGGAACTCGTCAAGCTGCGTCCGGATTTCGGCTTCATCATGGAAGAGGGTGGCCGTATCGAGGCGAAGGACGGCAAGACCTACTGGATCATCGATCCGCTCGACGGCACCACCAATTTCCTGCACGGCATTCCGCATTTCGCTATTTCCATCGGCGTGCAGCGCGAGGATGAACTGATCGCCGGAATCGTGCTCGACGTCGTGCGCGATGAACTGTTCTGGGCCGAGAAGGGCGTCGGCGCCTATGTCAACGAGCGCCGCATCCGCGTGTCGGCCCGGCGCAAGCTGCCCGAGGCCGTGTTCGGCACCGGCATCCCCTTCCATGGCAAGTCGGGCCACGAAGCCTTCCTGAAGGAAGTCACCAAGGTGATGACCGAAGTGGCTGGTATCCGCCGTCTGGGCGCTGCGGCGCTCGATCTGGCTTACGTTGCGGCCGGGCGTTTCGACGGCTTCTGGGAAACCGGCTTGCAACCGTGGGATATCGCGGCCGGCATCGTGCTGGTGCGGGAAGCCGGCGGCACGGTCACGGATCTGGCCGGTGGCGACAAGATGCTGGAAACCGGTGGCATCATCGCAGCGAACGACGTGCTGCACGCACCGCTGACCAAGCTGATCAAATCCTGATCCAAGTTTGGTTCTTGGGCTTGGGTTCCGGGCGCCATTCGCACTGCACAAGTCGTTGATTTCCTGCTTCTGACGGCTGCTTGCCGGGTTGTCGGGTCCGGCTGGCTCCGCTATCGTTCGCGCCGTAGTCGGGGTTCGGGGGATTTTTCGATGGCTGCCAGGCCGGTTCCGCATTCGCTTGCCGCCTTATCGCTGGCGTTCGGCCTTGGCGTCGTCGCTGCACCGGCGCTGGCGCAGAATTACATCGGCACCGGCAATGTTCAGGTCAACATGCAGGCGCTCGACCAGTTGGGCGGCGCACGATCTGCCAGCCTCGCCACGCCGCAGCTTCCGTTGATTGGATCGACCGGCAAGGCGCCGAAGCAGGCCGCTGTTCCGGCGGCCGCCCAGCCGACTGGCCCGCAGGCGCTGCTGGGTGAAACCGGTCAGGCCGCAAATACTGTGAAGCTGCGCCGGCCCGGGTCTTCCACGGCGACCCGCAAGGCTTCCGCATCTGCCCCGAAGGCATCGGCCAAAACCGAAGCTGCACCTGCCGCTGCGCCGCCGGCCGTCGCCGCTGCGCCGGCTCCCGCTGCGTCAGCTCCGACGCCTGCGCCGGCGATAACTCCGGCACCGGCCCCGCAGGCAGGCGCCCCGACCCAGGTGGTTCCTGCACCGCCCGCTCCGGCGGTAGCCGCCGCCCCATCGGCGCCCGCGCCGGCACCAACTCCGGCTCCGGCGCCTCCCGTGGCCGCCGCGCCGGCACCAACTCCGGCTCCGGCTCCGGCGCCTGCGCCGGCTGCCGCTGCGGCACCCCAGGCTTCAGTTCCGGCTACCCCCGCACCCGCGCCCCAGGCAACGCCCCGGGCGGTGCCTGCTCCGCAAGTGGCTGCCGCGCCGACACCGCCGCGTGCGGTGCCTGCGCCCGGGCCTGGGCCCGGCGGCCTCGTCACGCTGGCTTTCGCCGGCGGACAGGGTGATCTGCCGTCGGGTGGCGATCTGGCCGCCCTCGATGCGCTGGCCACGCAGCATGCCAATGGCGAAGACCGCCTGCAGATTCGCGCCTATGCCGCCAGCACCGTCAGCGATGGCGGCAGCGGCGCCCGGCGCCTCTCGCTCACCCGCGCGCTGGCCGTGCGGCAGTATCTGATCGACAAGGGCATCCGTTCGACGCGGATCGACGTTCGCGCACTCGGCGCCCCAACTGATGGCAGTGCCGCCGACCGTGTCGAAGTCGCTCCGGTCGGCCGCTGACGTCAGAACATACCCCCGGCTGACATCGTTTCGTCGCATATCCGGGGTTGATCCGGTTCGCCGCCCCGGGCGATCATTCAGGGGTTCGCATCTTGATTCGCCAAGCTGATTCACCTGGGCGAATTCCCAGTCGCCTGCGGGTCGCCCCGGCCCCAGTCTCGTCAACTGGTCGCCAGCCGGCGGCAGGTGCCGTGAAATTGCCGTATTCGCTCCGTAACGCAGAAGCGGAAGGATGGATTGCATGACCAAGCCTGGCCGTTTTCTGTTGCGCATGGTGCTGTTCCTCGCCGGTGTCGGCGTTGTGGTCGCCGTGCTGCATAACACCCTGCTGCGTGCCTTCATGGCCAATGTGGCGCTCAACAGCCTGATCGGCGCCGTTCTGCTGATCGGCATCCTCTATACCTTCCGCCAGGTCTGGGAGATCGGCCGCGAGGCGAGCTGGGTCGAGGCCTGGCAAAAGGCCCAGCGCAGCGGCGGTGGCGGCAATATCGGCGAACCCTCCAGCCTGCTGGCGCCGCTGGCGCGCATGCTGGCCAATCGCAGCCCGCGCGGCTCGCTGCATGCCACGGCGACCCGGGCCCTGCTGGACTCGGTCGGCTCGCGGCTGGATGAAGGCCGGGAAATCTCGCGCTATTTCATCGGCCTGATGGTCTTCCTCGGCCTGCTGGGCACGTTCTGGGGCCTGCTGGAAACCATCAATGCCGTTGCCGACACCATCAACGGCCTGTCGCTGAATGCGAATGAAGACATCAATGCGCTGTTCAACAAGCTGAAGGGCGGTCTGGAAACGCCGCTCACCGGCATGGGGCTGGCTTTCTCCGCGTCGATGATGGGGCTTGCCGGCTCGCTGATCGTCGGCTTCCTCGACCTGCAGGCGGGCCAGGCGCAGAACCGCTTCTACAACGACCTGGAAGAATGGCTTGCCGGCTTCACCCGCGTCGGCGGCAGCACCGTGACCGAGGGCGAACAGTCGGTGCCGGCCTATGTGCAGGCGCTGCTGGAGCAGACGGCTGACAGCCTGGACAACCTGCAGCGCACCATGGCGCGCGGCGAGGACAGCCGCACGCAGACCGGCGCGGCGCTGCTGCAGCTCAACGAAAAGCTCAGCCTGCTCACCGAGCAGATGCGCGCCGAACAGGGGCTGCTGCTCAAACTGACGGAACATCAGATCGAGATGCGGCCGATCATGGCCAAGCTGGCGCAAAGCGCCGACGGCGGCAACTTCGATGCCGCCAGCCGCGGCCACCTGCGCAACATCGACGTCCTGCTGACCCGCATGCTGGACGATGCGGCGCAGGGCCGCGCCAAGCTGATCGATGACATGCGTGCCGAAATCAAGCTGCTGTCGCGCACCATCGCGGCATCTGCTGACAACCAGCGCCGGTAAACGCCGATGGCTTTGAGCCGCAGGCGCAACGACCATATGGGGGCCAACGCATGGCCCGGCTATGTGGATGTCCTCTCCACATTGCTGATGGTCATCGTCTTCGTGCTGGCGGTGTTCATGCTGGTGCAGTTTTTCCTCGCCAACGCGATCTCGGGTCGCGACAAGGCCATCGAGGGATTGCGCAGCGAACTGGCCGGGCTGGTCGAGCAGCTCGGGCTGGAAAAACGCAACAACGCCGCATTGCGTCTCGACATTACCAACCTGCAGGCCACGCTGAGCAGCGCCAATGCCGAACGCGATCAGCTGGCTGCCGTGCTGGCCGACAGCCAGGTCCGCGCCGACGAGGCCGAGAAGAAACTCACCGAACAGCAGCAGATCGTGGTGGATCTGCAAGGCAAGCTGGTTTCGAGCACGGGCCAGCTGGATCAGGAAAAGCGCCTGACGACGGAAGCGCGCAGCCAGGTCGATCTGCTGAATCGCCAGATCCTGGCGCTACGCGAGCAGATGGCGCAGATCGAGCGCATCCTGAAAGAGAGCGAAGAGAAGGACAAGAGCAACCAGGCGCAGGTCAGCGATCTTGGCCGCCGGTTGAATGCCGCGCTGGCGCGCAAGGTCGACGAGCTGACCAATTATCGTTCCGAGTTCTTCGGCCGGCTGCGACAGGCGCTGGGCAACCGGCGCGACATCCAGGTGGTGGGCGACCGCTTCGTGTTCCAGTCCGAGGTTCTGTTCGATTCTGCCTCCGCCGAGCTGAAGCCCGAAGGCCGCGAGCAGATCGGCAAGCTGGCCAAGACGCTGATCGAGATCAGCGACAAGATTCCGAAGGAATTGCCGTGGGTGCTGCGCGTCGACGGTCATACCGACAAGCTGCCGATTGCCACGGCGCAGTTCCCTTCGAACTGGGAGCTGTCATCCGCGCGCGCCATTTCGGTGGTGAAGTTCCTCGCCAGCCAGGGCGTGCCGGTCGAACGCCTGGCGGCCACCGGTTTCGGTGAATTCCAGCCGCTGGATGCGCGCGAGGACCAGACCGCCTTCCGCCGCAACCGCCGTATCGAGCTCAAGCTGACCGAACGCTGAGCGGGAGGCATGGCGACCATGTTCGAGGAAGCGTTTCTCAAGGTCGGTGAACGGCTGGGTGCCCTGCAGGCCAAGGTGGTGCTGGCGCTCGCCGGCGGCATGATCGCGCTGGCGATCGTCGCGGCGGCGGGCGTCTATATCTGGCTCAACCCGCTGCTGCATTGCCGCCAGCAGAGTGCGCTGCTGTTTTTCGGCACGGCGGTCCGGCATGGCGAGCATGTGCGCCATCTGGACGGCAGCGAGTGGCATGGCTTTGTCGAATCCGCCATCGTGCCGCGTCTGCCGGACGGCTTCACGGTTCTGGAAGGACAAGGCTTCTCCCGCTCGGTCGCCGACGGCGCGGCGATGCGCGAGAACACCTATATCCTGATGGTGGCGCATCGCAACGATACCGAGATCAATGCCAAGCTCGCCAGCATCGTCGAGGATTACAAGTCGCGTTTCCAGCAGGAGAGCGTGCTGCGTCTCGACCAGTGCGGGGCCTATAAATTCTAGCGGGCAGGTTCTAGCTGTCGCTGGCGCGCAGCTTGGTCCCGTCGATCAGGCAGTCCAGCACAGTCGGCTGGAACACGGAGCCGATCAGCAGCCGGCCCTGCCGATAGAGGCCGACACTCGCTCCTGAGATCAATGTGCCCGGATCGCCGAAGGCCTCTTCGGTATGCACCACGCCGCGGCTGTCGCGCGCCAGACGCAGGATCATGCTCGGGCTTTCCTTCTCCGCATCCATGGCATGGCCGATGAAGGCGAAGGCATTGGGATGCGCTGCCACCCAGAGATCGCCATTGGCATCGCGACGGATATTGTCGGCGCCGCCGGGCAGCGACAGGCTGCCGCTGCGCAGCAGCATGCCGGTCTGCGGCTCGCGCGTGAAGGCCAGCAGCATGCGCCATTGCGTCGAACCGACCAGCACGGTGCCGCCATCGGCGCTGATCTCGATGCCGTTGGCAAACGCGATGTCTTCCGCCACCACGCGCGCGCCGCGGCCATCGTGATAGACCACGGTGGAGCGCGACAGCTGCAGCAGGTTTTCGACCATGTGCATCCAGCGCGGGCCGGGTCCGCGGTCGTTGGTCAGGTAGAAAGACTCCGGCCCGGCCGCGGCAATACCGTTGGGATGCACGAACAGATCGCTCGACACACTGCCGCGATGCCGCAGCACCGGCAGCGGCATGCCGGCCGTACGCTGCACCGTGAAGATCTCGACGGTATGGCGCTCAGTGCTGCGATGATTGATCACGTGCAGGAACATCTGGCCGGTATCGGCTGCCGTGAACAGGCTGATGCCATGCGGATGCAGCACCAGGCTGGCCGGCAGCTCAAGCTTGGTGAAGCTGCCCGGGCGGCTGCTCATGTCGTAGAAATACAGGCCGCCCGGCGCGTCGCGGTTGCGGCGATCCTGGCTTGAGACGATCGCGCCTGGTGCGAGGCCCGGAATCGAACTGGCGCCATCGGGCAGCAGCGCCATGTCTTCCGGTCCGGGCGGCGCGGGCACGGCCTCGCATTGCCCGGCTGTGAAAGCCTCGGTGCTCCGATAGGCGCCGCCGAGCCAGATCGTGTAACCGACAAAGAAGACGAGGGCGATGGCAAGGAAGCGCCACCAGAAGCGCATCAGCCGTCGCTGCAGCGGCTTTTCCTCGCGGCGCTTACGCGGCATCGGCCTCGGCCTTGCCGGACATGAACTGCAGACGCGCGAGGCGCGCGTAGAGCCCGTCTTCCGCCATCAGGCTGTCGTGACGGCCCGACGCTATGATGCGGCCCTGGTCCATCACCACGATGCGGTCGGCCTTCTGCACGGTGGCGAGGCGATGCGCGATCACCAGCGTGGTGCGGCCCTGCATCAGGCGTTCCAGCGCGGCCTGCAATTTGCGTTCCGACTCTGCATCGAGAGAGGAAGTGGCCTCGTCGAGCAGCAGCACCGGCGGATCGCGCAGCAGGGCGCGCGCAATCGCGATGCGCTGGCGCTGGCCGCCGGACAGCCGCACGCCGCGTTCGCCCAGATAGGTGTCGTAACCCTGCGGCAGCACCTGGATGAAACCATGCGCAGCCGCTGCTTCGGCCGCGGCCTGCACTTCGATGTCGGACGCCTCAGGGCGGCCGTAGCGGATATTCTCGGCCACGGTGGCGCCGAAGATCACCGGTTCCTGCGCGACCAGGCCGATATGCTGGCGTAAGGCGACCGGATCGAGTTTGGCGATGTCGATGCCGTCGAAGCGGATGCGACCCGATTCAGGATCGTAGAAACGCAGCAGCAGCTGGAACAGCGTGGTCTTGCCGGCACCGGACGGTCCGACAATGGCGACGGTCTCGCCGGCCGCAATATCGAGGCTGAGGCCATCCAGCGCTGCCGTCTGCGGCCGCGCCGGATAGTGGAAGCGCACATCCTCGAACTGCAGGCGGCCGGTCGGCTGCGCGGGCAACTGCAGAGGCTCGGCCGGCGCGCGGATCGCCGGATCGGTCGCCAGCAGCTGCATCAGGCGTTCGGCGGCACCGGACGCGCGCTGCACATCGCCCCAAGTTTCCGACAGCGAGCCGACAGCGGAGGCGCCGATGATGGCGTAGAACACGAAGGCGCTGAGTTCACCGGCCGACATCTCGCCGGCGAAGACGGCCTTGCCGCCGATCCACATCACGGCATTTACCGCGCCGAACACCAGCAGCATCACCAGCGCGGTCAGCCAGGCCCGCGCCCGGATGCGACGCACAGCGGTGCCGAAGGCGTCTTCGGCATGGCGGCCGAAACGCTCGCCCTCGCGGGACTCATAGGTGTAGGCCTGCACCGTGGTGATCGCGTTCAGCGTTTCGCCGGCGCGCGCCGACAGATCGGCGATACGGTCCTGGCTTTCGCGCGACAGCTTGCGCAGGCGGCGGCCCAGCACGATGATCGGCAGCACGACGAGCGGAATCACCAGCGCGACCAGCAGCGTCAGCCGCGGCGAGGTGACGATCAGCAGCCCGGCGCTGCCGACGAACAGCAGGATGTTGCGCAACGCCACCGAGATCGACGAGCCGACCAATGTCTGGATCAGTTCGGTATCGGTGGTCAGCCGCGACAGCACTTCGCCGCTGCGGGTGGTTTCGAAAAAGGCCGGGCTCAGCTTCATCACATGGCTGTAGACGGCCTTGCGGATATCGGCGACCACGCGCTCGCCGATCCAGGTGACGCAGTAGAAGCGGGCAAAGGTGCCAAAGGCCAGAATCACCACGACACCGAACAGCGCGCCGAAATAAAGGTCGAGGTACGCCCCGTTGCCGGCGCCGAAGCCGGCATCGATCACGCGGCGAATCGCCTGGCCGATCATCAGCATGGCGCCCGAGGTGACAACGAGGGCAACCGCTGCCCCGGCCGCCATCCAGCGATAGGGAGCGACGAAACGGAAGACATGCTTCAGCGCCGAGATCGGCGGGCGCTTGGGATCGGTGGTGTCGACTGATGGCATCTGGATGTCTTGCTGAAAACTCAGGTGGTTATACCGACCGCAGCCCGGAGGGACAACGCAACCACCGCTCCCTGCGCGCTCCGGCCGCGGCCGCGGCGCGCATGCGACTGTATGCTTCTGCTGTCAACCCGAAGATTTCACTTTATGTTCCGATATTACCATTATAGATACATGAAAATTCCCAATCTCTCCTCTCAAGAGAGTTTTCGATGCTTGTCCTGCCGCCCCGCCTCTTGGCGCTTGCCCTGGTTGCCACGATTTCCGCCTGCGTCACGCCGGCCTCGCCGCCGCCGATCGCGGCCCGGCCGGTGCAACTGGCCGACGGCAGCACCGTGCAGCCCGGCGCGCAGTCCGGCCTCGATGGCCGCTCGGTCGAACTGGCGCGCGTGCAGATCGACATTCCGCGCGGCACCGAGATTGGCCGGTTGCAGGGCCAGTTCGGCAACAAATGCCGCGGCGTGCGGCTCGGACCGATCCATCAGGAGCAGCCGCGCACGCCGGCGCGCAGCAACGAATGGAATGACACCTTCTATCGCGTGATGAGCGGCCATGGTTTCCGGGTCGCCGGTAATCCGAATCAGCTGTTCGACACGGCGCAGCAGGAGGAAGGCGACCTCCAGTTCGGCCTGACCATCAGCGAGATGAAGCTGGAAATGCGGGCCGTCTGCGACTTTTTCAGCGAGAACGCGGTGGGCATGCGGGGCAATGCCAAGGTTGCCATGGAGTGGCAGGTATTCGATCCGGTGCGGCGGCAGGTGATCCTGAAGCAGCGCGGCGAAGGCGGCTTTGAAGCGACCGAGACCGTTGCGCTTGATCCTCTCGTGATCCTGCAGCTTGCTTTCGCCGATGCCGCCAACCAGCTCGCGGTTTCGCCGGAACTGCGCAGGATGATGACGGAACGCGCGCCGTTGCCGCAGCCGGGGGCGCGGCCGGCGGCGGAAGATCGCGCGCGCATCCCCCTGCGACGCGTGGCCTTGTCGCAGCAGCCGATCAACAGTCATATCGACCGCCTGCGCAGCGCCACCGTGCTGATCGACACCGGCGACAGTCACGGCTCCGGCTTCATCGTCTCCGAAGATGGCTTGATGATAACCAACAAGCATGTTGTCGGCGGCCAGCGCTTTGTCCGTGTCGTCCTGGTATCTGGCCGCACGGTGGTTGGCGAGGTTTTGCGGCAGCATGAATTGCGTGATGTCGCCTTGGTCAAACTCGAAGGCAGCGGCTATCCTGCCATGACGATCCGAGAAACGCCGGTGACGGTGACTGAGGAGGTCTACGTCATCGGTGCACCGAGGTTTAAGCAGTTGGCTTGGACCGTGACTCGCGGTGTGGTCAGTGCGTGGCGGCCGGCTCGTCTGCCCGGCCAACCTTTCGATCTGATCCAGGCCGATGTGGCCGTCCATGGCGGCAACAGCGGCGGGCCGATGCTGGACCGGCACGGCAATCTTGTCGGCATCACGGTGGCCGGCTACGCCATGGGTGAAAACAAGTCGAATGCCAGTTTGAATCTGTTCATCCCCATCCTCGACGGGCTGGAAAAACTGGGGGTGGATCTGGTCGACCCGGCCGAATTCCAGCGTCGCCGAAACCTGGCCGCCAGCCAGTAGTTAACGAGTTGATTTGGCGCAGCTATCGGCAGCCCCCGGTTCGGGGTTGCAGGGGGAGGAGCTTCTGGCTATAACGCCCCCTCAATTTGCGGCTCCCCCCGACCATCATGACGATAAGCGCCATGAGTTGGGGGCAGGCCCAGGAGAACTGTCATGAAGGCCGATATCCATCCCGATTACCACGAGATCAAGGTGCAGATGACGGACGGTACCGTCTACACCACCCGTTCGACCTGGGGTAAGCCCGGCGACACCATGATGCTCGACATCGACTCGACCTCGCATCCGGCCTGGACCGGCGGTCCGGCCCGTCTGAACGAAGCGGGCGGCCAGGTGGCCAAGTTCAAGAAGCGCTTCGGCAGCTTCGGTCTGAAGAAGTAATCGACCGTATTCGGATTATGTCGGGGCAGCAGCCCCGGCAGACAAAAGGCGGCCCGGCATTCCCGGCCGCCTTTTTTGTTGCTTCGGAAGGCATCTCCGGGCGGCAAAGTTTTCAGTGATATGACACACGGCGACGTTTCATTAACCACAGATGCCGTACCCCTTTAGCCTGACCGCGCGTTACGAGGCTTACAAACGCAGCCATGGCTCAGGTTTATCAATCCGCGTCCATCAAACTGGCAGACGAGATCATCACGGTGATCTACGTCTCCTATTCCGCCATCGCCACCGACGAGATGGCGGGGCGTTCGCTCGCGGCGATGAAGCCGCTGTTCAAGAGCTCCACCGTGGTGCTGGCCGCTCAGGGCGTGAACCTGGCGCCGGAATTCGTCGGCCCGAAACATGTGGTCGATATCCTGCGTGGCCGGGCGCTGCATGATTTCAAGTGGTACCCCATTTCCATCGGCTGAGGCCGCCTGCGACGTGAGTCGCGGATTCGCGCGAATTTTTCTGAAATCGCTCCCCTCTTGAAGCCCGCTTTTCGGCTTCCTATCTCAATCGCAAGCCGGATGCTCAATGGTGAGGTCCGGCGGTCACGGCGGCCCGGCTCAGAGAGAGCGGGAAACGTCTCCTGCCTCTATCAATGGCGGGCCGCGCACACGACTCATCGCTTGAAGGAGGATGACTCTATGCGTGCTTTCGATCTTTCCCCCCTGCTGCGCTCCAGCGTCGGTTTCGATCATGTGAACCGGCTGTTTGAACTGGCCAATCGCGTCGACGAGACCGCGACCAGCTATCCCCCGTACAACATCGAGAAACGCGGCGAAGACGCCTACCGCCTCACCATGGCGGTGGCCGGCTTCGACCAGAGCGAACTCGACGTGACGGTGAAGGAAAACAGCCTGATCATCACCGGCAAGGCGGCCGAGCAGACCGTGCCGCAGGATGGCGAGCAGGTCTCGTATCTCCACCGCGGCATCGCGCGACGCGCCTTCGAGCGCCGGTTTGAGCTGGCCGATACCGTGAAGGTGGTCGGCGCCGAACTGAAGGACGGCCTGCTGCATGTCGCGCTGAAGCGCGAGGTGCCGGAAGCCAAGAAGCCGCGCCAGATCCAGATCAGCACGGTTGCCAATAGTGGCACGGTGATCGAGGCTCAGCCCAAGGCAGCGTAACGGTCATATGACGCGCTAAAAAGAAAAACGGCCCCGGTCGCGAGACCGGGGCCGTTCCGCTTCAGAGATCGAAGATCGCTTACGCGGCCTTGAATTCGCTTTCCAGCTTGGCGTCGTACTTGCCCAGCGCGGCCATGCCGTTGAGTTTGGCGCGGTGCAGGTAGCCCTTCTGCGCATTCGCCACATTGGCGGCCTTGCCGCCCCACAGCTTCAGCGGCAGGGCCTGCAGGGCACGACCGTAGGAGAAGGTCAGGGCCCAGGGCAGGTTGGGATGGCGGGCATTCATGGCGCCGAGATGCGCCGAGGCCAGTTCGTCCGACTGGCCGCCGGACAGGAAGGCGATGCCCGGCACGGCCGACGGCACACAGCGCTTGAGCACCTGCACGGTGGCATCGGCCACCTCGTCGATGCTGGCGGCCTTCTTGCAGCTTTCGCCCTGGATCACCATGCCCGGCTTCAGGATCATGCCTTCCAGCACGACGTTGTGCAGCGCCAGCTGTTCAAACACGGCATGCAGCGTACGCTCGGTGGCGGCGAAGCTGGTGGCCAGGTCATGGTCGCCGTCCATCAGGATTTCCGGCTCGACGATCGGCACGATGTTGTTGGCCTGGCAGATGCCGGCATAGCGCGCCAGCGCTTCGGCATTGGCGACGATGGCCTGGCGGCTCGGCTTGCCGTTGGCGATGTTCAGCACCGCGCGCCATTTGGCGAAGCGGGCGCCGAGCTGATGGTATTCGGCCATGCGCTTGCCCAGACCATCCAGACCTTCCGTGATCTTCTCGCCATCGGTGCCCTGCAGGGGCTGGATGCCCTTGTCGACCTTGATGCCCGGAATGATGCCGCGCTTGTTCAGGATATCGACCAGCTGAGTGCCGTCCTTGGCCTTCTGGCGCAGCGTCTCGTCATAGAGGATCACGCCGGAGATGTACTTCTCCGAGCCATCGGCGGTGAACAGCATCTCGCGATAGTCGCGGCGGTTCTCCTCGGTCGAGGCCACGTTGATGCTGGTAAGGCGCTTCTCGATCGTGCTGGTGCTTTCGTCGGCGGCGAGAATACCCTTGCCCGGCGCGACCATACCCTTGGCGATCTTGTTGAGTTCTTTGACGTCCATTTCAGTCAGCTCCCGATAGTCCGAATTCAGTCCGTTGATAACGAAAATCCGGCCCCCCTGTTTCAGGACCGGATTTTATCACGCATTCACTTGGCTGCTACTGCAGCCGGGGCGGCCAGTGCGGCCACGCCCGGCAGTTCCTTGCCTTCCAGCCATTCCAGGAAGGCACCGCCGGCGGTGGAAACATAGGAAAATTCCTCTGCCACGCCGGCATGGCGGAGTGCCGCCACCGTATCGCCGCCACCAGCCACGCTGAGCAGGCGGCCGGATGCGGTCAGCGCCGCCGCAGTGCGGGCGACCGTCACGGTGCCGGCATCGAAGGGCGGCGTCTCGAAGGCGCCCAGGGGGCCATTCCAGACCAAAGTCTTGCAATCTGCGAGGATGGTGCCCAGACGGGCCGCCGCCACCGGGCCGATATCCAGGATCATCTGGTCGGCCGGCACGCGCTCGGCCGGCACCACCTTGCTGGGGGCGCCCTGCCTGAACTCGCGGGCCACCACCACGTCATCGGGCAGGATGATGGCGCAGCCGCGCGTGACGGCATCGCGCAGGATGTCGCGGGCGGTATCGGCCAGGTTCTTCTCGCACAGGCTCTTGCCCACTTCGCGCCCTTGCGCGAACAGGAAGGTGTTCGCCATGCCGCCGCCGATGATGATCTTGTCGACCTTGTCGATCAGGTTGCCGAGCAGTTCCAGCTTGGTCGAAACCTTGGCGCCGCCGATCACGGCTGCGACGGGTTTCTCCGGCTTTTCCAGCGCGGCCTGCAGATGCTTCAGCTCCACTTCCATGTTGCGGCCGGCATAGGCCGGCAGCAGATGCGCCAGCGCCTCGGTCGAGACATGGGCGCGATGGGCGCAGGAGAAGGCGTCGTTGACATAGATATCGCCCAGCTCCGCCATGCGTTTGGCGAAGGCGAGGTCGTTCTTCTCTTCCTCGGCGTGGAAGCGGGTGTTTTCCAGCAGCACGACGCCGCCGCCCCGCAGCTTGTCGATTGCCGACTGGGCGGGCTCGCCCACGCAGTCTTCGGCAAACGGAATCGAGGAGCCCAGCGCGGTGGCGAGCGCGGCCGCCACCGGCTTGAGCGACATTTCCGGCACCGGCTTGCCGTCCGGGCGACTGAAATGCGACAGGACCACAACCTTGGCGCCCTTGCGCGACAGTTCGTGCAGGGTGGGCAGGATGCGGCTGATGCGCAGATCATCGGTGATCCGGCCATCCTTCATCGGGACATTCAGATCGACACGCACCAGCACCGTCTTGCCGGCGACGTTGACGTCATCGAGGGTACGGAAACCGGCCATGTCGGCGATGCTCCCTTGCCCTTAGAGTTTGGCCATCGCCACCGCAGTGTCGGACATGCGGTTGGAGAAGCCCCACTCGTTGTCGTACCAAGACACCACGCGCACCAGATTGCCGTCCATCACCTGGGTCTGCTTCAGGTCGAAGGTCGAGCTGGCCGGATTGTGGTTGAAGTCGCTGGAGACCAGCGGCTGGTCGTTGACGTCGAGAATGCCCTTCAGCTGGTTGGCTGCGGCGCGCTTGATCGCCTCGTTCACTTCTTCCGCCGTGGTGTTCTTCTTGGCGATGAACTTGAAATCGATCAGCGACACATTCGGCGTCGGCACGCGGATCGACGAACCATCCAGCTTGCCCTTCAGGTTCGGCAGCACCAGGCCGACGGCCTTGGCGGCGCCCGTGGTGGTCGGGATCATCGACAGCGCCGCAGCGCGGCCGCGGTAGAGATCCTTGTGCATGGTGTCCAGCGTCGGCTGATCGCCGGTATAGGCGTGGATCGTGGTCATGTAGCCCTTTTCGATACCGATGGCGGCATCGAGCACGAAGGCGACAGGGGCCAGACAGTTGGTGGTGCACGACGCGTTCGACACGACGGTATGCTCGGCCTTGAGCTGGTCGTGGTTCACGCCGTAGACGACGGTGAGATCGGCGTTGTTGGCCGGGGCCGACACCAGCACCTTGCGGGCGCCGGCGGTCAGGTGCAGCGCGGCCTTCTCCTTGTCGGTGAAGATGCCGGTGCATTCCATCGCGATGTCGACCTTCAGTTCCTTCCAGGGAAGCTTGGCCGGATCGCGCTCGGCGGTCACCTTGATCGGGCCGCGGCCCACATCGATGCTGTCGCCCTTGGTGGTGACGGTGCCGTTGAAGCGGCCATGCACGCTGTCATAGCGGAACAGGTGGGCGTTGGTCTCGACCGGGCCCAGATCGTTGATGCCGACAACTTCGATATCCGTGCGGCCGCTTTCGATGATGGCGCGCAGCACATTGCGGCCAATGCGGCCGAAACCGTTAATCGCAACCCGAACCGTCATTTTTTTGGTCTCCGATGGGATGGCGTGGCGAGCGGAAAGCAGGCGGCGTAAACCGCCCATAACCGTCCTTTTTCGGGGCTGGGTTTAGCCCCTTTGTGGGTGAGTCGCAAGACGAGCACGGCGATATCACGGCCTCCATTCAGGCCCCCTGCATCAGCCCGTAAGGGAAGGGGGTCCACCAGCCGGCTTTCAGGCCGGCGGCGCGCAATCCGGCGCCGACCCACTCGTTGCAGGTGCGAAACGGGCTGTATCTCCCGGTTGCCTCGAAAAATGCATCATCCAGGCCGAATCCCGGCTCGGTCAGGGGCTGCGGCCGGCCGCTGCCGCCGGGGGCAAAGCCGGTTTGGATATACGCGGCCAGGGCGTGGTATTGCAGGGCATCCACCTCCAGGCGCCGGGTTTTCAGCTCAGAACCGGTCAAAGCGGCTTCCGGCACCCGCATGACATGCATGGCGGCGGGCCCGCGGCCCAGCAGGGCGGCCAGCGCCAGATCGGGGCGGAAATCGACCGGACGACGGGTATTCAGGTAAAAATCCCGGTCGCCCCAGCCGAAAGCGACATAGTCATCCTCGGCAAGACGTTCGGCCAGGCTGCTCCCGGCCAGCCAGGCGCCCCAGTCCGTTTCGTCCCGTTCCGTGCGTGCCGGCAGGGCGACCCAGACATGCCAGCCGTTGGAAATCAGGTAGACCGGCAAGGTCGGCTGGCCTTGCGTCGGCGGGCGGTGCGGAGCCGGCAGCAGGCCCAAGGCGAGTGCCGCGGTGCCGTACAGGACCGGCAGCGCCAGCACGGTCAGGCAAAGGATCAGCAGGAGGCGTCGCAGGCGGGACATGGGCGGCCCTGATGCCGCAGAAATGTGGCAAGAATGAAGCGTCAGGCCTGTGAAAGCAGCCGACTCGGCGGATAACCCCTTGGCGCAGCAGCATATCCCTGGCTAATATTCGGCCGGACAAAATCTGGGTGGGAACAGGATCGGCCCAGCCGGCCTGCAGAGTGGGGGATTACGATGCGTTTCCGTTTGCTGTCCGGCTGCGTCGCGGCCGTTGTCGCCTGTGTGCTTTTTGCTGCGGCTCCGGCCGCGCTAGCCCAGGAAAAGGACGATCCGGCCTTCCTGACCGTTGCCGCCGGCTATCACGACATCGCCGATGACCACGATGCCTTCGAGGGCCGCCTCGAATACCGCTTCGGCAACAAGTTCTGGATCTTCAAGCCGATGGTTGGCGTGCTCGCCACCAGCGACACTGCGGTGATGGGCTATGCCGGCGTTCTGGTCGATATCTATTTCGGCCGCCGCTGGGTGCTGACGCCGTCCTTCGCGCCGGGCCTGTATCGCGAGGGCGACGGCAAGGACCTCGGCGGCACGATCGAATTCAAGTCGCAGCTTGAACTCAGCTACCGCTTCGACGACCGCTCGCGGGTCGGTATCGGGATCAGCCATATCTCGAATGCCAGCATCTACGACAGCAATCCGGGCACCGAGACGGTCTTCCTGACCTATTCGCTGCCGCTTGGGAAGTAAGGCCGGTCAATCTCTTTCATCACGTCGCCGCATAACGGCGGCTGGGGTGTTCCGGCTATGCATGCTGGGCTGTGCGCTGCTGGCTATGTGGCTTGCCGGTGTCGCGCACGATGCCCGGGCAGAAGAAAAAGTCCTGTGGCTCAAGACCGACTGGCCGCCGGTCTTCATGCAGAACCGCCAGGGTTTCGGCGATGCGGCGCTGGCCTGGCTGATGGCCCGGCTGCCATCGGACTACACGCATGAAATCCGTTCGCTGCCGTTGCCGCGGCTGCTGCGACTGATGGAAGACCCGCAAGCCACCGTATGTACCAGTAACCTGCTGCGCACGCCGACACGCGAGGCGCAGTATCTGATCAGCCGCGACATCATGCGCATGCCGGCGCTCGGCCTCGTGGTGCGCAGCGCTGATGCCAGTGAATTCCTGCCGATACAAGATGCCAGGGGCATGGTGGAATTCCGCCGCCTGCTGCAGCAGGCGGCGCTGGATGGTGCGGTCAACCAGAACCGCTCCTATGGCCCGGTGCTGGACGGCCTGCTGCGCGATGCAGCGCCCGATGCGCCGGTGACCCGCCTGCCCAAGACCGGAAATATGGTTTCGATGCTGGCCGCAAAGCGGCTCGACTGGATCCTGCTCTATCCGTTTGAGGCGATCTGGCAGGCGCGGCAGGAGCAGACCGCGCCGGTGCTGTCTGTGCTGCCGATCGCTGAAATCCCGACGGTCAATCTGGGTGGCATCACCTGCAATCGCACGCCAACATCAGAGCGGCTGGTGCCGGCAATCGACGTCATCCTCGCGGCCCATCCCGATGAGCCCTGGCTGCAGCCGATGTATGCCTGGCTCGATCCGGACACGCGTCAGCGGGTCAGTCCACGCCACTGACTCATTTTTGGAAAGCGGCAGGGTCCAGTCCAGCCTGCTGCCACACTGCGGCAGGTGTGCGGCCGGCAGCGCGCAGGTCGCGCAAGGATGGCGCGTTCTTGCGCTTGGCCAGCCGTTCGCCGGTGTCGTCCAGCAGCAGCGGATGATGCGCGTAAGCCGGCACCGGCCAGCCGAACAAGGCCTGCAGCAGACGGTGCAGATGCGTGGCCGCGAACAGGTCGCTGCCGCGCGTGACCAGGGTGATGCCCTGCAAGGCGTCATCATGCGTGACGCATAAGTGATAGCTCGCCGGGATCTCCTTGCGCGCCAGAACCACGTCACCAAAACCCTGGGCCAGCAACTCTGGCGTCACCGTCTGCTGCCCGGCGTCTTCATCATGCCAGTGCAGCGGCCATTTTTCGCGGCCGGTATGCCGGCAGGCGGCTTCGATATCCAGCCGCAGCGCATAGGCCTCGCCGGCGGCCAGGCGCCGCGTGCGTTCACCCGCGGGCATGTAACGGCAGGTACCGGGATAGACCGCGCCTTCGAAGCCATGCGGTGCATGGCCGGCGGCCGCGATCTCGGCCTGGATCTGCTTGCGGGTGCAGAAGCAGGGATACAGCAGGCCGCGCTGCTGCAGGTTGTCGAGCGCCGCGGCGTAATCGGAGAAATGCTGTGATTGCCGGCGTACCGGTTCTTCCCAGCTTAAGCCCAGCCAGTGCAGGTCATCGAAGATCGCCTGGGTGAAGTCCGGCCGGCAGCGCGTGGTGTCGATATCCTCGATGCGCAGCAGGAAACGCCCACCGGGTTCCTCCCGGGCCCGCAGGGCCGCGAGTCCAGCCGCATAGGCATGGCCGAGATGAAGATAGCCGGTCGGGCTTGGCGCACAGCGCGTAACGATGTCAGACTGCATGGGCGAGTCTCATACAGCAGCCATGGCAAACCTACCACCCACCGCAAAGCACGACACCCGCAAGCGCACGAAAGTGGCGCTGGGGCAGCTTTGCGAGCGCGAACCGAAATTCGCCGAGGCTTTTGCCGCCGTCGGCTACATTTCCGACCGCCGCCGCCCGGCCGATTTCGCCAGTTTGTGCCGCATCGTGATCGAGCAGCAGATTTCGGTGGCCGCCGCCGCCACCATCTGGGGCCGGCTGGAAGCCGCCGTACAGGGCCGGGCCGATGGCGTGTTCAGCCCCGAGCGCCTGCTGAAGCTGACCGAGGCGCGGCTGCGCGCCTGCGGCCTGAGCGGCCCGAAGGTGCGTTACGTGCGCAACATGGCGCAGGCGGCGAAAAGCGGCGCCATCGATTTCGATCTGCTGCCGAAACTGGAAGACCATGCCGCCATCGCGATGCTGACCGAGGTGAAGGGCATCGGGCGCTGGACGGCGGAAATCTTTTTGATGTTCGCGCTCGATCGCGAGGATATCTGGCCGGCGCATGACGTGGCGCTGCAGGAGGCCGCGAAGCGTTTATTCGGCCTGAAGGCGCGCCCGGATGTGAAGAAGATGGACAAGATGGCCGAGAAATGGCGGCCGCATCGCGGCGTCGCCGCGCGGCTGCTGTGGCGCTATTACGCGGTGACGGCGAAGCGCGTGACCACGGATATCGCTGCCGAAAAGGAGATTGCCGCATGAATGCTGCGATAGATGGCCCGCGTCTGGCGCCGGCCAGCGGCACGGCGCGCAAGCTGGTGGTGCTGATCCACGGCTATGGCGCCGATGGCAACGACCTGATCGAACTGGGCGGGCAATGGCGCAATCGGCTGCCCGATGCAGCTTTCGTGGCGCCGCACGCGCCGGGCCGCATTCCGGGCTTTCCGCCCGGCATGATGGGCGGACGGCAATGGTTTGCGCTCGATGCCTATGATCCAAACCTGCTGCGTCGCGACCCGCACCAGACGGCGGCAGTCTATGCCACGATGCAGCGCGCCGCCGAACAGGCCGCGCCGGCACTGGAGCAGTTCATCGCCGATGAACTGGCGCGCAACAAACTCGGCCCCGCCGATTTCGCGCTGGTCGGCTTCAGCCAGGGCACAATGATGGCGTTGCATGTCGGATTGCGACGCGACCCGGCGCCCGCCGGCATCCTGGGCTATTCCGGCGCGCTGCTGGGCAGCGCGGGGCTGGAGAAACAGATTCGCAGCCGGCCGCCGATCCTGCTGATCCATGGCGATGCCGACGAGGTTGTGCCGATCGAAGCGATGCACGCCGCCCTCCATGCGCTGAACGCTGCCGGAGCGCCGGCACGCTTTCATGTCAGCCGTGGCCTGGGCCATGGCATCGACGGGCAGGGATTGTCGCTCGGCGGCGCTTTCCTCGCCGAATGCTTTGCCCGCGCTAGATGATGAGGGCGGCTGTGGTGTGGATAACCCGGCAGTCTTACAAAATAAGGTAGTTGTCATGATGCGGTAACCCCGCATATGGTAAGGCATTACGGCGTTTCGGAACTGGGGAAGCAATGAACCCTGAGAGTTGCCCGGCGTTGGTTTTGAATGCGGATTACCAGCCGCTGTCCTATTTCCCGCTTTCGGTCTGGCCGTGGCAGGAAGTGGTCAAGGCGGTCTGTATGGACCGCGTCACGATTCTCTCCGAATACGACCAGGAAATTCATTCGCCCAGCATGCGCATGCGGCTGCCCAGCGTGGTGGCGCTCAAGCGTTATATCGCGCCGGCGCGGCGGCCGGCCTTCACGCGGTTCAACCTGTTCCTGCGCGACCGCTTCTCCTGCCAGTATTGCGGCAGCCGGCATGAACTCACCTTCGATCATGTCGTCCCCCGTTCGCGCGGTGGGCTTACGCGCTGGGATAATGTGGTGGCGGCCTGCGCGCCCTGCAATCTCACCAAGGGCGGCCGTATGCCGCACGATTGCCACATGCATCCGCGCATTCGCCCACATATGCCGACCGTGCAGGAGCTGCAGCGCAATGGGCGGGCTTTTCCGCCCAATTTTTTGCACGAAAGCTGGCGCGACTTCCTGTACTGGGACAGCGAACTGGAGCCGTAAGGCTTCTGATCAGACTCTTTCAGAGAGCCAGATGGCGCCGCGCGTGATCGCTTTCACCCCGCGCGACAGCAGGCCATAGCCCGGCGCCTCGGCGGCGCCCTCGGCACGCGCCGTGTCGCGGTGTTCGATTTCCTCGGCGCGGAATTTCTCGATGGTCGCGCGTAGCTCGGGCTCGGACTCGCCCAGTTTCTCGACCTGTCTGGCGTAATGCGCGTCGATCACTTCCTCGACCGCCTCGGTGCAGGCCATGGCGGCCTTTTCGCCCAGCAGCGCGGTGGCGGCGCCGAGCGCGAAGCCGCCGACATGCCACAGCGGTGTCAGCAGGGTGGGACGCACGCGGCGCTGCGGCAGCAGGCGGTCGAAGGCATCAAGATGCACCAGCTCCTGTTTCAGCATGTGGCGGATCGTTGGCGTCGACGGCGCGGTCTTCAGCACCGACAGCTGGCCTTCATAGATGCGTTTGGCGCCATACTCGCCGGCATGGTCGACGCGCAGGATGCGCTCCAGCAGCGCGCGCGGATCGGGATCGCCGGCCAGACGCCTTTTCTGCGGCGTGGGCTTCTGCATCACATGGCCTCCCGTGCGGCGCGACGGGTGGCGAGGACGGCGAAAATCGCCAGCACTGCCGCCCACAGCGCGTTCCAGCCGGCCATGGAGAGGCCAAGTACGCGGATCGCGGCCTCGTCACAGCGCACCACCGGCGCGGCCATGATCTGGGCGCGCAGGTCTTCCAGCGAGGTGGCGGTAGATGTGCCGCCGCAGCTGGTGAGGCCCTGCCACCATTTCCATTCCACACCGGCATGGAACACGCCGATGCCGCCGGTGATCGCGAAGCTCAAAGCCGCGAGCCCCAGCAGCTGCACGCGCCAGCGCGGCAGTACCAGTGCGCCGAGGCCAAAGATCAGCGCGGCGATATAGGGCCAGCGCTGCCAGTGACACATTTCACAGGGCGGCAGGCCGAAGCCGTATTGTGCGATCAGCACCAGCGCCAGCGTGCCGGCTGCCGCCAGGGCGACGAGCAGGCCGGAACGATTGGGCTTATACAGGCTGTGGATCATGGTTCAGAAAAGATAGCGCACGGCGATGAAGCCGCCAATCAGCGCGACGAGAAACACGATGCCAAGGACATTGAGTCGCTTCTCGATGAAGTCGCGGATCGGTTCGCCATAGGCGCGCAACAGGCCGGCGACCAGGAAAAAGCGCACGCCGCGGGTGGTTACCGAGGCGAGGATGAAGACGACAAGGCTGAAATGCGCCGCGCCGCTGGCGATGGTGACGATCTTGTAGGGGATCGGCGTCAGGCCCTTGATCAG
The DNA here is from genome assembly GCF_007197755.1 of Ferrovibrio terrae. NCBI lineage: Bacteria > Pseudomonadati > Pseudomonadota > Alphaproteobacteria > Rhodospirillales > Rhodospirillaceae > Ferrovibrio > Ferrovibrio terrae. Next base: position 2,449,645 of record NZ_CP041636.1, read on the forward strand.
GATGATCCAGACGCCCCATTCGGCGTAAGCCTCCTCGAAGGCCTGCCATTTCTCGGCATAGCCATAGAGGTCGATCACCCAGCGACCGAGTGTTTCAAGCAGGAAATAGCCGATGGCATAGCCGAAGAGGCCACCGATCACCGAGGCGGCGGTGCAGACGGCCGCGTAGTAATAGGCCCGGCTGCGGTCGGCCAGGCACATCGGAACCAGCATCACATCGGGCGGGATCGGAAAGACCGAGCTTTCCAGGAAGGACACCACGGCCAAAGCGCGGTCGGCGCGGGGCCGGGCGGCCTGACGCATGGTCCAGTCGTAAAGCGGGCGGAACACCGAGGCAGATCTCCGAAAGCCGGGAAGGCCGCAAGCTGTATGCCGGAGGCCGCAGGGCTTGTCCATGCGCCGCCCGGTCGCAGGGCATGACAAAGCAGTGTTTATCCGCCATTTCCTGAGAGACGCCGGGGCAGGGCTGGCCGTTGATTCAGCGCTGGTGTTGGGTAATATCCGCCCGCCGCAAACTCTCGGCGATACGGCCGGGCCCCAGTGGTGAAATTGGTAGACGCGACAGACTCAAAATCTGTTATCCGCAAGGGTGTGCTGGTTCAAGTCCGGCCTGGGGCACCACCATCGATGTAGCGACACGAAAAAAGCCGGAGTGCCCATTGGGCCTCCGGCTTTTCGCATTTAGCGTGATGTGGACGCTTAGTGCTTCTTCACGGCGTCACGCACCGCATCCTTGGCGCCACCCACTGCATTCTGGATTTTGCCTTCGGCCTTGTCGGCCTTGCCTTCGGCTTTCAACTTGGCGTCGCCCGTCAGGTGACCAGCGGCTTCCTTGATGCTGCCCTTGGCCTGCTTGGCAGTGCCTTCGATCCGATCCTTGTCCATTCCTGCTCTCCTTTGCGTTGTGCCCAGACTCAACACAGCTGAGGCACAATCGTTCCTCCCGGCACGGACGGAACAAAGCGATGTCACGGAGTGTTTCTGTAACAGCCAAGCGTAAGCAGAGGAGGCTGATGTGACCGATCATAAAACCCAGTTGGAAAAGGACGGAAAATCGCCGCGTCCCCAGGATGCGCACCTGCATGAACGCCGCGACGACCAGTCACGCCGCGCCAAGGCAGAGCAGGCCCAGAACAGCCGCAATGCCGGGCAGACCGGCAATATCCGGCAAAATACGCATAATCAGGGCTATCAGCAGGATCGGTAAAAAAGCATGCAGAAACCCTTGCAGCTGGTTTTTCGCGACATGAAGACATCGCTCGCGCTGGAAACCTTCATTCGTGACCGTGTGGCGCGGCTGGAACAGCATCATCAACGCATCATCGGATGCCGAGTGGTGGCCGCCATGCCGCATCGCAGTTCGGCCGGCGCGCGGTCGTCGCCCAAGGCGGAACTGGCGCTGACCGTGGAGGTGGAAATCGCCGGCCGCCCGCTGGTGGTCGTGAAAGACGCCGAGGCGCGACGGGAAGCCAAGGACGATCAGTTGGCTGTCGTCACTCATGTCTTCGAAGCGGTGGAACGCCGGTTGCGTGAGGCTTGGCGTGACCGCAACAAAGGATCGACCCGGCAGATCACCGAAGATGGCACGGTGACTGTCGGTTAGCTTAAATCGTCGCTGGCGCTGAGCGGTCTGGCCACGTCTTCCAGTGGCCGCCGCTCAGCCGCCACGCCCCAGATTGCCTGCACTATCCCTGCGAATACCATCAGCGCGGCACCGAACAGGTATCCCGCGAACACGCTGCTGCGCGAGCCGGTTTCGATCAGCGCGCCGAAGACGAATGGCGCCGCCACGCCGCCAATGCCGGTTCCGATCGCGTAAAACGCGGCGATGGCCAGGGCGCGGATCTCCAGCGGGAAAGTTTCGCTGACCGTCAGATAGGCCGAACTGGCCGCTGCGGACGCGAAGAAGAAGACCACCGTCCATGCCATGGTCTGTGTCTGGCTGGTTAGCAGGCCTTGGTGGAACAGCCAGCCGCTGATGACCAGTAATACTCCCGAGACAATGAACGTGCCGGCGATCATCGGCCGGCGGCCCACCGCATCGAACAGGCGGCCGAGCAGCAGCGGCCCGAGCACATTACCCAATGCAAATGGCAGGATGTACCAGCCGACACTGGCGGCCGGCACGGCGTAGAAGTCCGTCAGTACCAGGGCATATGTGAAGAAGATGGTATTGTAGAAGAAGGCCTGCGCCGCCATCAGTGTCAGGCCCACCAGGGAACGCCGGCGGTGCAGATGAAACAGCGTATGCGCCACCTCACGCAGGCTCACATGGGCGCGGCGGCGGATACGCAATGAGGTGGTCGGCGCATCAGCGTCGATCCGGCCCTGCTGTTCGATGTTGCGCACCACGGCTTCGGCTTCGGTGATGCGGCCATGCGTGATCAGCCAGCGCGGGCTTTCCGGAATCCAGATGCGCATGGCCAGGATGGGCAGAGCCAGCACCGCACCGATCAGGAAGCAGATACGCCAGCCCCAGTCGGCGCCAAAAGCGGCCGCATCCAGCAGTACGATTGAGCCTGCCGCACCCATCGCGGCACCGATCCAGAAGGTGCCGTTGATGGCAAGATCGCTCCAGCCGCGATAGCGCGCCGGGATCAGTTCCTGGATCGTCGAGTTGATCGCCGTGTATTCGCCGCCGATGCCGGCGCCGGTGAGGAAACGGAACAGCGCAAAGCTCCAGATATCCCAGCTAAGTGCGGTGCCGGCGGTGGCCAGCGCATAGACTGCCAGCGTGACGAAGAAGAGCAGGCGACGGCCCAGCCGATCGGTCAGCCAGCCGAACAGCAGCGCGCCCAGCACCGCACCGGCCAGATAGGCGCTGCTGGCCAGGCCGATTTCCAGATTGCTGAATTGCAGGCTGGGGCTTTCCTTCAGCGCACCGGCCACGGCACCGGCGAGCGTCACTTCCAGCCCGTCCAGAATCCAGGTGATGCCCAGCGCAACCACGACCAGACTGTGGAAGCGGCTCCAGCGCTGGCGGTCCAGGCGACAGGGGATGTCGGTATGGATTTCCGCGCCGAGTCCGGCGGCCTGACGGGTCATGCCGGCCTCGAAAAAACGCGGATTTGCGTGCACGATTCTGTCATCTTGCCATCCCGGCAGAAATCGTTATGCTTCATAACAATTATAGGCCAAGCAAAAATAAAGATATCCAACATGCGTCTCGACCCTGCCGACCGTCTCGCCCAGAACGCCACGGGGGCTAACCTCGGTCTTCCTGCCACGCTGTCGGTCAGCCTGGACGGCGACGTCGCCGTGCTGAAACTGCAGCGCGCGGCCAAACGTAACGCCCTGGACAACACGACGGTTCTCGGCCTGCAGGCGTTTTTCCTGAATCCACCGGCTGGGGTGAAGGTGGTGGTGCTGGATGGCGAGGGCGAGCATTTCTCGGCCGGCCTCGATCTCACTGACACCAAGGAACTGTCGTCCACCGACGGCGTGTTCCATTCGCGCATGTGGCATGAGAGCTTCCGCCATATCCAGTTCGGCAAGGTGCCGGTGATCTCGGTGCTGCATGGCGCGGTGATCGGCGGCGGGCTTGAACTGGCGGCGTCGACGCATGTGCGCGTCGCCGAAAGCTCCACCTTCTACGCCCTGCCCGAAGGCCAGCGCGGCATTTTCGTTGGCGGTGGCGGCTCGGTGCGCATCCCGAAGCTGATCGGCACGGCCCGCATGATGGACATGATGCTGACTGGCCGCGTCTACAATGCCGAAGAGGGCCATGCCCTCGGCCTGTCGCAGTATCTGGTCGGTCCGGGCGAGGGCATGACCAAGGCGATGGAACTGGCGAAAAAGATCGCCAGCAATGCGCCGATGACCAATTTTGCCGTCATGCATGCCCTGCCGCGCATCGCTGACAGCTCGCCCGAAGCCGGCTACATGATGGAAGCGATGATTTCGTCGATCACCCAGGCCGATTCAGAAGCGAAGTCGCGCATCCGCGACTTCCTCGAGAAGCGCGCGGGCAAGGTCGGCAAGTAACGACCCAATAGGGCAGTACTGGCGGCCTGATCGCGACAACGCGGCGGCCGAGCCCCAGCGAAAAGCGGGCTGAGGACTTGGGAGGAGTTGACGCGTATGAGTAGCCATCCGCATCGTCAGGTCAATTACGGCCGCGCCGATACCGAACTGACCCGGCTGCAGGACGGCACGATCCTGATGCGCTCGCCCGAGCCGCTGGATGCCTATCCCGAAAAACTGACGGAAAAGATCGACCACTGGGGCAAGGCCGCACCGGAACGCACTTTCATGGCACAACGCGATGCCAAGAGCGAGTGGCGCCGGCTCAGCTATGCCGATCTGCAGCGCCAGGTGCGCGCCATCGGTCAGGCCCTGCTGGACCGCAAATTGTCCGCCGAGCGCCCCATCGCGATCCTGTCCGACAACGATCTTGAACATGTGCTGCTGGCGCTGGCCGCGCAGTATGTCGGCGTGCCCTCTGCGGCGATCTCTCCGGCCTATTCACTTGTCTCAAGCGATCATGCCAAACTGAAGCATGTACTCGGCCTGCTGAATCCCGGCCTGGTCTTTGCCGCCGATGGGGCGCGCTATGCCACTGCTATCAATGCCGCCGTGCCAGTCGATACGGAAGTGGTGGTGACGGCCAATCCGCTGGCAGGTCGTGCCGCAACCGCATTTGATGCGCTGCTCAAGGTGGCGGTGACTGCCGACGTGGATCGCGCCCATGCGGCGATCACGCCCGATACGGTGGCGAAATTCCTGTTCACCTCGGGCTCTACCGGCATGCCCAAGGGCGTGATCAACACCCAGCGCATGCTGTGCAGCAACCAGCAGATGATCCTGCAGTCGCTGCCGGTGTTTGGCGAGGAGCCGCCGGTCTTCATCGACTGGCTGCCCTGGAACCACACCTTTGGCGGCAACCACAATATCGGGATTACGCTCTACAATGGCGGCTCGCTCTATATCGATGATGGCAAGCCGGTGCCGGCCTTGGTCGAACGCACGGTGCGGAACCTGCGCGAGATCGCGCCGACCGTATATTTCAATGTGCCCAAGGGCTTCGAGATGCTGGTGCCATACCTGCGCGAAGACAAAGCCCTGCGCGAGACCTTTTTCAGCAAGCTGAAGATGATCTTCTTCTCGGGCGCCGCCCTGCCGCAGCATGTCTGGACCGCGCTGGAAGAGCTGGCGGTCGAAACCATCGGCGTGCGCATCCCGATCGTCAGCGGGCTGGGTGCCACCGAGACCGCGCCCTTTGCACTCTGCGCCAATTGGCCGGTCGACCGTTCCGGCATCATCGGCTTGCCGGTGCCGGGTCAGGAACTGAAGCTGGTGCCGAATGGCGGCAAGCTGGAAGTGCGCGTGCGCGGGCCGAATATCACACCGGGCTACTGGCGCATGCCAGAGATCAGCGCCAAGTCGTTTGACGATGAGGGCTATTACAAAATGGGTGATGCTGCCCGCTTCATCGATCCGGACAGACCCGAGAAGGGCCTGATGTTCGATGGCCGCATCTCGGAGGATTTCAAACTGACCAGCGGCACCTGGGTCAGCGTTGGGCCGCTGCGGGCCAGGTTCATCGCGCATTTCGCGCCCTATGTGCGCGATGTGGTGATTGCCGGCCATGACCGCTCGGACCTCGCTGGCCTGGTCATTGTCGATCTCGACAATTGCCGCGCGCTCTGCCCGGATCTGGCGCCGGATGCCGGTATCGCGCAGATCGTGCACGACAGCCGCGTGCGTGCCCGATTTAAGGAACTGGTCGAAAGCTACAGCCAGCAGGCGACCGGCAGTTCGACCCGGATCGAGCGCATCGTGCTGCTGGACGAAATGCCCTCGCTGGATGTCGGCGAAGTGACCGACAAGGGTTCGATCAACCAGCGCGCCGTGCTGGATCATCGCGCGGCGCTGGTCGAAGACCTTTATGCCGCCACACCTTCCTCCCGAGTGATCACTGCAAAAGAAAGCATCGCCCATGTCGCGTAATTCCGGTCTGGCCCAGGACTACAAGGATATCTGGCTGCTCGATGGCGTTCGTACGCCGTTTGCCGATTACAACGGCGCGCTGGCCGATATTTCGCCGATCGATCTCGGCATCAAGGTGGCGAAGGATGTGCTGAAGAAAGCCGAAATGCCGGCGGAAGACATCGGCACCGTGATTGCCGGCAACATGGCGCAGGCGTCTTACGATGCCTATATGCTGCCGCGCCATGTCGGGCTCTATGCCGGCGTACCGCTGGAGGTGCCGGCGCATCTGGTGCAGCGCGTCTGCGGCACCGGCATCGAGGCGATCATGCAGGCGGCCGGCCAGATCCAGATGGGCCAGACCGATGCGGGCCTGGTGGTGGGCGCGGAATCGATGAGCCGCAATCCGGTGGCCTCCTACACGCATCGTAACGGTTTCCGCATGGGCCAGGTCGAGTTCAAGGATTTCCTGTGGGAAGCCCTGATCGATCCCGCGCCCGGCATCATGATGGGCGATACGGCCGAGAACCTGGCGCGCGAATACCAGATCACCCGCGACGAGGTGGATGCCTATGCCGCCGAAAGTTTCGACCGTGCGGTGAAGGCCAAGGCCGATGGCTATTTCGCCGGTGAACTGACCAGGGTGACCAGCGAAGAATTCAAGCTGGAGGGCTACAACAGTCGCGGCATCAAGATGAACCGCAAGGCGCCGGAACTGGCCGAGGATACGCATGTGCGGCCCTCGCCGATTGAGGCGCTGGCCAAGATCCGCGCAGCTTTTGGCGGCGTGCAGACCGGCGGCAATTCCTCCGGCGTCGTGGATGGTGCTGCCGCCGCCATCGTCGTGTCGGGTGAGTATCTGCGGTCGAAGGGCCGCACGGCGCTCGGCCGTGTGGTGGCTGGCGCCAGCGTCGGGGTGAAGCCGGAAGTGATGGGCATCGGCCCGGTGCCGGCGATCCAGGCGCTGTGCGCCAAGGCAGGCATCACGGTGGATCAGATCGACCGCTTCGAGATCAACGAGGCTTTCGGCGCCCAGGTCATGGCCTGTATGCGCGCGCTGAACATCCCGCGCGAGAAGCTGAACGTGAATGGCGGCGCGATTGCCATCGGACATCCGCTTGGGGCTACAGGTGTGCGTCTTTCAGTAACAGTTGCGCGCGAGCTGAAGCGGTCAGGTCTGCGCTATGGTGTGGCCTCGGCCTGCATCGGCGGTGGTCAGGGCATTGCCCTGCTGATCGAGAATCCGGACGCAAAAAAGCATTAAGCGAGCGCCGTCAGCTTCTCGAGCAGGCCGAGAAGCTGCTGCTTGTCGGCGCTGCCCAGCACGGTCTCGACGCGCTTTTCATGCTGCACCACAAGGTGGCGGTAGGCGTCCTTCAGGAAGCCTTCGCCTTTCGGGGTCAGGAACAGTGCATTGGAGCGGCGATCACCCGGCGCTGGGGCGCGGCGGGCCAGCTTGCGCTGTTCCAGCTCATCCAGCAGCGCGACGAAGTTGGCGCGGTTGATGCCGAGCGCCTCGCTGACGCGCGACTGCTTCAGGCCCGGATTGGCGGCGATGATCGCCAGCACCGAGAACTGCGCCGGCCGCAGGTCAAAATCCTTCATCACGATCAGGAAGTCCTGGAACACCGATAGCTGGGCGCGGCGCAGCCGGTAGCCGAGCAGGTTGTCGAGCAGACCAAGGCTGACCGGCTGGCGGTCGTCGGCGGTTGCGGTGTCGGTGGTTTCGGCCTTGCGGCGGGGTGCGGGCATGAATCCGGTTTAGACGGTCTGCGCCGCCCTGACAATCGACATGGCGAAATCCCGATAATCGTGCGGCAGAATTGTTATATTTTATAACAAATTCACCGGCCCGCTTGACCGGGCCGTTCTGGCAGGCACTATCAGGACAAATTAGTTGGGAGGCCAACCATTATGAAAACCCATATCCATCGCCTGCACGTCGAATGGGGCGATGCGGATCCGGCGCGCATCGTGTTCTACCCGCGCTATTTCGCCTGGTTCGACGCCGGCACCCGGCATCTGTGGGAAAGCGTCGGAATCGACATGCGCACGATCTTCGACCAGCACGGCGTAGTCGGCATCCCCATCGCCGAGGCGAATGCGAAATTCCTCAGCCCGTCGAAATTCGGCGACGTGATCGAAATACACAGCAGCATCCCGGAATGGGGCGAGAAGCATTTTCTCGTCACCCATAAGGTGTTCAATGCCGGCGTGCAGGCGGTGGAAGGTTATGAGCGCCGCGTCTGGGCGGCCGAGCGGCCGGACAAGCCGGGCCGGCTGAAAGCCCTGCCGGTGCCGGACGAGATCCGTAAGCTGTTCGAATGATCAGGCCAGCGCCATGCGGATGCCTTCGGCGGCATAGAGCAGCGGCGACAGATAGCGCTGCTGCATGTCCTCCGCCGTGATGCGGCTGGCATGGCCGCTGACATTCATCGCCGCCAGCACGCGGCCGGCCTGGTTGCGGATCGGCACGGCAATCGAGCGCAGGCCGATTTCCAGCTCCTGATCAACCATGGCATAGCCATCGCGCCGCGCTTCGCCGACCTTTTCGCGCAGCCTGGCTGGATCGACGACGGTATGCGGCGTCAGCGGCTTGAAGCTGCCGTCGCTGAAGAACTGGTCGAGTTCGCTGGGGCGTAAGTCAGCCAGCAGCACGCGGCCCATCGAGGTGCAGAAGGCGGGCAGGCGGGTGCCGATGCCGAGTGCCACCGACATGATGCGCTTGGTCGGCACACGCGCGACATAGACGATGTCGCTGCCTTCCAGCACAGAGATCGAGCAGGATTCGTTCACCTGTTCAGTGAGGCGTTCCATGAAGGGCTGCGCGCGTTCCCAGATATGCATCGAGGTCAGGAAGGCGAAGCCGAGTTCCAGCACGCGCGGAGTGAGGCGGAAGTATTTGCCGTCGCCGGTGACGTAGCCGAGCTCGCACAGCGTCAGCAGGTAGCGACGCGCGGCGGCGCGCGTCATGTCGGCGCGGCGCGCCACTTCGCTCAACGTCATTTCATCGTTGTCGCGATCGAAAGCGGTGATCACGCGCAGGCCGCGGGCGAGCGAGGTCGAAAAATCCCGGGCGTTGATGGTGGTGGTTGACAAGGGCGCGCGCCCTCCCTGTAATGTTTGTTTATGAAACTATTGTGCGTTATGCGCACAATAAGTCAAGGAAATGTCGGATTTCTTGACGCAGATCAGCGCAAGCCGGCCCGCCTCAGCCTATAGTGGCGGTACGAATACGGAGGAAACCAGCAATGTCAGATGTGATCGGCTATAAACGGCCGGCAGCCGGCACCCAGCCGAACTACCTGCACGCCCCCTATCAATCCTCGATCAAGCGCGCGCCGAACAAGCCCCTGATCAGGATGCCGCAGACGCTGACCGAGCTGACCGGGCCGGTTTATGGCCATGACCGCGTCGGCCCGCTCGACAATGACCTGACCAAGCAGCATGCCGGCGAACCGCTGGGCGAGCGCATGATCCTGTCGGGTCGCCTGCTGGATGAAAATGGCAGGCCGATACCGCATTCGCTGGTCGAAATCTGGCAGGCCAATGCCTGTGGCCGTTACCCGCATCCGGGCGACCAGCATGATGCGCCGCTGGATCCGAATTTCACCGGCTATGGCCGCACCGTCACCGATGCCGAAGGCCGCTACCGCTTCGTCACCATCAAGCCGGGCGCCTATCCGTGGCGCAACCATCACAATGCCTGGCGCCCGCAGCATATCCATTTCTCGCTGTTCGGGCCGAGCTTCATGACCCGTCTGGTGACGCAGATGTATTTCCCGGGCGATCCGCTGTTGCCGTTCGACCCGATCTTCAACTGCGTAACCGACCAGCGCGCCCGCGACAGCATGGTTTCGAAATTCGATTTCGAAACCACGATCCCGGAATTCGCGCTGGGCTATCACTGGGACATCGTGCTGCGCGGCCGCGATGCCACGCCGATGGAAAACAAGAAGTAAGACGGCCGGAGACTTTCAAGATGACACTTGTTCCCACTGCTTCCTCCACCGTCGGTCCCTATCTGCATATCGGCCTCACGCCGCTGCAGGTGCACGACATCGCCAAGGATGCCTCGAAGGGCGAAAAGATCGTGATCAGCGGTCGCGTCTTTGATGGCGAAGGCCAGCCGGTGCCCGATGCGCTGATCGAATTCTGGCAGGCCAATGCCGATGGCAAATACGCCACGCCGGAAGACAGCCAGGACAAGCCGCTGGACGGCAAGTTCACTGGCTTCGGCCGCATCCCGACCGACAAGGAAGGCCGCTACAGCTTCAGCACCGTGAAGCCTGGCGCTGTGCCGGGTCCGGGCAACACGCTGCAGGCGCCGCATATCCTGGTCTGCGTGTTCATGCGTGGCATGCTCAGGCACCTCTACACCCGGATCTACTTCTCCGACGAGACTGCCGCCAATGCCAATGACCCGGTGCTGGGTCTGGTCGAGGATGCCGGCCGCAAGCCGACCCTGATCGGCGAGCGGGCAGCGGGCAAGGCGGAGTATCGCTGGGATATCCGCATGCAGGGCGAAGGCGAAACCGTCTTTTTCGATTGCTGACCGGCTCTCGGCCCAGCAACATGCCTGCATGACGACTCAGGACAATACTGGCGGCCTGTTTGGCCCGCTGTTCCACGGTTCGGCCATCGGCGCGGTCTTCACTGACCGCGCCCATCTGCAGGGCATGCTCGATTTCGAAGCCGCGCTGGCGCGAGCCGAGGCCAAGACCGGCGTGATCCCGGCTGAGGCCGCCGGGCCGATCGCGGCGCAGTGCGATGCTGCGCTCTACGATCTCGCGGCACTCGCCGAGGGCGCAACCCGCGGCGGCAACACCGCGATCCCGCTGGTCAAGGCGCTGACGGCCAAGGTGGCGGCCAGGGACAAGGCCGCCGCCGGTTTCGTGCATTGGGGCGCCACCAGCCAGGATGCGATGGATACCGGCCTTGTGCTGCAGCTGCGCGCAGCAGTGGCGCTGATCGAGGCCGATCTCGCAAAACTCTCAGGCAATCTTGCGACACTGGCGCAGAAGCATCGCCAGACGCCGATGGTGGGCCGCACCTGGCTGCAGCATGCCCTGCCAATCACCTTCGGGCTGAAGGTGGCCGGATGGCTCGATGCGGTCGAGCGCCATCGCGCGCGGATCATCGAGCTGAAGCCGCGCCTGCTGGTGCTGCAATTCGGTGGTGCCGCCGGCACGCTGGCAGCGCTCGGCGATAAAGGCCTCGTGGTGGCGGAGGCGCTTGCCGCGGACCTGAAACTCGCACTGCCGGCCACGTCCTGGCATGGCGCGCGCGACCGCGTGGTGGAATTCGGCACGGTGCTGGCGCTGCTGACCGGTACCCTGGGCAAGATGGCGCGCGATATCGCGCTGCTGATGCAGACCGAAGCGGGCGAGGCTTACGAGCCGGCCGGCGAAGGCAAGGGCGGGTCCTCCACCATGCCGCACAAGCGGAATCCGGTGGCTGCGGCCGCTGCGCTGGCGGCGGCGACGCGCGTGCCGCATCTGGCTGGCAGCCTTCTGTCGGGCATGGTGCAGGAGCATGAGCGCGGCCTGGGCGGCTGGCATGCCGAATGGCAGGTGCTGCCCGAGCTGGTGCAGCTCAGCGCCGGCGCGCTGGCGCAGATGACGGAAGTGACTGGTGGTTTGGAAGTCCAGCGCGATCAGATGCGCGCCAATCTGGATGCCACCAACGGCCTGATCATGGCCGAGGCGGTGGCGATGGCGCTCGGCGCCAAGCTCGGCAAGCAGGAGGCGCATCACCTGATCGAGGCGGCGTCTAAGCGTGCCATCTCGGAGCAGCGCCATCTGCGCGATGTGCTGGCCGAGGACAAGACCGTTCTGCTGCATCTCGACCGCGCCACGCTGGACAAGCTGTTCGATCCGCTCGGCTATACCGGTGTCGCTGCCGCCCTGATCGACCGGGTGCTGGCGGCGCGCCGCACCTGACACCAGATACAACAAGCAGATTGGCCGGAGGAAACATGCCGTATCTCGCCACCGACGATGGCGTCTCCCTGCATTACCGCCTGGATGGCCCGGAAACTGCGCCTGTGCTGGTGCTGTCGAATTCGCTCGGCACCAACCTGGATATGTGGGGGCCGCAGATGCCAGCGCTGATCCAGCGCTATCGCGTGCTGCGCTATGACACCCGCGGCCACGGCCAGTCCAGCCTGCCACCGGCGCCTTATCAGGTCGATCGCCTGGGCAAGGATGTGCTGGCGCTGCTGGATGGCCTGAATATCCCCAAGGCGATGTTCTGCGGCCTCTCCATGGGTGGCATGACCGGGATGTGGCTTGGCGTGAATGCGCCACAGCACTTCACGCGGCTGGTTCTGTGCAACACGGCCGCCAAGATCGGCACGGCCGAAGTGTGGAACACGCGGATCGCCGCCGTGGAAAAGGGCGGTACTGCCGCCGTGGTGCCGGGCGTGATCCAGCGCTGGTTCACCGAAGGCTTCATCAAGGCACAGCCTGCCGTGGTCGATGGCATTGCCGCCATGCTGCTGGCCACGCCGGCAGCCGGCTATAATGCTGCTTGTGGCGCGGTGCGCGACATGGACCAGCGCGAAAGCATCGCTGCGATCCGCCTGCCCACGCTGGTGATTGCCGGCACGCATGACCTGTCGACCTCGGCGGCGGACGGCAAGCTGGTGGCCGATACGATCCCCGGCGCGGCCTATGCCGAATTCCCGGCCGCGCATCTGTCGAATGTCGAGGTTCCGGGCGATTTCACCAAGGCGCTGACCGGCTTCCTCGCCGGCTAGGAGAACAGAGATGGATGACAAGGATCGTTATGACGCCGGCATGAAGGTGCGGCGTGGCGTGCTGGGCGATGCCCATGTTGATCGCTCGCTGACCAAGATCAGCGACTTCAACGGAGATTTCCAGAATTTCATCACCCGCTATGCCTGGGGCGAGGTCTGGACCGACACCACGCTGGACCGCAAGACGCGTAGCTGCATGGTGCTGTCGACCATGATCGCGCTGAACCGTATCGACGAGTTCAAGCTGCATGTGAAGGCGGCCTTCAATAACGGCCTGACCAAGGATGATATCCGCGCCGTGATCAAGCAGGCGGCCGTCTATTGCGGCGTGCCGGCGGGCAACAGCGCCACGCACTGGGCCGAGGAAGTCTTCGCCCAGATGGAAAAGGACGGCCACAAATTCTGAGCACGGCTCTTTCGCGGCGGCAGAAATGAAAACGGCGCCTTGCGGCGCCGTTTTTTTTATTCAGTACGGGAAATCAGTGAACGCTGCCGCGCTGGCCGCCGTCACGATTACCGCTGGGGCGCTGGCCCTGCGGCTTGCCGAACCGGCGACCACCGGCCGGCTTCTGGCCCGGCTTCGCGCCCTGCGGCTGGCCGCCACGGCTTTCACTGCGATGACCGCCGTTGCTGTCGCCGCGTCGATTCTCGCTACGCTGGCCACCACGATTCTGGCCATGGCCGTGCGGACGCGGCTGCTGCGGACGGTTCTCGCCGCGCGGCTCGGCAGCGGTGGCAGCCGCCAGTTTCTCGTCGCCGCGACGGTCGGTCGAAGGGATGCGCTGGCGCGTCACCTTCTCGATGTCGCGCAGGTAAGCGCGCTCGTCCTGCGCGCAGAGCGAAATCGCCATCCCGTCCTTGCCGGCGCGCGCGGTGCGGCCGATGCGGTGCACGTAGCTTTCCGGGACATTCGGCAGTTCGAAATTCACCACATGGCTGACGCCGGTGACGTCGATGCCGCGGGCAGCGATGTCGGTGGCGACCAGCACGCGGATGCGGCCAGCCTTGAAGTCGGCCAGGGCACGCTCGCGCTGGCTTTGCGATTTGTTGCCATGGATCGCGGCGGCCGGCACGTTGCCGGTGCCGAGATGGCGGGCAACCTTGTCGGCACCATGCTTGGTGCGGGTGAAGACCAGAGCGCGGGTGATGGTCGGGTCGGCCATGATCTCAAGCAGCAACGCGCGCTTGCGCTCGGCTTCGATGAAGACCACCTGCTGATCGATACGCTCGACCGTGGTGGCGGCCGGGGTCACTTCCACGCGCACCGGATCCTTCAGGAAGCCGGCAGCCAACTGCGCGATGTTCTGCGGCATGGTGGCCGAGAAGAACAGGCTCTGGCGCTGCTTGGGCAGGGCCTGCGAGATGCGCTTGATCGCATGTACGAAGCCGAGATCCAGCATCTGGTCGGCTTCATCCAGCACGACGGTCTCGACGGCGTCGAGGCGCAGCGTGCCCTGCTGCATATGGTCCATCAGGCGGCCGGGGGTGGCGACCAGAACGTCGACGCCGCGGGCCAGCGCCTGCACCTGCGGGTTCATGCCGACGCCGCCGAAGACGGTGGCGACGCTCAGCTTGGAGTCATGGCCATAGGCGCGGAACTTCTCGGCGATCTGCGAGGCCAGTTCGCGGGTCGGGCTCAGGATCAGCGCGCGGCAGGTCTTGGGCGCCGGGCGGCGATTGCCGGCCGCGAGGCGATGCAGGATCGGCAGGGCGAAGGCGGCGGTCTTGCCGGTGCCGGTCTGGGCGATGCCGAGCAGGTCGCGGCCCTGAAGCACCGGCGGGATTGCCTGGGCCTGGATCGGGGTGGGCTGGGTGTATTTGCCCGCCGTGATGGCGGTGAGCAGGGCCGGGTTGAGGCCAAGATCATTAAAGCTGGTCAAAACAGAATCCTTAAAACAAAGCATACGACGGCGCGGGCGTGAATCGCCTACAGCGCAACGGTCGGACGCGGGGACCGATGAAACGCCCCGCGTGACCTGGGTCGTAATGAAAAGAGGCTGAAGGCGCTGGGCAGGACGAAAGAGCGGTTGGAGTGCTCCTCGTTCACGCGGCCCGGCGCGCAAGGTCATCGCAACAGGATGTGCAATGACAGGCGCTATATGGAGACTGCAGCGTCCGCCGTCAAGCGAAATAGCCGGTAATGCGTCAGAAACCGTACAATTCTGACGGATTATCTACGAAAATCTTCTTCCGGTCGGCCTCGTTCGGCGCCCAGTCGAGCAGCAGGTCGAGCAGTTGCGACTCGTCCGGATAGCCGAACTTGTCAGCCTGGGCATGCGGGAAATTGGTCGCCCAGATCATGCGTTCGGGCGCGTGCTTCACCAGCGCCCTGGCCAGCGCGCCGACATCTTCGTAGTTCGGCTTGCCGTTCAGCGAGGTCTCGTACCAGCCAGCCAGCTTGACCCAGACATTGCCGGTATCGATCAGACGCAGCAGGCACCGGAAGGACGGGTGGTCGACGGGCACCGGATCGATGAACTTGCCGACATGGTCGATGATGATCCTGACCGGCAGGCGTTTGATCATCGCCTCATGCTCGGGCAGTTCGCGGCCATTCAGCTGCAGCAGCATGCTCCAGTTGTAGGGTTTGATGCGGGCGGCCATTTCTTCGGCGACATCCAGCTTCAGTGTACCGCCCAGCAGGTTCATCACGCGCAGACCTCGCGCGCCGGCCTTGGTCAGGCGGTCGAGCTCGGCATCCGTTACGCCGGGCTTCACCACCACCACGGCGCGGGCTTTGTCATGGCCCAGCGCAGCCGTCGAATCCATCACCAGCCGGTTGTCGTCACCATAGGCATTGGCCTGCACGACGATGACGCGCCCGATGCCGAGCCAGTCCATCACCTGCCTGTATTCGGCAACACCGACGGCCGGCGGTGTTGGCGTGTTGGGCAGGGTCTGATAGCGATCGTCATAGAAATGGATATGCGTATCGCAGGCGCCCTTGGGCAGTTGCAGCTTCGGCTTCGGGCCGGTGAAAACGCGGGTGTAGCTCATGACGATCCTCCAGATATTTTTTTTCAGGCGACGCGATAGCGCCGCAACGTCTCTTCGTCAGGTTTGAAGCCGATGCCCGGGGTATCGGGAATTGCGATGCGGCCATCCTGCGGCAGCGGGATATCGTGGCCGCAATACGCCTCGGGCTTCACATACATGTATTCGAACAGACCCACCGCGGGCAGATGGGCGGCGAGTTGCAAGGTGGCCCAGTAGCCGGGGCCGAAATAGGGCGAATGCGGCATGACAGTGCGGCCCAGCGCGGCGGCGTGGGTCGTTGCCTTGATGAACTCGCTGATGCCGCCGACCTTGATCACGCTGGGCTGCGGGAAGGTCAGCGCGGCCGACAGCCGGGTGAACTCTACTGCCGTGCAGGCATTCTCGCCGGCCGAGAGCGCGACGCCGAAACGGCTCAGCGCCGTATGGGTGTCGTAATCTTCGGGCGGGAAAGTCGGTTCCTCCACCCAGTAGAGATCGAGCGCCTTCATCTTCGGCAGCATCGCCTCGGCCTCGGCCAGGCTCCAGGCGCAGTTCACATCGGTGGTCAGCCGCACATCAGGGCCTATCGCTGCGCGCGCCGCGGCGATCGGTTCGTAGGCGATTTCGTGCAGCTTGATGTCGCGGAAGCCTTCCGCCACTGCGCGTTTCGTCATCGCCGCGATCGGCTCGGCGCCGCCGTAGCGCACCAGGCTGGCATAAGCCGTGATCCCTTTACGCACCCGGCCGCCCAGATGCGTCGCCAGATTCCTGCCGGCGGCTTTCGCCGCCAGATCCCACAGCGCGATATCGACACCCGAGATGGCAAAGATGGTGATGCCGTAGCGGCCCCAGATATGCAGGTCGTGCTGCAGCTTCAGCGTGAACGCGGCGACATCGCTGATCTCCTGCCCGGTCACCAGCGGTGCGACGGTATCGCGGATCAGGGCGCCGACGGCAGAGGCGCAGCCATAGGCGAAAGCCTCGCCCCAGCCGACCAGACCTTCCTCGGTTTCGATACGCACCAGCAGAGTGTCGAATTCGGTCCAGCCGCGACGCTTGGCGCGCGGGCCATCATAGAGATCGCTAAACGGAATTTTCAGCGTGACCGTATCGACGCTTTTGATGCGCATCGGAGGATTACTGCTTCTTCAGCTTCTCGAGGTCGTTATTGAACTCGGCGCTGCAGAAGGGGGTGCCGCCCTGGAAATAATCGCCGACGGGATCCTTCGGCAGCTTCTTCTGTGCTTCCAGTGCCTCGGCCGCGAAGTCTTCCGATTTGCCGCCCGGCTTGTAGCCCAGCGACAGCGCATGGCTGTTGTCCCACCAGGCACGCTTGTTGTCCGACATGCCGTAGACGACCTCGTAGACCAGATCGGGCTTTTCCAGGCCGAGGCGAATCAGCTGCACCAGATCGTCGGGCCGCAGCCAGATCGCCAGCCGGCGTTCGTCCAGCGGCTTGTCGCCGAAATTGCCGATGCGGATCGAGAGCACGCCGATATCGTGCTTGTGGGCATAGAGCGAGCCGAGGCCCTCGCCGAACAGCTTGCTGAGGCCATAGCGGGTATCCGGCATCGGCACGGCTTCGATGCCGATCTTGGTCGAGCGCGGATGGAAACCCATCACATGGTTCGAGGAGGCGAAGACGACGCGTTTGACGCCTTTTTTGCGGGCCGCCTCGAACAGGTTGTAACAGCCGATGATGTTGGCGTTCAGGATGGTTTCCCACGGGCCTTCGACCGAGAAGCCGCCGAGATGCACGATGCCGTCGATGCCCTCGCAGGCCTTCTCGATGGCGGCGGCATCGGCCAGGTCGGCCGGGATGAAGGTCTCGTCGCTGCGCAGATCAGCCGGGGCCTTCAGGTCGCTCAGGATCAGATCGGGATAGATCGGCTTGAGCAGCTGGCGCAGACGGGTCCCGACCCCGCCACTGGCACCGGTCAGCAGAACGCGCTTCATGGCATTTCCTCCTTGCGGCCCTTACTGCGGGCCCATCTTGTCGATCAGCGTCTTCAGCATTTTATGCTCTTCTTCGCTGCAGTCGACCAGCGGCGTGCGGACCGGGCCGGCGTCGTAGCCGACCAGACGGACACCCGCCTTGATGATGCTGACGGCATAACCCGGCCGGCGATTGCGAATTGCCGAATAGGGCATGAAGAAATCATCGAGAATTTTCGTCCAGGTTGCAGTGTCGTCGGCCGTAATCGCGCGGTAAAAATCCATCGCCGTCCTGGGGATGAAATTGAATACCGCCGAGGAATAGACCGGCACACCCATCGCCTTGTAGGGCGCGGCGAAGAACTCCGCCGTCGGAAGTCCGCCGAGGTAGCTGAAGCGGTCGCCCATCTTGCGCCGCACCGCCACCATCAGTTCCAGATCGCCGATACCGTCCTTGTAGCCGATCAGGTTCGGGCATTGCTCGGCCAGTCTCGCCAGATGGTCCGGACCCAGGCGGCAGACGCCGCGGTTATAGACGATCACGCCGATCTTGACGCTTTTGCAGATCGCAGCCACATGTCGGCTGATGCCCTCGGAATCGGCCTCGACCAGGTAGTGCGGCAAAACAAGAAGGCCGGCCGCACCGAGACGCTCGGCTTCCTGCGCGTATTGAATCGCCTGGCGTGTGCCGTAACCGGTGCCGGCGATGATCGGCACCTTGTCCTTGCAGGTCTCGACGGCGGTCTTGACCACGTCGCTGTATTCATCCGGTGCCAGTGAGAAAAACTCGCCGGTGCCGCCGCCGGCGAACAGTGCCGTGGCGCCATAGGGCGCCAACCATTCCAGGCGGCGGCGATAACCCTTGGGCTCGAAATTGCCGGCGGTGTCGAAATCGGTCACGGGGAAGGAGAGCAGACCGGTCGAAATCGCGGCCTTAAGAGCATTGGGTTCCATTAATCACCTCTGTCGGAAAGTAAACGGATCAGGCGCTGAGCGGCGGCTCCATGGCCTTGCGCAGCCGCTCGCGGCTGTTGCTCAGATGCAGCCGCATCGCGGAGCGGGCGGCATCGCTGTCCTGACGGGCAATCGCCTGGTAGATATCTTCATGTTCGCCGTTGACGCGGTTGAGATAGGCGGTGCGGTCATCGGCGAAGAAGCGGAAGGTCTGCACCCGGGCGCGCGGGATCATCAGCGCGCCGAGATAGCCGAACAGATGGGTGAAATGCATGTTGCCGGTGGCTTCGGCGATGGTCTGGTGGAAATCCAGATCCGGCGCGACGGCATCCTCGGAGGCCGCAATAGCCGCCGCCATGCGGTCGAGCGCACCGCGCATGGCTTCCAGATGCTCGGGCTTGCGCCGCTGCGCTGCCAATGCTGCGGCCTCGGCCTCCAGGCCGATGCGCAGTTCCAGCACATTGATCACTTCCTTGATCAGGTCGAGGCTGTTTTCGTCGATACGGAAGGGCTGGTTAGCGGCTGCGGCCAGCACAAAGGCGCCGACACCCTGCTGGGTCGCGACCAGGCCGGCGGCGCGCAGGCTGGAGATCGCCTCGCGAACCACGGTGCGGCTGACGCCATACTGCTCGATCAGCTCCTGTTCGCTCGGCAGCTTGTCGCCGGGCTTCAGGGTGCCCTTCACAATCCGCTCGGTCAGCGTCTTGGTCAGCTGCGAGGTCAGGGTTTCGCGTCGGCGCAGTGCCGTCACAGGCAAATCCTCCTAAGTCAGAGGGGAGGAATATCACTCTTCTGCTTGTATGACAACCTACAGGTATCTGATTTTGGGGCAGGTCAGCCGAGGCGGTACAGGGCGCAGAAAAAACCCGTAAACCAATGCTTACATAGAGACTTATCCACAGGTTTAGTAAAATTTGGTTTGGGGCCACGATCGCCGTTGACTTGAAATTATGGAAATGTTGTATGATGACACGACGACTAACCTGCGTCGTGAACGGGCCGGCGTAAAGCTGTCCTGATAGGGAGGAGACTAAAAATGAAGACTCGTAGCATGGCCCGCGCTCTGCTCGGGCTGGCCGTTGTGGCCGGTTTTGCCGGCGCGGCTTCGGCCAAGGAATTCCGCTCCTCGGACGTGCATCCGATGGACTATCCGACCGTGACCGCGGTCGTGCAGATGGGCAAGCTGATCAACGAGCGCACCAACGGCAAGCACAGCGTGAAGGTGTTCGGCCAGAGCGCGCTCGGCTCGGAAAAGGACACGATCGAGCAGACCAAGCTCGGCGCGCTCGACATGGTGCGGGTGAATATCTCCGCGTTCAACAACATCGCCCCGGAAACCGTCGTCCCGGCGCTGCCTTTCGTGTTCAAGTCGACCGAACACATGCGCCGCGTTCTGGATGGCCCGGTTGGCGAGGACATTCTGAAGGCGCTCGAGCCGCAGGGCTTCATCGGCCTGGCATTCTATGACAGCGGCGCGCGCAGTTTCTACACCACCAAGAAGCCGATCAAGACCGTGGCCGACATGAAGGGCATGAAAGTCCGCGTGCAGCAATCCGACATGTGGGTTGCGATGATGCAGGCGCTGGGTGCCAACGCTACACCGCTGCCTTATGCCGAAGTCTATACCGCGCTGAAGACTGGCGTGGTGGATGCGGCCGAAAACAACTGGCCGTCCTACGACAGCTCGCGGCATTACGAGGTGGCAAAGTTCTACAGCCGCACCGAACATTCGCTGGCGCCGGAGCTGCTGGTCTTCTCGAAGCGGGTCTGGGATGGCCTGCCGAAGGACGAGCAGGAGATCATCCGCAAGGCAGCGAAGGAATCGGTACCCTTCATGCGCAAGCAGTGGGATGATCGCGAAACGGCATCGCGCAAGACGGTCGAAGGCGGCGGTGCGCAGGTCATCAGTGATATCGACAAGAAGTCGTTCCAGTCTGCAATGCAGCCGGTTTACGACAAGTTCGCCGGTGATGCGAAACTGAAGGCGCTGGTCAAGCGCATCCAGGACACCAACTAAGTCGTATCAGAACGCTTAAAACAAAGCCGGGAGTATCCATGCTGCGTTGGTTAACCCCCATCAATGCCTGGATATCCCGGCTTTGCATGTATGTGGCGGTGGCGGGCCTGCTGGGCATCGTCACCGTCGTCACCTACCAGGTGTTTGGGCGCTATGTGCTGAACGACACGCCCACCTGGGCGGAAAGCCTGGCGCTTGTCTTCGTGCTCTACGTGACGATGTTCGGCGCTGCCGTCGGCGTGCGCGATGCTGGCCATATCGGCCTGGAATCCATCCTGGTGATGGTGATGCCAGAGCGACACCGCATCTGGTTTGAAATCCTGATCCATGTGCTGGTCGGCATCTTTGGCATGGTCATGGGCTGGAATGCCTGGGTGCTGGCAGAATCGGTCATGCCCTACAAGATCCCCAACCTCGGTCTCTCCGAGGGTCTCAACCATATTCCGCTCGCGATGGCCGGCGTGCTGATCACGCTATTCTCGCTCGAGCACATCCTGGCCCTGATCGCGGGCAAAGAGGTTCGTCCGTCATGGCACTAACCATTCTGGGGCTCAGCTTCTTCGGGTTCCTCGTTCTAGGCGTTCCCGTCGCTTTCGCCATCGGCCTCTCGGCCATCGCGACCATCGTTTATGAGGGCCTGCCGCTGGCCGTGGTGTTCCAGCGCATGTCGGCTGGCATGAACATCTTCTCCTTCCTGGCGATCCCGTTCTTCATCTTCGCCGGCGAACTGATGCTCTACGGCGGTGTCGCCGACCGCATCGTGAAATTCGCCAAGGACCTGGTGGGCCATATCCGCGGCGGACTTGGCATGTCGAATGTCGTGGCCTGCACGCTGTTTGGCGGCGTGTCGGGCTCGCCGGTGGCCGACGTTTCTGCCATGGGCGCCGTGATGATCCCGATGATGAAGAAGGAGGGGTATGACGCCGACTACGCGGTGAACGTCACCACGCATGCCTCGCTGGTCGGCGCGCTGATGCCCACCAGCCACAACATGATCATCTATTCACTGGCCGCCGGCGGAAAAGTATCCATCGCGGCACTGATCGCCGCTGGTCTGATCCCGGCCGCGCTGCTGACGCTCTGCATGCTGGTGGCCGCCTATCTGGTGGCGATCCGCCGCGGCTATCCGGCTGGCACCTTCCCGGGCTGGCATGTGGTGCTGCGTTCGGGTGCCGCAGCCCTGCCGGGGCTGTTCGTGGTGGTCATCATCATCACCGGCATTCTCACCGGCGTGTTTACCGCCACCGAATCCGCGGCGATTGCCGTGGTCTATTCGATCCTGTTGGCGACGCTGCTCTACAAGTCGCTGACCATGCGCCAGCTGATCAAGGCCGCCGCCAAGGCGGTGAAGACCACCGGCATCGTGCTGCTGCTGATCGGCGTGTCGAACACCTTCGGCTATCTGATCAGCCTCTACAGTGTTGCCGAACTGACCGGCAAGGCGCTGGAAAGCATCACCACCAATCCGTGGATGATGTTCTTTCTGGTCAACCTGATCCTGTTCGTGCTTGGCACCTTCCTCGACATGGCCGCGACGATCCTGATCTGCACGCCGATCTTCCTGCCGATCTGCATGCAATACGGCATGGGCCCGGTGCAATTCGGCATGCTGATGCTGATCAACTGCGCACTGGGCCTGAATACCCCGCCGGTTGGCACCACGCAGTTTGTCGGCTGCGCCATTGGCGAGGTCTCGATCGGGCATGTGATGAAAACGATCTGGCCCTTCTATGGCGCGCTGATCGCGGCGCTGTTCCTGGTCACGTATGTGCCGCAGTTCTCGCTGTTCTTGCCGAATCTCCTTCTGGGCCCCACGCATTAACACAAAAGTTTTGTGAAAGGCTTGGCGCGGATGCCCCTTCTGGCTATGGCTTAGCCCAGCCAGAAGGAACACCGCATGCTTGCCGCTTCGCCCGCTGCCAACAACCGCGCCGCTGCTACTGATCGGGATTGGGTCAATGACGCGCTCCGCCGCATTGATGCCGATTTCAACCGTTCGGCCGATACGCATCTCTTCCGTCTGGAGCTGCCGGCCTTTCCCGGCCTGACGCTCTATTTCAAGGATGAGTCGAGCCATCCGACCGGCAGCCTGAAGCATCGCCTGGCGCGATCGCTGTTCCTCTATGGTTTGTGCAACGGCTGGATCGGATCCAAGACCACCATCGTTGAAGCCTCGTCAGGCTCCACCGCCGTCTCGGAAGCCTATTTTGCCCGCCTGCTGGGCCTGCCCTTCGTGGCGGTGATGCCACGGACCACGTCGGCCGAGAAGATCGCGCAGATCGAATTCTATGGCGGCCGCTGCCATCTGGTGGAGCAGGCCAGCCATGTCTATGCCGAGGCCGAGCGACTGGCGCGCGATTGCGGTGGCCATTACATGGACCAGTTCACCTATTCCGAGCGCGCCACCGACTGGCGCGGCAACAACAACATCGCCGAAGCGGTCTTCGAGCAGATGGCGCATGAGGAATTCCCCGAACCGGTCTGGGCCGTGGTCGGCGCCGGCACCGGCGGCACGTCCGCCACCATCGGCCGCTATCTGCGCTACCACCGCATGAAGACCCGGCTCTGTGTGGTCGATGTGGAGAATTCCGTGTTCCACGATTTCTGGCACAAACGGGATCCGTCGCTGGTGCATCCGAAATCCTCGCGGATCGAAGGCATCGGCCGGCCGCGCGTCGAGGCCTCCTTCATGCCCGATGTTGTGGACCGCATGATCCGGGTACCTGACGCGGCCTCGCTGGCAGGCATGCGGTTGCTCTCCAGGCTGCTCGGCCGTCGCGTCGGCGGCTCGACCGGCACCAATTTCGTCGGCGTCCTGACCCTGCTCTGCGAGTTGAAGCAGGCGGGACAGCAGGGCAGCGTTGTCACACTGCTCTGCGACAGCGGCGACCGCTATGCCTGCAGTTACTATGACGATGCCTGGCTGGCCGGGCAGGGCATCGATATCGGCCCGGATCTGGCGCGGCTCACCGGCATCGTCAATGACGGCTGTTGGCAGGGCTGAACGGATCGCGCTAGTCTTCGGCATCTTCCCCAAGAGGTCAAAGATGCCTGAAGCCCCATTGCCTGATTCCGTCGATATGCTGATCACGCCGCGCACGCGTGATCTGGGCGAAGGTTTCACCGTGCGGCGCGTGCTGCCTTATGCCAAGCGTCGTCATGTCGGGCCTTTCGTCTTCTTCGATCATATGGGACCGGTGCAGTTCGAGCCGGGGCAGGGTCTGGATGTGCGGCCGCATCCACATATCGGCCTCGCCACGGTCACCTACCTGTTCGACGGCGAGATCATGCATCGCGACAGCCTCGGCGTGGTGCAGCCGATCCGGCCCGGCGACGTCAACTGGATGGTGGCCGGCAGCGGCATCGCCCATTCCGAACGTACGCGGCCGGAGCTGCGCCAGAGCGGGGCGCCGCTGCATGGCATCCAGTCGTGGTTTGCACTACCCAGGGCGCATGAGGAAACCGAACCGACCTTCCATCATCATCCGGCCAGCAGCCTGCCCGAGATCGAAAAGCCCGGCGTGCATCTGCGCCTGATCGCGGGCAAGGCCTTCGGCGTGGAGTCGCCGGCCCAGACCTTTGCGCCGATGTTCTATCTCGATGCGCAGATGAGCAGTGGTGCGACATTGCCGCTGCCTGAGGGTTATGAAGAACAGGCTGTCTATGTCGCCATCGGCGAAGTCGAACTTGACGGCAATGTGTATGGCGAAGGCACCATGCTGGTGCTCAAGCCCGGTGCGCGCCCGAAAATTGTCGCTCGCGGTGCGGCGCGGCTGATGCTGCTGGGTGGCGCGCCGCTGGATGGCGAACGGAATCTGTGGTGGAACTTCGTGTCGTCCTCGAAAGACCGGATCGAACAGGCCAAGGCTGACTGGCGTGCGGGCAACTGGCCGAAAGTGCCGGGCGAGACCGAATTCATCCCGCTGCCGGAGGGCATGTGAGCATCGCGCGGTCAAGCAAGAAAGAGACGACCTACCGCGCGGCTTTGCGTGGCCTGCAGATCGAACTGGTGCGGCTGCAGCGGCATCTGATCGAGACTGGCGGACGCCTGCTGATCCTGCTGGAAGGGCGTGACGGTGCCGGTAAGGATGGTGCGATCAAGGCAATCCTCGAACATATGAGCCCGCGCGAATCCCGCGCCGTGGCCCTGGGCAAGCCGTCGGATCGCGAAGCGACACAATGGTATTTCCAGCGCTATGTGCCGCATCTGCCGGCCGGCGGTGAATTCGTGCTTTTTAACAGGAGCTGGTATAACCGCGCCGGCGTCGAGCACGTTATGGGTTTCTGCAGCCAGATGGCCTATGAGGACTTCCTCACTGCGGTGCCGGTTTTCGAAGACATGCTGATCCGTGACGGTGTCCACCTGTTCAAATATTATCTCGACATCGACAAAGCTGAACAGAAGCGGCGGCTGGATGCGCGTCGCAAAGACCCCCTGAAGCAGTGGAAGATCAGCCCGATCGACGAGGCGGCGCTGAAACACTGGAAGGATTACAGCAGGGCGCGCGATACCATGTTGTCTCGCACCAGTACGCCGGCTTCGCCCTGGCTGGTGGTGCGGGCCAACGACAAGCGCGTGGCGCGGTTGAATCTGATCCGTGACCTGCTCAGCAGCGTTGAATACAAGAACAAGGGCAAGCCCGGGCTGCTCAAGCCGGATCGCGCGATTGTCTTTCCCTTCGAGACCAAGGCGCTGGCCGACGGTCGGCTGTCCAAATAGCAGTCCCGATATTCCTGAAATATCGGTTGTTCGGACTGGAAGAGGTCGGTCGGGGGCGCTAACTTTTCTCCCGCAAAAGAGGGAGCGCCTGCCATGACCCAGATCAAACACGCCGACCTGCTGCGCCGTCAGGCCTATATCGATGGCACCTGGGTGGGCGCGGATAGCGGCAAGAGCTTCAAGGTCACCAATCCCGCCGACGGCAGCCTGATCGCGGAAGTGCCCGATATGGGCAAGGCGGAGGCGACGCGCGCCATTCAGGCTGCCAATGCGGCCTGGCCGGCCTGGGCCGCGCTGACGGCCAAGCAGCGCGCCGCTATCCTGCGCAAGTGGAACGACCTGATCCTGCAGAACCAGGACGATCTGGCTGCACTGATGACGCTGGAGCAGGGCAAGCCGCTGGCGGAAGCCAAAGGCGAGGTGGTCTATGGCGCCAGCTTCGTCGAATGGTTTGCCGAGGAAGCGCGCCGGATTTATGGCGACACCATTCCGTCCCATGCCGCCGACAAGCGTATCGTGGTGGTCAAGCAGCCGATCGGCGTCGTTGCCGCGATCACGCCATGGAATTTCCCGATTGCCATGATCACCCGCAAGGTGGCGCCTGCGCTGGCGGCCGGCTGCCCGGTGGTGGTCAAGCCGGCCGAAGATACGCCGCTCTGCGCACTGGCGCTGGCCTGGCTGGCCGAGCAGGCCGGTATCCCGAAGGGCGTGTTCAACGTGATCACCTCGTCGCATGGCGCCGAGGTCGGCACCGAACTGACCACCAACCCGATCGTGCGCAAGGTGTCGTTCACCGGCTCGACCGAAGTCGGCAAGATTCTGGCCAGACAGAGCTCCAGCACCCTGAAGAAGCTGTCACTCGAGCTCGGTGGCAATGCGCCCTTCATCGTGTTTGATGATGCGGATATCGACGCTGCTGTGACCGGCGCAATCATTTCCAAGTATCGCAATACCGGCCAGACCTGTGTCTGCACCAACCGCTTCTTCGTGCAGGAGAAGGTTTACGATGCCTTCGCGGCGAAGCTGACGGAAGCCGTGAAGAAGCTGAAGACCGGTCCGGGCTTTGCTGATGGCGTGAATCAGGGGCCGCTGATCAACCAGGATGCGCTGGACAAGGTCGAGCGGCTGGTCGCCGATGCCAAGGCCAAGGGCGCCAAGGTGCTGCTCGGCGGCGAACGGCACGAACTGGGCGGGACCTTTTACCAGCCCAGCGTGATCGGCGACGCCACCACAAAGATGGATTCGGCGCAGGAAGAAATCTTCGGCCCGGTCGCGCTGCTCTATCGGTTCAAGGACGAAGCCGAGGCGATCCGGCTGGCCAACGATACGCCTTATGGGCTGGCGGCCTATTTCTACAGCCGCGATATCGGTCGGGTCTGGCGTGTCGCCGAAAAGCTGGAATACGGCATGGTCGGTATCAACGAGGGCCTGATCTCCACCGCCGAAGCGCCCTTTGGCGGCGTGAAGGAATCCGGCCATGGGCGCGAGGGCTCGAAATACGGCATCGACAGCTTCATCGAGCTGAAATACCTCTGCTTCGGCGGGGTGTGAGGCGAGGGCGTCATTACGCCATACCCTGAAGGTATTGGTCGCACCGACCTGCGATCTCTATAGTCAGGTTGCCAACGGCCCGCAGAGGTCGCGGTTGCCCAGACTGAGATGAGGATCGCATGACGGATCGTTTCGACGTGGTGATTATCGGCGGCGGCATTGCCGGCGCGGGTGCTGGTTACGAGCTGGCGCGGGCCGGCAAGAAGGTCGTGCTGCTCGAGCGTGAGAGCCAGCCGGGCTATCACACCACGGGCCGCTCGGCGGCGCTGTTCTCTGAAACCTATGGCAATGCGCCGATCCGTGCGCTCACCGTGGCCAGCCGTGATTTCCTGATGAACCCGCCAGCCGGCTTCGCATCGGTGCCGATCCTTACGCCGCGTGGTGCGCTGCATATCGGCAGCACGGCGCAGTCGGCCGAGCTCGATGCCAAATTCGCTGATATGCGCAAGCTGGTACCGACCGTGAAGCGCCTCGGTGCGGCCGAAACCCAGGCGCTGATGCCGATCCTGAAACCCGAAGCGGTCAGTGGCGGGGCATTGTCTGAACCCGATGCCATGGATATCGAGGTACATGCCCTGCATAACGGTTTTCTGCGCGGCATGACCGCTGCGGGTGGCCGCATGATCACTGATGCCGAAGTGACCGGCATCACCAGGACCGGTGCCGACTGGCAGGTGAAGAGCAGCAAGGGCGTGTTCGTTGCTCCGGTGGTGATCAATGCCGCTGGCGCCTGGAGCGATGTGGTCGCCGGCATGGCCGGGGTAAAGCCGGTCGGTCTGAAGCCGAAGCGCCGCACAGCCGTCACCTTCGATCCGCCGAACGGTGTAGATATCCACGCTTGGCCGATGGTGATCGATGCCGACGAGCAGTGGTATTTCAAACCCGATGCCGGCCGCATCCTGCTCTCGCCCTGCGACGAGACCGATTCCGATCCGACCGATGCGCAGCCCGACGAGATGGACATCGCCATTGCCGTCGATCGGCTGGAAACCGTGTCGAATCTGCAGGTGCGCCGGTTGGCGGCGAAATGGGCCGGGCTGCGCAGCTTCGTGGACGACCGTACCGTCGTATGTGGCTTTGATGCGGAAAAGCCGGGTTTCTTCTGGCTCTCGGCCCAGGGCGGTTATGGCATCCAGACTTCGGCTGCCATGGCCCGGGTTGCCGGGGCGCTGGCGCAGGGCCACGGTTTGCCGCAGGATGTGGCCGATCTCGGTGTGACCGAGACAGACCTCAGCCCCGCACGCCTCCGGTAAGATGAACGCTCCTTTCGTCCCCGCCGCCAAGCCCAAGCCGCAGACCGGCCATAGTGCCTGCCCGCATGATTGCCCGTCGACCTGCGCGCTCGAAATCGAACTGACGCCCGATGGTCGCATCGGCCGGGTGCGCGGCGCGGAGGAGAACAGCTACACGGCCGGCGTGATCTGCGCCAAGGTGGCGCGCTATGCCGAGCGCGCCAACCACAAGGAACGCGTGCTGCA
The DNA here is from genome assembly GCF_007197755.1 of Ferrovibrio terrae. NCBI lineage: Bacteria > Pseudomonadati > Pseudomonadota > Alphaproteobacteria > Rhodospirillales > Rhodospirillaceae > Ferrovibrio > Ferrovibrio terrae. The sequence continues at coordinate 2,477,964 of NZ_CP041636.1, forward strand.
GCCACTGCTGCGCACCGGCCCGAAAGGCAGCACGCAGTTCAAGCCGATCTCGTGGGAAGAGGCGCTCGACCGCACAGCCGAGGCCTTCGTCGCCGCCGAGAAGAAATACGGCAGCGAGACGGTCTGGCCTTACTACTATGCAGGCACGATGGGTCTGGTGCAGCGTGACGGCATCAACCGCCTGCGTCATGTGAAGAAATATTCCGGCCAGCATTCCACCATCTGCGTCACGCTGGCCCGCGCCGGCTATATCGCCGCCACCGGCAGCCTGCATGGCCCGGATCCGCGCGAGATGGCGAAAAGCGATCTGGTGGTGATCTGGGGCACCAATGCGGTGCACACCCAGGTCAATGTGATGACCCATGTGATCCGCGCCCGCAAGGAACGCGGCGCGAAGATCGTGGTGGTGGACGCCTATCACAATGCCACCGCCGAACAGGCCGATATGGCGCTGATCCTGCGGCCGGGCACCGATGGCGCGCTGGCCTGTGGCGTGATGCATGTCCTGTTCCGCGACGGCTATGCCGATCGCGACTATCTGGCGCGGCATACCGATGCGCCGGCTGAACTGGAAGCGCACCTGCAGGACAAGACTCCGGAATGGGCCGCGGCGATCACCGGGCTGACTGTCGCGCAGATCACCGGTTTCGCCCACCTGCTGGGCCAGACGAAAAAGCATTACATCCGGCTGGGCTACGGCTTCGCGCGCAGCCGCAACGGCGCGGTCAATATGCATGCCGCCACCTGCATTGCGAGCGTCACCGGCTCGTGGCAATACGAAGGCGGTGGTGCCTTCCACAATAACGGCGCGATCTTCCACTGGAACAAGACGCTGATCGATGGGCTGGATGCGGTCGATCCGTCGATCCGCATGCTCGACCAGTCGCAGATCGGCCCGGTGCTGACCGGCGATGCGAAGGCCCTGCGGCACGGCCCGCCGGTGACGGCCTTGCTGATCCAGAACACCAATCCGATGGAAGTGGCGCCGGAATCCGGACTGGTGAAACGCGGCTTCGCGCGCGACGATTTGTTCACCTGCGTCCATGAGCAGTTCATGACGCTGACCGCGAAGATGGCCGATATCGTGCTGCCGGCCACCATGTTCACCGAACATGACGACATCTATCAGGCCGGCGGACAGCAGCATATCCTGCTCGGACCCAAGCTGGTCGAAGCGCCGGGCGAGGCACGCGAAAATCATTATGTGATCCGCGAACTGGCGAAGCGGCTGGGTGCGAAACATCCGGGCTTCGAGATGAGCGCCATCGAAATGGTCGAGCAGACGCTGAAGGCCTCGGGCTGGCCCGATGTGGCGACCTTGCGAGCGCAACGCTGGCACGACTGCCAACCGGATTTCGACACCGCGCATTATGCTGACGGCTTCGCCTGGCCGGACCGCAAATTCCGCTTCAAGCCCGACTGGGCCGGCATGGGGCCGGATCACGAAGGCATGCCGGTGTTGCCCGATCACTGGCTCAGCATCGAGCCGGCGACGGACGAACATCCGTTCCGCATGATCACCTCGCCGGCGCGCAATTTCCTGAATACCAGCTTCACGGAAACCCCTACCTCGGTGAAGCGCGAGGGCCGCCCGACGCTGTTCATTCATCCTGAAGACGCGGCCGCATTGCAGATTGCCGATGGCGAACTGGTGCGCATCGGCAACCGCCGCGGCAACATCCGCATCCACGCCAAACATTATGGCGGCGTGGTGCGCGGCGTGACGGTGGTGGAAAGCATCTGGCCGCATGCCAGCTTCGTGGATGGCATGGGGATCAACGCGCTGACCGGCGCGGATGCGGCGAAGCCCAATGGTGGCGCCGCTTTCCACGACAATGCCATTTGGGTCCGCAAGGCCTGAACACCGATACAATCGGGACAATAAACAGCTTGGCCGCAATTGGCCGCGCTGGCAGCATCGCCCTATGCTGAAAATCCACGGTCACCCGAATTCGATCAATGTGCGCAAAGTTCTCTGGCTCTGTGCCGAACTTGATCTGCCCTATGAGCGCGAGGACTGGGGCGGCTACGGCCAGTTCCGTTCACTGGACGAACCGGCCTTCCGCGCGCTGAACCCGGTGGGCATGATCCCGGTGATCGAGGATGCAGGCACGGTGGTCTGGGAGTCCAACACCATCCTGCGTTACCTCGCCGCGAAAACGGGGCGCCACGACTTGCTGCCAACTGAGCCGGCTGGGCGCGCGCGGATCGAAAGCTGGATGGACTGGCAGGTCTCGGATTTCAACGGCAGCTGGCGCGCCTGTTTCCAGGGTCTGGTGCGGCGCAATCCTGCCTTCAGCCCGGAGGCCATCGCAGCATCGCTGCAGCAGTTCAACGGGATGGTCGGCCTGGTGGAAGCGCAGCTGGCAAAGACCGGAGGCTATATCGCCGATGCGGGGTTCACGCTGGCGGATATCCCCATCGGGTTATCGATTCATCGCTGGTATTCGGTGCCCATGAAGGGCGTGCGACCGGCTTATCCGCAGGTCGCGGCCTATTACGACCGCCTGAATGAGCGGCCCGGCTATCGCGTCCATGGCCGCAATGGCGCCCCTTAAGAATAGGGTGTGCCGTAAAGCGATCAGAAAATCGCCTTGAAGATGCCGAGCCAGACGAGAAGCCCGGTGATGAAGACGATGCCGATGGTCCAGCCGAGAATTTTGAGCATGATGCGGTCTTTCCGTGATCCGGAACAGAACGCGTAAGGACGACGTGGGTTCCCGCGCTCAGGGCTTGCGGGTTTTCAGCAGATCGACCACATCGTCGAAAACATAGGCCCCGGTGGCGATGACGGAAGGGTGGCGATACTTTTCGCTGCCATAGACCAGCGGCGCGCCATCGGCGGTGGTGACCCGACCACCCGCCTCGCGCACCAGCAGGTCGGCCGCCACCACGTCCCAGTCGCTTTTTTCGGTCAGGCTGATGGCGACGTCGAATTTGCCGGCCGCCACCAGCGCCATGCGATAGGCAATCGAGTTGCGATAGGCGAAATCCGCCTTGGCCGTGCGGGCGAGCCAGCCATGCCGCTCGAAGGTACGGCGCGAGGCGAGGAAGCGTGCTTCCATCAGGCTGGCATGGCCCGAGGCCTGGATCGGCTTGCCATTCAGCAATGCGCCGCCGCCAGCAGTAGCCTCGAACAGCTCTTCGCTGGCGGGATTGTAGATCGCCGCGATGACCGGTGCGCCGTCATGCACCAGCGCCACGCAGATGGTGAACTCCGGTTTACCTTCGATGAAGGCGCGGGTACCGTCGATGGGATCGACGATCCAGCGCGTCATGGTCTGGCCTGCCGCGCCGCTTTCCTCGCTCAGCCAGCCATAGTCCGGCCGCGCGCCGCAGAGCTTTTCCTTCAGCAGGGCATCGACCGCGAGATCGGCTTCGGAAACCGGGTCGTTCGGCTTCTTGTTCCAGGATTTGACGCCATCGCGGAAGAACGTCAGCGCGATAGCGCCGGCCTCGCGCGTCGCGGCCAGAGCAAGATCGTGATCCTGACGGAACGAGCCTGCCATCAGCGCGCGCCTTTCATCGGCCTGCGACGGTCATGCCGTCGATCCGCACGGTCGGCGCATCGGTGCCGAAACGGATGGTCAGGTCATTGGCCGGTACCAGATTGGCAAACATCTGCTTCAGGTTGCCGGCAATCGTGATCTCGGCGACCGGCTCGGCAATCTCACCGTTGCGGATCAGGAAACCGGCGGCACCGCGGCTGTAATCGCCGGTCACGCCATTGACGCCCATGCCGATCAGGTGGGTGACATACAGGCCTTCCTTGATGTCGGCCATCAGTTCGGTCGGCGTCTGCTTGCCGGGCTCGAGATGCACATTGGTCGGCGCCGGCGAGGGCGGTGAGGATGTGCCGCGCGAGGCATGGCCAGTGCTCTGCATGCCAAGCTGGCGTGCTGTGGCGCAATCCAGCAGCCAGGTGGTTAGCCGGCCATCCTCGATCAGCGCGCGGGTGGGGGCGGCGACGCCCTCCAGATCGAACCAGCGCGAGCGGAAACCGCGCCGGCGCAGCGGATCGTCAATGATGCTGATGCCCGGCGCGAACACCATTTCGCCCAGCCGGTCCTTCAGGAAGGACGTGCCGCGCGCGACGCCGGCACCGTTGATGGCACCGAGGAAATGACCGATCAGACCTGACGAGACGCGCGGGTCGAACACGATCGGCATGGCGCCGCTGTCGAGTTTGCGCGGATTGAGCCGTTTCACGGCGCGCTCGCCGGCCTTCTTGCCGACGCTTTCCGGCGACGGCATGTCGCTCAGATACGTGCGCGCCTCGTAATCGTAATCGGTTTCCATGCCGGTATCCCTGCCGGCAATCGCGGAGACAGAAACACTGTGCCAGCCGATCCAGCCCGCGCCGTTGAAACCGGCGGTATTGGCATAGGCCGACATGCTGAAAGCGCGGCCGGCGCTGCCACCCTCGGAATTGGTCACGCCCTGCACGGCGGTGGCGGCCGCTTCGGCGACCCTGGCGCGTTCAAGCAATTGCGGCATTTCCAGTTCGACACCGTCGAAGAGATCGAAGTCCTGCGGCTCCTTGGCCAGCTGTGCCGGGTCGGGCAGGCCGCAGAAGGCATCTTCCGGTGCCACACGTGCCATGCTCACGGCGCGGCCGACCAGTTCATCCAGCGTGGATTTGGCGAAGTCGGTGGTCGAGACACAGGCCTGGCGCTTGCCGAGCAGGACACGCAGGCCCAGCTCGCGGCTCTCCGAGCTTTCGACATCCTCGGGCTGACCCAGTCGTACGCCGGCGCTGAGCGAGCGCGATTCATGATACAGCGCGTCGGCATTCTCCGCGCCGGCCTTGCGAGCGGTGGCGATCAGGTCAGCGACCAGGGATTGGGCTTCAGCGGCGCGCTTGGCAGTATCGGACATGGAATAATGGCTCAGTCTGAATATGGGAAACGATCAGGCATCGATCTTATCGTCCATCCTGTAGGACATATAAGCAACGATCGCGACAAAACAACCGACGATCCAGGCGACTGGCTGCAGCGGTCCGTGCCAGTCCTGCCAATCGCCTGACCCAAGGCCGGTGACGCCGGCCAGCTTGGCCACAATCTGGGTTGCCAGATCGAGTGTAATGGCGCCGATTCCGACGCCCAGTGCCGCCGAGAAGGCGAGGTTCCAGGCGCCGCGCAGCAGGCTGGCGGGATGCCACCACGGCAGCAGGTCGCGGTCGGCCGGCTGGGGCTTGCGGAAGAGGGAGAGGGGCTGGCGGAAACGCATGGTCCTAGCAGGCAACAATGTGCCGGAGAGGTCAACTGCCTCTGCCCTTTTTCGTCATGACCGGTTCAATGAATGGTTGGCGTGGGCTCGGGCGCGTCGGCCTCGGCGGTGATGGCGGGTCGGGCCAGGATCCACAGTACCATGCGATCGCGCAGGCCCCGGATCGGTTGCGGCTTCAGCGCCACCATGTCGCGGACCGCCCCGGCATCGCCGCGGGTTTCATCAGTCAGCTTGTCGATGAAAGCCTGGCTCAGGCAGAGCTGAGCGTTCAGCGCGCGGGTCATCTGTTCCAGCCGGTGCGCCACGTTCACGGTTTCACCGATCAGGGCATATTCGATGCGGGTTTCGTCGCCGATATTGCCCAGCGTCAGTGGACCATAGTGGATGCCGACGGCTAGCTGCAGCGGCACCTGGCGCAGCAGCTTGCGCTGCCGATTGAGAAGATCCATCTCGCGCAGCATGGCGCGCGCCGCCAGCAGTGCAGCCGAGGCATCGCGCGGGCCGGGTTTGGGCGTGCCGAACGAGGCCATGATGCCGTCGCCGAGATATTTATCCAGCGTGCCGGCATTGTCGGCCACGGCGCGTGACAGGCGCTGGTGCACTTCGCGCAGGATGCCGATGGTCTGTTCAGGCGTGTGGTCGTCGGCGATCTGGGTGAAACCGACCAGGTCGGCAAACAGCACAGCGGCGTCAAGCTGCTTGACCTGGCCGAGCGCGTCGTCCATGCGCGAGAGTTCCTCGGCGATATGCGGCGAGAAATGGCGCGACAGGTTGCGCCGTGCGCGTTCGCTTTCGACCTGGCGCGCCAGCAGGGTGCGCGACCGCGCCACGGCGATGGCAAGGATCAGGCCGATCAGGCCGATCAGGATCAGGCGAGGCGCGAATTCACCGACCCGTACATTCCAGGGATTGAGGATGTAGTCGATACGCTCCTGCATCGGCACATGCAGGATATTGTCCATCCGGCTGCCGAAAGTGACGTCGGGCTGCATCACGATATACATCGTGCCGATGCTCCAGCAGATGATGGCCGCCAGCGTGGTGTTCAGCACGGTGCGTGCCGACTGGCCGAGCGCCGACAGCACGATGAAGAGTGCGACATAGAGGATGGTGTCGAAACCGAGCCGCATCGGCGGCGGCAGCTGGTTCGGGTCGAAGGGATTCGGCAGCACGATCACCGCGGTGAGCAGCGCCATGTCGATGAACGGGAATACGGCATGCATCCAGGGCCGGTCGAGCTCGGGCTTGCGCAGCAGTAGCTGCAAATAGGCCGAGAAGGCCAGGGCGCCGAGATAGGCATAATAATTTGCCGCCAGCGGCCAGCCCATCTCGATGCTCAGGATGGTGGCGACGATGATGAAGACGGCATAGCGCAGGCCGATGGTCAGCCGCAGCGCCTCATATTCCTCATGCCGGAAAGCTTCAGTCAGGCGCTCATTCTCGGCGGAGGCCTTGTTGCCGCCACCGCAAACCTGATCACACAGGCTTTGCCATAACCCGTTTCGCCGGAGCCCCATGGGCTGCGTGCCTCATCCTGTCCCTGTTGGTCGATTGTCGCCAGACCGGGCCTCCGCCGTCAATCGGCGGCCATGTGACATTGGTCATAGATGGAGGTGGTTGGGCGGGCGGGTCGGTCTATTTCCAGATCGGCTTGCCGCTGCCCGGCAGGCCGAGCCGGGGCCATTTCTCGGTCACGGTGCGGATCACGTCCTCGTCCATGCGGATTTTCTCGCCCCACTCCCTTTTCGTTTCCGGCGGCCATTTGTTGGTGGCATCGAGGCCGATCTTGCTGCCCAGGCCGGATTCCGGCGAGGCGAAATCGAGATAGTCGATCGGCGTGTGTTCGACGAAGGTGATGTCGCGCGCCGGGTCCATGCGGGTCGACATGGCCCAGATCACGTCCTTCCAGTCGCGCGCATTGATGTCGTCGTCCACCACGATGATCCACTTGGTGTACATGAATTGCCGCAGGTAAGACCACACGCCCATCATCACGCGTTTGGCATGGCCGGGATAAGCCTTCTTCATGCTGACCACGGCGACACGATACGAACAGCCTTCCGGCGGCAGCCAGAAGTCGACGATCTCGGGGAACTGTTGGCGGATCAGCGGCACGAACACATCGTTCAGCGCCTCGCCCAGCACGCTGGGCTCATCCGGCGGACGGCCGGTGAAGGTGCTGAGATAAATCGGATTGCGCCGCATGGTGATGGCGCTGACGGTGAAGACCGGGAACTGCTCGACCGAATTGTAGTAGCCGGTATGGTCGCCATAGGGGCCTTCGTCGCGGTAATCCTCCAGCGACACATGGCCTTCCAGCACGATTTCGGCCTCGGCCGGCACCTTGAGTGGAATGGTTTTGCAATCGACCAGTTCGACTTTCTTCCCACGAAGGAGTCCGGCGAACTGGTATTCCGACAATGTGTCCGGCACCGGCGTCACGGCCGCGAGAATGGTACCCGGATCGGCGCCGATCACCACAGCGGCCGGGAAAGGCTCGCGATTGCCGGCCTGCTTCCAGCGCTGATGCTGCTGCGCGCCGCCGCGATGCTTCAGCCAGCGCATCAGGGTCTGCGTCCTGTTCAGCACCTGCATGCGGTAGATGCCGAGATTGAAGCGATCGGTCTTGTCGGCCCTGTTCGGGCCCTGCGTCACCACCAGCGGCCAGGTGATCAGCGGCGATGGTTCGCCCGGCCAGCAGGTCTGGATCGGCAGCCGGCTCAGGTCGATGTCGTCGCCCTGCAGCACGATCTCATGCACCGGCGCGCCGCTGCCCACCGTTTTCGGCGTCATCGCCATCACGGTCTTGACCAGCGGCAGCAGGCCGAGTGCTTCCCTGAAACCGCCGGGCGGTTCGGGCTGGCGCAGGAAGGCCAGCGTCTCGCCGACATCCTTCAGTTCTTCCGGCTTGCGATCCATGCCGAGCGCCACGCGGTCGACCGTGCCGAACAGGTTCACCAGCACCGGAATGTCGCTCGGGCTGCCATCGGCGCGGACCGGCTTCTCGAACAGCACCGCCGGACCGCCTTCGGCGAGCAGGCGGGTCTGGATCTCGGTCATTTCCAGCACGGTGGAGACCGGCTCTTTGACGCGCACCAGCCGGCCGCTCTGCTCCAGCAGGGCCATGAAATCGCGCAATGAGGCGTAAGGCATCAGGTCCGGTCCGGTTTATGCGTGGCGAAATAGAGGCCCGGCAGCACCAGCGCCGCGCCGAGCCAATGGTAGATTGCAAATGCCTCGCCGAGAAGCAGCCAGGCCATCAGGGCGGTGTAAACCGGCGCCAGATACAGCATCAGGCCGGTGCGGTTCGGGCCCAGATGCTTGGTCATGTAGCCAAAGGTGGCATAGGCGCCGACGCCCGGCACCAGGATCAGGGTGGCGACGGCGGCGATGGTGCGCGCATCAAACGCCGGCGGCCCGATCACGGCGAGTTCATAAGCCTGGACCGGCAGCATGACCACGACGCCGGCAAAGGCGATGGCCGACAGCCGGGCGGTGACGCTCAGACTGCTGCGCCAGTGCTTCAGCAGCACGCTGTACAGCGCCCATGAAATCGCGGCGCCGAGAATGATCAGATCGCCCGGTGTGAATGTCAGATGCAGAATGGTGGTCAGGTCACCGCGCAGGATGATGGCCAGCACCCCGGCGAGCGCCAATGCGGTGCCCAGCCCCTGGCGGAAGGAAAAACTTTCGGCAAACAGCAGGCGGCTGAGCAGGATGATCATCACCGGCGAGGTGGCATAGATCAGCCCGATATTGGTGGCTGTGGTCGTGACGGCGCCGTAATAGACCGCCGCGCCGCAGATGCCCATGCCGAGGAAGCCGAGCACCACCAGATGCCGCCATTCCCGACGCAGGGCGGCACGGCTGCGCCACAACTCGCGGCCGCAGAAAGGCAGCAGCACCAGCACCACGCCAAGCCAGCGCAGTTCGGCCAGTGCCACCGGCGGGATCAGGCCGGCCGTGGCCCGTGCCATCACCATGTTGGTGGTGAACATAGCGGGGGTGACGAACAGCAGGATCTGGGCGATGCGCAGGTCGCGTGGCGATGACGAAGCTTGGGAGTCCATGGCGGGGAGATTACGGGGCAGGGAATGCCCTTACCAGAGCTTGACCCGCCCAGCCTCTGCGCCTAAGCCCATGGCATGCGCTGTTTTCCTGACCAGTTTGCCGATCTGCTGACAACCCGGGGTGAAGCCCTGCTGGCGGGCCGCCATACGCAGGCGGGCGCACTGGCCAATCCACGCACTCGGTTCCTGGCGCTGGATGGCCTGGTCGATCCGAAACAGGCGCGCGCGGTTGCCATGCTGCTGGAAAAGTACCTGCTGCCGTATTTGCGCGAGATGGCGCAGCCGATCCCGCCCGAGACGATCTGGGAGCAGACACAGAATTATGCCGAGCAGCTGCCCAAGACGATGCGGCAGCAGACCGCCCACCTCGACAATCCGCGTTCGGCTGCTTTCAAGGTGGCGCAGGAGATCGGGCTGGTCGCATGCCTGCGGTCAGACAGCTATCGCGCCTTTGCCGCAGCCCTCGCCGGGCGGACGCTGAAGAAGAAATACGGCCTGCAGGCGATTGCTTATGGCGCGGGTGACTATGCCGGGCCACATACCGATCATCACCCTGAAGAACCTGCTGCCGCGCGCGGCTATCTGGACATGCATCTCAGCTTTGCGACGACAGCCGTGCGCGACCAGTATCTGGTCTATGCGAAGACCGGCCATTTCACCGAGATGGTGGAAGTGACGCAGAAGCCCGGGCTGGTGACGGCCTACCGGCTGCCGTTCTGGCACTATACGACGCCGCTGCGGGCGAAGCCGAAACAGGACGCGAAAGCCCGCCGCTGGGTGCTGCTCGGTACGTTCCTGTTTGACGACCAGGCTTAATTACGACGCGAGATAGCCGCCCTTGGGGACCGGGCCCAGCGTGCCGCCAGCTTCCTTCACGGCCTTGATATAGGCCGCTTCCGACTTGTAGGGGCCGAATTTCTTGAAGTCATCGGGCGTGCAGGGCGTCAGCGTGCCGTCATTGCCCGGCTTGATTTTGAAATAGCCGCCATCGCGATGGATGATAGGGATGATCTTGCCCTGGCGGGTGAAGACGCGGCGCATGGTGGCCGAATGACTCTTCATCGTGTCGTATTCGTCAGGGTCGAGCTTGAAGATGCGCTCAAACGCCGCGACCATCTCGTCGACGAATTTGCGCTCGACCACCTGCATGTTGGAGATGATCCAGCAGCGGTCCTCGAAATCCCAGTAGTAGGTCAGGCCGATGAAATTGCCCTTCTTGTCCAGATACGGATAGAAGGGGAAGGAGCGGCAGGCGATGGTGCGGTTGTCGCGCTCGCAGAAGGCCGCGCCCTTGCATTCGATGGCGCAGGCATTGGAATTGAGCTCATCGACGATCCGGCGCGAGACCGCGTCGTTCGGCTTGTACTTGAACCAGAGGTCGGTGCGGCCCTTCAGCAGTTCGAACTCCGCCTTGTCCACCACCGGGATGGCATTCTCGGTGGTGCAGCAGACCGGCTGGCCGTTGTTGAGGGGCGCGCATTTGCGGCCACAATCCACGAAAGCCAGATTGGCGTTGTACTGCTTGTACAGGCTGGCGAAGTCTTTGGCGCTGATTCGGGGCTTTTTCATGCGCGCGAAGATACGCGGCGCCCCAGTTTTCGCCAAGCGATAATGGTCTTTGCCATGTCGAAAGCTAGCCCAATAAGAAGGCAGCGAAGAGGATCAGGCCCGTATCGCGATTTGCCCGGAATTTCGTCAGGCAGTCGGCGCTGTCGTCCAGTCGCAGTGTCAGCACCTGCCAGAGGAAATGTGCGGCTGCCAGGCCAAGACCGACCCAATAGGGCCAGCCGAGCCCGGCCAGCCAGCCGACCAGGGCAAGCCCGATCAGGGTGAGGTCGTAAAAGCCGGCAATCCACAGTCGCGCATGGCTGCCAAACAGCCGGGCGGTGGATTTCACCCCGATCAGGGCGTCATCTTCCTTATCCTGCAGGGCATAGATGGTGTCGTAGCCCAGCGTCCAGATGATGCCGGAGACATAGAGAATCAGCGTGATCCAGTCGAGCCGGCCGCTGACGGCGGCATAGCCCAGCACGGCGCCCCAGTTGAAGGCCAGCCCGAGGAAGAACTGCGGCCACCAGGTATAGCGCTTCATGAAGGGATAGATGGCAACCAGCCCCAGCGAGGCGACGCCCAGCCAGATCGCCAGCGCGTTCATCTGGATCAGGATGGCAAAGCCGACCAGTGCCTGCATCACCAGCCAGATCCAGGCCTGCGTCACACTCACCTGGCCCGAGGGGATCGGGCGCAGCCTGGTGCGTTCGACCTGGCCGTCGAAATCGCGATCGACAATGTCGTTGAAGGTGCAGCCGGCACCGCGCATCACCAGGGCGCCGATGCCGAACAGGACGATGAGCCAGACATCCAGTTCGGCTTCCAGCGGGCGAGCCAATGCGATGGCCCACCAGCCGGGCAGCAGCAGCAGCCAGGTGCCGATCGGGCGGTCCAGCCGGGACAGCCGGGCATAGGGTCGCCAGCCGGCCGGCAGCCAGCGTTCGACCCAGTGATTGGCCACTGCGTCGGCGGGAGCCTGATCCGTGACATCATCCCCGGGCTTTGTCATAACGCTTCGTGTAATAGGTCCTCTGTCCCAGCACAACCGGAATGGCCGAGTCTGTCAAAGCCCGCCTCCATGTGACCGACGCGTTGAGCGCGGGCGGCTCCGTCATGTTGCCCGACGATCAGGCGCATTACCTGCGGCATGTGCTGCGTCTGCAGCCTGGCGAGGCCGTGGCACTGTTCAACGGCCGCGATGGCGAATTCCGTGCCGTCATCGCCGAGGCCGGCAAGAAAGGCGTGCGGCTCGATCTCGCGGCGCAACTGCGCCCGCAGCCGGCCTCCACTGCGGATGTCTGGCTCTGCTTCGCACCGATCAAGCAGGGCCGCATCGAGATGATTGTTGAAAAAGCCACCGAGCTTGACGCCGGCCGCCTGTTGCCCGTGATCACGCGGCGCACGCAGATGCAGAAGGTCAATGCCGAGCGGCTGGCGGCGCATGCCCGCGAAGCCGCCGAGCAATGCGAGCGGCTGGACGTGCCCGAGGTGGCGCCGGCAGTCACGCTGGAGAAACTGCTGCAGGACTGGCCGCAGGACCGCCAGCTGTTTCTCTGCGCCGAACGCAGCGACGCGCCATCACTGCTGGCCGCGGCGAAAGGCAGGGGGCCATGCGCCTTGCTGGTCGGCCCCGAAGGCGGTTTCGCGCCGGAGGAACTGGATCGTCTTGCGGCCCTGTCGCAGGTGGTGACGGTATCGCTCGGGCCGCGTATCCTGCGGGCGGAAACGGCGGCGATTGCCGCCTTGGCCATTTTACAATCCGTTCGGCAGAATTAGCGTCATCGAACGGCAGCCTTACGGGGCTGGACAACAGAGCTTGGCTGCCCCATATGCGGAACGGCCGTTCGGCCCGCACCAGCAGTCCAGCGTAAACGATAATAATAAGCACTGAGGTTTTCATGTCCGGTCCCGCCCAGGCCCCAGAGACGCCGATCACGTCCAAGGCGCAGCTTGTCGAGTATCTGGCCGAGGGCAGCAAGCCGGAAGCCGACTGGCGCATTGGCACCGAACACGAGAAATTCGCCTACAACACCTCTGATTTCCGTGCGCTGCCCTATGAGGGCGCGGCGAGCATCAAGGGCCTGCTCACCGGTCTGCAGCGGTTCGGCTGGGAGCCGGTGGTCGAAGGCGGCAATGTCATCGCGCTGACCCTGGACGGCCAGTCGATCACGCTGGAGCCGGGCGGGCAGTTCGAACTTTCGGGCGCACCGCTCGAAACCATTCACCAGACCTGTATCGAGGTTTCGACGCATCTGAAGCAGGTGCGCGAAGTGGGGTCAGAGGCCGGCATTGCCATGATGGGCCTGGGCTTCAATCCGAAATGGCGCCGCGACGACATCCCGGTGATGCCCAAGGGCCGCTACAACATCATGCGTGCCTATATGCCCAAGAAGGGCAATCTCGGCCTCGACATGATGCTGCGTACCTGCACCGTGCAGGTGAATCTGGATTACGGTTCCGAAGCCGACATGGTGAAGAAATTCCGCACCAGCCTGGCGCTGCAGCCGCTGGCCGTGGCGATGTTCGCCAACTCGCCCTTCACCGAGGGCAAGCCGAACGGCTTCCTGAGCTACCGCAGCCAGATCTGGACCGACACCGATCCTGACCGTACCGGCATGCTCGGCTTCGTGTTCGATGACGGCATGAGCTTTGAGCGCTATGTCGACCATGCGCTCGATGTGCCGATGTATTTCAGCTATCGCGACGGCAAGTATATCGACGCCTCGGGCCAGAGCTTCCGTGCCTTCATGGCGGGCAAGCTGCCGGCCCTGCCGGGCGCTCTGCCCACCATGCGCGACTGGGCCGACCACATCACCACGCTGTTCCCCGAAGTGCGCATGAAGCGTTTCCTCGAGATGCGCGGCGCCGATGGCGGCCCGTGGTCGCGGCTCTGTGCCTTGCCGGCGCTCTGGGTCGGCCTGCTGTATGACAAGACCGCGCTGGATGCGGCCTGGGACCTGTGCCGCGACTGGACGCTAGCCGAGCGCGAGCAACTGCGTTTGGATGCGCCGAAATACGGTCTTCATACGCCGCTGCGTGGCCGGCCGCTGAAGCACTATGCCGAGCAGATGGTGCAGATCGCCATGAGCGGCCTGAAGAACCGCTCTCGCCTGTCGCCGGCTGGCGAGGACGAGACACATTTCCTTGAGCCGCTGGTGCGGATCGTGGAAAGCGGCGAGACGCCGGCGGAAGCGCTGCTGAAGCTCTATAACGGTCGTTGGAACAAGTCGGTCGATCCGGCTTTCACCGAACTGGCTTACTGAGCCACATTTTCAGGTGCTCCGGCTGATACAGGCTGCGCGGCAGATCGGCCGCCAGCACGGCGGGCGGCTTTGCAATCGCCTGACGCAGGTCGGCTCGCGCGGTACGCGCCTGCACCCATCGTCCCTGTTCGGCCTGCAGCGCAATCTGCGCCAACTGCCGTGACCATTCCTCCAGCAGCCCGCGGCTGCCGCGCAGGTCGTCGTCTGCGAAACGCTCGTGGATGAAGCCGATCTGGCTGCGGATCATCACCGTCATGCGTTCGGCCAGCGCGGACTCTTCCTCGGCCAGCGGCACACGCAGCGCATCGAGATAGCGCGTCAGATCGGCAAGATCCTGCCGCAGGCTGACTGGTTCGTAGACCGCCGCCGCAGGCTGCAGCTTTTCCTGATAGGCGATCAAGGCATCGAGCAGCAGGGCATCGGGCTCGGCCCCGGCGAATTCGGTCACGATCACGCGGCGGGTGAAGTCGCGTAACGAGGCCGTACGGCGGTCCTGGCCGAAACGGTCCTTGGTTTTCACGCCGCGTAGGGAGGGAATTTCCAGCGGATTGTCGATGCCGTCTTCGCCGCGCAGATTCCAGAAAGCATGGCTGACATCGATGCTCCCCGGCTTGTTAGAAAGCCCGGGGATGAAGAAGGCCGTGGTGGCAAAGCCGTTGGCGTGACAGGCCTGACAGGAAAGTCCGGCCTTGCGCGCGGTGCCGCCCAGCACATCGGGACTGCGGAAGGCGAGCCGGCCGAGGTCTACGTAGAAGCTCTGCTTCTCTCCACCCTCAAGCTGTTCTTCCGGGTGCCGGGTCAGGCTCTCGACCGACAGGCTGCCAGGCGGCAGCCATTCCAGTGCGCCAACAAGCGACTGCGCCTGCGCTGCCAGCGAGGGCAGCACAGCAACCAGCACACCGAACAGAAGCCGGCGCATAAGGAGCGCGATCAGTCGTCGCGGTGGTAGGGCAGGCCGTGATTCATCTCGCGCGACGGCTGCTCGCATTCGCAGTCGCCGACGATCTTGGCCGGCACGCCGGCCGCCGTGCAATGCGCGGGCACCGGGATCAGCACCACGCTGCCGGCACCGATCTTGGCGCCTTCACCGATCTCGATATTGCCGAGGATCTTGGCGCCGGCGCCGATCAGCACGCCGCGGCGGATCTTCGGATGGCGGTCGCCGGTTTCCTTGCCGGTGCCGCCCAGCGTCACGTTCTGCAGCATCGAGACATCGTCGTCGATCACGGCGGTTTCGCCGATCACCACGCCGGTGCCATGGTCGATCAGGATGCCGCGGCCGAACTTCGCTGCCGGATTGATATCGACGGCGAAGACTTCCGAGGTGCGGCTTTGCAGCAGGAAGGCCATGGTCTCGCGGCCTTCGCGCCACAGCCAGTTCGCCACCCGATGCGCCTGCAGCGACTGGAAGCCTTTGAAGAACAGCAAGGGCTTCAGGAAGCTGCGGCAGGCCGGATCGCGCTCGTTCACGGCAACCAGATCGGCGCGCACGGCATGACCGATATCCGGGTCGGCGGCGAAGGCGTCCTCGATCACTTCGCGCAGGCCCAGCGCCGACAGCTCGGTGCTGCCCAGCTTCTGCGCCAGGATGTAGCTCAGCGCGTCTTCCAGTCGCTCGTGATGCAGCACGGCCGAATGCGCCATGCTGCCGAGCAGAGGTTCCTGCTGGGCGGCATGGGCGGCTTCCTCGCGGATGCGCTGCCAGACCGGATCATGCTTCAGCAGGTCGACGCTGCTGTATTTCTTGCCAAGAGTCGCGGGCATGGGACTTCCCCCTCGTAAAGCGATCGGCCGGGGGCTTACGCCGCCTTGGCCGTACCGCCGACAGTCAAACCTTCGATCAGCAACGTCGGCTGGCCGACGCCAACCGGCACGCCCTGGCCGGACTTGCCGCAGGTGCCGATACCGGTGTCGAGCTGCAGGTCATTGCCGACCGCCTTCACCTGCTTCAGCACTTCGGCGCCGGCGCCGATCAGCGTGGCGCCCTTGATCGGCGCGCCGATCTTGCCGTTCTCGACCATGTAGGCTTCGGTACACGAGAACACGAACTTGCCAGAGGTGATATCGACCTGGCCGCCGCCGAAGTTCACGGCATAGATGCCCTTTTTGACACCGCCGAGGATCTCGGCCGGGTCACGGTCGCCAGCCAGCATGTAGGTGTTGGTCATGCGCGGCATCGGGTTATGGGCAAACGACTGGCGCCGGCCGTTGCCGGTCGACTTCACACCCATCAGGCGGGCGTTCATGCGGTCGTACATCAGGCCCTTGAGGACGCCGTCCTCGATCAGCATGGTGTTCTCGGTCGGCGTGCCTTCGTCGTCGATGGTGAGCGAGCCGCGGCGCTTGTCGATGGTGCCATTGTCCACGATGGTGACGCCGGGTGCGGCCACGCGCTGGCCCATCAGGCCGGAGAAGACCGAGGTCTTCTTGCGATTGAAGTCGCCTTCCAGGCCATGGCCGATCGCTTCATGCAGCAGAATGCCGGGCCAGCCCGGGCCGAGCACTACAGGCATTTCGCCGGCCGGCGCGGGTACGGAGTCGAGGTTGACCAGCGCCTGGCGCAGGGCATCGTCCACCTCGGCCTGCCAATGGGCCGGATCGAAGAACTGCTGGTAGCCGACGCGGCCGCCTGCGCCGCGGCTGCCGCTTTCCATACGGTCGCCCTGGCCGGCGACAACAGACACATTCAGGCGCACCAGCGGGCGCACATCCTGCACCAGCTTGCCGTCGGCGCGCAGGATTGCGACAGCCTGCCAGCTGCCGGCCAGTGACGCCGAGACCTGCCTGACGCGCGGATCCCTGGCGCGGGCATAGGCATCGATGGCCTGCAGCAGCTCGACCTTCTGCTCGAATGGAATCTCGTTCAGCGGATTGTCGTCGCCATAGAGGTGGCGGTTGGTGGCTACAGGGCCAAGGCTCATCTCGCCGCTATGACCGGCGCGCACGGCGCGCACGGTGGTGGCGGCGCGACGGATGGCGGCCTCGCTCAGTTCGGAGGCATGGGCATAGCCGGTCTGCTCGCCTGATACGGCGCGCAGACCGAAACCCTGTGTGGTGTCGTAGGCCGCCGCCTTCAGGCGGCCATCGTCGAAGGTCAGGCCCTCGGACTGGCTGTATTCGAGGAACAGCTCGCCATCATCGGCACCCTGCAGGGCATCGCCGACAATGCTGTCCAGCCGGGCGCGGTCGAGGCCGGCACGGGTGAAAAACAGCTCCTGGGCAGCGGATGCACCGGTCATAACGGACCCTCGAAAAACCTGAAAATCAGGAAAAACAGTAAGACAGCCTGTGGTTCAGGACTATATGGCGTTGGAGTTAAAAAAATACAGCCCCTGTAGCGGGCGGCGGCTCAATTAGCGGCGGTGGCGGTCGCCCAGTCTTTTCCGTCGCCGTAAATTAACGGCGGCGGCGATCGCTCTGGCGCAGCAATTCACCCATCTCGTCGGGTGGCACGGGCCGGCTGATCAGATAGCCCTGCAATTCGCTACAGCCCACGCCGCGCAGGAAATCGCGCTGCGCGGCGGTTTCCACACCTTCTGCCACCACAGGCAGGTCGAGACCGTTCGCCATACCGATCATGGCGCGGACCAGGGCGATGTCACGGTCGTTGCCAGGCAGGTCGGCGATGAAGGCGCGGTCGAGCTTGATCTTGCGGATCGGCAGCCGCTGGATGTAGCTCAGCGATGAATAGCCGGTGCCGAAATCGTCGAGCGCGGCATCAATGCCGATCTCGGCGAGATCGCGGATCGCCTGCACGGTGGCTTCCATATTCTGGATCGCGGCCTGTTCGGTGATCTCGATGCCGATGAAGTGCACCAGATCGGTTTCTTCCTCGGCCATTTTGCGGAAATATGCCGGCAGGTCGTCGCGGATGAACTGCTGGCCCGACACGTTCACGAAGACGCGGCGCGGCTCGATTCCGTTGCGGCGCCAGCTGCGGATCTGCTCGGCCACATTGGCGAACACCCAGCGCGTGATCTGCACGATGCTGCCGGTTTCCTCGGCCAGAGGAATGAACTCGGCCGGAGAGATCGCGCCGAGATCGGGATGTTTCCAGCGCAACAGGGCTTCGATGGCGCAGATGGCGCCGGTCGAAGTCTCCACCACGGGCTGGTAGACGACATGGAATTCGTTGTTCTCGATGGCGGCATCGAGGTTCATGGTCAGGCGCAGGCGGCGTTCGGCCGCACGCGTCATTTCCGGGCTGTAGAAGCGGGTTGAATCGCCGCCCGCGGCGCGAACCAGCTTCATCGCCAGTTCCGCCTTGGCCAGCGCGTCGCCGATCTTCTCGCTCGGATCATCGACGATTGCCGCGCCCATGCTGACCTTCAGCGGGACCACGCGACCTTCGGCGGTTACCGGCTTGGTCAGATGCGCATGCACGGTCTGCGCAAGATTGAGCGCATGGTTCAGATCGTTCACGCCGGCCAGCGCCGAGAACTGATCGGCCGCGATACGGCCGATCAGGGCCTCGCGCGGCAGCACCTCACCCAGGCGCTCTGCGATGCTTCTCAGCACCGAATCGCCGATGTGATAGCCAAAGCCTTCGTTAATATCGCGGAAGCCATCCATATCGAGGTTGAACAGCACCCAGAGGCCGCCGTCCAGGCGATGCTGCGCGCCCAGCATGCGTTCGGTCTCCGCAATGAAGCTGGCGCGGTTGAGAATGCCGGTCAGTGGATCGTTGCGGCTGGCGAATTCCGCGCGCAGTTCGACATCGCGGCGATCGGAGATGTCGCGGATCAGGCCGATGAAGGCCGGGCCGTCCTCGCCAGCATACTCGCCAACGCTGATATGGATCGGGAAAATCTCGCCGGATTTCTTCCGGCCCAGCGTGTCGCGGCCGAGCCCCAGAATCTTGGCGCGCTTGGTGGTGAGATAATTCCGCACGTAAGAGTCATGACCGGAGCGGAATGGCTCGGGCATCAGCGTCTTGACGTTCTGGCCGTTCAGTTCGCCGGCGGCATAGCCAAAGATCGTGGCGCAGGTATCGCTGGCGTTGACGATGATGCCCTGGCCATCGATGGTCAGCACGCCTTCGTTCATGGTGGCGAGCAGGGTGCGCAGCGTTTCGCCAAGCTCGGTGCTGTCGGGCTGCCGCGGCGCCGGCTGTTCCATCTTGCGCTGGGGCGCCGCCTGCATCGGTGCCGGTGCAGCCGGCTCAGGTGCAACCGGCGGCGTCCATTCCTGGTCGGCATCCGACAGCAGGCGCCAGTTCGGAAAGGTCATCTGCGCCTGCGTGCCGCTGTCCACGGTGCTGCTGAGCGACAGCGAACCGCCATGCAGTTCCATCAGGCGTTTGCTGATCGACAGGCCAAGGCCGGTGCCGCCGTGCTGGCGCGCCACCTCGGCTTTGGCGAGCTGGAAGGGTTCGAAGATATGCTCAAGTCGCTCGGGCGTGATGCCGATACCGGTATCGATCACGGTCAGCGACGGGGTGCCGTCGGGCAGCTGGCGGAACACCACATCGATCGTGCCGCTGCTGGGCGTGAACTTCACCGCGTTGCCCAGCAGATTGATCAGCACCTGCTTGACCACGCGTTCGTCGGCGCGCAGCTGCGGCAGCGTGTCGGGCGAAAGATTGCGCAGCGTGATGCCGCCCCGTTCGGCCTGCGGCCGCACCATGGTGAGCGCCGACTGAATCACCGTGGACAGGTCGACGGCCTTTTCATCCAGTGCGTAATAACCCGCCTCGATGCGCGACATGTCCAGGATGTCGCCGATCAGCGCGAGCAGATGCGTGCCCGAGCCGTTGATGTCGCGTGCGTAGTCGACGTAGCGCGGCACGCCGACCGAACCGAACATCTGGTCGCGGATGATTTCCGAGAAGCCGATGATGGCATTCAGCGGCGTGCGCAGCTCATGACTCATATTGGCCAGGAACTGGCTCTTGGCCCGGCTGGCTTCCTCGGCCTGACGCAGGGCCGACTCGATGCGGCGCTGCTGGCGGTACTGCTCGGTGATATCGCGACCGGAGCCGCGATAGCCCATGAAGCGGCCATTGGCGTCGGAGACCGGCTTGCCGTTGATCTCGATCCACAATTCGGTGTCGCCCATGATCGAGCAGTAGCGGAAGCCGCGGAACGGCTCGTGGCGGTCGAGCTGGCGGCGATGCTCTTCCCAGAACAGGGTGTCGGATTCGTTGTCGCCCTGGATGGCGACCTCCCAGCGGCAGCGGCCGAGGAACAGATTGCGCAGGGCCGTGGTCTGGCCGCCTGAAGACTCGGAAATCCAGGTGAAGCGGTGGTCCGCGTCGGTTTCCCAGAACCAGTCGGAGGCCAGTTCGGCGAAGTCGCGCAGCTTGTATTCGGCCACCTGCAGGGCGACCTGGTGCATCCGCTCCGGGGTGCTGGCCTCGGCGATCACCATCAGGCCGTTCACCCGGCCGTTATTGTCGTTCAGCGGGGCGACCGTCAGGCCCTGGCAGAGCCAGCCGTTGGCCCAGCGGATCAGGGTATTGCCGATCTGGCGCCGGCCCTCGCGACGGGTCTGGTCCAGCAAATCGCGGACCTTGGCAGCTTCACCCAGCGCAAAGCCTGCCGACAGGCCCTGGCCGGCCAGGGCCTCGGCGTTCATTTCCGTCAAAGCGGCGTAAGCGGTGTTGCAGGACACGTAACGGTAGTCATCGCCGGGGCCATATTCAACCGTGAATGCGGGCCGATCGAGCCAGTCGAGTATGTCCTGCGTCAGTTTCCGCTGGTTCGGATCGAGCATGCCTGGAGCCCCCGGGAGAGGGCAGCTTAGGGGGCTCGCCGGGATGGCGCAAGCGCAAGCCAAATCAATGCTTAAGGGGGGCAGCGAGGGGGGTGCGCAGGCGGAGCGACAAATCGTCGCAGAAAGGCCTCGGACGACGGCCCGCAGACTGGGCGCGCGACATGTGCCGGTGTATGGTCCGGCCTCGAAAGTGTTTAGACTCCCAAGTCATTAACGAGGGTATTGAACGATGGGGTGGACTTCGTTTGCGGCCGTCCGCTGGGCCGCGGGCCGTGTTTCGGCTTTGACCGCGGCTGTGGCCGTCCTGATCTCTGCTGGCGCAGCCCAGGCTGCCGATGCCGGCACGCCCGGCTTGCCGGCGCCCTGGCTGCTGGGCATGCAGCCCGCGGTGAGCCCGGTGGCTGTGGAGATGCACAATTTCCATGATCTGCTGATGTGGGTCATTACCCTGATCACGCTCTTCGTGCTGGCGCTGCTGATCTATGTGATGGTCCGCTTCCGCGCCTCGGCCAACCCGGTGCCGTCCAAGACCTCGCACAACACGCTGGTCGAAGTGCTGTGGACCGTGGTGCCGATCCTGATCCTGATCGTGATCGCGGTGCCTTCGTTCAAGCTGCTCTACTACGCCGACAAGACCGCCAAGCCGGAACTGACCATCAAGGCGATCGGCAAGCAGTGGTACTGGAGCTACGAGTATCCGGATAACGGCAACTTCACCTTCGACGCCACGATCATCCCCGAGAACGAGATCAAGCAGGGCCAGCATCGCCTGCTCGAGACCGACAACGTGGTGGTGGTTCCGGTCAACACCAACATCCGTCTGCTGATCACGGCTGCCGACGTGATCCACGCCTGGGCCATGCCGGCCTTTGGCGTGAAGAAGGATGCGGTGCCGGGTCGTACCAACGAAACCTGGTTCCGCGCCGAACGCGAAGGCACCTATTACGGCCAGTGCTCGGAAATCTGCGGCGCCTACCACGGCTATATGCCGATCAAGGTGCAGGTGGTTTCCAAGGACGCCTATGCAAAGTGGGCCGAGGAAGCCAAGCAGAAATTCGCCACTGTCGACGGTCCGTCGCCGCGTCTCGCCGACGCGCGCGCCGCCCAGTAACCGCAAGATTTAGGACCAGGGGAGCGCAATGGCT
The DNA here is from genome assembly GCF_007197755.1 of Ferrovibrio terrae. NCBI lineage: Bacteria > Pseudomonadati > Pseudomonadota > Alphaproteobacteria > Rhodospirillales > Rhodospirillaceae > Ferrovibrio > Ferrovibrio terrae. The sequence continues at coordinate 2,499,939 of NZ_CP041636.1, forward strand.
TACAATCAGGCCCACGCCCATGACGGCCATCATCATGACGATCACCACACCCCGACCGGCTTCCGCCGCTGGGTGTATTCGACCAATCACAAGGACATCGGTACGCTCTACCTGATCTTCGCCGTGATCGCCGGCCTGATCGGCGGCTTCTTCTCGGTGCTGATGCGCGCCGAACTGATGAACCCGGGCGACGGCATCCTTGCCGGCAACCATCATCTGTTCAATGTGCTGGTCACGGGCCACGGCCTGATCATGATCTTCTTCATGGTCATGCCCGCGATGATCGGCGGCTTCGGCAACTGGTTCGTGCCGCTGATGATCGGCGCGCCGGACATGGCCTTCCCGCGCATGAACAACATTTCCTTCTGGCTGCTGATCCCTGCCTTCGGCTGTCTGCTGATCTCCACCATGGTGGAAGGCCCGGCCGGCGGTCTCGGCATGGGCGGCGGCTGGACGATCTATCCGCCGCTGTCGTCGGATGTCGGTCATCCCGGTCCGGCCGTGGGCTTTGCCATCCTGAGCCTGCACATCGCCGGTGCGTCGTCGATTCTCGGCGCGATCAACTTCATCACCACCATCTTCAACATGCGCGCGCCGGGCATGACCCTGCACAAGATGCCGCTGTTCGTCTGGTCGGTGCTGATCACCGCCTTCCTGCTGCTGCTGTCGCTGCCGGTACTCGCCGGTGGCATCACCATGCTGCTGACCGACCGTTACTTCGGCACTGCCTTCTTCAAGCCTGAAGGCGGCGGCGATCCGATCCTGTTCCAGCATCTGTTCTGGTTCTTCGGCCATCCCGAAGTGTACATCCTGATCCTGCCGGGCTTCGGCATCGTCAGCCAGGTCATCTCGACCTTCTCGAAGAAGCCGGTATTCGGCTATCTCGGCATGGCCTACGCCATGGTCGCCATCGGCGTGGTCGGTTTCGTGGTCTGGGCGCACCACATGTACACCGTGGGTCTGGACGTCGACACCCGAGCCTACTTCACCGCTGCCACCATGGTGATCGCGGTGCCGACAGGCGTGAAGATATTCTCCTGGATCGCCACGATGTGGGGCGGCTCTATCCGCTTTACGGTGCCGATGCTGTTCGCCATCGGCTTCATCTTCCTGTTCACCGTGGGTGGCGTCACTGGCGTCGTGCTGGCCAATGCCGGCGTCGACACCTATCTGCATGACACCTATTACGTGGTGGCGCATTTCCACTACGTGCTCAGCCTCGGCGCCGTGTTCGCCATCTTTGCCGGCTTCTACTATTGGTTCGGCAAGATGTCGGGTTACGAGCTGAGCGAGACGGCTGGCCAGATTCATTTCTGGACCACCTTCATCGGCGTCAACCTGCTGTTCTTCCCGATGCACTTCCTCGGCCTGCAGGGCATGCCGCGCCGCATTCCGGATTATCCGGATGCCTTCGCCGGCTGGAACTACGTCGCTTCGATCGGCGCCTATATCGCCTTTGCCTCGACGCTGTTCTTCGTCGCTTCGGTGATCTGGGCCTTCATCAAGAAGAAGCAGGTAGCGGACAATCCGTGGGGCGAAGGTGCCACCACGCTGGAATGGACGCTGTCCTCGCCGCCGCCGTTCCACCAGTACGAGAAGCTTCCGGTCATCAAGTAAGACCGGAACTCCAGCCCCGGGAGTTCGAGTTTGTCCGACGCCAGTTTCATTGGACAGGTAAACGAGGCCGGCAATGCCGGCCTCGATGCCGCTTACGGCAAGACCGGCGAAGCCCGCCCGGCCGACTATTTCGCGCTGCTCAAGCCGCGCGTGATGTCGCTGGTCGTTTTCACCGGCCTCGTCGGCATGGTTCTGGCGCCTGGCTCACTTCATCCGGTGCTGGCGATCACCGCGCTGCTGTGCATCGCCATCGGGGCCGGCGCCTCGGGCGCGATCAACATGTGGTACGACGCCGATATCGACGCGGTGATGACGCGCACGCAAAGCCGTCCGATCCCGCAGGGCCGCATCAGCCGGGATGAGGCGCTCGGCTTCGGCTGCGTGCTGTCGGTCGGGTCGGTGCTGGTGATGGGGCTCGGCGTCAACTGGGTGGCGGCTGCCATCCTGGCGCTCACCATCGGCTTCTATGTCTTCATCTACACGATGTGGCTGAAGCGTCGCACGCCGCAGAATATCGTCATCGGCGGCGCCGCCGGCGCTTTCCCGCCGATGATCGGCTGGGCCGCCGTCACCGGCGACCTCAGCCTGCTGCCGCTGCTGCTGTTTGCCATCATCTTCATGTGGACGCCGCCGCATTTCTGGGCGTTGGCGCTCTATCGTTCCGACGACTACGCCCGCGCCGGCGTGCCGATGCTGCCGGTCGTGGCGGGTGAACCCGAAACGCGCCGCCAGATTCTGCTCTACAGCCTGCTGCTGGTGCCGATCACGCTCAGCCCCTGGATGCTCGGACTGGCCGGCCCGCTCTATGGTGGCGTGACTGCGCTGCTGGGCGCAATCTTCCTCGGCATCGCTTTCCGTATCTGGCGCAGCACCGATTACAAGTCGGCCAAATACATGTTCGGCTATTCGATCCTCTACCTGTTCCTGCTGTTCGCCCTGCTGCTGGCTGAGCGCGGGCTCGGCTGGGGGGCATGAGCGCGATGCCGCAGCACGACGAGCATAAGCGCCGCCGGGCGCGCAACATCGCTTTGGCGGTGGTGCTGTTTGCGCTGGTGGTGCTGTTCTACTCGATCACCATTGTCCGCATGGGAGGTGCGCATTGACCGCGCCTGACCTGCAGCGCAAGAACCGCCGCATCGCGGCCTACTGCGTCGTGACCGTGGCCTTCATGGCTGCCGGCGCGTTTGCGTCCGCACCGCTGTACGACATGTTCTGCCGTGTCACCGGATTTGCCGGCACGCCGCTGCGCGCTGCGCAGGCGCCCGGGGCCATTCCGGGTGCGGACGAGGCCGGCGAGCAGCTGGTCACCGTACGCCTGAATGCCACCGTGGCGCCGGGCATGCCATGGAAATTCCAGCCGGTGCAGCGCGAGATCAAGGTGCGCCCGGGCGAGGAAACGCTGGCCTTCTACCAGGCCACCAATCCGACCGCCCGCACCATCGTGGGTACTGCCAGCTTCAACGTCACGCCCGAGAAGGCCGGTCAGTATTTCAACAAGATCGCCTGCTTCTGCTTCACCGAGCAGGAGCTTGGCCCCGGCCAGACCGTCGATATGCCCGTGTCGTTCTTCGTCGATCCTGAACTGCTGAAGGATCCGAAGACCCGCGATGTCGTCGACATCACCTTGAGCTACACTTTCTTCCGCAAGGAAGAGCACACCCGAGTCTCGGACCGTGGCGACACCGCCCGGCCGGCCAACTAAGAGTCTGTAAGAAGGGGGTATCCATGGCCAGTAGCGCCCGCAATCACGATTACCATCTCGTCGATCCGAGCCCGTGGCCGTTCATCGGCTCGATGGGCGCCTTCGCGCTTGCCATCGGTGCGGTCTACTCTTTCCACGGCCACAGCTATCTGTGGATCCTGCCGGGCCTGGCGGTGGTGTTGTACACCATGGCTGCCTGGTGGCGCGACGTGATCAGGGAAGCCGAGCATGACGGCCACCACACCCCGGTGGTGCAGTTGCATCTGCGCTACGGCATGGTGATGTTCATCGCTTCCGAAGTGATGTTCTTCGTCGCCTGGTTCTGGGCCTATTTCGGCGCGGCGCTGTACCCGAGCGATGCGATCGGCCATGTCTGGCCGCCGGCAACGATCGAGACCTTCAATCCGTGGGAGTTGCCCTTCGTCAACACCCTGATCCTGCTGCTCTCGGGCACCACGGTGACCTGGGCGCACCATGCGCTGCTGCATGGCGACCGCAAGGGCCTGGTGCAGGGTCTGACCCTGACGGTGATCCTCGGCGTGCTGTTCACGGCCTGCCAGATCTTTGAATACAGCCATGCCGCCTTCGGCTTCACCGATGGCATCTATGCCTCGACCTTCTACATGGCGACCGGCTTCCACGGCTTCCATGTGTTCGTCGGCACGGTGTTCCTGCTGGTCTGCCTGTTCCGCGCGATGAAGGGCCACTTCAAGCCCGATCATCACTTCGGCTTCGAGGCGGCTGCCTGGTACTGGCATTTCGTCGACGTGGTCTGGCTCTTCCTGTTCGCCGCCATTTACTGGTGGGGCGCAGGTCCGGCGCATTAAGGCAAAAGCGATGGCGGCCGCCTTCTATCCGCCGCTGTCGCCAGTTTCGACGGGGCTTCGCTGCAGATGTCCACGCTGCGGCGAGGCCCCGTTGTTTGACGGGCTGCTCTCGGTCAAGCCGCGCTGCCCGTCCTGCGATCTGGATTATGCCAAGATCGATGCCGGCGACGGGCCGGCGGTTTTCGTCATCCTCATCCTTGGTTTCATCGTTGTCGGCCTGGCGCTCTGGGTCGAGCTACGCTTTTCGCCGCCGTTCTGGCTGCATATGGTGTTGTGGACGCCTTTGATCCTTGGCGGGTCGATTGGGCTGTTGCGGCCCTTCAAAGCAACGCTCGTCGCCCTACAATTCCGTCATAAGGCGTCGTCCGACATCGAATTGCTGCGTGAGTAATCCCTTGAAAATTCTCGGCATGCGGCCCGCTCTGGGCCCAACTCTCTTTACGATCCCCGCCCTGATCCTGCTGCTGGTCCTCGGCACCTGGCAGGTGCAGCGGCTGTTGTGGAAACTCGACCTGATCGAAAGCGTCGAGGAGGGGCTGAAGGCGCCGCCGGTTGCCCTGCCGACAGGCGCCGTGGATGCACAGGCCTGGCATTTCCGTCGTGTGATGGTGAAGGGCGAATTCGACCACAGCCGCGAATTCCATCTGCTGGCGCATTCCGAGCGCGGCAATTTCGGTTACCACGTCATCACGCCGCTGAAGCGCAGCGATGCGCCCGGCTCGGTTCTGGTCAGCCGCGGCTGGATTCCGGCTGACGACAAGGACCCGGCCAAGCGGGTGCCGGGACAGGTGGCGGGCGAGGTCACGATCACCGGCGTCGTGCATGCGCCCTGGGGCAAGGGCTGGTTTACGCCCGACAACGACCTGCAGCGGAACCTGTGGTATTACGGCGACGCCGCCGGGATGCTGAAGGTGGCCGGCATCAGCGATGCGCCGGTGCTGTTCGTCGATGCGGATGCGAGCGTGACGGTACCCGGCGGCTGGCCGCGATCGGGCCATACGCGGCTGACCTTCACCAACAATCATCTGGCCTATGCCTTCACCTGGTATAGCGGTGCCGTCGTGCTGGCCGTGATCTATGTGCTGTGGCATCGTCGGCGCGCACGCGAAGGCCAGAAGGCAGGGCTGGACAAGCCATGAAAACCTATAAGGCGCTGGAGAAGCAGTTCCGCCGCATCAGTGCCGTCAACGGCGCACTGGCGGTGCTGGGCTGGGACCAGTCGACCATGATGCCCGAAGGCGGTGCCAGGGCCCGCGCCGAGCAGGTGGCGACACTCAGCGTGCTGCGGCATGACTGGATCACCGACCCGAAGCTGGGCGACCAGCTCAATCTGGCGGCGTCTGACGCGAAGGCGCTGGACGACTGGCAGCGCGCCAATCTGCGCGAGATGCAGCGCCAGTGGCGCCATGCCACGGCCCTGAACCCCAGGCTGGTCGAAGCGCGCACAAAGGCGGCGATGGCCTGCGAGATGGTGTGGCGCAAGGCGCGCCGCGACGACGACTTCAAGAGTTTCGCCAAGGCCTTCAAGCCGGTGCTGGAGCTGACCCGCGAAGTGGCGGCGGCGAAGTCTGCGGCCTTCGGTCTCGGCACCTATGATGCACTGCTCGATGAATACGAGCCGGGCGGCCGCTCGGCCAGCATCGACAAGCTGTTCGCCGATCTGGCCGGCTTCCTGCCCGACTTTATCGATCGCGCCCTGGTGAAGCAGGCCAGGCGCCCGGACCCGTTGCCGCTGCTGGGGCCGTTCCCGACCGAGACGCAGCGTGAGGTCGGGCTGAAATTCATGAAGGTGCTGGGGTTTGATTTCAGTCACGGCCGGCTGGATGTCAGTGCGCATCCCTTCAGTGGCGGCGTGCCGGACGATGTGCGCATCACCACGCGCTATGCGGAAGACGATTTCACCAAGGCGCTGATGGGCATCCTGCATGAAACCGGTCATGCGCTGTACGAATTGGGCCTGCCCAGGGCCTGGCGCGACCAGCCGGTCGGCGAGGCGCGCGGTATGGTGCTGCATGAAAGCCAGAGCCTGCTGATCGAGATGCAGGTCTGCCGTGGCGCGGAATTCCTGACCTATGCCACGCCGCTGCTGCGCAAGGCCTTCAAGGGCAGCGGCGAAGCCTGGTCCGAAGCCAACATGCAGGGCATCTATGCCCGCGTGAAGCCGGACCTGATCCGCGTGGATGCCGATGAAGTGACCTATCCGGCGCATGTGATGCTGCGCTACCGTCTGGAACAGGCAATGCTGAACGATGACCTGCCGATTGCCGAGCTGCCGGCTGCCTGGAATGACGGCATGCAGACCCTGCTGGGCGTGGACGTGCCGGACGACCGCAACGGCTGCATGCAGGACATCCACTGGCCGTCGGGCGCGATCGGCTATTTCCCGACCTATACGCTCGGCGCCATGTCAGCGGCGCAGCTGTTTGCCGCCGCCAAGGCGCAGGATGCCGCCATCCTGCCCGGCATTGCCAAGGGCAATTTCAAGCCGCTGCTGAAATGGCTGCGCGCCAATGTGCATGGCAAGGGCGCACTGCTGACCACCGACGAACTGCTGCGCGAAGCCACCGGGAAACCGCTGGGCACCGCGGCTTTCAAGGCCCACCTCAAGGCCCGCTACCTGAACTGAGATAACGTCCATGCGATACGTCTCCACCCGTGGCCAGGCTCCCGCTCTCGATTTCGAGGGCGTGCTGCTGGCCGGCCTGGCAACCGATGGCGGCCTTTATGTGCCGGAAAGCTGGCCGCAGTTTTCGGCCGCCGACTGGCGTGCCATGCGCGGGCTCAGCTATGCCGAGATAGCCTTCAGGGTCATCAAGCCCTTCATTGGCGGCAGCATTCCTGACGCTGATCTCAAGCAGATGATTGCGGAAGCCTATGGCACCTTCGGCCACAGGGCGGTCGTGCCGCTACGCCAGAGCGGCGACAATGACTGGGTGCTGGAGCTGTTCCACGGCCCCACGCTGGCTTTCAAGGATGTGGCACTGCAGCTGCTTGGCCGGCTGTTCGACTGGGCACTGACCCGTTCGGGCAAACGGGCCACCATCGTCGGCGCCACCTCGGGCGATACCGGTTCGGCGGCCATCGAGGGCTGCCGCGGTCGCGCCAATCTCGACATCTTCATCATGTTCCCGGACGGCCGCGTCTCGGATGTGCAGCGCCGGCAGATGACCACTGTTGCCGACAGCAATGTGCATGCCATCGCGCTGGAAGGCACCTTCGACGATGCCCAGTCCATGGTGAAGGCGCTGTTCAACGACGCAGCCTTCCGCGATTCCGTTGGTTTAACGGCGGTGAATTCGATCAACTGGGCCCGCGTGATGGCGCAGATCGTCTATTACGTGACGGCTTCGCTCAGCCTCGGTGGTCCGGATCGTGCGCCGGCGTTTTGCGTGCCGAGCGGAAACTTCGGCGATATCTTCGCCGGCTACTGCGCCGCCAAAATGGGCCTGCCGATCTCCAAGCTGATCGTGGCGACCAATCGCAACGACATCCTGGCGCGCTTCTTTGCCAGTGGCGACTATCGCAAGAGCGGCGTCGAGCCGACCATCAGTCCGAGCATGGATATCCAGGTGGCGAGCAATTTCGAACGCCTGCTGTTCGACATGCATGGCCGCGACGGCGCGCAGATCCGCAAGCTGATGGGCGAGCTTGACCAGAGCGGCGGTTTCACCGTTTCGCCCAACGCACTGGCCGAGACGAAGCAGCTATTCGCCGCCGGCAAGGCCGACGAGGCCGCGACCAAAGCCATGCTGAAGACGGCCTTCGAGGCCGGCAATGGCCTGCTGGTCGATCCGCATACGGCGGTGGGGCTGGTTGTGTCTGCTGAACAGCGCAAATCAGGTGCCCTGCCGGTGGAAACCCCGCTGATCACGCTGGCGACGGCCGATGCCGCCAAGTTCCCTGATGCGGTGAAAGCCGCAACCGGCCGTCATCCGCCCCTGCCGCCGCGTATGGCCGACCTGTTCGAACGGCCCGAGCGCCAGACTCTCCTGAAGAACGATTATGCCACGGTGCGTAATTTCATTGAAACGCGTAGAGTAAAAGCATGACAGTCAAGATCAGTACACTTTCCAATGGGATGCGGGTGGTCTCCGAGGCCATGCCGCTGGTGAAAACCGTTTCGGTCGGCATCTGGGTCGATGCCGGGGCGCGCGACGAGACGTCGGAGATCAACGGCGTCGCGCATATGCTCGAGCATATGGCCTTCAAGGGCACCGAGCGCCGTTCGGCCCGTGCCATCGCCGAGGAAATCGAAGCGGTCGGCGGCCATCTGAATGCCTTCACCTCGCGTGAGCAGACCGCCTATTACGCGCGTGTGATGGCAGAGGATACCGGCCTTGCGCTCGATATCCTGTCCGACATCCTGCAGCATTCCGTCTTCGATGCCGAAGAGATGGAGCGCGAGCGCGGCGTCATCATCCAGGAGATCGGCCAGTCGGAAGATACGCCCGACGACATCATTTTCGATCATCTCCAGGAAACCGCATTTCCGGCGCAGTCGATGGGACGTTCGATCCTGGGCACGGTCGAGCGCGTCTCCGGGATGCAGCGCAGCGACCTGCAGGGCTTCCTGGATCGCTTCTACCATGGCCCGAGCCTGGTTCTCGTCGCCGCCGGCGCCGTCGATCACGACATGCTGATGGCCGAGGCCGAAAAACTTTTCGGCGGCTTCAACCGCTCGCCGCGTCCGTCGCAGCAGACGGCAAGCTACAGCGGTGGCGAAAAGCGCGAAGTGCGCGACCTTGAACAGGCGCATGTCGCCATCGCGCTCCCCGGGCTCGCCTTCGACGATCCCGATTATTATGCGATGAAGGTCTACGCCACGGTGCTGGGCGGCGGGATGTCGTCGCGGCTGTTCCAGGAAGTGCGCGAAAAGCGTGGCCTGGCTTATTCGGTTTATGCCTATCCGGCCTCCTACCGCGATGGCGGTCTGATGACGATCTATGCCGGCACCGGCGGCGAAAAGCTGCCGGAACTGATGCCGGTGCTGGCAGACGAACTGGGTAAGCTCTGCAGTCGGGTCGATGACGACGAGCTGCAGCGCGCACGCGCCCAGCTCAAGGTCGGCCTGGTCATGTCGCTGGAAAGCTCGGGAGCGCGCATCGAGCAGCTGGGCAGCCAGATGCTGCTGTTCGGCCGGCCGCTGAATATCGACGAAGTGCTGGCCTCGGTCGATCGCGTCGATGCCGCGGCCGTGCGCAAGGTGGCCGAGCGCGTGATGCGCACGGCGCCGCCTGCGGTGGCAGCGTTAGGGCCCGTCGAGCAGCTGGAAAGCTACAACCGCTTCGCCGCACGGTTCGGCTGAGGCGAGAGAGGCGGGGAGGGGGGACATGCTGTTCGGCCGCTTCCTTCCCCCGCTTGCGCCCATCCTGCACGGCGAGAAGCTGTATCTCCGTGCACCCGATATCAGCGATTACGACACCTGGGCGACATTGCGCGCGGTCAGTCGCGACCATCTGCAACCCTGGGAACCGACCTGGGCGGAAGACTCGCTGAGCCGCGAAGGCTATCGCCGCCGGCTGGCCTGGTTCGAGCGGCTGCGCCGGCAGGAGCATGGAGAGGCGTATTTCATCTACCTGCGCCGCAATGATGGGCTGGTCGGCGGCATCACGCTGTCAAATATCCGCCGCGGCGCTGCGCAATGCGGCGAACTGGGTTACTGGATCGGCAAGCCTTTCGCCGGACAGGGCCATATGGGCGAGGCGCTGGCGGTGATGCTGCGGCATTGCTTCGAGCTGCTGAAGCTGCACCGCATCGAGGCAGCCTGTCTGCCGGAAAACCTGCCCAGCCGGCGACTGCTGGATCATGCCGGTTTTCGCAGCGAAGGCCTGCTGCGCGAATATCTGAAGATCAACGGGGTCTGGCGCGACCATCAGCTCTATGCACGGCTGGCCAACGATCCGTTGCCCCTGCCGTCCCCGATACCTGAGCCGGGTCCGATCCGGGCCTGATCAGGCGTGTCCTGCGGTGGTCGACAGTTTGGCGACGTCGATACCGATCTTGCGCACGGCCCGATCCCACAGGCCATCCAGATGGGAATCGAACAGCAGCTCGAAGTCGGCCGGAACGGCCAGCCAGGCGTTTTCCTGGATTTCGGAATCGAGCTGGCCCGCGCCCCAGCCGGCATAACCAAGCGCAAACAGGCTGTGTTGCGGCCCGGTGCCCGTGGCAATCGCACGCAGCACATCCAGTGTCGCGGTCAGGCCGATACCGATGGCCTCGTCGATCTTCACGCTGCCCTGGCGCATGTAGTCGGTGGAATGCAGCACAAAGCCGCGACCGGTTTCGACCGGGCCGCCCAGGCGTACGACAATGTTGTTGTCCGCCGTCGATTCTATGCCGAGCTGGGTCAGCAGATTGGGAAAGGTGAGGCCTGGATAAGGCTTGTTGATCACCAGCCCCATGGCGCCTTCGGCATTGTGCGAGCACATGTAGATCACGGTACGCGCAAAGCGCGGATCCGCCATGCTCGGCATGGCGATCAGCAACTGCCGTTCCAGATAGCCGGAAATCTCGCTCGTGCTGGTCATACCCACACTCCGGTTTCACCCGAATGTTACCCCACCGGATCGACTTGTCTACATTGCCGGCTGGGAACAGGTCTTGCAATTGATGGGCCAGTAGACAGACTCGGGTCATGACCAACGCCGTCCGCAGCCTCGGCTCGCTTGCCGGGATAATTATTGCCGTAATCCTGTCGGTTTGCCCCGGCATGGCTGCGCGGGCGCAACATCTGCAGCTTCCGAATGCTCCTGTCAGGATTGCCCTGATTCAGGGCAGCGGCGATGAGGCCGGACTGCAGATTCAACTGTCGCCGGGATGGAAATTCTACTGGCGCACGCCCGGTGAGGGCGGCGTGCCGGCGCAGTTCGACTGGACGGCATCGCGCAATGTGACGCGCGTCGATGTGGCCTGGCCGGCGCCAAGGCGCATCCTGATCGGCAAGACCGAAATCTATGGCTATGGCGGCGAAGTGGTATTGCCGCTGCGCGTCGAGCGCCTGGATAGTGGCGTTCCGTATGGTCTCGATCTCATGCTGGAATATGGCGTGTGCAAGGATATCTGCATCCTGCGCAATGACCGCCTGCTGCTGCGCAGCCAGGACAGCGCGTCGACCCAGAACCAGCTCCTGATCGCGAAATGGCGCGCCCGCGTGCCGCAGCCGGCAGCACAGGCCGGGGTGCAGCTTGTCTCGCACCGCCTCAAACCCGACCGCCTGATGGTGACGCTGCAAAGCCAGACGCCCCTGCATGAACCGGAGCTGTTCGTGGAGGGGGCACCCGACAGCTGGTTTGGCCGGCCCGTGGTCAATCTGGCCGCGAACGGCCAGGAGGTGCGTTTCGATCTGCCGGCGACCTATTCGCCCGACAAGGCGAACCAGCTCCTGCGGTTGACGCTGGTCGACCGGGCCCTGCAGGCCGAACTGGTGCTGCCGCCCTGATCCCCTGTAATCCCTGTCTGTATTCTGGGGCAGACCCCTTGTTTCACCGCGCCGGGCGGATCATTTTACCCGCGCCGTATCCGCGGCGCTGTACCGGCCAATATTCAAACTGATAACGAGGAAACCATGACCATCAAGGTTGGCGACCGTATCCCCGATGCCACGCTGTACGTGATGTCCGAACAGGGCCCGCAGGCCGTGAAGGCCGCCGAATTCTTCAAGGGCAAGAAGGTTGCGCTGTTTGCCCTGCCGGGTGCTTTCACGCCGACCTGCTCGGCCAAGCACCTGCCGGGCTTCATCGAAAAGTATGACGACCTGAAGAAGAAGGGCGTGGAAACCATCGCCTGCCTCTCGGTCAATGACGCCTTCGTGATGGGCAACTGGGGCAAGGCCCAGAATGTCGGTGACAAGGTGGTGATGCTGGCTGATGGTTCGGGCGAGCTGACCAAGGCGATCGGCATGGAATTCGATCTCACCGCCCGCGGCATGGGCGTGCGCTCGCAGCGTTACTCGATGCTGGTCGATGATGGCGTCGTGAAGCAGCTGAACCTGGAAAAGCCTGGCGCCTTCGAAGTGTCGGACGCGAATACACTGTTCAGCCAGATCTGAACGATCCGCTTAATGCAAAGCCGGTCCGGGTTTACCGGGCCGGCTTTTTCTTTTTCGGCTTGAAATCTTCGCCGGCGATTTCGATGGCGGCATTGCGCGCCAGAACGTCGACGCGCTCATTCTCGACATGGCCGTCATGGCCGCGCACCCAGTGCCAGCTCACCTTGTGCGGCGCGACGGCCTCTTCAAACCGCTGCCACAGATCGACATTCTTCACCGGCTTGCGGTCGGCGGTTTTCCAGCCGCGCGCTTTCCATGAGCGCAGCCAGCCGGTGGCGCCGTCGATCACATAGCGGCTGTCGGAATAGAGTGCGACGGTGCAGGGCTTTTTCAGGGCCTCAAGGGCCATGATCGCCGCTGTCAGCTCCATGCGGTTGTTGGTGGTGTCCAGTTCGCCGCCGGCGAGTTCCTTTTCGGTCTCGCCGCGCCGCAGCAGGGCGGCCCAGCCACCCGGACCCGGATTGCCGAGGCAGGCGCCGTCGGTGAAGATTTCCACGCTCTGCGGATCAGACATTGCTAGCGTTCGATGCCGTAGGCCGAAGCGCCCAGCACCTGGCGGTGGAATTTCAGCTTCTTCCAGTATTCCAGCGGGTCCTTCGGCTTTACCAGCGCGCCGGGCACCTGGTTGAGCCAGTCATAAAGCCGCGTCAGCAGGAATCGCAGCGCCGCGCCGCGCGCGAACAGCGGCAGCGTATGCACCTCGCCATCGGTCAGCGGCCGTACGCTTTCATAGCCGCTCAGCAGCGCCCGCGCCTTGGTGACGTTGAAGGCGCCATCGGCCTCGAAGCACCAGGCATTCAGGTTGATCGCCACTTCGTAGGCGAAATAGTCGTTGCAGGCGAAATAGAAATCGATAAGCCCGCTGAAAGTTTCGCCAATGAAGAAGACATTGTCGGGGAACAGGTCGGCATGGATCACGCCATGCGGCAGCGGCCTGTCGCCGGCGCGGCCGGGCGTTTCCGGCCAGGCGGCTTTCAGCGCGTCGTATTCACGCGCGATGTCATGGGCAAGGCCGGGCATCACGCTGTCGGCCCTGGCTTCGCAATCGGCCACCAGCTTGGCCCAGCCATCCACGCTCAGGGCATTCGGCCGGTGCAGCGGGAAGTCCTTGCCGGCCAGATGCAGCCGCGCCGTGGCGGCGCCGAGTTCCTGGCATTGTTTTGCAGTCGGCTTTTTCGGCCAGACGCCGTTGAGGAAGCTGATAATGGCGCAGGGGCGGCCGGCCACTTCGTTCAGCAGGTTGCCGTCGCGATCATGGATCGGCGTCGGGCAGGCCAGTCCCTTGGCGGCGAGATGGTCCATCAGGCCGAGGAAATAGGGCAGGTCATCGCGCTTCACCCGGCGCTCGTAGAGCGTGAGGATGTAGCTGCCGGTTTCGGTGCCGAGCAGGTAGTTGGAATTCTCCACGCCTTCGGCGATGCCCTTCACCGACAGCGCGCAGCCAAGCTCGTAGCGTTGCAGCAGGGCATTGAGCTGCGTCTCGTCGATTTCGGTGTAGACGGCCATGGCGGGTGCGGTTCAGGCGGCGGAAGCGTCGAGGGCAACAGGCAGTTTGAACTGCACGGATTCAGTGGCGGTGGCGATCTCGCGCACCGTGACGTCGTAGCGTTCGCGAAAAGCGGCGATCACTTCCTCGACCAGCAGTTCGGGTGCGCTGGCGCCAGCCGTGATACCAACGGATTTGACGCCTTCAAGCGCCGTCCAGTCGATCTCGCTGGCGCGCTGCACCAGCAAGGCAATGCGGCACCCCTCGCGCTTGGCGACTTCCACCAGGCGCAGCGAGTTGGACGAATTTGGCGCGCCGATCACCAGCACGGCTTCGCTATGCGCGGCGATCGCTTTTACGGCAACCTGCCGGTTGGTGGTGGCGTAGCAGATGTCTTCCTTTTTCGGACCCTCGATCTGCGGGAAGCGCTGCTTGAGTGCTGCGATGATATGCGCGGTGTCGTCGACCGACAGCGTCGTCTGCGTGATATAGGCGAGTGGCTCGCTGGCGGGCACCTGCAGGCTGGCGACATCGGCCACGGTTTCGATCAGCAGCACGGCGCCGGGCGGCAACTGGCCCATGGTGCCGATCACTTCCGGATGACCGGCATGGCCGATCAGCACGATCAGGCGGTTTTCGCGATGGTGCCGTTCGGCTTCGCGGTGCACCTTGCTGACCAGCGGGCAGGTGGCGTCGAGGTAGGAGAGCTCGCGGGCCTCGGCGTCGGCCGGCACCGATTTGGGCACACCATGTGCCGAGAACACCACATGGGCGCCGGCGGGCACTTCATCGAGCTCGTCGACAAAGACGGCGCCCTTGGCGGCCAGGCTGTCGACCACGAAACGGTTATGGACGATCTCATGCCGGACATAGACCGGCGCACCGAAGCGCTCCAGGGCGCGTTCGACGATCTGGATGGCGCGGTCGACGCCGGCGCAGAAGCCGCGCGGCGCAGCCAGCACCAGGGAGATCGAAGGGCGGTCGGTGGAGGTCATCGGGCGGCGTGTCACTCGGGTCCGGGCATCGAATCCAGGCCTCAATCAGCCATTTCATTTCAACGGCTTGCAGACCTGTCGCTTGTTTCGGGCAGGCCCCTCTTCTATACAGGATGGGCCCGGGAAACTGTGCCGGGCAAGCTAATACACTCGCCTCGCGAAGGAAAGGCCGCCCGGATACGCCGGTGCCGTTCCGCTCGCCCCGCCGCCCTCTACCTGCCGGACCGGTAAGCGTCTCGCCATGACCCTGCATTCCTTCCGTTTCCCGCTCATTGCCCTGACCGCCGTTGTGCTGGCTGGTCTGCTGTCCGCCTGCAGCGGCAGTTATCAAACCCGCGTGCCGCCCTGCCCGCGGGTCGGCATCCTGGGCGATGCGAACAAGGCGACCCAGTATCGCGACGGTCCGGGCCGCGACCTGACCGATGTCACCTTCGAAACCGAGTTGCTCGATTTCAACGGCAGCTGCAAATACGAAGACAAGCAGGCCACGGTGGTGATCAGCTTCGTTCTGCAGGTTGGCGCCGCGCGCGGCCCGGCCGCCAGCCAGGCCGAAGCCCAGGTGCCGTATTTCGTCGCCGTGGTCGACAAGCAGCAGAATATCCTGTCCCGCAACCGGTTCGTCGCCCGCATCCCGTTCAAGGACGGGCAGCGTCGCGTCATCGTCGCCGACGAGTTCGAGCAGGTTCTGCCGTTGCAGGGTCGCCCGACCTTCGATTACGAAATCCTGGTCGGCCTGGAAATTCCGCAGGACCAGCTGAATCGCATCCGCCAGCAACGCGGTTTCTGACGCCTGTCATGGAGCGCATGCGCAACCTGCTGCCGGGACTGACGGTCGCCGCCACAGTGGCACTTGCCGTCGGCTTTATCTCCGAACATTACGGCGGTCCGCCATTCCTGCTCGCGCTGCTGCTCGGCATGGCGTTCAATTTCCTCAGCACCGACGCGCGGGTCCGGCCCGGCATCGATCTGTCGGCGCGCACCGTGCTGCGCATCGGCGTTGCCCTGCTCGGCATCCGCATCACGATGGATCGCATCACCGAACTCGGCCCGATCCCGATCTTGCTGGCGGTCTGTGGCGTGACGGTCGCCATCGGCAGCGGCCTGCTGCTGGCTCGGCTGGCTGGCCGCAGCCGCGAGGAAGGCCTGCTCTCAGGCGGTGCCGTCGGCATCTGCGGCGCGTCGGCAGCAATGGCGATCTCGGCAGCTTTGCCGCGGTCGCCGCAGGCCGAGCGCCTCACACTGCTCACCGTGATCGGCGTGACGGCGTTTTCCACCATCGCCATGATCATCTATCCGGTAATGGCCTCGATGCTGGGGCTGGATGAAACCGCGTCCGGCGTGCTGTTCGGCGCCACGATCCATGACGTGGCGCAGGTGCTGGGCGCGGGCCTCACCGTATCGCCGCATGCCGGCGATGTGGCGACCTTCGTGAAGCTGATCCGCGTGGCCTGCCTTCTGCCGGTGGTGGTCGGCATCGGCCTGATCTATCGCACCCGCGCCGCCGGCACAGGCACGCAGACCCAGCCGCTGCTGCCGCATTTCCTGCTCGGCTTCATCGCGCTCGTCGTGCTCGGCAGCGTGATCCCGCTGCCGGCCGTTGTGGTGAGCAGCGTTTCGGAAATCTCGCGCTGGTGCCTGCTGGTGGCGATCGCAGCGCTTGGCGTGAAGACGTCGTTTGCCGAACTGTTCGCGCTGGGCTGGAAACCGCTGGCGCTGATCCTGGCAGAGACGCTCGTGCTGCTCTGCTTCGTGCTCGCAGGGCTATTCCTGTTCTTCTGAACCGCCGTCCTTAGCCCAGTCCTCGGCCCAGTCATGCAGGGCCATCAGGTTCGGCTGCAGCCGACGCGCCGCCTCTGTCAGGACATAGCCCCGGCCGCCGTCATGCACCACCAGGCGGGCCGCCCGCAGTTCCTTGAGCCTCTGCTGCAGCACCGTGGGCGAAACGCCGTCGCAGGCCGCCTGCAGGGCCCGGAAGGTCAGCGGCCCTTCCTGCAACTCCCACAGCACGCGCAGGCCCCAGCGGCGCCCCAGCAGGTCCAGCAGGGCCATGATTGGGCGGCCAGTGGCCGAACCGCGGACCGGCTGACGGGGCAGGGGGGATTTGGTGGGCATTTCCAGTCCTTGTGCTACTGATTTAATAGCATTATCTTGCTACTGAAATCATAGCACAACAGGAGGACCGACACCATGGCCCGTCTCGCGCCGCTCACCCAGCCCTATCCGCCCGAAGCAGCCGCCGAACTGGCGCAGATGCCGGCCGATATCGCGCTGTTCCGCACCGTGGCGCATAACCCGCGCGTGCTGTCGCGCTGGCGCGGCGGCGGGTTGCTCGACAAGGGCTCGATCACTTTACGCCAGCGCGAAATCCTCATCCTGCGCACCACGGCGATGCTGGGTGCGGAATACGAATGGAGCGTGCATGTGGCGTTCTTCGCGGCGAAAGCCGGCTTCACCGCGGCAGACGTCCGCGCGACCGTGCGGGGAACAGCAGCCGACTGGAAGGATGATGAAGCCATGCTGATCCGGCTTGCCGGCACGCTGGTTCATGCCGCGACCATCGACGATGCGCTCTGGCAGGAGGCCGTGGCCTATTTCTCGCCGGCGCAGATGATCGAAATCATTGCGCTGGTCGGCTTCTATCACATGGTCTCGTTCACCGTGAACGCCACCGGCGTGGCGCTCGAACCCGGCGCGCCGCGCTTTCCTGCAGCTTAGTAGGCCAGAGCGCAGCCATCCTTGCGCGGATCCGAGCCGGCCTGCAGCACGCCATTCGCGCGGTCGATCAGGATGGCCTGACCGCCGCCATGCGGCATCTCGGCCTGCTTGATCTCGTGGCCCAGATTGGCCAGGCCCAGCAGCACATCCTCGCGGATGCCGCGCTCGGCCTCGAACTTGCCGGCGGTATGGAAGCCGCGCGGGCAGTCGATGGCTTCCTGCACATTCATGCCAAAATCGAGGATGTTGGTCAGCACATGGCTCTGGCCGACCGGCTGGAAGCCGCCGCCCATCACGCCGAAGGACAGCCAGGGCTGGCCGTCCTTCAGCGCCATCGCCGGGATGATGGTGTGCAGCGGCCGCTTGCACGGCTCGACGCAATTCAGATGCCCGGGTTCGACCTTGAAGCCGGCGCCGCGATTCTGCAGCAGCACGCCGGTCTTCGGGCTGGTCAGCGCCGTGCCATAGGGCCAGAACAGCGAGTTGATGAAGGAGCAGGCATTGCCCTCTTCGTCCACCACGCTGAGATACACGGTGTCGCGATAGGACTGGCCGCCGACGGGGCCCGGCGGATTCATGGCTTTCTTCAGGTCGATGCGGCCACGCAGCTCGTCGGCGAAGTCCATCGACAACAGCTTCTGCATCGGCACATCGGCAAAGGCAGGGTCGGCCACGTAAAGATCGCGCGCCTGGAAGGCGAGGCGGGTGGCCTCCGCCTCGATATGGAAACGCTCGACGCCGACCGGATCGTATTTGCTTAAGTCGAAGCCGCTCAGGATATTCAGCATCAGCAGCGTGATGATGCCGACACCATTCGGCGGGATTTCGAGGATCTCGACGTCCTTGTAGCGCGTGGCTATAGGATCGACCCAGAAAGCCTCCTGGGTGGCGAAGTCTTCCAGCGTATGCGTGGCGCCCAGACCGCGCAGATAGGTCACGATGTCGTCGGCGACCCAGCCGGTATAGAAGCCATCGCGGCCCTTGGCGGCGATCTCGCGCAGCACCTTGGCATGCTCGGGCTCGCGGAAGGTCTCGCCGAATTGCGGCGGCCGGCCGTCCTTCAGCCACATGCGCGCGGTATTGGCGTCGGCCTTCAGCTTGGCCTCGTTGCGGCGCCAGTCGGTGGACACACGCTCGGTGACCGGGAAGCCCTCCTCGGCAAACTTGATCGCCGGCTGCAGTAATTCGCCGAGCGGCATCTTGCCGAATTTCGCATTCAGCTTGGCCCAGGCATCGACGGCGCCGGGAATGGTGACGGCATGCGGCGAGGTAAGCGGGATTTCATTCAGGCCCTGCTTGATCAGCAGGTCGGCGGTCAGTCCCTTCGGCGCACGGCCCGAGCCGTTCAGACCATAGACCTTGCCGCCTTTTTTCGTATTGGTGCCGGCCGGCGCGTAGAGCACGAAGTTGTCACCGCCGATGCCGGTCGAACCGGGTTCGACCACGCCCTGCACGGCGCAGGCGGCGATGGCCGCATCCGTGGCGTTGCCGCCGCGTTTCAGAATCTCGATGGCGGTGACGGTGGCGAGGCTGTGCGAGGTGGCGGCAGCGCCATGGCGGCCCATGGCCACCGAACGGCCAGGCAGATGCAGGTCACGCATGATGATCAGAACTCCGGAAGTAAACTTGCGAGCGCGAGCCTACACCAGAGTTCTCAGACCGTCACAGGTGTTGGTCAGATTTCATCCCAACCTATATTTCATCCCTGCGTGCGCGCTGCTTTGCGAAAGAATCCGCCGCCTGCGCCTCTTCGCGTTCGCGCTTGCGCAATTGGTACAATTGGTCCCGCCCGGCGTCGTACTGTTTCGGCCAGGTCACGCCGCGCCAGTCGTAATCGGCGGCAGCGTGCAGGGTGAAATACGGATCGGCCAGATGGGGCCGCGCCAGGGCGCAGAGATCGGCGCGGCCCGACGCCACGATGGTATTGACCTGATCGGCAGATGTAATGGCGCCGACGGCAATCGTGGCGATGCCGGCCTCCTGCCGGATGGCATCGGCAAATGGCGTCTGGAACATGCGGCCGTATTGCGGCTTTGCCTCGATGGTTGTCTGGCCGGCCGACACATCGACCAGATCGCAGCCATGCGCCTTCAGCATTTTTGCAATCTGGACCGACTCTTCAAGCGACAGGCCCTCCGGTACCCAGTCGACCGCCGAGAGGCGCACCGAGATCGGGCGTTCCGCCGGCCAGGCAGCGCGTACCGCATCGAAGACTTCGAGCGGAAAGCGCATGCGGTTTTCCAGGCTGCCGCCGTAGTCGTCGATCCGCTGGTTGGTCAGCGGCGAAATGAAGGTCGAGAGCAGATAGCCATGGGCGAAATGCACTTCGATCATGTCGAAGCCGGCCGCGATCGCCAGCCTGGTCGCAGCGACGAAATCGTCGCGCACGGCCTCCATGTCGGCCCGCGTCATGGCGCGCGGCACCTGGCTGTCGGGGTAATAGGGCAGGGCCGAGGGCGCGACGATCTCCCAGTCTTCGCCCTTCGGCAGCGGGCGGTCATAGCCGCCCGACCAGGGCAGCGTGGTGGCGCCCTTGCGGCCGGCATGGCCCAGCTGCACGGCGATCTTCGCCTTGCTGTTGCCATGCACGAAATCGGTGATGCGGCGCCAGGCCTTGGCCTGCTGGTCGTTCCACAGGCCGGTGCAGCCCAGCGTGATGCGGGCCTCGGCGGCCACATCGGTCATTTCGGTGATGATAAGGCCGGCGCCGCCGACGGCGCGGCTGCCCAGATGCACCAGCGTCCAGTCATTCGGCAGGCCTTCCTCGACCGAATACTGGCACATCGGTGAGACCACCACGCGGTTCTCCACCGTCATGTCGCGCAGGCGGAAGGGCGTGAACATTGGCGGCGGCGGCGAATTACCGCCCGGCACAGCCGTGCCGAGCTGCCTGGCTGCTTTCTCGGCGAACCAGCGGTCGATCTGGCCGATGAAGGCGGGATCGCGCAGACGCAGGTTTTCGTAGGTGATGCGCTTGGAGCGCGACAGCAGGCTCAGCGCCAGCTGGATTGGCTCGAATTCGCGGTAGCGGTCGGTATGCTCGAACCATTCCAGCGACACCTGCGCCGCATGCTGCAGGATCGACACCTCGGTCTGCCGGGCCTCTTCAAATGCCTTGAGTGCAGCCGGAATGGACGGATGGCCGGCATTCAGCGCACGGCTGAGCGCGATGGAGTCTTCCATGGCGAGCTTGGTGCCGGAACCGATCGAGAAATGCGCGGTGTGCACGGCGTCGCCGATCAGCACGACATTCTCATGCACCCAGCGTTCGCATTTGATCGTCGGGAAGGTGCGCCAGAGCGACCGGTTGGTGAGCAGCTTGTGGCCCTTCAGCTGCTTCGCGAACAGGGTTTCGCAATAAGCAGTGGTGTCGGCCTCGCTCGCCTTGTCGAGGCCGGCGCGCTGCCAGGTCTCTTCCGTCGTCTCGACGATGAAGGTCGAAAGGCCGTCTTCGAAGCGATAGGCGTGGACCTGGAACAGGCCGTGCTGGTTGGCCTCGAAGATGAATGTGAAGGTGTCCAGTGGCAACGTCGTGCCTAGCCAGACGAATTTGTTGCGGCGCCAGTCCAGGCTCGGCTGGAAGGTCTGCTTCCAGGTATCGCGCACAAGGCTGTTGATGCCGTCGGCGCCGACCAGCAGGTCACAGTCGCGGCGTAAGGCTTCGAAATCCTGCTGCTCGCTGCCGAATTTCAGGATGACGCCTTCGGCAATGCAGCGCTCCTGCAGGATATGCAGCAGCTTCTTGCGGGCCAGGCCGCAGAAACCGTGACCGCCGGAACGGATGGTCTCGCTGCCGGCCACCACGTCGATTTCATGCCAGTAGGCGAAATTCTCGCGGATCGCCTGCGCGGTCGTGGCATCCTCGGCCAGGAACTGGTTCAGGGTTTCGTCGGAAAACACCACGCCGAAACCGAAAGTGTCGTCGGGCTGGTTGCGCTCGCAGATGGTGATCTGGTGGCCGGGATCGGCCTTTTTCATCAGCAGAGCCAGATACAGGCCGGCCGGACCGGCCCCGACGATGGTCATGCGCATTGGATTACCCCTGGATTTCAGGCCGGCCGGTTTCCGACGGAACCGGACACTCTCCGAATGCAATATATTTTATATTTAAAATAATTTCCGGCAAGCGGCTCTTTTGCCGCAGGGTCAGAAGAAGGTCAGCGGGCGCGGGAGGCGGTCAGGCCGAAGGCGGCCAGCGCAATGCCGAAACAGATGCGCGACAGTTCGCCCGGTGATAGCGGCACGAAACCAAGATAGCGGTAGCGGGCGAGCTCGGCGAAGGCGAGCGCCAGCACGCCGAGCAGCAGCCAGCGCGCCGGGGCAGGGCGGTGACGCAGGCCGACCAGAACCGCGAGCATCAGAATGCCGAGCAGGATCAGTGGCAGCGGCAGGTTGCCGAGCGGCAGGCGGTCGGCGGCGACTGCAATTGCCACGGCGATGGCTATACCCGTGTACAGGGTGATGCGTTTGGAACCGGGCGGAATGATCAGGCTGAATATGGCGCCGAGCGCGATGGCGACCAGGCCCAGGCTGAAGGCCAGATAGCGCAGGTCCGATTCCAGCCCTGCCAGGACCGACCAGCCTGTCAGGGCGGTTAATTCAGCCAGCGCGATCGCCGTATGCAGCGCCGCGCCGACGCCCCAGAAGAATGCAGCCGGGATCGGACTGCGGGCCACCAGAACCAGACACAGGATACCGCCAAGCAGATAAACCATTTGGGCGATCAAGGCGATGTCAGGCATGGCCGCACTATGCCGACGCGACCGGGCTGCCGCAAGCCGCCGCCGAGTGGCTGGGAAGGCGGCTGAAAATGCGGAAAAAGCCGTTGCAGATGCCCTGTTTGGCGGGGTTGACGCCTGCCGGGGGTGGGGCTATAACCCCGGCCTCGATTTGGCCGCAAGGCATCTTAGAAACTATCGGAAATTCCAAGCTATGGCTCAGCATAAGTCCGCGGAGAAGCGCGCCCGCCAGACCAAGAAGCGCACGGCCGTCAATCGTGCCCGTCGCAGCAAGGTGCGCACCGCTGTGAAGTCCCTCGAAACCGCAATCGCCTCGGGCGATAAGGCTGCCGCAACGGCCGCTCTGAAGAAGGCGCAGCCCGCCCTCGACAAGAGCGTCAGCACGTCGGTGGTCCAGAAGCGCACTGCCTCGCGCAAGCTGTCGCGTCTGAACGCCCGCGTCAAAGCTATGGCTTGATTTTGTCGGCCGCGTCAGCGGCGGACACGAGCTGTACTGCATAAGAACATCGCCCGTCTGTTTTTGCAGCGGGCGATGTTTTTTTATGCGTCTGCGAAGGACGATTTACGCGGCAGGTATGTTCGCGGACGTTTTATCAGCAAGGGGATTAGTTCGTGCGCTATACGCCCAGCGCGTAAATTCGCAGCGGCAAGTTCCAATTCTGCAACAGCTAAAAATATTTTTCGGGGAGTCTTCATCTGTCCGCTTGCGTGGCCCTGATGATTTCCCTTTAATGCCCCGGCTGCCACTTGTTAAAGAACTTTCGAGACCGCCTCGCGTAGCAGGAAATTTGTTCCGCATTCGGGGATGAGCCTCAGGGCACAGTGTTGAAAATCACTGTTTTGCAACTGACAGCACGCGTGACGAAAACATAGACTTGAAACAACAAAACGTAACGCGAGGTTGGGGATGTTGGCTTCGGTAATGGCGGGGGATAAAGACTATGCTGGCGATATCTCGACGACCGAAGCCTGGAACCAGCTGGCGAACGACCCCAACGCGCTGCTGATCGACGTCCGCACCCAACCTGAATGGAGCTTCGTCGGTTCGCCTGATCTGGGCAAACTCGACAAGCGTCCCTTATTCGTGTCCTGGCAACTATATCCCGAGATGAGTGTGAACGAGCGTTTTGCCGATGAATTGCGCAGCCAGGGTGTGAAGCCGGGCCAGGCGCTGTATTTCCTCTGCCGTTCGGGTGCCCGCTCGCGCGCCGCCGCCAAGGCCATGACGGCCGCCGGCCTCGGCCCCTGCTACAATGTTGCAGGCGGTTTTGAAGGCGATCTGGATGGCGAAAAGCATCGCGGACGATTGGGCGGCTGGAAGGCTGCCGGTCTCGCCTGGCTTCAGAGCTGAGGTCGGTCATGGTCAAGTCGTCTCAGCCGCAGCCGCACTCTGTCTCCATGTCTGACATGTCCGACAATCAGCACCCCGCTGTGCCGGGCGAACCGCTCGATGTGCAGTGGCAGCGGGTTCGTACCCGCCTGCGCGTGTCGTTCGGCGATGCCGCCTTCAATTCCTGGCTGAAGCCGCTGGCGCTGGCCGATGAAGGCCTCGCCAAGGACGGCGATGTGCATCTCGCCGTGCCGACCCGTTTCATGCGCGACTGGGTTGCCAATCATTACAGCGAGCGCCTGCGCGAAATCTGGCGTCTGGAAAATGCCGATGTGCGCCGCGTGATCATTCACGTCCGTCCGACCGCTTCGCTGCAGCCGCAGCAGGCCGGCAAGGCCATGGCGGCGACCGTGCCGGCCATCGAGCCGGGTGCCCCCTCGGGGATGACCGGCCGTCCGGGCTCTGCCTCCTCGGCCGCGCCGAGCCGTCCCGCCCTGCAGGTGCGCGACATGGACGATGTCGAGCGCGAGCTTTCCGCGCCGCTCGATCCGCGCTTCACCTTCGACAGCTTCATCACCGGCAAGTCCAACGAACTGGCCCGTGCCGCCGCGCTCCGCGTGGCCGAAAGCCCGACCGTGACCTACAATCCGCTGTTCCTTTATGGCGGAGTCGGTCTGGGCAAGACCCACCTGATGCATGCGATCGGCTGGCATATCCGCCAGCGCTTCCCCGAGCGCCGCGTGGTCTATCTCTCGGCCGAGAAGTTCATGTACCAGTTCATCCGCGCCTTGCGTTTCAAGGACACGATGGCCTTCAAGGAGCAGTTCCGCTCGGTCGACGTGCTGATGATCGACGACATCCAGTTCATCGCCGGCAAGGAAAGCACCCAGGAAGAGTTCTTCCATACCTTCAACGCGCTGTGCGACCAGAACCGCCAGATCATCGTCTCGGGCGACCGCTCGCCGTCGGACCTGGAAGGCATCGAGGAGCGCATGCGCTCGCGTCTGGGCTGGGGTCTGGTCGCCGACATCCATCCGACCGATTTCGAACTGCGCCTCTCCATCCTGCAGGCCAAGGCCGAGAAGAATGGCCTGACCAATATTCCGCAGGATGTGCTGGAATTCCTCGCCCGCCGCATCACGTCGAATGTGCGTGAGCTGGAAGGCGCACTGAACCGCATCTCGGCCTATGCCAGCCTCGTCGGCAAGCCGGTCACCGTCACCTCGGCGCAGGAAGTGCTGCAGGATCTGCTGCGCGCCAACGACCGCAAGGTGACGATCGAAGAGATCCAGAAGCGCGTGGCCGAGCATTACTCGATCCGCTTCGCCGACATGCACAGCCCGCGTCGCGCGCGCGCCGTGGCGCGTCCGCGCCAGGTGGCGATGTATCTGGCCAAGCAGCTGACTTCGCGCTCCTTGCCGGAAATCGGCCGTAAATTCGGCGGCCGCGACCACACCACGGTGATGCACGCCGTGCGCAAGATCGAGGAGCTGCGCGAGATCGATGCCGCCTTCGCGGAAGACATCGATTTGCTGCGCCGCAAACTGGAAAGCTAATTTTTCAGCAAAATCCAGTAAAATCAAATAGATAGACTTTGCAAGGGCTCGCCGGACAGGCGGGCCCTTCGCACATGCAAAAACGACGCCCGAAGGGGCAAATGCCTCGCGTACAAAAGGGGGCTTTGATATACTTAACAGACTCGGCAGCTCCTGCCGCAAACCAACAAAAACATGACCGGTTTTCCACCATGAAACTGACCATTGAGCGCGCTGTCCTGCTGACTGCCCTGAGCCATGTCCAGAGTGTGGTGGAGCGCCGCAACACGATCCCGATCCTGTCGAACGTGCTGCTGGAAGCCGAGGGCGACAAGCTGGCGCTGACCGCGACCGACCTTGATATCGCGGTGGTCGAGAAGCACCCCGCCAAGGTGTCGAAGCCCGGCGCCACCACGGTGGCCGCGCATACCTTCTACGACATCGTGCGCAAGCTGCCCGAAGGCGCCGAGGTCGAGCTGACCTTCACGGCGGCCGAACAGCGCCTCGACCTGCGCGCCGGCCGCTCCAGCTTCAAGCTGAGCTGCCTGCCGAAGGAAGACTTCCCCGTCATGGCCGCCGGCGAGCTGCCGCACGGCTTCACGCTGCCGGCCGACCAGCTGCGCCGCCTGATCGACAAGACGCGCTTCGCCATCTCCACGGAAGAAACCCGCTACTACCTCAACGGCATCTACGTGCATGCGGCCAGCAGCGCCGGCGTGCCGATGCTGCGCGCGGTCGCCACCGACGGCCATCGCCTGGCCCGCGTGGAATCGCCGCTGCCGGCCGGTGCCGCCGGCATGCCCGGCGTGATCGTGCCGCGCAAGACGGTGAACGAGCTGCGCAAGCTGCTGGAAGGCAGCGCCACCGAAGCCCGCATCGAACTGAGCGAGACCAAGATCCGCTTCGCCATCGGCGATCTGGTGCTGGTGTCGAAGCTGATCGACGGCGCCTTCCCCGAATACGAGCGCGTGATTCCGCGCGACAATGACAAGGTGATGGAAGTCGACAGCAAGGCCTTTGCCGCCGCCGTCGACCGCGTCGCCACCATCTCGACCGAGAAGAGCCGCGCGGTGAAGATGTCGCTGAAGCCGGAAGGCATCGAGCTGTCGGCCACCAGCCCGGACCAGGGCTCGGCCTCTGAACAGCTCACGGCTTCCTACAGCTCGGCGCCGATCGAGGTCGGCTACAATTCGCGCTACCTGCTCGACATTGCCGGGCAGATCGAAGGCGAGAATGCCCGCTTCCTGCTGGCTGACGCGCTGGCGCCCACCGTTGTGCGCGATCCGAGCGACGACGGTGCGCTCTATGTGCTGATGCCGATGCGAGTGTGATTTGGCACGCAGCGCGGTCCGGGTTGCGGAACAGTCGTATGAAGGTGTTACGACAGGCGGCATCGCAGTCCTGTCGCTGAAGCTGCGCGACTTCCGCAATTACCCCGAGCTGCATCTGCGCCTGAATGGCGGCCCGGTGGTGCTGACCGGACCGAATGGCGCCGGCAAGACCAATATCCTCGAGGCGCTGTCTTTCCTCAGCCCCGGCCGCGGTCTGCGCCGCGCCAGGCTTTCGGATGTCAGCCGCAGCGACTGCGGCAGCAACGTCAAATGGGTGGCGCAGGCCGATCTGGCCAGCTGCGTCGGTCCGGTCGCCATCGGCACCGGTCTGGCCGACGGCGGCGATGACGAGGGCGCCGAGCGCCGCGTCGTGCGCATCAACGGCGAGGCGGTGTCGAGCGCCAACGGCCTGGTCGAGTATCTGGACGTGGTCTGGCTGACGCCGCAGATGGACCGCCTGTTTGTCGAAGGCCTGTCCACGCGGCGGCGCTTCATGGATCGCCTGGTCTATGGCCTGGATGGCGGTCATGCCCGCCAGGTGGCGGCCTATGAAAAGGCGATGCGCGAACGCAATCGCCTTTTGAAGAACGGCGGCGCCGATCCGGCCTGGCTGGCGGCGCTGGAAAGCCAGATGGCCGAGCATGGCGTGGCGGTGGCGGCCGCAAGACGTGATGGTCTGGCCCGCATCGAGGCCGGCATGGCGCTGGCAGCCGGCGTGTTTCCCAAGGCGCGGCTCGCGGCGCAGGGCACAGTCGAAGCCTGGCTGGTCGAGATGCCGGCGCTGGCCGTGGAAGAAAGACTGCGCAAGCTGCTGGCCGAACGGCGCGGCATCGACCGCGACGCGGGTGCCGCCACCGAAGGCCCGCATCGCAGCGACATGGCGGTGTGGCATGCCGACAAGGACCAGCCGGCCGCGCAATGCTCGACCGGCGAACAGAAGGCGCTGCTGATCGCGATCACGCTGGCCAATGCGCGGCTGATCCGGGCGCGGCGCGGCATTGCGCCGCTGATGCTGCTGGACGAAGTGTCGGCGCATCTCGATGTCAGGCGCCGCACGGCGCTTTACGAGGAACTGCTCAGCGGCGGCGGGCAGGTCTGGCTGACCGGCACGGACGAGGACCTGTTCGCAGGCCTGACCGGCCATGCGGAATTTTTCACGGTGAGCGACGGCGTTGTGGCGCCGCGGACCGTTTTTAGTTGAGGTAGTGGAAACATGAGCGAACCAGTGAACCCGCAGGGCAACGAAGGCAACGGCGAGAATTACGATTCCTCGTCCATCAAGGTGCTGAAGGGCCTGGATGCGGTGCGCAAGCGCCCGGGCATGTATATCGGCGACACCGATGACGGCACCGGCCTGCACCACATGGTCTACGAAGTGGTCGACAACGCCATCGACGAGGCGCTGGCCGGCTATTGCGACGAAGCCTATGTCGGCCTCAACCCCGATGGCTCGGTGACGGTGCGCGACAACGGCCGCGGCATTCCGGTCGATATCCATCCGGAAGAAGGCGTGTCGGCGGCCGAGGTCATCATGACCCAGCTGCATGCCGGCGGTAAGTTCGACCAGAATTCCTACAAGGTGTCGGGCGGCCTGCACGGCGTCGGCGTCTCGGTGGTGAACGCGCTGTCGGTCACGCTCGACCTGCGCATCTGGCGCGGCGGCAAGGCCTATCACATGCGCTTCCGTCATGGCGAAGCCGAAGCGCCGCTGGCCGTGGTGGGCGAGGCCGAGGGCAAGCGCGGCACGGAAGTCACCTTCCTGCCGTCGTCGGAAACCTTCACGAAGACCGAATTCGATTACGCCACGCTGGAACATCGCCTGCGCGAGCTGGCCTTCCTCAACAACGGCGTGAAGATCGTGCTGGAAGACCTGCGCGGCGTCGAGCCGAAGCGCACCGAGCTGCGCTACGACGGCGGCGTCGAGGCTTTCGTGGCCTATCTCGACCGCAACAAGACACCGCTGCACAAGCCGCCGATCGCCATCCGTGGCGAGCGCGAGGGCATCAGCATCGAAGTGGCGCTGGAATGGAACGACGGCTATCACGAGACGATGCTGTGTTTCACCAACAACATCCCGCAGCGCGATGGCGGCACGCATCTGGCCGGCTTCCGTGGTGCGCTGACCCGCTGCATCAACAACTACGCCACCGAAACCGGCGTGCTGAAGAAGGAAAAGGTGGCGATCACCGGTGAAGACTCGCGCGAAGGCCTGACCTGCGTTCTGTCCGTGAAGGTCCCCGATCCGAAATTCTCGTCGCAGACCAAGGACAAGCTGGTGTCGTCGGAAGTGCGCCCGGCGGTGGAAAGCATGGTCACGGATCTGCTGTCCAACTGGCTGGAAGAGCATCCGCAGGAAGCCCGCCAGATCATCGGCAAGGTGGTGGAAGCCGCCGCCGCGCGTGAAGCGGCCCGCAAGGCGCGCGAACTGACGCGCCGCAAGGGCGCGCTGGACATTTCGTCGCTGCCCGGAAAGCTGGCGGATTGCCAGGAGCGCGATCCGGCCAAATCCGAACTCTTCCTCGTCGAGGGTGACTCGGCGGGCGGCTCGGCGAAACAGGGCCGCAACCGCGCCAACCAGGCCGTGCTGCCGTTGCGCGGCAAGATCCTCAATGTCGAGCGCGCGCGCTTTGACAAGATGCTGTCATCGCAGGAAATCGGCACGCTGATCACGGCGCTGGGCACCGGCATCGGGCATGACGATTTCGATGTGGCCAAACTGCGCTATCACAAGATCATTATCATGACCGACGCCGACGTGGACGGCGCCCATATCCGCACCCTGCTGCTCACCTTCTTCTTCCGCCAGATGAAGCCGCTGATCGATGCGGGGCATCTGTATATCGCGCAGCCGCCGCTCTACAAGATCAAGCGCGGCCAGTCGGAGCGCTACCTGAAGGACGAGGCCGCGCTGGAAGACTTCCTGATCAGCGAAGGCATTGATGGCGCCGTGCTCAACCTGCACGACGGCAACCAGCGCGCCGGCGATGACCTCAAGACGCTGCTGGATCATGCCCGCATGGCCCGCGCGCTGCTGACGGCGATCGGCAAGCGCTATAATCCCTGGGTGGTCGAACATGCCGCCATTCTCGGCATGCTGCAGGCCGATCTGGTGACCGATCCGGCCAAGGCCGAGGCGCTCGCCAGTCGCCTGAACCAGATGACGCCGGACCTGGAGCGCGGCTGGGTGGCCGAAGCCGTGGGCGATGGCACCTTGATGGTGAAGCGCGCGCTGCGCGGCTATACCGAAAGCTATGTGCTGGATGGCCAGCTGTTCCGCTCGGCCGAGGCGCGCAAGCTCAACGACATGGCGCGCGAGCTGCAGGCCACCTATCTGCAGCCGGCCGAACTGCGCCGCAAGGACGAGAAGCATGTGATCCGCGGCCCGCTCGATCTGCTCGAGCGCGTGCAGGCCACCGGCAAGCGCGGCATCACCATGCAGCGCTACAAGGGCCTGGGCGAGATGAATCCGGACCAGCTGTGGGAGACCACGCTGGACACCGAGGCGCGCAGCCTGCTGCAGGTGCGGATCGACCACGCCGAAGACGCCGACAACGTGTTCGAGACCCTGATGGGCGATGTTGTCGAGCCGCGCCGCGAATTCATCCAGGGCAATGCGCTGAATGTGGTGAACCTGGATATTTGAGGTTTTTGTTGTTCGGCGACGGAAAGCTAGCCGGACTGCAAGCAAAGGCACAGTTTTAAAACGGCAAAAATTATGGTCTGAGTTCGGGGTTTTTATTGAGAATCAATGATTGGGGGCTGGCGATCGGTGGGTTGCCAGCCCCCAATCATTTGCGGGTCGTTGGCGCATCCATGTAGCGAGACATGAATCTCGATCTTCCGGCTCAACAGCTCGCAATGGGGCAAACGCTCGCAAAGGAATTTGAATAGCGGAGGCTAGAACGGATATGCGCATTTGAAGCGCAGAAGCTTACTAGGGCAGCCAGGTCGAAAGTGTTCCGATTAACATCCGCAAGCGGATGAATAGCCACGTAGGCGTGCTTCGCTAACGTCGAGTCGACCGAGAAGGCGATGGGCGAATGTGGCAGAATACTCTGAGCGAATCGAAGCAATCGTATCTCTGGATTTGCCAACTCTAATGGCGTGGCTGGTGGCGCTACCACCGACCAATGGGGAAGTCTGAGCTGCTGTTTCGATCTCTTTAGCCCAATGTTTGATCGAGCGGCATTAGCTGAATGACGATAGACGCAGCCATCCCCACACCCGCTTTGCCTGAACCGCGGGATATTCTATTCATCAGCAAGGCGACGCCCGGCGATGATGATTTCGCGTTGTGGCTGGCGCCTCGTCTTGAGGCGGCGGGCTTCAAAGTGTTCGCAGACATTTTGAACCTGACAGGTGGAGACATCTGGCGACGAGTGGTCACCAATACGCTTCAAGCCAAATCGGTAAAAATGCTGCTGTGCTGCAGCGACGACACTTTGGGCCGCCAAGGTGTACTGGAGGAAATAGATATTGCCTGTCAGGTATCAAAGGATATCAAAGATGAGACTTTCATCATTCCGCTTCGGCTGAAGCCCTACAAGAAGATCTTCGGTATCGCAAACCTGAATTATGTGAACTTTGTCCCGAGCTGGGCGGATGGCTTGGATAGCCTTCTTGAGACTTTGAAGCGTCGCGGAATAAGGCCGAACCCCGACAGCATTCAAATCAACCCGAACTGGGAGCTTTATAGGAAGCGGCTTTCGATAAAGCTGTTGCCTGAACCAGAACGCCTCACATCAAATTGGCTTCGGGTTGCTGAGGCGCCGGACGCAATACATTATTTTGAGCCCGTCGGCTCGATCGACCGGGATCTAATGTACGAGCAGTGTGCCCAGTTGTCGTTTCCGAACGAACCATGGGCGCATGGCTTCTTTGCTTTGACCTCCCTTGAAGAAGTCAATCGGTCCTTCAGCGGGCTGGTAACCTTCAAATTGGCCGCCAGCATCGGCCTCGATGAATTTCAAAAGAATGGAAGTGAGTATCTTGGAATTCGCGGTCAGGACGCCTCGAACAAATTGATGTCTATGCTACGGCGGGCATGGATCAAGATGTGCGAGGAGAAAGGGCTGATACGTTACGAGTATTCCGGTAGTACGGGCTTTCACATTGGTGAGCAGCAAGCTGGAATTGGGAAGCAGATTTCTTGGGGGCGGCAGGGCGAACGTCACCGGTCGATGCTTCGCAATGTGGCCCGTGGGCATGTTTGGCAATACGGGGTAACGGCAACGCCCAATTTTTGGCCGTTCCCACATTTCAAACTCAAGTCTCGCGTTCTGTTCGCATCTTACGTCGACGACAAAATGGGGGACGTTCTGGGCGATCCCCAAAAGCAACACAAGCTACGTCGATCTGTTTGCAAAGGATGGCGTAACAAACAGTGGCACGGACGTCTTCGGGCGTTCCTCGAGCTGATGTGTGGTGAATCGTCTTATATCCGTATCCCTGTGGGTCATGAGACCTTCATCAAACTGGACCCTTCGCCAGTTTTGTTTACGTCTCCGGTAAGCACCTACCTCCCAGATGAAGAAGACGGCGATGCGGAGGAGGCCGATGAGACAACACTCGGTCGGCCGGACCCGGAAGAGGAGGAAGACTGATGGAATATCCAGAGAAATCTTTGCGGGTATTGCATCTGGAAGAGCCGGGGTTGGAGTTCGGCTTTAAGCAGGTCACGGCTCACCCAAAGGATGGCCTCCACCTCTATGGCCCTTATAAGCGGCCAAAGCGGACAAGGGAGATACGTCTAGGCGTAATTGGCACCAACAAAGGGCTTGATCATTTTCGCACTTGGGCGAACGCAATACGTGGTGTTGTTAGCGTTCCAGAGCCTGGCCCAAGAGAGAAGAAAGACCGCCTGCACCTCGCAACATTTCCGGGGTTAGAAGAGGCTCTTTCGATTACGTTCAACGATGACGCAACGACATTTCATTCAATCTCAGAAAGTGAACTTGAGCAGGCGACACTTATTATTAACCACCACGAGGCTGTTAGTAAGACGGCGTCCCTTTACGCAAATGTTGCCATTTCGCATCTCGCAAACGACGAGCGCACGGTTGATGTGTGGCTGCTGGTAGTACCCGAAATTGTCTATGAGCGGTGTCGGCCACTGTCGAAGCGGACCGGGCTCACATTGGTGCCCGGAGGCTTCAAAAAGAAGCAGAAGGCGCGCGTCAGCATGCCACTATTTGGTGATTCGCTTGACGAGCCGGGTGAGCATGTTTTCGACGATACGCCAGACTTTCACAGGCATATCAAGGCGAGCTTTCTAGGTATTGCGCCCACCCAGGTATTGCGAGAGACCACACTCGCACCGGAAGCGTTCCTGAACACGAAGGGCTATCCGGTTCGGAAGACACAAGACCGGGCTACCAAGGCTTGGAATGTTGCAACAGGCCTTTATTACAAAACGCAGGCGGATCCACCTTGGCGGCTTGCAAATATCCGGGAGGGTGTTTGCTACATCGGTCTTGTATTTAAGGATTTGCCCAACGACAAGAACAAGCATGCTTGCTGTGCCGCTCAGATGTTTTTGCGTGAAGGGGACGGTGTCGTCTTTCGCGGAGCCAATGGGCCTTGGAAGACCAATGATTATGAACATCATCTCACTCGAAGTGAGGCCTCGAACTTAATAAAGCAGGTTTTGGATGCCTATCGTGAGGAGCATGGAACACCGAAAGAGTTGTTTATTCACGGCCGCACGAAGTTCAATGATGAAGAATGGGCGGCCTTTGAGAATGCGGTGCCAGCAGAGACAAACATTGTTGGTGTTCGTATCACGACGGGCAAGGGTGAGAACAAGTTGTTCCGGGACGGAGACTACCCAGTCCTAAGGGGTACAGCGCTCATTCAGGACGAGAGGAACGCGCTGCTTTGGTCGACGGGATACATTCCCCAGCTTGACACCTACATTGGGCCTGAAACGCCAAATCCACTGTCTATAACTATCTTACGCAGCAAGGCTAATCGCATGCCCAAGATAGAAGATGTTTTGGAAGACATTCTGGGGCTAACGAAGATCAACTACAATTCGTGCAACTTCAATGATGGACTTCCAGTAACGGTGCGCTTCGCCAACATGGTCGGTGATATCTTGACGATGGGTTCCGCCAAGTCCGTGAAGAAGCAGCCGTTTAAGTTCTACGTTTGAAGGCCATCACAGTTAGTTCTCCTAAGGAGCGGCTATGGAGGTAGAGTGTCACAGATACCTCAGCTAAGACCTGTAGGCGAATCCTTGCGGTTGCCGAGTTTTTGTATGCGGAGTCGGCACGATCAGGACGATATCTAATGCAAGGCAACGGCTTTCTCGCCATCTGGAGCGACGTTTCATCCGCGCAGGAAACCGACTACCTGCACTGGCTGACGCGCGAGCACACCGAGGAGCGCCTCGGCGTGCAGGGCTTCATCGCCGTGCGCGTGTTCAAGGCGCTGCTCGATGGCGTCCACCGCTTCCTGATCGTCTACGAGCTTGAGAGCGAGGCCGCGCTGGCCGGCCAGCCCTATCTCGACCGGCTGAATGCGCCCACGCCCTGGTCGCAGCGCATCATGCCGATCCTGGGCAATTTCGCGCGCGGCGGCGGCCGGCGCATCGCCTCGGCGGGCAGCGGACGTGGCGGGATCGTCGCGGCACTCCGTCTCGCGGCGCAGGACCTGCCGGGCGAGGACCTGCTCCACGCGCTGGTCGCCGGCGACCGCATTGTGGCGGCCCATCTGCTGCGCACCGATCAGGCGCGCACCGGCATCAAGACCGGCGAAAAGGGCCTGCGCGCCAATGACGGCTCCTTCGATGGCCTGCTGCTGGTCGAGGGGCTGGACCAGGCGGCTGTGCGCGCCGCGCTGACGGCCGCTGGCCTCGATAGGCACGCGCCGCCGCAGCTTTATGCGCAGGTCTTCGCGCTGGGCTGATCGCCGCCACGCTTGACTTCCGCGGAGAGTTGCCATATTGTTCTCATGTTAAGTTGCTGTTCGGTCACGCATTTTCCGCCTTCACGGACGGAGGACATCAGAGCGGGATATGACGCGCTACGCCCGGATCGGCGCCGACAGGCGGAGATACATGCCGATACGCCCGGAGACGCGGCGATAAGCGCCGATAGGCCGCGATATCCGGAATAAGACGAAATAAGCACCGGATTAGACGCAATAGAGGCGCGCTCAGCCACAGTAGGGCGTGCCGCAGCAGAGCCCGCGTCACACCAGCGTCTTACACCAGCGTCTTACACGGGCGTCTTGTTGGCCACCGCCCAGTAGGCGCCGTCGCGATGCACCATGGTGCGGTAGGCGCGCGGCGCCACGCCGTATCTTTCGCGGAAGCTGCGGCTGAAATGGGTCGAGGAGTTGAAGCCCCAGGCAAAGGCGATCTCGGTGATCGACTGCTGCAGCAGGGCAGGGTTGGCCAGGTCGTGGCGGATGCGGTCGAGCCGGCAGTTCCAGATATGGGTGTTCAGCGTCTCGTCCTCGAGCGCGAACATCTTGTGCAGGTTGCGCTTGGAACAGCCCACGGCGGCGGCGACGCGGTCGAGCGACAGCAGCGGGTCCTGCAGGTTGGCATGGATGAAGGCCTTCACCCGGTCGCGCGTGGTCTCGCGGATGCCGGCGTCGCTTTGCACGCCCATCTGGTCCAGCACGGCGAGCCGCACGAGATTCGCCATGGTGTCGGCGAATTCCTCGCCGCCGCGCGGGCCGGCCAGCACCGGCAGTTCGGCGAAGGCCGACGACAGCAGGTCGTAGACCAGGCGGCCGACGCCATGCTTGCCGGAGAAACGCTGCACCGCCAGCTGTTCCATGTTGAGGCCCAGCCGCGTCAGGCGCTCGCGCGGCAGCAGCAGCGCCAGCTGGTTGATCGGCTCGGGATTGGAAACCGTGTAGGTGCGCGTGGTGTCATACATGCTCCACTCGCCCGGCGTCAGCACCAGCTTGCGGCTGGCCTGCTCGAAGCGGCCGGCGCCCTCGATCTGGGCGACGATCTTCACATAGCCGCGGTCGTCGCGCAGGATCTGGTTCGGGGTGCGCACCACGCGATGCCGGCTGGCGATGATGCGGCAGAGTTTCAGCCCGCCGATGTCGCCCAGTTCCAGCCGGCCGTCGAAATGCCGGTCGCCGAAGGTGTCGGATTGCAGATGGCCGATATGGCGGCCGACAAAGTTGCCCCACAGCGCCAGCCTGTCGGCCGGCGCGACGGCTGAGGTGGATACCACCGCAATCGCGCTCACATCTCCTCCCCGGAGGTATCGTGCCCTTGGTTGGGCATCCAACTAATCTGAGTGTAGCCGCGAAGCCCGGCCAGGTTAAGTGGAAAGCGGGGGTCTTTCGTTCGCTCACGGATAAGTTTCGGTTCCCTCTGAGGCAAGAAGCCGGCCCCGGCTGTGGCTAGGGTCAGCAGACTGCCGGGCGCGCGCGTCCGGTTCAGAGGGAGAGAAACAATGACACGCAGAACCATACTGGCGACCGCCCTGGCCGCCGGCCTTGTCGGCAGCCTGTCGCTGCTGGCCGCGCCGCTGCCGGCTTTCGCGCAGGACAAGATCAAGATCGGCTACGCCATTTCCAAGACCGGGCCCAACGCCGGCGGCGCCAACATCACGCAGATTCCGAACTACCAGCTCTGGTTCAAGGAGCTGAACGACAAGGGCGGCCTGATGATCGGCGGCAAGCGCGTCCCGATCGAAGTCGTCGAATACGACGACCGTTCGAATTCCGAAGAGGCCGTGCGCGCCGTCGAGCGCCTGATCACGCAGGACAAGGTCGATCTGCTGCTGCCGCCCTGGGGCACCGGCCTCAACCTCGCGGTTGGCCCGGTCTTCAACAAGCATGGCTATCCGCAGCTGACCTTCAGCGCCGTGACCGACCAGGCGCCGGCGCTGGTCAAGCGCTGGCCGAACAGCTTCTGGTTCCTCGGCACCAGCGTGCAGTATATCGACGCCCTGGTCGAACTGCTGTCCAAGCAGCAGAAGGCCGGCAAGATCAACGCCAATGTCGCCATGATCAGCGTGGCCGACGGCTTCGGCATTGATCTGTCCAAGGCGGCCCGCGACGGCCTGACCAAGGCCGGCTTCAAGCTGGCGATGGACAAGAGCTATCCGGTCGGCACGCAGGACATGTCGCCGCTGATCAGCGAAGCGCAGCGCTCCGGCGCCGATACCTTCATCGCCTTCAGCTATCCGCCGGATACGGTCGCGATCAACGACCAGGCCAAGGTGGCGAGCTTCGCGCCGAAGGTGATGTTCACCGGCGTCGGCACCGGCTTCCCGCTGTTCCCGCAGCGCTTCGGCGCCAATGCCGAGGGCATCATGTCGCTGGGCGGCTGGGACCCGAACAATGCCGGCACGGCGGAATACCGCAAGAAGCATGTCGCCATGCATAGCCGCGATCCGGATTACTGGGGCAGCCAGCTTGGTTATGTCTCGCTGCAGATGCTGGAACAGGCAGTGGAACGTGTCGGCAAGATCGACCGCGCGGCGATCGTGAAAGAACTCCAGACCGGCACTTTCGATACCGTGCTGGGCAAGTTCAAGCTGGTCGACAATATGCCGCCGAAGGGCACCTACGCCTATATCGGCCAGTGGCAGAACGGCTTCTTCACCGGTGTTGCGCCTGCGGGCGCCAACATGAAGGAGATGGTGATCCCGAAGCCGGCCTGGAAGTAATAGCTGGCAGACGGGCGCGGCGGACCTCCCTGGCCGCCGCGCCCGGATTTTTTTAAGTCTCGAAGGTTTTTGTCGATGTTTCTTGAACCCCTGCTGACGGGTATCACGCTCGGCGGCATGTATGCGCTGGTCGCCATGGGGCTCACGCTCCAGTATGGCGTGGCGCGCATCATGAACCTGTCTTACGGCGAAATCCTGGTCGCCGCTGCTTTCGGCGTCTTCTGGCTGTTCACCGCGGCGGGCCTCAATCCGCTGCTGGGTCTCGCCGTTGTCGTGCCGGCCGCGCTGGTCATCAGCTGGCTGATCTACCGCATTCTCTTGCTGCCGCTGGTGCGCCGCGCCAAGACGCGGGATGCACTGGAAGTCGACAGCATCCTCGCCACCTTCGGCCTGCTGTTCGTCGTGCAGGGCGTGATGCTCGTGATCTTCGGCGGCGCCTATTACAGCTATTCCTTCCTCGCCATTCCGGTGAATGTCTTCGGCGTCACCATCGCGGCCAACCGCCTGCTGGCACTGGCCTTCGCCGCCGTGATCGGCCTGGGGCTGTATCTGGGCCTGACCCGCACGCGCGCCGGCACGGCCCTGCGCGCCGTGGCCGTCGACCCTGTCTCGGCCCAGCTGGTCGCCATCGACGTGCGCTCGGCCGCCGCGATTGCCTTTGCCCTGGGTGGCGGGCTGGTCGCCTCGGGCGGTGTGCTGGTGTCGATGTTCCTGACCTTCAACGCCAATATCGGCGTCGTCTTCACCATGAAGGCGCTGATCGTGGTGATCATGGGCGGTGTCGGCAACATGCTGGGCGCACTGGTTGCCGGGCTCATTCTTGGCCTGACCGAAACCTTCGTCGCCACCTGGATCGACCCTGGCCTGACCTTGGCCGCGACCTACACGATCTTCCTGATCATCCTGCTGGTGCGTCCGCAGGGCCTGTTCGGCAGGAGCGGGCGATGAAGCTGTCACTGCCCGTGAAACTGCTGGGCGCCGCCGCGCTGGTCGCGCTGCTGGCCTGCGTGCCCATGGTGGCCGACAGCTATCGCCTGTCGCTCGCCATAAGCCTGCTGAACTACACGGTGCTGGCGACAGCCTGGGCGCTATTCTCCGGCCCCACGCGCTATGTCTCGCTGGCGACCGTCGCCTTCTTCGGCATCGGCGCCTATACGGTGGCAGTGCTGGGCGAGGTGCTGGCCTGGCCGCTGGTGCTGCTGATCGCGCTTGGCATCGGCACTGTCGTGGCGTTGATCGTCGGTCTGGCAACGCTCAGGCTCAGCGGCGTCTATTTCGTCATCTTCACTTTCGGCCTCGCCGAACTGGTGCGTCAGCTGGTCACCTGGTTCGAGGTCAACATCACCCGCACGCTCGGCCGCTATGTCTTTCTCGACATCACCACCGACCAGATCTACTGGCAGTTGCTCGGGCTGACGGTTCTGGTCTTTGTCGCCGGCATCCTGATCCGGCGCTCCCGGCTTGGCCTGGCCTTGCGCGTGATCGGTGATGACGAGATGGTGGCGCGGCATATCGGCATCAACACGACGGCAGCGAAAGTCGCGCTCTTCGTGCTCAGCGCCAGCTTCATGACCGTCTGTGGCGCCATCATGGCGCCGCGCTGGACCTATATCGATCCGGCCATTGCCTTCAATCCGGTCACGTCGTTTCAGGTACTGATCATGGCGCTGCTCGGCGGCGTGCATCGGCTGTATGGCCCGCTGCTGGGTGTGGTGCCGCTGACCTTGCTGTTCGAATTCCTGCTGGCCAATTTCCCGAACCACTTCAGCATCCTGATCGGCATCGCCTTCATGCTGATTGTCTACGCCATCCCGAACGGCGTCGCCGGCCTGGCGGAGAAGCTGCTGAAACGCCAGAAGAAGGAGAGCGCGCCATGACCGCGACGCCGCTTCTGGAGGTGCATGGCCTGACCCGCCGCTTCGGCGGTCTGGTCGCCGTTGACAATCTGGACCTCTCGGTGCAGGCCGGAGAAATTGTCGGCCTGCTCGGGCCGAACGGCTCGGGCAAGACCACGGCGCTGAACCTGATTTCCGGTGCGCTGAAACCCGACAAGGGCAGCATTGCCCTGCGCGGCGGTGCGATTGCCGGGCTGGCGCCGCACAAGATCGCCCGTCTGGGTGTGGCACGTACCTTCCAGCTCGTGCGTGTGCTGGGCTCGATGACCGTGCATGAGAATGTGCTGGCGGGCTTGGCCTTCGGCACTCGCAACGACTGGGGTTCGCGCGCCGAAGCCAGCGCAGTGGGTCTGCTGGAGCGCGTCGGTCTTGGCGGTCGTGGCGCGGTGATGACCCCGGAACTGACCTATATCGACCAGAAGCGGCTGGAACTGGCGCGCGCGCTGGCGCTGCGGCCGGAACTGCTGCTGCTTGACGAATGGCTCGCCGGCCTCAATCCCACTGAACTGCTGCAGGGCATCGAACTGGTGCGCAGTTTACGCAGCGAAGGCATCGCCGTCCTGATGGTCGAGCATGTGATGGACGCCATCCGTTCGTTGTGCGACCGCTGCGTGGTGATGAATGCCGGCAAGCGCATCGCATTGGGCACGCCTGCCGAGGTGCTGTCCGATCCGGAAGTGGTGCGTGCCTATCTGGGAGACAGCGATGCTTGAGGTCGCCAATCTCTCCGTGTCCTACGGCAAGCATTGCGCAGTCGACAATGTGGCGCTGACTGTCGCGCGCTCCGAAATCGTCGTCATCCTGGGCGCCAATGGCAGTGGCAAGACGTCGCTGCTCAAGACTATCGGCGGCATCCAGCCAGCTACCCATGGCGCAAAGATCGCGCTGAGTGGGACCGACCTCACCAAGCTGCGGGCGCACTCCATCGTTGAAGCCGGCCTGGCTTTGGTGCCGGAAGGGCGCGGCATCTTCGGTGACCTGACCGTGCGCGAGAATCTGATGCTGGGCGCCTATGCCAAACGCGCGCGCGCCGGCGAGGCGGAGAATCTGAAGCGGGTGCTCACCCTGTTCCCGCGTCTGTCCGAACGCATGACGCAGGCGGCCCGTACCATGAGCGGCGGCGAGCAGCAGATGGTCGCCATCGGCCGTGCCCTGATGTCGGCGCCGGATATCCTCCTGCTCGATGAACCATCGCTGGGCCTGTCGCCGCTGATGTGCGGCGAGCTGTTCGGCGCGCTCGGCCGTATCCGGCAGGCCGGCATCGGCGTGCTGCTGGTCGAACAGAATGCCAAGCGGAGTCTGGCTGTCGCAGACCGCGGCTACCTGCTGGAAAACGGCCGCATCGTCGGTCAGGGCACAGCACAATCGCTTCAAAACGATCCCGCCGTGCAGCGCGCCTATCTGGGCGTGGCGCAATCGGCGGTCTGAAAACCAGGAACGGGAGAATGCCATGTTCAACATTGACCTGCTGATCGACGGCAAGGCTGCGCCGGCCGCCAAGGGGCGTACCTTCGAGCGCCGCAACCCGCTGAACGACAGTGTGGCCACCAAGGCCGCCGCCGCCAGCGTGGATGACGCGCGCGCTGCTGCCGATGCCGCTGCCAGGGCTTTCCCGGCCTGGTCGGCGCTGGGGCCGAACGAGCGTCGCGCGCTGCTGAGCAAGGCTGCCGACGCCATGGCGGCAAAGACGCCGGAGTTCATTGCGCGCATGGCCGCCGAAATCGGCGCCACGGCGGGCTGGGGCGGCTTCAACGTGCATCTGGCGGCCGGCATGCTGCGCGAGGCGGCGGCGATGACCACGCAGATCGGCGGCGAGGTGATTCCGTCCGACAAGCCGGGCTGCATCGCCATGGCGGTGCGCCAGCCGGTCGGCGTCATCCTCGGCATCGCGCCGTGGAATGCGCCGGTGATTCTCGCTACCCGCGCGCTGGCCATGCCGCTGGCCTGCGGCAACACCGTGGTGCTGAAGGCGTCTGAGCTTTGCCCGGGCACGCATCGCCTGATCGCCGAATGCCTGCTGGAAGCCGGACTTCCCGCCGGCGTGGTCAATGTCGTCACCAATGCGCCGGAAGATGCCGCCGCGGTGGTGGAGGCGCTGATCGCCCATCCGGCGGTGCGGCGCATCAACTTTACCGGCTCGACCCGCGTGGGCCGCATCATCGCCGAGACGGCGGCGCGACATCTCAAGGCGGTTCTGCTCGAACTGGGCGGCAAGGCGCCGATGCTGGTGCTGGATGATGCAGATCTCGATGAAGCCGTGAAGGCGGCCGCCTTTGGCGCTTTCATGAACCAGGGTCAGATCTGCATGTCGACCGAGCGCCTGGTGGTCGACAGAAAGGTGGCTGACGATTTCGTCGGCAAGTTTGCTGCCAAGGCGAGCACATTGGTTGCGGGCGATCCGCATAAGGGCAACACGCCGCTGGGTGCCGTCGTCAGCAAGGAAGCCGTGCTGAAGGTGCAGGACCTGATCAAGGATGCCACGGGCAAGGGCGCCAAGCTGGTGGCCGGCGGCCGCGCCGAAGGCGCGATCATGGATGCTGCTGTGCTGGATCATGTCACGCCTGATATGAAAATCTATTACGAGGAATCCTTCGGGCCTGTCGTTTGCGTGGTCCGCGCCCAGGATGACGAAGACGCCATCCGCATCGCCAACGACACGGAATATGGCCTGTCGGCGGCGGTGTTCAGCCGCAACATCCCGCGCGCCATGAACGTGGCTCGCCGCATCGACAGCGGCATATGCCATGTGAACGGCCCCACCGTGCATGACGAAGCCCAGATGCCGTTTGGCGGCACCAAGGCCTCCGGGTATGGCCGCTTCGGCGGCAAGGCCGGCATCGATCAGTTCACCGAGCTGCGCTGGATCACCATCGAGACCCAGCCTGGCCGTTTCCCGATCTGAGGCGCGCGGCATGGCTCTGCTGCAAGGGAAAGTCTGTATCGTTACCGGCGGCGCCGGCAGCCTCGGCCTGGCATCAGCGGCGGAGTTCCGTCGCGAGAGTGGCCGCGTCATGCTGGTTGACCGCGACCCGGCGGTGCTGGAGGCTGCGGTTGCGAAAATCGGCGGGCCGGGCGGCGATATCGCGACATGCGCCGCCGATGTCGCCTCCACCGAGGGCACCAAGCGCTACATCGACGAAACGGTATCGCGCTGGGGCAAGATCGACGTGCTGTTCAGCAACGCCGGCATCAGCGGTGTGGTTGCCCCGGTGACGGAGTATCCGGAAGATGTGTTCGACGCCGTGATGGCGGTGAATGTGCGGGCCTCGTTCCTGGCCTGTAAATATGCCTTGCCGCAGATGAATGATGGCGGCAGCATCCTGATCACCGCCAGTGTGGTCGGCGTCACCAGCGATCCGGGCATCTGCGCCTACGCCACCTCGAAACATGCCGTGATCGGCCTGATGCGTACGGTGGCCAAGGAAGCAGCCGGCCGCAATATTCGCTGCAATGTCATCGCGCCGGGGCCGATTGACAACGGGTTCCAGCTCGAGATCGAGAAGGGTATTACCGCCGCCACCGGTCGCGACGGCACCAAGCTGCTCGACAGCATCATTCCGCTCGGCCGCCACGCCAGGGCGGAGGAAATTGCCCGCATGGTTCTGTTCCATGCGTCCGATCTCGGCAGCTTCACCACCGGCAGCGTGCTGATGGCCGATGGCGGCATGCATATCTAGTCAAACCAGCAGCAAGAGAAGGAGGGCGCCCCATGCCCGAACTTGCCACCACCGAATTCTGGAAAGACCTGAAGCCGATTGCCAAGGTGTTCCAGCCCGATGCCTTGCCCGAAGTTTACATCAACAACGCGCCGACCGAGGATGAACGGCTCTATGTGCCCTTCACCGACACGGTGTCGTCGCGCCCGCTGTGGATTTCGCCGTCGCAGAACAAGTGGTGCGACATCCTGATGGCGAAAAGCGCCGGCCTCGTGAACCGGCATTACCACCCGCATGAGGTCTTCGCCTATACCATTTCGGGCAAATGGGGCTACCTCGAGCATGATTGGACCGCCACAGCCGGCGACTTCGTCTACGAGACGCCGGGTGAAGGCCATACGCTCGTGGCCTACGAGCACAAGGACCCGATGAAGGTGTTCTTCACCGTGACCGGCCCGCTGATCTGGCTGGATGAGAATGGTCAGTCCGCCGGCCATTTTGATGTGCATGACTATATCGGCCTGTGCCGTGCCCATTATGAAAAGGTGGGAATCGGCGCGGCTTTTGTGGACACGCTGTTCCGGTAACTGGAGCAGGGCTTGCAGCCGGCAGGGTGGCTGACTAGGCTTGATCCCGGGCTTTAACCCGGAATCAGGCGGTCGATGACACAGGAAAATCAGGTCCTGCTGCCGCGCGAAAGCGCGTGATGGCCCGCCGTGTGCGTCCCGCCATCCTGCTGATCGGCCATGGCGCCATCGCGGCCGAGGTGCGCGCGGCGGCGCTCAGCACTGGTCTGTTCGATGTCGGCGCCGTGCTGGTGCGGCATGAAAAGGTCGGCAGCGTGCAGGCCGAGCTGAACGGCTACACGGTCATCGACAGTCTGGAAGAACTGGATTTCGCGCCGGTGCTGGCTGCTGAATGCGCCAGTCATTCGGCCGTGCGGCAGCATGGTCCGGGGGTGCTGCGGCTGGGCATCGATCTGGTCATTGCCTCGATCGGGGCCTTGAGCGACGAAGCCCTGCACCGCGATCTGGAGGCCGCCGCAACCATCGGCGGTGCCAAGCTGATCCTGCCGGCCGGCGCGGTGCCGGGAATCGATGCGCTGAATGCCGCCATGCTGGGCGGGCTGGAACAGGTCTCCTACACCTCGCGCAAGCCGCCCGCCGCCTGGAAGGGCACGCCGGCCGAGGGTCTGCTCGATCTCGACACTCTGGAGAGTCCGGAAACTTTTTACACCGGCACGGCGCGCGCCGCTGCCCGCGACTATCCGAAAAATGCCAATGTGGCGGCCACCGTGGCAATGGCCGGCCTGGGCTTCGATGCCACGCAAGTTCGCCTGATTGCCGACCCGATGGCGGGCGGAAACATGCATGAGATCGAAGCCGTTGGGACCTTTGGCCGGATGAGCCTCAGCATCGAAGGCAAGCCGCTGAAGAGCAATCCGAAAACCTCGTCGCTGGCGGCCTACAGCACGATCCGCGCCATTCTCAACCGCGTGCGGCTCACAGAAATCTAGGGAAGGCCAGTCGTGAAAGCGGTCTACAGCGAAGCCCATAGCAGCCACGATCCCCAGTTCTTCCTGGTGCGCGGCGTGGTGCGCAAGACCACCGAGCAGCCCGCGCGCGCCACCCGCCTGCTGGATGGTCTGAACAGCGGAAAGCACAGCATTGTGGCCGCGCAGAGCTTTGGTGCCGGGCCGCGCGCCAGGGTGCACAGTCCTGACTATCTGGCTTTCTTGGAACAGGGTTTCGAGGAATGGCGCGCACTCGGCGATTCCAGCAGCGAGATGATCCCGAACATCCACGCGCATCGTGGCGAGGGCGCCAGTTATCCGGCCAGTATTGTCGGTCGGCTCGG
This sequence comes from Ferrovibrio terrae, assembly GCF_007197755.1. Classification (NCBI taxonomy): domain Bacteria; kingdom Pseudomonadati; phylum Pseudomonadota; class Alphaproteobacteria; order Rhodospirillales; family Rhodospirillaceae; genus Ferrovibrio; species Ferrovibrio terrae. Next base: position 2,544,320 of record NZ_CP041636.1, read on the forward strand.
CTGGCATACGGCGGATACCGCCTGCCCGATTGGCGCAGGTACGTTTGCTGCCGCCTGCGCTGCTGCCGATGTTGCCACCACGGCGGCGCAGATGGTGCTGGATGGCGAGGATGCGGTTTATGCGCTTTGCCGTCCGCCCGGACATCATGCCTATCGCGACATGGCCGGCGGCTTCTGCTACCTCAACAACAGCGCGATTGCCGCAGCCCATCTGCGGCAGAAGCATGAGCGCGTCGCCATCCTCGATGTCGACGTGCATCACGGCAACGGCACGCAGGGCATCTTCTACGACCGCGCCGATGTGCTGACCGTGTCGCTCCATGCAGATCCGGCCCGCTACTATCCCTTCTTCGTCGGCTATGCGCACGAAACCGGCGCAGGCGCCGGGCAGGGCGCCAATCTGAATATTCCGCTGCCGCTGGGCACCGGCGATGCCGACTACATGCTGGCCCTGGACCAGGCTGTGCGCCGGATCAAGGCCTTTGCGCCGGGTGCGCTGGTGGTGGCGCTGGGGCTGGATGCTTCCGAACATGATCCGCTGCAGGGCCTGAAGATCACCACCGAAGGCTTCCGCCGGATCGGCGCGACCATCGCCCGCATCGGTCTGCCCACCACGTTGGTGCAGGAGGGCGGTTATCTCACAGATATTCTCGGCGCCAATCTCGCGGCCGTACTGGCCGGCTATGAGTCGAGCCGCTAGGATCGGCTGAGTATTCCAGAAGGAGCGACTGCCTCCATGAAGAAGTCCGCTAGGAAAAAGGCGAATGTCACGCCGCTGACCCCGCCAGCCAAGGCTGTCGCTGCCCTGCCACCGCCGCTGATCGCAGGTATGTTCGCCGAGATGGGCGTCCTGCTGCGTCCCGGCCGCGCCAGTGCGATTGCCGCCACGCTGGGCACCGCCTTGGCGAAATTCCGCGAGCAATCCCTGCGCCTGCCGCTCGAGCGCGAACCTGGCCTGTTTCCGGTCATGATCGCCGAGGCGAAGAAGAAGGCGAAGCGGAAATGAAGAAGACTGTTGCCAAGAAGAAAACACCCGCCGCCGATCTGGCGCTGATGGGTCTGGCCGAGGCCGTGCGTGCTGTCGCGCAGGGCAAGGTGACGTCGCAGGCGCTGACCGAAGCCTGCCTGGCGCGTATCGCCGACTGGCAGCCGCGCGTGAATGCCTTCCTGCAGATCGAAGCCGAAGCGGCACTGAAAGCAGCGAAAGCCGTCGATCGCGCCCGCAAGCGCGGCGCGGCGCTGGGGCGTCTGGCTGGTGTGCCGCTGGCGCATAAGGACATGTTCTACCGCGCCGGCAAGCAGAGCAGTTGCGGCTCGGCGATCCGCCGGCACTGGAAGGCAACCGAAACCGCTACCGCTCTGCAGCGGCTGGATGCCGAAGGCGCGCTCGATCTTGGCCGCCTCAACATGGCGGAATTCGCCTTCAACCCGACCGGCCATAACGTGCATTACGGCCATGCGCGCAATCCGTGGAACACGGACCGTATCACGGGCGGTTCGTCCAGCGGGTCGGCCGCTGCGGTGGCGGCGCGCATGGTGTTTGGTGCGCTGGGCTCCGATACCGGCGGCTCGATCCGCCAGCCGTCGCATTACTGCGCACTGGTCGGCATGAAGCCGACCTGGGGTCGCGTCAGCCGCGCCAATGCCATGCCGCTGAGCTATTCGCTGGATACGGTGGGCCCGATGACACGCCGGGTCGAAGACAACGCGCTGCTGATGGAGATTCTCGCCGGCGCCGACCCGCAGGATCCGACCACGAGCCACGAAGCGGTCGGGCAGTATGTGGCGGCCGCGAAATCCGGCTCGGTGCGCGGGCTGAAACTTGCCGTGCCGCGCCGCTATTTCTGGGACAAGCTGAACAAGCCGAGCGCCGAATGTCTTGAGGCGGCGCTGAAGACGCTGTCCAAGCTGGGCGTGAAGATCGTCGAGATCACGCCGCCCGATATGGAGATGATCACGGCCGCCGGGATGGTGATGGTCTCAGCCGAGACCGCGGCGCTGCATGCGCCCTGGATGCGCACGCGACCGCATCTTTATGGCGATCTGGCGCGGATGCGGCTGGAAAACGGCCTGGCGCTCAGCGCCGTCGATTACATCGACTCGCAGCGCTGGCGCGGCGAAGCGATTGCCGCCTTCCTGAAATCGATGGGCGATGCCGATGCGGTCTTTGCTCCGGTGGCAGACCGCCCCGCGTTAGGGATCAAGGAAACCGATGTGGCCGACCGGCCGGAAGCCGGCAAGGTCGTGGCCACGCTCACGCGCCTGAACCGGCCGATCAACTATCTGGGCCTGCCATCGCTGGCGGTGCCGGCTGGCTTCGTGCGCGGCCAACTGCCGGTCGGCTTCCAGCTGATCGGCCGGCCGTTCGCCGAGGCGATGCTGTATCGCTTTGGTGGCTCCTATGAAGCCGCGCAGCCGATCTGGCAGACAGCACCGACCTGACGGTTACGCCTGCTCCTCGAAGGGCAGGCCGACATAATTCTCGGCCAGTGAGGTCATGGCGGCGCGTGAGCTGACCACGTAATCCAGCTCGGCCAGCTGCACTTCGTTTTCAAAGGCGCTGCGTTCATCGAACTTGTGCAGCAGCGAGGTCATCCACCAGGAGAAGCGCTGCGCCTTCCAGATGCGGCGCATGCAGATGTCGGAATAGCCGGCCAGCCGGTCGCTGTCGTTCTTGCGGAAGAAGCTCTCCAGCGCCCGAGAAAGGTAGCGCACATCGGCGACGGCAAGGTTCATGCCCTTGGCGCCGGTCGGCGGCACGATATGCGCGGCATCACCGGCGAGGAACAGTCGGCCATGGCGCATCGGGCCGGCGACGAAACTGCGCATCGGCGTCACACCCTTCTGGAAGATCGGACCTTCCGGCAGGCGGAGGTTGTCTTCGCCTTCCAGGCGCTTGTGCAGCTCTTCCCAGATGCGGTCATCCGGCCAGTTGGCGATATCTTCGTCAGGATCGCACTGCAGATAAAGCCGCGTGATCTCGGGCGAGCGCATGCTGAATAAAGCGAAGCCGCGCGCATGGTTGTTGTAGATCAGCTCTTCCTGCACCGGCTTGGATTTCGCCAGGATGCCGAGCCAGCCGAAGGGATAGACGCGCTCGTAAACCTGCTGGATCGAGGCCGGGATTGCCGGGCGGCAGATGCCGTGGAAGCCGTCGCAGCCGGCGATGAAATCGCAATCCAGCTTGTGCGGCGAACCGTTCTTGTCGCGCCACAGGATGAAGGGCCGTTCGCCGTCCACGTCATGCACGCTGACATCGGCGGCCTCGAACTGGATATTGCCGCCATCCTTCAGGCGCTGCGCGATGATGTCTTTCACCACTTCATGCTGGCCATAGACCATCACGGCCTTGCCGGTCAGGTCGACGAAATCGATATGGTGGTTGCGGCCACGGAAGCGCAACGTTGTGCCATGATGCAGCAGGCCTTCGCGGTTCATGCGTTCGCCAAGGCCGGTCTGGTTCAGCACATCGACCGTGCCCTGTTCCAGCACGCCGGCGCGGATGCGACCCTCGACATAAGGACGGTCGCGCGCTTCCAGTACGACGGACTCGATCCCGGCCAGATGCAGCAGATGCGACAGCAGCAGCCCGGCGGGGCCGGCGCCAATGATACCGACTTGGGTACGCATGAATTTCCTCCCCTGTACAACAGTCCCAGAATGGCCCTTTCTGGCTGGAAGGGAAATGGACGCAGCCGACTTTGTCTTGTACTTTTGCGTTGTGGACTGGCAGCGAGCCGATATTTTGGCGATACTGCGACCGAGAGCCGGAGATTTCGGTCAAATGATTGAAAAAATTCCGAGATTTTTCCTCTATGGCGAGGCCGATCAGGATGCCGGCCTGCACTTTCTGCATGTCGAAACCATTCCCGCCCGCAGCATCTTGCACGATTGGTACATCGCGCCGCATCGCCATTCCAACCTGTTCCAGCTGCTGCTGGCCATCGGCGGCGGCGGCGAATTACGAGCCGACAGTTTGACCCAGGATTTCACGGCGCCGGCACTCGTCACCGTGCCGCCGGGCGTGGTGCATGGCTATCGCTTCCAGCCCGGCACGGAAGGCTGGGTGGTCACGCTGTCGGACAGTTTCGCCAGCGAGATTTTAGGCCCGCGCGATGCCGAGATCGGCCCGGTGATGACCGAGGCGCGGCTGATGTCGCTGGAGTCCGACGAAGCCGCAACACAGGCGCTGCGCGCGCAGTTCGCCACGATTGCCGAGGAGTTTCGCAATCCGACACTCGGCAGCCTGGCGGCGATTGCGGCCCATATCCGCCTGGTCTTCGTGGCGCAGGCACGGCTGCGCCAGGCTGACCGGCAGGCCGCACTGGCGCGCGATGCCGATGCCGTGCTGTTCGCACGCTTCCGCGCGCTGGTCGAAAACCATTACCGCGATCACCGTCCGGTCAGCGTCTATGCGCAGGATCTGGCGGTGACGGAAAAGCGGCTGACGGTCGCCTGCCGCCGCGTGGTCGAGAAGGCGCCGCTGGATGTGATCCATGCCCGCCTGCTGATCGAAGCCAAGCGCAACCTGCTCTACACCTCGATGACGATTGCCGAGGCTGGCTATGCGCTCGGTTTCCGCGATCCGGCCTATTTCACGCGTTTTTTCACCCGCCGGGCCGGGATGGCGCCCAGGCAGTTCAAGGCTGCAGCCGGTCACGAAGCGGTGCAGGCCGGTAATTGACCTTGCGTCATGCCGCGTGGGCAGCCTTGCGCTGCAACAGGTCTGTTATAATCTGGGCAAAACGCGCCGACACGGGCGTACCGGGAGTGAAGCCATGGATCTGAATTTCACCGCTGACGAACTGAAATTCCGCGACGACGTGCGCGGCTTCATCGCCGAGAAATTCGATGCGGAAATGCGGGCCGCGATGGCGCGCACGCGCACCGGCTACATCGCCAAGCATCTTCATATCCGCTGGCAGAAGGCGCTGAACGAGCGCGGCTGGGCGGCGCCGAACTGGCCCAAGGAACATGGCGGTCCGGGCTGGACGCCGACGCAGCGCTACATCTTCGAACAAGAGATGGGCACCGCAGGTGCGCCCATCGTGGTGCCGTTCGGTCCGCGCATGCTGGCGCCGGTGATCATGAAATTCGGCACCGAGGCGCAGAAGCAGAAATACCTGCCCGATATCCTCGCCGCCAATGTCTGGTGGTGCCAGGGCTATTCCGAGCCGGGCTCGGGCTCCGATCTCGCCAGCCTGCAGATGAAGGCCGAGGACAAGGGTGATCACTTCCTCTGCAACGGCAGCAAGATCTGGACCTCTGAAGCCCAGCATGCCGACCTGATTTTCTGTCTGGTGCGCACGGCGCAGACCAAGAAGCCGCAGGAAGGCATCTCCTTCCTGCTGATCGACATGAAATCGCCCGGCGTCACCGTCACGCCGATCGTGACGATCGACGAAGCCTCGCCCGGCATGCAGGAAGTCAACCAGGTGTTCTTCGACGATGTGAAGGTGCCGAAGGAGAATCTGGTCGGCGAGTTGAACCAGGGCTGGACCTGCGCGAAATACCTGCTCGAATTCGAGCGCGGCAATGCCTATTCCGGCCACCTGAAGCGCCATCTCGCGCATCTGAAAAAGATCGCCAGGGCGGAAATGGCCGGGCAGCAGCCGCTGATGCAGGATCCGGATTTCGCTACCAAGCTGGCGGAATGCGAAATGCAGATCATGGGCATGGAGATGCTGGAACTGCGCGTCCTGGGCGGTACCCGCAGCGGCCAGAATCTCGGTGCGGCATCCTCGATGCTGAAGACGCGCGGCACCGAGCTGCAGCAGATGGTCAGCGAGCTGTCGGCCGAAGCCATCGGCTATTACGCGGCGCCATACACCGCGCTGGTGGAAGGCCAGAACGAGCCCGGTGTCGGGCCCGACTATGCCGATGGTGCGGCCGCGCGCTATCTCAACATGCGCAAGGTCACGATCTATGCCGGATCGAACGAGATCCAGCGCAACATCATGTCCAAGCTGATCCTCGGCCTTTAGTCGAACCCGGGCGGCCAGCGGTCCGCCCAGGGCGCCTGCTTCTCGTAGCGCCGGCCGAGCGCCAGCAGCATCGCATCGCGGCCATAGCCGCCGATCAGCTGGAAGCCGATGGGCATGCCGTTGCCATCCAGATCGGCCGGCAGGCCAAGGCCGGGCAGGCCAGCGAGATTGACCCAGCCGGTATAGATGGCATGGGCGCGCGGACCGGCTTCGCGACCGTCGATCATTTCGGGATAGACCTTGTCCTTCGCCCAGGGCTGCGCGGCGGCGGCGGGTGTCAGGATTGCATCCCAGTCGCGGAAGAATTTCGCCATCTGTGCGCGCAGCACGACCGCATGGTTCAGTGCTGCGAGATAGGCAGCGCCGGTAATGCCCTTGCCGGTTTCATACATCGCCTGAAGGGCAGGCGTGATGCGTTCTGGCCCGCCCAGGCGATCCACGATCATCGCAAGACCGGTCGGCATCAGGGTTGCCAGTGCGGCAGTGGCTGCATCGATATCGAAGGGCAGGGCACGGGTTTCCACTACGCAGCCGGCGCGGCGTAACGTCTCTGCCACTGAATCGATGGCGGCGACAATCTCCGGTTCGACCGGGTTCCCGCCAAATCGCGGCAGATAGAGGATGCGTGGCCTTGCCGGATGGCGGTGCGTATCCTCGAGGGTGATGGCGCGGTCGTAGGACAGCGAATGCCGATCGCGCGGATCCGATGCCGACAGCGCACAGAGCGTGGTGGCGACGTCTTCGACGCTGCGGCCGAACAGGCCGACCACTTCGAGATCGTTGTAGATTTCGGGAAAGCCGCCATGGCGCGCGATCCGCCCGGTGCCGGGCTTAAGACCGACCAGGCCGGTATGGCCGGCCGGCCGGCGCGTGGAGCCGCCGCCATCGGTGCCCAGCGCAATGGGGCCAAAGCCGGCTGCCACGGCAGAGACCGCGCCACCGCTGGAGCCGCCCGGAGTGAGATCGGGATTCCACGGATTGCCGGTCGCGCCGAACAGCAGGTTGTGGGTGTAACCCTGCACGGTGAATTCCGGCACGTTGGTCTTGCCCAGCAGCACTGCGCCGGTCTGGCGCAGGCGCGCCACCGGCAGTTCATCGACGGGCGGTTTGTTGGTCTTCAGTAACAGGCTGCCCCAGGTGGCTGGCATGCCGCCCACCACGAGGCTGTCCTTGATCGTGGCGGGAACACCATCCAGCGCGCCATAAGCCGCACCGTTGCGATAACGCGCCGCGCTTTCCTCGGCTGCGCGCATCGCGCCATTGGCATCGACATGCACAACAGCATTCAGTTTCGGGTTCAGTGCGGCGATCCGGTCGAGGATCGCTCGGGTGACATCCACCGGCGACAGCTTGCCGCTGGTATAGGCTCTGTGCAGATCGGTGGCGCTCAGGCGCCAGACGGCTTCGGTCATTACGTGTCCCCTTTGCTTCCTTCATTACGAATTGCTCCGGGGCTCGGCAATGCTGTATCCCGAAATTCCATAAAGATGAGAACATATAATGAAAATTTGCCCATATTTGGTCATTCATGTATACAGTCGAGTCAATAAGCTTGGAGGAAACCCGGGATGGCCAGCAGCCAGCCTTTCATGATGGATCGCGATGCCGCGCCATGGCCATCCAATGCCTGGTACGCGGCCGCCTGGGATCATGAAGTCAAGCGCAGCCTGCTGGCGCGCACGGTCTGCGGCGAGCAACTGGTCTTCTATCGCCAACCCGATGGCCGCGTGGCGGCGCTGCAGGATGCCTGCTGGCACCGGCTGCTGCCGCTGTCGAAGGGCCATTTGCAGGAGGATGGCAGCCTGGTCTGCGGCTATCACGGACTGGTCTACGATGCGCGCGGTCGCTGCACGCATATGCCGTCGCAGGAGACGATCAATCCCTCTGCCTGCGTGCGCAGCTATCCTGTCGTTGAACGTCATCGCTTCGTCTGGATCTGGATGGGCGATCCGGCGCTGGCCGATCCCGCCAGCATTCCCGACCTGCACTGGAACCACGATCCGGCCTGGGCGGGCGACGGCGAGCTGATCGCGGTGAACTGCGACTTCCGCCTGGTGGTCGACAACCTGATGGACCTGACGCACGAGACCTTTGTGCATGGTTCCAGCATCGGCAACCGCGCGGTGGCCGAGGCACCGTTCGAGGTGACGCATGGCGAACGCTTCGCCACGGTCACACGCTGGATGCGCGACATCGAGGCGCCGCCCTTCTGGGCCAGGCAGCTCGGCAAGCCGGGCCGCGTTGACCGTTGGCAGATCATCCGCTTTGAAGCGCCCTGCACCGTCATCATCGACGTGGGCGTCGCGCCCACGGGCAGCGGCGCGCCCGAAGGGGACCGCAGCCACGGCGTCAACGGTTTCGTGCTCAACACGATCACGCCGTCGACCGCAAATACCTGCCTGTATTTCTGGGCCTTCGTGCGCAACTACCGGCTGGAAGAGCAGAGCCTGACCACCGAATTGCGCCAGGGCGTCTCCGGCATCTTCCGCGAAGACGAGATCATCCTGGAAGCGCAGCAGAAGGCGATCGAGGCGCATCCCGGCAAGCTGTTCTACAACCTGAATATCGACGCCGGTTCCATGTGGGCACGACGCAAGCTGGAACGCATGATCGCCACCGAGCGCGGCATTGCAGAGGCTGCGGAATAGATGTCGCAGTCGCTCAAGACGATCCTGTCTCTGCGCGACCTGATCCTCAGTGGCGAGCTGAAGCCGGGCGAGCGCCTCTCGGAACTCGCCATCGTCGACCGGCTTGGCGTGTCGCGCACGCCGGTGCGCACCGCGCTGGTGCGGCTGGAGGAAGAGGGCCTGCTGGAGGCGATGCCGTCCGGCGGTTATGCCGTGCGGCACTTTTCAAAGGCAGACATTTTCGATGCCATCGAAACACGCGGCACGCTGGAAGGCCTGGCGGCGCGGCTGGCCGCCGAACGTGGCCCCAGTCCGGGGCAGATCGGTGAGATCAAGGTCTGCCTTCGCAAACTGGATATACTGGTGCAGAAAGAAACCGGCGCTGACACCTTCCCGGCCTATGTCGAGCTGAACGAACGCTTTCACCAGCTGCTGGTTCAGCTGTCCGGCAGCCGCGTGGTGGCGCGCCAGATCGAGCGTGCTGCGGCGCTGCCATTTGCCTCGCCCAGCGCTTTCGTGGAAGTGCAGGCCGTGCTGCCGGAATCGCGCGCCATCCTGCTGGTGGCACAGGAGCAGCATCGCAGCGTGGTGGAGGCCATCGAACGGCGCGAAGGCGCGCGGGCCGAGGCCCTGATGCGCGAACATTCCCGTGTGGCGCATCGCAACCTGCTGATGGCGCTGGAGCACCAGAATGCGCATGACCTGGTGCCGGGCATGGCGCTGATCAGGCAGGCCTGAGATGCATGACCGCAACGACTGGATGGATGCCGACCTGGTCGCGACCCGTGATCACGGGCCGGATATCCGCCTGTTCGAGATTGCGCCGGCCGATGGTGTCATGGCCTATGAGCCGGGCAGCCACATCAATCTTGCCGTCGATATCGACGGTCAGCCGGACGTACGCTCCTATTCGCTGGTCGGCCTGCCGCGCCGCAACATCTATCGCATTGCTGTCAAACACGTGCAGCCGAGCCGTGGCGGTTCGGCCTGGCTGCACAACCTGCTGCCGGGTGCGCGCCTGCGTATCACCGCGCCGCGCAATCATTTCCCGCTGCAGCATGGCGCCGGCAGTTATCTGCTGATAGCCGGCGGCATCGGGATCACGCCGCTGCTGGGTATGGCACAGGTGCTGAAGCAGCGCGGCGCTGATATGCGGCTGCTGTATGCCGCGCGTCGCCGACGCGATCTGGCGCTGGTCTCCGAGATCGAGGCAACGCTGGGTGAGCATGCTTCCTTCTTTATTTCGGAAGATGGCAATCGCCTCGACCTGCAGGCGGCGCTGGCCGGCTTTCCTGTGGATGGCGATATCTATTTCTGCGGTCCTGCCCGCATGCTGCAGAGCCTGCGCGAGGCGATGACGGCACTGGGCCTGCCGCAAAGCAGTCTGCGATTTGAAACCTTCGGCAGCGGCGGATTGAAGCCTGAGGAATCCTTCTGGGTTCGCATTCCGCGCCTGGGCGTGGAAGTGATGGTGCCGCCGGGTCGGTCTATGCTCGATGCGCTGGATGCCGCCGGGGTCGAGGTGATGTCGGAATGCCGACGCGGCGAATGCGGTCTCTGTACGGTCGATGTCGTGGCCCTGGAGGGTGAGATCGATCACCGCGACGTTTTCCTGAGCGATCACCAGAAGCGCGAAAACAGCCGCATCTGCGCCTGCGTTTCGCGTGCGGTGCAGGGCGGACTGGTGATCGATACGTCATGGCGCGCCGGGCAGTGATTATGGGCGCTGATCAAGGTTCACTCTCAGTCAAGTCGGCGAGTTTTTCCTTGCATCTTGATGCCGTTTCGCCAAAGTCCGGGAAAAGCTGTTGGATCAGTGGACTCATGTGCGAATAACGAACCTGAGACAAGAAAACACAAGAACACAATCGGAGGAAAACAAATGAATCGCAGACATCTTCTCATCGCCGCCACCGCCGGCCTTGGCCTGCTCACCGCGACCGGTGCCTATGCCCAGCAGACCGTCAAGATCGGTCTGATCCTGCCCATGAGCGGGCCGTTCGCCTCGACCGGTCGCCAGATCGAAGGCATGGCGAAGCTCTACATGGCGCAGAACGGCAACATGGTTGCCGGCAAGAAGATCGAACTGATCGTCAAGGACGATACCGGCACTGCCGACGTCACCAAGCGCATCGCGCAAGAGCTGGTGGTGAACGAGAAGGTCAGTGTGCTGGCCGGCTTCGGTCTCACCCCGCTGGCACTCGCCACCGCGCCAATCGCGACGCAGGCCAAGGTGCCGACCATCGTGATGGCGGCCGCCACCTCGATCATCACCGAACAGTCGCCCTATATCGTGCGCACCGGCTTCACCCTGCCGCAGGTCACCGCGCCGTTGGCGGAATGGGCACCGAAGAACGGCATCAAGAAGGTGGTCACGCTGGTGTCGGATTACGGCCCGGGTCATGACGCCGAGAAGGCCTTCAAGGAAACCTTCACCAAGGGCGGTGGCCAGGTGCTGGCTGAACTGCGCGTGCCGATGGCCAATCCGGAATTCGCGCCTTTCCTGCAGCGCGCCCGCGATGCCAAGCCCGATGCGCTGTTCGTCTTCGTGCCGTCGGGCGTCGGCTCGGCCGTGATGAAGCAGTTCGCCGAACGCGAGCTGGCCAAGGACGGCATCCGGCTGATTGTCACCGGTGACGTGCTGGACGACGATATCCTGAACGGCATGGGCGATACGGCGCTCGGCGTGGTGTCATCGCACCATTATTCGGCAGCGCATAACTCGCCGGAGAACAAGGCGCTGGTCGAGGCCTTCAAGAAGTCGAACAACATGCGTCCGAACTTCCACGGCGTCGGCGGCTACGACGGCATGCACCTGATCTACCAGGCGCTGAAAAAGACCAATGGCGATGCCGACGGCACCAAGCTGCTGGAAGCCATGAAGGGCCAGAGCTGGACCAGCCCGCGCGGCCCGGTCTCGATCGATCCGGAAACCCGCGACATCGTGCAGAACGTTTTCATCCGCAAGGTCGAGAAGGTGAATGGCGAGCTGTATAACGTCGAATTCGCCACCATCGAGAAGGTGAAGGATCCGGTGAAGGCGGCCAAGAAATAGACCGCATCCTCCAGTCGTTTCGCGGCCGGCGGCATCACCGCCGGCCGTTTCTCACTCAGAGAGTCCCGTGCTGACCATCCTGTTCGACGGTTTTGCCTATGGCATGATTCTGTTCGTGCTGGCCTGCGGCCTGTCGGTCACGCTCGGCCTGATGAACTTCATCAATCTTGCCCATGGCGCCTTCGCCATGGCCGGCGGCTATCTCACCGTCGTCCTGATGAACCGCTTCGGCGTGTCCTTCTTCCTCTGCATTCCGGCCGGGTTTCTCGTCTCGGCCGCGCTCGGCATCCTGCTGGAACGCACGCTCTATGTCCGGCTTTACGCCAGGAGCCATCTTGACCAGGTGCTGTTCTCGATCGGTCTGGTTTTCATGGCGGTGTCTGGCATCGATTATTTCATGGGTGCACAGCAGCAGCTCATCACCCTGCCGCCGTCGCTGCAGGGCCGCGTCAACCTGTTCGGCATCCAGGTCGGCGTCTATCGCCTGTTCGTGATCGCGATCTGCCTGGTGCTCGCCCTCGCGCTGCAACTGGTGCTGACCCGCACGCGGTTTGGCAGCCAGCTGCGCGCCGCCGTGGATGACGCGCGCGTCGCCCGCGGCCTTGGCATCAATGTCAGCCTGATCTTTACCTTCACCTTTGCGTTTGGGTCTGGCCTGGCTGGTCTGGGCGGTGTGCTGGGCGCGGAAATCCTAGGCATGGACCCCACGTTCCCGCTCAAGTTCATGATCTATTTCCTGGTGGTGATCAGTGTCGGCGGCACCACCACGCTCACCGGACCGCTGCTCGCCTCGATCCTGCTCGGCATCGCCGACGTAGCTGGCAAGTACTATGTGCCCACCGTGGGCAGCTTCATCATCTACACCATCATGGTCGTCGTGCTGATCCTGCGTCCGCAGGGTCTGTTCGGCCGCGCCACGACGCGCTGAGGCCGACGGATGTCCTTGCTCTCGTCTTATTTCAGGCCTGACACCGCCACGGCGACCGGCACATTGCTGGCGCCAGCGCGCTGGAGGCCGCTCGAAATCCTGTTCTGGCTGGTGGCAGCCTCGCTGCTCTGGCTCGCGCCCAGCAAGGTGCTGCTGCTGAACGAGATCGCCATTCTGGCGCTGTTCGTGCTCTCGCTCGATCTCATTCTCGGCTATGCCGGTATTGTTTCTCTTGGTCATGGCGCCTTTCTCGGCCTTGGCGCCTATGTCGCCGGCCTGCTGGGCAAGCATGGCTTCACCGATCCGATTGCCGGTCTGCTGGTCGCGGGCGCTGTTTCGGGTCTGCTCGGCTTTGTCACCAGCTTCCTGCTGCTGCGCGGCTCGGATCTTACCAAGCTGATGGTGACGCTGGGCGTGGCGCTGATCCTGCGCGAACTGGCCAACAAGTTCAGCAACATCACCGGCGGCGCCGACGGCCTGACCGGCGTGGTGATCGGCCCGGTGCTCGGCCTGTTCGAATTCGACATCTTTGGCAAGACCGCCTACGCCTACAGCCTCGCCGTGCTGTTCGTGCTGTTCTATGTCGCGCGGCGTCTGGTCAATTCGCCCTATGGGCTGCTGCTGCGTGCCATCAAGGGCAACTCTTTACGCACCGGCGCGATGGGCGTGCCGACCAACCGGCGTCTGGTGCAGATCTACACGATTGCCGCGATCTATGCCGGCATTGCCGGTGCGCTGCTGGCACAGACTTCGCAGTTCGTCTCGCTCGACGTGCTGGATTTCCACCGTTCGGCCGACGCCCTGCTGATCCTGGTACTGGGCGGCAGCGGCCATCTCTGGGGCGCCGTGATCGGCTCGATCGCCTTCAAGTTCATGTACGACTATCTGGCCGCCATCACGCCGCAATACTGGCAGTTCTGGCTCGGCCTCGTGCTGGTGCTGATCGTGCTGTTCGGCAAGGGCGGCATTCTCGGCTTCGTGCAGGTGGCGCGCGACTGGCTGGCGCATCGCCTGAAGCAGGGCGGCGTGCCATGACCGCTGCCGTTCTGGAAACGCAGAATCTAAGCAAGGCCTTCGGTGGCCTCGTTGCGACCAATGATGTCAGCTTCAAACTGCCGGCCGGCGCGCGCCATGCCCTGATCGGGCCCAATGGCGCCGGCAAGACCACATTGGTCAACCTGCTGACCGGCGTGCTGCAGCCAACCTCAGGCCGCATCCTGCTCAAGGGCGAGGACATCACGAGCCTGCCGTCGCACCAGCGCGTGAAACGCGGCCTGGCGCGTACCTTCCAGATCAACCAGCTGTTCGCCGAGCTGACGCCGCTGCAGCATATCGTGCTGGCGATCTCGGAACGGGAAGGCGCCGCCACCGGCTGGTGGCGCCCGGTCGGCAGCCGCAGCGATATCGTCGATGAGGCCGAAGCCCTGCTGCGGCAGCTCACCCTGACCGATGTGCGCGACCAGCGCACCGAAACCATCGCCTATGGCAAGCAGCGCCTGCTGGAAATCGCCGTCGCGCTGGCGGCCAGACCGGCCGTGCTGCTGCTGGATGAGCCCGCCGCCGGCGTGCCGGAAACCGAGCGCCACCAGATCCTAGATGTGATCGCGGCGCTGCCTGACTCGGTCACACTGCTGCTGATCGAGCATGACATGCAGCTGGTCTTCCGCTTCGCCAAAACCATTTCCGTGCTGGTCAACGGCGGACTTTTCATGGAGGGACCTGCTGCCGAGATCGCGCGCGACGAGCGGGTGAAGAAGGTCTATCTCGGTGAGGAGGTGGTCAATGTCTGACCTTCTGACCGTGACCGATCTGCGCGCCGGCTATGGCGAGGCCATCGTGCTGGACGGCGTCAGCTTCTCGCTCGCCGCCGGCCAGTCGCTGGCGCTGCTGGGCCGCAACGGCGCCGGCAAGACCACGCTGATCAACACGCTGGTCGGCGCCACGCGCTATCGCAGCGGCAGGATCGGCCTGAATGGCGCCGATATTACCGGTTTCCGCTCTGATCGCCGTGCAGTCGCCGGCATCGGCTGGGTGCCGCAGGAGCGCAATATCTTCAAGTCTCTGACGGTCGAGGAAAACCTCACCGCCGTGGCCCGCCCCGGTCCCTGGGACGTGGCCCGCGTCTTCGAGATGTTTCCACGTCTGGCCGAGCGCCGCCGCAACATGGGCAACCAGCTGTCGGGCGGCGAGCAGCAGATGCTGGCGGTCGGCCGTGCGCTGATGCTCAACCCGCGCCTGATGCTGCTGGACGAACCGCTGGAAGGCCTGGCGCCGATCATCGTCGAGGAACTGCTGGCGGCACTCCGTCGCATCACCCGGGATGAAGGGCTGTCGGCCATCATCGTGGAACAGAATGCCCGCAAGCTGCTGCCGATCACCGATCGCGTGGTGGTGCTGGAGCGTGGCCGCATCGTGCACGCCGCCGATAGCGCCAGCCTGGTGGAAGACCCGTCGAAAATCGAAGCCTGGCTCGCCGTATCCGACGACAGCCATTGATCATCAAAGTGAGGGAGTGAAAACCATGCAACGCAAGAAGCCGCCGTTCCGCGCCGACCATGTCGGCAGCCTGCTCCGCCCGCAGGTGCTGAAAGAAGCCCGCGCCCAGAAGAAGGACGGCAAGATCGATGCAGCCCAACTGAAGGCTGTGGAAGACGAGGCGATCAAGCGCGTGATCAAGCAGCAGGAAGATGTCGGCCTGCAGAGCATCACCGACGGCGAATTCCGCCGCTCGTGGTGGCATTTCGACTTCCTCGGCTTCCTCGATGGCGTCGAGTATTACACGCATGCCGAACAGGGCATCCAGTTCTCCGGTGTGCAGACCCGCGCCGAAGGCGTGAAGGTGAAGGGCAAGATCGGCTATTCCGGTCATCCGATGGTCGACCACTTCCGGTTTCTGAAGGCGCATACCAGCCGCACGCCGAAGATGACCATCCCGTCGCCCAGTGTGCTGCATTTCCGCAGCGGCCGGAATGCGATCCCGAAGGACATCTACCCGAACCTGGATGATTTCTTTAACGATCTCGGCCAGGCCTACAAAAAGGCCGTGCAGGATTTCGCCACTGCCGGCTGCCGCTACCTGCAGCTGGACGAGACGAATCTCGCCTATCTCTGCGACCCCGAGCAGCGCGAACTGTCGCGCCAGCGCGGCGATGATCCGGACAGCCTGCCGGAGAAGTATGCGCAGATGATCAACACGGCGATCGCCGACCGGCCGGGTGACATGGTGATCTCCATGCATCTCTGCCGCGGCAATTTCCGCTCCACCTTCATTTCCAAGGGCGGCTACGAGCCGGTCGCCAAGACCTTGCTCGATACCATCAAGGTCGACGGCTACTTCATGGAATACGACAACGAGCGCTCGGGCGGCTTCGAGCCGCTGCGCCATCTGCCCAAGGGCGACAAGACTGTTATCCTTGGTCTGGTGACGTCCAAGACCGGCCAGCTGGAGTCGAAGGACAATATCAAGCGCCGGCTGGAGCAGGCTGCCAAATTCGCCGACCTCGACCAGCTCTGCCTCAGTCCGCAATGCGGCTTTGCCTCAACCGAGGAAGGCAACGTGCTGGCCGACGAGGAGCAGTGGGCCAAGCTGCGCATGATCGTGGAAGTGGCGGAAGAGGTCTGGGGGAAGAACTGACCGGCCGCCTGTCTCCTCAAGTAACAACCGTTCAAGTAACAATCGTCATCCCCGGGCTTGTCCCGGGGATCCATTTCCCTCTCGGCTTGGTCATGACCTGACCGAACCGGCGGATGGACCCTCGGGGCAAGCCCGAGGGTGACGGCTCGAGTTTGAAAATCTCGTCATTGTGACGATGCCGGCCGCCGGTTTCTGGCGTAAACTTCGCATAACCGGAGCCCGCCATGATTCGACCTACCCTGTTCCTCGCCGCTATCCTGCTTGCTGCCCCTGTGCAGGCCCAGCCGGCGCCCGCTGACGTGCTGCCGCTGATCGACGCCCACCTGCATTACAGTCACGACGCCTGGGACTATCTGCCGACCGCTGACGCCATCGCGATCCTGCGCAAGAGCAACCTGCGCAAGGTGCTGGTCTCCAGCTCGAGCGACGACGGCACCCAGAAGCTGTATGAGGCAGCGCCTGATCTCATCGTGCCCGAGCTTCGACCCTATCGCCGGCGCGGCGAGCTGAGCAGCTGGGTGCGCGACGACAGCATCATCACGCATCTGGAGGCCCGGCTGGCGAAATACCGTTATGTCGGGATCGGCGAATTCCATCTCTATGGCGCCGATGCGGATCTGCCTGTGCCCAAACGCATGGTGGCGCTGGCCAAACAGCACAAGCTGTTCCTGCATGCCCATAGCGACGCCGCCGCCGTGCAGCGCCTGTTCGTGCACGACCCCGATGCCATCGTGCTCTGGGCGCATTCCGGCTTCGACCGGCCCGATGCGGTGCGCGACATGCTGAAGCGCTATCCCAATCTCTGGGCCGATCTCGCCTTCCGCAGCGATCATGCCTCCGACGGGAGGGTCGAATCAGAATGGCGCAAGCTGTTCGAGGAATTCCCCGACCGCTTCATGGTCGGCACAGACACCTTCACGCCCGAGCGTTGGCACTATATCGAAGAGCATGCGAAATGGTCGCGCGCCTGGCTCGCCAGCCTGCCGCGTCCGCTCGCCGAAAAGATTGCCTACAGGAATGCCGAGGCGCTATTCGCGCGCACCAGCTACAAGGTGGATCGTTGAGTCTGAGGCTACGCGTCTCTTTCGCGACAGCCGCGATCTTCCTTGCGGCGGCACCTGCCATGGCCTGCACGGATCTGCCGGCCCATGCGCGGCAGGTGCAGGGTTCACATTTCCGCCTCGTCGTGATGCCTGAGCCCGCGCCGGTCCCGCTGAGCGCGCCGTTCGCCCTGGAGATCCGGCTCTGCGATGCCCGGATGGCTGAACTCTCGCGGCTCACGGCCGTCGATGCCTGGATGCCGGCGCATCGTCACGGCATGAACTACAAGGCCACCCTGACCAAACGCGACTGGGGCCATTATCGCGCCGAGGGGCTGCTGCTGCATATGTCGGGCGAGTGGGAATTCGTCTTCGACTTTGCCGGCTCCGACAAGCCCGAACGGCTGACCTTCCGCATCGACGCACAATGAAGGTGCTGGCTGCCGCCGGATTGCTGCTGCTGGCCTCCGCTGCGGCCCAATCTGATTCAGCTTGGGCGGTCGATTTTGATCAGACGCAGACCCGCCGCATTCTCCGCCATGGTCCCTGGCCGCCGGCAGAGGCGACAGATCGCACCAACCGTTTCTCCGGCAACGCAGACGCCATCCGCCTCGGCGCGATGCTGTTCGGCGAGCCGCGGCTGTCAGGCAATGCCGCGATCAGCTGCCAGACCTGCCACCGGCCGGAGCGCGGCTGGAGCGAAGCGAAATCACGCAGCGAGGGCCTGCGGCGGCAGGACCGCAATGCGCCAGGCCTGCTGAATGTCCGGCTGCAACGCTGGTTCGGCTGGGATGGCGCAAATGACAGCCTCTGGGCCGATGGCATCCGCCCGATTGTGAATGCCACAGAGATGGGGGGCTCGGCGGCGAAGACGGCGAAACTGCTAAGTGAGGATGCGCCGCTGGCCTGCCTCGCGCGCCGCGTCGAGCCGGGGTATGCCGCGATGGACGACGAGGCCGCGCTGGTGCTGGCAGCCAAGGCGCTGGCCGCTTTCCAGGAAACGCTGAGCTCGCCGCGCACAGCCTTCGATGATTTCCGTGACGCGCTGGCCGCGAATGACGGGGCAGGGATGGCGCGTTATCCGGCATCGGCACAGCGCGGCCTGGCGCTGTTCACCGGGCGCGGCCAGTGCGGCACCTGCCATACCGGCGCGAATTTCAGCAATGGCGAGTTCCACGACACCGGACTGGTTTTCTTCCTCAATGACCCGGACCGCAAGCCCGGTACGCCACGTCGCGTCGATCCCGGCCGCCATGGCGGCATCGCGCATCTCAAGGCCAATCCCTTCAACCTGCTCGGCCGCTACAACGACGACCCGGGCGGCATGGCCAGCATTCCCGTGCGTCACGTGGCGCAGCAGCATCGTAACTGGGGTGAGTTCAAGGTGCCGAGCTTGCGCAGCCTGCCGGCCACCGCGCCCTACATGCACGATGGCAGCAAGCCGGGCCTGCGCGACGTGATCCTGCATTATTCCGATCTGGATGAAGACCGCCTGCATTCCGACGGCGAGGCGATCCTGAAGCCGCTGCATCTGACAGAGGCCGAGATCGCCGATCTGCAGGCATTTCTGGAATCGCTCAGCGCCTCCGACGATACGGCGACACGCTACGACAGTCTGCGCCGCGAAGCGGCAAGCTGTCGCTAAACCCAGGCTTTAACTAAACTTGGGGCACCCGCATCGGATCGCGTAGCGGCAGGTTGATCGTCGCCACCGTGCCCTTGCCGGGCTGTGATGCCAGATCGAGCGTGCCGCCATGCAGTTCGGCCAGCGATTTCACCAGCGGCAGGCCCAGGCCGGTACCCTGATGCTCGCGGCTCAGCACGCCGCGCACCTGCCCGAATGGCGCCAGCGCCTTGGGAATATCCTGCGGCGCCATGCCCACACCGGTATCATGCACCGCGATCTTCAGGATGCGATCGGTCACCGTGGCGGCGACCCAGGCGCGCCCGCCGCGCGGCGTGAACTTCACTGCGTTGCTCAGCAGGTTCAGCAGCATCTGTCGCAGCATGCGCTCGTCGGCCTGCAGGTCCGGCAGGCTGTCGGGGATGTCGGCGCTTAAGTTTACGCCGGCGCGATCGGCCTGCATCTGCATCATTTCCAGGCTGTCGGCGATCACCAGACCCGGATGCAGCATTTCGATATGCGGTTCCATGCGGCCGGCTTCCACCTTGGCCAGATCCAGCACGTCGTTGATCAGCTGCAGCAGATGTTCGCCCGACTTGCGGATATCGTCGACATATTCCAGCTGCTTGGGCGGCATGGATCCGAAATAGCCGGCCAGCAGCGATTCCGAGAAGCCGATGATGGCATTCAGCGGTGTGCGGAATTCATGGCTCATATTGGCCAGGAAGGCGCTTTTCGAGCGATTGGCCACCTCCGCCATTTCCTTGGCGTGCAACAGCTCGCGCTCGGTTGCCTCGCGTTCAGCGATGTATTTGGTCAGCGCAACGGTACGCTCGTCCACGCGCGCTTCCAGCGTATCGGCCAGGTCGCGCAGCTGATCCTGCACGCGGCGCAATTCGGTGATGTCGGAATAAGACGTCACGAAGCCGATGCCTGGCACCGGTTCGCCGATGATCTCGATGACGCGGCCATTGGGACGGCGGCGTTGCACACGGTGCGACGTCATCTGTCGCGCCAGGCGGATGCGTTCCGCCACCAGCTCCTCGATGTCGCCCGGACCGTATTCGCCCTGCTCGGCATTGTGCCGCATGAAGGCTTCGAATGGCGTGCCGGGCCGGCTCATCTCCGGCGGCAGGTCGTACATCTGCAGGAAGCGTTCGTTGCAGACCAGCAGGTTCAGATCGATATCAAACAGTGAGATGCCATGGCCCAGATTGGCGACAATCACATCCAGCATGCGGTTCTTGTCGCGCAGTTCTGCCGTGCGGTTCTGCACGGCGATCTCAAGTTCTTCGCGCACGCGCACCAGCGCCTGTTCGTTGCGCCGCCGTTCGGTGATGTCGGTATAAACCGCAACCCAGCCACCATCCGGCAGCGGCGCACCGCGCACTTCCAGGATGGTGCCGTCCGGTCGCGCGCGCTCGAAATGATGGGGCTGGAATTTACGCACGAGCGCCAGACGCTCCCGCACAACGGTCTCGATATCGCCGGTGCCGTATTCGCCGCGCTCCGCGTTGTAGCGGAAGAAGGTTTCCACCGGCGTGCCAGGAGTGCCGAAGCTGTGGGGAAAATCCAGCAGGTCGAGGTAGCGGCGATTGCAGGCAATCAGCTGCAGTGCGCCGTCGAAGATGCTGATCCCCTGATCTAGTTGGTCCAGCCCCTGGAGGAGGTGCACATTCTGGTGCATTCCGCCGAGATCCTTGCCTGTTGCCCTCGCCACCAAGCTAAACCTTAAGCAGCCGGAAAAAAATGGCGGAACGGCGCATCAATCCGTGAACAACGCCCCGGCATGAAAAAAGCCGCCTTGCGGCGGCTTGATTCGCGAGTCGATAAACCCGAAGGCGATGATTACATCGAACCTTCGCGCTGAGCGCGCTTGCGGGCCAGCTTGCGGGCGCGACGGATGGCTTCAGCCTTCTCGCGGGCGCGGCGCTCCGAGGGCTTCTCGTAGTGGCCACGCAGCTTCATCTCGCGGAAAATGCCTTCGCGCTGCATCTTCTTCTTGAGCGCCTTCAGCGCCTGATCGACATTGTTGTCACGAACCAGAACCTGCACGTCGGTTCCATCCTTTCAGTCAAAAGAAATCCGTTTGCGGAGCCCTGCTCCGACGAGTGGCGGGTTCTAACACGCTGCCCGGGCTTTGTGAAGCGGCTTTGTGGATATCCGGTCACTATCCGGCTTTATATATAAGTCATTGGGAATAAAGTATATTCAGACGACTTGGCCGCGCCGGCACTCTGGCCTAGGCTGTGGATTATGGCAATTCTCAAGATCGCGAAGATGGGACATCCGGTTCTGGCCCGCCCGGCCGACTCGGTTGCCGATCCCACAGCCCCGGAAATCCGGCAGCTGATCGAGGATATGGTGGATACCATGATCGACGCGCCCGGCCAGGGCCTGGCAGCGCCGCAGGTGCATGTGCCGCTGCGGGTCGCGGTTTTCCTGACCCCGGATGAGGGCGACGGCCAGCGCGAACTGGTCACGCTGGTCAATCCGCGTTGGGAGCCGGTGGGGCAGGAACAGGACATGGCCTGGGAAGGCTGCCTGTCGGTGCCGGGCATGCGCGGGCTGGTGCCGCGCTACACCCGGATCCGCTATGAGGGCACGCTGCCCGATGGCGGCCGGCTGGAACGCGAGGTCGGCGGCTGGCATGCCCGCGTGGTGCAGCATGAACTGGACCATCTGGACGGCATCCTGTATCCGCAGCGTATGACCGATCTGAAGGATCTGGTGTTCGAGAGCGAGTTGCGGCATCGCGCCGCCTTGTCGCCACAGGAGCAAGAAGAATGACCCAAGAGCATTCGGGCGATCATCTCCTGGCCGACAAACGCGCCCTGCTGGACGCACTGCTGCCGCATGTGCCGTTCGACGGCTGGACCGCCAAGGCGCTCAATCTCGCCGCGCGCGATGCCGGCATCGACACCGGCGTGGTGCTGCGCGCCTTTCCCGGCGGTGCTGCCGATGTGCTGGATTTCTGGGTGAGCGAGACCGACGCTGCCATGCTGCGCGTGCTGGAAGGCCGCGACCTGGCCGCCATGAAGGTGCGCGAGCGTGTGAAGCTCGGTGTCATGACCCGGCTGGAACTGGCGGCGCCGCATCGTGAAGCCGTGCGCCGCGCGCTGGCACTGGAAGCCCTGCCGCAGCATGCGCCGCTGGCGCTGCGCCAGTTGTACCGTACCGTCGATGCGATCTGGTATGCCGCCGGCGACACCGCGACCGACTTCAACTTCTACACCAAGCGCATGCTGCTGGCCGGCGTCTATGGCGCCACGCTGCTGCACTGGCTGGACGACAAGTCGGAGAATTTCGCTGGGACGTCGGCATTCCTCGATCGCCGGCTGGCCGATGTGATGCGCATCGAGAAGGCCAAGGGCAAGCTTGCCAAGCTCGTGGACAGGCTACCCAACCCGTTCCGCAATTTGCGGCGCGCGTAATTTCAGATTTTCGAGGAAGGCCTCAGGCGACGACGCTGAGGAACTGACCGACGACGGCCGGCTTCTGCACCGGCGTCGTGCTGCCATTGCGGCCGTAGCTCAGCAGCGGGGCAGTGGCCTCGCCATTGTCCGAGGAGGACGAGCCGTAGCCCGGGCCCGAACCGCCGCCCTGCTGCGAGGACGACTGCTGATACTGCTGCGGCTCACTCTGCTCGACCGGCGTCTCAGCCAGATAACCGGTAAAGCGGCTGACCTGCGCATATTGCTGCACAGCGGCATTGTCGGTGTTGCTGATCAGGGCATTCTTCGCCGGCCGCTGCGGGGAGGTCGTCCTCGCAACGCCGGAAAGGCCAGCACTGATGTTTTCGATCGACATGGTCTAAGTCGTACCGACGATATGGTTAACAAATATTAACCGTATTATAGCGAAGGCTCGCCCGACCGCAAGCCGAGAACGGCGGTGCGGCATTATGACTTAGGGTTGTGGGCGCGCCCAGAGGGGTAAAGCCGGGTGACATGGCCCATTTTGCGCCCCGGGCGGGCTTCCGCCTTGCCGTAAAGGTGCAGTTTGGCGTTCGGCTCGGCCAGAAGGGCCGGCCAGGCCTCGATCTCGTCGCCGATCAGGTTCTCCATCACGGCATCGCAGAGCCGGTCGGCCGAGCCCAGACTCAGGCCGCAGATCGCCCGGATATGCTGCTCGAACTGCGAGGTGACGGCGGCGTCCATGGTCCAGTGGCCCGAATTGTGGACCCGCGGCGCCATCTCGTTGACCAGAATCCTGTCGCCGCAGTCGAACAGTTCGACCGCCAGCGTGCCGACATAGTCCAGCCCCGCGGCCAGGCTGGCGGCGATCTTTTCAGCCTCGGCTGCCAGCGGCGGGTCAATCACCGCCGGTGCATAGGTGCGCCACAGGATGTGGTTGCGGTGAATATTCTCGACCGGCCCCCAGGAGGCGATCCGGCCATCCAGTCCGCGCGCCAGCACGACAGACAACTCGCGCTTGAAACTGACAAAGCCCTCGGCGACGAGATGATCGGATTTCAGCGCCGCGAAAGCAGAGGCTGCGTCTTCACGCGCGGTCACCTTCACCTGGCCCTTGCCGTCATACCCCATGCGGCAGGTCTTGAGCACCAGCGGCAGGCCGAGTGCGTCGATGGCAGCGATGAGATCGGCCATCGAGCCGACTTTGCGCCACGGCGCCGTCGCGATGCCACGATCATTGCAGAACTGCTTTTCGAACAGGCGGTCCTGGCTGATGCGCAGGGCTTCCGTGCCCGGCCGTACCGGCACGAACTTGGCGATCTGCGCCACCGGATCGAAGGGAATGTTCTCGAATTCGTAGGTCACCACCGCGCAGTCGCGTGCGAATTTTTCCATCGCCGCAGAATCGGTATAGTCGGCGCGGGTGAATTTCGCGGCGACTTCGGCGGCCGGCGGATCGGCTTCCGGCGCGAAGATATGGCAGTGATAGCCGAGCCGGCTGGCAGCCATTGCCAGCATGCGGCCGAGCTGGCCGCCACCGAGAATGCCGATCATGCTTCCCGGCGCCAGGCTATTACTGCCTTGGGTGCTCACTTGCGGGTCTTCTTCTCAGAAACCGGTTTCTGCGCGATCGCCTTGGTCTGCTTGGCGCGCCAGGCCTGCAGTCGCTTCGACAGCGCCGGATCGTTCAGCGCGAGAATCGCGGCAGCAAGCAAGCCGGCATTGATCGCGCCGGCCTTGCCGACGGCGAGTGCGCCGACCGGAATCCCCCCCGGCATCTGCTGGATCGAGAGCAGCGAGTCGAGGCCCTTGAGTGCCTTGCTTTCCACCGGCACGCCCAGCACCGGCAGATGGGTCATCGCGGCCGCCATGCCCGGCAGATGCGCGGCGCCGCCGGCGCCGGCGATGATCACCTGGATGCCGCGCTCATGCGCGTCGTGGGCATAATCATACAGCCGCTGTGGCGTGCGATGCGCCGACACGATGCGATGCTCGGCCGGCACCTTCAGTTCGGCCAGCACATCGGCGGCGTGTTCCATCGTGGCCCAGTCGGACTGGCTGCCCATGATAATCCCGACCAGCGGACCTTTACGCGGCGCCATGAGTTACTCCTGCAGCGGAAAGCGGCGGATTATAGGGAGCCGACATGGGCTGTAAAGCCGAACCGTGGGTGTGGGTAAAAGGCTGGAATCGGAGGGTTTCAGCCGCTGTGGAATGCCCGGCCGATCCATGCTTTGTTAACGCTTCCTGCGGCATGAGTAACCCAGAGTGCCGCTTCAGGCGGCAGAGCCTGGAAAGCGAGGCTGCGTGAAGGTAGAGGACCGTCGACCGGTCGGGCTGGGTTCCACGACTCCTATCGGGTCGGGCGGAACGGCGCGTCCTGTTGTCGTGCCCCCCAGCCAGGGCGCCGGCGGCGTTACGGCCACCACGGTCAATCCGGCCGCCACCGCCACCGTGATGGGCATCCCCGAACCTGAACTGACGCCGCGCGTGCGCGACGCCATCGTGCGGCTGATGGGCGAGGTCGACCAGCTGCGCAACGAACTCACCCGCACGCGGCATCGCCTCGCCGAACTCGAACGCCTGGCCGACCGCGACACGCTGACGCCGCTGTATAACCGCCGCGCCTTCGTGCGCGAACTCAGCCGTTCGATGGCGCATGTCGAACGCTACGGACGCCCGTCCTGTCTGATCTATTTCGATCTCAACGGCCTGAAGGACATCAACGACAAGCACGGTCATCCCGCCGGCGATGCCGCGCTGATCCAGGTCGGCCAGATCCTGCTCGACAACACACGTGAATTCGACGTGATCGCCCGGCTGGGCGGCGACGAATATGGCGTGATCCTCAGCGAGACCGACGCCCATATCGGCCGCGAGAAGGCCGAACACCTGGCCGAGGCGATCCGCCGCCGGCCGCTGCACTGGGAAGGCAAGAGCCTGCCGCTGGATGCCGCCTACGGCGTCTATCCGCTCAAGCCCGGCGAAGATCCCGGCTCGGCTTTGGCCGCCGCCGACCAGATGATGTACAGCCACAAACTCTCCCGGCGCACGGCTCGCGGTTAATTCTGGGGCGGAGTGCCGGCAGGTTTGGTCTGAGCCGGTCGTATCGGGTCTAAACTGCGGCTTATTCATCCTTATTCGCTGCTTATTTCCGCTTAATTCCTGAAAACAAAATCTTTCCAATAGGATGGTCTGGAAGTGGGCGATCTGCCGCCGGACTTGCTTTTGGAATGAAGGGAACATATAATGAACATAAATATGGTTTCAAGGTAGTCGAGATGGCCGACGATTTTGCATCCTATGTGCTGGATTGCTTCACCGTCGCCCGGGTCGGCCCGGTGACGCGTGAGCGTCTGTTCGGCGGCAGCGGCCTGCGTATCGATGGCGAGCTGTTTGGCGTGATCCTGCGCGGCACGCTGTATTTCGTCGTCGATGATCAGACCCGGCCGCGCTTTGTCGAAGCCGGGATGGGGCCGTTCACCTACAGCCGTAAAAGCGCGCAGCGGAAGATCGAGCGCTGGTATGAAGTCCCCGAGGACGTGCTGCTCGATCCGGGTGACCTCCGCGACTGGGTGAATCAGGCGCTGGCCGCAGCGCGCCGGACCGCGAAGCCTGCAAAGAAGAAATCCGCCAATACGGCAGCGGTCGTGAAGACGGCAAAACCGCGCAACACGAAAACCGCGCCGAAAACAGCCAGCAGGAAAACAGTAGCCAAGAAAAAAGCCCGGCCGGCGCGATAACACCGCGCAGCCGGGCTCTGGTGCTGCCGCGGGTTGCCCCGCAGCGCGCCGTTCGGTGACTTAGAAACGGGCGACCGGCTGTGCGGCGCGACGCTGTAACCGCTCCTCGCGGATGCGGCGTTCGCGGGCCAGCTTGAACATGATGAAGAGGGGCAGGCCGCTCAGCATCGCGGCGAAGTTGGCGGCCAGGATCCAGTCGATATGGAACCAGGTCACCATGCCGTCAGCGACGATGAAGAACTGCATGACGGCGAGAACGAGGAAGAAGGCCGAACCGGGGAAAGCCATGATGGAGACTCCTGTTTTGCTTTTTTAAGCCTCACGACTCAATGACAGGACCCTAGCCGAGCCGGTCATGCTGCGCCGCCGATAAGGCTGTGACCCCCTGTGATCGGGTTGTGACCTGAAATTCGGGGGGATTCGGCGAATCCCGTCCCAATGCGGAACAAAACCTTTAGGTTGAGAAGCCATCGGGCGCGGTTGTAATATGGCGCGGGCGAACCGCAGGGTTCGGGGGAAGACCGGGGGACGAGCCATGCAGGGGCTCATTCGACTGAAACAGATCATTTTTGCCGTCCTGGTGGCGCTGGCATTGCCGGCAACGTCGTCGCAGGCCACCACGCAGAGGCTGGCGCTGGTGATCGGCAACAACGCCTATACCGATGGCCTCCTGAAGAACCCGATCAATGATGCGCGTACCATGGCGGCCACGTTGCGCGAACTGGGCTTCGAGGTGCGCGTGCTGGAGAATGCCGATCGCACGGCGATGCAGCGTGCGGTCGTCGAGTTCGGCCGCAAGCTGAATCAGGACACGGTCGGCCTGTTCTATTTCGCCGGCCACGGCATGCAGGTGCGCGGCGCCAATTACCTGATCCCGGTCAAGGCCAGCATTGAAAGCGAGGACGAGGTCGAGGTCGAAGGCGTCGATGTCGCCTATGTCATGGCGCGCATGGCGACGGCGAAGAATCAGTTCAACATCGTGATTCTCGATGCCTGTCGCAACAATCCGTTCCAGCGCAGCTTTCGCTCGGTCAGCAACGGGCTGGCCGCTATATCCGCGCCGACCGGCACGCTGATCGCCTATGCCACCGCGCCGGGTTCGGTGGCGAGCGATGGCGATGCGGCGAATGGCATCTATACATCCGAGCTGGTGAAAGCCATCCGCCAGCCCGGCCTGTCGATGGAAGAGGCCTTCAAGCAGGCGCGTGGCGGCGTAATCGCCCGCACCCAGGGCAAGCAGACGCCGTGGGAAAGCTCATCGGTCGTGGGCAATTTCATGTTCAAGGCAACGGCGCCGACGCAGGTGGCGTCGCTCGCCGCGCCCGTGCGCGATTCCGCCGCCGAGATCGCCTTCTGGAATACCGTGAAGGACAGCCAGGACGCGCGCGATTACCAGGCCTATGTCGACAGTTATCCCAATGGCGCCTTCGACAGGCTGGCGCGCACGCGCATTGCGTCGCTCGGCGAGGCTGCGAAGCAGCGGTCGGCCCCAGCTCCGGTTTTGGCGCCTGCCGCCGAAGCAAAGGTGGCAAGACCCGCGGCCGAGCCGAAGAAAGACACAGTGGCGGTTGCCAGCCTGAAATCCGCCCCGCTGCCGTCGAAGCCGAATTCCGCTTTCGTGGATACCGGCGATCTGGAGGCTACGCTGCGGCAGAACTGGCCCGCGGTGGAAGCCGCCCTCAAGGCGCATGTGACGGCGCAGTACAATACCTATCGCATCCTGATCCCCGCGAATAATGCGCTGGTGACCGATGTGCGACTCAATCAGGCCACCCTGGAGCGTGTGATCGATGCGGAGGCAGGACGGATCGGCGTCCTGCTGGACGGCATGCTCCAGAGCAATACCAGCTATGGCAGCAATCAGATCCTCTGGCGCCCATTCAAGGCGCAGTTCACCTATGATGTGAAATTCGGCGATGGCAGGGTTGTCATCGGTCCGTACGCTTATGTGCCGCCCGGGCAGGCGCAGGCACCGGCACCGGCGATGGTCGCCAGCTTGCAGGCGCCGGCTGCCAATCTGAATGCCGGCCCGGCTCTGGCTGGTGATTACGAGGCGCTGCTGCGACAGAACTGGCCGAAGGTTGAGGCGGCACTCAAGACGCATCTGCAGACGGATTTCGCCAAGTATCGCATCATGGTGCCGAGCACCACGCATAACACCGCCATGCCGGCTGACCTGAAGCTGGGGAAGGCGTCGCTGCAATCGGTCGACACCGCCGCGCGCAGGGCCACGATCCTGCTCACCGGACAGCGGCATGACGGCGGCTCGGTCTGGGGCAGCTTCAGCGCGTCTTTCAGCTATGCACTCGATCTCGTCGATGACCGGGTGGTCATTGGCGAGTATCATTTGACCCCCTAAAGCCGGCAAACCCGGGATGATGCCAGAGCGGGGTCACTTCTTCCCGTAGCGCTTCTCGATTGCTGCATAGAGCGCGCGCAGTCCCGTGGCCTCGGCGCCGAGCGGACGGCCAGCGCGGCTGCGCGGGTTCCAGGCGAACATGTCGAGATGCGCGTATGATTTCGTCTTCGACACGAATTCCTTCAGGAACAAAGCCGCGGTGATCGAACCGGCAAACGGTGTGTCGCCTGAATTGCTGATATCGGCGACCTTGCCCTCGATATACTCGCGATAGCCGGCATGCAGCGGCATCCGCCACAGCGGATCGCCCACGTTCAGCCCGGCATCGAGCAGCGCCTGCGCCATCGCATCGTCGGTCGCATACAGCGCCGGAAGATCAGGACCGACGGCGACGCGGGCAGCGCCCGTGAGCGTCGCGGCGTCGATAAGCCAGTCGGGTTTCTCGGTATCGGCCTCGGCCAGCGCATCGCCCAGCACCAGCCGGCCTTCGGCATCGGTATTGCCGATCTCAACGGTGAGCCCCTTGCGGCTGGTCAGCACGTCGCCGGGGCGGAAGGCATTGCCCGACACGCTGTTCTCGACGGCAGCGATCAGCAGGCGCAGGCGCACCGGCAGCTTCATCGCCATGATCGCGGCGGCCAGACCCAGCATCACGGCGGCGCCGCCCATATCTTTTTTCATCAGCAGCATGCCGGCCGAGGGCTTGAGATCGAGGCCGCCGGT
Source organism: Ferrovibrio terrae (assembly GCF_007197755.1). Taxonomy (NCBI): domain Bacteria; kingdom Pseudomonadati; phylum Pseudomonadota; class Alphaproteobacteria; order Rhodospirillales; family Rhodospirillaceae; genus Ferrovibrio; species Ferrovibrio terrae. Next base: position 2,573,453 of record NZ_CP041636.1, read on the forward strand.
ATCGAAACACACGCCCTTGCCAACCAGGGTGAGCTTCGGATGTTTCGGGTTGCCCCAGCGCAGATCGATCAGGCGCGGCAGGCGCACGCTGGCCCGGCCGACGGCATGAATCATCGGGTAATTCTGCTCCAGCAGGTCGTCGCCGATGATGGTGCTGAACTCGGCATTGCCGACCAGCGCGACGCCGCGTGCGGCTTCGGCCAGTTCGGCCGGACCCATATCGCCGGCCGGGGTGTTGATCAGGTCGCGCGCCAGAACGATGCCGTCATGCAGCGCTGTCACGCGCTGCTGGCTGGCTTTGGCGGGCCAGACCAGGCGGACGAGCTTCTTGTCGATCTTCTTGTAGCGGTCGAAGCGATAGGCGTTCAGCGCCCAGCCCAGAGCGGCGGCATCGCCGGCTTTGGTATCGGTCAGCTTGTAGTCGCCGGCGGGCAGTGCACCGGCAATGGCGGCGTAAGACCACAGGTCAGGCGTGTCACTGATGCCGGCCAGCACGCGCGCCGGTTTGCCGCTTTTCGCATCCGGCAGCACCAGCACCTGGCCCGGCTTGCCCTTGAAGCCCTGCGCTTCAGCCAGACCGGCAACCAGACCTTTTTCTTTGGCGGCGCGCGCGGTCCAGGCCTTGGCGGTCACGGTTTCGACCGGGATGGCGGCGGTGGATTTGGCAATCAGAGTGGCAGGCACGGACAATCCTCGGCATTGCGATGGTTCAATATCAATATGGGCGGCAGGCGGGCCGTCGTCTATAAGGTGGCAGCGCGTTTTGATAATCCCGGGTCATCTGGCAGGAGCCTTCCGTGAGCGATCTCACTCTCGTCATCGGCAACAAGAATTATTCGAGCTGGAGCCTGCGGCCCTGGCTGGCGCTGAAAGCCGCCGGACGGGCCTTCGACGAGGTGCTGATCGTGCTGCGCCGGCCGGAAACCAAAGCCGAAATCCTGCTGCATTCCGCCGCCGGCAAGCTGCCGGTGCTCAAGCATGGCGACCTGACGATATGGGAGAGCCTGGCGATCTGCGAATATATCGCCGCCACCTGGCCCGAGGCCGGCCTGCTGCCCGAGGATGCACGCGCCTGCGCCGTAGCGCGCAGCGTGATGAGCGAGATGCATGCCGGCTTCGTCGCCTTGCGCCGCGAACTGCCGATGGACATCAACAAGCTCAGTCCCCTGGCACAGAATGGCGTGATGCCCGGCGAGGAGGCGCGTCTGGATATCGCGCGCGTGCAGCAGATCTGGCAGGACTGCCGCGGCCGTTTCGGCAGGAAAGGTGATTTCCTGTTCGGCCGCTTCGGCATCGCCGATGCGATGTATGCCCCGGTGGCGACGCGTCTGCGGAGCTACGGCGTGGCGATGGATCCGGTGAGCGAGGCTTACGTGAACGCGATCTATGCATTCCCGGCGATGCAGGAGTGGTGCGCCGCCGCCGCAAAAGAACAGCCGCTGCCGGAGAATTGACGCCAGTCAGGTGATCAGCTTCATCTCACGGTAGAAGCGTTCGGCGCCGAGATGCAGCGGCACGCTGACGCCGAGCAGTGCGGTGCCGAGTCGGATACGCTGGGACATCGGCGGGCCGGCATTCAGGATCTTGCGGTTCTGCGGATGCCACAGCGCGCGCAGCAATTCGTAGACCAGTTCGGGATCCAGGCTCTCCGGCCCGATCCACTGCATGCCGATACTGAGCGTTTCGGTTTCGGGCACGCCGCGATAGGTGTTGGCCGGAATGATGTCGCGCGTGAAGAAGGGATGCCGGCGCAGCGCACCTTCGATCTGCCGGCCGGTCAATGGCACGATGCGGGCGATCTCGCGATCGGTCAGGTCGCCTACCGTCGGCGCCGGCTGGCCCGAGATCAGGAAAAACGCATCGAGCTGGTCGCGCACCATCAGGTCGGCCGCCTCGCCGGGATCGACTTCCAGCACTTTCAGCTGGTTCAGCCGCAGGCCATGCGCCGCCAGGATGATCTCGGCATTGAAGCGCGTGCCCGAGCCGGTGCGGTCAAGCGAGACGCGCTTGCCGGCCAGGTCGCCCACGCCGTTGATGCCGGCGGTGCCGCGCACCACCAGATGAATGGTTTCGGGATACAGGCTGGCCAGCACCCGCAGGTTGCCCTGCTTGGCGCGACGGAAATAGATGCCCTCGCCCTGATAGGCGCTGGCGACCAGATCGGCCTGCGCGAAGCCGCTTTCGATGCTCTCGTTGCCGATGGCGGCCAGATTGGCCACAGAGCCCTGGCTGGTCAGCGCCACAGCAATGAGCCCGGGCACGCCGCAGGAGCCACCCTTGTCGCAGGGACGGCTGCCGGGCGGATTCGAGATGGCGGAGGCCATGGCGACGCCGACGGGGAAGGCGGTGGTATGCGCCGAGCCGGTGAGGATGCGGAAGAAGCCGCCGCTGTCTTTCGGCCGGACCGTTTCGGCCTGGACCTGCTGGGCCGCAGCGGGACGCGCGAGAAGGGCAACGCCTCCGAGTGAGACGCTGGCGGCGGAGCGAAGCAGGAAGTCGCGCCTGTTCATGGCGTTTTTTATACGCCGCGCGGACGCCGAGAGCTAGTGATCAGCTGTTGACCGTGTCGGCGGCCTGCCTGGGCGAGCCCGGCCGGTCGAATTTCAACTTGGCGACCAGCACGGCCGCGGTCAGCCCCAGCGTGACGACATTGGCGGCGATCAGCCCGGGCGAGCCGATCAGCAGGCCGTAGATCAGCCACAGCGCGATGCCACAGTTCATCAGCAGGAACATGCCCAGTGAAATGTCGCGCGCCGAGCGGCTGCGCCAGATCTTCAATACCTGCGGCACATAGGCCAGCGTGGTGAGCGCGCCGGCGATCAGGCCGATGATTTCGATGGTTTCAGACGTCATGACGCCAGTATAGGCGCTCACACGCGGGTGATGAAGGCGTTCTGCAGCCTGGCGACGGTGGCGCGCATGGCGGCATCGTCATAAGGCCTGGGCGGCAGCTTGCCCCAGACCGGGCCCGGCCAGGCGCCGTCTTCGCGGAAGCGGGCGATCACATGCACATGCAGCTGTGGCACCATGTTGCCGAGCGCGCCGACATTCAGCTTGTGCGGCTCGAACACATGCTGCAGCACGCGCTGTGCCTGCGCGATCTCGTTGATCAGCAGTTTGCGCTGCTTCTCGTTCAGATCGGCGATTTCGGTGACGGCCTCGACGGCGGGAACCAGGATGAGCCATGGGTATTGGCTGTCGTTCATCAGCTGGACCAGGCAGAGCTTCATTCGGCAGACCGCGAAAGTGTCGCGGCGCAACTGGTCGTGCAGGGTGAACATCGACTAAACTTCGCCTTCTTGTTTGTGCGGTGCCGAAGCCGGTCTGGCGCTGATACCTGCGTCCTGAGGATTTGTCCATGACTTTCAATACGTTGCCCGTTCTGCGCGTGAAACCGCGAGAAGAGCGCCGCGCAAGAGGTGGACATCCGTGGGTCTACTCCAATGAGATTGCACTGGATGCGGATGCAAAGGCGATTGCACCCGGCAGCCTTGTGCGACTCGACGATGCCCAGGGCGCCTTGCTGGGAATCGGCACATTCAACCCGCATTCGCTCATTGCCGCGCGGCTTTTGAGCAACGAAGCCGCAACGATCGACGCGGCTTTCCTCAGCCGCCGGTTGCGCGCGGCGCTGCGGTTGCGCGAACGCTGCTTCATCCAGCCCTATTACCGCCTGGTGCATGCCGAAGCCGACGGCCTGCCGGGCCTTGTGATCGACCGCTATGGCGATGTGGTCTGCGTCCAGTGCAATACAGCGGGTGCGGAGCGCCTGCTGCCCGAGCTGCTGTCCGCGCTCACTGACGTGCTGAAGCCGCGCGCCGTGGTGTTGCGCAACGACAGCCCGGTGCGGGCGCTGGAGGGCCTGCAGCCCGAGATTCGCCTTGCCGCCGGCAGCCTGGATGACGGCCCGGCCGTGGTGGAAGAGGGCGGCGTGCGCATCGCGCTCGACCTGCTGGAAGGCCAGAAGACCGGCTGGTATTTCGACCTTGCCGGGGCCCGCGCCCTGATTGCCGCCCAGGCGAAGGGCGAGGACATGCTGGACGTCTACTGCAATTCCGGCGCTTTTGCCCTCACCGCCGCGAAGGCGGGGGCAAAAAGCGTGCGCGGCATCGACCGTTCGGAACTCGCCATCGCCCAGGCGGTGCAGGGCGCGAAGGACAACGACCTCAACCGGATCGCGAAATTCGAGAAGGCCGAGGCCTTCCCGGCGCTGGAGCAGTTGCAGTCCGAGAAGGCGCGCTTCGGCATCGTCGTCACCGACCCGCCGAATTTCGTCAAAAGCCGCAAGGATCTCGGTCCGGGCGCCAAGGCCTATCGCAAACTGGCCAAGCTGGCCGCGCCGCTGGTCAGGCCGGGCGGGCTGTGGTTCGTCGCCTGCTGCGCGCATCTGCTGCCGGGCGAGGTGTTTGCCAAGGAAGTCGCCATCGGGATCAGCCAGGCCGGCCGTTCGGGACGCGTGCTGTATTCCGGCGGCGCCGGTCCTGACCATCCGGTGCATCCGCATCTGCCGGAAAGCGCCTATCTGAAATGGCAGATTTTGCAGCTCGATTAATCCGCCGCAATTTCGCCATGGGCGGGCGGCAGGATTCCGGCTCGGCAGGCTTCCGATAAAAGACCGGCATGTCCCGTGGCGGGCATGTCGCCCCAGCAAGATCGGCTGATACGGGAAGCCTGCCCCGAGGACGGTCATGTCTTCCCCCGAAACGATCCGACGCGTTGTCGCGCTGCTGGCGCTGGCGGTGTTCCTGCCAGGCTGTGCGCAATGGCATTGCGGCTCGCTGCCCAATGCCGAGCAGTGCTATGCCGCCTATGACGAATACGAAACCTGCCAGTATCAGTCGCGCCCGCTGATCCGCCATGTCGGCGAAACCTGGCGCAGCGAATGCCGCACCGAGCGGGTCGCTTGTGCTAAGCGTGACAGGCGCTGCGTCGAGCGGGTGCGCGAGGTCTGCCGCTCGTATCCGGAACCGATCTATGATTACCGCGAGTATAACAATGGCGTGTCGCAATGCATGCGCGGCAAGGGGCTCGCGGCCTATGACATGTATTTCAACAGGCCGGCGTTTTGAGGGCCAAATGGGATCTCGGCTCTTCGCTGCGCTTCGGCCGGGATGACGATTGAAATTTAGCCGTCACCCCGGGCTTGACCCGGGGGCCCATTTTTTCGCGTGGACTTTTTTTTACTGCCTGTTCAGCCGTCTGAACCACGGATCGAGCCGCGCGATGGCGTCATCGATGATGGCGGCGTCCATGCAGAAGGAAAACCGGATGTAGCGGTGGCCGTCGGCGGTGTTGAAATCGACGCCGGGCGCCGCCACCACGCCGGTCTCGTCCAGCATGCGCCTGCAGAAGGCCACGCTGTCATCCGTGAAATCGCCGACATCGATATAGAGATAAAAGGCGCCATCGGGCGGCGCGAAACGCGTGATACCCCAGCGCGGCAACGCCGCCAGCAGCTTGTCGCGGTTGCGGCGATAGGCTTCGACGCGCGGCGTCAGTTCGGCATCGGCGTTCAGGGCTGCGATGCCGGCCAGCTGCGACAGCGTCGGCGCGGAAATCTGCAGCGAGCCATGCAGCGCCTCGATGCGCGACACCAGCCGCTCGGGCAGCACCAGCCAGCCGATGCGCCAGCCGGTCATGCCCCAGTATTTCGAGAAGCCGTTGATGACGATGGCATCGTCGCCGACCGACAACACGGTCTCGGCGGCGCGATCATACGTCACGCCGTGATACAGCTCGTCGACGATCAGCCACAACCCGCGCTGCTGGCAGAGATCGTAGATCGCGCGGAGTTCTTCGGCTGACAGCATCGTGCCGGTCGGATTGGCCGGGCTGGCGATCACCACACCCTTCACCTGCGCCGGCAGCGCGGCGATCATCTCCGGCGTGACGCGATAGCCGGTCGAGGCATTGGTGGTGAGACGATACGGCACCAGGTCGATGGCCTTGAGCGTGCCGCGATAGGCCGGATAGCTCGGTTCGACCACCGCCACCGTGTCGCCGGCCGAAAATGCTGCCAGGAAGGCGAGCATGAGCCCCGAGGAAGTGCCCACCGTGACGGCGACGCGGCTGGATGAAATCTCCAGACCGTGGCGGCGCTGGTAAAACTGCGCGATGCCCTCGCGCAACGCCGGAATGCCGAGTGCTTCGGTATAGCCCAGCGGCTTGCCGCTGCTGAGCGCATCCTGCGCCGCCTTGATCGCGGCCTGCGGCGGCGGCAGGGTCGGCTCGCCGGCCAGCAGACTGACGACTTTGCCGCCGGCCTTCACCTTCGCATTCACCGCCTTGAAGATCTCCCACATCTGGTAGATCTCGACATCGCTGCGCGATGAGGCAGCGAGCGGGACGAAGACTTTGTCGATATGGTCGAGCATGGCCGCAGTATACAGCGTTCGTTTGCTTTTGGGTTTAGTCAGGCGTGTAGCACACCGCTTCGATGCGGTAACCGTCAGGGTCGATCACAAACGCCGCATAATACGTTGGGGTGTATTGCGGGCGCAGGCCGGGCGGGCCGTTATCGGTGCCGCCATTCTGTATGGCGAGCGCGTGAAAGGCATCGACGGCAGCGCGGCTGTCGGCGCGGAAGCAGATATGCAGGCAGGATTTTGGATCGGACGGCACCGGGCTGTCGGTACGGTCGATCCAGAATTGCGGATGCTTAGTGCCGTAGCCGATGCCGTATTCGCCTTCGTAGAGCCGCGTGTGGCCAAGCGGCTTCAGTGCCGCATCGTAGAAGGCGCCTGACCGCGCCATGTCGCGCACGCCGATGGAGAGATGGTCGAACATCTAAACTAACCTCTTTGATGGTTAGCTCGGTTATAGCGCGAAAACGCGCCGTTGGCCAAGGCCACGCCGAGGCTGACGGCGACAATTCCGATCCAGGTGACGGTCTCCGGCCATTCGCCGAGCAGCGGGATTGCCAGCAAGGCCGTGAGAGCGGGCGTCAGCGCCCCGAAGGCGGCGGCCGGCGCCGCACCCAACCGACGCACGGCGAAGCTGTAGGCTGCCATGCTGAGCAGGCCGGAGGCGACCGACTGCACGACCTGCACGCCGATCTCGAAGGCCGGCGCGATCAGCAGCCGGCTGTCGAACCACAGGAAATAGATCGGCGTGTAGACGACAAAAGAGGCGACATAGACCACGGCAGCCGCCTGCCAGGGGCCGATGCCGGTCTTTTTCAGGCCGATGGTGTAGCAGGCCCACATCGCGCCGGCGCAGACGAACATCAGGTCGCCGCGCCAGGTGTCGCTGGTGCCCTGCACCACCTGCCAGCCGCCGACGGCAATCGCGCCCAGCAGCATCAATGCCGTGCCGAGCTTGCGCTGCGTATTGAAGCTTTCGCCCAGTAGCAGCGCGGCAAACAAGGCGGCGAAGAGCGGCATGCTGCCCGGCATCAGCGCGCCGGCATGGGCGGCGGGCGCAAACACCATGCCGCCGCTGCCGATCAACAGGAAGGGCAGGCCGGCGCCGAGGATCATCACCACGATCCAGAACGGCCGGTTGCCAGCGGCCGCGCTGCCATCAGGCGCCGGCATGCGCATGAAGCGCAGCAGGATCGGGATCAGCAGCAGGGCGGGCAGCGCGAGCCGCAGGAAAATCACATCCCACAGCGACAGCGCGCCGGTGACGCCAAAGCGGGTCGCCACCAGTCCGGCCGCCCAGAGCAGAACCGTGGCCAGCGCGGCAGCCGCGCCGAGCCAGCGGCCGGGTTCGGCCAGGGGAAGCGGCACGGCGGGGGCGGAGGTGAGGGGGGCGGACATGAACGGGAACTCCGGGCAATAAGCAGATGAAGGATCGCCGGGAAACGGACGGCATGTCCTTGCTATTTCTGCCTGTTTTGGGATTATTTCAGCAATTTATGACAGTAAGTGACAGCAGCAGAGGCAGAAAGTGCCAAAAGAGAACCTTGACGACTTCGACCGCAAGATCCTGGCCGCCCTGCAGGCCGATGCCCGGCTAAGTAACGTCGACCTAGCCGAAAAGGTAGGCCTGTCGCCATCGCCCTGCCTGCGCCGGGTCAAGCGGCTGGAGGAGGACGGCTATATCCGCGGCTATCGCGCGGTGCTGGATCGCCGCAAGCTCGGCCTCGGCCTCACGGTCTATGTCGATATCAAGGTGGAAAAGCATTCGGCCGAGAATGCCGCCAGCCACCAGCGCATGCTGGAGGCGATTCCCGAAGTGGTGTCGGCGCACATGGTCTCGGGTGAGGCCGATTTCTTCGCCGAGGTGGTGGTACCCGATCTAGCGGCCTACGAGGAATTGCTGACCCAGCGCTTGTTGTCGCTGCCGATGGTGAAGGACATCCGCTCCAATTTCGTGATCCGGGCGATCAAGACCGACGGAGCCTTGCCATTGGCGCATCTGGCGGAGGTCTAGCGGCCGGCCCTTGCCCGGGCCTCGTCTTCAGGTGCTAACCTGCCGTGCCCTCGACTCTTTTTTTGCCCCACCGTATAGTCCGGCGTCTGCCGTAAAGCCGCCATATTACCTGCCTATTCAGACTGCCAGCCGGAAACCGGTACCGGCGGTTATGGCCGGTATGGGGTCGCCGGCGCTGCGTCGTCATCTCTGCCCCGGGGCCCAAGTGTCCAAGTCTCTTGCCATGCGCTATTCGGGACTGTTCGTCCTGCTCATTGTCGGCGTCCTCAATCTGGCCGGCTGGGCCTATATGAACCGTCCGATCGAACCGCGCCCCTGGGGCGAAGTGATCAGCGGTTTCGATTACACGCCGTTCCGCGCCGACCAGGATCCGCGCACCAACAAATTTGCCAGCGAAGCCGAGATCGAACAGGACATGCAAATCCTGGCTGGCCAGGTGCGGCAGATCCGCACCTATTCGACCATCGACGGGCAGGGCGAGATCGCCAAGATCGCCGGCCGCTATGGCCTCGAGGTGATGCAGGGCAGCTGGCTCGACGGCCGCCTCGAGCGCAACGAGGAAGAAATCAAAAACCTGATCGAAATCGCGGCGACAAATAGCAACATCCGCCGCGTGCTGGTCGGCAACGAAACGCTGCTGCGCGCCGACATGCCGATCCAGGATCTGGTCGAGTATATTCGTCGCGTCCGCACCGGCCTTGCCAATCGCGGCAAACATGTCGAAGTCTCGACGCCGGAAACCTGGGACGTCTGGCTGCGCTATCCGCAGCTCGGCCGCGAGGTTGACTTCATCGCTATCCATCTGCTGCCCTACTGGGAAGGCCAGGCGCCGGACAAGGCGGTGGAATACGCGCTCAGCCGCTATCAGCAGGTGAAGGACGCCTTTCCGACCAAAAAGGTGGTGATCACCGAAATCGGCTGGCCGTCGGAAGGTCGCACGCGCCGCGATGCCGTGCCGAGCCCGACGACGCAGGCGGCGTTCATGCGCGCCTTCCTCAACATCGCCAACCAGCGCGGCCTCGATTACTTTCTGCAGGAAGCCTTCGACCAGCCATGGAAGCGCAATATCGAAGGCTCGGTCGGCGCCTATTGGGGCATCTACAATGCCGACCGCACGCCGAAATTTCCGATGACCGGCCCGGTCAGCGACCGGCCGCACTGGCCGCAGCTGGCTGCCGCCTCGATCCTGCTGGCGCTGCCGCTGATGGCCTGGTTCCTGGCGCGCTGGGCCGATCTGCGCTTCTCGGGCCGTTTCTTCTTCATCGCGCTGATCCAGGTTGTCACCAGCGCGCTGGTGATGGTGGTCGATTCAGGATTGCGAACGTATATGAGTCCCGGCATCGCACTGATGTGGGCGATGCTGCTGCCATTGCTGCTCTTGCTGTTCATGGTGGTGCTGGTCGAAGGACTGGAGCTTTCGGAAGTGATCTGGGCGAGCCGACGGCAACGGCACTTCCTGCCGTTCCGCACCGATGTGGAGCGGTCCTGGCCCAAGGTCTCGATTCATATCCCGGCCTATAACGAACCGCCGGAAATGCTGAAGCGCACGCTCGATGCGCTCAACCGCCTTGATTATCCGAATTTCGAAGTGCTGCTGATCGACAACAACACCAAGGACGAGAAGGTCTGGCGGCCGGTCGAGGAATACTGCCGCACGCATCTCGATCCCGAGAAGTTTCGTTTCTTCCATGTCTCGCCGCTGAAAGGCTTCAAGGCCGGCGCGCTGAACTTCGCACTGCGCAACACGGCCAAGGATGTTGAGATCGTCGGCGTGATCGATGCCGATTATCTGGTCGAGCCCGACTGGCTGAAGTCGCTGGTGCCGTATTTCGATCGCGCCGATATCGGCTTCGTGCAGGCACCGCAGGATCACTACGACTGGAAGAACGACACCTTCAAGGAATTCATCAACTGGGAATATGCCGGCTTCTTCCAGATCGGCATGGTGCAGCGGAATGAACGCGACGCCATCATCCAGCACGGCACCATGACCCTTGTGCGCAAGGCCGCCATCGACCACGTCGGCATCTGGGCCGAGTGGTGCATCTGCGAGGATGCCGAGATGGGTCTGCGCCTGCTCGCCGGCGGCTGGCACTCGGTCTACACCGACAAGCGTTATGGCTATGGCCTGACACCCGACAGCTTTGCGGGCTACAAGAGCCAGCGTTTCCGTTGGGCCTATGGCGCGGTGCAGATCATCAAGCGGCACTGGCGCGACATGCTGCCGGGCGACGAGCGCAAACTCGACCCGATGCAGCGCTATCACTTCGTGACCGGCTGGCTGCCGTGGTTCGCCGATGCGCTGGGCCTGATCTTCGCCATCGCCTCGCTGGTCTGGACCGTTGGCGTGCTGATCCTGCCTAAATATTTCGAACTGCCGCTGGCGCTGTTCCTGCTGCCGGTGGTGGCGGTGTTCGGCGCCAAGCTGGCGCAGTTCCTCTGGCTCTACAAGATTCGTGTGGCCTGTTCGCTGCGGCAACGGCTGGGCGCAGGCCTTGCCGGTCTGGCGCTGACCTACACGATTGCCAAGGCGATGCTGTTCGGTCTGTTCACATCGAAACTGCCGTTCATCCGCACGCCCAAGCATGAAGACCAGGCTGCCGTTGTGCAGGCCTTCATCATGGCGCAGGAAGAAACCCTGATCGCGGTGCTGCTGCTGCTCGCCGGCATCGGCATGTGGAATTTCCAGGGTGGCGAAGACCCCGAGGCGCGGCTCTGGGCCATCGTGATGTGGGCGCAGTCCATGCCTTACTGGGCGTCGCTCATCCTCGCCTTCATCAGCACGACGCCGAAATCGCCGAGCAAGACGGCCGCCATTCCGGCACCGACATCCACGCCGACCGATGCTGCCTCGCAGGGCAGCCCGGCGCAGTAACTCCAGGACAGGCTTACAAACATGACTGCGCCGACATCCCGGCCGGCCACGCGCTTCGTGTGGCTGCTGCTGCTGGTCCTTCTTGCCGCTCTCGCCAATATCGTCGCCTGGTGGTGGCCCAACCAGCCGGTGCAGGTGGGGAATGCCCCCTACGCGGCGCAGGAGCATGTGGTCGAGAGCATGTCGTTTGCGCCATTCCGGCGCGGCCAGAGTCCGCTGACCCACGTTTATCCGACCGCCGAACAGGTGGTCGAGGACCTGGAGAGCCTGAAGGGTCTCACGCGGGGTATTCGCACCTACACGTCGCGCGAAGGCCTCGAAGTGGTGCCGCCGGCGGCGCAGAAGCTCGGTATCAACGTGATGCAGGGCGTCTGGCTCGGGCCGGAGCGCGACATCAACGACAAGGAAGTGGCCGCCGCCATTGAGTTGGCCAACAAATATCCCGACGCGATCAAGTCGCTGGTGGTCGGCAACGAGGTGCTGCTGCGCAAGGACCTGACGGTCGATGAGGTGATCGCCTATATCCGCAAGGTCAAGGCCGCCGTGAAGCAGCCGGTCACCTATGCCGATGTGTGGGAGTTCTGGCTGCGCTTCCCCCAGCTGCTGAACGAAGTCGATTTCGTCACGGTGCATTTCCTGCCCTACTGGGAAGATCTGCCGATCGCGGCGTCGCATTCGATGCCGCATATCATGGAGGTCTTCCGCGAGGTGAAGGCCAAGCTGCCGGGCAAGCCGATCACCATCGGCGAGGTCGGCTGGCCGTCGGAAGGCCGCTCTCGCCGCGACGCTGTCCCGTCGCGCACCGAAGCGGCCGGCTTCATCGCCGACTTCATGCAGACCGCCAAAAAGGAGGGCCTGTCCTACAACCTGGTCGAGGCGTTCGACCAGCCATGGAAGGTCAAGATGGAAGGCACCGTCGGCGGCGCCTGGGGTATCCTGAACGAATTGCGCCAGCCGAAATTCGAAGTTGGCGGCAAGGTGTCGAACCTGCCGGAATGGCCATTGTTCGCCGGCCTGGGTGTGCTGCTGGCGCTGATCCTGCTGGTGCTGCATGCGCAGACGATCGTGACGCTGTCGACCGCCGGCATGGCGGCGGCCGTGGGTTTCGCGCAGGTGCAGGCCGCATTGCTGTCGGCCGCGATCGAGCGTGGCCTGGAATACAATTTCTCCGTGGCGCACCAGATCGAGGCCGGGATCGCCATCCTGCTGATTGGCATCTTCGGGCTGCTGCTGTTCCGCCGCCTGCTCGTGCTGCTTGGCGGCAAAAGCGCACTCACGCATTCGCCGCGCTCATTGGGCAGCGCCTTCGGTCTGCTGCGTCCCGGTGCCGGACTGGGGGCCGGTGTGCTGTCGCTGCGCCAGCCGCGGCTGGGCGAGGCGATCTACGGCCTGCTCGGCCTGTGGGTGACCTATCATGCGGTGATGCTGGTGGCGGCGGGCCGCTACCGCGATTTCCCGATCGACTATTTCCTGCTGCCGGTCGCCGGCCTGCTGCTGCTGCGGCTGCTCGCCGGGCTGTTCGGTCGCAACGACAATGCCGGAATGGCGCGCATCGCGTTGGGCAATACCTTTGCCGATCCGCAGGCGGGCACGACGGCGCAGGGCCGTTTCGGCTGGGAGGCGGTGCTGACGTTCCTGCTGCTCTGCCTGCCGGTGCTGGTAGTCAGCCTCGAGACGCTGGACAACCGCGAGGCGCTCTACTGGTGCGCTATCACGGTCGTCTATGCCCTGCCGCTGCTGGGCAATCTGGCCCTGGCCGCGCAGCGGACGACAGCACGGACAGCTGCCGCCGTCTGATCGTCAGGCGGCGCGTTTGGCCAGTGCGGCGCGTCCGCGCTGGAAGACCGCCAGTGCGATGGTGAGCGCGATGCCGACCGATTTCATCAGGTCGAGATGCTCGCTGCCCAGCGTGGTCGAGATCGCATCGAGCAGCGAGGGGAACAGCAGCAGCGTGCCGGCCACGACCAGCGCGGCCTGCACGACGCGGCCGGTCCTGCCGAACAGCCAGCCCTGCGTGGCGCCGGCATAGGCCCAGATGCCGATGGCGGTGGTGGCGGTGACCCACGCGATCTGCGTCCAGTCGCCGCCCTTGGGCACGGTCAGCAACAGGCCGACGCCATTCGGATCGAGCACGAAGACGAACGGCACCAGGAAGGCCGGCATCGTGTATTTCCACGACTGCAGCGTGGTGCGGTACGGATCGGCGCCGGTAATGGCGGCGGCGGCGAAGGGCGACAGCGCGGTCGGCGGCGACACTTCCGACAGCACCGCGTAGTAGAAGATGAACATATGCGCGGCATAATCCGGCACGCCGAGCTTGATCAGGGCCGGGGCCGCGATCACCGCGCAGATGATGTAGGACGCCGTCACCGGCACGGCGAGGCCGACGATCCACACGATCAGCGCGGTATACACCGCCGTCAGCACCAGGCTGCCGCCGGCATAGGCGATGGCGATGGCGCTGAATTTGAGACCGAGACCGGTCAGCGTGACCACGCCGACGATGATGCCGGCCGAGGCGCAGGTGGCCGCGGTGCCCAGCACGCCGATGGAGCCGGCAGCCAGTGCATCGATCAGCTTCTTCGGGGTCAACGCGGTGTCGCGACGGAAATAGCTAACGGCGATGGCGGCGATGGTGGCCCAGAAGACCGACAGCACCGGCGAGAAGCCCATCAGCATCAGGATGACGATCGAGACCAGCGAACTGAAGTGATAGCCGTAACGCTTGGTCAGGTCCCACAGGCTGTCGCGCTTGCCAAGATCGACATTGGCGATGTTGTACTTGCCGGCATCGAACTCGACCATCGCCAGAAGGCAGAAGTAGTAGAGCACGGTGGGAATCGCCGCCATGCGGATGACGTCGAGATACGAAATCTTGAGGAATTCGGCGATCAGAAAGGCTGCGGCGCCCAGCACCGGCGGCGAGATGATCGCGCCAAGACCGCCAGCCGCCAGCAGGCCGCCGGCCGCCGAAGCGACATAGCCCGATTTCTTCAACATCGGCCAGGCGACCGAGCCGATCGTCACCGTGGTGGCGACGCCCGAACCCGACGGACCGCCGAGCAGGAAGGAGGACAGCACGATGGCGCGACCAGAGCTGGTGCTCTTGCCGCCCATGGCGGAGAACGAGAAGTCGATGAAGAATTTGCCGGCACCGGAGAACTGAAGAATGGCACCGAAGATGGTGAACAGGATGATCAGGCTGGACGAAACGTCGACAGCCGAGCCGAAGATGCCTTCCAGCGTCATGTAGAGATGGCCGATCAGGCGCTCGGCGTCGTAGCCGCGATGGGTCCAGGGCGACGGCAGATAGGGGCCGAACATCGCATAGGCGATGAAGATGATGCCGACCACCGGCATGATCGGGCCGGTGGTGCGGCGCGTGGCCTCCAGGATCAGCACGACGAAGACGGCGCCGACCATCATATCGGTCTGGTTCGGCAGGCTGGCGCGGTCGGTCAGGTCGTCGCCGCCCATCACCAGATAGGCCATGGTGGCGATGCCGATCAGGGCGGTGAGCACGTCCCACCAGCGGATGCGGTCGCGGAAGCGCAGGGCGACAGGGTAGAGCAGGAAGATCAGCAGCATGACGAAGCCGACATGGACCGGTCGCAGCGTCTGCGTCGGTACGATGTCGTAGGCGGCATACATGTGGAACAGGGTCATGATCACGGCGAGTGCGGTGATCAGGTGGCCGGCCCAGCCCGAGAGACGATTGGCCGCGCCTTCTTCCTGTTCGATATATTCCTCGACCTTGCGCTGGGTTTCCTTATCGAGCGTGCCCGGCTCAATCATCGCTTCGGTGGCGCTCTTGGTGGTGTCCTGCGTCATGTCGCTACTCCCCTTGCGTTGCCTGTCACGCAACGCCCCTGATATGGGCCCCTGTTATGGAGTGTTCTTTTAACAGTGAGCCCCGCTCCGGCCAATGCCGAAGCGGGGCTCATATTCCGGTAAAATCCGTATAAAACCGGTGGCGGATTATTTTGGGTCGATCTTGATGCCTTTTTCCGCCAGATACTTGATTGCACCCGGATGGAACGGAACCGGCGTGTTCTCGCGCTTCTGGTTTTCCAGCTTCACGTTCTTCGCCTCGGCATGCACCTGGGCCCATTCATCGCGCTTCTCGAAGATGGTCTTGGTGATGTTGTAGGCGGTGGTTTCATCCATCGTGTCGGCGACGAACAGGATGTTCCACACGCTGGACATCGCATTCGGCGCAGTCTGGCCCGGATAGGCGCCGGCCGGAATCTGGCCGGTGGCATAGAGCGGACCATACTTGTCGTTCATCTTCTTCACGACATCCGAATGGTCGATCAGCTTCAGCTTCACGCCCGGGGTCGCACCCAGATCGGTCACCGCCGAGGTCGGCACGCCGCCAACCCAGAAGTAGGCGTCGATCTTGTTGTCCTTCACCGCGTTGGTCGACTCAGCGGCGCCGAGACGTTCACGCTTGATGTCCTTGTCCTTGTCGAGGCCGGCAGCTTCCAGCACGCGAAAGGCCATCACTTCGGTGGCCGAACCCGGCGAACCGGTCGACACGCGCTTGCCCTTCAGGCCAGCCAGCGTGGTGACGCCGCTGGCTTCGGTGGTAACGACATGCATCACATTCGGATACAGCACGCCAAGGGTACGATGATTGATCGCGTTGCCCTTGAACTTGTCTTCGCCGCGGGAAGCATCCAGCGAGGCATCGGCCATGCTGAAACCGATATCGGCGCGCTTGGCACCGACGAGCTTCAGGTTGTCGACCGAACCGCCGGTCACTTCGGCAGTCGCCTGCCAGCCCGGCACATGCTTGGTCAGCAGGTTGGCGAGGCCACCACCCAGCGGGTAGTACACGCCGCCGGTGCCACCGGTGACGATGGAAAGATTCTTGCTCTGCGCCAGCGCATCTGTCGCGCCAACCGCTGCGAATACCAGGCCGGCCAGCGCCGCGCCAATCATCAGGCGTTTCATTCTCGTTTCCTCCTCGCTGTCCGCCCCAGCATTCCTGGTGACGGCCCACTCCTTGTGCGGAGGGGAGACGATAAGGAGTCTGACGACCTAATATCAACCCTCTTTTCCCGTGCCGCAGCGCACAACACCGCGAGAGGCTGTACAACCATTGTATTTCCGCTGCCCAGGGGCTAAGCCCGGGTCTCAGTTGCCCACGAAAAAAGCAAAAAAGCGTCATGTCCTCCTCCGCCTCATCGCCGCATCTGGCCCAGCGCTGGGCCCTGGCTGCCCTGATTCTCGGCGCGCTGGCAATTGCCTTCTCACCGATCTTCGTGCGTCTGTCGGAAGTCGGGCCGACTGCGACCGGTTTCTACCGCACCATGCTCGCCGTGCCGCCGCTGTGGCTGGTCTGGCATCTGCGGCCAGCGCGGAAGGCCACCGCTCCAGGTACATCGCGCATGCCGCCGCTCGGCGTGCTGCTGCTGCCCGGCTTGCTGTTCGCCGGCGATCTGTTCTTCTGGCATCTCGCGATCCAGTACACCTCGGTGGCGAATTCCACGCTGCTGTCGAATTTCGCGCCCGTCATCGTCACCCTCGGCGCCTGGCTCCTGCTGGGCGAGCGCATCACCGGTGCTTTCCTGGTTGCCCTGCTGGTGTCGATCTTCGGCGCGATGATGCTGGTCGGGTCCAGTTTCCAGCTTGGCGGCGACTACGTCTTCGGCGATCTGCTGGCGCTGACCACGGCCTGTTTTTACGGCGCCTATATGATCGCGGTGGCCAAACTGCGCGGCAGTCATGGCAGCCAGGAAATCATGCTGTGGTCCAGTCTGGTCAGCGGTATCGTACTGCTGCCGATGGCCTGGCTGATGGGCGAGACATTCCTGCCTGCCACACTGAACGGCTGGGCCGTGTTGTTCGGTCTGGCCTGGGTCAGCCATGCACTGGGGCAGAGCCTGATCGCCTATGCGCTCGGTCACCTGCCGGCGTCGTTCTCGTCACTGGTGGTGCTGGTGCAGCCGGTGGCGGCGGCCTTCTTCGGCTGGCTCTGGCTGGGCGAGAGCCTGGGGTCACTGCAGATCGCTGGCGGCGTCGTCGTGCTGGGCGGCATCCTGCTGGCGCGGCGCGCTCAGTTGAAGTAGGGGCGCAGCTGAAAACCTAGGCCGCGCGCCGCTTCGCGAACTCGACGAACCAGGCCAGACTGCCCGGGTTGGCCATGGTGCCGGGATTGGACACCTTCTCGACCGGCTGGCCGAGCAGGATTTTCTTCACCGGCACTTCCAGCTTCTTGCCTGACAGCGTGCGCGGCACGTCCGACACCTGGAAGATGTCGTTCGGCACGAAACGCGCCGACACGGCTTTGCGGATCGCCTGGTTGATGCGGTCCTTCAGTGCGGCATCCAGCGTCAGGCCCGGCCGCAGCACGACGAAGAGTGGCATGTAACTTTCGCGGCCGAGATATTCGAGGTCGACGATCAGGCTATCCAGCACTTCAGGCAGTTCTTCCACCGCGCGATAGATTTCGCTGGTGCCCAGCCGCAGGCCATGGCGGTTGATGGTGGCATCCGAGCGGCCATAAATGATGGCGCCGCCGCGCGGCGTGATGCGCAGCCAGTCGCCATGGCGCCAGACGCCGGGATACATGTCGAAATAACTGTCGTGATAGCGCTTGCCGTCCGGGTCGTTCCACAGGAACAGCGGCATGGAGGGCAGCGGCGAGGCGCAGACCAGCTCGCCCACCTCATCGGTCAGCGATTTTCCCTGGTCATCCAGCGACTGGATGTCGGCACCAAGGCAGCGCACCTGCATCTCGCCGGCATAGACCGGCAGCAAGGTGCAGCCGGCGACGAAAGCGCCGGCAAAATCGGTGCCGCCGGAGATCGAGGTCAGCCAGACCGATTTGTCGAGCTTGTCATAGATCCAGGCATAAGAGTCTTCCGACAGCGGCGAGCCGGTCGAACCGATGGTGCGCAGGGCCGAGAGATCGGCCATCTTGCGCGGCTCGATGCCGGCTTTCTGGCAATTGGCATAGAAAGCTGCGCCAGCGCCGAAGAATGTGGTTTTTGTCTCGCCGACAAACTGCCACAGCCGGTTCCAGTCCGGCCAGCTCGGACTGCCGTCGTAGATCGCGATGGTGGAGCCGACCAGCAGCCCGGCCACCTGGGCATTCCACATGATCCAGCCGGTGCTGGAATACCAGTGGAAGACGTCATCGGGGCCAAGGTCGTTGTGCAGCGCCGTCATCAGCATGATCACGATGACCACGCCGCCATGGCCATGCACAATCGGTTTCGGCAGACCCGTGGTTCCGGACGAGTAAACCACCCAGAGCGGATGATCGAAGGGCACCGGCTCGACCTTCAGGTCGGCAGGTTTTGCAATCACATCGGCCCAGCGTGCGATGGAGACACGATCGGGCAGGGCATGGGCCGTTTCGCCCGGCATCAGGATCAGGTTCTGCACCGATGGCAGTTCGGCGACCAGCTGGGCCAGCACATCACCCTTGTCGAGATGCTTGCCGTTGTAATGACTGGAGGGCACGGCAAACAGCGCCACTGGTTCGATCTGGCGAAACCGGTCGAGCACTGCGTTCAGCCCCATATCGGGTGAACAGACCGACCAGATCGCGCCGATGCTGGCCACCGCCAGGAAAGCCACGATGGTTTCCGGCGTATTGGGCGCATAGGCCACCACGCGGTCGCCGCGTTTCACACCCAGCGCACGCAGATGTGCCGCCATGGCGCCGACCTGTTCGCGCAGGCCGCTCCACGCCACCTGTTTCAGCGGCTGGGTCTCGGAGGAATACAGGATGGCCGGCCGGGCCGCGGTCTCATGCCGGAAAACCTGGTCGACGAAATTCAGCTCGGCGCCGGTGAACCACTTCGCACCGGGCATCTCGCGCTTCGCCAGCACCTTGTCATAAGGCTTGTAGGACTTGAGCTCGAAATGATCCCACACCGCGGCCCAGAAGCCTTCGAGGTCGCTGACCGACCAGCGCCACAGGCTGTCGTAGTCCTCGAAATCGCGGCCGCGTTCTTTGCGCAGCCAGGTCATGAAGCGATGCAGCTTGCTGCGCTCGATGCGCTCGGCCGTTGGGGTCCACAGCAGGGCGGGGGCTGCCGTCTCGGTCATGGTCTCTCCCGGAAGTGCTTACGTTTTTGTGATCAGCTTAGCGATCTCGGGCGAGAATGCACCATCTAGCAGGATGAAGGCCATGCGGGCGGGATTGGTTTCTGAGGGGTTTTCCCAGGCATGGTCTGTGCCACGCTGCACCACCACGTCGCCGGCCTTGAGATGCGTGCGCGAGCCGTCGTCCAGCACCAGCACGATCTCGCCATGCACGACGATGCCGTAATCGACCGATTCCGTGCGATGCATCAGCGGATGCGGCGAACCGGGCTTCCAGGTCGAGGCATGGGACGAACCGACCATGGCGAAGGCGGCCTGCGCCATTTCCTTCGTCACCGGCGGCGCGCCGGCGGCGGCAGTCTGCCTGGGGCCGAAATCGACAAAGCGGATGATGCTGCCCTGTTTGGGCGGCTCGATCTCCAGCTGGCGATCCGTGGGATCCTTGCCGTTATCCACGCTCACCGGGCTGCCGGCGGTATTCCACACCTCGAAAAAGGCGACGCCCAACTCCGGCTTTTCGATGGTCGGCGTCATCACCGTGTCGATGGCGACGACGGACTGGCCGGCCGCGTTATGTCCGGTGACGATACGGCGCGGTGCTTTCATTTTTCGCTCCAATGGACCATGGGAAGGCCGGCGACGGGGCTGCGGAACCAGGGGATATTCGTGCCGAAGAGCGTGCCGATATAGGCATTGCGCAGGTCGGGGCCGCCGAAGGTGACGCTGGCGATCCAGGGTGTGACGCTGCTGCGAGTTTCCATCATCTGCTCGGGCGCAGGCCTGCCGGTCTGGTAGCCGGCTTCAAGTGCTGCGATCTTGTCGGGCTTGCCATCATCGAACAGGGTGAGCATCTCGCCGTCCGGTGTCAGTGCTATCAGCCGCTCGGCCATCACCAGCGTGACCCAGAGGTTGCCGTAATCATCGAAGGCGCAGCCATCGGGGAAGCCGGCCGGGCCGAAATCGCGCGGTCCGAAAATCTCGCGACCGGACAGGCTGCCGTCGCCGCCGACGCGAAAGCGCGTGATGCGCCGGCCGCAGGTTTCCACGGCGTAGAGGTATTCTTCCTTGGCATCCAGCCGCACTTCATTGGTGAAATGCAGGCCATCGGCGACGATGCGCAGGCCGCGCTCGTCGGCCAGCGCGATGAAGCCGTCATCCAGGCCAGGGCGGATCGCCTCCATCCAGTTTTTGATGCGGGTGGAAACGGTGAGCCAGATACGGTCTTTGCTGTCGCGCAGCACGAAATTGACCTTGCCGATCGGCTTGCCGTCGATGCTGTCATACAGCACACGGCTGCCGCCTTCGCGGGTCATCACTTCCAGCCGGTCGGTGCCGAAATTGGAGATCAGGATGTCGCCGTTGCGGGCGAAGGCCAGCCCGTTGGGCAGCGTGCCTTCGGTGAAGCGCTTCGCCAGGTCGGTGGTGCCGGCGAAGTGGCTGTCGGCCTGCTGCGCGATCAGGCGCTGGTTGCCGTCGGGCTCGATCCGCATGACGCCGCCACGCGCATCGGCCGACCACAGCGTGCCGTCGCGTTCGGCCAGGATGCATTCCGGCCGCTGCAGGTCCTTGCCGACGAACTGCAGGTCGTCACGGCTGATTTGAAAGCCCTTGAGGGGATTGGGAGTAGCCATCTCACACCAGTGCCAGAGTGAGTTTCGGGAAGATCACCAGCAGGATCAGCGTCAGCAGCATGATGAAGGCAAAGGGCAGTGCGCCCATGAAGATGGTGCGTAGCGTGATCGTTGAATCGTTCAAACTGCTTTTGATGACAAAGACACTTAATCCAAAGGGCGGAGTAAGGAGTCCGATCTCGACGGCGACAATGGTGACGATGCCGAACCAGATCAGGTTCATGTCGAAGCCGCTGGCGATCGGCAGCATCAGCGGCAGCACGATCAGCAGGATCGAACTGGAGTCGATGAAGCAGCCGAGCAGGACGATCAGCAGGATGTAGATGGCGAGGAAGGCGAAGGGGCCGAAGCCTGCCGCACTGATCTCGCCGACCAGGAACTGCGGCACGCCGCTGAGCGCCAGCATGCGCGTGTAAAGACTGGCGCCGATGATCAGGAAGGAGACCGAGACGGTGACGTGGCCGGTCTCGACCAGCACCTGCCAGAATTTTTTGCTGTCCAGCTTGCGCTTCCACAGTGCAATCACCAGCGCGCCGGCGGCGCCGACTGCGCCGGCATCGGTGGCGGTGAAGAAACCGGCATAGATGCCGCCGAGCACGGCAGCGATCAGCAGGAGGATCGGCAACAGCTTGGCGGTCATTTCCTTGCTGCCCATCAGGGTCACTCCGGCGGCATCGCCCTCGGCATGACCGCCGACATAGGACGGCCAGAAGCGCGCCATGACCATGATGCCGACAGAGTAACTGACGGCCAGCAGCAGGCCCGGCACCACGCCGGCCATGAACATCGCGCCGACCGACACCTCAGCCAGGAAGCCGTAGAGGATCATCAGCAGGCTGGGCGGGATCAGCATGCCAAGCACGGAAGATCCCGCCACCACGCCGGTGGCGAAGCCGGGCTTGTAGCCGTAGCGCAGCATTTCCGGCACGGCGACGCGGGTGAAGACGGCGGCAGACGCGATGCTGATGCCGGTGATGGCGGCGAACACGGCATTGGCGGCCACGGTGGCGATACCGAGCCCGCCGCGCAGCCGGCGCAGGCCCTGGTTGGCGACCTCGAAGGCATCCTTGCCGATATCGGCAATCGAGACGAGGAAGCCCATCAGCACGAACAGCGGCACGACGCCAAAGATATGGCTGGCAATCGAATCCGACGCGCCCTGCGCCAGCATGCTGGTGGCGACCCCGATGTCGTCTTTTAGCAGCCAGACGCCGACGAAGGAGGTGAGGCCAAGGGCGACAGCCACATGCAGCCCGCTCCAGACCAGCAGCATCATGCCGGCCAGGGTGAGGAAGCCGATTTCGAGGCCGGTCATTTCTCACCTGCGAAAACGAAGCGGAAATCCTGCCAGGCCATGATCAGATACTGCAGTCCGGTGGCAGCGGCGCCGATCAGGATCAGCAGCCGGATCGGCCAGGTCGGGGCGGTGAAATCGCCAGCGGCGCCGACATATTCGCCGATCTCGATGGCTTCTTCGAACAACGCCAGGCTGCCCCAGAAGATGATGACCAGAAACACCACGCCCAGCAGGTTGAAAATACCCTGCAGGGCGCGGCCGGCGCGTGGCCGGGCAATCAGAAGGTTTTCGATCAGCATGTCGGAGCGGGTCATGCGCCCGCTCATCAGCGCGTGGCCGAGTTGCAGGAAGACGATCCCGACGATGGACAGGGCAAGCAGTTCAGTGGTGCCGCGCACCGGGGTGCTGAACAATTCGCGCCCCAGGATGTCGGAGTTGATCAGAACCATGAGGAGAAAAATCCACACGGTGCCGAGCGCATTCATCGCGCCAAGCAGTCGGGAAAACATCACGGCACCACCAAACTTGTGTTGGGCTTACTCTTTCGACCAGTCGCGCGGGAAGCTGGCGCCCGTCGCCTTCATCTGGGCCACGAACTCGTTCAGCACCACCGTGCCGGGCAGGCCCTTGCTGTCGAGATCCTTGGCCCAGGGCAGCGCCACATTGGGCAGCACCATTGCCCACTGCTTGCGTTCCTCGGCCGAGAGTTCGCGCACCTTGGCGCCGCCTTCCACCATCTTCTGCATCAGCGAGGCCGACGTGGCGGCCAGCAGCTGGGCGAATTTGGCGTCGTATTCCGCGCCGACCTCATTGACGATCTTCTGCGCATCCTTCGGCAGCTTGTCGTAGACGCGCTTGCTCATCACCAGCGCGCCGGCGAACTGCGCACCGTAATTCACCTTGGTGATATGCGGGGCAACTTCGGTCAGCTTGGCCGGGAAGGCACCAGTGACGAAGGTGAGTGCACCCTCGGTCACGCCGGTCTGGATGTCGTTGTAGTAGGTCTGCAGTGTGCCGGCGACGGCAACCGCGCCGGTGCCCTTCACCCAGTTGGCCGAGGGGCCGGGGGCGTTGATCTTCTTGCCGTTCAGGTCTTCCAGCTTGTTGATCGGCCCCTTGGTGAAGAGGTGATAGCTGTCGAGGCCGGTGCCGCCGAGGAAGATCATGTTGTTCTTGGTCCAGGCTTCGGCCATCGCCGGCACCTTGGCCTGCACGCCCTTGATCACTTTCGACATCACGGCGACATCGTCGGTCATGAAGGGGGCAACGTAAGACACGTTCTGCAGCGGGAATTTCGGCGCCTCGAAGATGGTCGAGACGAAGGCGAGCTCGGCCAGACCGTCCTTGATCGCGCCGGACTCGCTGCCCAGCTTCACGGCAGTGCCGCCCCAGGCCTTGGTCCATTCGAATTTGGTCTTGCTGTTGGCCGCCGCCAGCCGCTTGTCGACTTCGGGGATGAAGAATTCGTCGGCCAGCTTCACCCAGGGGAACACCACAGGATGGCCGGCCACGGCCGTCATCTTGACGGTCTGTGCCGTCGCCGGCTGGGCCAGCGCGAGCAGAAGGCCGGCGCTGATGACGCCGGAGATGGTCTTGAGTGCGGTCATGGTTTCCTCCCGAGGAATTATCCGCGTTGTTGTTCTTTTTTGTCAGGCAGTCACGGCGGCGCCGTCTGCCTGGCATTCGCTGCAGCGTCTTCGCCGTAGCAGAATTCGTAAGTGTGGCCGAGATGGTGCTGCAGGCTGGCGCAGGCGGCGTCGGCGTCGCGCGCCAGCACCATGTCCATCAGCTGCTTGTGTTCGCGCATCAGCACACCATGCCCGATCACCATGAAATTCTGCATCATGCCCTGGCGATAGCGTTCGGCCTGGTCGTAAAGCCGGCTCTGTTCATCCAGCAGGCGCGGCGAGCCGCAGGCGGCAATCAGCGCGACATGGAAGCCTTTGTGCAGGTCGCTGAACTCGGTGAAATTCTCCAGCGTCTGGCCTTCCTTGCGGGCGACATAGCGGTCAAGCCGGTGATAGGCCGCGAGAATGGCGCCTTCCCAGGCATCGTCGCCGCGCTCGATGGCGCGTTTCAGTGCGGCGGGCTCCACCACCTGGCGGGCCAGCGTGATATCGGCCAGATCCTCGGCGCTCATGGCGGCGACGCGGAAGCCGCGCTGGCTTTCGGCCGAGACGAAGCCCTGGCTGATCAGCCGGGCGAGGCCTTCGCGCAGCGGGCTGGCGCTCAGGCCGTAGCGGGATTTCAGGTCGTCGATCTGCAGCTTGGTGCCGGGTGGGAGGCGGCCCGCGATGATATCGGCGCGAATATTCCGGTATGCGGATTCCGTCAGGCTGCCGGCTTCGGCGGCCAGATCGCGGATATCGGCTTTGGTCTTTTCGTCTCCCATAGCGTCACTGTGACGACCGGACTCGGAAACTGTCAACGACAAAAAAGAAAAAAATCGACAAAATGATCCGTGATCGTTATTGTTACCCGCAACCGCCCACCAGAGCCGGCCCCTATAGATTTCCTTGGGAGGAACTATGCCCCGTCGCTTTGTCGACCTCTCCATCTTTCTCGAGAATGACGTCCAGTCCGATCCGCCGGGCTTCGGCCCGAAGATCGACTATATCCGCCACAAGGACAGCGCGTCGGACGTGGTGAAGTTCTTCCCCGGCCTGAAGGAAGAAGACCTGCCTGAAGCCGAGGGCTGGGCGGTGGAGAATGTGCAACTCAATACCCATAACGGCACGCATCTGGATGCGCCGTATCACTTCCATTCGACGATGAACCATGGCGAGCGCGCCTGGACCATCGACGAGGTGCCGCTGGAATGGTGCTTCGGTGATGGCGTGAAGCTCGACTTCACCAAGCTGCCCGACGGCTATGTCGTCACCGACAAGGATGTCGAGAACGAGCTGAAGCGCATCGGCTATACGCTGAAAGAGCACGACATCGTCGTGGTCAATACGGCGGCCGGCAAAGCCTATGGCAAGCCGAACTACGTCAGCACCGGTGCCGGCATGGGCTACAAGGCCACCATGTATCTGCTGGAACGTGGCGTGCGCGTCACCGGCACCGATGCCTGGAGCTGGGATGCGCCGTTCGTGCATACCGCCGAGAAGTTCAAGGAGAGTCAGGATGCCTCGCTGATCTGGGAAGGCCACAAGGCCGGCCGCCATATCGGCTACTGCCATCTGGAGAAGCTGCATAACCTGGAAGTGCTGCCGCCGTTCGGTTTCACCATTTCCTGCTTCCCGCACAAGATCCGCGGCGCCTCCGCCGGCTGGACCCGTGCCGTCGCCATCTTCGAGGAATAAGCACAGATGAAATTCTGCACCTATAGCCATGCGGCGCATGGCGAGAAGCGCCCTGGCGTGCTCACTGCTGATGGCGCGGCGATTGTCGATCTCGGCGGCAGCTTTGACAGCACGCTGGCCATCATCAAGGGCGGCGCCGAGGCCAAGGCGAAGGCGAAAAGCCTGCAGGATCGTGCCGAGACACGTGTGGCGCTGGGCGAGGCCAGGTTGCATGCGCCGGTGCTGGTGCCGGAGCAGATCCGCGACAGCATGCTGTTCGAAAAGCATGTGCAGCAGGCGATGGAGCGCATGACGATCATGCGCAAGCCGCTGCTCGGCCCGCTGCTGGTCAAGATGGGCAAGATCAAGGTACCGCCGACCTGGTACCAGATTCCGATCTACTACAAGTCCAACCGTTTTTCGGTGAACGGTCCCGAGGGTGATGTGATCTGGCCGCGCTACAGCCAGGTGATGGATTTCGAGCTGGAATTCGGCTTCTTCCTCGGCAAGACTGGCAAGAACATCAAGCCGTCGGAAGCCCGCAACCACATCTTCGGCTTCACCATCTTCAACGATTTCTCGGCCCGCGACGCGCAGTCGATCGAGATGCAGAGCATGCTCGGCCCCTGCAAGGGCAAGGATTTCGATACCGGCAATTCGATGGGCCCGTTCCTGGTGACGCTGGACGAGATCGGCGATCCCTATGCCCTGCGCATGCAGGCGCGCGTCAACGGCGAAACCTGGTGCGACAGCAATTCGCGCACCATCCACCACAAGTTCGAGGACCTGCTGGCGCGTGTGTCATCCGATGAAACGGTGCATCCGGGCGAGTTCTTCGGCTCGGGCACCGTGGGTGACGGCTGCGGTCTGGAACATGGCCGTTATCTGAAAGATGGCGATGTGGTCGAGCTGGAGGTCGAGAAGATCGGCATCCTGCGCAACCGGGTGGTCAGGCAGAAATAATCAGGCGCCAGACGTAAACGGCACTTCCGGCAGGCCCGGAATCTCGACCGGGATCGCGAAAATGCCGCCGGCCAGCGGTGTTTTCGCCAAGTCCTCGGGCGTATGCCGCTGGCGTGCCGTCGTAATGTAGAGCGTTTTGAAATCCGGCCCGCCGAAGCAGGGCATAGTCGTCGCATTGGCCGGCAGGCGCACATCGCGCAGGCGTTTGCCCTCGGGCGAGACCTGCACCACCCTGCCGGCGCCATAGAGCGCCACCCAGTAATTGCCGGCTGAATCCACCGTGGCGCCATCCGGGCGCTCAGCCGTTTCGCGCAGATCGAGGAACAGCCGGCGGTTCGAGATCGCCGCGGTCTTCACGTCGTAGTCGTAAGCCCAGACGCACATGGTTGGCGTGTCGGCATGATACATGGTCGCGCCATCCGGGCTCCAGGCCAGGCCATTGGAGATCGCGATGGCGCCAACCAAACCCTGCCGCAGCACGCGGCCACCTTCCAGACGATAGAGCGCGGTATCGGGCTGGCGGTCATCGGTCATGCCGCCGACCCAGAAGCGGCCCTGGCGGTCGCAGCGGCCATCGTTGAACCGCGCATCTTCCAGCGGTGAGGTGGCCAGCAGGGTTTCACTTTCGGAGACCGGATCGAACAGCCAGATGCCGTCGCGACGCGCCAGCAGCAGTTCATGGCCACGGGTCGGCGCCAGGCTGCCCAGCGCGCTCGGCATGTTCCAGGTTTCCAGTTTCTGCGTCGCCGGGTCGAAGCGATGCAGGTTCGGCGCGTGGATGTCGGCGAACCAGAGCTTCTGATCACTGGCCGACCAGACTGGCGATTCCGCCAGTGCGAATTTGCCGTCCAGAATGCAGGTCGCGTCCATCAGTTCATTCCTCTGCCATATCGGCAACCATCTCGCCGATGCTGAGTGAAGCCGTGAGGCCGGGGCTTTCGATGCCGAACAGGTTGATCAGGCCCGGCACGCCATTCTGCTCCGGTCCTTGGATGATGAAATCGTCGCCGCCTTTACCTGCTCCGCGACTGAGCTTGGGGCGGATGCCGGAATAGCCGGGCTGGATCGAGCCGTCGGGCAGGCCGGGCCAGTATTGCCGCACGGCAGCGTAGAAGCTGTCGCCGCGCGCCGGATCGACATTGTAATTGATGGCATCGATCCATTCGACATCGGGGCCGAAGCGCATCTGTCCGCCCATGTCGATGGTGACATGCGTGCCCAGTCCGCCCGGCGTCGGGATCGGATAGATCAGCCGCGAGAACGGCACCTTCACGCCGGACAGTACGAAATAGTTGCCCTTGGCGTAGTAGCAGCCGGGAATGCTCTCGGGCCGCACGCCGTGGATCTTCGCGGCGATGCCCTGGGCGGCGAAGCCGGCGGCATTCACCACGATGCGGGCTTTCAGCACCATTGGATCGGCGCCGCCGGTTTCGATGACGATGCCATCATTCACCGCTTCGCCGCGCACCACCGGCGACCCGAGCGCCAGCATGGCGCCGTGATCTTCCGCTTCGCCCTGATAGGCCAGCATCAGGCCATGGCTGTCGATGATGCCGGTGGACGGAGAAAGGAGCGCGGCAACGCAATGCAGCTGCGGTTCCAGCGCCAGTGCCTCATCGCGCGTCAGCCATTGCAGGTCATGCACGCCGTTGGCTTCGGCCTTTTTCTTCAGCATTTCCAGGTCGGCGATCTGGCTGTCGTCGGTGGCAACGATCAGCTTGCCACAGCGGTTGTGGCCGACATGCCGATCAGCGCAGTAGGCATAGAGCGCCTGCTTGCCTTCGACGCAGAGTTTGGCCTTCAGGCTGCCGGCCGGATAATAGATGCCGGCATGGATCACCTCGGAATTGCGCGAGGAGGTCTCGCTGCCGATCAGATCTGCGGCCTCGGCGATCACCACTTCATGGCCGCGCCGGGCCAGTGCCCGGGCTATGCCCAGGCCGACCACGCCAGCCCCGATTACCAGACATTCGACGCTGTCCATCGGCCTTCCAGCTCCTTGCCTCTCCCCGTTATCGGCAGCCGTCCGTGTCGGCGCAACCCCTTGAGCGGCCTGCCGATAATAGCGCCGGGAATTCTGCGGGCGGCGCTTGACTTCCAGCGGCCGGAGCCGTAAACACTCGCCTCGGTTCGGACGGCCCTTGGGTTGCCCGCATCGTTTGCCCAGGTGGCGGAATTGGTAGACGCGCTAGCTTCAGGTGCTAGTGACCGAAAGGTCGTGTAAGTTCGAGTCTTATCCTGGGCACCAATTCCTCGATTGCCGCATCGCTTGAGTACAGCGCCGGCTCGAGTGCAGCACCCGAGAGTGCATCGCAGATGACCATCACTGTCTATCAGAACGACCTGCCGGCCGGCCTCGACCTTGGCCCGGTTGTGGCAGTCGATACCGAGACCATGGGCCTGCGCACGCTGCGCGACCGCCTCTGCGTCGTTCAGCTTTCGTCGGGGGACGGCAACGCCCATCTGGTGCAGTTCCGCTCCGGCACCGGTTACAGCGCGCCGAACCTGAAGCGCCTGCTGGAAAACCCGAAAATCCTCAAGCTGTTTCACTTCGCCCGCTTCGACCTTGCGGCGCTGAAACAGTATCTCGGTGCTGAAACCACGCCGGTTTACTGCACCCGCACGGCCTCCAAGCTGGTGCGCACCTTCACCGACCGCCATGGTCTGAAGGATCTGTGCCGCGACCTGATCGGCGTGGACATCTCCAAGCAGGAGCAGTCCTCTGACTGGGGCGCCCAGGACCTGACCGAGGCGCAGCAGCGCTATGCCGCATCCGACGTGCTGAACCTGCATCAGCTCAAGACGGTGCTGGACAGCATGCTGGCCCGCGAAGGCCGCACCGCACTGGCCGAGGCCTGTTTCGGCTTCCTGCCGGCACGCGCCGCGCTCGACCTTGCCGGCTGGCCGGAAGACGACATTTTCGCCCATTGATCCCCTTTTGATTCCGGGGCTTACCCCGCGAACAGCCAGGCACCGAATTCAGCTGCAAACCGGCCATCAGGTTTGCAATTTGAGGGCCGATTCTCCATACTTGGCACGATTCTTGTTAGTGTCCCCCAAGCGGTGAAAAAGCCCATGACATCCGCACCCTCCGTCGCGCGGGTCAAGCGCGCCGGAAAGAAACGTGCGAAAGCGCAGCCCAAGGCCGGTCCGGCAAAGGTGGTGCAGGTCGCCAGCCGGCGTCCGGCAGCAAGCCCCGATATCGAAGTCGGCCGCCGCGTCCTGATGATGGAAGCCAACGGGCTGGCCGCGCTTGCCGCCAATCTGGACGGCAATTTCAGCAAGGCCGTCGATATTCTGATGGACGTCAGCCGCGAAGGTGGGCATGCGCGTGCCATCATTTCAGGCATGGGCAAGAGCGGCCATGTGGCCCGCAAGATCGCCGCCACGCTGGCATCCACCGGCACGCCGGCCAGCTTCGTGCATCCGGGCGAGGCGAGCCACGGCGACCTTGGCATGATCATGCCGGGCGATGTGGTGATCTGCCTGTCGAATTCCGGCGAGACGCAGGAACTGGCTGACGTGATCGCGCACGCCAAGCGTTTCGCCATCCCGTTGATCGCCATGACCAAGAAGGCCAAATCGGCATTGGGCGATGCGGCCGACGTGGTTCTGCTGGTGCCGCCGGTGGAAGAGGCCTGCCCGATTGCGCAGGCGCCGACCACGTCCACCACCATGATGCTGGCGCTGGGCGATGCCCTGGCCGTGGCGCTGATGGAGCGCAAGGGATTCACCAAGGACCAGTTCCACGTCTTCCATCCCGGCGGCAAGCTGGGCAAGCAGCTGGTCAAGGTGAAGGACCTGATGCATTCCGGCACCGAGATGCCGCTGGTGCCGGTTGGCACGCCGATGCGCGAGGCGCTGGTCACCATGGCAGGCCGCAGCTTTGGCTGCATCGGCATCGTCGGCAAGACCGGTCGTGACAAGGACAAGCTGCTCGGGATCATCACCGATGGCGATCTGCGCCGTCATATCGAGGGCGACCTGCTGAACCAGAAGGTCGAGGCGGTGATGACGAAAAAACCCATCACCATCCGCTCGAACCAGTTGGCGGGCGAGGCGTTGGGCGAAATGAACCGGCGCCGCATTACAGCCTTCTTCGTGATCGATAACAGCCGTCCCGTCGGTATCCTGCACATGCACGACTGCGTGCGCGCAGGCATTACCTGAAGCATGGCGCCATGATGACCGCAGATCTCAGCCAGCAAGGATCGTCCAAGCCCCGTCGCAGCGCGCATTTCAAGCCGCGCGACGCCGGCCACGTCCTGTCTGCGCTGCCGCGTCGGCGCGGCTTTGTGCGGTTCATGAAATTCATCCTGCCGATGATCGCGCTTGGCACCGTGGTGACGGTGATCGCCTGGCCGCAGATGGTGAAGCGCCGCCTGGCGATTCCGCTGACCTTCAGTGACGTGGAAACCGCCAATGCAGCACTGGTGATGAACAACCCGCGCTACCGCGGCACCGATACCAACGGCCAGCCCTATGTAGTGACCGCCGATCGCGCGATCCAGGACCCGAAAGACGACAAGCAGGTCACGCTCGATCGCGTGCAGGCGGACATGACCATGAGCAATGGTGAATGGTGGTCGCTGACATCTGATACCGGTCTTTACAATGGGACATCCCAGATGCTCGACCTGTTCGGTAACATCAACGTCTTTGGCGATCGCGGTACGGAGATGCATGGGCATTCCGCCGAGATCAACCTGCAGACCAAGGTGATTTCCAGCGACGACAAGGTCTGGGGCCATGCCGATTTCGGCACCATCAATGCCAATGGCATGCGAGTTTACGACAGGGGGCGGGTCATCGTGTTTATCAATGGCGTGAAGACGAAAGTCTTACCGCAGAAGCGGGGATGAGCGAAATGGATCGCTTCCTTCGATATCTGCCGAATTGCATGGCCGCGATGATTTTGGCCGGACTGGCTGTCGTTTCGCTTCCCGCAGCTGCGCAGATCGGTCTGGGCGCGCGACAGAACAACAACGAGCCGATCGACATCTCGTCCGATACGCTGGAGGTGCAGCAGGACAAGCAGCTTGCCATCTTCCGCGGCAAGGTCGATGTGATCCAGGGAGATACGCGCCTGCGCTCTGATGAGCTTTTCGTTTATTACCGCGACCGCAATGCGCAGGGCGCTGCTCCCGCGAGCGCCGCCGCCCCGCGTGCGCCGGCCCGCCCCGCGCCGCAGTCCACGGCCGCAGGGCCGGATTCCAATTCGATCACCAAGATCGAGGCCAAGGGCAACGTCTTCGTCTCCACACCGAAGGAGCGGGCACAGGGCGATTTCGGCGTCTACGATGTCGACAAGAAAACCGTGACGATCACCGGCAATGTACTGCTGACCAGCGATGACAGCACGCTGCGCTGCGCGCGGGCGGTGATGTATCAGGACACCGGCCGCAGCACCTGCGATCCGGCTGCAGGCCAGCGCGTGCGCGGCGTGATCATTCCGAACAATAGCAATAACGCCGCACCTGCGCCCAATGCTCCGGCTCAGCAACAGGGAGGGCAGCGCCGATGACGGCTGTCGGCGACAAGCCCGACGACAGGCAGGAGGCGGGCGAGGGCCTGCGCCTGGTTGCGGAAAATCCGTATCCGGGCCTGGCCGCGCATCGCCTGGGCAAGAGTTTCAAGAAGCGCCCGGTGCTGCGCGATGTCTCGCTCTATGTGCAGCGTGGCGAGGCGGTCGGCCTGCTCGGCCCCAACGGTGCCGGCAAGACCACGACCTTTTACATCATGACCGGACTGATCCGGCCCGATCACGGCAACATCACGCTGGACGGCCATAATATCACCGGCCTGCCGATGTATCGCCGCTCGCGGCTCGGCATGGGCTATCTGCCGCAGGAAGCCTCGATTTTCCGCGGCCTGACGGTGGAGCAGAATATCCGTTCCGTGCTGGAGCTGGTGGAGCCGGAAGCCGATCGTCGCGAGGCAATGCTGGACGATCTGCTGGCCGAATTCTCGATCACGCATCTGCGCCGCACGCCGGCGCTGGCGCTGTCGGGCGGCGAGCGCCGCCGCTGCGAAATCGCTCGCGCACTGGCCACGCAGCCGTCCTTCATGCTGCTCGACGAACCGCTGGCCGGCATCGATCCGATTGCGGTGGGCGAAATCCGCCAGCTGGTGTCGCATCTGAAGGATCGCGGCATCGGTGTGCTGATCACCGATCACAACGTTCGCGAAACTCTCGATATCATCGACCGTGCCTACATCCTGCATGACGGCAAGGTGCTGATGGAGGGCAGTCCGAGCGAAATCGTCGCCGACGAGAATGTCCGGCGGGTTTACCTCGGCGAACGGTTCAGCTGGTGACGGGCCCCTAAGCCATGGCCTTGGGTCCGCGTCTTGAGCTGAGGCAGGGTCAGGCGCTCGTTATGACGCCGCAGCTGCAGCAGGCTATCAAGCTGCTGCAGCTCTCCAATCTTGAACTGACCGCCTATGTCGAGCAGGAACTCGAGCGCAATCCCCTGCTCGAGCGTCTGGATGGCGATGGTCCCGGCGAGGACACCCGCGATTCATTCGATACCGCCGACGCTGATGGCCCGGCCGAACGCCTGGATCTGAGTTCCGATGGCATCGCCGACAAGGCGCGCGAGGCGATGGACGTTGATCCTGACGGTGACAATACCTTCAACAACGACAGCGGTTACGATGCCGCCAATGCCGATATAGGCCTGGCCAGCAATTATATCAGCGGCCGGGGCGGCGACAGCCGCTTCGACGAGGACGGCGGCGGGCTGGAGCAGACGCTGTCGGAAAATCCCAGCCTGCGCGAACATGTGCAGGATCAGTGGCTGCTGATGCCGGCCAATGTCGGCGACCGGTTGATCGGCGCGGCGCTGATCGATGCGCTGGACGAGGCCGGCTACATCACTGAGCCGCTGGACGACATCGCTGCCCGCCTTGGGATCGAAGCCGACGAGGTGGAGGCCGTGCTGGTCGATCTGCAGACCATCGAGCCGGCGGGGATTTTTGCCCGCTCGCTGAAGGAATGCCTGGGGATACAACTGCGCGCGCGCGACCGGCTCGACCCCGCCATGCAGGCGCTGCTGGACAATCTGGAGATGCTGGCCAAGCGCGATATTCCGGGTCTGATGCGCATCTGCGGCGTCGACCAGGAAGACATCGCCGACATGGTGCAGGAAATCCGCGCGCTCAATCCCAAGCCAGGCCTGCTGTTCGGCGGCGAGCCGGTGCAGACGCTGGTGCCCGACGTTTACATCCGGCGCGCCAATGATGGCAGCTGGACGGTGGAGCTGAACAGTGACACGTTGCCACGCGTGCTGGTCAACAGCCGCTATTATGCCCGCGTCACCAAACCCGAAAAGACCAACAGCGCCCAGAACAGCCAGCTCAAGCAGACCAAGACCTATATGTCGGATTGCCTGAACTCGGCGAACTGGCTGGTCAAGTCGCTCGACCAGCGGGCGCAGACCATCCTCAAGGTCGCCAGCGAGATCGTGCGGCAGCAGGACGCCTTCCTGCGTCATGGCGTGTCGCATCTCAAGCCGCTCAATCTGCGTGCCGTGGCCGAGGCCATCGAAATGCACGAAAGCACGGTCAGCCGCGTCACCTCGAACAAGACGATGGCGACACCGCGCGGGATTTTCGAGATGAAGTATTTCTTCACCGCCAGCATCGCGGCCACCGATGGCGGTGAGGCCTTCTCGGCAGAGTCGATCCGTCACCGGATCAAAACGCTGATCGATGCCGAGAGCGCCGCCGACGTGCTGTCGGACGACAAGATCGTCGAGATGCTGGCCGGCAAGGGTGTCGATATCGCCCGGCGCACGGTGGCGAAATATCGTGAAGCGATGAACATTCCGTCTTCAGTGGAACGCCGGCGCCTCAAGAAGGCCGGCCTGCTGAAGGCCGGCTGAAACGAGAGAGAGCATGGCCGATATTGCGCCGCTATTTGAAAGCAACCGTGCTTGGGCGATTTCCAAGCTGAATGCAGATCCGGGTTTCTTCGACCGGCTGACGCATCAACAGACTCCGTCCTATCTGTGGATCGGCTGTGCCGACAGCCGCGTGCCGGCCAATGAAATCGTCGGCCTCGATCCGGGCGAATTGTTCGTGCACCGCAATGTTGCCAACCTGGTGCATCCGGCCGACATGAACTGCCTGGCGGTATTGCAGTACGCCATCGAGTATCTGAAGGTGAAGCATGTGATTGTCACCGGGCATTACGGTTGCGGTGGCGTGCGTGCGGCAATGCAGCCGCAGCAACTCGGCCTGATCGACCACTGGCTGCGGCCAATCCGCGATGTCTATGCCAAGCATGAAATCGAGTTGAAGGATGTGGTGGACGAGTACAAGCGCCTGAATCTGCTCTGCGAGATGAATGTCCGCGAACAGGTTGCAAATCTCGCCAAGACCACCATCGTGCAGAACGCTTGGCATCGTGGCCAGGATCTCAGCCTGCATGGCTGGGTATACGGAATATCTAACGGCTTGATCCGCGATCTGGGCGTTACCATATCCGGGGTTGAGCCGGTCGACCGAATCTTCCGTACCGAACCGGCCCAGTCGGCACCTTAACCATTGCCGTATAGGTTAACCGCAGCGAGACGGCTGTGGATAGTTTATGAATCAATGGGTTAACGAATTTTACATTCGGTTGACAGGGAAAAGGCCCTTGTCTATGGTCCGCGCCGCATGACGGGCGAAGGCCGCCGTACTACACTCATGCTCTGACCGATCGAACTCGGATTTCGACACACATGAAAATCCTGACTTCCGGACAGCAGCTCGACCTTGGCGATTCTCTGCGCGCCTATGTCGAGGAGCATCTCACTGCCGCCGTGTCCAAGTACATGGACAATGCCATTGAAGCCAATGTCGTGTTTCGTCTCGACGGCTCGATGTACCATTGCCAGTGTACCGTCCACATCGGCGCGGGGATTTCCATGCAGGCGGCCGCCGAAGGCAACGACATCTACGTCAGCTTCGATCAGGCGCTGGACAAGCTTGCCAAGCAAGTCCGCCGCGACAAGCGCAAGCGACGCAATCATCACCAGCGGCCCACTGAGACCGGAGATGCTGCCTGAGCCTCGTTGAGGCCAGCTCGCATCGATGGTAGACGCCGCGGAGGCACTGTTCCCCATGGAAATCTTTCAGCTCTTGAGCCCGGATGGCGTAATGGCCAACCTCAAGGCCAATAGCAAGAAGCAGTCGCTGCAGGAGCTTTCCGCCCGCGCTGCAAAAATCACCGGCCAGCATGAACGCGCGATCTTCGACACACTGCTCGAGCGCGAGCGTCTTGGCACCACCGGTGTAGGCAATGGCATCGCGATCCCGCATGGCCGTCTGCCTGGCCTGGACAAGTTGTATGGCCTGTTCGCCCGCGTCGAGCGTCCGATCGATTTCGATTCGATCGACGAGATGCCGGTCGATCTCATTTTCCTGCTGTTGGCACCTGAATCGGCCGGTGCGGATCACCTGAAGGCGCTGGCCCGCGTGTCGCGCCTGCTGCGCGACAAGGGCGTGTGCGAAAAGCTGCGCGGTGCTGAAAGCGCCGACGCGATCTACGCCCTGCTCACTGACAGTCCGACCAGCCACGCCGCCTGATCAGAGACCGGGCGGGGCGTGGTTGGTTGTCCTGCTTACTGCACGCTGACGGGAAGCAGATCGTTCTGCACGGCGGCTGCAAAGGCCAGATCGCGTTCTGGTGCAAATCCCAACTGTGTGCCATTGGCGGCGTAGATGCCCCAAGCCAGTCCTTCCGGCGTCTGGACCGGACGAATATAGGCCAGATCAGGCGCGCCGAGATTGGCGAAGGATTCTTCCGTCATCAGCGGTTGGGTCTGAAGCTCATCAGACTTACGGTCTTGATTATTGGGGGTAGCCATTTGCTTTCTCCTTCCGGCCGCCTTTAGCTGCGTCCGGTTCCAGGCTTGCCGCCGACGCCTAAAGTGTCGGCGCGGCCGCCATCAGTCATATTAATAGCAATGTTGCGGACCTGAGGTTCCGGCCGGGGGCGGTGCAAATCGATATGCAGCAGCCCATTGCCAAGCTCGGCTCGCACCACTTCTATGCCATCTGCCAGGACAAAGCTGCGCTGGAACTGCCGAGCTGCGATGCCACGGTGCAGGTAAATACGTTCTTTGTCGTCGGTTTGTTTACCGCGAATGACCAGCTGATTGTCTTCCACGGTAATGGCTAGGTCGGCCGGACTGAAACCGGCAACGGCCAGCGTGATACGCAGCTCGTTCTCACCGGTCTGTTCAATATTATAGGGCGGGTAGCCTTCGGATCCAGCTTTGGTCGCGCGCTCGATCATGCGTTCGACATGGTCGAATCCGAGCAGCAGCGGGCTGGAAAAAATGGAAACGCGGCTCATTCTGCACTCCTTTGAAAGCGAGTAGCGACCCGGACCCTCAAAGGCATCCGGACAATGAAGGATGTGGGGTGTGGCGGGTTGCGGATCAAGTCCTGTCTGGGCAGGATGTTGCCGCGCAAACGGAGGTATATTGTGGCGGAAACCGGGCAAAAAATTGAAACCGTCGGCGTCATCGGCGCGGGCGCGATGGGGCGGGGCATTGCTCAGGTCGGCATGACCGGCGGTATGGCGGTATTGTTGTATGACGCGATGGCTGGCGCCGCCGCGAAGGCGCGCGATGCGATCTTTGCCCAGCTCGACCAGATGGTCAGCAAGGGCCGCCTGGAAGATGATGCCGCAGCCGTCGCCAAGACGCGGCTCACGGTGGTCGATACAATGGATGCCTTCGCGCCGGCCGATCTGGTGGTCGAAGCCATCGTCGAAAACCTGGCCATCAAGCAGGAGGTGTTCCGCAAGCTGGAAGCCATCGTGCGACCCGATTGCCTGCTCGCTTCGAACACCTCGTCGCTGCGCATCGCCAGCATTGCGGCCACCTGCCAACACCGCGCGCGCATTGCCGGCCTGCATTTCTTCAATCCGGTGCCGCTGATGAAGTTGGTCGAGGTGATCCGCGCGCCAGGCACCAGCGATGCGGCCATCGCCGCGCTGGTGGCGGTCGGCGAGCGGATGGGCCGCCTGCCGGTCGTGGTGCAGGATAGCCCGGGCTTCCTGGTCAATCTCGGTGGCCGCGCCTATACGCAGGAAGCCCTGCGCATCGTCTCCGAGGGCGTGGCGACGCCGGCCCAGGTGGATGCCGTGATGCGCGACAACTGGGGCTTCAAGATGGGGCCGTTTGAGTTGATGGACCTGACCGGCATCGACGTGAACTTCCCGGTCAGCCAGATCATTCACGAAGGCTATTTCTACGATCGCCGGCTGGCGACCGCGCCGCTGCATCAGCTGCTGAAGGAAAGTGGCCGGCTGGGGCGCAAGAGTAAGCAGGGCTTCTTCGCGTATGACGATGCAGGCAAAGGTGTGGTGCCTTCGGCCGATGCCACCAGTGCCGCGCCGGCGGCCGAGAAAGTTGTGCTGGCCGATGCCGATGACGAGGCGCTGGGCGAATTGCTGCGCAGTTTCGGTTTCGAGGTCAGCGGCTTCGACGATGGCGACAGCGCGATCCTCTGCGCGCCGCTCGGCATGGATGTTTCGACGTATGCCACCGAGCGCAAACTGGATCACCGCCGGCTGTTCGGCCTCGATATTGCCGGTAAGCTGGACAAGCGGTTGACCCTGATGCGTGCGCCAGGCGCGCGCCGCGACCTGCTGGATGCCGTGGTGGCGCGCCTGCACGGCGCTGGCCGCGCAGTGACCGCGATTACCGACAGCCCCGGCTTCATCGGGCAGCGCATTGCCGCCATGGTGGCCAATCTGGGCTGCGAGATGGCTCAGATCCGCGTCGCCACGCCCGCCGATATCGACAAGGCGATGACACTGGGCCTGAACTATCCGTTCGGTCCGCTGGCGCTGGCCGATGCGATGGGACTGGAGACCGTCCATACGGTGCTGACCCAGCTGCAGGCGATCACCGGGGACGACCGCTATCGCCCCAGCCTGTGGCTTCGCCGCCGGGCGCAGCTTGGTCTTTCTGCCTTGACGGACGACTAAGCCGTCAGCCTGACAAAAGGCACCGGTCTGTCAAACCCCTTCAGTTCGGCGCTTTCGCGGCTTGCCGCGCGATCACGCAGCAGCGGCGCGACGGCGGGGTCGGCGGCGAGCGACTCCGACAGCACGACTTCGCCGCGCCGGCCGCGGCCCTGCAGGCGTGCGGCGAGGTTTACCGTGCTGCCGAAATAATCCAGCCGCTCGTTCAGTGTCACGGCGATGCAGCGGCCGGCATGCATGCCCATCTTCAGTCCGATCGCTGTGTCAGCGCTGCCGGTTTCGCGGCTGTAGTCTGCATTGAAGGCTGCGATGCGGTCATGGATATGCAGGGCAGCCTGTACGGCATGTTCCGGTGTGGCAAACGCCGCCATCACGGCGTCGCCGATGGTCTTGATCAGGGCGCCGTCATGCTCGCGGATGGTTTCCGCCAGTACGCCGAAATGCCGCCGCACCAGGCGGTAGGCTGCCGCATCGCCCAGCCGTTCATACAGCGCGGTCGAACCCTCCAGGTCGGTGAACATCAGCGTGATGCTGTCGATGCCGACATCCTCGCCGGCGCGCAGCACCTGATCGGGCAGCAGGTCGCGGAAGGCCTGCAGCGTCGTAACCTCGTGGGCGGTGAGGGCGTCGCTGCGCCAGGCACGCGATTCGATCACAAAGGTCAGTTCGCGGCTGCTGTGGTTGCGCATCGCGATGGTGCCAGACGTGTCGCCGGTCTCCGCCCGCATGGTGAAAGCGGGTGCTTCCGCATCCTCGGCCAGCAGAGTGGGGAAGGTGTTGCCATCATGGCGGGTGATGCATTCGCCGCCGGGCTCCAGCGTGCGCAGCCGGTATTCGCCGGCCGGCAGCGTTGCGGTGACCTTGCGCTCTTCGCCGGGCGCCAGGATCTGCTGCACGAGGATATGGCGCGAGACATGCGGCCCGCCCATGCAGAACTCGCCTTCGCCTATGCTGCGGATTGCGGTCGCAGGACGGAAGCTGATTTCAATATTGCTGGTGAAGCTGCCGTCATAGGCGATGTTGCAAGAGGGACAGTGCGCCTGTTTTGGCAGGGCCTCCAGCGTATCGGCAGAAGCCTTGGCGCCGCCGCAACGCGGACAGAGCAGGTTCCAGGACAGGCCGAGCATGCCGAGCCGGGCGGCATCAAGACACAGTTCGGCGACGTGGCGGACCGGCGCCTGCCATTCGCGCGCCAGTTTGCGCGGGCGAATGCGGACCAGATCGACTTCCTGCGCCGTCGTGATATGGCGGGCGAGACGGTCGGCGAGATCATGATGATAGGCGCCGGCGGAAATCTGGCGCGTCAGGCCATCCAGCCGTGCCTGCTGCTGTGGTGTCAGGTCAGGAGGCGTGTAATCGAACGGCATTTCCGCCTGGCCGACGGCAAAACGCCCGGCCTGGTGCACCATCTCCTCCAGCCCCTTGCCGACCTTGTTGAGAAGCCCGGTGGCGAAGACCAGGTAGCCGGCGATGCCACGCGGTGCGCCGCTGATCCGGTAGGTGACACGGCTGCCGCCATCGGGGCCGGGTTCAAGCTGCAGTGTAGGGCTCAGGCTTTTCAGCGGGCCGCGCCGGAAAATCCGCGTCTGACGGAATTCACGCTCGGCCACCCATTCGTAGGGCGGATCATCCCATTCGACGGCTACGCCCTTGTAGCTGGCGGCAGCGAGGCGCCTGACCGATCCGTCGGGTTGCGGCTCTTCGGTCACGGTATAGCGCGGGGTGCCAGCCGCCTCGTTGAAACGGGCGGTATCCGACAGATAGGGCCACAGGGCTGCCGGGGAAGCCGGCAAATCCCAGGTCCAGACGCGGTCATGCTGCTTCTGCATGGAACAGAAGCTAGCACGCCGGCGTCATTGGCAAGAGGTCGGTTCGGTGACGCCGATCACATCGGCCGTGTGGCCGGATCCGGCGTGGGTTCGACAATCACGGCATTGGCCGGCAGGGCCTGCGGCTGGCTGTCCGGATAGGTCGCGGTGCTGCCCGGTGCTTCGTAGGGCATGGTGGCCAGCTGCGGTTCGGCCCGGCGCCCGGGCGGGGTCATCGGCATGCGCGGATCGGCCAGAGTGCGCGGCGGCGCCGGCAACTGGCGGCCTTCCAGCGAATAGGGGTCTGGTTCGGCATAGCAGTCGACGCCGCCCAGCGTCTTGAAACAGTACACTTCCGGGCGGTCGGTCGGCTTGTAATTGCTGACGCAGTAGCTGCCCTCGGTGATGATATTTTCGAGATTGCAGGTCATGCCGAGACGCCTCTCGACGCGCGCTTTGAAGATCTCGTAACCGACGGTGGCGATGCCGCTCTGCGCGGCGGGTGTCAGGTCGCCACGCGTGTCCGAACAGGCCGACAACAGGCCTGCGAGCATGAGCGGCAACAGCAAGCTCTGGATTGCGAAACGCATGGGGTTCTCTCCTGCACGCGGCCCGTCCTGAGGCCGCTCTGCCATTCTGGCGGCGCCATTATCGTGCCGGCAGGATTGAATATCCAGTTAAGTGATATGGTTAAAACGCGTTAGCCATATCGCTCAAACCTGCGGAATTGCGAGGCTTGGCCGTTAAAATCGGGGCCAGGATCAGGCGGGTGCCTGCGGCAGGATGATGCGGAAGGTGGTGCCCAGCGGCCCGGTGCGGATCAGTTCCAGGTCGCCGCCGTGGCCGCGGATCAGCTCGCGGGCGATGGCCAGCCCCAGACCGGTGCCGCCGCTGCGCCCGCCGCGGAACGGTTCGAACAGATGCGTGCGTGCCGCATCGCTCAGGCCCCCGCCGCTGTCGGCGACCTCGATCACCACGTCGGTATCGGTGGCGGTGGCCGCCACCCGCAGGTCGCCGCCATCGGGCATGGCCTGCACGGCATTACGCATCAGGTTGTTCATCACGCGATAGAGCTGATCGGGATCGGCATGCAGTGGCAGATGCTCGGGCACGGCATTGTGCCACCGGATAACAGCGCCGTCTGGCAGGCCGAGTGCGGCGGCCACATCGTCGATGAAATTGCGCAGGGCGATCTGGCAGGTTTCCGGTGCGCGTTCTTCCGCCTTGCCGAATTGCAGGGTCTGGGCACAGAGCGAGATCGCCCGATCAATCGAACCGACCAGCCGCGGCGCCACCTGACGCACCGTCGGATCGTCGGACGCTTCCAGGCGGTCAGACACCAGCTGGGCCGCCGCCAGCATATTGCGCAGATCGTGGCTGATCTTGCTGACTGCGATGCCGAGCTGGGCCAGGCGCGTACGCTGGGTCAGGGCATGGCGCAGGTCCTGCTGCATCATCTGCAACTCGCGCTCGGCCAGGCCGAGTTCGTCACGGCGCCGCGTGGGTCGGATGATCTGGCGCGCGTCTTCCGGCGCGGCATGGAAACCGACAATGCTGCCGATCAGGCGACGGATCGGCCGCACCAGCAGCAGCTGCAGGCTGACATAGACCAGGCTGCCGGTGATCATCGAGATCAGCAGCGCCACCCACAGCACGCGCCAGGAAAAGTCGCGCAGTGCCTCGCTCATCGGCGCGGTCGGCAGCACCACTTCGATGCGGGTGTGTGGATCGCGCGGCGACGGGCCGACCACGCGCACATACTCGGTGGGTGGTTTGATCAGCACCATCACGGCATGCATGATCTCTTCCCACCATTGCTGGTTCGCCAGGTCGACCGGTTTGCCGAGCATCGGCAGTTCCTGACGGTCGCTCAGGATCAGCGCATTCGATTCCTTGCGCCGCATGGCAACCAGCTTGCCGCCGACATTGTGCAGCAGCTCGTCTTCCAACTCGGCGCTGACCATGCCGTTCGGCGCCGCCAGCAGCGCAAGGGCGGCCTGGTCGGCGAGTTCGATGCGGGCTTCGAGGTAGCTGATGCGGAAGCGGCTCATCGCCGGCAGGTAGATCAGCACGGCCGACAGCATGGTGAAGCCGACGGTCAGCAGCAGCAGCCGGCCGGACAGGCTGGCCACCGCGGGCGGACGCGGCAGGCGCGACAGATCGGACGAGGGTCCCGGATCGGCGTTCATGGCGTCGAATACTACAGCGTCTCAGTCAAAACGGGCGAGGAACTGCACTACGCGGCGGCCGAATGGGCTGAACAGTTTCGGGCGGTAGAAATCTGTAGCGGCCTGGGCGGCGGTGTTCCCACGCGCCGGGAAGGGGGCAATCATCGCCTGCATCGCACCGATTCCGAATCCCTTTCCGATGGCCAGGGCCCAGGGCTGCAGGACTTCGGCTGCCTGCGGCCCGACAGCTGCCGCGCCGAGGATGCCGCCCAGCGGCGTGGTGACGACTTTCAGCAATCCCTCGCTGCCGCCATCGGCCAGGGCACGTTCGTTCAAAACGAACGGCCGGCGCAGAATGCGGATGCTGCGATGGCTGCGTCGCGCCTCGGTTTCGTTGAGGCCGACGAAAGCCAGTTCGGGATCGCCGGGCACCAGGCTGGCGGCGGCGTTGGTGGCGATGCGCGCCGGCAGCCGGAACAGCAGGTTCTTCAGCGCCACGCCGGCATGATGCAGCACCACCGGCGTGGTGGCCTGCAGGTCGGTGGCCGCGCCGATGGCGAAGACGCGGCGGTTCGTGGTGCGCAGCCGGCGATCGGTGACGATGCCCTGCGCGCCGGTCTCGATGCCGGCGACCATGGGATTGAGCGCGCCGTGGTCGGCCTGCCAGCCGGCGGCGAGGACCAGATGCGACGCGGCGATACGCGTGCTGCTGCCATCGGTGTGGCGCAAGGTCAGCACGATGCCTGGCACTGTATTCTCCACCTGCGCGATCTCGGTCTGCTCATGCAGGGTGACGCCATCGCGGCGCAGCGCGTCGATCGTCAGATCGCTAAGCTCCGGATCATGGCGTGACAGGAAGCGGCCTTGTTCGACCAGCGTGACTTTCACGCCGATG
The DNA here is from genome assembly GCF_007197755.1 of Ferrovibrio terrae. Taxonomy (NCBI): domain Bacteria; kingdom Pseudomonadati; phylum Pseudomonadota; class Alphaproteobacteria; order Rhodospirillales; family Rhodospirillaceae; genus Ferrovibrio; species Ferrovibrio terrae. The sequence goes on from NZ_CP041636.1 coordinate 2,616,800, forward strand.
CGGCAGAAGCCCTGCGCCAGGGCCACGCCGGCACCACCGCCGCCAATGATCAGCAGATGCAGCGGGCGTTCGGTCACGTCGAAAGCGGTCTGCGGCGTCAGGCAGGGAATGTCGGCCAAACCCGGAATCGCCGGCAGGGCCGGGCGCGCACCGGTGGCGATGACAAAGCGCTTGGCTGTGACCACGCAGTCGCCGACGGCAAGGCTGTCGGCAGAGGCGAAACGCGCTTCGCCCTGCAACACGGTGATGCCCAGCGCGGACAGTCGTTCGACCGAATCATTGGCTGCCTGCGCGGCCGTGGTGTTTTTCGCGTGGCGCAGCACGGCGGCGAAATCGATGTCGGGTTCTTCGTAGCGGATGCCGAAGCCGGTGGCCTCGCGCCAGTTGACGGCATGACGACCCGCGGCGGACAGCACCTGCAATGGCAGTTCGCCATGCAGGCGGTAACCGCCCATGCGCTCGCGTTCGATCAGCACGGTTTTCATGCCGAACAGCGCGCTGGCAGTCGCCATCGCTATGCCGCCGGCCCCGGCGCCGATCACGGCGATCTCGCAGTCGATCCGCTCGCTCATGCTGCAAGCAAGCCAGCGGCCTCTTCCCAAGTCAAGCAATCGACTCGGGGCGAAAGTGTCGCCGTTCGCCCCGTTTTTGCCGCAAAGTCGCGCGAAAGGAAGCTTTTACGGGCCGTTTGGGCTATAGCTGGGCCAGCGCCCGCACGGACGTCAACCTGCATCTGACATAGATTCGCCATGATATTCCGACCGATCCATTTTCTGCTCTCTCTGGCCCTGCTGCTTTGCCTGCTGGTGATGCCGGCCGTGTCCGCAGGCGCCCAGCAGCCAGCCACCGGCACGTCCTCCCCGGGCGCACTGACGCCGACCGACTGGAATGCCGCCCTGTCGCCGATCACGCGCCAGCTGCGCGATCCCCGCATGGACGACGAGGGCTTTGCGGTGCTGCGCGCCGATCTCGACCGGCTGCGCGTGCATGCCACCACCGAGCGCGACCAGTTCCGCCAGGTGGCGACGGCCACGCAGTCTCAGCTCGATGCGCTCGGGCCCCCACCTGCAGCCGGCCAGCCGCGCGAGGCTGCGGCAGTGACAGAGTCGCGCCGCCAACTCGCTGTGCGGCTGCAATCGGCGCAGGACAGCACCAAGCAGGCCGAACTGGCGCTGACGCGCATCGTCGCGCTGCAGGACGAAGTGGCCGATGAAGCGCGCCGGCAGTTCACGCGGCAGCTGCTATATCGTGGCGCCTCGCCATTCAATCCCGATTTCTGGCGCGGCGGCTTTGACGATATAGGCGCGACTTCAGCCCAGGTGATGGCAATCCCGGCGCAGTGGTGGGCGGCCGACCAGGGCCGTCGTCCGGGACACAGCACGTTGCTGCAGATCGTGATCGTGGTGGCTATTGCGGGTGCCCTGCTGGTGCCTACGCAGCGCTGGCTCCGCCGCAATTACGGCATCCTTCCTGAAAACGAAGACCCGTCACCGGTTCGCCGTACCATTGCCGCCTTCACGGTCCTCATCGGGCGTACGGCCATGCCGCTCGTTGTGCTGTGGGCCGCTTACGGCGTACTGCTTGGGAACGGCTGGCTGGAGGGCCTGGTCGGCAGCATGGTGCTGATGCTGATGCAGGCGGTGTCCACTGCACTGCTGGCCTATGGTCTGGCCCATGCGACGCTGGCGCCGCACCAGCCGGCCTGGGCACTGATCCCGCTGTCCGAGCCGGAACGGGACAAACTTTTGCGCCGTACCGCCGCCGTGGCGGTTGGCATGATCCTGCTGGCTGTGCTGGTGGCGCCGTCGCGCGTGCCGGATTTCAGTTTCGCCGGGCGCAACATGGTAATCGCCGCGGTGGCGTTATTCCTGTTCATTTCCAACCTGGCTTTTTCCGATCCGCGGGTCTGGCGTTCGCTGCCGGACGAGTGGCGACCGCTGCGCCTGCTGTCAGGACTGATCTTCGGTCTCAATCTGGTCGCGCTGGTGGCGATGCTGCTGGGCTATTACGGCGCTGCCGCTTTCCTGTCCTACGGTTTGCTCGGTTCCGCGCTGAGTCTCGGCGCCTATGCACTGGTGCGCATCGCTGTCCGTGACGGCCTCGCCAATCTGGCCGAGAATCCGGACAGCCGCTTCCGCACCTGGCGGCAGTCGCTGGGCCTAAGCGGCCCGATGAGCACCACCAGCCAGCTGCTGCTTGGCCTGCTGGCCGATATCATACTGTTCCTCCTGCTGCTGGCCGGCCTTGCCGTGTCCTGGGGTGTCAGCCGCGCCACGCTGGTCAGCTACATGCTCGAGCTGTTCTACGGCGTCACCATCGGGCCGGTCACAATCTCACTCGGTAACATCCTGACCGCAGTTGTTGTGCTGGTGATTGGCATCGGCATCACGCGACTGCTGAGTGGCGGCCTCAATTCCCGGTTGGAAACGCAGGCCGGCATCGATCCTGGCGTGCGCAATTCGATGGTCACCGGCCTGACATATGTCGGTTACCTGCTCGCCATCGTCGCCGGCGTCGGCGTGGTCGGCCTCGACCTGTCGAACCTCGCGATCATCGCCGGCGCGCTTTCGGTCGGTATCGGTTTCGGCCTGCAGAACATCGTCAACAACTTCGTCTCTGGTCTGATCCTGCTGATCGAACGGCCCGTGAAAGTCGGTGACTGGGTGGTGGTCGGCACCCGCGAAGGCTATGTCCGCCGCATCAACGTGCGCTCGACCGAGATTGAGACTTTCCCGCGCGCCTCGGTGATCATTCCGAATTCCGAGCTGATCTCGCAATCGGTGATGAACTGGACGCACCGCAATCGTCTGGGGCGCATCGATATCCAGATCAACCTGTCCTACAATGCCGACCTTGAGAAGGCGCGCGAGGTGCTGCTGAAATGCCTGACCGAGCATCCAGACATCCTCAGTATGCCGGCACCTCTGGTGGTATTCCGTGAATTCGAGGCCGGCACGCTGCTGTTCGCGTTGCGCGGTCATATCTCCGATGTCGAAAAACGCCACATCATCGAAAGCGATCTGCGCTTCGCGATTCACAAGGCTTTGAAGGAAAGCGGCGTCGGACTGCCTTATGGCGGGCCCAACACGCTGCATCTTGCCGATATCGAAAGGCTGGAAAAAGCTTTGGGCGGCCTGCGTGCTGCGCAGGACCGCCCAAAGTCAGACGGTCAGGCTTAGGTCAGTTCGGGCGCTGCTGCGGACGCGGCAGGTCGAACAGCAGGAATTCCGCACCTTCGGGCGCCTTGATCTCCACCGGCGTGTCGGCAGCGATGGCCACGCCATCGCGGGTCTTCAAAGTCACACCGTCGACATCCACGCTGCCCTCGGCGACCACCAGATAAGCCATGCGATCAGGCTTCTGCTCGTAGGTCACCGACTTGCCCTTTTCGACCAGCGCGCCGAACAGGGTGGCATCCTGATGGATCAGCAGCGTGCCCGTGTTGGCCGAGAGCACCGCCTCTTCGCCAGATGCCAGCGGCACCAGACGGTTGGCGCGATCGCCCTTGGGGAACTGTGCCTGGTCCCAGCGCGGCTTCAGCTTGGCCTGACGCGGCTCGATCCAGATCTGGAACAGATGCGTCATCTCGTCTTCGGCATTGAACTCCGAATGCATGATGCCGGTGCCGGCCGACATCACCTGCACATCGCCGGCTGGGGTGCGGCCCTTGTTGCCCAGGCTGTCTTCGTGGCTGATCGCGCCCTTGGTGACATAGGTGATGATCTCCATGTCGCGATGGCCATGCATCGGGAAGCCAGACTGCGCTGCGATCTCGTCGTCATTCCACACGCGCAGCGGACCGAAGCCGAAGCCCATCGGCGCGGCAACGCCCGAGAAGTTGAAGTGGAAGCGGCTGTTCAGCCAGTCGATGTTCATCCGGCCGAGATTGTCGAAGGGGACAACATGAATCATGGAAGCCTCCATCGGCGACGGCGGATCATGTCAGCCGTCGCCACTAGGTAGAGAGTTAAGCCTTCAGCTTTGCGGCGATGCTCGCCACATGCTTGCCCTGGAAGCGGGCGGTCTTGAGTTCCTTCTCGCTCGGGCTGCGGCTGCCATCCGCACCGGCGATGGTGCCGGCGCCGAGCGGCGAACCGCCCTTCACTTCGCTGACGTCCATCGTCTCCGGGATGGCGTAAGGCAGGCCGACGATCACGAGGCCATGATGCAGCAGGGTGGTGTGGAAGCTGCTCGCCGTGGTTTCATTGCCGCCGCCGGTGCCGGTCGAGACGAAGACGCTGCCGACCTTGCCGACCAGCGCGCCCTTCACCCACAGACCGCCGGTCTGGTCGAGGAAGCTGCGCATCTGGCCGGTCATGTTGCCGAAGCGGGTGCCGGTGCCGAAGATGATGGCGTCATAATCGGCCAGTTCGGCCGGGTCTGCGATTGGCGCCGCCTGATCCCATTTGCCGCCGGCCTTCTTGAAGGCCTCTTCCGGCATGGTCTCGGGTACGCGCTTGATGGTGACCTGGGCGCCGGCTACTTCGCGGGCGCCGGCGGCAACAGCCTCGGCCATCTTTTCCACGTGGCCATACATCGAATGATAAAGAACGAGAACCTTGGTCATGGCTGCCTCCTGGGCGGTCCGGGTTGGTGTTGGTTCGCGTTGGAAGGTATGCCTTTCCTAGATTGAAACAATATCATCTATGGAATATGATTGTTTCCTATGAGAAACAATATGGACCATCTGGCTGACTTGGCCGTGTTTGCCCGCGTGGTGGAGCAGGAGAGCTTCAGCGGGGCGGCCGAGAGCCTCGGCCTGTCGAAATCGGCCGTGTCGAAACAGATTTCCCGGCTGGAGCAGCGGCTCGGTGCCCAGCTGCTGCAGCGGACGACGCGAAAACTCTCGCTGACCGAAACCGGCCGCATCGTGCTGGAACATGCCCAGCGTGTGTTGGTCGAGGCCGAAGCCGCCGAAGCCGCCGTGCAGAATCTGCAGGCGCTGCCGCGCGGCCTGCTGCGGGTGAACCTGCCGATGAGCTTCGGCCTGAACTACGTGGCGCCGCTGTTGCCTGAACTGCTGGCGCTTTGCCCGGAACTGAAGGTCGATCTCACTTTCAACGACCGCACCATCGACCTGCTGGAAGAGGAGGTCGATGTTGCCATCCGCATCGGCGCGAATCTCGCCGACTCCACGCTAACCGCGCGGCGGCTGGCCCCGGTGCGCTCGATCACTTGCGCGGCCGAATCCTACCTGCGCAAGGCCGGCGTGCCGCTGAAACCCGACGATCTGCGCCAGCATGAATGCCTGCTCTACAAATATCTGCCCGAGCCCGGCCTCTGGCGTTACGAAGGCCCAGGCGGACCTTATGCTGTGAAGGTATCGGGCCGGCTGACCACCAACAACGGCGACTCGCTGCGCGACGCCGCGATCGCGGGGCATGGTATCGCCCGGTTACCCAGTTTCATTGTCGGCCCAGATATCGCCCAGAAGCGACTCGTGTCCCTGCTCGAAACCTACGAACCGGCGCCGCTGGGAATCTACGCCGTCTATCCGGCGCAGCGTTACCTGACGCCCAAGGTGCGCGCCTTCATCGACTTCTACGCCGGCCGTTTTGGCCCGGAGCCGCCCTGGGAGTGTGTTCTGGCCGACACAGCCCGGGCACGGAATGCATCCGGAAATATGAAATCGGCGTGAAACCGGGTTTACGCCCCCGGCCGGCTATGCTATCCGACAATCGCGATCCAACAGGACCTTGTGTCATGACCCGCCAGTGGCGCCATCGACGAGCCCGTATGAGCGCACCGCCCTCGCAAATGATGCGAAAGCGGTGCGTTACGGCCGTTCGTGCCCACTGAAGCCAGGTCATCGTCGCCTACTGACTCCGACATTCCTGCTTCCCCGATGAGCACGACCCGGCCAACCGGACGGAAGGCTAAGGCCGAACGTCCGCCTCTGGTGTCCGACATCGTTGCTGGAAGCAAACTCATGTACCCCATTCTGCCCGAGCGGCTCGCTGATGCCGCCCAGATCGACAGCCTGCTGGATCTCGCCTTCGGCTCGGATCGCACACGCAAGACCGTCTACCGGCTGCGCGAGGGCGTCCCGCATATCAAGTCGCTCGCCTTCGTGGTGCGTGACGAGGACGGCGTCGTGCTGGGCTCGATCCGTTACTGGCCGGTGACGATAGGTGAGGCGGCGACGCCGGCGGTGATGCTGGGGCCCGTCGCCGTACATCCGGATTACCAGGGCCAGGGCATTGGCCGGGCGCTGATCCGGCACAGCCTTTATGCCGCCACGCGGCTGAATCATGGCCTGTGCATCCTGGTCGGGGACAAGCCCTATTACGAACCCTTCGGCTTCGTGAATGCGGCTGATCGCGGCCTTGAGATGCCGGGTTGGGTGGAGCGTGAGCGGTTCCAGGCCATGGAGCTTGCGGCCGGTGCGCTGCAGGGTGTCGGCGGCCTGGTGGGCAAGCCCGTGAAAACCGGACGAAAGAAGGCCGCGGCTTAGCGGCTTTCGCGTCGCCACATCAGCAGCATGCCGAGCAGCAGCGCCGTCAGCATTGCCAGCGGGAGCACCAGCGGCGTGAGCGTCAGGCCCGTCACCACATAGTCGTTCTGGCGATACAGCCCGATCCAGTTGCGGCCGGCCTGTTCGCGCACGGCTGAGCGCGTCGGCTTGTCGACCATGCGGATATCGGGCATGCCGTCGCGCAGCCAGCGCACGCTGCCATGGCTGGCATCGGCCAGCGGCTTCAGCACCGCAGGCGTGGCGCGCGGATCGGAGAATTCGCGAGGATTGACCGCGCCCATCGTCGCCACCGTCTCGCGCTCGCCGTCGCGAACACGGTAGATGCCGGGTAACTCGACAGGCAGCCGTCCGCTGGCGATGCCGTTGCCCTGTTCTTCCAGCATCAGCTTCGTTTCACTGCCGTCGGGACGGATCACCGTCACGGCTTCCTTGCGCTCGGTCAGGCTGCGGCGCTCGACTTCCAGCCGGCCGCCCTTGGCTTCGGCGCGCAGTGCCTCTTCCTCGAGATCCGGTTCCTTCATCAGCCAGTGCGCCAGCCGGCGCAGGAGTTCGCCCTGCGGGCCGCCACCTTCATAACCGCGCGACCACAGCCAGATATGGTCGGAATAGAATTGCGCCACACGGCCTTTTTCGATGCGGTCGAGTACGAGCAGCGGCTCGCGGTTCGGGCTTTCCAGCACCGAGTTGCCACGCGTGAGATCCACATTGACGACGCGGAACCAACGGCTCCAGTTCGGCTGGCCGTTCTCGCCCACCGAACCGGGCAGACCGGCCGTGACCGGGTGGCGCTTGCCGATGGCGCTCAGCTGCGGCGTGAAGGGCTCGGTGCGCATCGTGCCGTTCGGCCGGCCGGGCAGCACCTCCGAGACCGGCGTACGGTAGATGCTGAGCGGCGTGGCATAGGCGGGACCGGAGACTTCGAGGAAGGCACCGCCGCGTTGGACATAGCGGGCGATGTTTTCGTAGTAGGCGGTCGGCAGGATGCCGCGTCGCCGATAGCGGTCGAAGATAATCAGGTCAAACTCGTTCAGCTTGATCTCGAACAGTTCGCGGATCGGGAAGGCGATCAGCGACAGTTCGCGGATCGGCGTGCCATCCTGCTTGTCCGGCGGCCGCAGAATGGTGAAATGCACCAGATCGACATTGGGGTCGGCCTTCAGCAGGTTGCGCCAGACGCGCTCGCCGGCATGCACTTCACCGGTGACCAGCAGCACCCGCAGGCGGTCGCGCACGCCGTTCACCGACAGCGCCACGCGATTGTTCAGCGGCGTCAGTTCGCCCGGGATCGGGGGCACCTCGAATTCGAGCAGGCTGCGGTCGGCACGCGACAGCTTGAACGGCACGGTGACATCGCGCCCGATCGGCACCTGCAACACGCGTTCGCCCAGATCCTGCTGGCGGAAACGCAGTTCGGCCATTTCGTCGGGCGCTGCGCCGGTATCGTCGATGCGCAGCGTGACATTCAGTTCCTGGTTGATCATGCCGAAGGTCGGCGCATTGCGCACCACGAGCCGGCGGTCGCGCTCATCCGGCCGGCCGGTGAGCAGCACATGCACCGGCGCGCCGGTCACGTCCTGTGCCGCGGCGATTTCGGCCGGCATGTCGTGCACCTGGCCGTCGGTGACCAGAATGCTGCCGGCCAGGCGATGACGCGGCAGGTCGCTGAGCGCCAGGGTCAGCGCCGAAAACAGCCGCGTGCCCTCGTCGCGGTCGGCGGTTTCGGCGGCGGCCTTGCCGGCTTTCACCACGCGCACTTCCAGATTCTCGGTGGCGCCGAGCTTCTCGCGCAGCAGGGCCTCGGCCTGTTCGGTCTGGCGCTGGCGTTCGGCGATGCCCTGGCTCGGGCTTTCGTCCACCACCACTACGGCGATATCGGGCAAAGTGCTGCGGTCTTCCTTGCGCGCCACCGGATTGGCCAGCGTGGTGATCGCCAGCACGGCCACAGCGGCGCGCAGCAGCGTGCCGCGCGCGCGTCGCCACAGGCCGAGGCAGGTCAGCAGCAGGGCCGCGGCGGCGCAGGCCAGCAGCAGCGGCCAGGGCGCCAGTGGGGCGAAATCGAACGTGAGCGCGCTGTTCATGCCTGGCCCGCTCAATTCCCCAGGCGCTCAAGCAGCGCCGGCACATGGACCTGGTCGGCTTTGTAGTTGCCGGTCATCGTATACACCAGCAGGTTGATGCCGAAGCGATAGGCAAATTCGCGCTGGCGCGGCAGGTTCGGCACTGTGACGGCCAGCGGCCGGCCATTATTGTCGATCGCCCAGGCGGCGGCGAAGTCATGGCTGCCGATCACGATGGAGGTGACGCCATCCTTGTCACCACCAGGATTGCGCTCGACCCAGAGCGTGCCGCCGGAATAGCGGCCGGGGAAGTCCTGCATCAGGTAGAAGGCCTTGGTCAGCACGTGGTCGTCCGGCACCGGCATCAGCGGCGGAATATCCAGACGCGACAGCAGTTGACGCAGCTTTTCGGTATTCGGGCTGGCCGCTGTGCCGCTCAGGCCCATCGCCTGATCGCGCGTGTCAAACAGGATCATGCCACCCGTCTTCATGAACAGGTCCAGCCGGCGCAGCGCAGCGTCGGAAAGCTGAGGCTGTTGCGGCGTGATCGGCCAGTACAGGAAGGGCACCAGCGAAATGTCGTCGGCTTCCAGATTGACGCCGATCGGCTCGGCCGCCTCGATAGAGGTGCGGCGATACAGAACCTCGGTCAGGCCGTAGAGACCGGCGCGGCTCATCTGGTCGATATCGGCCTGGCCGGTGACGACATAGGCCAGCCGCAGGTCAAGTGAGGCTTTCAGGGCGAACTCGTCATTGGCGGTCAGCGTAGTGCGGCGCTGCTGCTGCGCCTCCGTCATGCCCGGCAGCAGCAGAAGGGCAACGGCGAGCATGGCCGCAGCCGGACGGCGACGCAGTGCCAGGAGCAGGCCGCGCAGGCCAAGGCCGATCAGCCAGTCGGCGAGGAACAGCAGCAGAGCCGCGCCCATCAACCAGGGCAGCAGATGCAGTTCGCGATTCTGGCCATCCAGCCGCAGTTCGGCGACGCCGGCCGGCCAGTTCAGCACCGGCAGCAGTTTCGTCTCGGCATTGGCGGTGTTGAGCGATTGGCGGCTATCGAGGCGGCCATACCAGCCGGGCGGATGGCGCGGGCCGGGCTTGGTGGTAGCGATGGCACGCGGTGCAATCGGCTGCACGGCCGGGCCTGGTTCGACGGCGCGGCCGAAACCGTCCAGCACCCCGAGCGGCGGCAACGGCGTGTCGGCGGCTTCGCCGGTGCCGCCGATGCCTTGGGAAAGATCGATCACCTTGCGCAGCATTTCGACATAGAACCCGCTGAGCGCCAGATCGGACCATAGCGTGTTGGCGGTGGTGTGAACCAGAATCAGCCAGCCTTTGCCGCGCTGTGTGGCGGTGGCGAGCGGGGTGCCGTCTTCCAGTCGCAGCCAGGTCTTCTCCCCCAGCTGCGCTTCCGGTTCGGCCAGCACCTGGCGGCTGACGGTCACATCATTGCTGCCGCCGAGGCCGAAGAAGGGACTGGTCTCGGGCGTGGCGCCGAGCCGCTGCGGCTGGGACCAGGAGAGTGCGCCGCCGAGTTGCCGCGAACCCTGCCGCAGCTTCACCGGCAGCAGGTTATCGGTCGCCTCGGCCATGCGTGGGCCGGCAAAGCGCAGCAGCACGCCGCCATTATCGATCCATTGCTCCAGCTGACGTGTTTCGCTCGCCACCACCTGGGCCACGTCGGCCAGCACGATCACGGCGATCTCGCGCTGCAGCAGTTCGGCCACCGGTGCCGAGCGCAGTTCGGCATAAGGGCTCAGCGCGCGATCGAGATAGAACAGGTCGCCCAGCAGGGGTTGCCGCGTTTCCACCGCGCCGCCGGTGACCAGCCCGACCGGGCGGCGACGCCAGCGGTCATCCAGCAGTTGCACGGTGCCGGCGCTTGGCTGTTCCTCGATTTCAAGACGCGACAGCTGATTGCGCAATTCACTCGGCAGGTCGAGCTTCAGCGTCGCGGTTTCCGAACGCGCTGCAAACGTCATGCGCTCGCGCGACAAGACGCGGCCCTGGTCGGTGACGGCACGGAGCGTCGCGCCCTGCTCACCGGTGACATTGGCGCTGCGGCGCAAGGTAACAGTGTCACCCTGCGCGCTGGTGACGGGCGGCAACAGCGCCAGGGTGGCATCGTCTGGCGAGGTGATGACGCTGAGCGGGCCAAGCCGCTGCAGGAACTCGGCCAGCGTATAGGTGCTCGCGCCGGTTTCATCCTCGCGCAGGCCGTCGCTGATCCAGACCACATTGGCGCTTTCGGGCAGACGGGCCTGCAGCAGTGCTTGCACCAGGGCAGCACGGTCGCTGGTCCAGGCCTTGGGCTGCAGGCCGGCCACAATGGGGCGCAGATCGGCCGCTGGCATCAGCAGCGAGGGCTGCATCGCTTCGCCGTTCGCGGGTGCCGCGGTGGTGATCAGCACGGCAGGGCGGCCATCGCGTTCGGCGGCTTCGAGCAGCGTGTCGGCGCGGACCAGCTTTTCGCGCCAGCGCGGCGCACCGGTCCAGCCGTCGTCGATCACCAGCACCAGCGCCTGGCTGTCGCGCTGCGCCACTTGCGGATTGAGGATGGGTTCGGCGAGGGCGAGAATCGCCAGCGCTGCGATCAGCAGGCGCAGCAGCAGCAGCCACCAGGGTGTATGCGCCGGCGTCTCTTCCTTGGGCTGCAGCAGAAGTAGCAGGCGCAGCGGCGGGAAGGTGACCTGTCTGGGCTGCGGCGGCGTGATGCGCAGCAGCCACCACAGCACCGGCAGGCTGATCAGTGCGGCGAGCGCCCAGGGTGTGGCGAAAGCAAGTGCACCAAGCGACAGCATGGCTTAACGGCCGGTTGGCAGGGCGCGTTCGCCCTGCAGGGATTGATACAGCGTCAGCAGGGCGGTTTGCGGTCCCCGATCCGTGCGATGCTTGATGTGGCGCCAGCCGAGCCGGCGGCAGACCTCGGCCAGTTCAGCCTGATGCGCCGCGAATGTCGCGCGCCAGTCGTCGCCCATGGTTTCGGCGCGCGGCACCAGCAGCGGGTATTCGCCTTCCAGACCGAGGAACCGCGTGCGGCCCTTGTAGGGGAAGTCTTCTTCGGCCGGATCGACGAGACGCAGCACGGTGCCCTTCACGCCCATATCGGCGAGCGCGCGCAGGCGTGCGGCGATCTCGGGCACCGGATACAGGAAATCGCCGAGCAGAACGATATGGGCATAGCGCGGCAGCGGCTGGATCGGCGGCAGGCTGGCCTCGGCGGTTTCAAAGCGCGAACGGATCAGACGTTCGGCGATGCGCTCCATGACCATGCGACCCGAGGCCGGGCGCTGCGGATGCCCGAGCAGGGCGACGCGTTCGCCGCCGCGCAGCAGCAGGCTGGCCAGCGCCAGCAGCAACAGGTCGCCACGTTCGTCCTTCTGCTCCATGCCAAGATCGGATTTCCAGCGCATGGAGGGCGAGGGGTCGCGCCACAGCCAGACGCTTTCGGCGGCTTCCCACTCGTTCTCCCGGATGAAGGCGGCCTGGCGTTTGGCGGTCTGACGCCAGTCGATGCGCGTCAGCGAGTCACCCTGGCTGTAGCGGCGGAACTGCCAGAAGGCGTCGCCGGGGCCGACACGGCGGCGGCCATGGACGCCCTGTTCGACGGTCGCAGCGACGCGCTCGGCCGCCACCAGCAGCGGCGGCAGGAATGCGGCGAAGTGTTCGGCGCGCTGGCGCCGTGCGTTAGCTGTAGTTCCGGCCGCGACCGCTACCGCCATCTCGCGTCCCGCTTACCGCAGCGGCGCGGTCAGCTTGGCGATGACGTCGGAGACGGTGACGCCTTCGGCGCGGGCGGCGAAGGTCAACGCCATGCGGTGCCGCAGGATCGGGCCGGCAAGCGCCAGCACATCGTCGATCGAGGGCGCCAGGCGACCCTGCAGCAGTGCGCGGGCGCGTACCGCCAACATCAGAGCCTGGCTGGCGCGCGGACCGGGACCCCAGGCGACCAGATCGGCCAGACCCGGTACGTCACTTTCCTCCGGCCGGCCGGCGCGAACGAGATTGAGGATGGCTTCCACCACGCTCTCGCCGACCGGAATACGGCGGACCAGACGCTGGGCCGCCATCAGGTCGGCAGCGTTCAGCACGGTCGGGATCGATTCTTCCGTCGCGCCGGTGGTGGCGAACAGCATGCGGCGCTCGGCCTCGCGGTCGGGATAGCGCACGTCAATCTGCAGCAGGAAGCGGTCGAGCTGGGCTTCGGGCAGCGGATAGGTGCCCTCCTGCTCCAGCGGATTCTGCGTCGCCAGCACATGGAAAGGTGCCGGCAGGTCGTGACGCTGCCCGGCCACCGAAACCTGGCGCTCCTGCATCGCCTGCAGCAAGGCAGACTGCGTGCGTGGGCTGGCGCGGTTGATTTCGTCGGCCATCAGCAGCTGGCAGAAGACTGGACCCGGGATGAAGCGGAACGAGCGACGCCCGGTTTCGCTTTCTTCCAGCACTTCCGAGCCGACGATGTCGGCCGGCATGAGGTCAGGGGTGAACTGCACGCGGCGGGCGTCGAGGCCCAGAACCTTGGCCAGCGTTTCGACCAGTTTGGTCTTCGCCAGGCCCGGTACGCCGACCAGCAGGGCATGCCCGCCGGCGAGCAGAGTTATCAGGGTTTCCTCGACAACGTCGCCCTGACCGAAGATCACCCGGCCGACCGCATCGCGGGCGGTAACGAGACGGCCGCCGACCCGTTCGATCTCAGGAAGGATATGTTCGGCGGTATCGCTCAAATTGTGCATGGGAATGAGTATATAGTAGAAGCGAAATGAAAGCCCATATGTCTCATATGTCTGCCACCGCCTCAAAAGGCCCAAGTCTCAAGGATGTGATCGCCCGGTTCGGCGGCGAGGAGACTTTGCGCAAAAAACCGCCTGTCCACCTGTGGAACCCGCCATTCTGTGGGCAGATCGACATGCGGATCGCCCGGAACGGGAGCTGGCACTATATGGGGTCGCCAATTTCGCGACCTGCCATGGTCAAGCTCTTTGCCAGTATATTGCGGCGCGAAGCCGACGACAGTTACGTTCTGGTGACGCCGGTGGAGAAATGCGGCATCCGGGTCGACGACGCCCCCTTCGTTGCCGTTGAGGCAACCGTGGCGGGGGAGGGTGCCGCCCGGCTGATCGTTTTCCGCACCAATGTCGACGACGTCGTGCCGCTGGATGCCGAGCATCCGCTGCGGGTCAGCGTTCATCCTGAGACCGGCGAGCCGTCGCCCTATCTGCTGGTGCGCGACCGACTCGAGGCGCTGATCGCGCGGCCAGTCTATTACCAACTGGTTGAGATGGCGGAAGAGCGCAGCGTCGACGGCAAGATCATGCTGGGTGTCGAAAGCGCCGGGCAGTTTTTCGTTCTGGGTGAAATGCCGTGAATGTTGCCGCGCCGCTAATTATCGACAGTACACCGACCGTGGAGCGACTGCGCGCGCATCTGCAGCCGGTGCCGGCTTTCGATGCGATTCCGCGCGAGCATGGACTGGCGCCCAAAGGCGACTTCCAGCTCAACCCCGGCCTCAAGCCCTTTCGCCCCGGTCCGCTGATGCCGGCGGCCGTGCTGGTGCCGGTGGTCGCTTATGAGGCCGGCGAACGCGTGATTCTGACCAAGCGTACGGCGCATCTGTCCAATCATGCCGGGCAGATCAGTTTCCCCGGCGGCCGCGTCGATGCCGAGGATCCTGACGTGATCGCCACGGCCTTGCGCGAAACGGAAGAAGAGATTGGCCTCGACCGCGGCCATATCAGCGTGCTGGGAGCGCTGGATGCCTATGTCACCGGCACTGGCTTCGCCGTCGTGCCGGTCGTTGGCCTGGTGAAGCCCGGCTTCGCGCTGCATCTGGCGCAGCACGAGGTGGCCGAGGTGTTCGAAGTGCCGTTCGACTTCCTGATGGATTCGCGCAATCACCAGCGGCACAAAGGCGTATTCAACGGCGTCGAGCGCCAGTGGTGGGCCATGCCATATCAGGATTATTATATCTGGGGAGCCACGGCCGGGATGCTGCGTAACCTGCACGACCTTTTGCATGGCCAGACGGCTGGAACCGCCCAGCCATGAGTCGCCTGATCGTCCACCTGCTGCCGCTCATGCTGCCGTTCCTGCTTTACGGCCTGTACATCTGGCATGTGAAGCGCAGCGGCAAGGACGGCCCGGAAGCGACGCCATGGTTCTGGCTCGCCGCCATCGGCATGGTCCTGATGATCCTCAGCTTCGTTGTCTATGGCGCCTTCTTCGGGGAGACGCTGGGTGACTATGCGCCGGCGCGATTCGAGGATGGCCGGGTCGTACCCGGCCGCATCGGCCAATAAGCGCGTCCCCCGGCAGATGCTGTAGACTGCCGCCATGGCCTTGCCCGAGACGATTCAGCCCCCGGACTGGATGACCGCCGCCCCGACTCGCAGCCTGCTGGCCGCGCTGGGTGCCGGTGGCGTGCCGGTGCGCTTTGTTGGCGGCTGTGTGCGTGACGCCATCCTCGGCCTGCGGCCCGCGGATATAGACATCGCCACCCCCGAAAAGCCGGATCAGGTGATCAAGCGGCTGGAAAAGGCCAAGCTGAAGGCGGTGCCGACCGGTATCGAGCACGGCACTGTCACTGCCGTGGTGCCGCCCGCCACTTTCCAGGTCACAACGCTGCGCCAGGACGTCACCACCGATGGCCGCCATGCCACGGTCGCCTTCGGCACCGACTGGGCCGAGGACGCCGCGCGGCGCGACTTCACCATCAATGCGCTTTATGCCGATGCCGAAGGTCGGCTTTACGACTTTACCGGCGGCCGTGCCGATCTGGCGGCCGGGGTGGTGCGTTTCATCGGCGACCCGGCGCAGCGCGTGACCGAAGATTATCTGCGGGTACTGCGCTTCTTCCGGTTCCATGCCCGGTTCGGTAAAGGCGCGCCCGATGCGGCCTCGCTGACGGCTTGCGCTGATGCGGTCGACCGGCTCGACCGTTTGTCGGGCGAGCGGATTCGCGATGAACTGCTGAAGATCCTGATCCTGCCCAATGCCGCCGATGCAATGGCGCTGATGCACCAGAGCGGCGTGCTGGCGGCGATCCTGCCGCAGGCGCGGCTGGATGTGCCAGCGCTGTCGCGACTGATTCGGTTGCAGGGGGCAGTGGCGGCAGCTGGCGGGCCCGACCCGGATCTCTGGCCGCGACTTGCTCTGTTGCTGGATGGCAACACGGATGCGGATGCGATCGCCGGCCGTCTGAAGCTTTCGAATGCCCAGCGCCTGCGGCTGGACGGGTTGTTGTCGCTGCCGCCTTTCAAGGCCGGGATGCTGGAGGGCGAATCAGCGTTTCGCGTCGCTCTCTATCGTCTGGGGGCCGAGCGCTGCCGCGACGGGCTGCTGCTGGCGGCTACCCGCCAGGCGATGGACGAGGAGACGGCTGTCGCACGGGCCGTCGCGACGACGAGTTGGCGGCGACCGGTATTCCCGCTGCGTGGTGCCGACATTCTCGCGGCCGGCTTTTCGCCCGGCCCGACGGTGAGTGCGCTGCTCAACGAACTGGAATCCTGGTGGGCGGACGCTGGCTTTGCGCCGGATCGCGAGGCTTGCCTGCAGCGCCTGCGCGAACGGGTACAGATGACCGACAGCGAGTGAGTATCGCTGAATCAAATATTTGAATTTTAAGGATTTTTATTGATAGCCGGCTAGTCCGGCAGGCGGGGACTGTCGTCGGATAAGAGTGACTGCGTACCCCTAAAAGCGCTTGGGCTCCACGTCGGCGCCGTAAACCCGGCGGCCGACGTGGAGCCCAAGACAACTGTACTCTAAAGCTACCGAAGAGACCTTACTTCTTGGCCTTCTTCTTGGCAGCCTTCTTCTTGGCCTTCGGGGCCTTCTTAGCCTTCACAGCCTTCTTCGCCACCTTCTTCTTAGCGGCCTTTTTCTTCGCAGCCATGAGTTTCTCCTCCATGGATTAGAGTGCGGTTTTCACCGCAACGAAGTTTTCAGGAAAATGTTTCCCGAACACGTATATCTGTAGCACAACGCAACAGTATTAACCACTAAATCTTGCGCGCGCTTAAAAAATGGTTAAGCGCGCGCTCCGGCGGTGATGTGAATCGCGCGTGTCGCATGAACGAAAAACATCGCTGACGCAAAACACGCACGATGATTCCGGAAAAATACGACATCAAAAAAACCTGCATGGAATCTGATGTTTTTACACTCACGGCCATTTCACTTCAGGTGGCATCGACATCAGAATCGCTTCGGTGTTGCCACCTGTTTTCAGACCGAATGTGGTGCCGCGATCATAGAGCAAATTGAACTCGACATAGCGTCCGCGACGCACCAGTTGGTGCTCTCTTTCAGCCGCCGACCACGACTCATTGAGGTGTTTGCGGGCGATTTTTGGGTATGATTCGAGGAACGATTCGCCTACCGATTTTGTGAAGTCGAAGTCGCGCTCCCAATCACCGCTATCGAGCTGATCAAAGAAGATGCCGCCGACGCCGCGGGGCTCGTTGCGATGCGGTAGATGGAAATACTCGTCGCACCATGCCTTGAAGCGGGGGTAGTAGGCGGGGTCGGAACGGTCGCAGGCACCCTTGAGGGCGGCATGGAACGCAGCGGTGTCGGTTTCATCGGGCACCATCGGCGTCAGGTCGGCGCCGCCACCGAACCACGCCTTGCTGGTGACCAGGAATCGCGTGTTCATGTGCACTGCGGGCACCTTCGGCGACTGCAGATGCGCCACCAGCGATATCCCGCAGGCCCAGAAACGTCCGTCCGATGCGGCCCCGGGAATCTGCTTGCGGAATTCCTCGCTGAACTCGCCATGTACGGTGGAGACGTTCACGCCCACCTTCTCGAAGACGCGGCCGCGCATCACGCTCATCACGCCGCCGCCGCCGCCGGGCCGGTCCCAGGCGGTGCGGACGAAGCGTCCGGCCGGGCGATCGCTCAGTTGGCCGCTCAGGTCATCCTCGAGCTGTTCGAAGGCGGCGCAGATCCGGTCACGCAGGGATTCGAACCAGACGCGGGCGCGTTGCTGCCGTTCACTGATCTGGGCGTCGGTCATTGTCATACTCCTTATTGCCGATCCGGCATTGTCTCTGGGCGGCGCGGGAATGCATCGCATTGCCGCAGCGCCTCGCCAAGTACAATGGCGGCGGCCGTGGCCACATTGATCGAGCGCAAGTCGGGGCGGATCGGGATCAGTAACCGCGCATCGGCAGCGGCATGGACATAGTCGGGTGCGCCCTTGCTCTCGCGGCCGAACAGAAGAATGTCGTCCGGCGCGAAGCGGAAGTCCGTATAGGGAATGGCCGCTTTGGTGGTCATCAGCACCAGCCGGCCCCCAAGGCGTCCCGCCTGCCGCTCGTTCTGGAAATGCTGCCAGCTGTCATGGCGGTGAATCTCGGCATGCTCCAGGTAATCCATGGCGCTGCGCCGGACCATCTGGATCGAGAAGGGGAAGCCGCAGGGCTCGATCACATGCACCGGGGTTTCAAGGCAGGCGCCCAGGCGCAGAATCGTGCCCAGGTTCGGCGGGATATCGGGTTCAAAAAGGGCGAGCCGCATGGCTGTTCCGGTACGCTTGTGAATCGGGTGTTTGGGCGGGGGCGAGAGGGGGTAGTTTTTTCGCGGTTTCCTAGGGCGATTCCAACCACAAGACCCCTGCGGCAACCTGTCGCATCCGTCGGGCTAAGTGCTGGACTTCGCCAACATATAGTGAGAAATATCCCGACACGTTTCCAAGTCTTATTATCTTCGAGGGATCTATGGCAGGGACAGCGACCCAACCGGCCGGTACGACCGAGCCGACCCGGCGCGACTTTATCGTCGTCGCAGCCGGCGCCTTCGCCGCGGTGGGAGCGGCGGCGGCGGTATGGCCGTTCATTCATCAGATGAACCCGTCGGCCGACGTGCTGGCGCTGTCGAGCACCGAGGTCGATCTCGGTCAGATCGCCGCCGGTCAGAGCGTCACTATCCTGTGGCGCGGCAAGCCGGTTTTCGTGCGTCATCGCACCGAAGCCGAGATCGCCCAGGCCAAGACGGACGACACCGCCGCCCTGCCGGACCCGCAGAAGGACGCCGATCGCGTGAAGAAGCCGGAATGGCTGGTCATGATGGGTGTCTGCACCCACCTCGGCTGCGTGCCGCTTGGCCAGAAGGGCGATTTCGGCGGCTGGTTCTGCCCGTGCCACGGCTCGCACTACGATACGTCGGGACGTATCCGCAAAGGCCCCGCGCCGAGCAATCTGCCGGTGCCGGACTACGCCTTCCTCAACGATACCCGCATCCGTATCGGTTAAGGCTTAAGGACCAGCACCCATGGCTGACAACAATTCCGGCTTTTTTGCCAACCCGCTCGTCAAGTGGATCGAATACCGCCTGCCGGTATTCTCCACGCTCGACCATATGGTCGGCACGCAGTATCCCACGCCGAAGAACCTGAACTACTGGTGGAACTTCGGTTCGCTGGCGGGTCTTTGCCTGGTGATCCAGATCGTCACCGGCATCGTGCTGGTGAT
Source organism: Ferrovibrio terrae (assembly GCF_007197755.1). NCBI lineage: Bacteria > Pseudomonadati > Pseudomonadota > Alphaproteobacteria > Rhodospirillales > Rhodospirillaceae > Ferrovibrio > Ferrovibrio terrae. The sequence goes on from NZ_CP041636.1 coordinate 2,635,801, forward strand.
GCACTACACGCCGCACACCTCAATGGCCTTCGACAGCGTCGAGCATATCATGCGCGACGTGAACTACGGCTGGCTGCTGCGCTACATGCATGCCAATGGTGCCTCGATGTTCTTCATCGCGGTGTACATCCATATCTTCCGTGGCCTGTATTACGGATCGTACAAGGCGCCGCGCGAACTGCTGTGGTTCCTCGGCCTCATCATCTTCCTGCTGATGATGGCGACCGCGTTCATGGGCTACGTGCTTCCCTGGGGCCAAATGAGCTTCTGGGGCGCCACCGTGATCACGAACCTGTTCTCGGCCATTCCGCTGGTCGGCGAGCCGATCGTGACCTGGCTGTGGGGCGGCTTCTCAGTCGATAACCCGACGCTGAACCGCTTCTTCTCACTGCATTACCTGTTGCCGTTCGTAATCGTCGGCGTGGTGCTGCTGCATATCCTGGCGCTGCATCAGCATGGGTCCAACAACCCGCTGGGCATCGACACCAAGGGCCCGCAGGACCGCATCCCGTTCCACCCGTACTACACGATCAAGGATGCGGTGGGCGTCGGCGCCTTCCTGATCTTCTTCAGCTTCTTCCTGTTCTACGCGCCGAACATGCTGGGCCATCCGGACAACTACATTCCGGCCAACCCGCTGGTGACGCCGGAGCATATCGTGCCGGAATGGTACTTCTTGCCGTTCTACGCGATCCTGCGCTCGGTCCCGGACAAGCTCGGCGGCGTGCTGCTGATGTTTGGCGCCATCCTGATCCTGTTCCTGCTGCCCTGGCTGGATACCAGCAAGGTGCGTTCGGCCAAGTTCCGGCCGATCTACAAGCAGCTGTATGTGATCTTCCTGATTGTTTGCGTCGGCCTGACCTGGGCGGGCGGCAAGCCGGCGGAAGGCTATTACCTGATCATCGCCCGCGTTTGCACGGTGTATTACTTCGCGCATTTCCTGATCCTGCTGCCGGTGGTTGGCTGGTTCGAGAAGCCGCTCAAGCTGCCTGCCTCGATCAGTGAGGCCGTGCTCAAGGGCGATGCCGCGCCTGCTGGCAAGGCGTAAGGGGGATCGGATCATGAAGACGATTAAGATGCGTGCGATCCTCACTGCCCTCGCTCTGGGTCTCGCGGCCCCGGCCGCTATGGCTGCCGGCGCAGAAGTGGCGATCCCGGCACAGAAGTGGAGCTTCAACGGCCCCTTCGGCACCTTTGACCGCGCTGAACTGCAGCGTGGCTATCAGGTGTACAAGGAAGTCTGCGCCGCCTGCCACGCCATGAAGTATGTGGCCTTCCGCAATCTGACCGACGTCGGCTTCTCGGCCGCGGAAGTGAAGGCGCTGGCGGCCACCTTCGAGGTGAATGGCGACCTGAATGACGCCGGCGAGGTGACCAAGCGTCCCGGCCTGCCGCAGGACAAGTTCCCGTCGCCCTTCCCGAACGAGAAGGCGGCGCGAGCGTCCAACGGCGGTGCCTATCCGCTCGACCTGTCGCTCATCGCCAAGGCCCGTGCAGCCGGTCCGGATTACATCCGCGCCCTGCTGGTCGGCTACAAGGATGCGCCGGCCGGTTTCGCGCTGGGCGAAGGCCTGAACTACAACGAATATTTCCCGGGTCATCAGATCGCGATGCCCAAGCCGCTCAACGAAGACCAGGTGACCTATGCCGATGGCACCAAGGCCAGCGTCGAGCAGATGGCGCATGATGTTTCCGCCTTCCTGATGTGGGCAGCCGAGCCCAAGCTGGAAGACCGCAAGCGCATGGGCTTCAAGGTGATGATCTTCCTGATCGTGCTGACCGGCCTGTTCTTCATGGCCAAGAAGCGCATCTGGGCGAAACTCCACTAAGCCGCATACAGCTGCGGATACTGAAAGGCCGCCGGAAACGGCGGCCTTTTTTGTTGCGCCCCGAAGGGCGGTTTGCTTAAGTCGCGCGGCGTTGCGCGCCCATAATCCGAGAGGATCATCTGCTATGGCCAAGGCGAAGAAGGCTGCGAAGAAGAGCGTCAAGAAGGCCGCTCGCAAGCCGGCCAAGCGCAAGCCGGCTGGCAAGCCGACGACCTCTGCGGTCGCTGTCGCCAGGGCGGCGGCCAGGTCGGTTTCCGGTCGTGCCAAGGCCACTGCCGGTATCCCGAAGCCGCATATCGCCAGGGCCGGCGATGCCGTGCGCATCGGTGTGCTGGGCGGCAGCGGCATCTACGGCATGGCCGGGCTGAAGAACACCAAATGGCGCAAGGTTTCCACGCCCTGGGGCGATCCCTCCGACGAGCTGCTGTTCGGCACATTGGACGGCGCCGAGCTGGTTTTTCTGCCGCGTCACGGCCGTGGCCATGTGCATTCACCGTCGGAAGTGAACTACCGCGCCAATATCGATGCGCTGAAGCGCGTCGGCTGCCAGGACGTGATTTCGGTTTCTGCCTGTGGCTCGTTCAAGGAGCAGCTGGCGCCAGGAACCTTCGTGATCGTCGACCAGTTCATCGACCGCACCTTCATGCGGCAGAAGAGCTTCTTCAGCACCGGCATGGTGGCACATGTCTCCTGCGGCCATCCGGTCTGCAGCCGGCTCGGCGATGCGCTGGAAGCCGCCGCCAGGGAAGCCGGCATCATTGCGCAGCGCGGAGGCACATATCTCTGCATGGAAGGGCCGCAATTCTCCACCCAGGCCGAGAGCTTCCTGTACAAGAGCTGGGGCTGCGACGTGATCGGTATGACCAATGCGCCGGAAGCCAAGCTCGCCCGCGAGGCCGAACTTTGCTATGCCTCGGTTGCCATGGTTACGGATTACGACTGCTGGCATCCCGATCATGATCATGTCGATGTGGCGGCCGTGATTCGCGTGCTGCTCGGCAATGCCGAGAAAGGCCAGGCCTTGGTCGCCAAGGCGGTGCCGCATCTGAAGCATCGGCCCGGTCACTGCCCGCAAGGCTGTGACCGGGTGCTCGATACCGCACTGATCACCGCGCCGGAAAAGCGCGACCCGAAGGTGCTGAAGAAACTCGATGCGGTCGCTGGCCGTGTGTTGAAGGCTTAATTCGAAAAGGACCCGCCTGCCATGCAGGGTATCAAGGAAAAGATTCGCGCGATCCCCGACTATCCGAAGCCGGGCATCATGTTCCGCGACATCACCACGCTGCTGCAGGATGCACGCGGCTTCCGCAAGACCGTCGACGAGATGGTGCAGCCGCTGGCCGGCACCCGCATCGACAAAGTGGTGGGCATTGAGGCGCGTGGCTTCATCCTGGGCGGCGCCATCGCGCACCAGCTTTCCATCGGCTTCGTGCCAGTGCGCAAGCGCGGCAAGTTGCCCTGGAAGACGCTGTCGCAGGAATACCAGCTGGAATACGGCACCGATTCGATGGAAATCCACATCGATGCCATCCAGCCGAATGAGAATATCCTGATCGTCGACGACCTGATCGCCACCGGCGGCACGGCCGAGGCTGCGATCAAGCTGATCCGCGCGCATAAGGGCAACGTGGTCGGCTGTTCCTTCATCGTCGACCTGCCCGAACTGGGTGGTCGCAAGAAGCTGGAAGCGCTGGGCGTGCAGGTGCTGTCGCTCTGCGAATTCGACGGGCACTGAGCCGGGAGTAGCGTAGCGTGGCCCATCACATCATCGGCCTGGACCACACCGTTCATGCCGTCACCGACCTTGAGGCAGCCAAGGCCAACTGGCAGCGGTTGGGCTTTACGCTGACGCCGCGGGGGCGCCATATTGGCTGGGCCACCGGCAATTACTGCATCATGTTTTTGCGCAACTACCACGAACTGCTCGGCATCGCCGAGCCCGGTGGGTATACCGCCGGCGTGGAAGACTTGTTGAAGGCCAAGGGCCCGGGCGTGCACAAGGTGGTGCTGGGCATCGACGACGCCAGAGCCGCCGTACAGGAACTGAAGGCCTCGGGCCTGAATCCATCCGAGCCACAGAATCTCAAGCGCGAACTGGAACTGCCCGAAGGCACCGTGCTGCCGGCCTTCAGCCTTGTGCATCTGCCGCCTGAAGCGACCCCCGAGCTGTCGATGTTCCTGTGCCAGCATCTGACGCCGGAACTGCTACGCAAGCCGGAATGGCTGCTGCATCCCAATGGCGCGCAGCAGATCGTCAGCGTGATCGTGGCCGCCGACAATCCGCCGGCGCTGGAACTGCCCTACGAAGCGCTGGTTGGTGCCGGTGCCGCCGTGCGCACGGATCGCATGGTGGCGGTGCGTGCTGCCGAGGAAACAGTACTGTTCGTCACCCCTGACGATCTGGATACCCTGTTTCCGGATATCGAACATCCGACGCTGCCGACGCCCTATGTCGCTGGCCTGCGTTTCCGGGTGCATAACACCGAGGCAGCCGCGGCCTATTTCAAGGCTGCCGGGATCGACCATGCCCGCAGCCTGGATGGCACCGTGCTGGTGCCGGCCTCCGTCGCCAACGGTGTTTTCCTGGAATTCAGCAGCCGCGCATAAGCGGCTATAGCAAAGCCTCGAAGAAGGCCAGCGTGCGGCGCCGTGCAATGACAGCCGCCGTCGCGTTATAGGTCGCGCGCTGGTCGCAGTTGAAGCCGTGATCGGCATCGTAGACATGCGTCGTGATGGACGGATGCAGGGCCTTCATCTCGTCGGCCAGGCTGGTCGGGATCATTTTGTCCAATGCGCCGAAATGCAGCAGGCAGGGGGCCTTCGGGGCTTCCGCTTTCAGCTCGCCCCAGGGGCCGCCGTAATAGCCAACCGAGGCCGCCACACCGGCTAGTGATGTGGCCATCTTCCAGGTGACGCCGCCGCCGAAACAGTAGCCGGTGGTGCCGACCCGACCGGCTTTCGAGGCCAGCGCCAGCGCCACGGCGCAATCCTGCAGCACGCTGTCCCAGACCATCTTGCCACGGATGTCTTTGCCCTTGGCGATATCATCGGGGCTGTAGCCGAGATCGACATTGGGCTGCACGCGGTCGAACAGCGCCGGTGCAACGGCGTAGTAGCCATCGGCAGCGAAGCCATCCGCCACCGACTTGATATGGCCGTTCACGCCGAAGATTTCTTGGATCACCACGACGCCGCCTTTCGGCGCGCCTTTCGGCTCGGTGACATAGGCCGCGAGGCGATGGCCGTCGGCGGCGGTCAGGCTGGTCATGGCACCCATGGCAGGCTCCTTACGGTGAGACAGGATTACGGAAACGCATGATTCCGATGCTGGTGTAGCGCATCACCAGCTCGTCACTCTGATTGAAGGCCTCGATCAGGAAGCGCGCCGAGCCGATGCCCGGTCGGCTGCGCGACGGTGCCTTGTCGAGACAGGTCATGCGGGCGCGGATGGTATCGCCAGGCCGCACCGGTTTGAGCCAGGACAGGTCGTCGAAACCCGGCGAGCCGAGACTGGCCTCCACCTCGATGGCGGAATCGACGATCATGCGCATCACGGTGGCGGCGGTATGCCAGCCCGACGCGATCAGGCCGCCGAAAGCGGTTTTCTTCGCGGCTTCGGGGTCGGTGTGGAACGGCTGCGGGTCGAACTGGGTGGCAAAGGCGATGATGGCCGGCTCAGTGAAGGTGTGGCTACCGATGTCACGTACAGCGCCAGGTTCGATGTCTTCGTAGTATTGCATCGCGCGCTCCTTCAGGCTGGCCGGCGGGCATACATGCCCTTGGCCTGCATGGTCAGCACGGTTTCGCCCTTCTGGTTTTTCATCTCGTAGCGCGAGGTGATCACGCCACGATCCGGCTTTGAGCGCGACGGCTTCACATCCATCACCTCGCCGCGCAGATGCAGGGTGTCGCCGGGAAATACCGGTTTCACCCAGCGCAACTGGTCAACGCCGGGGGAGCCCATGGAGGCATATTTGCCGATCATGTTATCGACCAGCATCCGCATCATCAGTCCCGCCGTGTGCCAGCCGGATGCGCAAAGGCCGCCAAACAGCGACTGCTTGGCGGCCTCTTGGTCGAGATGGAAGGGCTGCGGGTCATAGTCCCGCGCGAAAGCGATGATCTCGTCTTCGTTCACCGTGCGGGGCGGGAATTCCATCACCTGTCCGACAGCGAAATCTTCCAGATATTTCATTCGATCTCTTAGGTATTGAAGCGGAAGTGCATCACATCGCCATCCTGCACGATGTAATCCTTACCTTCCAGCCGCAATTTGCCGGCATCGCGCGCCCCGGCCTCGCCCTTGCCGGCGACGTAGTCGACATAGGCGATGGTCTCAGCGCGAATGAAGCCCTTCTCGAAATCGGTATGGATCACGCCGGCCGATTCCGGTGCCTTGGCATTCTTGCGCACGGTCCAGGCGCGCGCTTCCTTGGGGCCGACGGTGAAGAAGGTCAGCAGCCCAAGCAGGCCATAGCCGGCGCGGATCACGCGGGTCAGGCCGGTTTCCTTGAGGCCGAGATCGGCCAGGAAGGCGGACTTTTCTTCCTCGGTGTCGAGTTGGGCGACTTCGGCCTCGATGGCGGCCGAGATCACCACCATGGCGGCGCCTTCGGCATCGGCCTTGACCTTCACCCTGGCGGAGAAGGCATTGCCTTCGGCAGCGGAGGCTTCTTCGACGTTGCAGACATAGAGCACCGGCTTGGCGGTGATCAGCATCAGTTCGGTATAGAGCTTCTTCTCATCCTCGCTCGGCACCACCGTGCGGGCCGGTTTGCCTTCGCGCAAAGCCACCAGCACCTTTTCCATCACGACCAGCCTGGCTTTCTCTTCCTCGTTGCCCTGCTTGGCGCGCTTGGCGGTCTGCTCGACGCGACGCTCCAGGCTTTCGAGGTCCGACAGCATCAGTTCGGTCTCGACGGTTTCGGCATCGGCGATCGGGTCGACCTTGCCTTCCACATGCGTGATGTCGCCATCCTCGAAGCAGCGCAGCACATGGCAGATCGCATCCACTTCGCGGATATGGGCCAGGAACTGGTTACCCAGGCCTTCACCCTTGGAGGCGCCACGCACCAGGCCGGCGATGTCGACGAAGGTCAGCTGGGTCGGAATGATTTTCTGTGAGCTGGCGATCGCGGCCAGTACGTCCAGCCGCTCATCCGGCACGCCGACCAGGCCGGTATTCGGCTCGATGGTGCAGAAGGGATAATTGGCAGCCTGTGCCGCAGCGGTCTGCGTCAGCGCATTGAACAGGGTCGATTTGCCAACGTTGGGCAGGCCGACAATGCCGCATTTGAAACCCATGTTACGCGTCCTTCACGTCTGTCTTGTTGGTCTTTTCGGGCTTCTCAACCTTTGGCTTCGGCGGCTGCAGGCGCAGCGCCACCTTGGTCATGAAGCCGGTGTCGTCGTTCTTCGCCAGAGAGCCGGCCTCAAGGGCCATGGCCTCCAGCAGCGGGTCGAGCCACACGCGCTCGTCCGCCTGGAAATTCTGCAGCACATAGCCCAGCACCAGATCCTTGCCGGGATGGCCGATGCCGATGCGCAGCCGGCGGTAGTTCGGCCCGATGGCGCCATCGATGGAGCGCAGACCGTTATGGCCGGCATTGCCGCCGCCGGTCTTCATGCGAATCTTGGCGGCAGCCAGATCCAGCTCGTCATGCGCCACCACCACCTGGGCCGGCGGCAGCTTGTAGAAATGCGCCGCTTCGCCGACCGACTTGCCCGAGAGGTTCATGTAGGTCTGCGGCTTGAGCAGCAGTGTCTTGGTGCCGTTCAGCACACCTTCGGAGATTTCACCTTGGAAGCGCTTCTTGAACGGCTGGAAATTGTGGCATTCGGCGATGGCATCGATGGCCATGAAGCCGACATTGTGGCGCTGGCGCCGGTGTTCGCTGCCCGGGTTGCCGAGTCCGACGAGAAGCAGCATGGCGATTCAGCCGGCGGTCAGAGAGAGACGAGGGGCAGGGGAGAAAGGTTGGCGGCGCCAGCGCGCCGCCAACCCATGAACAAGTTACTTCTTGGCAGCCGGCTTGGCGGCCGGCTTGGCCGCGGCAGCCGGAGCAGCCTTGGCACCCGCCGCCGGAGCAGCGCCCGCCGCCGGAGCGGCAGCAGCAGCTTCGGCCTTCGGCGCGGCTTCTTCTTCCTTGGTCGGCGCCGCAATGGTGCCAACCGTGAAGTCGCGGTCCTGAATCACGGCCCGGATGCCTTCCGGCAGCTTGAAGGCCGAGATGTGGATCGAGTGGCCGATATCCATGCCTTCGAGGCTGATCGAGATGCTCTCCGGAATGTTGTCCGGCTGAACGAAGAACTCGACCTCGTGGCGCACGATATTCAGCACGCCGCCCTTCTTCAGGCCCGGCGACTTTTCCTGCTCGAGGAAATGCACGGGAATGAAGATGCGGATCTTCGAGTCCTTGCCGATGCGCTGGAAGTCGACGTGGATCGGCCGGTCGGTGACCGGATGAAGCTGCACGTCACGGGCCAGCACGCGCTCGGTCTTGCTGCCGATGGCAACAGTGAACAGGCGCGAGAAGAAGCTGCCCTTCTGCATTTCCTTCAGCAGTTCGCGGGATTCGACCGAAATCAGTTCCGGGGTCTGCTTTTCGCCATAGATGACCCCCGGCACACGACCTGTCAGTCGCGTTGCACGGGCGGTCCCCTTGCCGGCCCTCGACCTCGCCTCAGCGGCGATGGTGGTTACTTCACGCATGATTGCGCTCCTTGGTTAGATACGGATCCGGCACCGTGCCAGGCCCGTTCCCGACGCCGGCCTCCAGGGGTGCCGCGCGCCGAAACTGTAGAAACTTTTTAGTCGAACAGGCTCGAGACCGAAGCCTCTTCACTGATACGACGCATCGCCTCGCCCACCAGCGGCGCGATCGACACCTGGCGGATATTGCGCGCCAGACGAACTGCTTCGGTCGCCAGGATGGAATCGGTGATGACCAGGCCTTCCAGCTGGCTCGCGGTCACGCGGGCCACCGCGCCACCCGACAGCACGCCATGGGTCACATAGGCGTAAACGGACTTGGCGCCATGCTTCTTCAGCGCATCGGCGGCATTGCACAGCGTGCCGGCGGAATCGACGATGTCGTCGACGAGGATGCAACGGCGGCCTTCGACGTCGCCGATGATGTTCATCACTTCGGAGACGCCGGCCTTTTCACGACGCTTGTCGACGATGGCAAGGTCGGCATCCAGGCGCTTGGCGATGTTGCGCGCACGCACCACGCCGCCGACGTCGGGCGACACGACCATCAGGTCATCGCCCTGCAGCTGCTGCTTGATGTCTGCGGTCAGTACCGGGCCGCCCATCAGATTGTCGGTCGGGATATCGAAGAAACCCTGAATCTGGCCGGCATGCAGGTCGAGCGTCAGCACGCGGTTGGCGCCGGCCGCGGTGATCAGGTTGGCAACCAGCTTGGCCGAGATTGGCGTGCGCGGACCGGGTTTACGGTCCTGACGGGCATAGCCGAAATAGGGCAACACGGCGGTGATGCGGCGGGCCGACGAGCGCTTCAGCGCGTCGATGCAGACCAGCAGTTCCATCAGATGGTCATTCGCCGGATAGGACGTCGACTGGATCACGAACACGTCTTCGCCGCGGACGTTTTCGTGGATTTCCACGAAAACCTCCATGTCGGAGAAGCGGCGCACGCTGGCTTTGGCAAGCGGGACCGACAGATACGCCGCAATGGCTTCCGCCAGCGGACGATTGGAGTTACCCGCCAAAACCTTCATGACAATGCTCTGTGTGAGGCCGGAATCGTGGGGAGAAAATCGCGCGGACTATAGCCGCCGGCCTGCCCCCTGTAAACCGCGAAAAATCTAATAAATTCAGGATTTTGCGGGCGGAACGGTGGGTCGGCTGCGCTGCCGCCGCTCCAGAATCTCGCTCAGGCCCTGCCAGCCGCCCTGGGCGATGATGTGGGCGGTGTTTCCCCAGGTCCCGGCAAGCTGTCCGCGGGGGATGCGGTTGGCCTGCTTTACGTCGCCCAGCGGGTTGCCACTGGCGCCCAGCAGCACCCATTCGATGGTCACTCGCTCCGAATCCGGGGTGTCCTGCCAGACATTGACGCGGCAGCCGATCACATAGTCAGCCCCGGTGGCATCCGGCAGCGGATTGCGGCCGCCCAGGATCAGGATTTCCCGCATCGCCTGGCGCAGGGCGCGGTTACCGTCGCCCGGCGCGCCCTCGCATTCCTTCACCGCCAGCATGACCGGCCTGGCGTCGGTCTGCACGGCCTCGATCACCGCGGCATTCAGTTTCCGGGCGATGGCTTCCGCCATGATCGCGGCGGCCTGCTTCACGGCGGTGGCGTCATTCGCAGCCAGCCGGGCAGGTGCGACACCGAGGCTGAGGCTCTCGCCGGCCTGTAGGCTGCCATCGGGGGCGCGCTCATCCCACGACCAGACCGCATCGCCGCCACGCGGCTCCAGCCTCACTGTCAGCACCGATGTCAGGCGGTTGCGGCCGGTGGCACTGGCCGGCACATCCTTCTCGTTCAGCGCCTTGGCCAGGGTTTCGGCCAGCGCGGCATCCGGCCCTTGCGGCAGACCGCTGACCGGGGGAATGAACAGGCTGGCCTCGCCGATGGGGCGGATCAGCACGTCCGTCGCCTTGGCGCGACTGTCGGCCTGGAACGGCTGCGGCAGCGGCTGACACGCGGCGGTGACAAAACCGGCGGCGAGGATCGCGAGGGAAAGGTGCTTAACCGAGAACACAGCTCACCATCAGACACAGGATTGCAAAAATCAGCAGCATGAACAGATGCGGCATGATGTTGACAGCTCAGGCCGGCAGCGCGATGGCCGAAACCTGCCGGCCGTAATCAGCTTCCTTCTGAAGCGTCATGCGACGATAGCTGAAGAAGCGCTCGGGGTCGCTGCAGGTGTCGAGCCCCAGATTCTCCGCCACCACATCCGCATGCCGCAGACGCTGCATCAGATAAGCCGGCAGATCGAATTGCCAATGGCCCTCTCGTTTACCGGTGGCAAAGAAAACGGCGTTGGCAGTATCGGCGGCCAGAAATTCATCACGGAAAGGCGCGCTGACCTCATACGATGCCTGCCCGATACAGGGGCCGACAGCGGCCCTGATGTGTTCGCGTCGCGCGCCCAGTGCGATCATGGTCTCGATGGTGGCGTCAGACACGCCGGCCAGCGCGCCACGCCAGCCGGCATGGCAGGCGCCGATCACGCCGGCCTCCATGTCGGCGAAAAGCACAGGCGCGCAGTCAGCCGAGAGAATCCCGAGCGCGATGCCGCGCCTGCGGGTGACCAGACCATCGGCTTTGGGCCGCTGCGCGATGTCGTAGTCATCGCCGACCACGACGACGTCGCGGCCATGCACCTGATACAGCGAGACCAGTCCATGCGGGGCGTTCAGACTCGCCGCCACGCGATGGCGGTTCTCCTGCACAGACGCCGCGGTATCCGATGAGCCCGGGCCACAATTCAATGACGCATAAAGCCCGGTCGATACGCCGCCACGGCGCGTGAAAAAGCCATGCGGCAGGCCGGAAAAGCCAGCGGCCGTGACGGGAGCGATGGCTTCGGCCCGATTGGGTGCTGGGGTAAGAACTGTCATGCAAAGCCTGCGGGTTGCGGTGACTCCGGCGCCGTCAGCACCAGTGCCTTGAACAGGGTGCCCATCGTCTCCGGAGCGGTCAACCGCCGTATCGCCTGGTCTACATCGCCGGCCTGCGCGAGATTGTCACGCTTCAGCTTGGCTGCACGCGCCTGGATGCCGAGCTGGTTGAGGAACGCGCCCTGGCCAATCGGGCCATGCACCAGGGCGCCGGCGCGTTTTGCCGCGAGCGCAAAGGAGCCAAAATCGACATGGGCCGTAAGATCGGCAAGGCCCGGGATTTGCAGCGGATCCGCGTAAGTGTGGCGATACACGGCCTGTAGTGTTTCACCAACGCCTGCACTGGCATAGCCGTAATCGATGAACAGCGCCGCGCCGCCCTGGCTTTTCAGCCGCGCGGCGATCTCGACCGCAACGGCGCGCACCGGCGGACTGGATTCCACGATGGAGCCCGGCGGCGAGTCGCGCAGCACCTGCGGCAGCAGTTCATCGAAGGGCAGCGCACGCGGGTCGAGCATGAAGCACAAGTTGCCGCCGGCGCCGTCCAGTCCGACGCAACGTTCATGCCATGCATTGTCGTCACCGCGCTGGAACTGCCGCACCGGCAGTGCGTCGAGGAATTCGTTGGCGATCAGCAGCAGCGGTGCATCCCTGGGGATCGCGGCGACCTGTTCGTGCCAGGCGGCACCTTCATCCGCGAGCGCCGTCTGCTGCAGGCCGCGCAGCCGCGCGGAAGCCTCCACCAGCACCGGCGTCAGCGCACGGCGGAAAGCGGGCAGGGCGCGGGCGGCGCGCAGGGCATCGCGCATCAGCGTGCCGCGGCCGGGGCCGAGTTCGACGAGGTAGCATTTTTCCGGCTCACCCATACGCTGCCAGTAATCGGCAGCCCAGAGGCCGAGCAGTTCGCCGAACATCTGGCTGATCTCGGGCGCGGTGATGAAATCGCCGTGCAGGCCGATGGCTTCCTGGCTGCGGTAGTAGCCGTGTTCGGGATGCAGCAGGCAATCGGCCATGAAGGCTGTCACCGTGATCGGGCCCTCCGCCGCAATGCGGCGGCGCAGGAGGTCGAGCAGCGGTGCGGCCTTTACGCCGCTTTCTGCCGGCGTGCCCACCACACCACTCCGATACCGAACAGCACCATCGGCAGCGACAGCCACTGGCCCATCGTGGTGCCGCCAACCAGATAGCCGATCTGCGCATCCGGCTCGCGGAACAGTTCACCCACGATACGCGCCATGCCGTAGCCAATCAGGAACACGCCCGACAGCGTGCCCGGCGCGCGGTCCATCACACGGCTGTTCCAGCGCACCAGGTTGACCAGCAGGAACAGCAGGATGCCCTCCATGAAGGCCTGGTAGAGCTGACTCGGATGACGCGGCAGCGGGCCGCCGGTGGGGAAGGTCATCGCCCAGGCGACGTCAGGTGCGACGCGGCCCCAGAGCTCGCCGTTGATGAAGTTGGCGATACGGCCGAAGAACAATCCGATCGGTGTGATGCAAGCGATCACATCGGTAAAGGCCAGGAAGGGGATTTTGCTGAGCCGGCAATAGGCCAGCATGGCGAAGATCACGCCCAGCATGCCGCCGTGGAAGGACATGCCGCCCTGCCAGACCGCGAAAATCTCGACCGGGCGGTGCAGGTAGTAGCCGAAATTGTAGAACAGCACATAGCCAAGCCTGCCGCCGAGCACGACACCGAGCGTGGCCCAGAGCAGGAAGCCGTCCACCTGTTCCGGCGTGATGTCGCTGCCGGGCCGCCTGGCGATGCTCATCGCCCAGCGCCAGCCGATCACCAGTCCGGCGATATAGGCCAGTGCATACCAGCGCACGGCAAATGGCCCGATGGCCACCGCGACCGGGTCGATCACCGGAAAGGCGAGGGTGAAAAGCATCATTCTTCCGTGCTGCCTTCGGCGCGAGGACGCAGCGTCGGGAAGGCGATCACCTCACGAATGGTCTGCGAATTGGTCAGCAGCATCACGATGCGGTCGATGCCGATGCCCAAGCCGCCCATCGGCATCATGCCGGCCGACTGGGCTTTCAGGAAATCCTCGTCGATGCGATGCGCTTCGTCGTCGCCGCCATCGCGCTGGCTCTGCTGATCTTCGAAACGGGCGCGCTGTTCCTGCGGATCGGCCAGCTCGGAGAAGGCGTTGGCGATTTCCCAGGTGTTGCAGAAGGTCTCGAACCGCTCGGCAATCGTCGGGTTGGCATGGTTGGCCTTGGCCAGCGGTGAGATCGCCTTGGGCAGGGCGACCACATGGGTCGGCTGGATCAGGTTGGGCTCGACGAAATGCTCGAAGCAGGCCTCCACTACCTTGCCCCAGCTTGCCGTCGGCGCGATATCGACGCCGGCCTTTTTTGCAGCGTCGCGCGCAGCTGCGTCATCCAGGCCTTCCAGCTTCACCTTGCCGTGTTCTTCGATCAGTCCCAGCATGGTGCCGCGACGGAATGGCGGCGTGAAATCGATCTCGTGCTCGCCGAAGGTCACCTTGGTGCTGCCGGTGGCCACGATTGCGGCATTGGCGATGGTGCGTTCGGTAATCGCCATCATGTCCTCGTAATCGGCATAGGCCTGATAGAGTTCCATGGTGGTGAATTCGGGATTGTGGCGCGGCGAGATGCCTTCGTTGCGGAAGCAGCGATTGATCTCGAACACCTTCTCGCTCAGACCGCCGATCACCAGCCGCTTGAGATGCAGCTCGGGCGCGATGCGCATGTAGAGCGGAATATCCAGCGCGTTGTGATGCGTCTCGAACGGTTTGGCGATGGCGCCGCCGGGGATGCTGTGCAGCATCGGCGTCTCGACTTCCAGGAAGCCTTCGCCGTTGAGGAACTGGCGGATCGACTGGATGACGCGGAAGCGCGTGCGCAGGGTCTGGCGGCTTTCCTCGTTGCCGATCAGGTCGTACTCGCGATGGCGATACCGCTGCTCGACGTTCTTCAGGCCATGCCACTTCTCCGGCGGCGGCTCCAGCGCCTTGGCCAGCACCACGATCTCATCGGTATCCACCGTAATCTCGCCGCGCTTGGTGCGGCGCACCTTGCCGCGCACGCCGATGATGTCGCCCAGATCCAGTGCCTTCATGACCGGGGCGAAACGACCCTGCACGTCTTCCTTGCCGGTATAAACCTGCAGCTTCACGGTATCGTCGACCAGGTCGATGAACATGCCGCTGTTGCGGATCGCCATCACGCGGCCGGCTACAGCCACGCTTTCTTCGGTCTTTTCCTCGGCCTGAAGATGCGCGAACTGCTCATGCACCGCGGCATTCTTGTGCGACTTGGGAAATTTCGGCGCGAGATAGGGATCGAGGCCGAGCTGACGCAATTGCTGCAGCTTGGCTTCGCGGTTGGCGCGCTCGCCGCTGGCATCGGCCGCGGCGGGTGAAGGCGAGGTCTGGTTTGTCACGGCAAGTCGCTTGGCAGGACGGTAAATGTTGCGGCGGAACCTAGCACCCGGCCCCCGGCTTTCCAACCGCCCGGCCCTGGCCGACGGCATCCGGCAAACCTTTCTGTGGATCAAACCGAGTCACGGCGGAGTCGGCGGGGAATAGCTGTGGAAAACGCCGGTTGCAGCGCTTGCGGGCAGGGCTGATGCTGGCCATATCGGATAAGGATTTCCCGCTTGGAGTCGCGCCATGCAGACTGACAACCGCCTGCTCGACGATCTCAGCCGCATCGCCACTGGCGCGCTCGGCACCCTGCAGGGTGTGAAGGGCGAAGTGGAGCAGGCATTTCGGCAGCGGCTGGAACGGGCGCTGGCCGACATGGAACTGGTCAGCCGCGAGGAGTTCGAGGCCGTGAAGGCGATGGCCCAGGCGGCGCGCGAAGAGAATATCCGCCTGTCCGAACGCCTCGCCTTGCTTGAATCCAGACAGAACGGCGGAGTCGGCGATCCAGCCTAACCTGAGCACGGATCAGGCGAATTTCATGAATTTTTCCTAAATCTGTTCTTGCACCACAAATGACCCGCGAATACTCTAAATCTATGGTGTGTCCTGTTTCTCAACACCTAAATGTATGGTCAGCCGAGGCTTTGGGGGCTTTCTCGGCCGGGGCCGGTGCTGTCGCCTCATGGGGCCAAATTCCCAGCCAGATGAGCCATTCCCGGGACATTCAGCCGAATATCGGCCGCCGCAAGGGGGAGCGTTAACGTATGCGGACTCTGATCGAAAGCGAGACCTACAGCCGTCTGAATCCGCTCGATCTGGTCGAGCAGATCGTCGGTGAGCATGAATGGCCCTTCGACCGCCAGGGCCAGGACGAACTCACCGTCGGTGTCTCGGGCCGCTATTGCGAACATCAGATGTGGTTTTCCTGGCGCGAAGAACTCGGCGCGCTCAGCTTCACCTGCGCGTTCGACATGAAGGTGCCGGTCAATCGTCGCCGCGACCTGCATTCGCTGCTGGCCTATGTGAACGAGAAGGCGCTGATCGGCCATTTCGATTACTGGACCGAAGAAGGCATGGTGGTGTTCCGCCAGGCGCTGCTGCTGCGCGGCGGCCTGGGCGCGACCACCGAGCAGATCGAAGACCTGATGGAAATCGGCCTGTCGGAATGCGAGCGCTTCTACCCTGCATTCCAGTTCCTGGTCTGGGGCGGGCGTACGCCGGAAGATGCCGTCGCCGCTGCCATGTTCGAGTGCCTCGGCGAGGCCTGATCGGCCGCCGCCCTCCATCCATCTTTTTACGATCCGAGGGCGGGAGAAGCGCAGCGCTTCCCCGCCCTCACTGTTTCTGCCACAACAGCGCATCATTCCTGGGTTTCGGCGCATGTCGGGAGGTGTGTCATGACGGGTATTCTGCTGGTGGGCTGCGGCAAGATGGGCAGCGCGATGCTGGTCGGCTGGCTGCAGCGCGGTGTTGCGGCTGCCGATGTGGTCGTGGTCGAGCCCAATCCGGTGCCTGACCTGCCGGACGGCGTGCGGCAGGTGAATGATGTCGCGGGGATTCCGGCCGATTTCGCGCCCGCGTTGGTGCTGCTGGCAGTGAAGCCGCAGGTGATGGATACGGTTGCGCCGGCCTATGCGCGCTATGCCGCGAAGGATGGCGCATGTTTCCTCTCGGTGGCGGCGGGCAAGACTATCGCCACGCTCAATCGCCTTCTGGGGGGATCTGCCGCCATCGTGCGCAGCATTCCCAACACGCCGGCCGCAGTGGGCGAGGGCATCACGATCGCCTGCGCCAATCCATCCGTGCGCGCGGAGCAGCGCGCCTTGTGCGAAATGCTGCTCTCGGCCATCGGTGAGGTCGGCTGGGTGGAGGAAGAGGGCCTGATCGATGCGGTGACTGCCGTGTCGGGCTCAGGGCCGGCTTACGTTTTCTGGCTGACCGAATGCATGGCGGCAGCGGGCGAAGCCGCTGGCCTGCCGGCCGATCTGGCGGCCCGGCTCGCTCGAGCCACAGTGAGTGGGTCGGGGATCCTGATGAAGCACAGCCCCGAAAGCCCGACCCAGTTGCGCAAGAACGTCACCAGCCCCAACGGTACCACCCAGGCGGCGCTGGACGTGCTGATGGCGCCGGACGGCGTCGAACCGCTGATGAAGAAGGCGATTGCGGCCGCCACGCGGCGTTCTCGGGAACTTGCCGGCTGATTCAGACTTGTTCTTACCGGCCCGGGCTCCCAGATTAGTCCGGTTCCAGCGGAGACAGCCCCATGGCAAAGACGACTGGCAAGGCGACGAGGAAGGCAGCAGCGGCCAAAACCGGCGCTGCGGCCGAACGCGTTGCGGCCGATCCGGTTGCCGTGATGCTCGATCTCGTGGCCGAACAGGGCTGGCGTGCTGTCACGCTGGGCCGCATCGCCCAGGCCAGCGGCCTGCCGCTCAGCGCGCTGTACGGCCAGTATGCCTCCAAGACCGACCTTCTGACCGCCTATGCGCGTCGCATCGATCTGGCCATGCTGGCGGCGCTCGGCGAGCCGGGCCCTGCGCCGGCCGATGCGGCGGCCGTGAAGGACCGGCTGTTCGAGGCCGTGATGGCGCGTTTCGACGCGCTCAACCCGCACAAGGCGGCGATCCGCGTCATGATGCGCGAGCTGCCGGGCGATCCGGTGGCGCTGGCCTGTTTCCTCCATCGTGGCCTGCGCCAGGGCCTCGACTGGATGCTGGCAGCAGCCGAACTGGATGCCGGCGGCCTGTCCGGCGCAGTGCGGCGCAAGCTGCTCGGGGGCATCTATCTCGACACCCTGAGGGTCTGGCTGAAGGACGACGGCGCCGACATGGCCACCACCATGGCGCATCTCGACAAGCGGCTGGAGCAGGGGCTGGGGCTGTTGACGGGCCGGGGGCCACTCTCCCGGCTGCGGGAAAAAGCCACAACCTCCACCTGAGTTTTTTAGGCTAAGTTGTTGTTATTTATTATTGTGCAATGCACAATAATTCATTGACGCTGGAGCCAGTCACCGATACCTTGCCCGGCGTTTCATATACCGACCGACCCCGGGAGCACGCCATGAGCAAGACCACCGAGAATCCGTTCGCGAGTTTCGACCTCAGCAAGATGTTCGCCGACATGAAGCTGCCCGGCCTCGATCCCGCCGCTCTGGCCGCTGCCCAGCAGAAGAATTTTGAGGCGCTGACCGCCGCCAACAAGCGTGCCTATGAAGGCTACCAGGCGCTGGCCAAGCGCCAGGGCGAGATCTTCAAGGAGAATATGGAAGAGCTCGCCGGCATGCTGAAGGGGGCGACTCCCGGCGCTGCTGCCGACCTCAACCCGGCCAAGCAGGCTGAAGTGGTGCGCGTGGCCGCCGAAAAGGCGCTGGCCAATCTGCGTGAATTGTCCGAGATGCTGGCCAAGACCAACACCGAGGCCTTCGATCTGGTCAACAAGCGCCTGCACGAAAATATGGAAGAGATGCGCAAGCATCTTCCGACCGCGAAGTAATCCTGCCGCCGCCTTTGCGGCCGGCACAGGGATTTGCCAGACGACAAACGGGCGGAGTAAAACTCCGCCCGTTTTTATTTGCCCGGTTGCAGATGGGAGACCGCGATGGCCGAGATCACCTACGATGATTTTCAGAAGGTCGATATTCGCGTTGGCACGGTGGTTCGCGCCGAGCCGTATCCTGAGGCGCGCAAGCCCGCGATCAAGGTCTGGGTCGATTTCGGTTCGCCCCTGGGGGTGAAGAAATCTTCGGCGCAGCTCACGAAGCACTACACGCCCGAAGGCCTGATCGGTCGTCAGGTGATTGCGGTGGTAAATTTCCCGCCGCGCCAGATCGGCGCCTTCATGTCGGAGATACTGGTGCTTGGCGTGCCTGATGCCGACCATCAGGTCGTACTGCTCGGGCCCGGCCAGCCGGTGCCGGATGGCGGGCGTCTATACTGACCCTGTCCACCCCGACTCTGTGTGTATTGACCGGACCTTGGCCTGAGTCGACAATCCCGGCTCAGGAACCAGCCCAATGACAAGAAAAATCCGTTTCGCGTTTCTCACCTCTCTCGCAGTCGCCAGCGCGACGTTCGGCGTTGCCGGCCGTCCTGCTGCGGCGCAGGACCACGACTGTGTGGTGCGGCAGTTCATCCTCACCAACCTGGTGAGCAATCTCGAGCCGCAGGGCGCGGTCGAGGGCAACTATCCGGTCGGCACCGAACGCGCCTATGGTTTTGCGCGTCTCGACTGCACGCAGGTACGCGCCGGCGAGACCTTCTGGTTTCACTGGATGCGCAACGATCAGGAAGTCGGGCGTTCCAAGGCGCGTGTCGATGTCAGCCGCAACTGGCGCATCTGGTCGCAGTCGCGCATTTTCCCGGGTGACTGGGTGGTGCAGCTGAAAGATAGCGATGGCCGCCTGCAGGCCGAGCGCCGCTTCACCGTCGCCGAACCGCCGAAGCCTGCGGAAAACTGAAGCCGGTCGTCAGACCGGCAATCTGATCGTCACCATCAGGCCGCCCATCGGCGACTGACCCAGCGCAATCTCGCCGCCATGCGCCAATACCGCGTCGCGCGCGATGGTCAGGCCCAGTCCGACATTGCCGCTGCCATGGCGGGCCTGGTCCAGGCGATAAAAGGGACGAAACACCTTGTGCCGTTCCTTTTCCGGCAGACCAGGTCCGTCATCCTCGATCCGGATTTCCACCCGGTTCGCCATCCGTGTCACGCTCAGCTGCACGCGCCGGCCAAATCGCAGCCCGTTTTCGATCAGGTTTGACAGCGCCCGTTTGAAGCTCAGTCGGCGCAGCGGCAGGGTGAGATTGGATTCGATATCGATCTGCAATTCGCGGCCGCGCCGGCGCACATCGTCTGCCAGTTCAGCGATCAGGTTGCCCAGATCGGTTGGCTCGGCGGGCTGTTCGCTCTGACCGCGTGCAAACGCCAGATAGGCCCCCACCATCTTTTCCATTTCGTCGATGTCGCGCTTCAGTTCATCGACTTCAGGATCGGCCGGCATCATCGACAACTGCAGCTTCATGCGGGTCAGCGGGGTGCGCAGATCGTGGCTGACGCCCGCCAGCATTTCAGTCCGTTCGCGGATATGGCGACGGATACGGTCGCGCATGGCCAGGAAGGCGCGAGAGGCGGCACGAACTTCCTCGGCGCCGGCAGGGCGGAAGTCGGCGATATCACGGCCTTTGCCGAAGGCGTCCGCTGCCTCGGCCAGACGACGGATCGGCTTAATCTGGTTGCGCAGGAACAGCACGGCGATGCCGAGCAGCACGACGGAGGCGGCCGCCATCCACAGCACGAAAGCATAGGTGCTGGTCGAGAAGATGCGATTCTCCGGCGCCGTCACCGTCATCAGTGCATCCGGCAGCTTCACATAGATCACCACGGTGCGGTCGTTGCGCTGGGTGTCGATCATGTAAGGCTGTGAAACACGCTCGCTGAGTGCCTGTGCCAGCATGCGGTCGAGGATCGAATAGCGCCGCGGCGCCGGGATATTGGCGGGGAAATCCCTGTCGGGTTCGAAGGTGATGTCGATTTCCAGAGCCCGGTCCATCTGCCACATCAGGTCGGCCAGCACGGCGGGGTCGCTATTGTTCTCACGCGTCGCGATCACCACGGAGATCTCGCCGGCGAGGCCGAGGCCCAGACGGCGCGTCACGGCATCCCAGTGGCGTTCGTAGAAAATATAGGTCAGCAGCGCCTGCAGCACCACGACCGGAGCAACCAGCAGCACCAGCCAGCGGCCGAACAGGCTGCGCGGCAACAGGCGCTTGAACACGGTCATGCGCTGCTATTCAGTCCAGAGCACATAGCCTTCGCCCCAGACGGTTTGCAGGAAACGCGGATTGCGCGGGTCGGTTTCGATCTTGCGACGCAGTCGGGTGATCTGCACGTCCACGGCTCGACTTTCGCCGGTCGTCGCCGGATCGGCCAATGCGGCGCGTGGCACTGTCTGGCCCGGACTGCGGGCCAGAATGCGCAGCAGTTGTGCTTCGCCGGTGGTGAGAGGAACAAGCTCGTCGCCGCGCGTCAGTTCGCCGCGCACGGCATCGAAGCTGAAATCGCCGAATCGGGTGGCGATTGTCGGCGGTACCGGCGCGGGGCGGGCAGCACGCTTCAGGATCGCATTGATGCGCAGCGTCAGTTCGCGCGGCTCAAACGGTTTCGGCAGGTAGTCGTCGGCGCCGGTTTCCAGGCCCTTGATGCGGTCTTCCGCCTCGCCCCGCGCGGTCAGCAGGATCACCGGTACGGCATTGCCGCGCTTGCGCAGATCCTGCACGAAGTCGAAGCCGTTTTGCCCCGGCATCATCACATCGACGATCAGCAGGTCGAAACTGACGGAGGCAAGCTTGTCGGCGGCGTCGGCAGCATCTTCTGCGCTGGTGACGCGATAATTCTGGCCGGTCAGGTAACGCACCAGCAGGGTACGGATGCGCTCATCGTCGTCGACGACAAGAATATGGGGCTCGCCGAGATCCATGGTGTATCGAACCTCAGCGCCGCTGGATCGCGCGCAGGATCGCCGGGCGTTCCTGTGCATCGATCAGGCCGGACAGAACCTTGCGATAACCGGCCACTGCTTCGGCGCCGGCCTCGCGATAGGCTTCGGCCACCTTGGCCTGCTGCACTGTAGCGATTTGACGTTCCAGATGTTTGCCCTGGTCGGTGAGGAACAGCTGGCGCTGGCGGCGATCGCGCGTGCCCTGCTGCTGGCGCACGAAGCCGCCTTCGATCATCGCCGACAGCACGCGAGACAGGCTCTGCTTGGTGATGCGCAGGATGGCCAGCAGTTCGGCCACGGTGATGCCAGGATTGCCGCCAATGAAGTGCAGCGCCCGGTGATGCGCCCGGCCGAAGCCATAGCGGTCCAGGATTTCGTCCGGGCCGCGGGTAAAGTCACGATAGGCGTAAAACAGCAACTCGATGGCCTGGCGAAGCTCGTCTTCGCGGAGGAAAAGGGGATTGGCCAGCGATTTCAGGTCGGTCATGATCGTCTATATGGACCAAAGGGATAGCGGGCTTCAAGCCAACTAGTACAATATCGGCCATAATTGCCGCGAACAGGCGGGGCGAGTGGCCATCGCGAAAATTATGTCAGTAGTATTGACATAATTCGATCATATTGTTACCCCTGTGCCCGCTCAAAGGTAATAATAATGCTTATCGCTCGTTTCGCCTGAGGAGGAATGCTCCATGTCCCTGCTTCCGTATGATGATCGCGACGGCCTGATCTGGCTCGATGGCAAGCTGGTCCCGTTCCGGGATGCCAAGCTGCATGTCCTGACCCACGGCCTGCATTACGCCTCGGCCGTTTTCGAAGGCGAGCGGGCCTATGGCGGGGAGGTCTTTCACCTGACCGAACACAGCCAGCGCCTGATCGATTCCGGCAAGTTGCTGGATTTCACCATCCCCTATTCGGTCGAGGAGATCGACCGGGCCACCCGCGAGACCGTGGCTGCCAACAAGATGGCGGATTGCTACATCCGTCCGATCGCCTGGCGCGGGTCGGAGATGATGGGCGTTTCGGCGCAGCAGAACAAAATCCATGTCGCCATCGCCGTGTGGGAATGGCCGAGCTACTTCTCACCGGAAGCCAAGATGAAAGGCCTGCGGCTGCAGATCAGCGACTGGCGCCGCCCGGCGCCGAACACGGCCCCGACCAAGGCGAAGGCAGTCGGCCTGTACATGATCTGCACGCTGTCCAAGCACAAGGCCGAGCGTGAAGGCTATCAGGATGCCCTGATGCTCGACTGGCGCGGCCAGATTGCCGAGGCCACTGGCGCCAACATTTTCTTTGCCAAGGACGGCAAGCTGCACACGCCGACGCCGGATTGCTTCCTCGACGGCATCACCCGGCGCGCCGTGATCGCCATGGCCAAGGGGCGCGGCATCGAGGTGATCGAGCGTCCGATGCAGCCCGAGGAAATGGCCGGCTTCGATGAATGCTTCCTGACCGGCACGGCTGCTGAAGTGACGCCGGTGTCCGAGATCGGCCCCTACAAGTTCACGCCGGGCAAGATCTGCCAGGCGCTGCTGGGTGAATTCGATCTGGCGACGCGCGCGAAAAAGGCGGCCTAGAAAAAGACAGCCCGGGCCGTCTGCAGTTTCCGGGCTTCAACGAACGGCCACGCGCTCAGCGCGTGGCCGTTTGCACGACAGGGCAGTAGTAATCGTACTGGAATCCGCAAATCTGCTCATCGCGCTGGATGCGCTCGCCGACCAGGCCACCCAGCAGCATGTCGATAGCGGTGCCGTCGGTGGAGAGCGGCAGCAGCAGGGTTTCAAAGCCGAGCATGCGACCGCTTGGCGCAACCGTGTATTTGCCGGCGGCATAGGCCGGCCCGCGGGTGTCGAGCGGAATGCCGAAGAAGTTCTCCACCACCACGGCATTGGCGCCGAACAGGTTTTCATCGACCTGGCGGTTGGTGGTTTCGCGGCCCATCGAGCCAACGATGCCGGTGCCGACCAGGCGGAACTGGAAGCGCGGATTGCCTGTCTGCACATTGATCAGGGCGACGAAGGGCAGGAAAGGCACCATCTCGTCGGGCTGCAGGTCGGCGCGCGCGGGCAGGCGGCCGAGATAATTCTCCTTGGCCTCCCAATAGCCCAACAGATTGCGCAGCGATTTGCTGCGGATCCGGTCCGGGGCGACCGAGGAGATCACCTCGGTTTGGGGAACATTCGGATCTGACGACGACATGCTGAGATGGTGTACTCGCAAGCGGTGAAATGGCAACGGCTGCTGGTCTGCAATGCGAACACTGACCAGTCCGGTCAGGCTATTCTACGAAGCCAGCCTGCAGCAAGGAAATGCCGCACACAATAGCAGCAGTAAATTGCAATTCAGCAGCGTTGGGGCGCATCAGGCCGCTAGTAGTACCACCGTATGTCAGCGATTCCAGCGGGATGCGGCTTCGTCGTCGCTGGCCTTAGCTTCGACCCAGCGACGTTGGCCGCCGTCTTCTTCCAGTTTCCAGAAGGGGGCTTTGGTCTTCAGCCAGTCGACCAGGAACGCGCTGGCTTCGAACGCGGCCTGGCGGTGGGCCGAGGCTGTGATCACCAGAACGATCCGGTCACCCGGCACGAGCTCGCCATAGCGGTGGACGACAAGGCAGTCATCCAGCGGCCATCGTTGCCGCGCCTCGGCCACGATGGCTTCGAGCTGACGTTGGGTCATGCCCGGATAGTGTTCGAGCGTCATCCGCTGAACGGTGGCGGGATTGGCAAAATCGCGTACCAGGCCGGTGAAGGTGACGACAGCGCCGATCTGCGTCTGGCCGGCGGTCATACGGTCCAGTTCGTGGGCGGTATCGAAGTCCTCGAGCTGTACTCTCACAGTCATGGCACGACTCCGGCGTCAGCCGCCGGTGACCGGCGGGAAAAAGGCGATTTCGTCGCCCGGCCGCACGGCATCGCCCGGCTGGGCGTAATCCTGATTCACGGCGACGCGGACCATGGCGGGATTCGCCAGTGCCGCATCATGCTGTTCGCTGCGGCCGCGCAGCCAGGTCACCAGTTCGGCGACTGTGCGCACCTCGGCGGGCGGCGATACGGTTTCCTCCGGCACGCCGATACGTTCGCGCAGCAGGGCGAAATACAGCACCTTCATCGCTCGCCCTTTGGCATCAATCCGCGCCCTTGGAGGGGGGGCGGTCGTCAGCCGCCATGTGGCGCAGACCAGTCTGCAGGTAATCCCAGCCGGTGTAGAGCGTCAGGACGGCGGCAACCCACAGGCCGATCTCGCCGACGAGGCGGATATGCAGGAAGGCCGGGCCGTAGTCGCCGACAATGAGAATGCCAAGCGCGATCAACTGAACCGTCGTCTTCCACTTGGCCAGCGCCGACACCGGCACCTTCACGCGCAGTTCGGCAAGGAATTCACGCAGGCCAGTCACGGTCACTTCGCGGCACATGATGACGACTGCGGCAAGACAGGTGATACGGTCGATCCGTTCGAAGGCGATCAGCATTATGATCACGGCAGCGACCAGCAGCTTGTCGGCGACCGGATCGAGGAAGCGACCCAGGTCGGACATCTGCCCCCATTTGCGGGCCAGATAGCCGTCGAACCAGTCGGTGATTCCGGCCAGTGCAAACAGCGCCAGCGGCACCCAGGCGCTCCAGGCACCAGGCAGGTAGAAGGCCGCGCAAATGGCTGGAATCGCCAGGATGCGCGATACGGTCAGGATATTCGGCAGGCTGTTCAGCATGTCTGAAAAGCTATCGCATGCCGCCGGGCAGGGCCAGAGCCGGGCCGCGGTCTGCTGCAGTGCGAATGCGGTTCAGCCGCCGTGGAAGTGGTCATAAATCTTTTTTGCGACGGCTTCGCTGATGCCGGGTACGGCTTCCAGATCGGCCAGCCCGGCACGCGACACCGCCTTGGCCGAGCCGAAATGCAGCAGCAGGGCTTTCTTGCGGGCGGCACCGATTCCCGCGATCTCGTCGAGCGGCGAGCGGATTTGGTCCTTGGCGCGCTTGGTGCGGTGCGTGCCGATGGCGAAGCGGTGCGCTTCGTCGCGCAGCCGTTGCAGGAAAAACAACACAGGGTGGCGCGGCTCCAGCATGAACGGCTCGCGACCGGGCAGGAAGAACTGCTCGCGCCCCGCATTACGTTCCGGCCCCTTGGCGATGCCGACCACCGGCACATCCTCGACTCCGAGCTCCTGCATCACCTGAAGCACGGCGGCGAGTTGGCCTTTGCCGCCGTCAATCAGCAGCAGGTCGGGCCAGTCGGCGGCATTTTCGTCCTCGGCATCTTCTTTCAGCAGGCGCTGGAAGCGGCGGGTCAGCACCTCGCGCATCATGCCGTAATCGTCACCCGGCACGAGGTCCTCGCCCTTGATGTTGAACTTGCGATAGGCATTTTTCCGCAGGCCTTCCGGGCCGGCGACGATCATGCCGCCCACGGCATGGCGACCCATGATATGGCTGTTGTCGTAGACCTCGATCCGCTGTGGCGGTGCGTCCAGGCCGAACAGTTCAGCCACGCCCTGTAAAAGCTGCTGCTGCGATGCGGCCTCGGCCAGCCGGCGGCGCAGGGCATCGCGGGCATTGGTGACGGCATAATCGACCAGATCGCGCTTGGTGCCGCGCTGGGGCACATGCAGCTCCACCTTGTGGCCGCTATGGTTGCTCAGGGCTTCCTCGATCAGGTCGGCATTCTCGACCGGGTTACTGAGCAGGATCAGGCGCGGCGCCTCGCGTTGGGCATAGAACTGCCCGATGAAGGCGTCGAGCACCTCGCTGATTTCGACATCGCGGGTGTGGGCCGGGAAGTACGAGCGATTGCCGAAATTCTGTCCGGCGCGGAAGAAGAATATCTGGACGCAGACCAACCCGCCCTCGTCATGCACGGCGATGACATCGGCATTTTCGATGTCACTCAGGTTGATGTCCTGCTTCTGGGTGATGTGTGCCAGCGCGCGGATGCGGTCGCGCAGTTCGGCGGCGGTTTCATAGTCGCGCTGGTCAGCGGCCTGCTGCATGCGGCCCTGCCAGATATCCAGCACCTGACGGTTCTTGCCCGACAGGAAACCGCGCGCGTCGTCCACCACCTTCATATAGTCGGTTTCGCTGATGCGGCCGACGCAGGGAGCTGTGCAACGTTTGATTTGGTACTGAAGGCATGGGCGGCTGCGGCCGGCGAACTCGCTGTCGCTGCAACTGCGCAGCGGAAAGGCACGCGACATCGCGTTCAGTGTCACATGCACGGCGCCGGTCGAGGCAAACGGCCCGAAATAGTCGCCTGGGACGTCGCGGGCGCCGCGATGCTTGGTGATGGCCGGGTAGGGATGGTCGTGTGCCACCAGGATATAGGGAAAGGACTTGTCGTCCTTCAGCAGCACGTTGAAGGGCGGCTGCACCTGCTTGACGAGGTTGGCTTCCAGCAGCAGCGCTTCGGCTTCGGTGTGGGTGGTGGTGACCTCAACCGAGCAGACCTGTCGCACCATGCGCTGGATGCGGATCGTCAGGCCCTGCAACTTTGTGTAGGAGGTGACGCGCTTGCGCAGCGACCGGGCCTTGCCGATGTAGAGGACGTCACCGCGTGCATCGAGCATGCGATACACGCCGGGACCCATCGGTAGTGTTGCAAGATGGCGCTGGATGACCGCCGCGCCGATCTCAGCAGGCAACAGCCCGGGCTGTGGTTCGGCGGTGGGGTCTTCACTCATACGCATCACCTTACTGACAAAAACCTAATGATTGCACGACGTTGACAAAAGCATCCCAAGGCTGTGGATAACTGTGTGGGGAAACATCGGCTGTATCGTCGCGCTGTAGCGGGCCGAAATTCAATACGCTTCTGCGTAGTGCGGCGGGATTTTTGATAATGAACTGACGCATAAAGAGAAAGTCGAGTTATCCACAACAAGCGGCGTCGCGAATCCAGGACTGAGAGCCATTTCGACTCGCCCTGCAGCCCTGTGGACAACCTCGCCGGCAACAGGAAACGCCCCGCAGAGTCAAGCGCTAGTTCGATCGCCCTGAGGGGTGAATCGTCAGCCGCGGCGGCGTTCGATTTCCACGCCCACGCCGGCTGCCTCGGCAATCGCATCCGGCTTTTCCACCCGCACGCGGGTGCGCAGCACGCGGGGATCATCCAGGCACAGGCCGGCCAGCCGTTCAGCCAGGGTTTCGACCAGGCCGACATGGCCCTCGGCCAGCAACGCTTTGGTCCGCTGCACCAGGTTGTCGTAGCAGACCACCTCGGCATAGGAGCGTGGCGGCTGGCCCGGCGTTTCGGCCACCCAGAGATCCATATTGATCAGGACTTTCTGGGCCCTGGTCAGTTCCTCCGGATAGACGCCGATCAGGGCGTCCAGCAGCAGGTCGCGTACGAAGACGCGCCG
This sequence comes from Ferrovibrio terrae, assembly GCF_007197755.1. Classification (NCBI taxonomy): domain Bacteria; kingdom Pseudomonadati; phylum Pseudomonadota; class Alphaproteobacteria; order Rhodospirillales; family Rhodospirillaceae; genus Ferrovibrio; species Ferrovibrio terrae. The sequence goes on from NZ_CP041636.1 coordinate 2,663,461, forward strand.
CGCCGGACGGCTGGCTTCGGTGATCGCGGGGACCGGGATTTCGGCCCATGCGGCGCGGGCGCGATCATGGATTGTCATGTCAGTCCTCCAGCGCGATCCGGGCGACAGGCAGCGGCCCGCCGGGTTGTTGCCAGGGCAGATGCTGGCCGCCATCCAGGGCGATCATCTGGCCCGTCACGGCCGGAGCGTCAAGCAGGAAACCGATGGCTGCGGCAATCTCGCCTGGTTCGGCGCCCCGGTGCAGCGGCGTGCTTTCCCATTGCTTGCGGAACTGGTCCTCGGTCTGGTGCGGGCTAGGCAGGACCGGGCCGGGGCCGATGGCATTGACCCGGATATGGGGTGCCAGCGCCATGGCCAGCGTCTGGGTCAGGGTCCACAGCCCGGCCTTGGACACCGTATAGGAGGCGAAATGCGGGGTCAGGCGCCAGACCCGCATATCGACCATGTTGATAATGTTGCCGGGCGTCCCCTCAGGCAGCTGTGCAGCGAAAGCCTGCGACAGGAAGAACGGCGCCTTCAGGTTGGCATCCAGGTGGCTGTCCCAGCTCTGCTCGGTGGCGGTTTCGACATGGTCGTAGACGAACAGCGAGGCATTGTTGACCAGCAGCGACAGCGCGCCGAGCGCAGCGGATGCTTGTGCCACCAGACCCGAGACGGCCGCATGATCCGACAGGTCGGCCTGCACGACGGCAGCATGGCCGCCGGTCTGCACGATCTCGCGCGCGACAGCGTCGGCCTCGTCGCGTGAGCGGTTGCAATGCACGGCGATACGATAGCCGCGACCGGCCAGATGCAGTGCGATGGCGCGGCCGATGCGGCGGCCGGCGCCGGTGACCAGGGCAGTCGGGGCTTTTGAGGAAACAGCCATCAGCGCTTGCTTCCGCGATAGGCACGGCGCGAACCGGCGCGGCCACCGGTGGAGCGTCCGGCAGGGCGCGGTGCCTTGGCGGCATCTTCAGAGAAGCCGGCTGGCCTGCGGTTCTGGATGGTGATTTCCAGTTCGTTCATTTCCAGCCGCTTGATCTCGTCGCGCAGGCGCGCGGCTTCCTCGAATTCGAGATTGCCGGCCGCTTCCTGCATGCGTTTCTCAAGGTCGTCGAGATGGGCCTTCAGATTGTTGCCGACGAGATGGCCGCCGCTGGCGGCGCCGGCATCGACGGTGAAATGATCCTGCTCGTACACCGACTGCAGGATGTCGCCGATCTGCTTCTTGATGCTTTCGGGCGTGATGCCGTTCTCTTCGTTATAGGTCTGCTGCTTCGCACGGCGGCGCGCGGTCTCGTCGAGCGCGCGCTTCATGCTGTTCGTGATCTTGTCGGCATACAGGATCGCGCGGCCCTCGACGTTGCGTGCGGCGCGGCCAATCGTCTGGATCAGCGAGGTTTCCGAGCGCAGGAAGCCTTCCTTGTCGGCATCCAGGATGGCGACCAGTGCGCATTCCGGAATATCCAGGCCCTCGCGCAGCAGGTTGATGCCGATCAGGATGTCGAACACGCCCAGCCGCAGGTCGCGCAGAATCTCGATACGCTCCAGCGTTTCGATGTCCGAATGCAGGTAACGCACCTTGAGGCCGACTTCGGTCATGTATTCGGTAAGGTCTTCCGACATGCGCTTGGTCAGGGTGGTCACCAGCACGCGGTGGCCTTTTTTCACCATCTCCTTGCATTCGGCCAGCAGATCGTCGACCTGATGCTCGACCGGGCGGATCTCGGTCACCGGATCTATAAGCCCGGTGGGGCGGATCACCTGTTCGGAGAAGACACCGCCGGTGCGTTCCATTTCCCATTTGCCCGGCGTGGCCGAGACGAACACGCTCTGCGGCCGCAGCTGCTCCCATTCCTTGAAACGCAGCGGCCGGTTGTCGATGCAGGATGGCAGGCGGAAGCCGTATTCGGCCAGCGTCGCCTTGCGCCGGAAGTCGCCGCGGAACATGCCACCAATCTGCGGCACGGTGACATGGCTTTCGTCGACAAACAGCAGCGCGTTGTCGGGCAGGTATTCAAACAGTGTCGGCGGCGGCGCGCCTGGTCCGCGGCCGGTGAGATAGCGCGAATAGTTTTCGATGCCGGCGCAGGCGCCGGTCGCCACCATCATCTCGAGGTCGAAACTGGTGCGCTGCTCCAGCCGCTGGGCTTCCACCAGACGGCCCATCTTCATCAGCTGGTCGAGGCGGACACGCAAATCCGCCTTGATCTGCTCGATGGCCTGATTCAGCGTCGGCTTGGGCGTCACATAGTGGCTGTTGGCGTACAGCTTCACGGCCTGGATCGCGTCGGTCTTGTGGCCAGTCAGCGGATCGAATTCAACGATGCTTTCCAGTTCGTCGCCGAACAGCGACAGGCGCCAGGCGCGGTCTTCCATATGCGAGGGGAAGATTTCCACGCCATCACCACGCACACGGAAAGCGCCACGGGCAAAGGCCGTGTCGTTGCGGCGATACTGCAGCTCGACCAGACGGCGCAGCAAGGTATCGCGGTCGATGCGATCGCCGGCCTTGAGATTCAGCGTCATCTCGGAATAGGTCTCGACCGAGCCGATACCGTAGATGCAGGAGACCGAGGCGACGATGATCACGTCATCGCGTTCGAGCAGGGCACGCGTGGCCGAGTGGCGCATGCGGTCGATCTGCTCGTTAACCGAGGAGTCTTTCTCGATGTAGGTGTCGCTGCGCGCCACATAGGCTTCAGGCTGGTAATAGTCGTAATAGGAGACGAAGTATTCCACCGCATTGTTGGGGAAGAACGCCTTCATCTCACCGTACAGCTGCGCGGCCAGCGTCTTGTTCGGCGCCAGGATCAGGGCAGGCCTACCGGAGCGCGCAATGATCTGCGCCATGGTGAAGGTCTTGCCCGAACCGGTGACACCCAGCAGAACCTGGTCGCGTTCGTCGTTCAAAACGCCTTCGGTCAGTTCGGCAATGGCGGTCGGCTGGTCGCCCTTGGGTTCGTAGGGGGCCTGCAAGTCATAGGCAATGCCGCCTTCGCTCTTGTCCGGGCGGGGCGGGCGGTGCGGCACGAAATCGGGGAAATTGGCATCGGCGAACCGATCCGGATCCTCGATCTGGCGCTCCACACTCTGGATCACGGGGCTCTGGCTCATGGCTGCCAATATGGGGCGGGATGGGCCTGCCGCCAAGGCGCCGATGGCCCCGGAATCGGCACGGAATGCGCCCAAAGGACGTTCCGGTGCCCTGCTGCTGCCACAGTCTGGCAAGACCTTCCAGGCCGTTGGGCCCTCCGGTATACAGGGGCCCAGGGAGATCGCATCCATGACCGTTATCGTTACCGGCGGCGCCGGCTTCATCGGCTCCGCCCTGGTCCGCCGGCTCAATGCGCAGAAGCGCCGCGTCGTTACCATCGACAAGCTGACCTATGCCGGCAACCCGGATAATATCGCCGCCCTGCCGCATCCCGAACTGCACAGCTTCGAGCAGGTCGATATCTGCGACCGCGCCGCCATCAAGCGCATTTATGCCGGGGTGAAGCCGCAGGCGGTCTATCACCTGGCCGCCGAAAGCCATGTCGACCGTTCGATCGACAGCCCGGCGCCATTCATCGAGACCAACGTGAATGGCAGTCTCGTGCTGCTGGAGGCGGCGCTGGATCACTGGCGCGGGCTGGATGGAATCGCGAAGGGCCAGTTCCGCCATTTGCAGGTCTCGACCGACGAGGTCTATGGCGAGCTGGGCGACACTGGCTATTTTGATGAGAACAGCTCCTACAAGCCGAACTCGCCCTATGCCGCCAGCAAGGCGGCCTCGGATCATCTGGCGCGCGCCTTTGGCCGCACCTATGGCCTGTCGGTCATGGTCACCAATTGCGGCAACAACTACGGCCCTTACCAGTTTCCGGAAAAGCTGATCCCGCTCACCGTTCTGAACGCGCTGGAGGGCAAGACCCTGCCGATCTATGGTAAGGGCGAGCAGGTGCGCGACTGGATTCATGTCGAGGATCATGCTGCCGCGCTGCAGATGGCAATGGAAAAAGGCCGGTCGGGCGAAACCTACCTGATCGGCTCGCGCGGCGAACAGCGCAACATCGACCTGGTGCACAAGCTCTGCGCCGTGCTCGACGGCCTGGTGCCGCGGCAGGATGGCAAGAGTTATGCGACGCAGATCGCCTTCGTCACCGACCGGCCGGGCCACGATGCGCGCTATGCCATCGATCCTTCCAAGGCCGAGCGTGAACTGGGCTGGAAGCCGGGCCATACGCTGGAAGCCGGCCTGAAGGCAACCATCCAGTGGTACCTCGACAATTCGGCGTGGTGCCGCCGCGCCGGGCAGGCCTATGACCGCGGGCGCATCGGCCTCGGCTAGGGTTTGTCCCGCCGCCGGTTCGCGCCCGTCCGGAGCCAGTTCGAGCCAGTTTCGTCCTGTTTGAGCCAGTTCCGTCCTGTTTCGTCCCGTTTCGTCCTGTTCTGTCCCGTAGAATCCCGCGTAAGTGCTTGGCCTTGTGTACCAAGGCATTGATTTCCCGATCCACGATGTCCAACAGCAGCGCCGTTTGGCCGGCCCGCTCTTTGTTGCATATTTGAGTATGCGAACAAATGTTCTTATATGATGGGAATATTAGCATAATAACTGATAAGAGGAAAGGGTAGCCGCGTGGGCGGCAGCCTGCCGGACCGCGACGCCATGAAACGAAAACGGCCCGCCGAAGCGGGCCGTTTTGCTTTTGGGGGTGCGAACTGCGCTTAGGCCTTGTTGGTCCGGCGCTCCCACCAGGCCTGGATCTCGCCGACGATGCCTTTGCGGAAGGCCATCACGACGACCACGAAGATGAAGCCCTGAATCACCAGCACCCATTCGCCGAAGCCGGCGAGGTAGTTCTGCATGGTGATGATCACGGCAGCACCGACCACCGGGCCGAAAATGGTGCCCATGCCGCCGACCAGCGTCATCAGCACGACCTCGCCCGACATCTGCCAGGTCACGTCGGTCAGCGAGGCGAGCTGGAAGACCAGCGCCTTGGTGGCGCCGGCAAGACCCGCCAGTGCGGCCGACAGCACGAAGGCCAGCAGCTTGTAATGATCGACGCGGTAACCGAGCGAGATGGCGCGTGGCTCGTTCTCGCGGATCGCCTTCAGCACCTGGCCGAAGGGCGAGTTGACGGTGCGCCAGATCAGCAGGAAGGCGCCGGCAAAGATCGCCAGCACGACATAGTAGAAGGTCAGATCGTTCTGGATATTGATCAGGCCGAAGAGCGGCCGGCGCGGGATGGCCTGGATGCCGTCCTCGCCGCCGGTGAACTTCACCTGGAGGCAGTAGAAGAACACCATCTGCGACAGCGCCAGCGTCACCATGGCGAAGTAGATGCCCTGGCGGCGGATGGCCAGCAGGCCGGTGACGAGACCGAGCACGGCGCCGCAGGCGGTGCCGTACAGGATGCCGAGTTCAGGCGAGAAGCCCCAGGCCTTGACCGAATAGCCGCTGACATAGGCCGCCAGGCCAAAGAACATGGCATGGCCGAACGACAGCAGGCCGACATAGCCGATCAGCAGGTTGAAGGCGCAGGCGAACAGCGCGAAGCACAGCACCTTCATCAGGAAGACCGGATAGATCGCGATCGGTGCGACGAGGCCGATGCCGATCATGACCGCAAAGGCGATCAGTTCACGGTGCTTGGTGCTCTCGGACTTTGGCACGACGGAGGCGGTAACGGCAGTGCTCATGGCCTTGTCCTTACTTGGGTGTGCCGAACAGGCCGGCAGGCTTCACCATCAGCACAATGGCCATGACGATGAAGATCACGGTATTGGAGGCTTCCGGGTAGAAGACCTTGGTCAGGCCTTCGATGATGCCGAGCGAGAAGCCGGTGATGATCGCGCCCAGGATCGAGCCCATACCGCCGATCACGACCACGGCGAATACGATGATGATCAGGTTGGAGCCCATCAGAGGGCTGACGTTATAGGCAGGTGCGGCCAGCACGCCGGCCAATCCGGCCAGGCCGACGCCGAAGCCGTAGGTCAGCGTGATCATGCGCGGCACGTTGATGCCGAAAGCCTGCACCAGGTCGGGGCGCTCGGTGGCGGCGCGCAGATAGGAGCCGAGCTTGGTGCGCTCGATCATGAACCAGGTGCCGAAGCAGATCACCAGCGAGGCGATCACAATCCAGGCGCGGTAGTTGGGCAGGAACATGAAGTCGAGCCGTGTGCCGCCCGGCAGCGGGTTGGCGTAGGGCAGGCCCGACGAACCGAACTGCTTGCGGAAGACACCCTCGATCATCAGCGCCAGGCCGAAAGTGAGCAGCAGGCCGTAGAGGTGATCCAGATGATAGAGGCGCTTAAGCAGCAGCTTCTCCATCACAACACCGGTCGCGCCGACAATCAGCGGCGCCAGAACCAGCGCGCCCCAGTAAGGAATGCCGGCCCATTCAAGCAGCATCCAGGCGGCAAAGGCGCCCATCATATACTGGGCACCATGGGTGAAATTGATGACATTGAGCAGGCCGAAGATCACGGCCAAGCCGAGACTCATCATCGCATAAAAGGCACCATTGATCAGGCCGAGCAGAAGCTGCCCGAACAACGCCTGCGGCGGAATGCCGATTAACTCGAACAACATGCGAAGACCCCCGGTAGAAAATCGAAATGGTGCCGGCCGGTCGCCCGGCCGGCACCTGAGTTCAGGAGCTGATTAGCTCTTCTTGACCAGCGAGCAATCGCCGTCGCCCAGCGGGCGGAAGGCTTCGGCAGCCGGAATGGTCTTCTTGACGGTGACGTAATCCCACGGCTTCTTCGACTCACCCGGCTTCTTCACTTCGACCAGGTACATGTCGTGCATGTGGCGGCCGTCCTCGCGGATGGTGCCCTTGCCGAACAGCTTGTCCTCGGTCGGGATGCTCTTCATCTTGGCCACCACGGCTGCGCCGTCGGCATCCGCCTTCATGGCCTCGACAGCCTTCAGGTAATGGATGACCGACGAATAGATGCCGGCCTGCACCATGGTCGGATGCTTGCCGCCATTGGCTGCAGCAAACTCCTTGGCAAACGCGCGGTTGTTGTCGTTCATATCCCAGTACCAGGCGGTGGTGAAGTTCAGGCCCTGGGCAGTCTTCAGGCCCAGCGCATGGACGTCGGTGATGAACATCAGCATGCCCGCAAGCTTCTGGCCGCCTTCGACGATGCCGAATTCAGCCGCCTGCTTGATCGAGTTGATGGTGTCGCCGCCGGCATTGGCGAGACCGACGATCTGCGCCTTCGAGGCCTGCGCCTGCAGCAGGAAGGACGAGAAGTCATTGGTCGACAGCGGATGACGGACGGCGCCCGTAACCGTGCCGCCATTCTTCTTCACCACGTCGCCGGTATCCTTCTCCAGCGCATGGCCGAAGGCATAGTCGGCAGTCAGGAAGTACCAGCTCTTGCCGCCGGTCTGCACGATGGCCTTGCCGGTGCCGTTGGCCAGCGCCCAGGTGTCGTAAGTCCAGTGGATGAAATTGGCGTTGCAGGCCTTGCCGGTCAGGTCGGAACTGGCCGGACCGGAGCCGAGGAACACCTTGTTCTTTTCCTTGGCGATCTGGGTGATGGCGAGCGCGACCGAGGAGGTCGGCACGTCAACGATGACATCGACGCCGTCAACGTCATACCACTGACGGGCGATGTTCGAGCCCACGTCGGGCTTGTTCTGGTGGTCGGCGAAAACGACTTCCACCTTCAGGCCCTTGGCGGCGGCGCCGTAATCCTCGACCGCTTTCTTGGCAGCCCAGGTGCCACCCGGACCGGACACGTCGGCATAGAGGCCGGACTGGTCGTTCATCACGCCGATCTTGATCGTGCCGCCGCTGTATTGCGCATGAGCGCTGCCGGCCGCGAGCAATGCTGCCGTAGTGACAGCCAAAGTATTAAAACGCATCGTTTCCTCCTTGGTTAAACCTGCCTGTTAGACGCCGAGATATGTCTCAAGCTTTTTTGTGTTTTGACTGATCTGGTCGTTGGGGATCATGTCGATCACGTGGCCGTGCTCGACGATGTAGTGGCGATCGGCCACCGTGCTGGCGAAGCGGAAGTTCTGCTCGACCAGCAGAATCGTGAAGCCCTTCTCCTTGAGCAGCCGGATCATCGCGCCGATCTGCTGCACGATCACCGGGGCCAGGCCTTCGGTCGGCTCGTCCAGCAGCAGCAGCGTGGCGCCGGTGCGCAGGATGCGGCCGATCGCCAGCATCTGCTGTTCGCCACCCGACAGTTTGGTGCCCTGGCTTTTCAGGCGTTCCTTCAGGTTCGGGAAGATCTGATAGATCTCCTCCAGGCTCATGCCGCCGGGCTTCACGATCGGCGGCAGCGTCAGGTTCTCGTAGACGTTCAGGCTGGAGAAGATGCCACGCTCTTCCGGGCAGAAGGCGAGGCCCAGCTTGGCGATCCGGTTCGACGGCAACTGGATCAGTTCTTCGTTGCCGAACTTCACCGATCCCTTGCGGTTCGGGATCATGCCCATGACCGCTTTCATCGTCGTGGTCTTGCCGGCGCCGTTGCGGCCGAGCAGGGTGACGACTTCGCCCTTCTTCACCTCGAACTGCATGCCGTGCAGGATATGGCTCTCGCCATACCAGGCGTTCAGCTCCGAAACGGCCAGCTCGGTACCATTATGCATGGCCGGTCCCCATATACGCTTCAATGACTTCGGGATTCTTCGAAACGGCCTCGTAATTGCCCTCGGCGAGAATCTCGCCGCGGCGCAGTACGGTGATCGTGTCGCTCAGTTTGGCGACGACGCTCAGATTATGCTCAACCATCAGCACGGTGCGGTTTTGGGCCACCGTTTTGATCAGCTCTGAAATCTTGTCGATGTCTTCGTGGCCCATGCCGGCCATCGGCTCGTCGAGCAGCATCATTTCCGGCTCGAGCGCCAGCGTCGTGGCAATCTCCAGGGCGCGTTTGCGCCCGTAGGGGAGCTCCACAGCGGTATGCTTGCGGTATTCGATCAGGCCGACCGCCTTCAGCAGCTCTTCCGCCCGGTCATTCAGGGCGTTCAGACTGGTTTCCGGCCGCCAGAAATGGAAGCTGGTCCCCAGCGGGCGCTGCAGCGCCACGCGCACATTCTCCAGCAGAGACAGATGCGGGAAAACCGCCGAAATCTGGAAAGACCGCACCATCCCGCTGCGGGCGATATCCGCCGGCTTCTGGCTGGTGATGTCGCGCCCGTTATAGGTGATCTTGCCGCGGCTGGGTGCCAGGAACTTGGTCAGCAGGTTGAAGCAGGTGGTCTTGCCCGCACCATTGGGACCAATCAGCGCGTGGATCGTGTGGCGACGGACGTTCAGATTCACGTCCTTCACCGCAACAAAGCCGGCGAACTCCTTGGTCAGACCTTCAGTCGTGAGAATATAGTCGTCGGCCATTTTTCCGAACGCTCGTTAATTTTTGCTCCCTGACATCCAGTATTCTGGACGCGGTGCAAATCAAACGGGATTCGGGTGGGCTTGTAAATAGCCCTAGGCCTACAATGTGTTGCGGCTGCTTTAAGTGAAATTGTGCCTATCTTCGGGGCAGTTCCGGCGCAATGGTCTCCGGAGAGGCAGGACTGCCTGCCGTCTGGGTTGCGATTTTGGTCCGGCGGGCGATCTGGTGCTCGCGATAGGACAGGTAGGTGGCGCTGGCAAAGATGACGGTGCCGCCGATCCAGGTCCACATATCGGGTACTTGGCCGAAGAAGAAAAAGCCGATGATCGAGGCCCAGATCAGCTTGGTGAAATCCAGCGGCATCAGCGCGGTGGTGTCGCCGTGACGGAAGGCCTCGGTAAACAGCATGTGACCGGCCGAGCCGCAGGCGCCAAGCAGAAACATGAAGCCGAGTTGCTCCCAGGTCGGCCACTGCCAGACAAACAGCGCGGCGACCAGTGTGATCGGCATCAGAAACACCACCATGTAGGTGGCGATGGTAAGGCTGGAATCGGTGCGGGCGAGAATCTTGATGTCGAGCATCGAGCCGGCCCACAGCACCGTCGAGCCGATTACCAGCATGGGGCCAAGCCCGAGCGGCACCACACCGGGGCGCAGCACCACGAGCGCGCCGAGGAAGCCGATCAACAGTGCGGCAATCCTGCGGGCATGGATCTTCTCATGCAGTATCAGCACGGCGCCGATGGTCATGAACAGTGGCGCGGTATAGGACAGTGCGGTTGCCTCGGCCAGCGGCGTGATCGCCAGCGCGGTGAAGAACATCATCATCGAGACGCTGTTCAGGCCGCCGCGGATCGCATGCAGATGCAGCTTGGTGGTCCTGAAGGCTATGAAGCGGCTGCGGATGATGGCCGGCAGCAGCACGATGAAGCCGAAAAGGTTGCGGAAAAACGCCACCTCGATCGGCGGCACCTCTTGCGAGACCTTGGCGACCAAGGCATGCATGACGCAGAAACAGAGGGCCGAACCCACCATCATCAGCATTGCCTTCGGAGGAGCTGATGAGGAACCGGCAGTGGGGGATTCGGACATTCGGACCAGTGTTTCGCTAAAATCGTAACATTTCAGCTTGCTGAGCACAGGTACATTGCAAAAATTGCAACTCTCTCATGCGCTGCCGATTCAGGAGATTCTGCCTGAGGTTCGCTCGCGCCTGCTGCAGGGCAGCAATCTGGTCGTGCAGGCGCCACCAGGCTCGGGCAAGACCACCCTGCTGCCGCTGTCCCTGCTCGACGAAACCTGGGCTGGCGCGGGGCGCATCATCGTGCTGGAGCCGCGTCGCCTGGCGGCCCGGATGGCGGCCCGGCGCATGGCCGATCTGCTGGGCGAGACGGTCGGCGAAACCATCGGCTATCGCGTGCGTCTCGACACCAGGGTTGGGCCGAAGACCCGCATCGAACTCAATACCGATGGCGTATTCCTGCGCCGGCTGCAGCGCGATCCCGAACTGCGGGGCGTCAGCGCCGTGCTGTTCGACGAATGCCACGAGCGTGGCCTTGATTCCGATGCCAGCCTGGCGCTCTGTCTGGAAGCGCAGGCGGCTTTGCGGCCCGACCTGCGGCTGATTGCCATGTCTGCGACCCTGGATGCGGCACCGTTTGCTGCACTGATGGGCCCGAAAGACAATCCCGCCCCTGTCGTGACCGGCGAAGGCCAGAGCTATCCGGTCGAAACCCGCTGGCGTCCGGTCTCGCCGCAGGCCCGGCTCGATGCCGTGGTGGCGGGGCAGGTGCTGGACGCGCTGCCGGAAACCGAGGGCGACCTGCTGGTGTTCCTGCCGGGCGTGGCCGAAATCCGGCGCGTCGAACACCTGCTGACCGAGGCGCGGCTCACGCCGAACATCAGCATCCTGCCGCTTTATGGCGATCTGCCGGGGCCGCAGCAGGACCAGGCGCTGCAGCCGAGCCCGCCCGGCCGCCGCAAGATCGTGCTGTCCACCTCGATTGCAGAAAGCTCGCTCACCATCGAAGGCGTGCGCGTGGTAGTCGACAGCGGCTACATGCGGCAGCCGCGCTTTTCACCCAGCACCGGCATGGCCAGGCTGGAAACCATTCGCGTCAGCCAGGCATCGGCGGATCAGCGCCGGGGCCGCGCCGGTCGTCTCGGCCCCGGTGTCTGCTATCGCCTGTGGGCCGAGGCCGCGCATGGCGGCCTGCCGAAATTCACTGCGCCTGAAATCGCCGTCACCGATCTGACGTCACTGGCGCTCGATCTGGCGGCCTGGGGCGTGCGCGACGCCAGGGCATTGCCATGGCTGGATGCGCCGCCGGATGCCGCGATGGCCTATGCGCAGGATCTGCTGCGCGGGCTGGAGGCCGTGGACGAGACTGGTGCAATCACGCCGCATGGCAAGGCGATGGCGGAACTGCCGCTGCATCCGCGGCTGGCGCATATGGTGATCCGCGGCCATGCGCAGGGACTGGGCGGTCTCGCCTGCGCGCTGGCGGCGTTGCTCGGAGAACGCGACATCGCCCGCGTGCCCCGCAATGCCCCGCGCGACGCCGATCTGCGCTGGCGTCTGGAAATCGTGGCGGGAGACTCCGAGCGCCACAGCACGCCGCATGGCCTGCAGGTGGACATGAATGCCGTGCGACAGATTCGCCAACTGGCGCGCGACTGGCGGCGGCAGATCGGTGCCGCGCCGCATCAGGGGCCGGTCGACGATGCCGGCTTGCTGGTGGCGCTGGCCTATCCCGACCGTGTCGCGAAAAAGCGCGGGGGCGGCGGCAGTTTCCTGCTCAGCAACGGTCGCGGCGCGAAACTCGATCCGCTCGATGCCCTGAGCCGCGAGGAGTATCTGGCGGTGGCCGAAGTCGATGGCGCGCAGGCCGATGCGCGTGTCTTTCTCGCGGCGCCCATCGATGAAGCCACGATTGAAGCCCAGTTCGCTGCAGCGATTGCCTCGCGCGATGCTGTCGACTGGGACGATCGCAGCGGCGCGGTGCTGGCGCGACGGCAACGCCGCCTGGGTGCGCTGGTGCTGCGCGAGAAGCCGCTGGCCGATCCGCCGGCCGAGGCGATCCGCCAGGCGCTGCTCGACGCCATCGTCAAGCGCGGCCTCGATGTGTTGCCGTGGACATCGGGCCTGCGGCAATGGCAGGCCCGCGTGGCGTTGCTGCGCCAGCACCTGCCGGCAGCGGCGGACTGGCCCGATATGAGTGATGTGGCGCTGGTCGCGCGCCTTGCCGACTGGCTCGGACCGTATCTCGACCGCGTCGCAAAACTGTCGCACTTGTCAGGTATCGATCTGCATGCCGCACTGACGCACCAGCTCGACTATGCGCAGCAGAAGCAGCTCGAGGCCGAGGCACCGGCGCATTGGCAGGTACCGTCCGGCTCCACCATTCCGCTCGACTATGTGCAGGGTGAGGTGCCGGTGCTGCCCGTGCGGCTGCAGGAAATGTTCGGTTATGCCGATACGCCGGCGATTGCCGGGGGACGCGTGAAACTGGTGCTGCATCTGCTCTCGCCGGCGCGCCGGCCGTTGCAGGTGACGAGCGATCTCGCGGGTTTCTGGCAGACCAGTTATCGCGCTGTGCGAGCAGAGATGCGGGGACAATACCCGAAGCACGACTGGCCGGAGAATCCGCTCGCGGCGACGCCGACGGCGCGGGCCAAGCCGCGGATACGCTGATTGAACGATCACAATTCTGATGCTTGTTGTGCATAGCTGCGCTCCGTAGGATCGGGGCATGCAGATTGGCCATCGCCATGAAGTGCGCATCTTGTACGGCGATCCCGCGCACGGGTCGCGCGCATTGTATCGGCAGGCCATGGTCGGTGCGGGTTTCACGAACCTGCGTGAATTCGACACCCTCGAAGGTTTCACCGATCTTGTTGCGGTGGCGCAGTCCGACCTGATCCTGATGGATACCAGCCTGCCGGGTGGAGACGTGGCGCGACTGGTTGCCGACCTGCGTCACGGCAAACTGGGCATCAATCCCTATCTGCCGCTGATTCTCACCACCTGGGAGGCAGAACGCTCTCTGGTGCGGCGGCTGGTCGATTCAGGTGCTGACGACCTGCTGATCAAACCGCTGTCGACCAAGGCGCTGCTCGATCGGCTTGAAGCCGTTGCCCTGAACCGCAAGCCTTTCGTGGTCACCTCCGATTACATCGGGCCGGATCGCCGGCGTATCGAGGCGCGACGCGAAAGCAATGTGCCGTTGTTCGATGTCCCCAACCCGATGCGCGCCAAGCTGACCGGCGAGAGTTTCGATGCCCGTGGACTGCAGCAGGCCGTGATGGCCATGAATGAACAGATCAACCTTCAGCGCCTGCGTGCCTCGGCCTTCCGTATCGCCTTTGTCGCGGCGCAGATCGTGCCGCTCTACAAGGCGCAGACCATGCCGGATGCCCATACGCTGGCCATGCTGCGCGACCTGATCGTATCCACCGAGGATATCCAGCGGCGGATTGCAGACACCGACCTGGCCCATGTCGGTCAGATCTGCGAGAGGCTGCTGTTGCCAGCCCGGCAGATGTATGAGCGCGGCGAGGATTTTGTCTTCACGATCGACTGGCAGAAATCCTTCGATTTGCTCAAGTCGCTGGGTGATGCCGTGCTCGCGCTTTTCCATCCCGACCGGGATACAGCGGCGCTGGCCGGAGAGGTCGCCGTCGCCATCGACCGCTTCCAGGCGCGTCGTATGGCGCAGGAAGCCGGCCAGCTGCCGCAGGTTTAGCCGCTTCAGGTTTTCAGGCGACCGTCAGGGCCTGACTGGCCTTGTAGAGGCCACCGTTGTCATCGGTCCAGGTGAATTCCAGAGTGCCGCTCTGCGTGCATTTCAGGAAGAAGGACAAATACGGATTGGCCGACATGGCCGGCTCCAGCCGGGCCTCGAAGACCTGCTTGCCATTCAGCGCTACACTCATCCGGTTGATGATCATGCGCGGGATGATCTTGCCATCCGTGTCCTTGCGCTGACCGGATTCCATCGGATGCGAGATCAGTGTCTTGATCTCGACCACGTCGCCGCGCTTGATGCCCTGGGGCACTCGGATGCGCGGCTTGATGTCTGTGCTCATGCCTCTCGCTCCGCGCTCAGGTGCTGCAGCCGCCGATGGTGACCTTGACCTCGCGGGTCGCGGTCCAGGCTGAGCCGTCGCTCATTTCGGCAACAACGATCACATTTTGCGATTCCGCCATGCGCATGCGCAACTGCACTTCCGCCTTGCCGTTGTCGGGGCCGAGCATGAAGCTGGCCACGCCGGGCTGGGGATTGCGGTCCGCGATAACGTGAATGGCGCGGACGTAATCGGTCGGGCTCATCGGGCTGTCGACCGTAACGGTGACCGGCACCGTGTTGCCGTTCTCGGCGATTTCGGGCGCATCGATCCGCACCTTGCCAGCCTTGGGTGCAACCTTGATCAGGTCGCCGAGCAGCTTGCGGGCGGCTTCAGGCGTGGCTTCGGCGGCAACGGGCGCGAAGGCGCAGGCCGTGCCGATGGCGGCAAAGGCCTGGCGGCGGTTCAGGCCGCGGGAGCGGCGAGGCAGATGGAGAAGCGAGGTCATGATCGAAGGGATGGTATTTTATCCGCGGGCGGCGATCAATTCCGCCAGTCACTCCACCGGGCATGCCGCGCCGGTTGATGAAACCGGCGCGGCAGCGGGACGGATCAGCCGCCGTTCAGGGCGGGGACGTAGGGCAGGACCTGCAGGCCGCCATCGTAGATCATCTTCATGGCCACATAGGCGATGATGATGAGGCCGACATAGGCGATCCAGTGGAAACGGTCGAGCATGCGGGCAATCGCTTTGGAGGCGAGCGCCATCAGGGCGATCGAGAGCACCAGGCCGAAGCCCAGGATGTAGGGATGCTCGCGCGCTGCACCGGCCACCGCGAGTACGTTGTCGATCGACATCGACAGGTCGGCGACGATGATCTGGATGATCGCCTCGCGCCGCGTCTTGGGGGCTGCCTTCTTGGGCGACATCTCGCTGGCGTCGCCGCCTTCCTTGGCGGCCCTGGCCTGCAGGCGCAGTTCGCGCCACATCTTCCAGGCCACCCAGAGCAGCAGGATGCCGCCGGCCAGCGTCAGGCCGATAATCTGCAGCAGTTGCACGGCCACGCTGGCAAACAGGATGCGCAGGACGGTGGCGGCAAGAATGCCGTAGACGATGATCTTGTTGCGATGCTGTGGCGGCAGGCCGGCCACCGCCATGCCGATCACGATCGCATTGTCACCGGACAGGATGACGTCGATCAGGATGACCTGAGCGAAGGCGCTGAGTTCGGCAGCCGTGATGATGAGGCCGAAGAGGTTGATATCGCCGTCCATTGGAGTGCCTTAGGGAGTTTTTTGGGAACAGATCGGGATGTACCGCTGGACCTGACCGTGAATTGTCCGTGTCGGCCGGACTCCCAGCTTGGCGCAGGCGGTTCGCTTTGTTACCTATGTCAGCCGCAATTTTCCAGTGCCGTCATGACCGACAACGCCGAATTATTCACTCTTGTTCCCGCGCGCAGCCCGCTGCTGGTCAATATCCCGCATGCTGGCCGGCGGCTGAGCCCCGGCTTGGCCGAGCGCCTGACCCCGGCCGGCAGCCTGCTGGCCGATACCGATTGGCATGTCGAGAGGCTATACGCCTTCGCGGCTGATCTGGGGGTCGGCCTGATGGCCGCGACGCACTCACGCTACGTTGTCGATCTGAACCGCGACCCGGACGGCAAGCCGCTTTATCCTGGTGCCGACAATACCGAGCTGTGCCCAACCGACGGTTTCGATGGCGCATCGCTGTATCAGGCCGGCGCCGCGCCAGATGCCGCCGAGGTGGCTCGCCGTGCCGATGCCTACTGGCGACCGTATCATGCCCGGCTCGCGGCTGAACTCGAGGCGATCCGCAGCCGGCACGGCTATGCGATCCTGCTCGACGGCCACAGCATCATCAGTGAAGCGCCGCGGTTCTTTGATGGCAGGCTGCCCGATCTCAACCTCGGCACCAACGAAGGGCGCAGTTGCGATCCCGGCCTTGCGGCTGCAGCCTATGGCGTACTGTGCGATGCACCCGGCTTCACCAGCATCCATAATGGCCGCTTTAAAGGCGGCTATATCACGCGCCACTACGGCCGTCCGGCCGAACGCGTCCATGCCCTGCAGCTTGAGAAGGCGCAATGCTGCTACATGGATGAGCAGAATCTTGAGCACTGGGATCCCGAACGCGCCGCGCCGCTGATAGCCGTGCTGCGCCGTCTGGTCGACAGACTGCTGCACTGGACACCCGCCCGGACGAGCGGCGCATGAGCGACCAGCCTGCCGGCAGGCTGCGGACCATGCGCTATCCGGTGATGCGCTGGCTGGCGCTGACGCTGATCCTCGGCATTCCACTGGCTGCCGTGATCGTCATCGCCTGGGCGAGCGATGCAGTCTCGACGCGCGCGGCCTGGGCGATCACCGTGCCGATCTTCGGCATTATCGCGCTGTTTTCCGCCTGGCATACACTGGCGGCATGGCGTGTACTGCGCAGCACCGACGAAATCGCCGGCGTCGGCCAGCGCATCACCGGCAACGACTGGGATGCGCTCACCATGATCGGCGAACTCGGCGTCACTGTGGAGCGTCTGCGCCAGACACTGTTGGACGAAAAAGGGCAGGTGGCGCTGCAGACCACCACGGCGGACGCGATCCTGAATGCGCTGCCCGATCCGGTTCTGCTGCTCGATGGCCGGCGCACCATCGCGCGCGCCAATTTCGCGGCGCGCAAATTCTTCGGCAACGACATCGTCGGCAACGACCTGACCGTGGCGCTGCGGCATCCGACAGTGCTGGATGCCGCCGACAGCGTGCTGAGCGGCGAAACAGGCATGGCGGCAGCAGACCTGAATCTGCCGGTGCCGGATGGCCGCAGTTTCTCGGTGCGCGTCGTGGCGCTGCCGGCGGCGCGCGAGGATACCGCCGCAGTGCTGGCGTTGCATGATCTCACCTCGCTGCGCAAAGCCGAGAAGATGCGCGCCGATTTTGTCGCCAATGCCAGCCATGAGCTGCGCACGCCACTGGCCTCGCTGGTCGGCTTCATCGAAACGCTGCTTGGTCCGGCCAGGGACGATGAGCCGGCACGTGTCCGCTTCCTCGGCATCATGCGCGATCAGGCCGGTCGCATGTCACGCCTGATTCAGGACCTGCTGTCGCTGTCGCAGATCGAGATGCGCGAGCATGACCAGCCGTCCGAGGTCTTGGCGCTGGCACCGCTGCTGCGCGACGTTGCTGCTGCGCTCGAGCCCCAGGCGAAGGCCAAGAAGATGCAGATCAGGCTTGAACTCAGCGAAACTGTGCCGCCGGTGGCCGGGGCGCGCGACGAACTGATGCAGGTGTTCCAGAACCTGATCGACAATGCGATCAAATACGGCCGTGCTGAAACCCAGGTCGAAGTCAGGCTCGGCGAGCGGGACGGAGGGTGGGTCGAGATCGGTATCCGCGATCATGGCGACGGAATCCCCCGCGAACACCTGCCGCGACTCACCGAGAGATTTTACCGCGTCGACTCGGCGCGCAGCCGCGATCTGGGCGGAACGGGGCTTGGCCTTGCCATTGTTAAGCACATCATCAATCGCCATCGCGGTCGGCTTGTCATCGAATCCGAGATGGGAAAAGGCAGCGAATTCATGGTTCGGATGCCGTCTGTTCCTGAAAAATCCAAGACAAGCGCAGCGCCCGTCTAGCGCTGTCATACACCTGACATATAACTGAAATAACCATGTCACCCGGTCCCCTTAGGAGTCGCGGCCACCGGACGGGATGACTGTTAACCCCCTCTCGTCCGGGACGGATCGCCCAGCAGCATGATGCCGCGGATTGTCCGGCCAACCCGGTGCACATTCGGTGCACCTGAGGAAACCACGATGAGGTATACCGTGACCAACAAGGCTCTTCTTCTCGCCGGCCTCGCCGCTGTGACGGCGTTTGCCCTGGCTGAACCGGCCGCTGCGCAGCAGGCGCGCGACCAGATCCGCGTCGTCGGTTCGTCGACCGTCTACCCCTTCACCACCACGGTGGCTGAACGCTTCTCGCAGACCGGCGGCTTCAAGGCGCCGATCGTGGAAAGCACCGGCACCGGCGGCGGCATGAAGCTGTTCTGCGGCGGTGTTGGCACCCAGCACCCCGATTTCACCAACGCCTCGCGCGCCATGACCAAGGGCGAGTTCGAGCAGTGCGCAGCCAATGGCGTGAAAGAAATCGTCGAGATGAAGGTCGGCTTCGATGGTATCGCCGTCGCCCTGAAAAAGGGTTCGACTCCGGTGAACCTGAAGCGTGAGGAAATCTGGCTGGCCATGGCCGCCCAGGTGCCGCAGGGCGGCAAGCTGGTACCGAATCCCTACAAGACCTGGAAGCAGGTCAATGCCAGTCTGCCGGACTGGAAGATCGAAGTGATGGGTCCGCCCCCGACCTCGGGCACCCGCGACAGCTTCGTTGAACTGGTCATGGACCATGGCTGCAAGGCCTTCCCGGAAATCAAGGCGATCACCGACAAGAAGGCCCAGAGTGCAGCCTGCGGCAAGATTCGCGAAGACGGCGCCTTCATCGAAGCTGGCGAGAACGACAACCTGATCGTGCAGCGTCTGGCTTCCGGCCAGCAGGGCGTGATGGGCGTGTTCGGTTACTCCTTCCTCGAGGAGAACATGGACAAGCTGGTGGGCGCCAAGGTTGACGGCGTGGAGCCCGATGCCGACACCATCTCGAGCGGCAAGTATCCGGTTTCGCGTCCGCTCTTCGTCTATGCCAAGAAGGCCCATATCGGCGTCGTGCCGGGCATGAAGGAGTTCATGGCCGAGTATGTCAGCGATCGCGCCATGGCGTCGGGCGGTTACCTGGAGAAGAAGGGCCTGGTTTCCATGCCGAAGGCGGAAATCGAGAAGGTTCGTTCGCAGGTCACCGGCCTGGCAAACCTGGCGATGTAATCAGTATCCCGGCGGCCAGACACAATCTCTGGCCGCCGGTCTTCCTTCCAGTTTCTGCATTTTTGACACCTATCTTTGTCGGGGAAGTCGATGTCGCTGCCGCTGTTGTTGCTCGTGCTGCTCGGCCTGACCGTCGTCGGCTACTATCTCGGAAAATCCCGCGCCCTGTCCGCTGCCGGCGGGAAAATCCGCAACCTGCATTCGCTGCCGATGTTTTATGGCTGGTATGTGGTGGTGTGGTGCGGCCTGCCTGCGCTGCTCCTGTTCGGCACCTGGATCGCCTTTGAGGACGCGCTGGTACGCAATCTCGTCATCAGCGAACTGCCTGAAAGCATCCGCCGCCTGCCGACCGACCAGCTTGGCCTGGTGATTTCTGATATCCGCAATATGGCTTACGGCAATATTCCGGTGGATAAGGCTGACGCCAATCTCCGCCCGGTGGTGGAACACTACATCTCGCTTCGCCAGTTGGGCACCAGCGCTCTCTGGGTCATCGTTCTGGCACTCGGCATCTCCGGCCTGGTCTACGGCCGCAGCCGCATTACCTCCGATTTCCGCGCCCGCAATCGCGTGGAGCGCGCGGCCAATGTGCTGCTGATCGTCAGTTCGACCATCGCGGTGCTGACCACCGTCGGCATCGTGCTCTCGCTGGTCTTTGAGGCGCTGCGCTTCTTCCACGCCGTCAACCCCCTGGAATTCCTGTTCGGCCTGACCTGGTCGCCGCAGACGGCAATCCGCGCCGACCAGGTCGGCTCGTCGGGCGCCTTCGGCGCGGTACCATTGTTTGTCGGTACCCTGCTGATCGCCGCCATCGCGATGCTGGTTGCGGTGCCGATCGGCCTGATGGCTGCCGTGTATATGGCCGAATATTCCGGTCCCAAAGTACGGGCCTGGACCAAGCCGGCGCTGGAGGTCCTCGCTGGTATTCCCACAGTGGTTTACGGCTTCTTCGCCGCGCTCACCGTTGCGCCGTTCATTCGTACCGCCGGCGAGAGCATCGGCCTCGAGGTTGCTTCGCAGTCGGCTCTGGCCGCTGGCCTTGTCATGGGCATCATGATCATTCCTTTCGTGTCGTCGCTGTCGGATGATGTGATCAACGCGGTGCCGCAAAGCCTGCGCGATGGTTCCTACGGTCTCGGCGCCACGAAATCGGAGACCATCAAGCGCGTGATCCTGCCGGCCGCACTGCCCGGCATCGCAGCTTCGGTGATTCTCGCCTTCAGTCGCGCGCTGGGCGAAACCATGATCGTGGTGATGGCGGCCGGCCTGGCCGCCAATATCACGGCCAATCCGCTGGCCGCAGTCACCACGGTTACGGTGCATATCGCTTCACTGCTGGTCGGCGATCAGGAATTCGACAGCCCCAAGACACTTGCGGCCTTCGCACTTGGCCTGGTGCTGTTCATCGTCACGCTCAGCCTCAACATCGTTGCCCTGCGCATCGTCAAGAAATACCGGGAACAGTATGACTGACATCCTCGCCGATACCATGCCGCGTCAGCAGGCTGCCGCTGCCTTGACGCCGGGCATTCACATGACCGATGCGGCAAACAAACGGCTGAAGGCGCGCTATGCCTCCGAACGCCGCTTCAAGATGATTGGTCTGTCCGCGATCCTGTTTTCCCTGACAGCCCTTGCGATCCTTATGTTCACGATCGCCTCGAATGGCTTCACCGCCTTTCGCCAGACGCACGTCCGGCTCGATCTGCAGCTCAGCGCTGAACAGATTGCTCCGGCCGGCACTACCGATGTGCGCAAGATCATGCAGGGCAACTACGGCGCCATAATCCTGGACGCACTGCAGAAGAAGTTCCCGGATGTGCAGAGCCGTGGCGAGCGTCGCCGCCTGCAGGCCCTGGTCAGCGCCGGTGCCGAATCCCAGATTGGTCGTATGATCGTGGCCGATCCATCGCTGATCGGTCAGACCATTTCGGTCTGGCTGCCGACCTCGTCGGATATCGACATGTTCGTAAAGCGCCAGGTCGATACCACAGCCCCTGAAGAGGAGCGCCGGGTCAAGGATAGCCAGGTGCGCTGGCTTGACAGCCTGAAGGCGTCGGGTGATCTCGACCTGCAGTTCAATCTCCGCTTCTTCACCGGCGCGGATAGCCGAGAGCCGGAATTGGTTGGCGTCTGGGGTGGAGTGGTCGGCTCCTTCTATACCCTGCTGGTTACCTTGCTGGTGGCTTTCCCGCTCGGCATCATGGCGGCGATCTACCTTGAGGAGTTCGCGCCGAAAAACCACTGGACCGAACTGATCGAGGTCAACATCAACAACCTCGCGGCCGTGCCCTCAATCGTCTATGGACTGCTCGGCCTTGCGGTCTTTATCGGCTTCTTCGGGATGCCGCGCTCGGCGCCATTCGTCGGCGGCCTGGTCCTGGCCCTCATGAGTCTCCCGGTGATGATCATTGCATCGCGCGCCGCCCTGCGCGCCGTGCCGCCTTCGATCCGGCAGGCCGCACTCGGCCTCGGCGCCTCACCGCTGCAAGTGGTGCTGCATCATGTGCTGCCGCTGGCCATGCCCGGCATTCTTACGGGTACGATCATTGCCATGGCCCATGCACTGGGCGAAACCGCACCGCTTCTGATGATCGGCATGGTCGCCTTCATCGTCGATATCCCGACAACGCCGGTGGATGCCGCCACGGTGCTGCCGGTGCAGATCTTCATGTGGGCCGACAGTTCCGAGCGCGGCTTTGTCGAGAAAACCTCGGCGGCGATCATCGTGCTGCTGGTTTTCCTGCTGCTGATGAATTTGGCGGCGATCCTGCTGCGCAAGAAATTCGAGCGTCGCTGGTAAGGTCCTGGCATCGCTCGCGCTGTAAATCACCCCTTGGAGCCCATAAGGACTTCTCATGCAGAATGGTACGCATAACGATCTCCGCCAGTCCGAGATCGAGATCAAGATGGTGACGCGCAAGGTCGGCGTCTTCTACGGCGAGAAGCAGGCGCTCCATGACGTCGATCTCGACATTCCGGCCCGTTCGGTCACGGCGCTCATCGGCCCGTCCGGCTGCGGAAAATCGACGTTCCTGCGTTGCCTGAACCGGATGAACGACACGATCCGAGACTGCCGCGTCATCGGCGATATCACGCTCGACAAGCTTAATGTCTACGACAGCAAGGTCGATGTCGTGCAACTGCGCGCCCGCGTCGGCATGGTGTTCCAGAAGGCGAATCCGTTCCCGAAATCGATCTACGAGAATGTCGCCTACGGTCCACGCATCCATGGCCTGGCTGAAAACAACGAGCATCTCGACCATATCGTCGAGACATCGCTGAAGCAGGCCGGTCTGTGGAAGGAAGTTGGCAACCGACTGCAGGAATCCGGCACTGGCCTGTCCGGTGGCCAGCAGCAGCGCCTCTGCATTGCCCGCGCCATTGCCGTGGCACCGGAAGTGATCCTGATGGACGAGCCCTGCTCGGCGCTCGACCCGATCGCCACTGCGCATATCGAAGAACTGATGGACGAACTGCGCGAGCAGTACACCATTGTCATCGTGACGCATTCGATGCAGCAGGCCGCGCGCGTCTCGCAGAAGACCGCTTTCTTCCATCTGGGCAACCTGGTCGAAACCGACGACACCAGGGTGATTTTCACCAATCCCAAGGATGAGCGGACCCAGGGTTACATCACCGGTCGCTTCGGCTGAGCAGAGTGAGGATTTAGAAAATGCCGCAACATATCGTTCAGCGTTACGACGACGAGCTGAAGAAGCTTTCCACCCTGATCGTGCAGATGGGCGGACTGGCGGAATCGCAGCTGGCTGCCGCGGTCGATGCCATCGTCAAGCGTGACAGCAAACTGGCCGAAGAGGTTGTGCAGGGCGACGCCAAGATCGATGCCTTGCGCAACCAGGTCGACGATTTTGCCATTGAGATGCTGGCCCGCCGGCAGCCGATGGCCGCCGATCTGCGCGTAATTGTCGCGGCGCTGCGTATCTCCTCGGAGATTGAGCGTATCGGCGATTATGCCAAGAATGTCGGCAAGCGCGCGGTTGCGCTGAACCAGGCGCCGCTGGTGCGGCCGGTACATGCCATCCCGCGCATGGCTGCCCTGGTGCAGGCCCTGATCAAGGACACGCTGGACGCCTATATCACCGACGACGCCGCCAAGGCTGACGCGGTCTGGGCCCGAGACGAAGAGGTTGATGACCTCTATACCAGCCTGTTTCGCGAATTGCTGACCTACATGATGGAAGATCCGCGCTCCATCACGCCCTGCACGCATCTGCTGTTCATCGCCAAGAACATCGAGCGTATCGGCGATCATGCCACCAACATCGCCGAGCTGATCCACTACACGGTTCTGGGTGAGATGCCCAAGGAAGATCGCCCGAAGGGGGATGATACCGCCTACGCGGTGGTCAATGTGCCGGGAGGCCAGCGATGAATATCGCAATCAAGCCGCGCGTCCTTGTCATCGAGGACGAGGCAGCGCTACTGGCGCTGCTGCGCTACAATCTGGAAAAGGAAAACTACACCGTCGACGAAGCGATGGACGGCGAGCAGGCCCTGCTGAAGGTGGCCGAGCATATGCCGGACCTGATCCTGCTCGACTGGATGCTGCCGCGCCTGTCGGGGCTGGAAGTCTGTCGCCAGCTGCGTCGCGATCCCAATGCCCGTAATGTGCCGATCATCATGCTGACGGCGCGCGGCGAGGAAGCCGACCGCGTGCGCGGCCTGGATGCTGGTGCCGACGACTATATCGCCAAGCCGTTTTCGCCCAGCGAACTGCTGGCGCGCATTCGCGCCGTGTTGCGCCGCATCCGTCCGGCTCTGGCGGAAGAGGTGCTGACCTATGGCGGGCTGGTGATGGATGTCGCCACCCACAAGGTGACGCGTAACAGTCGCGATATTCATCTCGGCCCCACCGAGTTCCGTCTGCTGCGTTATTTCCTGGAGCATCCTGGGCGCGTGCTGTCGCGCGATCAATTGCTGGATGCGGTCTGGGGGCGCGATATCTATGTCGAGCAGCGCACAGTCGACGTGCATATCCGCCGGCTGCGCAAGGCTCTGAACGGCAACGGCGAGACGGACGTCATCCGCACCGTGCGTTCGGCCGGCTAT
Source organism: Ferrovibrio terrae (assembly GCF_007197755.1). Taxonomy (NCBI): domain Bacteria; kingdom Pseudomonadati; phylum Pseudomonadota; class Alphaproteobacteria; order Rhodospirillales; family Rhodospirillaceae; genus Ferrovibrio; species Ferrovibrio terrae. The sequence goes on from NZ_CP041636.1 coordinate 2,687,826, forward strand.
GCGCTGGAACTGACCGCCACGCCGGCAATGAGTGCCTGAGTCGAGCGCTTGAGCTCAACGCTGACCAATAAAAAAAGCCAGCCGTTCACCACGGCTGGCTTTTTCGTTTTTGGAGAAGCCGTGGCTTAGCGGCGGCCGGCGATCTGCTTCTTCATGGCGGCGAACAGGGCATCGATCTTACCGCCATTGTTCTGGATCACCGATTCGAACTGCTGACGCTGTGTGAAGGCCATCGACACGCCTTCCACGATCACGTCGGTGACCCGCGGCTTGCCGTCCTTCTCATGCGTCTTCCATTCGACACGGATCGGCGGGCCGCTCTGGCGATTGATCTGCGATTCAACGATGCTCTCGCTGCCGGCTGCCTTGGCGCCGTCGCGGACTTCCAGCGTTTCGCCGTTATACTGCGACAGCAACTGGGCATAGACCTTGGTGAGGTAGTCCTCGAACAGCGCGTCGTATTCCTTCTTCTGTTCGGGCGTGATGCCGCGGCTGTAGCGGCCAAGGCAGAAGCGGCCGACCGCATCGAGGTCGAGGTGGTTGGTCAGCAGGGTGCGGACCAGTCCTTCGCGTTTTTCCTGGGTCAATGAGCGGTCGCCCAGCGCCTTCAGCGTGTCGGTGCCGACCTCGCGGATGAACTGGTCGGGCGCCGCGGCCTGGGCCGCACGGACGGGGCCGGCAGCGACAAGCGCAAGTCCGGCCAGGGCCGTAAGCAGTAGGCGGCGTGAAACGGTCAGGGGAAGGGGCATGTGGCAACCAGCTAAGCTGTGGAGATTAATAGTCTTTTGCATTCCGAATAAGGCTTTAGCGAGGCGAATTCATAGCCCGGCTGCATTATGAAGGCCATGATTCTTTTTATGACGCGATTTAGTTCTACACAAATACATAAAGATATGTTTATATATAGTCCATGAACATCGAGCCGAGCTTTACCCTGGACGTCCTGATGGCCGCTTTGCGGGCTGCCGCCGAGCCGACGCGGCTGCGCCTGCTGGCGCTCTGCGCCGACAGCCAGCTCACGGTGTCAGAGCTCACCCAGATTCTGGGCCAAAGTCAGCCGCGCGTCTCGCGACATCTGAAACTGCTCTGCGAGGCGGGGCTGCTGGAGCGTGTGCCGGAAGGCACCTGGGCTTTCTATCGCGTGGGCGATCGGCTGGCCGGTGCGCCGCTGGCCCGTGCGCTGGCCACGTTGCTGCCGGCCGAGGACCCCATTCTGGCGCGCGATGCCGAGCGGCTGATCGCCGTGAAGCGCGCCCGCACCGAGGCCGCCGAACGGTATTTCCGCGACAATGCCGCCCAGTGGTCGGCGATCCGCTCGCTGCATATTGATGAAGCCCAGGTTGAGGCCGCCGTGCTGAAGATGCTGGATGGCGGTCAGCCGATCGGCGATCTGCTCGACATCGGCACCGGCACCGGCAGGCTGCTGGAAATCCTCAGCCCGAAAGTGAAGCGCGGCCTCGGCGTCGATAGCAGCCGTGACATGCTGAGCATTGCACGCAGCAACCTGGAACGTGCTGGCATCAAGCATTGCCAGGTTCGTCAGGCCGACATGTATGCCCTGCCGCTCGACAGCAACAGCATCGATGCGGCGGTGATCCATCAGGTGCTGCATTTCGCCGACGAACCGCAGAAGGCGATCCAGGAAGCCGCCCGCGTGCTGACGCCCGGCGGCCACCTGGTGATAGTCGATTTCGCACCGCATAACCTGGAAGACCTGCGCGCCCGTCATGCGCACCGCCGCCTTGGCTTTGCCGATGCCGAATTGCGCCCCTGGTGCGCTGCGGCCGGGCTTGACCTCGATCCGGTCACCGCGCTGCCGGGCCATCCGCTGACCGTCCATGTCTGGCGCGCCACCAAGCGCGGCGTCCCGGTGACTGCCATTTCACAGAAGAGTGCTGCCGCATGACCACGCTGACCGAACCCAATGCCCATGCCGCGCGGCGCTCGGGCCCGCTGAAGGTCTCGTTCGAGTTCTTCCCGCCCAAGACGCCGGAAATGGAGGAGAGCCTGTGGCGCAGCGTCATGCGCCTGGCGCCGCTCAGTCCGCGCTTCGTTTCGGTCACCTACGGTGCCGGCGGCTCGACGCGTGAGCGCACGCATAACACAGTCGTCCGCATCCTCAACGAAACCGGCCTGAAGCCGGCCGCGCATCTCACCTGCGTCGGCGCTTCCAAGGGCGAGGTGGACGAGGTGGCGCAGCATTACTGGCAGGCCGGCATCCGCCATATCGTGGCGCTGCGTGGCGATGCCCCGGAAGGCAGCGGCGGTTTCCAGCCGCATCCGCAGGGCTACGCCAATTCCACCGATCTGATCGCGGGCCTGAAGAAGATCGCCGATTTCGAGATCAGCGTTGGCTGCTATCCCGAGGGTCATCCCGATACGGCCTCACCGCGTATCGAGCTGGAACATCTGAAGCGCAAGGCCGATGCTGGCGCGACGCGCTGCATCACGCAGTATTTTTTCGATACGGATGTCTATTTCCGTTTCCTCGACCGCGCCCGTTCGGCCGGCATCACCATTCCGATCGTGCCCGGCATCCTGCCGGTCACCAATTTCCGCCAGGTGACAAAATTCTCCGCCGCCTGTGGCGCCAGCGTGCCGGCCTGGATGGCCGACCAGTTCGATGGTCTGGACGATGATCCCGAGACGCGGCGCATGGTGGCGGCGCATATCGCTGCCGAGCAGTGCCGCCGGCTTCTCGCTGCCGGAATCGACGAATTCCATTTCTACACGCTGAACCGCGCCGACCTGACTTACGCCATCTGCCATGTGCTGGGTGTGCGGCCGAAGCCGGCGATTGCCGGCGAGGTGGCGGCCTGATGTTCGATACCCCGGAGCAACGCAAGGAACGCCGCGCGGCGCTGAAGGCAGCGGCAAAGGACCGCATCCTGGTGCTGGATGGCGCGATGGGCACCATGCTGCAGCGGCGCAAGCTGAACGAGGCCGACTATCGCGGCGAACGCTTCAAGGGTGCCAACAGCGACCTTAAGGGCAACCACGACCTCCTCAACATCACGCGGCCTGATGTGATCGGCGAGGTGCATCGCGAATATCTCGATGCCGGCGCTGACCTGATCGAAACCAACACCTTCAGCGGGACCACGATCAGCCAGGCTGATTACCATCTGGAAGCGGCTGTCGATGACATCAATCGCGAAGGTGCCAGAATCGCCCGCCTCGCGGCCGATGAATATACCGCGAAGGACCCGTCGAAGCCGCGTTTCGTTGCCGGCGCCATCGGACCCACAAATCGCACGGCCTCGCTGTCGCCCGACGTGAACCGGCCGGATTTCCGCAATGTCACCTTCGATGAACTGAAAGACGCCTACAGGCAGCAGGCGCGTGGGCTGGTTGAAGGCGGCGCCGATCTGCTGCTGATCGAGACGATCTTCGACACGCTGAACGCCAAGGCGGCTGCCTTCGGCGTCTACGAGCTGTTCGACGAGCTGGGTGAAGAGTGGCCGATCATGATCTCGGGCACCATCACCGATCTGTCCGGCCGCACATTGTCAGGCCAGACCACGGAAGCCTTCTGGAACAGCCTGCGTCACACCAAGCCGTTTTCAGTCGGCCTGAACTGCGCCTTCGGTGCCGACCTGATGCGCGCCTATGTCGCCGAGTTGAGCCGCGTGGCCGATGTGCCGGTCAGCGCCTATCCCAATGCCGGTTTGCCCAACCAGTTCGGCGAATATGACGAAGAGCCGCATACGACGGCCGGCCATCTGCGCGAATGGGCGCTGTCCGGCCTGCTGAATATCGTCGGCGGCTGCTGTGGCACCACGCCCGATCATATCAGGGCCATCGCCGACAGTGTGCAGGGCGTGAAGCCGCGCCGCATCCCGACCATTCCGCCGCAGCTCCGGCTCAGCGGTCTTGAACCCTTTGCAGTGCCAGCAGCATGACCGATATCGACGAGTCCTTTTCCCCCGAGTCCGAAAACCGCGGCTTCAACGGCCCGGTTTTCATCAATATCGGTGAACGCACCAACGTCACCGGCTCGGCCAAATTCCGCAAGCTGATCCTGAATGACGACTATGACACCGCGCTGACCGTGGCGCGTCAGCAGGTGGAAAGCGGAGCGCAGATCATCGACGTCAACATGGATGAGGGCATGCTCGACTCCAAGGCGGCGATGATCAAGTATCTGAATCTGATCGCCTCCGAGCCTGATATCTCGCGCGTGCCGATCATGATCGACAGCTCAAAATGGGATGTGATCGAGGCCGGCCTGAAATGCGTGCAGGGCAAGGCCATTGTCAATTCGATCAGCATGAAGGAGGGCGAGGACGCCTTCCTGGAGCATGCCCGCAAGGTGCGCCGTTATGGTGCTGCCGTGGTGGTGATGGCCTTCGACGAGCAGGGCCAGGCCGATACGGCGGACCGTAAGTACGAAATCTGCGAACGGGCCTACAAGCTGCTGACCGAGAAGATCGGTTTCCCGCCGGAAGACATCATCTTCGACCCGAATATTTTCGCCGTCGCCACCGGCATCGAGGAGCATAACAACTACGCGGTCGAGTTTTTCGAAGGCGCGAAGCGCATCCGCGAGAATCTGCCCCATTGTCATATCTCGGGCGGCGTCTCCAACGTGTCATTCTCGTTCCGCGGTAACGAACAGGTCCGCGAGGCGATGCACGCCGTGTTTCTGTATTACGGCATGCAGAACGGCATGGACATGGGCATCGTGAATGCCGGTCAGCTGCCGGTTTACGAAGACATCCCTGCAGAGCTGCGCGAGCGCGTGGAAGACGTGCTGCTCAACCGCCGGCCGGACGCGACCGAGCGCATGCTGGAAATCGCCGAACGCTTCAAGGGCGGTGCCAGGTCGCAGGAAGTCGATATGTCGTGGCGCCAGAAGGAAGTGCGCGCGCGACTGACACATGCGCTGGTACACGGCATCGCGGATTTCATCGACGAGGATACCGAAGAAGCCCGCCATATCGTCGCCAAGCCGCTTGAAGTGATCGAAGGCCCGCTGATGGATGGCATGAACGTCGTGGGCGACCTGTTTGGCGCCGGCAAGATGTTCCTGCCGCAGGTGGTGAAGTCCGCCCGCGTGATGAAGAAGGCCGTGGCTTACCTGTTGCCCTTCATCGAGGCGGAAAAGAATTCCGGCCCGGCCAAGACCAATGGCAAGGTGCTGATGGCCACGGTGAAAGGCGATGTGCACGATATCGGCAAGAACATCGTCGGCGTCGTGCTCCAGTGCAACAATTACGAGGTGATCGACCTCGGCGTCATGGTGTCCTGCGCCCGCATCCTGGACGAGGCGAAGAAGCAGAATGTCGATATCATCGGCCTCAGCGGCCTGATCACGCCGAGCCTGGACGAGATGTGCTATGTCGCCAGCGAAATGCAGCGCGAAGGCCTCGAGCTGCCGCTGCTGATCGGCGGCGCGACCACGTCCAAGGTGCATACCGCCGTCAAGATCGCGCCGAACTATAAGGGACCGGTGATTTACGTGACCGATGCCTCGCGTGCGGTCGGTGTCGCTGGTCGTCTGGTCTCGGCCAACGACCGCCCGGTCTACGCTGGCGAAGTGGCGAATGAATATGCCAAAATCCGCGAGATTCATTCGCGCGAGCGCAACACCGGTCCGCGTCAGACGATTGCCGATGTCCGCAAGAACAAGGTGAAGGTCGACTGGACGGGTTATCAGCCGCCGAAGCCGAGCTTCACCGGCGTGAAAGTGTTCAAGGATTATCCGATAGACCGGCTGATCGAGCGGATCGACTGGTCGCCGTTCTTCGCTTCCTGGGAGCTGCGCGGCAAGTATCCCGCCATCCTGCAGGATGACGTGGTGGGCGAGGCGGCGCGCGGCCTGTTCAAGGATGCGCGAGCCATGCTCGACCGCATCGTGAAGGAAAAGCCGATCCAGGCCGCGGCCGTGATCGGCTTCTGGCCGGCCAACCAGGTGAATGACGATGATGTCGCGTTATTCGAGGGCGGCAGCGAGATCGCGCGCCTGCATATGCTGCGCCAGCAGATGAAGCGCGATCGCGACCGCGCCAACCATTGCCTGGCCGATTTCGTCGCGCCGCAGGAGACCGGCATCACCGATTATGTCGGCGCTTTCGCCGTCACCACCGGGCTCGGGCTGGACGAGTGGATCAAGCGCGAATTCACCGCCAAGCAGGATGATTATTCCGGCATCCTGGCGCAGGCGCTGGCTGATCGCCTGGCCGAAGCCTTTGCCGAGCATATGCATGAACGCGTGCGCAAGGAATTCTGGGGTTATGCCGGCGACGAGACGCTGGATAATGACGCACTGATCGCTGAAGCCTATCGCGGCATCCGTCCGGCGCCGGGCTATCCGGCCTGCCCGGACCACACCGAGAAGGCGACGCTGTTCAAGCTGCTGCAGCCGACCGAGAATGCCGGCATCCAGCTGACTGAAAGTTTTGCCATGTGGCCGTCTGCCGCTGTCAGCGGCTGGTATTTCAGCCACCCGCAGTCGGACTATTTCGGCATTGGCCGCATCGAGCGCGACCAGGTGGCCGACTATGCCAAGCGCAAGGGCATGGATATGGCCACGATGGAGCGTTGGCTGGCACCGAACCTGGCCTACGATCCGGCGCGGTTCGACGCCGAGGCGGCGGAGTGACCGCCCGCCCATGACTGCGGGGGCAGGCTGCTATTGCGGCGCCGTGCGCGCCCGTCTCGATCTTGCCGAAGCCGGTGCATTGCACTGCCATTGTTCGCAATGCCGCTGCTTGTCAGGTGCCGCCTTCACCACCTGGCTCAATCTGCCCAAGGCAGGCTTCCGTATCGAGGCCGGCGCTGACGATCTCACTGCCTTTGCGGTGACCGCAAACGCGACCCGGCATTTCTGCCGACACTGTGGTGCACATGTCTATTCCACCGACAGCCGCGAGCCCGATATTGTTGGTCTCCCGCTGGGTATCGTGACGGGTGACAACCTGCCGCAACCCGGCACGCACTATTATTTCGATTCCGGCGTGCCCTGGTGCGATGTCGCTATGACAGCTAGCAAAGCTGGCGGTGTGACCGGCCTCGAACCGCTGGACGGACCGTGATGATGCTGAGCTTTCGCCTTGCCACCGAAGCCGACCTGCCCGAGATCGTGCGCCTGCTGGCCGACGATCATCTGGGCGGCAGTCGCGAGCGCTATACCGATCCGCTGCCACCGGAGTATGGCATCGCCTTTGCCGGGCTGCAGAAGATCGGTGCCGAGGTGATCCTGGCCGAAGATGAGTCCGCGAAGGTGATCGGTTGCCTGCAGTTGTTGGTACTGCCGGGGCTGGGCAGCCTGGGCAAGCAGCGCGCCCAGATCGAGGCCGTGCGGATCGAGTCCAGCTTACGTGGCAAGGGGCTGGGGTCGGATCTGATCCGCCATGCCATTGCGCGGGCGAAGCAGAAAGGCTGCAAGATGGTGCAGCTGACGTCTGACAACAGCCGGCAGGGCGCACACAGGCTTTACGAGCGGCTGGGCTTCAAGGCCAGCCATGTCGGCATGAAGCTGTATCTGGATTGATGCTGCCGGTGGCTCAGTGTGATAAATGTCTGGCCATAGACTGCCATAGCGCCCAGGTCCCGGAGACTGGATGATGACCTACAGCCGCGCCAACCCCAGCGCGCGTTATAACGAGCTGGTCGGCTTTTATCAGCAGATGCATGCCGAAGGTACGCAATCGTCGGGTCATTCGGTCGCTGCTAAAGATACTTTCACGGGCCAGAGCCTGTTGCCGCATGTCGGTCCGATCAAATCGCTCATCGATCAGTTTGGCGTCAAGTCCGTGCTCGATTATGGTGCGGGCAAGGCCAGGTTCTACACCGCACCGTTGTTTCCCTCGGCCGACAGCAGTCAGAAAGTTGATCTGCGCACTTTCTGGGGGGTGAATGAAATCCGGCTGTATGACCCGGGCTATGAGCCGCTGTCCAGGCTGCCGCTCGGCGAGAGATTCGACGCCGTGATTTGCACCGACGTCATGGAGCATATCCCGGAAGAGGATATGGACTGGATCATCGACGAGCTGTATGGCTTCGCCAACAAGATGGTCTATGCATGCATCGCGACCTATCCCGCCGGCAAGACCTTTCCCAATGGCGAAAATGTGCATGTGACTCTGAAGGACCCGCAGTGGTGGGCTCAGAAATTCGAGAGCCGTCGTGCCGCTCTGGGTATCACGACGGATTACTTCATCGTGATTTTTAATTGTAACGACGACCCCAAGCCGATTGCGATTACGTCCAGCAGGTGAGGGTCAGCGCCCACCGGCCACATCGATCAGCGACGCGGTCAGGTAATCGCTCCCGTTCTCGATCAGCCAGATCGCCGCTTCGGCCACTTCGTCGGCGGTGCCGGCGCGCCCCATGGGTGTGGTGGCGCCAAGGCGGGCGGCGCGATCGGGTTGTCCACCGCTGGCATGAATCTCGGTATCGATCAGGCCGGGGCGGATCGCATTGACACGGATGCCGTCCGGCGCGAGTTCACGCGCCAGGCCTATGGTCATAGTATCCACGGCGCCTTTCGAGCCGGCGTAATCGACATATTCGCCGGCGGCGCCAAGCCGGGACGCGATGGACGACATGTTGACGATACTGCCGCCCTTGCCACCACGCGGTTTCGCCATGCGACGCGCTGCCTCGCGCGCACAAAGATAGGCCCCCAGCACGTTGATCTCGAACATGCGCTGCATGCGCTCGAAGGAATAGTCGGCAAATGCCTGCTTCGGTCCGACGATACCGGCGTTGTTGATCAGCGCGTCCAGCTTGCCGAAAGCCTTTTCGGTCGCGTCGAACATGGCAATCACGTCGGCTTCACGCGCCACATCGCCCCGGATCGCAATGCCGCGCCCGCCGGCTTTCTGCACGGCCTGCACGGTCTCAAGCGCCGCCTTCTCATTGCCCGCGTAATTCACGCCAACCGACCAGCCGCGCTGGCCCGCCATGATGGCGCAGGCGCGGCCGATGCCGCGGCTGCCGCCGGTGATGAGGATATGCTTCCCGCCTGCTTGACTCACCATGGGATTTCCCCGCCGTCGTAGTTGTAGAATTTTCCGGTATCCTTGAGCGTGAGGCTGTCGATCACTTTTTTCAGGCCGGCCGCGCTGGTGCCGACGTCGATATCCGCGCCACTGCCGCCCATGTCGGTTTTCACCCAGCCGGGATGCAGGGTGATGCAGGCGATGTTGCTCGATTTCAGGTCGAGCGCCAGGTTGTGCATGCCGGCATTGATCGCCGCCTTCGAGGCGCGATAGGCGTAGGAGCCGCCGCTGCCCTGCTCGATCGAACCCATGCGGCTGGAGATCGTGGCAATCTTCGCGCCGCCCCCGGAGCGGTTCTGGGCAGCTTTCAGATGCGGCAGGAAAGCCAGCGCCAGCTTCATCGGCGCCACGCTGTTGACGCGCAGGACTTCAAGATAGATGTCGAAGTCGCTGACTTTAAGTGCGCCGTCGCGGTTGCCGTAAATGCCGGCATTGTTCAGCAGCAGGTCGATTGCGGTTCCATCGTATGTCTGCGCCAGTTTGTCCACAGCCGCATAATCGGTAACATCCAGAGCCTCGACCGTGATTCCGCGTATGGCTTTCAGCGCCGTGGCCGATTGCGGTTCGCGGCAGGCGGCAATGACAGTCCAGCCATCGGTGGCGTAGCGTTTGGTCAGTTCCAGGCCGATGCCGCGATTGGCGCCGGTGATCAGCAAGGTCGGCATCGGTTCACTCCTTCAGCTTTGCAGGGCCGCGACGCGGCGATAGACCGGCTGCAAGAGGCCAGGCAGCATATACATGGGCAACTGCCCCATGGCGAAGAACACCACCATGTCGAAGACGGCACGGTCGGCCAGCGACACCATCACCAGGCCCATATTGCAGTTGCCAGCGAGAATCCCGAGGGTCAGTGCCGCGGCCTGGTCGAAACGCAGCACATAGCGTCCGACCGTATAGCCGATGGCCTGCAGCGACAAATTGGCGATGAACGCCGAAGCGGTGGCGAGGATGACATAGCCCGGCTGCGCCATCAGCTTGGCGGTCACACCATCCATGATGGCAATGGCAAACAACACCAGCGCCAGCACGGACGAGCCATCCATCAGGCGCTTGTTCTCCTTCAGCCAGCCGGGCGGCAGGGTACGGTGCGCCACCAGGGCGGCGGCGAAGGCGAAGCCGACCATCAGCGCCAGCCGGCCCATGAACTCCACCAATGACATCTGCACTTCGATATTGAGCAGCAGCAGGGCGAGAGGCGGCAGCGTGAAGGGCACCAGCGCGGTGGCGATCACCATGGCGATCACGGCCAGCGCGGCATCAAGGCCGAGGATCAGGGCAATCGCCACCGTGCCGGTGATTGGCGGCGCGGCTGCCATCAGCACGATGGCTTCCATCAGCGGGCGAGGCAGGCCGAGTGGCAGCAGGGCGGCGAACATCAGCAGCGGGCAGATCAGCAGCAGAAAGACGATGATCGGGATGAACAGCAGCGGTCGGCGCGCATAAGCCTGGAACGCGCTCCAGTCGAGCCGCATCAGCGACAGCGTCAGTGGCAACAGCAGGAAAACGACCAGTCCCGGTCGCAGCAGTTCGGCCAGCGGCGGAATGAGCAGCCCGACCAGCACACCGCCAAACAGGAATCTGGTGGCATGCCGGCCCATGAAGTCGAGCGGCGCATAAAACAGCGCGTGGATCATGGCCACATATCCAGACGAAGACCGAGACCGGTTTCACATGAGATGCATGACGGGGCAATGATTTGGCGAGGCAGGCAGATCATGGCGGGGCGGGTTTTTCTCATTATGGCTAAAAAGCATAGCCCCGCTGCGGTCAGGTGCAAAGATATTCTCCGCCTCTGCAAGGTCATGGCTGGTCTGCGCAATCGGCAGCGGAAACCTCGTCACAAATATGTTCCGGGTGGTCGATTCGGTCACGCCATCTGTCACCGACAGGCTACAGCTCTTGCAGGAACCATGGGTGGCTTCGGACTGTCTATCTTCTGTCGCGTTTGATGGAGGAGTTAGCCATGCAGACCTATAAGGATGTTGCACTCCAGACGGCACTGCTGGACCGGAATACGTGGATGTCGGCTGGTAAGCTGATTCAGGTCTACGGCCCGCAGGCTTTGGCCAGAGCTGCTCAGGAAGTGGAGTATTGCTGCAATCATGGCGATGCTGCTGCCGAGGTTGCGTGGAAGCGCGTGACGTCGGCCGTCGTGCTCCTGACCTCGATCGAAGGGCAGCTGCCCAATTGAAAGCGCTTCGGCTTGCCTATCTGATGGCAAGCAGGAAGGCGGCGCCGACAAGGGCGGCGACGATGAGCAGCAGCGGAGTATGCCAGCGGCCGGGTTTTGCGTCCGGATCGGCGGCTACCCGACGCCCGGCATCATCTTCATTGGCAGGCGTGAAGGTTTGCGCCGATTGGACGGCAGCTTCCGCATCGGCGCCCAGGTCGTTGCCCAGGTTGACGCCGGCCGCCGGCGGATAGGGCATCTTGTCGTCAGCCGAGTGGGGGACGGCCGCGATTTTCGGATTGGTCATGGTTCACCTCCAGATATCATCCCAGACTAAATCCTGCCGCCCCGTGCACAGTTCCGGTGTACCCCTTGAATCACCACAACGACTTTTCCGACGACATCCTGTCGAGTAATTTATTCCGTAATAGCAATGAGTTAAGCTCTATTTGACTTTTGCATATCAAACATTTAAATAGATATTGAAATGTTTGATATGCGCCACCTCGACTCCTCCCACATTCATCAGCTCGCCGACATGTTCCGCCTGCTGGGCGATCCTTCGCGCCTGCGTCTGGTCGTCACCCTGTGCGGCGGTGCGCTTCCGGCAACGACAGCGGCGGAAGCAGCAGGCCTGTCGCCGCAACTGGCGAGCCATCATCTGCGCCTGCTCAAGGCGGCACGGCTGGTGCGCGGCATCCGGCATGGCCGGCAAATCTTTTATGATGTCGCCGACGATCATGTGCGTCACATGCTGGCCGACATGGCTGCACATGTTGCCGAGCCGCACAAGGAAGACAGCGCGCTCGACGATCACCTCGAACACACCGCCTGAAGGATTGGATATCGCCATGGGCGCTTCCTGCTGCACGCCGTCTCACAATCACAGCCACAATCACGGCCACAATCACGGCGGTCACAATCATGATCACGACCACAGCAATGCCGCGCGCCCGGCGTTGTGGATCGCGCTCATCCTGAATGCAGGCATGTTTGTCGTCGAACTCGGTGCGGGTCTGACTGCAGGTTCGACCTCGCTTCTGGCCGACTCTGCCGACTTCCTGGGTGACGCGGCGAATTACGGTCTGGCGCTGGCCGTACTGTCGATGGCTCTGGCCTGGCGCGCCCGCGTTGCGCTGCTGAAGGGCGTGACCATGGGCATCTTTGGCCTGTGGGTCGCCGGCATGACGATCAATCATGCGATTGCCGGCACCGTGCCTGAGCCAGCCACGATGGGGGTCATCGGCTTCGCCGCGCTGGTGGTGAACGTGCTGGTCACCGTCATCCTGTATCGTTTCCGCACCGGCGACAGCAACATGCGTGCGGTCTGGATCTGCAGCCGCAACGATGCGCTCGGCAACCTCGCCGTGATGGCGGCCGCCAGCGGTGTTTTTGCCACTGGCGCGGCCTGGCCGGATCTGGCCGTGGCAGCCTTCATGGCGATCCTTGCCCTCTGGGGCTCGGCGCAGGTGATCCGCCATGCGAGCAGCGAGTTGCGCGAAACGCGCCCCGCTACATCTGTTGCTGAATAGAGCAACCACTTGTGAGCGGCAGGCTTTTGCCATAATCCATTGGCTATATTTCTAGCGGCAAGAGTATGCAGAACGATCTCAAATCACTCGAAAACCATTTCGCCTTCGGCGAAAACTGGGCCAGTTACGCGAAGCTGATTGACCAGAAGCGTCTGGGCGAGGCGCGCGCTGCCCTGGCCCGGTTGCTGGGTGAGGATGGATTGCGCTATCGCACAATGATCGACATCGGCTGCGGTTCAGGCCTGCATGCCGCGGCGGCACAAACGCTGGGTGCTCGCAGCGTTCTCGGCATCGATATCGACCCGAATTCGGTGGCGGCAGCCCAGCAGGTTTTTACCGCGCTCAAGACGCAGGACCAGTGTTCGGCCCGGCAATGCAGTATTTTCGAGGCCGACAATGCCGGCCTTGGTCAGTTCGATGTGGTGTACTCCTGGGGCGTGCTGCACCACACCGGCGCGATGTATGAGGCCCTGACGCGTGCTGCGGCCCTGACCGCCCCGGGTGGCATATTTGCCTTCGCGCTCTATCGCAAGACCAGGCTGTGTTCGCTCTGGACGCTTGAAAAGCGCTGGTATTCCAAGGCATCGCCGTCGGTGCAGCGCCTGGCGCAGCAAATATATATCGCGGCGACACGTCTCGCCTTCCTTCTGCTGGGACGCGATTTCAAGGCGCATGTGCAGTCCTACAAGGAAAAGCGCGGCATGGACTTCGAGCATGACGTCCATGACTGGCTCGGCGGTTACCCCTATGAGTCGATTGCGCCGGGTGAAGTCGCGGCGCTGATGGGGCGGCTGGGTTTCGAGCATGTACGGAGCTTTACCCGGCCGGGCGGCTGGGCGCCTTTAGGCTCGGGTTGCGACGAATACGTCTATCGCCGGCTGGGCGATTAATGGCCTGGCGGGCTGACGGCATAAAATTTCCATAAATCTGCACCTTGAAATCGACATAATTCCGGTTACATTCCCACCCACGTCCGGGCCCCTCTGGTTGCCATATACGGGATGGCAGCGATGTCGGACGGCTTCTTCGTAAGCCCCAGCCCAGGATAGCCATCAATGGACCTGTCTGTTTTTCTCGACCCCGCAGCCCTTCTGGCGCTGGCGGGTCTCGTCTTGCTCGAACTCGTTCTGGCGGTCGACAACCTTATCTTCATCACCATTCTCACCAGCCGCCTGCCTGAGCATCAGCAGCCCCTGGGCCGCAAGCTCGGCCTGCTGGGCGCGGTGGTCACCCGCATCATGCTGCTGCTCTCGGCCGCCTGGCTGATCACGCTGACCGCGCCGTTGTTCACCGTGTTCGAGATCGAGATTTCCGGCCGCGACCTGGTTCTGATCCTTGGTGGCCTCTTCCTGATCTGGAAGGCGACCATGGAAATCCATGAGCGGGTCACGCCCAAGGAAACCGACGAAATGGAGGGGAGCACCTCTGCCAGCGGCGAGCCGCTGAAGAAGAAGTATCCGGCCTTCTGGGCTGTCATCGGCCAGATCGCCATCCTGGATATCGTCTTCTCGCTCGACAGCGTGATCACGGCCATCGGCCTGTCGCGCCAGATCGAGATCATGGTGGTCGCCGTGCTGCTCTCGGTTGCCATCATGGTGGCACTGGCCGAGCCGCTGGCGCGCTTCGTCAACAAGAACCCCAATGTGGTGATGCTGGCTCTGTCGTTCCTCGTGATGATCGGCATGGCGCTGGTGGCTGAAGGCTTCGACGTCGAAATCCCCAAGATGATGATCTACGGCGCCATGGGCTTCTCGGTACTGGTCGAGGTGCTCAATATGGCGTCTCGCCGGGCCAAGCTCAGTCAAACCTTCCGGGGTATCCGCGATCCGGAAGGTCGCAGTACCGAAACGAAGTAATTGGCGAGAGATTGCCAGTAATTATCTCTTGGGCAGAGGCGGGCTTTCAAGCCCGCCTCTTTTTCGTTTTGTCGTCATGCTTTCGACCCATTCGATCGCCATCATAATCGGCATGGACGGCACCGTTTCAGCGATTCCCTCCGGCAGGCCACGGCGACGCAGCGTTGCCGGTGATCTGTCGCGCTTGCGCCGGCATGGCCGGTCGCGTGGCATGACGCTGGCCGAAGCCGGCGGCATCGTGGCGCAGCGCTCGACGCCATTGCTCTTGTTGTTTCTCGGCTTGCTTGGCTTCATCCCGTCACCCGGCCTGCCGCTCGGCTTCATCGTCGGTTCTTTGGTGGTCTGCGTCGCCGTCGGCCTGCTGCTCAGCCCCGACAATCCGCCGATGCCCGCCCTGCTGGGACGGCAGCGCCTGTCAGCCGGACTGCTGCGCCGCTTCATGGCCTTTGCCATTCCCTTCATCCGTCGGCTCGAACGCCACTGCCGGCCACGGATGACGTGGATGGTCAGCGGCTTGGGCGCCGTGGTGGCGGCGCTCGGAATCGTGATCCAGGGCGTCGGCCTGGCGCTGCCGCTGCCGTTCGGCAATGTGCCCTTCGCGCTCGGCATCGTGTTGATTGCACTGGGGCTTCTGACTCGCGACGGGCTGGGCGCACTGGCTGGCCATTTTGTCGGGATCGCCAGCATGGCCTTGTTCGTTACACTCGGGATCGGCCTGATTCGCGCCGGCACCGATTTCACCGACTGGCTGTTCTGGTAACGCATCTCTCCATGACCACCTCTATCGTCATCAACGCCGAATCCGGCACGGCGCGGCAGCATGGTGCTGCGGCGTTGCGCGATCTGATCCATACGGCGGCCGCCAAGGCGGGCCAGCCTGATGTTGATGTGCAGATGGTGGCGCCCGCCCAACTGCCGCGCGCGCTTGCCGCTGCCGCGCAGGGCAGCACGGAGATCTGGGTTGGCGGCGGCGACGGCACGCTGCGCTCGGCCGCTGAACTGGCGATGAAGCGCGACATCGTGCTGGGTGTGCTGCCGCTGGGCACCATGAACCTGCTGGCGCGCGACCTGAATATCCCGCTGGAAATCGAGAATGCGGTGGCGGCCCTTTGCGCCTCCACGGTAGCGGCCATTGATGTCGGACGGGTGAACCAGAGCCTGTTCCTTAACAAGTCGGCACTTGGCCTCTATCCGGAAATGGTGGTGGACCGTGAGCGGCGCCGGCGCCTGTTCGGCCTGAACAAATGGCCAGCCATGATCCGGTCAGCCTGGCGCGCGGTGCGGCGCCACCGGATGATGGAAATCACCATCGACCATCACGGTCAGCGATCCGAGATACTGTCGCCGGCCATTGTGGTGGCGGTCGGCAGCTATGAATTCAATGCCGGTCGACTGTTCAACCGTTCCGATCTGCAGAGCGGCGAACTGACCATTTATGTCAGTCATGAGAAAACCTGGCTCGGTTCAGCCAGCCAGCTGGCCAAGCTGTTCCTCGGCACACTGCAGAACGATCCGTCGCTGCAGGTGATCAAGGCGCACAGCCTGAACATCGATTTCCGCCGCACCAAGCCGGTCGCCAATGACGGCGAGATCGATATGCTGAAAGGCCCGATCCGCTATGCCGTCGCGCCAAAAGCGCTGAAGGTGCGGATACCGGTGGAGCCGGCGGCGAGCTAGACCGGTAACGCGCGATCCGCGATGGCGCGGGTATCGATACCCTTCGGCAACGTACCGAAGGCATGGCCCCAGTCGCCGCCGAGCCGCGAGGCGCAGAAGGCATCCGCCACTGCAGGGCTGGAATGGCGCACGAGGAGTGCGCCCTGAAGGGTCACCATCATCTTTTCCACCACGCGCCGCGCACGATGTTCGATTTCGCTCAGGTCGGCGAATTCGGTTTTCAGGTCGTTGATCGCGGCATCCAGCCGCTTGTCGTTGCCGCGTGCCGGGATCAGTTCGGCGAAATAGGCTTCCAGCCCGTCCTGGCTCTTCTGCATGGCGCGCAGCACGTCCAGGCACATCACGTTGCCCGAGCCCTCCCAGATCGAGTTGAGCGGGATTTCCTTGTACAGCATGCCGAGCGGGCCTTCGTCGACATAGCCGTTGCCGCCATGCACCTCCATGGCCTCCACCACGGCATTCGGCGCGCGCTTGCAGATCCAGTATTTTACTGCCGGGGTGCAGAGGCGGCGGAAGGCAGCTTCAGCCGGATCGTCTTCGGCGCGGTCGAATGCCCGCGCCAGCCGCAGCGCCAGCATGGTGGCGGCCTCGGATTCGATGGCGAGGTCGGCTACCACATTGGTCATCAGCGGCTGGTCGATCAGATGGCGCTGGAAGGCGCGGCGATGCGCCACGTGGTGCAAGGCTTGGGCGACGGCGCCCCGTAAGAGTCCGGTCGAACCCAGAGCGCAGTCGAGCCGCGTGTAGGTGCCCATCTCGATGATGGTCGGCACACCGCGGCCCTCCTCACCGAGCAGCCAGCCATGCGCGTTGTGGAATTCGACCTCGGACGAGGCATTCGACTTGTTGCCGACCTTGTCCTTCAGGCGCTGGATCTGCACCGGGTTCTTGCTGCCATCGGGCAGCCAGCGCGGCACGAAGAAGCAGCTCAGGCCGTTGGGCGACTGCGCCAGCACTAGATGCGCGTCATTCTGCGGGCAGGAGAAGAACCATTTATGCCCGTTGATGATGTATGCGCCATCCGCACCGGCGGGTGTGGCCGTCGTGGTGTTGCTGCGCACATCCGAGCCGCCCTGCTTTTCGGTCATCCCCATGCCGATCAGCGCGCCGGTCTTCTGCGCCACCGGCCTGTTGCTGCCGTCATATTGGCGCGAATAGATTTTCGGCAGCCAGGTTTCGCTCAGATGTTTGTCTTTCCGGATCGCTGGCACGCTGCCATAGGTCATTGTGGTCGGGCACTGGCTGCCCGGTTCGATCTGCGCATGCATGATATAGGCGGCCGCGCGGGCCACATGCGCGCCCGGCTTGGGCTCGGCCCAGGGGGCGGAGTGCAGGCCTTCACCGATGATCAGCGACATGATGCTGTGCCAGGCGGGGTGGAACTCCACCTCGTCGCGGCGGTGGCCGAAGCGGTCGAACAGCTTCAGCTGCGGCGGATGCCTGTGCGCCAGGCGGCCATTCTCAATGGTTTCGGCATCGCCCAGGCGGCTGCCATAGACAGTGAGGCGGTCTTTCGCCCAGCTGGCGCCATTCACCTCGGCAGCCTGCATCAACGCCTTGTCGGTGGTGAAAAGGTTGTAATCCTCCAGCGCAGGCGGCTGGTTGAGAACCTCGAAAACGTCCGTCATGGCATTTCTCCCTTGCGAGAGAGTCTAGCAAGACCCTGTCGTTTGGGAAGACTGCCCTTAGGTTAATCCGGGGCTAAAACCGCCCGTCAGAATCTCATGGCCAGATTGAGGCGGGCCTGAGTCAGCAGGGGATCGTTGCCGCCCGCGAATTCATCCTGCGTCACCGTGTAGCCGGCCATGATGGTCATGGCGCGGCTGGCCAGCGCCGCCGGGGTCCAGTGCAACTGCAGATCGAGACTCTGCTGCTGGCCATAGAAGGGCACGGCATTTCCGGCGCCAAGGTTGCGCTGCTCGCCAACGCCGAATTCATGGCTGGCGGTGAAATTCAGCGTCTCGCCCAGCGGCACGCCGACCTGCAGGCCGACGACATTGAGATCGCGCTCTTCCTGGTAGAAATATTCATTGCGGCGCTGCAGCGAGGCGCCGAGTTTGTAGCCGCTGGAGAAATGCTGCGCGACGGCGATGCGGTGACGTTCGTTGCTTTGCATGGAATGGGGATCGCCGGTGGAACCTTCCGTGGCGTAGCCGGACGACAGCGTCAGCGTCAGGTCGCGGGCCACCATGGCCGACACCGAATTGTCGATGCCGAAGCGGCGATGGCCGCTGCCGGCGAGATCGCTCCAGTTGGCGGCCGCATTCGGGTTCACCTTGAAGGTCAGGCCGTATTCCTGGTAAGCGAGGCCGAAGCCGCTGCTGGCGCTGCGATCCTCATGGCCGGACGTATCGCTCTGGCTGATCGTGCTGGTGTTGCTGAGTGCCAGCCCGTCGAAGAAGGGCACATCATAGGCCGATTGCAGCGCGCGGGGCGCCGCATCGGCCTCGCTGTAGACGGTGAGTTTGTCGCTGCCGGTATCGGCAAACATGCCGGTGTTCGCCGGATCGTCCTGCCGGCTCAGCAGTGAAATATCGCCGGGCGCAAACAGCGGCTGTCGCGACAGCAGGTAATGGCCCTCATCGGGGTCGAAACTGAGCAGCGCCAGATCACGACGCTTTTCTTCATACAGGCTGTCGTATTTCGGCGGCAGTGGCGCGACCTGGCAGAAGCCGGCATCGCGCGGCGTGACGATGACGGGGCAGGCGGGCAGCACTGTCTGTGCCGTGGCAGCGAACGGAATCACGGCCACGCCGGCAAGCATGCACAAGCCTGCAAAAGATTGGACGTGGCGGAACACGGCGTCTTCCCCGAAAACGGTCTGCGGCAGATGCGACTCTGCCACAAAGGTATTACCCAAGTTTTATCGGGGCGCGCTGTGGCCGAATTGGGGCAGGGAGCGAGGCGCCGCGGCGCTTTTCGCTGTTATTCAGGGAAAGCGGAAGCCGTCAGCGCAGCCCGGCGACAGGGCTGCGCCGACGAATCCGGTTTTACTCCGCCGCATCCTTGCGCATGGGCTTGCCGAAACCGCCGGCCGAGGGCGTGGAGATGACGAAGACATCGCCCGGCTGCATCGGCGTCGAGCCGCGGCCTTCCATCATGTCCTTCGCGCCGGTGGTGCGTTCCACCCACTGCCGGCCGGTTTCGCCGGTCTCGCCGCCTTCGAAGCCGAACGGCGGCACCGTGCGGTGCGACGACAACAGGGTTGCCACCATATTGGTAAGGAAGCGCATGCGGCGGATGGTGCCGTCGCCGCCCTTGTGTTTGCCCTTGCCGCCCGAGCCGCGCCGGATGCGGAAAGACTCCAGCAGGACGGGGAAACGGAATTCCAGCACTTCGGGATCGGTCAGACGCGCATTGGTCATATGCGTGTGGACCGCGTCGCAGCCGTCGAAATCCGCACCGGCACCCGAGCCGCCGCAGATCGTCTCGTAATACTGGTACTCGTTATTGCCGAAGGTGAAGTTGTTCATCGTGCCCTGGGCCGCCGACATCACGCCCAGCGCACCGAAGATGGTGTCGGTGATGCATTGGCTGGTCTCGACATTGCCGGCCACCGTGGCGGCCGGATAGACCGGATCGAGCATCGAGTTCTTCGGGATGATGATCTCGAGCGGCTTCAGGCAGCCGCCGTTCAGCGGGATGTCGGAGTCGACCAGGCAGCGGAAGGCGTAAAGCACGGCGGCCACGCAGACCGCCGTGGGGGCGTTGTAGTTGGTCGGATGCACGCCCGAGGTGCCGGTGAAGTCAATCTTGGCGGTACGGTCCTTGTGGTTGACCGAGACCTTCACCTTGATCTCGTAGCCGTCATCCATCGGATAGGTGAATTCGCCGTCCTTCAGGCGGCTGATCACGCGGCGCACGGATTCTTCGGCGTTGTCCTGCACGTGGTTCATATAGGCGCGCACGACATCGAGACCGAACTGGTCGACCATCTTACGTAACTCCTGTGCGCCTTTTTCGCAGGAGGCGATCTGTGCCTTGAGGTCGGCGATATTCTGCGCCGGATTGCGTGACGGGTATTTGCCACCTTTCAGCAGCGCGACCATCTCGTCTTCCAGCATGCGGCCGCCATCGACCAGCAGGACGTTGTCGAGCAGCACGCCTTCGTCCTCGACCGTCTTGGAATCCGGCGGCATCGAGCCCGGGGTGGTGCCACCGATATCGGCATGATGGCCGCGGCTGCCGAGATAGAACAGCACATCCTTGCCGGCCTTGTCGAAGACTGGCGTGATCACGGTGACGTCGGGCAGATGGGTGCCGCCGGCGTAAGGCGCGTTCAGCACATAGACATCGCCCGGCTTCATCTGGCCGGCGCGCTTGCGCATCACGGTCTTGATCGATTCCGACATCGAGCCGAGATGCACCGGCATATGCGGCGCATTGGCGATCAGCTCGCCATCGAGGTCGAAGATGGCGCAGGAGAAATCGAGGCGCTCCTTGATATTGACCGAATAGGCGGTCTTCTCCAGCACGCTGCCCATCTGCTCGGCGATCGACATGAACAGGTTGTTGAAGATTTCCAGCATCACCGGATCGACAGAAGTGCCGATGGCCTTGCGCTCGGGCAGGGCTTCGACGCGTTTCAGCACCAGGTCGCGGCGCTCGGTCAGCCGTGCCTGCCAGCCGGGTTCGACAGCAATCGTGCTGGTCGGCTCGATCACGATAGCCGGCCCCATGATGGTCTCGCCGGGGCGCAGCGCCGCACGGTCATAGACCGGCGTGTCGCGCCACTGGGCCGCCATGTAGGATTTTCGCTTCGCCAGCACGGGGATGGCGTCCTGTGCGCGCGGGTCGGTGATCTTTTCCACCACATCGGGGGCGCGTTCGCCCTGTCCGACCACTTCGACGGCAACACTGCCGGCGATCAGCGCCTTTTCCGGGCTGATGAAGCCGAAACGCTGTCGATGCGCGGTCTCAAATGCAGCCTTGATCTCGGCCAGCGTGCCGAATTCGACTTCGAGCGCCGAGTCAGAGCCGCCATAGCGCACATGCAGCTTGCGGAGCACGGTGATCTTCTCTGCCGGCACGCCCTGACGCAGCATTTCCGCGCGGGAGTCTTCCGCCAGAGCGTCCAGTTCCTTCGCCAGATTGGGAAGTGCGCTGTCCTGCAGCGGCACTTCGGCCGACTTTTCCTTCAGCACGCGCTGGTCAGCCAGACCCATGCCATAGGCCGACAATACACCGGCCAGCGGATGCAGCAGCACTTCGGTCATGCCCAGCGCATCAGCCACCAGACAGGCATGCTGGCCGCCAGCCCCGCCGAAACTGGACAGCACGTATTTGGTGACGTCGTAGCCGCGCGCGACCGAGATTTTCTTGATCGCATTGGCCATGTTCTCGACCGCGATGGCGAGGAAGCCTTCGGCCATTTCCTCGATGCTGCGCGTGTCGCCGCTCTCGGCATTGATGCGCGCCTGCAGTTCGGCGAACTTGGTTTTCACCACGTCCGCGTCCAGCGGCTGATCGCCATTGGGTCCGAACACGGCCGGGAAGAAATCGGGCTGCAGCTTGCCCAGCACGACGTTGCAGTCGGTGACAGCAAGCGGCCCGCCGCGCCGATAGCAGGCCGGACCGGGATTGGCGCCGGCGGAATCCGGCCCGACGCGATAGCGTGCGCCGTCGAAATGCAGGATGGAGCCGCCGCCGGCCGCCACGGTGTTGATCATCATCATCGGCGCGCGCATGCGCACACCGGCCACCATGGTCTCAAAGGCGCGTTCGTATTCACCGGCATAATGGCTCACATCGGTGGATGTGCCGCCCATATCGAAGCCGATAACTTTTTCAAAGCCGGCCCGCGTCGAGGTTTCCACCAGACCAACCACGCCACCGGCGGGGCCGGAAAGAATGCTGTCCTTGCCCTGGAAGAAATGTGCATCGGCCAGCCCGCCGTTCGACTGCATAAACATCAGGCGCAAGGCGGTATTGGCGGCATCCAGCTCGTTGGCCACCTGATCCACATAGCGGCGCAGGATCGGCGAGACATAGGCGTCGACAACAGTCGTGTCGCCACGACTGACGAATTTGATCAGCGGCGAGACCTGGTGGCTGGCCGAGACCTGGGTGAAGCCCAGCTTGCGCGCCAGTTCGGCCACCTTGGCTTCATGCGCGGTGTAGCGATAGCCGTGCATGAACAGGATGGCGACCGAGCGGATGCCGTCGACATAAGCCGCCTTCAGCGCCGCTTCGGCGGCAGCCAGATTGAGCGGCGTTTCGATACTGCCGTCATTGCGCACGCGTTCGGGGATCTCCACCACGCGCTCATACAGCATCTCGGGTAGCTGGATATGCAGGGCGAACAGCTTCGGCCGGGTCTGGTAGCCGATGCGGAGCTGGTCGGCAAAGCCTTCAGAGACCAGCAGCAGTACGCGGTCGCCCTTGCGCTCCAGCAGTGCGTTGGTGGCCACTGTCGTGCCCATCTTCACGGCGGCGATTTTGCCCTTGGGCAGCGCATCGCCAGCCTTCAGCCCGAGCAGGTCGCGGATGCCCTGTACGGCAGCATCCTTGTAGCGCTCGGGATTCTCGGAGAGCAGCTTGTGCGTGACGATGGAGCCGTCCGGCTTGCGGCCGACGATATCGGTGAAGGTGCCGCCGCGATCGATCCAGAATTCCCACTGCTGACTGGCGGGCGTGGGCGAGATGGTCTGGTTCATATGGGGCTCCGGGGGCGGTCAGTCGAGATTAAGTACGAGACCAGACGATTACAAAACGTTGATAATTTGTCAACGTTATCGCCGACGTCAGAGCGAAGCGGCTGCCTATAATGAAGCAGCAGAGCGGGCAGCCTGATCGTAGGTGCCCGACAGCGCCCGCATCAGTTCGGCCACCCGGGACAGGTCACCCTGCGGCTTGCCAAGGCCGGGCTGGCCGATCAGGCTGAAGGCTTCACCGAGCAGCTGCTCGCGGATTTTGCGGTATTCCAGGCAGAGCGTGCGGCCCTTCGGCGTCGTGGCGTAAAAGATTTCCTTGCCGCGTCGGGCGCCGGCAATCAGGCCGAGGCGCACCATCTTCTTAAGCCCGTAATTCACCGTGTGGGTGTCTTCGACATTCAGCACCAGGCAGAGATCGGCCAGTCGCTTCGGCCGGTCGCGATGGTTCACGCCATGCAGCACCATCACATCCAGCGCGGCCAGGTCGCCCTGACCAGCCGCGGTCATGCAATGCATGATCCAGCGATTGAAGGCATTGGCGGTCATCATCAGGGCGAATTCGAACTCGCTCAATCCCTCCAGCCGTTCGCTGGCGAGATGGGCGGAGGATACGATCGGGCGGCGCGCCGCAGGTTTGCTGCCGGCCGGGGGCATGGATTTTCCCGGGAATTTTTCCCGGGATTTTTTCGGAGGTTTTTTCGCCTTTACCATACCGCCTGCCTTCCGCATCTGCCCTGCATCAGACCGCCATGCCTGCAATCCGGGCATAACCACGGCATCAACAAAGGCATGCCGCATACCCCCCTTGCAGCCAGCGCATGGCCGAACTGTAAACAAACGTAGCCCGCGGCAGGGCGGCTTTGCTAGGGTCCCGACCCATGAAGCCCCAGCACCTCTCCCTCATGCTGCTGATCTGCGCCATCTGGGGGTATAATTTCGTTGCCTCGAAGATCGCCGTATCGCATTTTCCGCCGGTTTTCTTTACCGGGCTGCGTTTCCTCGGTCTTGCGCTGATCATGCTGCCCTGGCTGCGCTGGCAGAAGGGCCAGATGCAGCTTGTCCTCTGGGCCGCACTGATGATGGGTACTCTGCATTTCGCGCTGATGTTCAACGGAATCGCCCTTGCGGATGACGTCGCCGTCGTTGCCGTGGTGGTGCAGCTTGGCGTGCCGATCGCCACGCTGCTGGCCTGGGCCTTCCTCGATGAAAAGGTGCGCTGGCGTCGCGGTGCCGGCATTATGCTTGCCTTCCTCGGCACCATGGTGATCAGTTTCGACCCGAAAGTGTTCGGCTACAAAGGCGCGATCATATTCTGTCTCTTAAGTGTGTTTGCCATGTCGATCGGCCAGATTCTGATTCGCCGCATCCGCGACGTGAACACGCTGAGCATGCAGGCCTGGGTCGGCATGATCAGCGGACCAAGCCTGCTGCTGCTTTCCTATGTCGCCGAAAGCGGCCAGGCCGCCAGTCTCCAGAACGCCGAATGGCAGCACTGGGGCGTGCTGCTCTATGCCATTCTCGGCGTGTCGCTGCTTGGGCATGGCGGCGCGTATTTCCTGCTGCGCCGCTATCCGGTCAGCATCGTCAATCCCGGCTTCACCCTGGCACCGCTCCTTGGCATCCTGTCCGGCATCTATTTCCTTGACGAGCAATTGAGCAATCGCGTCATTATCGGCTCGGCCATGACCCTGCTCGGCGTGCTGATCGTCACCCTGCGTGAATCCAAGGCGGCTGAAGCCGCGGGCCGCCCGCCGGTGGCCGTACCCGTCAGCGACAAGGCGGCAGGCGAATGACACTCAAGCTGGTCGATCATCCGTCGCCGAATTTCGATGAACGCAACTGCCGCCGCCCGGTGGATATGGTGGTGCTGCATTACACCGGGATGCCGACCGCCGCCGCGGCGCTGGAGCGGCTGTCCGATCCGCAGGCCAAGGTCAGCAGCCATTACCTGATCGATGAAGACGGCACGATCTATCGCCTGGTGCCAGAAGACAAACGCGCCTGGCATGCCGGCACAGCCTTCTGGCGTGGCGTGCGTGATGTGAATGCCCGCTCCATTGGCATCGAACTGGTCAACCCCGGCCATGAATTCGGCTATCGCGAATTTCCCGCCGTGCAGATCGATGCCCTGATCGCGCTGCTCAGGGATATCGCCAGTCGCCACGAGGTGATGCCGGGCAACTATGTCGGCCATTCCGATGTGGCGCCGCTGCGCAAGGAAGATCCGGGCGAGTTGTTCCCCTGGCGCCGCCTGCATGCTGCCGGCTTCGGCCGCTGGTGGGCTGCCGATTTCAAGGTCTCGCCCGGTGCCCCCACATTGCGCGCCGGCGAACGCGGCGGCGCGGTGCTGGAATTGCAGGTGGCGCTCGACAAGATCGGCTATGCCATCGAAGGCAGCGGTATCTATGATACTCACACCGAGGCCGCGGTGCGGGCCTTCCAGCGTCACTGGCGGCAGGACCAGGTGGACGGCGTCAGCGATGCCGAAACCACCAGCCTGATCCATCACATCGCCGAGCAGATGACGGTGCGGCGTATCAGCAGCGCGCGCGCGGGCTGAGCCATTTCCCCTGCCCGTTTCCGCTTGACTGGCGCTGGCGCAGGGCCTACCTGTGCGCCGGTGCCAGACGGCTGGACGGTCGCGGCGGGTTAAACCGTCGAGGAAAGTCCGGGCTCCACGGAAACACGGTGCCGGGTAACGCCCGGCGGGGGCGACCCCAGGGACAGTGCCACAGAGAGCAGACCGCCATGACTTGTCATGGCAAGGGTGAAAGGGTGCGGTAAGAGCGCACCGCGCGACCGGTAACGGAAGCGGCATGGCAAACCCCACCGGGAGCAAGACCAAATAGGGATGGCAGCAGGCGCAAGCCTGCAGAACTGTTTCCGGTTCGTCATCCGGGTCGGTCGCGCGAGGCGTCCAGCAATGGGCGTCCCAGAGGAATGGCCGTCCAGTCTGCGCCAGAAGCAATTTTGGTGTGGATGGACAGAACCCGGCTTACAGGCCGTCTGGCACCCTGCTTATTCCGAATTGACAGACTCAGCGCAGCTGTGCAACTTGCAATCCGACGGTGCCCGCTAGGGCCTAACTGGGAACGCGGTGCGAATCTTCCTCCAGGAGATTTAAAGCCGCGGCTGCCCCTGCAACTGTAAGCGGAGAGTTTTTCGTCGAGTAACCACTGGTGCCGCACGGCGCTGGGAAGGTGACGAAAAGCAACGACCCGTGAGCCAGGAGACCTGCCGTCATCCGTGGTCACACGCGATCACATCGGGCAGGGTGTTCCGGTGGGTAGTCCACCGTTCGCCTGCTTTCCTCACAGGCCTCGGAGACAACCTCGTTCGCGGTGACGTGCCACAAGGCCCACCGCATGAGGTTTTCACATGGCCCGTTCCAACTCTCACCGGACGCAATCCGTCCGTCTCTCCATTCCTGTTCTCCTGCTCTCCACCGTCTCCGCACTGGCACAGGATGCCCGCCTGCCGACGATCAGCGTCGCCGGCCAGCAGCCGAATGAAGACGCCGGCCTGCAGCTGGCACAGCCCGCCGCCACCGGCAGCCGCCTTGGCCTGACGCCGCTGGAAACCCCGGCCAGCGTCGAGGTGATCACCGAGGAGACTATCCGCGCGCGCGGCTACGCTACCGTGACCGAGGCGGTGAGCCAGGCGGCTGGCATTAGTTCAACGGCCGACCCCGGCAATGGTCATAGCGCCATCTCGACCCGTGGTTTCATCGGACACAATTCGCTGCTCCGGCTTTACGATGGCACGCAGATGTATGTGGGCGCCGGTACGGTCACATTCCCTTTCGATACCTGGACGGCGGATCGCATCGAGATCCTGCGCGGACCGGCATCGGTGCTCTACGGCGCCGGCGGCATTGGCGGCGTCGTCAATGTGGTGCCCAAGAAGCCAAGCGCGACATTCCAGAATGAGGCCATGTTCGAGTTCGGCAGTAACCTGGAACGCCATGTCGCCGCCGGCAGCGGCGGGCCGATCAACAGCAAGGTGTCCTACCGCGCCGATGTCAGCGGGCGGAAGTCCGACGGCTGGGTGGATCGCGACGAAACCGAGAGTCTTGTCTTCGGTCTGGGTCTGCGGGCGCAGGCGAGCGATACCCTCGCTATCTCGTTGTCGCATGACTATGGCTATCAGAATCCGTCGCGCTATTTCGGCACGCCGCTGATCAACGGGCAGCTCGACGAGAGCATCCGTAAAAAGAATTACAATGCAGAAGACAGCCTGATCCAGTATCGCGACAACTGGACACAGCTGAAATTCGAATGGGAAGCCAGCGACAGTGTAACCTTCAACAACACCCTGTACCGGCTCACCACCAATCGCCATTGGCGCAATATCGAGTCATACAGCTACAATGCCGGCACCGGTCTGATCGACCGCGCGGATGCACTCGAAATCGCTCATGACCAGGTGCAATACGGCAACCGCTTTGATGCCACGATCGAAAGCTCCGTCCTGGGCCTGAAGAACCAGAGTGCGGTCGGGCTGGATGTGAACCAGGTCGACTTCAAGTATGCGCATAATTTCGATAACGGAGCCGCGCTCACCAGTGTCGATCCGTTCAGTCCGCAGGTCGGATTGTTCCAGAGCGATGACCCGTTCCGCCCACGCCACCAGACCCAGACCAAGCAGTACTCGCTGTTTGCCGAAGATCGTTTGTCGGTCACTGACAAGTGGACGCTGGTCGGTGGGCTGCGCTTCGATCATATCGTGCTGAATCGCGATCAATTCGATAATGCTGCGAACAGCTTCGAGAAAACGTTCGCGGATCTCACCTGGCGTGCCGGTACGGTCTATAACCTGACGCCGGACCTGGCTGTGTATGGCCAGTATGCCACGGCGACTGATCCGGTTGGCGGAATCCTCAATCTGTCGGCCACCAACCGCGGCTTCACGCTGGCGACCGGCAAGCAGACCGAGGTCGGCGTCAAGCAGTCCCTGATGAATGGCCGCGCGGAATGGACTTTGGCCGGATACCATATCGTCAAGACCGATATCACCTCGCGTGTGCCCGGCAACCCGACGCTGACGCAGCAGATCGGTGAGCAGTCCACGCGCGGCGTTGAATTCGCCACGGGCTTCGATCTGGCGCGCGACTGGCGACTGGAAGGCAACGCGACCTGGCTGGATGCGCGGTTCGACGAGTTCACCGAAGCGGGCGGCGCCTCACGGGCCGGCAACACGCCGCCGAAGGTGCCTGAGCTGCTGGGCAACCTGTGGCTCACCTGGGCCTTTGCGCCGGAATGGAAGGCGCGCAGCGGTGTTCGCTATGTTGGTGAGCGCTACAGCGACAATGCCAACCTGAACAAGTTGCCAGACTACACGGTGGTCGATCTCGGGCTGGAATGGACTCCGCACAAGGATGTCAGTATCGGGTTTCGGCTCTACAACCTGTTCGACAAGGTCTATGCGGAGACGGCCTATAACGACCAGCAGTGGGTGCTGGGCCTGCCGCGCACGGCCGTCGTGTCCACCCATGTCAAATTCTGAGGCATGAAACGCTTTCTTCGTCAGGCGCAGCGCTGGCTGTATCTGATCCATCGCTGGATCGGGATTGCCACCTGCCTGCTCTTCGCCATGTGGTTCTTTTCCGGCGTGGTGATGATGTATGTCGGTTTTCCGGCGCTGACGGAAACCGAACGCCGTTCCCTGCTGCCCGTCATTGACGGGCAGCAGCTGCGGCTTTCGCCAACTGACGCACTTGCGGCGGCGGGGTTGTCAGAATGGCCGCGCGGCCTGCGGCTCGAAATGCTGGCCGGTGAACCGGTCTATCGCATCGCCGGCTGGAATGATGCGCGACTGACCATTTCGGCGCGCGATGGCCGCCGGATAGAAGCCGTCGATGCCGCCCGGGCCGTTGCCGTCGTGCAGCGGGTGCGACCCGCGCCAAAGGCCACGACTATTCTTGAAGACCGCGACCAGTGGAGCGTGACGGCGCGCTACGATTCATTGCGCCCGTTCTACCTGGTCTCGCTGAACGATCCGGCGGGGACGCAGCTCTATGTGTCCTCGCGCACCGGCGAGATTGCGCTGGACACCACGCGCAGCGAAAGGTTCTGGAACTGGCTGGGCTCGGTGCCGCACTGGATTTATCCCACCGTGCTGCGCCGGGATGCGCCGCTGTGGCGCGATGTGGTTCTGTGGCTGTCGGGCCCCGCCATCGCCGTAGCCATCACGGGAATCTGGATCGGCATCCAGCGGCTGCGGCCGCAGCGTCGTTACAGCAACGGCGCCATTTCGCCCTATCGCGGTTGGATGCTGTGGCATCACTGGGCTGGCATCATCGGCAGCGTCTTCCTGCTGGCCTGGATCATCAGCGGCTGGATTTCGATGAACCCGAACAACTGGTTCTCGGGCCGCAACACCGAAATGGCGGCGCTGCAGCGCTATGCCGGGCATACGGCGGCCGATTTCCCGATCGCGGTGGTGCCAGA
Organism: Ferrovibrio terrae; assembly: GCF_007197755.1. Lineage (NCBI taxonomy): Bacteria > Pseudomonadati > Pseudomonadota > Alphaproteobacteria > Rhodospirillales > Rhodospirillaceae > Ferrovibrio > Ferrovibrio terrae. Next base: position 2,717,171 of record NZ_CP041636.1, read on the forward strand.
GAATCATGCAGTCGAACTGCGGTTCCTGTGGGTCGGGGGCACAGCGCTGGTGATGCAGTATCGTGCTGACAGCAGCGGGGCAGGGCAACCGTTACTGGAATCGGCCGCCATCTTTACGGCGGCCACTGCGCTGATGCCCGACGCATGCGCGGTGCTGCGCGACATCCTCACCGAGGAAGACGCCTACTGGTATTCGCATCACACCACGCGGACCCTGCCGGTGCTGCGCATCGGCTTTGACGATCCGGACGGTACGTGGTTCCATATCGATCCGCAGAGCGGCGAAATCCTGAATCGCATGGATGACAGCCGGCGCAGCTACCGCTGGCTGTTCAACGCGCTGCACAGTTTCGATTTCCGCATCCTGCTGAGCTGGCGGCCGGCCTGGGACATCCTGCTGTGGGGCATGTCGATCATCGGTTTCGCCGCATCCATCAGTGGTGTCGTGATCGGCTGGCGCCATCTGCGGCGCAAGATTGATCGTTAGACGTTCAGCGATTGACGCGCAGGATGAAGGCATCCGGAATCTGTTCCGGGCATTCGACGAATTGCGGCTCGAAGATCGCCGAGAAGCCCTGGCGCGCGCGCGTGTCGAGGCACCACTTCTTGCCGTCGATGCCTTTGAGTGACAGGCCGCCGCCCTTGATGTCCCACAGCTGTGGCAACTGCTCCAGCATTTCAGTGTTCAGCGCGCAGGCCGAGGCGACCAGGATCTGTGCGCGCGGTTCCATCGCCAGGCAGTAGCTGGGATTGGCGGCAAAGAAAATCTGGTAGGCGCCTTGCTGCAGTGGGCGGCTGATAAAAAAGCCCTGCGTCTGGTTGTCGATGTTGAACTCGCAGGGCGACAGCAGCACGTTGGCGCGCAGGCGTTTCACATCGTTGTTGATCAGTTGCGTGGTCAGGCACTGGTTGTTGGCAGTGGCGGCCACGACGGCAAAGCGCTTCAGCGCCGGCGCCTCGCGTGGCAGGAACTCGTTGACAGCGGCCAAAGCTGCAGGTGCAAGCGCGGCGGCAGGCAGCAGCAGGACGAGGGCAGCCGTCCAGATCATGCGACGCAGCCAGGCCGGCCGGCATCCAAGGCTCCGCAGTCGCTCACTCATCTGTGTTCTTTGCCCCATTAACCCGTCCGGACGATGTAGTCCGGGGATAGCGGCAAGATCAAGGAGATTGATGAGAACAAATCAGAACATTAAGTGAATTTAATAGGACCTTATCGAATGCAAACCTCGGAGATCATTGAGCTATCGGTCCTTAATTCTCCATGCCAAACCGTTAATTTCCATTGACCCCCATATAGGCCCATGTTATCCCATGTCATCCCAGGTCAGGATGCCCAAGGGGGGCAGTTCGCCGGGAGAGAGCGCGGGGGCGCGGCGTGGAGCTGTTTCTCTCCACCTTCAAGAATCGGATCGACGCCAAGGGCCGTGTATCGGTGCCGGCGCCGTATCGCGCCCTGCTGACTCGCCGCCAGCCCGAGGGCGGCCTGATCCTCGGTCCCGATATCACTGCCCCGGCGCTGGTCGCTGGCGGGCGCGACTACCTCGACGGCGTCAACCGCCGCATCGACGAGTTGCCCGATCTGCATCCCGAACGCGAAATGCTGATCGACGGCCTGCTGCCCTTCCTGAACGAACTGAACCTCGACCAGGAAGGCCGCATCCAGTTGCAGCCGCAGTTCCTCGATCATGCCGGCCTGGCGTCGCCGGGCGAGGCGGTCTTCGTCGGTCGCCGCCACAGCTTCCAGATCTGGGAGCCGAAGGCCTGGGAGGCACGCGCCAGCGAGGCGCGAGCGAAGGCCGCGGCCTGGCTGCGCAATGGCGGTCCCTCGGATACGGGGGCAAAAGCGTGAGCACGGCGGACCGTTTTCGTCCGCAAGACAAAAACGGCCATGAAAAAGCCGCAGGAACGGTTCATCTCTCCGTGATGTGCGGTGAGGTCGTCGCGGCGTTGACGCCGCGTGCCGGTGAAGTGCTTGTGGACGGGACCTTTGGTGCGGGTGGTTATAGTTCGGCCCTGTTGGCCGCGGCGGAGTGCCAGGTGATCGGCATCGACCGCGATCCCACCGTGCAGGCTCATGCCGACCGCGTTTCGGCCGCCAATCCCGGCCGTTTCCGCCTGCTGGCTGGCCGCTTTGGCGACATGGACATGCTGCTCAACGAGATTGGCATCCAGGGCGTGGATGGCGTGGCGCTGGATATCGGCGTTTCCTCGATGCAGATCGATCAGGCCGACCGTGGTTTCTCCTTCCAGCAGGATGGCCCGCTGGACATGCGCATGTCGGACCAGGGCGAAACCGCTGCCGATATCGTCAATACCCGCGACGAGGCCGAGCTGGCCGACATCATCTATCTTTACGGCGAAGAGCGCCGTGCCCGCGCGGTTGCGCGCGCCATCGTCGCTGCCCGCATCGAGGCTCCGATCACCCGCACACGTCAGCTGGTGCAGATCGTCGCCCGCGTGGTGCGTGCCACGCCGGGCATCAACCCGGCGACCCGCACCTTCCAGGCGCTGCGCATCGTGGTGAACGATGAGCTTGGCGAACTGCGTCGCGGCCTGGTGGCCGCCGAAAAGCTGCTGAAGCCGGAAGGTCGCCTCGCCGTGGTGTCGTTCCATTCGCTGGAAGACCGCGTGGTGAAGCATTTCCTCGACCGCCGCTGCGGCAAGCAGACCGGCAGTTCGCGCCATCTGCCGCAGGCCACGGTGGCGGCGCGCGCGCCGAGCTTTGAACTGCTGCACAAGGGCGCGCTGGCGCCGACGGACGCCGAGGCTGCCGCCAATCCGCGCGCCCGTTCCGCCAAACTGCGTGCCGCGAAGCGCACCGCTGCGCCGGCCTGGCCCGATGATGATATGCGGGAGGCAGCATGAGCCGCGGCCTGTCCATCATCGCATTGCTTCTGCTGGCCGTCGTGTCGTTCGGCCTCTATCAGCTGTCCTATGAGGTGCAGCGCCTGGAAGAAGAACTGATCGAGCTTAATCGTGCGCTCAGCCAGGAACGCGAGACCATCGGCGTACTACAGGCCGAATGGAGCTATCTGAGCCGTCCGGACTACCTGCAGGACAAGGCGCAGCGCCTGCTCGAGATGCGCAGCACCACTGCGAAGGACATCGTTGCCATCGAGGCGCTGCCCTGGCGCCAGGATCGTGGCCCTGCTGTCGGGGGCCCGCAGCCGGCGCCGGCTGTCACTGCGCCCGCGCTGCCGCCGATGGCTGCCGCGCCTGCACCGGTTGCGCCCGTGTCTTCCATGCAGGTCGCCGCCCAGATTCCGAACAAGCCGGTCGCTGCCGAAGCGCCTGCCTTTGATGCCGAAGTCGCCGCCGTGCTCGGCGCGATGCAGCGCGGCGGCAAAGAACCGCGGAGGGCTCAGTGATGGGTCTGTTCCGCCGCACGCCCAAGCACCAGCAGTCGAAGGTCAAGCCGCGTCCGCCCTGCACGCCGGCCGACATGCCGGGCAGCCCGGCGATGGTGCGCCTGGAAGGTGCCGCCAAACAGGCACTGGATGCCAGCCGCGGCCGTCTGGTGATCGGCATCGGTCTGTTCTCGCTGGCCTTCCTGGTGCTGGGCGGCCGTCTGGTCGAACTCACTGTGATCCGCAGTGCTGCCGAGCCCGCCGTGGCGCGCGGCTTCAATCCTGAGCTGGGTGCGAAGACGGCGCTGATGGAGCGTCAGCCGATTGTCGATCGCAACGGTCAGATTCTGGCGACCAACCTGAAGATAGCCTCGCTCTATGCCGATCCGCGCAAGGTGCAGAATGCCGCCGGGGCTGCCACGCGGCTGGTACAGGCGCTGCCCGAACTGCCCGTTGGTGAAGTGCAGGCCAAGCTGGCCTCGGGCAAGAGCTTTGTCTGGCTCAAGCGTGGCCTCACGCCGCGTGAGCAGTATGAAGTCAACCGCCTCGGCATTCCGGGCCTCTATTTTCACAACGAGCAGCGCCGCATCTATCCGCAGGGCGCGCTTGGCGTGCATGTCGTGGGCTACACCGACATCGATGGCAGGGGCATCTCCGGCATCGAGCAGCATTTCGATGAGCAGCTCAAGGACCCGACCCGCACCGGCGATCCGCTTGAGCTCAGCATCGACCTGCGCGTGCAGCATGTGATGCGCGACGAGATTGCCAAGACGATAGAGTATTTCAACGCCATCGGCGGCGGCGGCATCGTCATGGACATTTATACCGGCGAGATCATTTCGCTGGTCAGCCTGCCTGATTTCGACCCGGCCGAACCCGGCACGGCGAGCAAGGAGTCGCGGTTCAACCGCATCACGCTCGGCGTCTATGAAATGGGTTCGACCATGAAGACGCTGAACACGGCGATGGCGCTGGATTACGGCAGCGTCAAACTGAGCGGCGGCTATGACGCCAGCCGGCCGATCCAGATCTCGCGCTTCACCATCAAGGACGATCATCCGAAGAACCGCTGGCTCAGCGTGCCGGAAATCTTCATGTACTCGTCCAACATCGGCTCGGCCAAGATGGCGGTCGATGTCGGCCCGGAACGCCAGCGCGAATTCATGCAGCGCATGGGCATGCTGAACAAGCCCGCGCTGGAATTGCCCGAGATTGGCGCGCCGCTGGTTCCACGCCAGTGGAAGACCGTTGAGACGATGACGATTTCGTTCGGCCATGGCTTGTCGGTTACGCCGCTGCAGCTCGCCACGGCTACCTCGGCCATCATCAATGGCGGCGTGCTGCATCCGCCGACGCTGATCAAGCGCCCACAGGGCATGCCGGCGCCGGGCCGTCAGGTACTGCGTCGCGAGGTCAGCGACGTGATGCGCAAGCTGATGGTTCTCGTCGTCGAAGACGGCACCGGCAAGAAGGCGGCCGCCGAAGGCTATCTGGTCGGCGGCAAGACCGGCACCTCGGAAAAGGTCAACGATCGCGGCGGCTACAACAAGAAGGCGCTGTTCAACACTTTCGTGGCCGGCTTCCCGATGCACAACCCGCGCTACGTCGTGCAGATCATGATCGACGAACCGAAGGGCCAGAAGAGCACCTACGGCTTCGCCACCGCCGGCTGGACCGCCGCACCGGCCATCGGCCGCGTGATCAATCGCATTGCACCGATTCTGGGCGTACCGCCGGTGGACGAAAATTCGCCGGCCATGCGCCAGGCCATGTATGTGCCGGTGCCGGGCCAGCCGATGCCGAATTTCAATACACCTACTGCTACAAGCGCAGTGCCGGCCAACACCATTATCAAGACGCAGGAGAAGAAACTTGCGTCTCAGTGATCTCTGCGCCGATCTCCCGCTCGATCCCCGCGCCGCCGCGCTGGATGTCGCCGGCCTGACCGCCGACAGCCGTGCCGTGCGTCCGGGTTATGTTTTCGCCGCCCTCAAGGGCACGCAGGCCGATGGCCACCGCTTCATCCCGGATGCGCGACGCGCGGGCGCGGTTGCGGTGCTGAGCGATCATGTCGACCAGGCCTTTGCCGACCAGATCGCTTTCGTCACCGATTCCAATCCGCGCCGTCGCCTGGCGCTGATGGCGGCCAGCTTCTTCGGTGCCCAGCCCCGGCATATCGCGGCTGTCACCGGCACCAATGGCAAGACCTCGGTGGCGAATTTCACCGCGCAGATCTGGGCACGGCTTGGCCACAAGAGCGCCAGCCTCGGCACTCTCGGCCTGCATGGTGCGGGGCTGGATGTTCCGGTGGCGCATACCACGCCGGATCCGGTGCGCCTGCATGAATTGCTGAGCATGGCGCAACAGGCCGGCGTCGAGCACCTGGCGCTCGAAGCTTCCAGTCACGGTCTCGATCAGTTCCGCCTTGACGGCATCAGGCCGCAGGCCGCCGCCTTCACCAATCTGACCCGCGATCACATGGACTACCATGCGACGGTCGAAGACTACTTCAATGCCAAGCTGCGGCTGTTCGAGATGCTGCTGCCGGCGAACGGCGCTGCCGTGATCAACATGGATTCCGCGCTTGGCGCCAAGGTCGAGCAGATCTGCACGCGCCGTGGCCAGCGCCTGATCCGCTATGGCCAGCTCGGCACCGAACTCAAGCTCCTGTCGGCCGTGCCGCATGCCAGTGGCCTGCAGGTGGAAGCCGAAGTTTTTGGCGTGCGCCGTCATGTCGACCTGCCGCTGATCGGCGGCTTCCAGGCCGGCAACGTTCTGGCGGCACTCGGCCTCGTGGTCGGTTGCGGCGTGCATGCCGCGGCGGCCTGGGAAACGCTGGGTTCGCTGGATGGCGTGCCGGGCCGTATGCAGAAGGCGGCGCAGCGCAAGAACGGCGCCAGCGTCTTTGTCGATTACGCACATACCCCTGATGCGCTGGAAACCGTGCTGAAGGCCGCGCGCCCGCACACCATGCAGCGCCTGGTGGTCGTGTTCGGCTGCGGCGGTGATCGCGATCGCGGCAAGCGTCCGCTGATGGGCGAGGTGGCGACGAAATTCGCCGACCGCGTCTTCGTCACCGACGACAATCCGCGCACCGAAGATGCCGCTACCATTCGCGCTGCTGTCATGGCAGTAGCGGAAGGCGCGACCGAGATCGGCGACCGTCGCGCTGCGGTCTTTGCTGCAGTGAATGAATTGCAAGCTGGCGATCTGCTGCTGATTGCCGGCAAGGGCCATGAACAGGGACAGATCGTTGGCAGTGAGGTGCGTCCGTTCGACGACCTTCTGGTGGCGCGCGAAGCCGTGTCTGCGGTGGAAGAAGTGTCTGGTTCGGGCAGCGCACCATACGGAGGTAAAGGTTAATGGAAGCTTTCGCGCTGTGGACGTCTGCCGAAGCTGCCTCTGCCACGCATGGACAGGGCGACGGTTTCTGGACGGCATCGGGTGTGTCGATCGACAGTCGCACGGTCGGCTTCGGCGATCTCTTTATCGCCATCCGTGGCCCGAACTTCGATGGCCATGTCTTCGTCGCCGATGCGCTAGCCAAGGGCGCCGCCGCCGCGATGGTTGATAGTGGGCCGCAGACTCTGCCGGGCGGCAACCTGCTGCGGGTGAAGGATACCTTCCAGGGATTGAACGATCTGGCCGCAGCGGCGCGCCAGCGCTCCGCCGCCAGGGTGATCGGCGTGACCGGCAGTGTCGGCAAGACCTCGACCAAGGAAATGCTGCGGCATGTATTGAGCCAGCAGGGCGCGACGCATGCGTCGGTCGGCAATCTCAACAATCACTGGGGTGTGCCACTGACGCTGGCCCGCATGCCGGTCGATACGCGCTATGCCGTGATCGAGATGGGCATGAACCATGCTGGCGAGATCGCGCCGCTGTCGAAACTGGCGCGGCCGCATATCGCCATCATCACCACCATCGAGCCGGTGCATCTGGAGAACTTCGACAGCATCGAAGGTATCGCCGATGCCAAAGCGGAAATCTTTGCAGGATTAGAGCCGGGCGGCGTCGCCATCATCAACCGCGACACGCCACATTTCGAGCGTATCGCTGCCGCGGCGCGCGCGGCCGGCGCTGCCGAAGTCATCGGGTTTGGTGAGCATCCCGAGGCCCAGGCCAAGCTGGTGAAATACGCGCCGCATTCCGCCTGCTCCTGCGTCGCCGCCGAAATCCTCGGTCATCCGATGACCTTCAAGATCGGTGCGCCTGGCCGGCACTGGGTGCTGAATGCGCTTGGTGTGCTGGCAGCCGTGCATCTCGCCGGCGGCGATCTTGCCGAGGCCGGCATGGCGCTGGCCGATGTCACTGCACCGAAGGGCCGCGGCGAACGTCATACGCTCGACTGGCGCGACGGCGGCCAGCTCGATCTGATCGACGACAGCTACAATGCCAGCCCGCCCAGCATGCGCGCCGCTTTCGCCGTGCTGGCGATGGCCAAGCCGAGCAACACGCGCGGCCGCCGCATTGCCGTGATCGGTGACATGCTGGAACTCGGCCCCGAGGAACAGGCGGCGCATGTTGGTCTCGCTGCCGATCTGGTGCGTGAGAAGATCGATCTGGTGTTTGCCTGCGGTCCGCTGATGAAGGGACTGTACGAGGTGCTGCCACCACAGATGCGTGGGCATTACGCGCCCAATTCGCTCGAACTGATCCAGCCGCTGCGCCGGGCCGTGCGCTCTGGCGATGTGCTGCTCGTGAAGGGTTCGCTCGGCAGCCGCATGGGCAAGATCGTCGAAGACATGCTGAATCCGGCGCCGCAGCCGCGCGCCGCCAACGGTTGGTAAGGCCAGGGAACAGAGGAAAGTCTGGAAGAATGCTGTATCACCTGCTGTATCCGCTGGCGGACGAGATCAACGTCCTCAACCTGTTTCGCTACATCACCTTCCGCACCGGTGGCGCGATCCTCACCGCCATGGTGCTGTCCTTCGTGATCGGCCAGCCGCTGATCGACTGGCTGCGCGCCAAGCAGGGCAAGGGCCAGCCCATCCGTGAGGACGGTCCCGAAGGCCATCTGACCAAGCGCGGCACGCCCACCATGGGCGGCTTCCTGATTCTGCTCGGCATCGGCACCGGCACGCTGCTCTGGGCCGATCTGAGCAACCGCTATGTCTGGGTCGTGCTGCTGGTCACCTTCGGTTTCGGTCTGATCGGCTTCTATGATGACTATCTGAAAGTGACGAAGCAGAATCCAAAAGGCGTGCCGGGCAAGTTGAAGCTCGTCCTGCAGGTCGTGATCGCCGGCGTCGCCGCCGTCTGGATCAACCAGATCGCCGCCGCTCCGCTCAATACCAGCCTGGCCGTGCCGTTCCTGAAAGACGTGCTGCTCAATCTCGGCTGGTTCATGATGCCGTTCGCCGCCTTCGTGATCATCGGCGCGTCGAATGCCGTGAACCTGACGGATGGCCTGGATGGTCTGGCCATCGTGCCGGTGATGATCGCCGCCGCCAGCTTCGGCCTGATCTGCTACCTGGTCGGCAACACCGTCTTCGCCAATTACCTGCAGATTCACAATGTCGCCGGTGCAGGTGAGCTCGCGGTCTTCTGCGGCGCGCTGGTCGGCGCCGGCATCGGCTTCCTCTGGTTCAATGCGCCACCCGCCATGGTCTTCATGGGCGATACGGGATCTCTCAGCCTCGGCGGCGCGCTCGGTACCGTCAGCGTCATCGTCAAGCACGAACTGGTGTTGGCGATCATCGGCGGCCTGTTCGTGCTCGAGACCGTCTCGGTGATGGTGCAGGTCGCCAGCTTCAAGCTGACCGGCAAGCGCGTCTTCCGCATGGCGCCGCTGCATCACCATTACGAAAAGAAGGGCTGGAAAGAGCCGACCATCGTGATCCGCTTCTGGATCGTCGCGGTGATCCTGGCGCTCGTCGGCCTCTCGACCCTGAAGCTGCGGTGATCCTGGAATGATCGCTCTCACCCATACACGCGGACAGACCTGGGCGGTATTTGGCCTGGCACGCAGCGGGCTGGCGACAGCCCGCGCGCTGCTGGCCGGCGGCGCCGAGGTGCGTTTGTGGGATGACACTGAGTCTTCGCGTGCCGCCGCCGCCGTGGCCGGCTTCCAGCCGATGCAGCTGCATGAGGGCGCGCTGGTCGGTTGCGCCGGCCTGGCGCTGGCGCCGGGCGTGCCGCTGACCCATCCGGTACCGAACCAGGTGGTGGCCAATGCGCAGCGCGCCGGTGTGCCGATCGTCGGTGATATCGAACTGCTGCTGCGCGAGCTGAAGCCTGCCGTCTATGGCATCACCGGCACCAACGGGAAGTCGACCACCACGGCGCTGCTGTCGCATGTGCTGCGGGGCGCGGGGCGTTTGATTGCGATGGGCGGCAATATCGGCCAGGCCGTGCTGGAACTGCCGCGCTTCGAAAGCGCGAAAGACGGCACCTATGTGATCGAGATGTCGTCCTTCCAGATTGACCTGACGCCAAGCTGGCAGGCGCGCATCGCGCTGTTGCTGAATATCACGCCCGATCATCTGGATCGCCATGGCAGCATGGACAACTACGCCGCCATCAAGGCGCGGATCTTCGCCGGACAGAGCGCGGGCGACACCGCCGTGATCGGCGTAGACGATGACTACTGCCGCGCCATTCATGCAGCCCTCGTGAAGGACAATACCGGCCGCACCATTACGCCGATCTCGATCCGCGAAATCCTGCCCCGCGGCGTCAGCGCCCTGGACGGCCAGCTGTATGAAAATGGCAAGGCCGTCTTCGCGCTCGATTTCCCGGCTCTGCCCGGTTCGCATAACGGCCAGAATATCGCCGCTGCTTTCGCCGCCGCGCGCGCCGCCGGGCTGGATGCCGAAACCATCCGTGCCGGCATTACCAGCTTCCCGGGCCTGAAGCATCGCCTGCAGCGCGTCGGCAGCATCGACGGCATTTCCTGCATCAATGACTCCAAGGCCACCAACGCGGACTCCGCCGAAAAAGCGCTGGCCGCTTTCGAGAATGTCTACTGGATTGCTGGCGGCAAGGCCAAGGACGGTGGTATTGCCAGCCTGAAGGCGCTGTTCCCGCGCGTCCGCCGCGCCAGCCTGATCGGCGAGGCAGCCGGCGATTTCGCCGCCACGCTGGGCAATGTGCCGCATGCGCTCTGCGGCACTCTGGACAAGGCGCTCGACGACGCGCTGGCGGCGGCGCGCAAGGATCGCATCAAGGATGCCGTGGTGCTGCTCTCGCCAGCCTGCGCCTCCTACGACCAATTCAAGAGTTTCGAGCACCGCGGCGACGAATTCATCCGCCTGGTGCAGGAACGCGGCGCAAGTGAACAAGGAGCCGCGGCATGATCACCTTCTCGCGCACTGACACGTCCATTCTCGGCCGCTGGTGGTGGACCGTCGACCGCTGGTTGCTGGTGGCGATAGCCGTGCTGATCGCAGTCGGTACCGTGCTGACGCTTGCGGCATCACCGGCGGTGGCAAACCGCATCGGCCTGGCCAACTTCCATTTCGTGCAGCGCCAGATGGTCTTCCTGGTGCCGGCGCTGCTGATCATGGTTGCCACATCGCTGCTCGATCCGGTCGGCATCCGCCGTGTGGCCATGGTGGTCTTCGCCGGCGCACTGGTCGGAATGTGCCTTACCTTCGTGATGGGCGTCGAGGTGAAGGGCGCGCATCGCTGGATCAACTTCGGCGGCCTGTCGCTGCAGCCGTCGGAATTCGTCAAGCCGGCATTTGCCGTGGTCGCCGCCTGGCTGTTCGCGGAGTGGCGCAAGGGCACCGGCTTCCCGGGCTGGGCGATCTCTACCGCGCTCGTCGGCCTGGTGGTCGGGGTGCTGCTGTTGCAGCCCGATCTCGGCATGGCCGTGGTGGTGACGGCGGTGTGGATGGCGCAGTTCTTCATCGCGGGCCTGCCGATTGTGCTGGTGCTGGCACTGGGCGCGCTCGGCGTTGCCGGCATCTTCGGCGCCTACCTGATCTTCCCGCATGTCGCCAGCCGCATCGATCGCTTCCTCGATCCGGCGGCTAAGGAGAACTACCAGATCGAACGCGCCATGGAGGCTTTTGCCGCTGGCGGCGTCTGGGGCCGTGGTCCGGGCGAGGGCGCCGTGAAAAGCGTGCTGCCTGATGCGCATACTGACTTCATCTTCGCTGTCGCGGGCGAGGAATTCGGCCTGTTCGCCTGTCTGTTCATCGTTGGCATTTTCGCCTTCATCGTGCTGCGCTGCTTCTCGCGGCTGATGACCGAAAATAACCTGTTCGTGCTGCTGGCTGCCGCCGGCCTCACCACGCAGTTCGGTCTGCAGGCGATCATCAATATCGGCGTCAATCTGCATCTGCTGCCCACCAAGGGCATGACCTTGCCCTTCATCTCCTATGGCGGTTCGTCGCTGCTGGCGCTGGCCTTTGCCATGGGCATGCTGCTGGCGCTGACCCGCTGGCGGCCCGAGAGTGGAGGGGCGCGATGACTGCTCCGCATAATATTGGCACTGCTGAAAATCCGATCCTGCTTGCGGCCGGTGGCACCGGCGGACATGTCTTTCCGGCCGAGGCGCTGGCAGCCGAGCTGCTCAGGCGCGGCCATCGCGTCGGCCTTGTCACCGACACGCGCGGCCAGGGCTTTGGCCAGAACCTGCCGGAACTGCCGCTCTATCGCATTCCCGCCGGCACGCCGAGCGGGCGTTCAGCGGTTGGCAAGCTGATGAGCATCGTGGAAATCGGCCACGGCGTGGTCTCGGCGCTGACCCTGCTGGGCCTGACGCGGCCTGTCGCGGTCGTCGGCTTCGGCGGCTATCCGGCCCTGCCGCTGCTGCTCGCCGCAAAGCTGCGCAAGATTCCCATCGTGGTGCATGAGCAGAATGCCGTGCTCGGGCGTGTGAATCGCCTGGTCGCGCGTTTCGCGGCCCGCATCGCCACATCCTTCCCGGCCACGCATTTCCTGCCCGAGCAGGCCGTCGTCACCGTCACCGGCAACCCGGTGCGTCCGGCCATTCTCGCTGCGGCAGATGTGCCCTATACCGCGCCGGACCAGTCTTTGCGTGTGTTGATTCTGGGCGGCAGCCAGGGTGCGCGTGTGCTCTCCGACTCTGTGCCTGCCGCGCTCGCCAGCCTGCCGCCCGAGATGAAGAAGCGCCTGCGTATCGTGCAGCAGTGCCGCGCGGAAGACCTGGATCGCGTGCGCGCCGCCTACACCGTTGCCGGTATCCAGGCCGAAACCGCGACCTTCTTCAGCGATGTGGCGCAGCGGCTTGCCGTCGCGCATCTGGTGGTCAGCCGCTCCGGCGCCAGCAGCACCGCCGAGATAGCGGTGATCGGCCGTCCCAGCCTGCTGGTGCCCTATGCCCATGCGATGGACGATCACCAGACCGCCAATGCCCAGGCGCTCGCTCATGCCGGCGGCGCGGAGGTGATTGCGCAGGACAAGTTCACGCCCGAGCGCGTCGCCATGGCTTTTAACGATCTGCTGGCCGATCCGGCGCAGCTGGCCGACATGGCGGCGCATGCGCGCAGCGTCGGCCGGCCGCTGGCGGCCCAGGCGCTTGCCGATCTGGTCGAGCGCGTTGCCACCGAACATCGTCGTGCTGCTGCGAATGCGCAGTCGGCGGCTCAGGATCATTCAGTCAAGAGGACCGCGGCGTGAGGGCTTTACCGCTCGATATCGGCATCATCCACTTCGTGGGCATCGGCGGCATCGGCATGTCCGGTATCGCCGAGGTGATGCACAATCTCGGCTATCAGGTGCAGGGCTCGGATCTCAGCGCCAATTATAACGTCAAGCGCCTGCGCGATCTCGGCATCAAGGTGTTCGAGGGCCAGCGCGAAGAAAATATCGCTGCCGCCGAAGTGCTGGTGGTGTCGACCGCCGTGAAGGCCGACAACCCGGAAGTGAAGGCAGCCCGCGCACGCCTGATCCCGGTGGTGCGCCGCGCCGAAATGCTGGGCGAACTGATGCGCCTGAAATGGGCTATTGCGATTGCGGGCACGCATGGCAAGACCACGACCACCTCGCTGGTCGCCGCACTGCTCGAAGCTGCCGGCATGGATCCGACCGTCATCAACGGTGGCATCATCAACGCCTATGGCACAAATGCACGCCTCGGTGCCGGTGAATGGATGGTGGTGGAAGCCGACGAGAGCGACGGCACCTTCCTGAAGCTGCCGGCCACGATTGCGGTGGTTACCAATATCGATCCCGAGCATCTCGACCACTACGGTACCTTCGACAAGGTGCGCGACGGCTTCAAGCAGTTCGTCGAAAGCATTCCCTTCTACGGTTTTGCCACGCTCTGTATCGATCATCCGGAAGTGCAGGCCATGATCGGCCGCATCACCGATCGCCGCGTCATCACCTACGGTTTCTCGCCGCAGGCCGACGTGCGCGCGGTGAATGTCACCTTCGATAGTCGTGGCGCGCTGTACGACGTGCAGATCACCGACCGCACGCGCGGCACGTCCGATACCATCACCGGCATCCATCTGCCGATGTTCGGTCGCCACAACGTTCAGAATTCTCTGGTCGTTGCAGCGATAGCCAAGGAAATGGGCTTCAGCGGCGATGTGGTGAAGAAGGCGCTCGGCGGTTTCGGCGGTGTGAAGCGGCGTTTCACCATTACTGGCGAGGCCGCCGGTATCACGGTGGTCGACGATTACGGCCACCATCCGGTGGAAATCTCGGCTGTGCTGTCGGCCGCGCGCCTTGCATTGGGAGAGCGCCCGGAAGCCAAGGTCATCGCTGTGGTGCAGCCACACCGCTACACCCGCCTGCGTGACCTGTTCGAGGATTTCTGCTCCTGCTTCAACGATGCCGACACGGTGATCGTCACCGATGTCTATGCCGCGGGAGAAGCCCCGATCGAAGGCGTCAGTCGCGACGCGCTGGTCGAAGGCCTGCGCAACCGCGGTCATCGCCGCGTGCTGGCGCTGCAGTCGCCCGAACAACTGGCCGAACTGGCGAAGCAGGAAGCCTCGGCAGGCGATCTCGTCGTCTGTCTCGGCGCCGGCAATATCACCACTTGGGCCAACGCGCTGCCCGGCGAGTTGCAGGCGCTCTACGACGAGGGGGCCGCATGATGGCGGCAGAGCTGGTCCGGCAGGAAGGTCTGATCGCGCGGCTGCCCGCCGTGCGCGGCCGGCTGTCGGCCGATGCCGGCCTGGCCGAGATCACCTGGTTCCGCGTCGGCGGTCCGGCCGAAGCAATGTTCCGTCCGGCCGATCGCGACGATCTCATCGCCTTCCTGAAGACCAAGCCGAAGGATGTGCAAGTCACCGTGCTCGGTGTCGGCTCCAACACGCTGGTGCGTGATGGCGGCATCGACGGTGTGGTGCTGCGGCTCGGTCGCGGCTTCGTCGAGATCGAGGCCGAAGGCGATGAGATCATCGCCGGTGCCGGCGCGCTGGACGTGAATGTGGCGCAGACCGCGCAGATGCATGGCATTGCCGGCCTGGAATTCCTGCGCGGCATTCCCGGCACGGTCGGCGGCGGGTTGCGCATGAATGCCGGGGCCTACGGCACCGAGTTCAAGGATGTGCTGCTCTGGGCCGAAGCGCTGGACGGGCAGGGCAACCTGCATCGCCTGACGCTGGCAGACATGAAATTCGGCTATCGCCATTGCGGCGTGCCGGCAGACTGGATTTTCCTCAGCTGCCGCCTCAAGGGCCGTCCCGGCGACAAGGCCGAGATTCAGAAGCGCATGGACGAGATCCAGGCCGCTCGCGAAGGCAGCCAGCCGATCCGCTCGCGCACTGGCGGCAGCACCTTCGCCAATCCGGAAGGTCACAAGGCCTGGCAGCTGGTCGATGCGGCCGGCTGTCGTGGTCTGGTGGTCGGCGATGCCCAGGTGTCGGAACAGCATTGCAACTTCCTGATCAACCGCGGCAATGCCACGGCCGCCGATCTCGAAACGTTGGGCGAGACCGTGCGCGAGCGCGTGAAGGCGCAGAGTGGCATCGAGCTGCGCTGGGAAATCAAGCGCATTGGCAAAGGAGCCGGCGCATGAAGAATCATGTCGCGGTCCTGATGGGTGGCTGGTCGTCGGAGCGCGAGGTCTCGCTTACCTCCGGTCGCGCCGTGTCCAAGGCGCTGAAAGACGAGGGCTTCAAGGTCAGCGAGATCGATGTCGACCGTGACCTCGCCACGAAACTCTCGGCGCTCAAGCCCGATGTCGCCTTCAATGCGCTGCATGGCCCCTTCGGCGAAGACGGCACGGTGCAGGGCCTGCTGGAACTGCTCGCCGTTCCCTATACGCATTCCGGCGTGCTGGCCTCGGCGCTGGCGATGAACAAGCCGATGGCTAAGGATATCTGGCGCAACCACGGCCTGCCGATGGCCAATGGCCAGGTGGTGCACCGCTCGGCTTTCCGCGCCGGTCCGGTGATGCCGTTCCCGTATGTGATCAAACCCCTCAACGAAGGCTCGTCGGTTGGCGTGCATATCGTCTTTAACGGCGACAACTATCAGCCGCAGGACGACGCCACCTGGCATTTCGGTGAGCATGTGCTGGTCGAGCAATATATCCCCGGCCGCGAAATCCAGATCGCGGTGATGGGCGATCGCGTGCTGGGCGCCATCGAGATCAAGGCGCATGGCCGCTTCTACGATTACGAGGCGAAATACACCGACGGCAAGGCCACGCACCTGATGCCAGCGCCGCTGCCGCAAGCCATCTACGACGAGATCTGCGCCTTGGCGCTCAAGGCGCACCAGACGCTGGGCTGCCGTGGTGTCACGCGCTCCGACTGGCGCTATGACGATACCGAAGGCGGCAGCGGGAAGTTCTTCCTGCTCGAAATCAACACCCAGCCGGGCATGACGCCGCTGTCGCTGGTGCCGGAAATCGCCGCCCATCAGGGCATCTCGTTCGGCCAGCTGGTGCGCTGGATGGTGGAGGACGCCTCATGCGATCGCTAGTCGTTCTGCCCGACGACCGCCCCTGCGCGCCCTGCGCCCCGACATTGCCGCCGGCACGCCCGAAGGGCTATTGCCGTCCGCTGCCGCCGGCGCGCAAGCGTCCGAAGTCGGTGCTGTGGCGTCGCGTGAAGCAGACGGTCGCGGTGCTGCTCGTCGCCACATTGACCGGCGGTGGTGCCTATGCCTGGCTCAAGACCGATCTCCCGGCACAGGCGCGGCTGGCGGCGCAGGACATGATCGGCGATGCCGGCGCCACCGTCGACATGCGGCTGGGCGAGGTGAATGTGCAGGGCCGCGTGCATGCGCCGCTGGAAGCACTGGCCGATGCGGTCGGCGTCGAGCGCGGCGATCCGATCCTCTCGCTCGACCTCGATGGCATCCGCCGTCGCGTGGAATCGATCGGCTGGGTCAAGCAGGCGACGATCTGGCGCCAGCTGCCGGATACGCTGCATATCGAGATCGTCGAGCGCGATGCCTTTGCGCGCTGGCAGATCGACGGCCGCGTCTACCTGATCGATGCCGAAGGCAAGGTGCTGGAAGAGGGCGACCGCGCCGACTTCCACAACCTCTTCCTGCTGGTGGGCGAGGGCGCATCCGACAAGGCACATGACCTGCTCGACATGCTGCAGAGCGAGCCGGTGCTGGCCTCGCGCGTGGTCAATGCGATCCGGGTGCGCAACCGCCGCTGGGACGTCGAATTCGACAACGGCATCGTCGCGCGTCTTCCGGAAGAAGGTGCAGCGACTGCATGGGCACGACTGATCGAACTGGAGCGCAGCCATGGCCTGCTGCGCCGCGACATCAAGGTGGTCGACCTGCGGCTGGAGGATCGGCTGATCGTGCAGCTGAACCCGGAAGCCGAACCACCGCCGCCAACCACCAATACGCCGCGCAAGGCGGGGAAACGGACATGAACATGCGCATCGCTCGCAGGGGGAACTAGACCATGGCTGTCTCGCGCAACGGACTGATTGCCGCCCTGGATGTCGGCTCGTCCAAAGTCTGCTGCTTCATCGCGCGCAGCGATGGCGGCACGCTCCGCGTCATCGGCATCGGCCACCAGCTGTCGCGCGGCCTGCGCAATGGCAATGTGATTGACATGGATGCCGCCGAGCAGTCGATCCGCGCCGCAGTGGAAACCGCCGAGCGCATGTGCGGGGAAACCATCCGCGACGTGTTCGTCAGCGTGAATGCCGGCAACCCGCAGTCGCACAGCGTCGGCGTCGAAGTCGCCATCGACGGCCACGAAGTCACCGAGCATGACGTCGCCCTGGTGCTCGACCAGGGCCGCCGCCACGAACATCCGGGCGATCGTGAGATCGTGCATTCGATTCCCGTCGGCTACACCATCGACGGGTCGCGTGGCATCAAGGACCCGCGCGGCATGGCCTGCGAACGCCTTGGCGTGAACATGCATGTCATCACCGCCGGCTCGGGCCCGCTGCGCAATCTCGCCACCTGCGTCGCGCGAGGCCACCTGCGCATCGCCGGGCGAATCGTGTCGCCGTTTGCCGCCGGCCTCGCCTGCCTGGTCGAGGACGAGATGGATCTCGGCGTCACCCTGCTGGATATGGGCGGCGGCACCACCAGCCTGGCCGTGTTCTACGACGGGCAGCTGGTCCATGTGGACGTCGTGCCGCTCGGCGGCCACCATGTCACCAACGACATCGCCCGTGGCCTCTCGACTCCGCTGGCCCATGCCGAACGGCTCAAGACGCTGTACGGCACGGTGCTGCCGTCGCCGTCAGACGATACCGAGACGATCGACGTTCCCCAGGTGGGCGAGACCGACGATCATGCCCATAACCAGGTGCCGCGCTCGATTCTGACCGGCATCATCAAACCCCGACTCGAGGAAACCCTCGAGCAGGTGCGCGAGCGACTCGCGCAATCCGGATTCGAGAAGCTGGCCGGCCGCCGCGTGGTGCTCACCGGCGGCGCCAGCCAGCTGCAGGGCGTGCGCGAACTCGCCGCCCGCATTCTCGACAAGCAAGTGCGCCTGGGCCGTCCGATCCGTGTCGGCGGCCTGGCAGAGGCAACCGGCGGTCCGGCCTTCTCGGCCTGTGCCGGTTTGCTCTCTTACGCTCAACAGCAGGCGGCCGAGCGCATGATCCGTCTGCCCGAACCTGAGCCCGCACCCAACGGCGCGATTTCGCGAATCGGCCGCTGGTTGCGGGCCAATTTCTGATCGTGTGGTGAAGACAATGGAGACCGTTCAAAAAATCACCAGCAACCACGCGATTTTTTCAATGTCGCTTGCATCATGCGACGACATTGTTCAAAGCAACTTGTAACCCTGGAGGAGAACATGGGTATCAATTTGAGCATGCCGACCACGCGGGAACTGAAACCCCGCATCGTCGTCTTCGGCGTCGGCGGCGCCGGCGGCAATGCCGTCAACAATATGATTGCGGCTCAGCTTGAGGGTGTGGAGTTCGTTGCGGCGAACACCGATGCCCAGTCGCTGAACATGTCGCTCACCGAGCGGCGTATCCAGCTGGGCACCGCCCTGACGCAAGGCCTGGGCTGCGGCGCCCGTCCGGAAGTCGGCCGCGGCTCGGCCGAAGAGTCGCTCGACCAGATCATCGAGCATATGCAGGGCAGCCATATGGCCTTCGTGGCGGCTGGCATGGGCGGCGGCACCGGCACCGGTGCGGCCCCCGTGATCGCCCGCGCTGCCAAGGAAATGGGCATCCTGACCGTGGGTGTCGTGACCAAGCCGTTCTCGTTTGAAGGCAGCCAGCGCATGAAGCTGGCCGAGGCTGGCATCCGCGAACTGCAGCAGTATGTCGACACTCTGATCATCATCCCGAACCAGAACCTGTTCCGGGTGGCCAACGAGAAGACCACGTTCGCCGATGCCTTCAAGATGGCCGACAACGTGCTGCAGTCGGGCGTGCGCGGCATCACCGATCTGATGGTGATGCCCGGCCTGATCAACCTCGATTTCGCCGACGTGCGGTCGGTGATGAGCGAGATGGGCAAGGCCATGATGGGCACCGGCGAGGCCGAGGGCGATCATCGCGCCATCGAGGCCGCCGAGCGCGCCATCGCCAACCCGCTGCTGGACGATATCTCGATGAAGGGCGCCCGCGGCGTGCTCATCAACATCACCGGCGGCCCGGACCTGACGCTGTTCGAAGTTGATGAAGCCGCGAACCGCATCCGCGAGGAAGTCGATCCGGAAGCCAACATCATCGTCGGTTCGACGCTGGATGCGAATATGGAAGGCCGCATGCGGGTTTCCGTCGTCGCCACCGGCATCGACGCCGCCGCGCAGCTGGCCAGCCAGCCGCAGGCTGCACCCAGCTTGCGTCTGGTGACCCCGCCGCAGGCCAAGCCGGTCAACTTCGGCGCCCTGCCGCGTCCGGCTGTTTCGGCTGCAGCTCCGGCCACCATGCAGGCGGCTCAGCCTGTCGTCGCGCAGACCATCGTGGCGCCCGCACCGATGACGGCTGGCGCAACTGCCCTGGCCATGCCGGAACCGGTTGCGATCATTCCGGAACCCGCGATGGAACTGCCGGAGCCTGCTGCCCTTCCGGAAAGCGCGATGATCGCGCCGGACATGCCGCTCGCGGCTGACCCGGCGGCTTTTGTCGCCGCCGCTCCGGTGGCTGAACCAACCGCGCCGCGTCCCTTCGCTGCGCAGCTGGCCGAGGCCCAGGCGGTGCAGGCGGCATTCATGCCGCCGGCTGCACAGTCGATGCCGGCGCCGGTCCAGGCGCCTGCCGCGATGCGTCAGCCGGATCCGTTCGCCGAAGCCGACATGGTCAACAAGCCGGTCGAGCCGAAGAAGAAGGCCAGCCTGTTTGACCGTATCACCGGCGCGGCCCGCCGCACCGAGGCCGAGCCGGCCCCGATGCATCGTCAGGCCGAACCGCAGTTCACCCGCCAGCCGGCCGCCCCGGTTGCGGCGCCTGCGGCCACCGTGCGGGTCGAACCGCCGCGCCAGGCCGATCTCGGCCTGACCGCAACGGCGGAACGGGCCACACCGACCCGGCCGCAGGACGATCTGCTGGACATTCCGGCCTTCCTGCGCCGGCAGGCCAACTGAGCATCGAAAACCGCCGCTAAGTGTAGGATTTTGTTAATAAAAGCGGCGTTACAACTGGTAACACAGAGTGATTTGTTGAAGCCGGGGGTGGTTGGTAAAACCATCCCCGGTTTTCTTTTGCGCGAATTCTGTCCGATTCGCGATCCAGTTCAAGGAGTTCGCCCAGTGCTCAACACCGGCAAGATTGCCCAGAAGACACTGAAGAACCGCATCAAGTGCTCGGGCATCGGCCTGCACAGCGGTGCGAAGGTCACGCTGGTGCTGAATCCTGCTGCCCCGGATACCGGCGTGGTGTTCCGCCGCGTCGATCTGCCGGGCCGTCCGCTGGTGAGCGCCCGCTATGACCAGGTGACCGACCTGCGCATGTGCACGACGGTCGCTGCCGGCGAAGGCATCTCGATCGGCACCGTCGAGCATCTGATGGCTGCACTGGCCGGCTTAGGGATCGACAACGTTCTGATCGACATCGACGGCCCCGAAGTGCCGGTGATGGATGGTTCGTCCGCGCCCTTCGTCTTCCTGATCGAATGCGCCGATGCGATCGAGCAGGTCGCCCCGCGCAAGTATCTCAAGGTGCTGAAAGCCATTGAAGTGAGCGAAGGCAATGCCACCGCCACGCTGCTGCCGGCCGATGGTTTCACCATCGATTTCGAAATCGAATTCGCCAACAAGATGATCGGCCGCCAGAGCGCCGAATTCCAGCTGGAACCGGGCCGCTTCAAGGCCGATATCGCGCGTGCGCGTACCTTCGGTTTCGTGCAGGAAGTCGAACAGCTGCGCGCCATGGGCCTCGCCCGCGGCGGTTCGCTCGAGAATGCCGTTGTGCTGGGTCATGACCGCATCCTGAACGATGACGGCCTGCGCTATGACGACGAATTCGTGCGTCACAAGATTCTCGACGCCCTGGGCGATCTCTACCTCGCCGGCGCGCCGCTGATCGGCCGCTATATCGGTCGCCGCTCGGGTCATGCCGTCAACAACAAGCTGCTCAAGGCGCTGTTCGCCGACCAGAGCGCCTTCGCCTGGACCACGCATACCAAGGTACGCGAAACCGCCCGGATCATGCCGGTGGTCGATGTCGCCGCCGGTCGCCAGCGCCAGATCGCTGCCGAAGCGGCGCTGTAATCAGCGCGTTCTAACGGATTGCAAAAAGCCCCGCGCAAGCGGGGCTTTTCATGTCCGGGGACCGTGTCCGCAAAAGAAAAAGCCCCGCTTGCGCGGGGCTTTCGCAGGCTGCCGGTGACGGCAGCAAAGTCTTGTCGGCTCAGCTCTGCGGTTCGGCAGCGCCTAGCTCTTCTTCCTTGTAGCGGCTGGCGATGCTCTTGATCAGGCCGGCCACCGCGGAGCGGATCGTGGTGTCTTCGATGTCGCTGAAATTGCGCACCAGCTCAATGGTGGAGCGGTTCTTGCCGCCATGCTCCAGCGGGCGGCTCTCCAGGCGGGCTTCCAGGCCCTCGAAGAAGTAGGCCATGTCGACCTGCAGGCGCTGGGCGATCTCGAACAGGCGGCCGGCGCTGACGCGATTGGCGCCAGTTTCGTACTTTTGCACCTGCTGGTAGGAAATCTTCAGCGAGTTGGCCAGTTCTTCCTGGGTCAGGCCGAGTTCGGTGCGGCGGGCACGGATGCGCTCACCCACATACTCGTCGACACGCGTTGCGATTTTACCCATTGAATCACCTCATGGTGGGCCGGAAATACCGGCCGGCCTCTATATCTATGGCCCGGTGCCAGTTCAACCGGCGCTCGCGAGATTATTCATCTCCTGCCGGCTGGCCGGAATTTCGTACTTTTCTGACCGCATCTGCCATCGCATCTACTCGCGAGGCGGGATTGACCCCGAGCGGAAACCGTACAAAACCGGGTACCGACACAGGTAATAGGCGAATTCGATGCCGGTGAAAATCGTTCAGAAGTATAAGCCGCAACCACAGGTAAAAAGTACAGCAATAATGGATAGATAGCGGAACAGCCCCCAGGCCGACGTTCAAAAGGCGTAGTTCGGGCGGCGAAGAATAGCCTGTTAAGGCTATTTCGATCGGCCAAGGGGGCCCGGGGCAGGAGCCGGGAGGGGCTCCGCCTGCACCGGATTTTCCCAATCGTCATAAGGCCCAATCTTGATTTTGAGGGGGGGGCGTGTCACAGAATCAAACCATGCCTGTGTTCACCAATCTGGATTCGTCGCGGCTGGTTCCGACCGCGCGACGCCTCGTCTCCGCCCTGCTGCTGATGCTGGTGGTCGCCGCCTGCGGCACCAAGGACGCGCCCTATGTCGAGCGCCCGGTCGAGGAGCTGTACAACCGGGCGATGGATGCGATGGCGTCCAGCGAATGGGAAGCCGCGGCCAAGGGTTTCGACGAGGTTGAACGCCAGCACCCTTACTCGGTCTGGGCCAACAAGGCTCAGCTGATGGCGGCCTATGCCTACTACCAGAAGAATATGTACACCGACGCCATCTCGTCGGCGGAGCGTTTCATCCAGCTGCATCCGGGCAGCCGCGAAACGCCGTACGCCTATTATCTGGTGGCGGTCTGCTATTACGAGCAGATCACCGATGTCGGTCGCGACCAGAAGATCACGCAGCAGGCACTCAGCTCGCTGGAAGAAGTGGTGCGCCGCTACCCCACCAGCGAATATGCTCGCGACGCGCGCCTGAAGATCGACCTGACGCGCGACCATCTTGCCGGCAAGGAAATGACCATCGGCCGCTACTATCTGCGCACCAATATGCAGATCGCGGCGATCAACCGCTTCAAGATGGTGATCGAGAAATACCAGACCACCACGCATGTGCCTGAAGCACTGCATCGGCTGGCCGAGGCCTATATGAGTCTCGGTGTGCTGGAAGAAGCGCAGAACGTTGCCGCCGTGCTCGGCTACAACTATCCGGGCAGCGAATGGTATGTCGACACCTATACGCTGGTGACCGGCCAGGAAGTTTCGACGGCCTCGTCGGAAAAGAAATCCTGGTGGAATATCTTCTGACGCAGCCCGCAGCCCATCCATGCTGACCAGCCTGGGCGTCCGCGACATTGTCCTGATCGAAAAGCTCGACCTTGCCTGCGCCGCCGGCCTCGGCGTGCTGACGGGCGAGACCGGTGCCGGCAAGTCGATCCTGCTCGATGCGCTGGGACTGGCGCTCGGCCGCCGCGCCGATGCCGGCCTGGTGCGCCAGGGTGCGGCGCAGGGCGTGGTCACGGCCGTCTTCGATCTGCCGGCGAAGCATCCCGCACGCGCCATGCTCGATGAGCAGGGGCTGGAAGGCGGCGACGAACTGGTGCTGCGCCGCGTGGTGGGGCAGGACGGCAAGAGCCGCGCTTTCGTCAACGACCAGGCGGTCAGCGTCACACTGCTGCGCAAGCTGGGCGATACGCTGGTTGAAATCCACGGACAGAATGACGAGCAGGGCCTGACCGATGCCACCGTGCATCGCGCATTGCTGGATGACTATGCCGGGCTGGTGAAAGACGTCGCCGGGCTGCGCGATGCCTATCAGGCCTGGCGCGATGCCGAGACGAAGCTGAATGAGGCGACGCAGTCGGCCGAGCAGGCGCGGCGCGAGGAAGATTTCCTGCGGCATGTCGTCGGTGAACTTGAAACGCTGAAGCCGCAGCCGGGCGAAGAACAGGAACTGGCGGCGCAGCGCAGCCTGCTGCAGTCGGGCGAAAAGCTCGCGGTGGCAATGCAGGAAGCGCAAAGCGCGCTCGAACAGGGCGGTGGCGTCGATGCACGCCTGCGTGCCTGCCTGCGGGCGCTGGAACGCGTGGCGGATAAAGCCGCCGGCAAGCTGGATG
Organism: Ferrovibrio terrae; assembly: GCF_007197755.1. NCBI lineage: Bacteria > Pseudomonadati > Pseudomonadota > Alphaproteobacteria > Rhodospirillales > Rhodospirillaceae > Ferrovibrio > Ferrovibrio terrae. Next base: position 2,741,221 of record NZ_CP041636.1, read on the forward strand.
CCGTGGTGGCGCAGGCCGATGCCGTGCTGGTGCAGGCCGGCGAATTGGCCGCGCTGCTGGATCAGACCGCGCGCGACCTCGATCTCGATCCGCAGAAGCTGGAAAAGGCGGAAGAGCGGCTGTTCGCCCTCCGCGCCGCCGCTCGCAAGCATAACGTGCCGGTCGACCAGCTCGCCGCGCTGGCCGAAAGCTACGCCGAGAAGCTCAACCTGATCGACAATACCGCCGCGTCGCTGGGCAAGCTGGGAAAGGCTGCTGCGGCGGCAAAGGTGGCCTATCAGGGCAAAGCCGAAGCGATTTCGGCGACGCGCCGCAAGTTCGCTACCAAGCTCGACAAGGCCGTGGCGGCCGAACTCGGCCCGCTCAAGCTGGGCGCGGCGAAATTCTCCACGTCGGTTGAGGCTTTGCCGCCCGATCAGTGGAGCGCCGAGGGTGCCGACCGCGTGCAGTTCCTGGCAAGCACCAATCCCGGCACCGCGCCGGGGTCGCTGGCCAAGATCGCATCCGGCGGCGAACTCAGCCGCTTCATGCTGGCGCTGCGCGTCGTGCTGGCCGGCCGTGGTGCGGCCGGCACGCTGATTTTCGACGAAGTGGATCGCGGTGTCGGCGGCGCGACAGCGGCAGCCGTGGGGCAGAGGCTGGCCCGACTGGCGGAACAGGTACAGGTGCTGGTCGTTACCCATTCGCCGCAGGTGGCGGCCAGGGGCGGGCAGCACTGGCGCATCGCCAAGCGCGAGGCGGGTAGTGCGAAGAACCGCACGACGCTGACTGAAGTCTCGCCGCTCAGCAGTGCCGGTGATCGCCGCGAGGAAATCGCCCGCATGCTGGCGGGCGCCACCATCACCGACGCAGCCCGCGCGGCAGCCGACAGCCTGCTCGCCGGCCAAGAGGCGTAAGACATGAGTCGTCAGCGTGCGAAACCGGTGGCCGATCTCAGCCCCCGTCAGGCCAGCCTGGAGCATGCCCGGTTGGAAGAAGAGATTGCCGTCCATGACAAGCGCTATCACCAGCAGGATGCGCCGACGGTGTCGGACGCCGAGTATGATGCGCTGAAAAAGCGCCTGCTCGAACTCGAAACGACATTCCCCGAGCTCAAGACCCTGACCGGTGTCTCCAGCCGGGTCGGCGCGGCCCCCGCCGCCGGCTTCGCCAAGGTGAAGCACAGCAAACCGATGCTGTCGCTCGACAATGCTTTCGCCGAAGAAGATGTCGCCGATTTTCTCGGTCGCATCCGCCGCTTCCTCAACCTGAAGGACGGCGACGACCTCGCGCTGGTGGCCGAGCCGAAGATCGACGGTCTGTCGGCTAGCCTGCGCTACGAGAATGGCGAACTGGTGCGCGCCGCCACCCGCGGCGACGGCCAGGAAGGCGAGGATGTCACCGCCAATATCCGCACGCTGAAGCAGGATGTGCCACACAAGCTGAGTGGCAAAGGCTGGCCCGACGTGCTGGAGGTGCGTGGCGAAGTCTATATGACGCGCGCCGATTTCCTGAAACTGAACGAAGCGCAGGAAGCCGCCAGCCAGAAAATCTTTGCCAATCCGCGCAATGCCGCGGCAGGCAGTCTGCGTCAGCTTGATGCTTCGATCACCGCGAAACGCCCGCTGCGCTTCTTCGGCTACAGCTGGGGCGAGGTGTCCGCGCCTTTCACCGGCAAGCTCAGCGATGTGCGCCAGAAACTCGACAGCTGGGGCTTCACGCTCAATCCTCATGTGGAACTCTGCCACAGCGTCGACGACCTGATGGCTTATTACAACGACATCGGCGCGAAGCGCGCCAAACTGGCCTTCGACATCGATGGCGTCGTCTACAAGGTCGATCGCCTCGACTGGCAGGAGCGGCTCGGCTTTATCAGTCGTAGCCCGCGCTGGGCGGTGGCGCATAAATTTCCCGCCGAACAGGCGCAGACCGTGCTGGAGAATATCGATATCCAGGTCGGCCGCACCGGCACGCTCACGCCGGTCGCCAAGCTCAGGCCGGTCAATGTCGGCGGCGTGCTGGTATCGAATGCCACGCTGCACAATGAAGACGAGATCAGGCGCAAGGATGTACGCATCGGCGACACGGTGGTTATCCAGCGCGCCGGCGATGTGATCCCGCAGGTGGTCAGCGTCGTGCTGGACAAGCGGCACAAGGGCGCGAAGGAATATGAATACCCGACCAAATGCCCGGTCTGCGGCCAGCCGGCCGAGCGCGAGGTGGATGCGTCAGGCGCCGAAGATGTGCGGCGGCGATGCACCGGTGGTGTGTCCTGCCCGGCCCAGGCGATGGAAGGCCTGCGCCATTTCGTCTCGCGCAATGCCTTCGATATCGAGGGTATCGGCGAGAAGCAGATCGCGGCCTTTTACGAATGGGGCTGGATCAAGGAACCGGCCGATATCTTCAAACTGCCGAAGCAGCATTCCGCCGACCTGCGCAAGAAGGAAGGCTATGGCGATACCTCGGTCGACAACCTGATCCGGTCTATCGACCAGCGCCGCAGCATTGGTTTCGACCGTTTCCTGTTCGCGCTTGGCATCCGCCATGTCGGGCAGGAGCGCGCGCGGCTGGTGGCGATGCATTACGAGACGCCGCAGCGCTGGCTGGCCGCCATGGACGAGGCCGAGGCGCGCCATGGCGAGGCCTGGGGTGACCTCAACAGCATCGACAAGATGGGCGATGTGGTGGCCGAGGCCATTCTTGGTTTTGCCACCCGCAAGCAGAGTCGCAATGTGATCGATCATCTGCTGAAAGAACTCACCGAGGTCGTGCCGCCGGCGAAGCCGACCACAGATTCCGCTGTCGCCGGCAAGACGGTCGTGTTCACCGGGTCGCTGGAGAAATTCACCCGCGACGAGGCCAAGGCGCGTGCGCTCAGCCTCGGCGCCAAGGTGGCTGGTTCGGTGTCGAAGAAGACCGACTATCTCGTCGCCGGTCCCGGCGCCGGCTCGAAACTGGCCGAGGCGCAGAAGCATGGTGTGGCGGTGTTGAGCGAAGATGACTGGCTCGCGCTGATCGGCGGGTAAGCTGATGCACGCACAGATCCAGCTGCCTTCGCTTGCTGAAGTCCAGGGCGCGACGGCGATCGCGCTGGATTTCGAGACCGCCAGCGGCTCGCCCGGCAGCATCTGTGCCATCGGTCTGGCCTGGATCAAAGACGGACGGGTCAGCCATGTGGCGCATCGGCTGATCCGGCCGCATGACATGCGCTTCGCGCCGAGCTTCATCGGCATCCACGGCATCTATCCCTATCATGTCGAGCATGAGCCGGAATTCCCGGCGGTGTGGGACGAGCTGCTGCCGCATCTGGAAGCCGTACCGCTGCTGCTGGCGCATAACGCGCCCTTCGATATCGGCGTGCTGCGCGCGGCGCTCACGCATTACGGCCAGCCATGGCCGAGCCTGAGCTATCTCTGCACGGTGAAGATCGCGCGTGCCGCCTGGCCGGGCCTGGAAGGCTATGGTCTGGCGAACATGGCGGCGCATCTCGGGCTGGAGCTGCGCCACCATGCCGCCGACAGCGATGCGGCAGCCTGCGCCGGCATTGCGTTGCGCGCGGCCAGCGAAGCGGGCGTGGCCGATATCATGGAGGCGCTGCCGCGCTGGAGCATCAAGCCCGGCCGGCTTGAGCCGGATTACCACGAAAGCTGCACGACCTTGCGCGATCGCGCCAGCCAGCGCGGCCGGGCCCGTATCCCGCGCTGGCTGCGGCAGATCTAGGCTGTCGGCTTACTTGGTCTCTTTCTCGTAGCGCGCCTTGGTCTCGGCATTGGGCGGATAAAGGCCGGGCAGCGGAATGCCCTTGTCGATCTCGCCCATGATCCAGGTCTCGAGCTTTTCCTGCTCGATGGCTTCCTTGGTCACGTCTTCCACCATCGCCTGCGGGATCAGCACGGCGCCATCGGCATCCAGCACGATCACATCGCCGGGATAGACCGCGACGCCGCCGCAGCCGATCGGCTCCTGCCAGTTCACAAAGGTCAGCCCGGCGACAGACGGCGGCGCCGCCGCGCCATCGCACCAGACGGGGAGATTCGTGCCGATCACGCCAGCCACGTCGCGCACCACGCCATCCGTCACCAGCGCCGCCACGCCGCGCTTCTGCATGCGGGCGCAGAGGATGTCGCCGAAAATGCCGGCATCGGTGATGCCCATGGCGTCGACCACGGCGATGCAGCCTTCCGGCATGTCCTCGATGGCGCCGCGCGTGCTGCGCGGCGAGGCCCAGCTGGCCGGCGTGGCGAGGTCTTCGCGCGCCGGCACGAAACGCAGCGTGAAGGCCTCGCCGACGATGCGATTGCTCTGCGGGGTCAGCGGCCTGGAACCGCGGATCCAGACATTGCGCAGGCCCTTCTTGAGCAGGACCGTGGTCAGCGTGGCGGTGGTGATCAGTTCCAGCGCAGCCTTGATGCGTGCGTCGAGCATGCCTGTGTCTCTCCCGTTGTTTTTAAGTCTTATGCACCGAGCGGTGCCGTCGCCTGCTTGAGCCAGTCGCGCGTCGTGTCATCTACATGCTCGGCGACATCCTGCCAGACCAGCGCGTGATAGGCATCGACCCAGGCCACTTCTTCCGCTGTCAGCAGCGACAGCTCGATCAGCCTGCGATCATAGGGCGCGCGCGTGATGGTCTCGAAGCCGAACCAGCGCTTGCCGTTCTCGGCCTTCTCGGTCACGACGCGCACGACGACCAGGTTCTCGATGCGGATGCCGTAGCCGCCGGTCTTGTAGTAGCCAGGCTCGTTGGAAATGATCATGCCGGGCTTCAGCGGCACCGGACTGCCGGCTTTGGCGATGCGCTGCGGTCCTTCATGGACCGACAGATACGCGCCGACTCCATGGCCGGTGCCATGGTCAAAATCGAGGCCGACGTCCCACAACGGCTTACGCGCCAGTGAATCGAGCTGCTGGCCCGCAGTGCCTTCGGGGAATTTCGCCGTGGCGATGGCGATATGGCCCTTCAGCACGCGGGTATAACGGTCGCGCATCTCGGGCGTCGGTTCGCCGATCGCGATGGTCCGCGTGATGTCGGTGGTGCCATCGGGATACTGGCCGCCGGAATCGACCAGATAGAGGTTGCCGCGTTCCAGCTTCTTGTTTGTCTGGGGCGTCACGCGGTAATGCACGATGGCGCCATTCGAGCCGGCGCCGGAAATCGTGCTGAACGACAGATCGCGCAACTCGTTCGACAGTCGGCGGAAGCCCTGCAGCTTCTCGACCGCCATGATCTCGTCGATGCCGTCGCCCTTCGTGGCATTCGCATCGAGCCAGCAGAGGAATTTGCTGACCGCCGCGCCATCGCGGCGATGCGCCGCGCGCGTGCCGTCCAGCTCCGCCGTGGTCTTGCAGGCCTTGGGCAGAAGGCAGGGGTCTTCGCTGCGCACCAGCTTCGCGCCGGCCTGCTCCAGGCGCTGCAGCACATAGACCGCAGCCGTCGCTGGATCGACCTGCACGGTCTTGCCGGCCTGGCCCAGCTTGCTCAGCGCCTCGGGGAAGGCGGCCGCATCCTGCAGGCACACGTCGCCGAGATGCTTGCGCACGGTGTCGTCCAGCTTGCGGCCGTCGATATAGAGATCGACGCCGCCGTCGCTGTGCAGCACTGCCATGGACAGCGGGAGCGGGGTGTGTGGCACGTCGCTGCCGCGGATATTCAGCAGCCAGGCAATCGATTCCGGCAGGGTGAGCGCCACGGCGCTGGCGCCGTTGCCCTTCACGATGCTGGCGATGGCGGCGCGTTTCTCGACCGACGACTGCCCGGTCAGCGCCAGGTCCTGCACGCGCACGGGCCCCAGCGGCGGCGGCGGCTGGTCGCTGCCCCATACGCTATCCAGCGGATTGTCGTCCACCGCGACAAGCTCTGCGCCGGCCGCAGCGCAGGCCTCCGCCAGTCGCTTCACGGCCGCTTCGGTATGCAGCCACGGATCGTAGGCGAAGCGCTCGCCCTGTTTCAGATTGGCCTTGAGCCAGTCGGTCGGCGGACTGTCGGTGATATGCAGTCGCTCAAACAGCGTGCCATCCACCTGCGCGTCGAGCTGCAGCGTGTAGCGGCCGTCGCTCCACACGCCGGCCTTGTCGAGTAATACGGCCGTGGTGCCGGCCGAGCCGGTGAAGCCGGTCAGCCAGGTCAGGCGCTGCGCCCGCATCGGCAGGTATTCGCTCTGGTATTCGTCGGTCAGCGGCAGGATCAGTCCGGCCAGACCGCGTTTTTTCAGCTCTGCGCGCAGGGCAGCCAGCCGGGCAGGGACGGCGGCGCGGTCCTCGATGGCGGCGGCGTAGCGCGCGGCCAGTTCGGCCACCAGACTGCCGGCTTTGGTCCGATCCACCGGCAGGTCGGCCGGCAGCAGCACGAGTCCGGGGAAGTCGCCGAAGACTTTCGGGGCGGCGGCAATGCCGCGCAGCCAGGCGGCAGCAGGCTCGGGAAGGCTGGTCAGTTGGGGCGGCTGGTGCAGCGTCATGGGCCTAAACCTTTGTCGAATCTTTGGAATTATGCGGTGGTCCGACCGCCCTGTCCAGACTAGCTATGCAGTTTCTGCAATACTGTGTGTGCAAACAACTCATAGCTAAGTCATTGATTTTTAATGGGTGCAGTGCAATATTCTCGTCGTGGCCGCGATGCAGAGGATGCCCGGACCACAGAAAAGGAAGACTACCATGAATACCCTGCGCAACCAGACCGCTTTCGCCTTTCCGGCCAACCTCGCGCCCCTGACGGTCGCTGAGGTCGAAGCCTACGCGCGTCGTATCCGCGCCGAAGCCATCGCCGACCTGATCTTCAAGAGCTGGGTCGCCCTCAAGTCTGTCGCCGTGAGCGTCAAGACGCGCCTCGAGCAGCAGCGCGCCCTCGCCGAGCTGCACAGCCTCGACGACGCCATGCTGCGTGACATCGGCCTCAGCCGTTCTCAGATCCCGGCCGCCGTTGCTGGTCTGATCGAGCGCCCGGCCGCTGCTGCGGTGAACGAGAATGCCCTGACCGACCAGGTAATCCGCCTGGTGCCGCGTCACGCTGCCTAAAGCTTTTTAACAGGCCCCCATCGGTGCCGGGGCGCGTACCGCCCCATCTTCTCCTCCCCCCTGTTGGATGGAGCGGATGTCCCGGCAGACCGAGCGATCAAAAGGCGTGGTCCCCTTCATCGGGGGCCACGCCTTTTTCGTTTTGGCGGCTATTCGCATTACGCATGGCTGCCTGCCAGCCATTGCAAAGCTTGCCTGATTAATCCGTAAGCGGAAAAAATGTGCAGACGGTCATTTTTTGTACATAATTGAATTTGTTCAAAAATTTAACAATATTGCGCTTGCAAAATTTATACTGCAGCGCAATATGTACGACAGCAGTGCTGACGTATTTTCATAATCCTACGCGCCACTGCTGAGGAACACCCGGGGCGGCTTATCCCAACGTAAAGGAGATAGCCATGCAAACCCCGCGCGCTAACAAGACCCCCAATACCCTCAACAGCCTGCCGTACCTGTATCTCGGCCTCACTGACTATGTGGCCCTGGAACGCGAAGCACGGCGCGCCCGTGCCCGCGCCATTGCCGCATTGCTGACCCGTGGCTGGCAGGCCCTGACCGCCCGCCCGGCCCCGCAGGCCGATGTCGGTTTCAGCCGTGAAGAACTGATCGAGCTTGGCGTGCCGGCCCAGGATGTTCGTGCCGCCCTGACCGGCCAGATACTCGGCAACGCCATCGGCGCCGTGCTGCAGCGAATCGCCTTCCTCTGGAACCGCGCCGTGGCAGAAGCCGAACTGCGCAGTCTGGACGACCGCACCCTGCACGACATGGGCCTGAGCCGCTCGGATATCCGCGCGGCCGTCGCCGGCGACATCCATCGCCCCGGGACGAAGCCTGTGGCCGTTGCCGCGGGTCAGCCGTCGAACGATGCCGGCATGGCCAAGGTTCAGGTGCTGAAAGCCAAGGAAGTCGTCGCCGCCTAAAAGCGTTTCTTGGGCGACGCAGCGCCGCGCCTCAGGCGCGGTGCTTGAAGACACCCCCAGCCGCGCCGTTCAGGCGCGGCGGCGGAAGACCAACGTGTGCCAGCCTTCGCGCGGAATGCGCCGCGCGAGGCTGAGGCCACCGAAATGCAGTCCGGCCGCTCTGTAACGCGCGACGATCAGGCGCTCTTCCTTCGCCAGCAGGCCAGAGAGCACCAGATGGCCGCCGCCGGCCACGAGGCGGGCAAGGCCGGTCGCCATATGGCACAGCGGCCCGGCCAGGATATTCGCCACCACGAGGTCATACGGTCCTGCGGCCGTCAGGCGCGGATCGTCGGGGCGTGACGCGGTGAGCGCTGCAATCCGCTGCGACAGGCCATTCAGTTTCACATTGTCGCGGGTCACGTCGGTGGCGACCGGATCGATATCGGCGGCGAGCACCGTGCGTGCGCCAGCTTTTGCGGCTGCCATCGCCAGCACGCCCGAACCTGTACCCATATCCAGCATGTTGCGCGGCGGCACCACGCGGCAGAGATCGTCGATTGCCTGCAGGCAGCCGTAAGTTGACGGCGCGCGGCCGGTGCCGAAGGCGAGCCCTGCATCCAGCAGGATACCCAGACGGCCCGGCGGAACCTGGCCGGCATCATGCGCGCCGTAGAGGAAGAAACGCCCGGCGCTGACCGGCGCATTCAGCTTGTTGGTATGGCGCACCCAGTCCTGCGCCGGCAGATGCGCGAAACGGATCACAGCGGGAATATCGAGGCCGGCGGCAACATCCTTCAGCCGCTTGCGCCACTCTTTCTCGTCGGGCGGGGCATCGAACAGCACCTGCACACGCCAGTCCGGGCTCATCGCCATGCCGGGCTGCACGACCTCATAGGACGAGACGGCAATGCCGGCATCGGTCAGCAGATCTTCGGCCGCAGGCACCAGATCGACCGGCACATCCAGTTCGACCGACCAGAATTCAGGGGAAAGCGGCATCGTTTTTGGCTTCTTCAGGGTTTCGTGACGAAACGGGCGATCACCCGCTTCTCGCCAGCCTTTTCAAAGCTGATGGTAAGTTTGTCGCCATCGATGGCGCGGATACGGCCGTAGCCGAATTTGTCATGGAAGATGCGGTCGCCGACGGAGAAGGCGGCATCATCGGATGTGCGCGTCACGTCTTCGTCGCGGATGCGGCGCGAACGGCCATCGATGGTGGTGCCGCCCTGCTTTTGTCTGGGCGTGAAGTCCCAGTTGGTGCCCTGATAGCCGCTGCCGCGTGCGCCGGTCTCGGAGAAACCACCGCCGATATAACCGAGCGAGCCCAGGCCCGACGATGCCAAACCCTGCGCGCCGCGATAAACGCCGGTCTGCGCGCGCTGATCGACATGTTCACGCGGCAGTTCATCGAGGAAGCGCGACGGGATCGCCGAGGTCCACTGATTGTAGATGCGCCGGTTGGCGGCGAAGCTGATATGCGCGCGCTTGCGGGCCCGCGTCAGGCCGACATAGGCAAGGCGGCGCTCTTCCTCCAGGCCGGCGGTGCCGTTGTTTTCCAGCGAACGGCGGCTGGGGAACAGCTCTTCTTCCCAGCCGGGCAGGAAGATGTAGTCGAATTCCAGGCCCTTGGCGCCATGCAGCGTCATCAGGCTGACCATCTCGGCGTCTTCGCTGTTCTCGGTATCCATCACCAGTGCGACGTGATCGAGGAAGCCCGCGAAGTTTTCGAAATCGCTGAGCGCGCTGATCAGTTCCTTCAGGTTTTCCAGCCGGCCGGGCGCTTCGGGCGACTTGTCGTCCTGCCACATCTGGATATAGCCGGATTCTTCCAGTACGATCTCGGCCACTTCGGTATGCGGCAGTTCGGTGGCCTGCCGGCGCCAGCGGTCGAAATCGTCCATCAGCTTGCGCAGGGTATTGCGTTGCTTGGGCTTGATCTCGTCAGTCTGCAGCAACTCGTGCAGCGTGGCGGTCAACGAGCGACCGCCGCCGCGCGCCAGCTTGTGCAGCATCTGCATGGTGCTTTCGCCCAGGCCGCGCTTGGGGGTGTTGACGATGCGCTCGAAGGCCAGATCGTCGTCGGGCTGCATCAGCACACGGAAATAGGCGATGGCATCGCGGATTTCGCGGCGCTCGTAGAAGCGCAGGCCGCCGACCACGCGGTATTTCACACCGATGGTGAGGAAGCGTTCCTCGAAGGCGCGAGTCTGGTGGCCGGCACGCACCAGGATGGCCATCTGGTTCAGCGACACTTTCTCGCGTTCCAGCGTCTCGATCTCGTCGCCCACCATGCGGGCTTCCTCGTCGCCATCCCACACGCCCTGCACCAGAACCTTGTCGCCCTCGTTCAGGTCAGTCCACAGCGTCTTGCCCAGCCGGCTTTCGTTATGCGCGATCAGGCCCGATGCCGCGCCCAGGATATGCGGCGTCGAGCGGTAGTTGCGCTCCAGCCGCACGATCTTGGCGCCGGGGAAATCGGTCTCGAAACGCAGGATGTTGCCCACCTCGGCGCCACGCCAGCCGTAGATCGACTGGTCGTCGTCGCCCACGCAGCAGATGTTCTTGTGCTTCTGCGCCAGCAGCCGCAGCCACAGATACTGCGCCACGTTGGTGTCCTGGTATTCATCGACCAGGATGTAGCGGAACTGATGCTGGTATTTCTGCAGGATCTGTTCGTGTTCGCTGAACAGCGTCAGGTTATGCAGCAGCAGGTCGCCGAAGTCGCAGGCATTCAGCTGCAGCAGGCGCTCGCAATACAGGCGATACAGATGCGGGCCCTTGCCCTCGGCGAAACCGGAGTCGCTCTCCGGCGTCTTGCCCGGCTTCAGGCCGCGATCCTTCCAGCGGTCGAACTGGCCTTTCAGCAGGCGCGGCGGCAGCTGCTTCTCGTCCAGGCCTTCGGCTTCGATCAGCTGCTTGATCAGGCGCAGCTGGTCGTCGTCGTCCAGGATGGTGAAATTGGGCTTCAGGCCGACCAGTTCGGCATGGCGGCGCAGGATGCGGTTGCAGATGCCATGGAAGGTGCCGAGCCACAGGCCCTCGACGGCATTGCCGACCAGCTTCTCGACGCGCTCGCGCATTTCGCGGGCGGCCTTGTTGGTGAAGGTGACGGCCAGGATCTGGCTCGGCCAGGCCAGCCGGCGATACAGGATATGCGCCAGCCGCGAGACCAGCACACGGGTCTTGCCGGTGCCGGCGCCGGCCAGCACCAGAAGCGGGCCTTCCAGGTGGTTGACGGCCTCGCCCTGGGCTTCATTGAGCCGGACAAGCCAGTCCGGTGGCGGCAGCGCGGCGGCAGCGGCGGGATCGTTCAGAGCAGGCTGGTTTTCCGGCTCGAATCCAGACAGGTCAAAGGGGTCGGCAGACATGGTTGCTACATAGCGTAAGCGGGCAGGGTGGGCCACCCCTGCCGACCCTGCAATGCAGCATACCCCTGACGCTTTCTGGGCCGCTTTTCGCCGTGCTTTACCAAGTTTACCTGCATTGCCTGAGCGCCGGCAAAGCGTTACCTCTATGGGTAATCCCGAGGAGAGAAAACGCCATGGCCCCCGTCGCTGCCGCCCAGCCCCGCTTGACCCCCGCCGCCACCCAGGCCGCGCTCGATGCGCTCAAGCAGCTTTTGGGCGACCGGTTCAGCGCTGCCCAGGTGGTGCGCGACCAGCATGGCCGCGACGAAAGCTGGGCCATGCCGTTGCCGCCCGACGCGGTGGTCTTCCCGCACAGCACCGAGGAAGTGGTGGAGGTCGTCAAGATCTGTGCCGCCCACGGCCTGCCGATCATTCCCTATGGCGCCGGCACCTCGCTGGAAGGCCATGTCACCGCCGTGCAGGGTGGCGTCAGCATCGACCTGATGCAGATGAACCGCATCCTGCAGGTCAATGCCGAAGATCTCGACGTGGTGGTGCAGCCGGGCGTGCGCCGCAAGCAGCTCAACGAATACCTGCGCGATACCGGACTGTTCTTCCCGATCGATCCGGGCGCCGATGCCTCGATCGGCGGCATGGTCTCGACGCGCGCCAGCGGCACCAATGCCGTGCGTTACGGCACCATGCGTGAAAACGTGCTGGCGCTGACGGTGGTGATGGCCGATGGGCGCGTGATCCGCACGTCCAAACGCGCCAAGAAGTCGGCCGCCGGCTACGACCTGACGCGGCTTTATATCGGCTCCGAAGGCACGCTCGGCATCATCACAGAAATCACGGTGAAGCTGTATGGCATCCCGGAAGCCATGGCGGCGGCGACCTGTTCGTTTGCCTCGCTGGAAGGCGCGGTCAATTCCGTGATCCAGACGATCCAAGCCGGCATTCCGGTGGCGCGGATCGAACTGCTGGACGACGTGCAGGCCAGGGCGATCAACGAGTATTCCAAACTGAGCCTGCCGGTGCAGAACATGCTGATGCTGGAATTCCATGGCTCCGAAGCCGGCGTCGCCGAACAGGCCGAGATGGTGCAGGCCATCGCTTCCGAACATGGCGGCGAGGGCTTCCAGTGGGCCACCAAGGCCGAAGACCGCGCCAAGATGTGGGAAGCGCGCCATGCCGCCGCCTATGCCTGCAAGGCGTTGCGCAAGGGCTGCGAGATCATGGCCACCGATGTCTGCGTGCCGATCTCGCGCCTGACCGAATGCATTCTCGAAACCAAGGACGATGTGGTGAAGACCGGGCTTACTGCCCCGCTGGTCGGCCATGTCGGCGACGGCAATTTCCACCTCTCGGTGGTGGTCGACCGCAGCAATCCGCAGGAAGTGGCGACGGTGGAGGAATTCAGCGAACGCCTGGTGCATCGCGCGCTGCGCATGGAAGGCACCTGCACCGGCGAGCACGGCATCGGACGGGGCAAGATGAAATACCTGACCGCCGAGCATGGCGAGGCAGTGGCGGTGATGCGCGCCATCAAGAAGGCGCTCGACCCCGACAACCTGATGAATCCCGGCAAGATATTTAGCATCTGAGAGAAATCCGGCCAAAACACTGGCCGGATTGGGCTTTTCCGGGCGCCCGGCGGCCAGTCCAGCCCCTCCTTAAGTCGCGGCTGGAAATGCTGCGCCGCACGACCTATTATCTGGAAATCCTCAAAACCTGTAAGTCTACAAGCAGTTAGGACAAGACGATGAGTGCGCGCAAATGGTCGCCCGATAGCTGGCGCAGCAAGCCGGTCAAGCAGGTCCCGGAATATCCGGATGCTGCCGTGCTGGCTGCCACCGAAGAGAAGCTGTCCAAGTATCCGCCGCTGGTCTTTGCCGGCGAGGCGCGCAACCTGACCGCGTCGCTGGCCAAGGTGGCCGAGGGTCGCGCCTTCCTGCTGCAGGGCGGCGACTGCGCCGAGAGCTTTGCCGAATTCAGCGCCAACAATATCCGCGACACCTTCCGCGTGCTGCTGCAGATGGCCGTCGTGCTCACCTTCGGCGCCTCGCTGCCGGTGGTGAAGGTCGGTCGTCTGGCCGGCCAGTTCGCCAAGCCGCGCTCGTCGGATGTCGAGAAGCGCGGCGATGTCGAGCTGCCGAGCTATCGCGGCGACATCATCAACGGCATGGATTTCGACGCGGCCAACCGCATTCCCGATCCGACGCGCCAGCTGCAGGCCTACAGCCAGGCGGCGGCGACGCTCAACCTGCTGCGCGCGTTCGCGAGCGGCGGTTACGCCGACCTGCATCGCGTGCACGGCTGGAATCTCGGCTTCGTGGCCAAGAGTCCGGAAGCCGAGCGCTGGCAGGATGTGGCGGCGCGCATCACCGAGACGCTGGATTTCATGGAAGCCTGCGGCATCACGCCGGAGCGCACGCCGGAAATGCGCACCGTCGATTTCTACACCAGCCATGAAGCATTGTTGCTCGGCTACGAACAGGCGATGACCCGCGTCGACTCCACCTCGGGCGAATGGGTCGATACTTCGGCGCATATGCTGTGGATCGGCGACCGTACCCGCCAGCTCGATGGCGCGCATGTCGAATTCCTGCGCGGCGTGCTCAATCCCATCGGCCTGAAATGTGGCCCGACCTCGGACCCGGATGAGCTGATCAAGCTGATCGACATCCTGAACCCGCAGAACAAGCCCGGCCGCCTGACGTTGATCGCGCGCATGGGACACGAGAAGGTGCAGAAGCATCTGCCGGCGCTGGTGCGCAAGGTCGCGCAGGAAGGCCGTTCGGTGATCTGGTCCTGCGATCCTATGCATGGCAACACGCTGACCTCGGCGTCGGGCTTCAAGACGCGTCCGTTCGACCGGATTCTTTCGGAGGTGCGGCAGTTCTTTGAAGTGCATCTGGCCGAAGGCACGCATGCCGGCGGCATCCATCTGGAACTGACCGGCCAGGATGTCACCGAATGCATGGGCGGCGCGCAGGCGATTGGCGACGACGACCTGTCGAGCCGCTACCACACCCATTGCGATCCGCGCCTCAATGCCTCGCAGGCGCTGGAGCTGTCGTTCCTGATTGCCGAGATGCTGAAGCTCGAACGCATGAACCGCGGAACGCAGCGCCATGCCGCTCAAGCCTGAGACAAAACCTGATGTGACCAAGCTCGTGCCGCCGGCCCAGGCGGCCGAGCTGGAGCGCCAGATCGCGGCCCATACCGACGCCTATTTCAAGCGCACGAAAGCCATCGTCCAGCGCACCGGCGACAAGACGGTGACCTACGCCGTCTTCATGCGGCGTCCGGTGATCTTCTGCCCGCGCATCATGGTGGAATGGCTGGAGAAGGTGGGGGCGGCGCGTGGCGTGACGTTCAAGATCGAACTGCTGCATGAAGAAGGCACCTGGGTCGGCGCCGGCGAGCCGCTGCTGTATCTCACCGGTCCGATGTCGCAGATCGTCGATCTCGAAACGCTGTATCTGCAGAAGCTGGGCGCGGCCTGCGTTGCCGCCTACAACGCCTATTCGATGTGCTGCGATCTGCCCAATGTGCGCTTCCTCGCCATGGATGCGCGCCATTGCGCCGGCGCCGAGATGGCCGAGCTGATGGCCTATGCCGCCTCGGTCGGCGGCAAGGCGGCGCGCCGCGATGTCGGCGCCGCGGGCTTCATCGGCAATGCCACGGATGCCACCGCGCATTACTTCGGCAACGAGAAGGGTTTCGGCACCATGCCGCATGCCCTGATCGGCTATGCCGGCTCGACGCTGAAGGCGGCTGAGCTTTACGACGAAACCTTCCCCGGCGAGCAGATGACCGTGCTGGTCGACTATTACGGCCAGGAAGTCACCGATGCGCTGGCGGTGTGTAACCGCTTCCCCGAGGCCGCCAATGAAGGCCGCCTTGCGGTTCGCCTGGATACCCACGGCGGCCGCTATATCGAGGGGCTGGACCCGCAGGCCTCTTACGCGGTGCTGGAACGTCATGTGCCGAATGCGATCCGCCAGTATCGCACCGAGCATGAGCTGCGCTGGCTGGTCGGCACCGGCGTCTCTGCCGCTGCGATCTATCACATGCGCGCCACGCTGGATCGCGCCGGCTTCTTCAATGTGAAGATCGTCGCGTCTTCCGGCTTCAATGCCGCGAAGTGCAAGGTGATGGCCAGCGTCTCGGCGCCGATCGACATCGTCGGCACCGGCTCGTATCTGCCCGATAGCTGGGTCGAGACCTACGCCACCGCCGATATCGTCGCCTATGACGGCGTGCCCAGCGTGAAGGTCGGCCGCGAGTTCCTGCTGCGGCGCTAGCGCCGCAGTTTTTCCAGCGCCTCTGCCGCCAGCTTGCGCGTCAGCTCGCCGGCCGGCATTTCCTTTGCCAGCCGCACGGCCTGGCCCGACCACATATTGCTGAACTCGCCGCTGCCGGTGGCTTCCGTCTTGGCCCGCAACGGCGCGAGCGTTGTACCGGCGGTGGGAAAGGCCGGCGCTTCGGCAGACAACGGCCCCTGTTCGCGCATCAGGCGGTTCATGATGCCGCGCGCTGGCCGGCCGGTGAAAAGATTGGTCAGCGCGGTGGCGTCGCTGGGCGAGGATTTCAGCGCGGCGCGATGATAGGGTGCGATGGTGGCTTCCGGCGTCAGCAGATAGGCCGTGCCGATCTGTACGGCCGAAGCGCCGAGCGCCATGGCCGCCACGATCCCGCGCGCATCGCAGATGCCGCCAGCGGCAATCACCGGCACCTTCACGGCATCCACCACCTGCGGCAGCAGCGCGAACAGTCCGACCTGCTGCGACATGTCCATCGACAGGAAATTGCCGCGATGGCCGCCGGCTTCCAGCCCCATGGCGATGATGGCGTCGCAGCCGTGGCGTTCCAGCCAGATGGCTTCCTCCACCGTGGTGGCCGAAGCGATCACCTTGGCGCCGAAGGCCTTCACGCGATCTAGCAGGGCTTTTTCGGGCAGGCCGAAATGGAAGCTCACCACCTCGGGCCTGTAGCCTTCGATCAGCTGGCAGAAGGCCTCATCGAACGGCGCGCGGCCGGGCACCGGCGCCGGCACATCGCCGCTGACGCCGAATTCGGCGTAATAGGGCTTCAGGCGATCGCGCCAGACGCGGCCTTCGCTGGCATCCGGAGCGGGCGGCTTGTGCACGAAGAAGTTCACATTGATCGGTTTGCCAGTAGCCTGGCGGATGATGTCGAGCGAGGTGCGCGCCTGATCGTGGCTCAGCATGGCGCAGGGCAGGCCGCCCAGGCCGCCGGCCTCGCTGACCGCGATCACCATCTGCGGCGTGGTGGCGCCGGCCAGCGGGCCCTGCAGGATCGGCAGTTCGATGCCGAAGAGATCCAGAATGCGTCGATCTGGCCAGCTGGTCATGGTGTGTCCTCCGCGGCAGTTTGTATTTCAGTTGTTCACTGCGGGAAAAATGGGACCCCGGGTCAAGCCCGGGGTGACGGGAATATATCGGTCGTCACCCCGGCCAAGCCCCCGGGTCTGCGCTATGCGCAGCCGGAGGACAGGCTCCGCGCGAGCCGGGGTCCCATTTATTCGGTCTTACTCCGCCTTCACATTCGCGGTCTTGATCACGTCCGCCCAGCGCTTGATGTCTTCCTGCAGGAAGGCGGCGAATTCGGTGTGGTTTTTCACATTCGGCGCCATGCCCTGCTTGAAGAAGGTCTCGCGCACGCTGTCCTTCTTCATCACGTCGAGCACCAGCGCACGGTAGCGCGCCAAAGCGGCTTCCGGCACGGCCGCCGGCGCGAAAATCCCGAGCCAGGCATCGGCTTCCACGCCCTTCACACCGGCTTCGGCGATGGTCGGCAGTTCAGGCAGATGCGGCGAGCGCTTGGGCGAGGCCACTGCGATGGCACGCAGCTTGCCGGCCTGGATCTGGCCCAGCACTGTCGGCGTCGTGGCGAAGCTGCAGTCGACATGGCCGCCCAGCAGATCCTGCAGCAGCGGGGCCGAGCCCTTGTAGGCCACATGCGTCAGGTTCACGCCGGCCTTGGCCTTGAACAGTTCCAGCGTCAAATGCGAGGCCGAGCCCTGGCCGGTCGAGCCGCAGTTGATCTTGCCGGGATCTTTCTTGGCCAGCGCGATCAGCTCGGCCAGGTTTTTCACCGGCAGGTCGTTCTTCACCACCAGGATATGCTGCAGGTCGGCCAGCAGCGCGATCGGCGCGAAATCCTTCACCGGGTGATAGCCGCCGCCATCGGGCAGCAGCGAGATATTGGTGGCATGCGTCTGGTTGGTGGTGGCCACCAGCTGCGTGCCGTCGGCCGGGCCCTGCGCCACGCGGCGCGAGCCGATGGCGCCGGCGCCGCCGGGCACGTTCTCGACGATCACGCTCTGGCCGAGCGGCCCGGCGATTTCCTGCGCGACCAGTCGGGCCAGGCTGTCGGTCGGGCCACCGGCCGGGTAGGGCACCACGACGGTGACGCCCTTTGGCGGCGTCCAGGTCTGAGCAAAAGAGAATTCAGGCAGCAGCGCAGCAGCGGCGGTGCCGCCCGCGAGGGCGGCAAACTGGCGACGATTCAACATACTGGTCCCCTCCCAAGGGCTTTTTAGAAAAACTCTTGGGACAGAGGTTACAGCGTTTCCGGGCTCACGCGCACCAGTTGCTTGCCGAAATTTTTGCCGGTCAGCAGGCCGAGAAATGCCTTGGGCGCGCTGGTCAGGCCCTCGGCGATATCTTCCCTGTATTTCAGCTTGCCGGCCTTGATCCAGCCGGCCATTTCGCCGATCGCGCCGGGCCAGTAGCCCATATGCTCGGAGATGATGAAGCCTTGCACCTTTGCCCGGTTGACGAGAATATGGCGCATGCCGGTGAAGGCCTGCGGCTTGCCGTCATAGCCCGAGATCAGCCCGCAGATGGCCACACGCGAAAACGCATTCAGGCGGCCGAACACCATTTCCATGATGTCGCCGCCGACATTTTCGAAATAGACATCGACGCGGTTGGGCGTCGCCGCCTTGAAGGCGGCCTGCATGTCGCCGGCCTTGTAGTCGATGCAGGCATCGAAGCCGAGTTCGTTTACCACGTAGTCGCACTTGTCCTTGCCGCCGGCGATGCCGACCACGCGGCAGCCCTTGATCTTGGCGATCTGGCCGACCACGGAACCGACCGCGCCGCTGGCGGCCGAGACCACCACGGTTTCGCCGGCCTTGGGTTCGCCGATGCTCATCAGGCCGTAATGCGCCGTGCAGCCCGGCATGCCCAGCACGCCCAGCGCAGTGGAGACCGGCGCCACCTTGGGATCCAGCACGCGCAGTTCATTGGCCTTGGCCACAGCATATTCCTGCCAGCCCAGCATGCCGTTCACATAGGTGCCGACTGGCAGCTTCTCGACATTGCTTTCGATCACCAGGCCGACCGTGCCGCCGCCCATCATGTCGCCGGGATTGAGATGCGCCGCGTAAGAGCGCACCGCGTCCATGCGGCCGCGCATATAGGGGTCGAGCGAGAGATAGACATTGCGCACCAGCACCTGGTCCGGACCGGGCTTCGGGATGTCGCGCTGGACGATCTCGAAATCCTGTTCGGTCACCGCCCCCTTGGGGTGCTGTTTCATCAGAACTTGAGTATTTTTCCCGGCCATCTGCGTCTCCCTTTGCCCGGTCTGGGCTATCTAAATCCTTGCCGGCCACTGTAGACTGCCGGCTCGCTTGAGATAAGCCTGCCGTAAGGGTAAGTATCGACCGCGAAAGCAAATTACCGGCCAACAACTTCGACGCACGTTCAAATGTCAGTTGCCACTCCCGATCGTCTCCGCATCGCCATGGCCCAGGTCAACCCGGCCGTGGGCGACATTGCCGGCAATCGCCGGCTGATCGAAGATTACCGGGCCCGGGCTGCGACCGAGGGCGCCGATCTGGTGGTGTTTCCCGAACTGATGATCATCGGCTATCCGCCGGAAGACCTGGTGCTGCGCCCCTCGGTGCAGGAAGCCTGCGAGGCAGCCGTGCAGGAGTTGGCGGCCCAGACCGCCGATGGCGGTCCGGCGCTGCTGGTCACCTCGCCCTGGCGCGACAAGGGCCTGCTATACAATTCCGCACTGCTGCTGGATGGCGGCGAGATCGTTGCCGTGCGGCACAAGCATGAACTGCCGAATTACGGCGTGTTCGACGAGAAGCGTCATTTCGCGGTCGGACCCTTGCCCGGCCCGATGGTGTTCCGTGGCGTGCGGCTCGGCGTGATGATCTGCGAAGACATGTGGCAGGCCGATGTGGCCGAATGCCTTGCCGAGACCGGCGCGGAAATGCTGATCGTGCCGAACGGCTCGCCGTATGAATCGAACAAGTGGGACCAGCGCCTGCCGCTCGGCATCACGCGCGTGGTCGAGACCGGGCTTCCGCTGCTCTATGTCAACCGCACCGGCGGCCAGGATGAACTGGTCTTCGATGGCGGCGGCTTTGTGCTGAATGCCGATCACAGCCTGCCGGTGCGCCAGCCCGATTTCCTCGACGATCTCGCCGTCACTGAATGGCAGCGCAGCGACAAAGGCTGGGTCTGCGCCAGGGGCAGGATCGAACAGCCGCTCGACAACCATTCCAGCCTCTACCAGGCCATGGTGGTGGGCCTGCGCGATTATGTGAATCGCAACAAATTCCCCGGCGTGGTGCTCGGCCTGTCGGGTGGCATCGACTCTGCGCTTTCGGCTGCCGTGGCAGTCGATGCGCTGGGGCCAGCGCGCGTGCGCTGTGTCATGCTGCCGTCGAAATACACCTCACAGCGCAGCCTGGATGATGCCGCCGACTGCGCCAAGGCGTTGGGCGTGCCCTACGAGACCATTCCGA
This sequence comes from Ferrovibrio terrae, assembly GCF_007197755.1. Lineage (NCBI taxonomy): Bacteria > Pseudomonadati > Pseudomonadota > Alphaproteobacteria > Rhodospirillales > Rhodospirillaceae > Ferrovibrio > Ferrovibrio terrae. The sequence continues at coordinate 2,761,260 of NZ_CP041636.1, forward strand.
TCGAGCCGGCCTACCAGGCTTTCGAGGCCATGCTGGCGCCGGCGTTCAAGGACAAGAAGCCGGATATCACCGAAGAGAACCTGCAGTCGCGCATCCGCGGCGTCACGCTGATGGCGCTGAGCAACAAGTTCGGCCATATGGTGCTGACCACCGGAAACAAGTCGGAAATGTCGGTCGGCTACGCCACGCTCTATGGCGATATGTGCGGCGGCTACAGCGTGCTGAAAGACGTCTACAAGATGACGGTCTATGCGCTGTCGCACTGGCGCAATGTCAACCGTCCGCTCGAAAGCCTTGGCCCCGAAGGCGTGGTGATCCCGCCGGCCATCATCGAACGCGCACCGACTGCCGAGTTGCGCGACAACCAGACCGACCAGGACAGCCTGCCGCCCTATGAGCAGCTTGATGCCATCCTGGAAATGCTGGTGGAAAAGGAAATGCCGGTGCGTGAGATCGTGGCTGCCGGCCAGCCCGAAGATGTCGTGCGCCGCATCCAGCATCTTCTCTATATCGCCGAATACAAGCGCCGCCAGGCACCGCCGGGCGTCAAGCTCACCCCGCGCAATTTCGGCCGCGACCGCCGCTATCCCATTACCAACGCCTTCCGGGATCAGTCGAAATGACTGATGTCTCGGTAAGGTTCGCGCCGAGCCCGACGGGCCGGCTGCATGTCGGCAATGCGCGCGGCGCGCTGCTGAACTGGCTGTTCGCGCGTAAATCCGGCGGCAGCTTCCTGCTGCGGCTGGACGACACCGACACGGCGCGTTCGACGGATGAGTTTGCCAAAGGCATCGAGGCCGACCTGCGCTGGCTCGGGCTCGACTGGGACCGGTTCGCGAAACAGTCCGACCGTTTCGCACTCTATGCCGAAGCGACGGAAAAGCTGAAAGCGAGCGGGCGGCTCTATCCGGCTTACGAGACCCCGGAAGAACTCGACCTGCGCCGCAAGATCCAGCTGAGCCAGAAGAAGCCGCCGGTCTATGACCGCGCCGCGCTGAAGCTGAGCGATGCCGAGCGCGCGAAATTCGAGGCCGAAGGCCGCAAGCCGCACTGGCGCTTCAAACTCAATCGCGGCACGACGGCCTGGGATGACATCATCCATGGCCGCGTCGAGATCGACATGGCGAGTTTGAGCGATCCGGTGCTGGTGCGCTCGGACGGCTATCCGCTCTACACGCTCTCGTCGGTGGTCGATGACGGCGACCTGAAAATCAGCCATGTGATCCGCGGCGAGGATCACGTCACCAATACGGCGGCGCAGATCCAGCTCTTTGAGGCACTGGGCTACATGGTGCCGGTCTTCGGACATTTCTCGCTGCTGCTGGACGCCGATGGCGGCGGGCTGTCGAAACGGCTGGGGTCGCTGTCGCTCGCCGATCTGCGCGAGCAGGGCATCGAACCGATGACGCTGAATTCGCTGCTGGCGCGTCTGGGCTCGGCCGATCCGGTCGAGGCGCAGACCGACCTCAACGCGCTGATCGCCGGTTTCGACCTGTCGCGCTTCAGCCGGGCCGCCGCCCGGCTCGATCCGCATGATCTCGACCTGATCAATGCCAAGCTGCTGCATGCGACCGACTTCGCCGCCGTGCGCGACCGCCTGCCGGCAGGTGCCACCGAGGCCTTCTGGCTCGCCATCCGCGGCAATATCGGGCGGGTCGCCGAGGCGGCCGACTGGTGGCCGGTTGCGACCGGCGAGATCGACGCCGTGCATGAGGACCCTGTCGTGGTGGCCGCCGCCGTCGAGGTGCTGCCGCCCGAGCCCTGGGATGCCACGACCTGGAAGGTGCTGACGCAGGCAATTTCCGCCAAGACAGGGGCGAAAGGGAAAGCTTTGTTCCATCCATTGCGCCTGGCCTTGACCGGGCGCGACAAGGGGCCTGAAATGGCGCAGCTTCTGCCGCTGATCGGGCGCGACCGCGCCGTGAAGCGTTTGACCGGTAAGTGAGAGTGTGATGCCTAAGGATCGCGTGTATCTCTTCGACACGACATTGCGGGACGGCGCCCAGACCCAGGGCGTCGACTTCTCGGTCGAGGACAAGCGCGTGATTGCCAGGGCGCTGGACAGGCTCGGCGTTGCCTATATCGAGGGCGGCTGGCCCGGCGCCAATCCGACCGACAGCGAGTTCTTCACCGCCAAGCCGGCACTCAAGCGCGCCAAATTCGTCGCCTTCGGCATGACCAAGCGGCCGGGCCGCTCGGCCGAGAACGATCCGGGCCTTGCCCAGATCCTGAATGCCAGCGCCGATGCCGCCTGTCTGGTCGGCAAGAGTTCGGAATACCAGGTCGGCATCGCGCTCGGCATTTCGCTGAACGAGAATCTCGAACTGATCTCGGACAGCATCGCGGCGGCGCACAAGAAGTTCGGCGAAGCGATGTTCGATGCCGAGCATTTCTTCGACGGCTACAAGGCCAATCCGAAATTCACCTTCGACTGCCTGAAAGCAGCACTGGATGCCGGCGCGCGCTGGGCCGTGCTGTGCGACACCAATGGCGGCACCATGCCCTGGGAAGTCGAGCGCATCGTCGGCGAGGTCGTGCAGAAACTCGGCGACGGGTCGCGCCTGGGCGTGCATACCCATAATGACACCGAGAATGCGGTCGCCAACACGCTGGCCGCGGTGAAGGCCGGCGTGCGGCAGGTGCAGGGCACGCTGAACGGCCTGGGCGAGCGCTGCGGCAATGCCAATCTCATCGCGCTGATCCCTTCGCTGATGCTGAAGCCGTGGTTCGCAGAGAATATCGACGTTGGCCTTTCCGAGCAGGACCTGACGCATCTGACCGCCACTTCGCGCACGCTGGACGAATTGCTCAATCGCGCGCCGAACCGCCATGCGGCTTATGTGGGCGCGGCCGCCTTTGCGCATAAGGGTGGCCTGCATGTCTCGGCGGTGATGAAAGACCCGCGCACCTACGAGCATGTGCCGCCGGAAACCGTCGGCAACAAGCGCCATATCCTGATGTCGGACCAGGCCGGGCGTTCGAATCTGCTGGTGCGCCTCACCGAGGCCGGCATCACCTATGATACGGCTGACAGCCGGCTCAATGCGCTGCTGGACGACGTGAAGCAGCGTGAATCCGAGGGTTACAGCTACGACGGCGCCGAGGCGAGCTTCGAGGTGCTGGCACGCCGCGCGCTTGGCCAGATGCCGGAGTATTTCAGGATCCGCAGCTTCCGCGTCCAGGTCGAGCGCCGCTTCAATGCAAAGGCCGAGCTGGTGACGATCTCGGAGGCCACCGTGAAGCTGGATGTCGATGGCCAGACGCTGTTCTCGGTCGCCGAGGGCAACGGCCCGGTCAACGCGCTGGATCACGCGATCCGCAAGGATCTCGGCCGCTACCAGAGCTATATCGACGACCTGCGCCTGGTCGATTTCAAGGTCCGCATCCTCAATGGCGGCACCGAGGCGACCACGCGCGTGATGATCGAGAGCGCTGATGGCCAGGGCAATCGCTGGTTCACCGTCGGCGTGTCGCCCAACATCATCGACGCCGCCTTCATGGCGCTGATGGATTCGATCCAGTGGAAGCTGCTGCGCGACGGGGCGCAGCCGAGCAAATAGTCGCATGACCGGCACGAACAGACCGAAGCTCGGCAAGTATGCGCCGCCGGGTCCGCTGCGGCGCGGGCCGGTGATCGTGCTGGTGCAGCCGCAGCTTGGCGAGAATATCGGCGCCGCCGCGCGCGCCATGCTGAATTGCGGCATCACGGAACTGCGCCTGGTCAATCCGCGCGACGGCTGGCCCAACCCGGCGGCGTATGTGCTGGCCAGCAAGGCCGATCCGGTGCTGGATGCGGTCAGCGTGTTCAGCAGCACGGCGGACGCCGTCGCCGACCTGCATCGCGTCTATGCCACCACGGCGCGGCTGCGCGACATGATGAAAGAGGTCGTGACGCCGCGCGAAGCCGCCGCCCGCATGCGGCAGGAGCAGACCGAAGGCCATCGCGTCGGGATTCTGTTCGGGCCGGAACGCACCGGGCTCGACAACGAGGATGTCGCGCTGGCGCATATCGGGATTACGGTCCCGCTCAATCCCGGCTTCTCGTCGCTCAATCTGGCGCAGGCGGTGTTGCTGCTCGGCTATGAATGGTTCACCGCGACGGACGACACCGCGCCGAGCCGGCTCGACACGGTGCGCGGCGGTTTCGCCAGCCAGGAGGAGCTGCAGGGGCTCTTCGATCACCTGGTCGAGGAACTCAACCAGTCGGCCTTTTTCCACAATGTCGAGCCCAAGCGCGGCGCGATCCTGCGCAACCTGCGCTCGGCCCTGCAGCGCGTGCCGCTGGCCAGCCAGGAAGTGCACACGTTTCGCGGCATGCTGAAGGCGATCGCTCAAGGGCGGCCGTTGCGCGCGTCCTTGCGCAGGAAGAAGCCGGACTGATTGCCACCCGACAATTCCGCGCTTGTCGGGCGCCGTGGCATCGCTAGGATTGCCGCAGCAGAGGAGGCGCCCCATGTGCCAGGCCACGGAATCCGCAGTCCCCACCACGCAGGCCGATGACGAGCGCGTGCGCGTCACGCGCTGGGATTTCGCACCCGGCGCCGCCACCGGCTTCCATGTCCACGAATATCCGTATGTCGTGACCTATCTGACCGATGCGAAGCTGAAGATCGTCGACCCGCAGGGCGCGGAGAGTTTCGTCGAGATGCAGGCCGGCGGCAGCTATTCGCGGCCCAAGGGCATCGCGCATGACGTGATCAACGCCGGCGCCGCGCCGATGGCCTTCGTCGAGGTCGAGATCAAGATCGGGGCCTAGGCCTCACGCCCGTCACTTCTTCCCCATGCCGATGCTCTTGCCGGCCTGCGGCGGCCTGGGCAGCTTGGCATGGCCGGCGATCATGCGTTCGAACAGCTGCTGATGCTCGGGCAGGAAGGGCGAGGAGCGCCGTGTCGCCAGATCGACATGCACCAGGATCTGCTCTGACGTGGCCGCCAGATAGCCATTTTCGGCGTGATACATGTTCATGAAGTAGTGAATCCGCTTGGCGTCGGCCCCGAGCAGCTGGAAGGTGAAGCGAAGCTGGTCGCCTTCCAGCACCTCCTGCAGATAGCAGACATGCGTTTCCAGCACGAAGGTGCTCAGGTTGGTGCGCTGCACATAATTCCAGTCGAGATCGAAGGGCGTGAAGAACCGGTCGAGTGCCTGGTCGAAAATCACGTTGTAGAAGCCGACGTTCATATGGCCGTTGGCATCGATATGCGCGGGCTCCACCACCATGCCGGTCAGTTCGAGCGGCGCCTCGAAGCTCTGTTGAGCGTAATCGAGCCGGTCTTGAGAAGAATTCATCACTGCAGCCTTGTCGGATTCGTTTCCTCGGATAGGCTAGTGTCCATGTCCTGGGACCCGACGCAATACCTGAAATTCGCAGGCGAACGCCTCCGCCCCGCCATCGACCTGCTCGATCGCGTGCCGCTGGTAGCCGAGGCGGATGCGGACATCGCCGTGGTCGATCTGGGCTGCGGTGCCGGCAATCTCACGCCGCTGATGCAGCTGCGCTGGCCGCAGGCCCGGCATATCGGCGTCGATGCTTCCGCCACCATGCTGGCCAGGGCGAAGCAGGATTACCCGACGGCGGATTTCATCGAGGCCGATATCGCCACGTGGAAACCCCAGAAAGATTTAGGTGGGCCAGTCGATCTGATCTACTCGAATGCGGCGCTGCAATGGCTCGATGGTCATGACACGCTGATTCCCGGCCTGCTGGACGGGCTGAAGCCCGGCGGCTGGCTGGCGATCCAGATGCCGCGCAATCACGGCGCGCTGTCGCATACCAGCATCGTCGACACGATCGAGCTGGGGCCGTGGCGCGCGAAGCTGGAGCCGCATCTGCGCCGCCGCCCGGTCGCCGAGCCGCAGGCCTACTGGCGCATGCTGCACGAGCGCACGGCGGCGCTGGACATCTGGGAGAGCGAATACCTGCAGGTGCTGTCGGGCGCCAATCCGGTGGCCGAATTCACCAAGGGCACGGCTCTGAAACCCTTCCTCGACCTGCTCGACGAGCCCGAGCGCAGCGCGTTTGAGGCCGACTACCGCAACCGCATCGCCAACGCCTATCAGCGCGAAGCCGACGGCCGCACGCTGTTTCCCTTCCGCCGCCTGTTCATCCTGGCGCAGAAGCCGCTGTAGGGCGGCTACATGAAAACACGTCGTCCTCGGGCTTGACCCGAGGACCTCGCGCAGTCCTGCCTGAGATGGTCGGGTCAAACCCGACCATGACGCGTGGGGGGAGGGGGCGGCAACGCTGGCACGCCCATCCCCAAAGCGCTAAAACTGCTCCAGCACCCCGGAGCAGATGATGACCAGCAAGTCCACCGACAAGCCAGCCGCGCCCAATACTGCCAAGGGCATGAAGCGCAACCTCGCCAATTACGGCGACGCGGGCTTCTCCGTCTTCCTGCGCAAGGCCTTCATCAAGGCGCTGGGCTACACGGATGAGGCGCTGGAGCGCCCGATCATCGGCATCGTCGATACCGACAGCGGCTACAATGCCTGTCACCGCAATGTGCCCGACCTGATCGAGGCGGCGTCGCGCGGCGTGATGCTGGCCGGCGGCATCCCGGTGCCGTTTCCGGTGATCTCGATCCAGGAAAGCTTCGCCAATCCCACCAGCATGTATCTGCGCAACCTGATGGCGATGGACTCGGAAGAGATGATCCGCGCCCAGCCGATGGATGCGGTGATCCTGATGGGCGGCTGCGACAAGACCGTGCCGGCCCTGCTGATGGGCGCGGCCAGCGCCAACGTGCCGGCCATCATGCTCGTGACCGGTCCGATGCTGGCCGGCTCCTGGCGCGGCGAAAAGCTCGGCGCCTGCACGGACTGCCGCCGCTTCTGGGCGCGCTACCGCGCCGGCGAAGTGAACGACCAGGAAATCAACGAGGTGAACAGCGAACTCGCGCCCACCATCGGCACCTGCGGCGTGATGGGCACGGCGTCCACCATGGCGCTCACGGTCGAAGCGCTCGGCATGATGCTGCCGGGCGGCGCGGCGGTGCCGGCAGTCCACGCCGAACGCCGGCGGCTGGCCGAGCAGACCGGCACCCGCGCCGTGGCGATGGCGGCCGAAGGCCTGACGCCCGATAAAATCCTGACGCCCGCCGCCTATCGCAACGCCTTGCGCGTGCTGCTTGCGGTCGGCGGCAGCACCAATGCGCTGATTCATCTCACCGCCATGGCGGGCCGCAGCGGCATCCAGGTCGATCTCGAAGGCTACGACAAGATGGGCCGCGAGACGCCGGTGCTGGTCGACCTCAAGCCGACCGGCCAGCATTACATGGAAGACCTGCACAAGGCCGGCGGGCTTACTCCTATCCTGCGCGAGTTGGGCGGCCTGATCGAGCGCGACTGCCTCACGGTCACCAGCAAGACGCTGGGCCAGAATATCGACGCCATGCCGCCGGGCTGGAAGCAGGATGTGATCAAGACGATGGCAGCACCCGTTTACAAAAACGGCGCGATGGCGGTGCTGCGCGGCAACCTCGCGCCCGATGGCGCCATCATCAAGCAGGCGGCAGCGACGCAAGAGTTACTGCAGCATGAAGGCCGCGCCGTGGTGTTCGACAGTCTGCCGGATATGGCGGCGCGCCTTGACTCTGCCGATCTCGATGTGAAGGCCGACGATATTCTGGTGCTGCGCAATGCGGGCCCCAAGGGCGCGCCGGGCATGCCGGAGGCGGGCTATATCCCGATCCCGAAAAAGCTGGCGCAACAGGGCGTGAAGGACATGGTGCGTATTTCCGATGCGCGCATGAGCGGCACGGCCTATGGCACCATCGTGCTGCATATCGCACCCGAAGCCGCAGCGGGAGGCCCGCTGGCGCTGGTGAAGACCGGCGACCGCATCAAACTCGACACCGAAGGCCGCCGCATTGATCTGCTGGTGGACGAGGCGGAACTGGCGAAACGCCGCGCCGCCTTGCCTCCGCTGCCCTCAGGCGAGGGGCGTCGCGGCTATGACAAGCTGTATTTCGACACGGTGACGCAGGCCGAACAGGGCTGCGACTTCGATTTCATGTTGCCGGAGATCACGAAGACAGTGCCGTAACGCCATTGTTATGGTGAAGCGCGATTAACCATGCGCTAGGTGATTCCTGCCGTGCGGCAGGAAGCGCCGAGCGGGTGGCGTGATTACTCACGTATGAAATCGCGGAACACCAGCATCTTATCACTGCGGTGATGATTGGCCCGCAGTTTGCTTCTCTGGTTGCAGAAACCCTGCCACCGCACGCGAGAAGCTTCTGTCATGACGGGCATCACGGTTAACGGAACTGGGTATCTGGGCGGCTACACCCGCGTCCAGCCCAAGCGGTTCGAAGATTTGTCTCCGGAGAAGCAGGCACGCGTTCTGTCCTATCGCGCCGAGCAGGCTGCGAAGATTTCTGCGTATCTTCAGAAGAGTGCAGCCATCGAGCGGCAGGCGGCGGCCGATGCCCGGGGGCATGAGGTCTGGAACAGGCGTGCGCCGAATGTCAGCACGCTTACGCGCGAACAGGCGCTGGATCAGATCGATTTTATGAGCGAACTGATCCAGAGCGGCGAAGCAGACAAGTTGCCATTGGTTGCCGCGAGGGGCACGCAGACCACCTCGAATTACCGTCAGTATGTTTCCTGGGTGCAGCAGCATCTGAAGGAGCTGGAAGGCGCGGGCCAGTCCACGCTGGCGCAAGCCTGAGGGAGAGCGGCGATGCAGATCACGGCAACTGCTTTAATCAACGGCGTGACGTATTCCGGAACCTTCACGCGTGTTCAGCCCAAACGGTTTGAGGATCTGTCGCCGGAAATGCAGGCAGATACGCTGGCGTCTCGTGCAAAATACGATGCGATCGAGGCCGAGCGTCGCGCGATAACAGATGCCGCAAACCGCGAGGCGGAATCTATCGCCAGAGGGCAGCCGGTCTGGTTTCGCAGCGCCCCGAATGTCAGCCTGCTGGACCGCGAACAGGCTTTGGTTCAGATCGAGGAGATGAGCGAGCTGATCCAGAGCGGTGAGGCAGACAAGTTGCCGCTGTATACAGCCAAGGGCACGCAGACCACATCAAACTATCGCCAGTATGTCTACTGGCTGCAGCAGCATGTGAAGGAACTCGAAGGGGGGCATCCTGCGACGGATGTGAAAGTTTGACATGACGACGATCAACCCCCGAGCGATCTTTGGCACCCATACGACCGATTTTTCCAAGGCGGTGTTGCTGCCGAAACCTCAGCTTACGAAGATTACCGACCTTCCAGCCGAAAGGCAGTCCCAACTCAAACAGAGCTTGGCGGAGGTGGAAAATGCCTTCGCCGCCATACGGGAGACTCAGAAACGGACGCAGGAGCTGGAAAAAGGCTACGAGAGCAATGAGTTCAGCCCTCGCAGCATCACGTTGCTTGATCGCGAAGAGACATTGCATCAGATCGGGTATGTGAGCGAGTTGATCCAGAGCGGTCAGTCTGAGAACTACTCCCTCTCGACCAGTTACAATGGAAGAATCACGACCGACTTCCGCCAGTACGTTTACTGGCTCCAGCAGCATGCCAAGTCGCTGGAAGGCAGTGACGCGCCATCCACGCTGGCGCAAGTGTGAGGCCAGCGATGATTGATGTAGTGATTTCGTCTCCCACGCCAGGTTTGGCCGAGGCCATGAAGCAGGGTAAGCCCGGCTATGTGCGCCTCCGGCAGGAAGAGCTGTCGCCGGAACGGCGGGCCGAGATCGCGGAACGGATGGCGCAGGCCTTCGCGCATCAGTCGGACGTACTGCAAAAATTCGCTGACATGGATGCGCAACGCGCGGCGCTGGCCAAGGGGCCTGAGAATCATGTCATCGTCGCCCCGAATGTTTCTGGCCTGTCGCGTGAGCAAGCTGAACAGCAGATTTACTTCATGAGCGAACTCATCCAGTCCGGGCAGAGCGAAACCATGGCGCTCTCAACGGGGTATGGCGACATGGTCACCTCGAATTACCGGCAGTATGTCTACTGGCTGCAGCAGCATGTGAAGGAACTGGGCGGCGGCGGGCAATCTACGTTGGCGCAGGTGTAGGAGGGACGGCATGTCGAATATCTCGCTTTCGGCATACCGGAACTGGATTCCGACTTTCGATCCGAATCAATCGAAGTCGCTCTCCTATACAAAATGGGAAGATCGTTCGCCTGAGGATCGGGCAGAATCAATAAAAGCAAGGGCAGACGTTGTTGCCACTTTCAAGCGCTGGGTCGAAGTGGATCGTCAGATGGCGGCTGACGCGAAAGGTCATGAATCTCATTACCGGGGTGCGCCGAATGTCAATAACCTGACTCGCGAACAGGCGCTGTACCAAATCGAATACATGAGCGAGCTGATCCAGAGCGGCGAGGCCGAGAAAACCGCACTCTCTGCCGCGAAAGGGACACAGACCACCTCAAACTACCGGCAGTATGTCTATTGGGTGCAGCAGCATTTGGAGGCGCTGGACAGCGAAGGCGCGGGCCAGTGCACGCTGGCGCAGGCGTGAACGGGATCGAAATATTCCCCTTGCACTCTTTAAAACGGCATCCCGTTTCCTAGATCGTGATGCGCTGTTCATGCCCATCGTGAATCCCTCTGCCCACTGCCAGTCTCTGGCAGTTTTCATGTGTATGCAGGTTTGCGAAACCGCGCGGACCTCAATCGGCCTGACTCAGCACCTAATGGATATTACGCAGCATCAACCGGACCTGAGTCAGCACCGAATGGACCTGACTCAGCACTGAACCGACCGCACTCGCGCGCGAACGTCCGCCGTCGGCGCAAAGTTAAGTGCGCGGAAAGGCTCGCCAATCAGGAATTAGTACGAAATAAGCCGGAATAAGCGCCGATACGCCATGATAAGCGCCGATACGCCCGGATAAGAAAAATAAGCCGAAATAGCGTCAGAATAACGCCGGACTAAGCCCGCGTTCAGCTTTTCTGCTTCAGTCCCAGCAACCGGAACACCGGCGGCACGGCGATCACCACCACGGCGATGCGGAAGATATGCATGGACGCCACGATGGCGACCTCGACGCCGAGGCCGAGCGCCACCAGGCTCATCTCGGCCATGCCGCCGGGCGCCAGCACCAGCATCATCGCCTCGGTCTTGATGCCGGCCCAGTCGGCAAAGCCCAGCGTCATGCCGAGCGCCACGCCCAGCATCACCAGGGTGGCGAGCGCCGCCCAGGTGGCGATGCGGCCGACCTCTTTCAGCGGCGTGCCGACGAAGCGGCAGCCCAGCGCCGCGCCCATCACCACCTGCGCGATGGCGACGAGTTCGGGCGGCGGCGCGGCATGCGACCAGCCGAACAGATGCACCAGCGCCGAGACGATCATCGGACCGACCAGCTGCGCCGCCGGAATGCGCAGGAATTTCGCCGCATACCAGCCGGCACCGCCACACAGGATCAGCAGCGCGCCTTCATGCCATGGCAGCTGCCAGAAATGCGGGCCCTGCGCCATCGGCGGCACATTCAGCCCCTCGATGAAGCGGAAATAGACCGGCACCGTCATCACGGTGATGAAGATGCGCAGGGCATGTGTCAGGATGATGCTGCGGCCGTCGCCGCCGAAAGCCTCGCCCACCAGCGTCATTTCCTGCAACCCGCCAGGCGCCGCCGAGAAATACGCTGTCACCGGGTCGAGCCGCGCCATGCGGCGGAACATCCAGTAGCAGATGGTCGTGACGATCGGGATATAGGCCAGCATCAGGATGATCAGCCCGAGCCATTCGCGCGCGCGGTCGATCATCTCGGGCTTGAAGGCCGAGCCCAGCATCACGCCGATGATCACGATCATCACGGTGCGCAGCCGCGGCTCGACGCGCAGGGTGACCTTGCGGTCCAGCCCGGCCAGCACCGTCACGCCGGTGAAGAACATCGCGCCCAGCATCCAGGCCAGCGGCATGCGCAAGTATAGAAACACCGCGCCGCCGACCGCGCCGATCAGCAGGGCGGGAATGCTGGAACTGAGGTTGCGCAGCATCGTCGCTGTCGCGCGTCAGGCCGCGATATAGCGGCCCAGGCGGACCGCGGTCTGTCCGGGCTTCAGCCGCTTGGTCGGCATGATCAGCACGCAGTTGTCATAGGGCGTGGTGATCGGCGTCGCGCCATCATGCGCGATCACGGTGCCGGCCTGCGGAATCGATTCCAGCCCCATGTAGCTCTGCGCGAAGCTGAAGGTCTCGGTGGCGATGGTGACGGCGTCAGTCACCTCGACGAATTTCTGCTGCGCCGCCGGCAGCAGTGCCAGGCCATGGCGCGCAAGGTCGGCTTCGGTCGCCTGGCCGGTGGCCAGCAGGAAGCGGAACATGGTCTCGATGGCAACGGCGCGGCTCGCCTGTTCCCAATGCTGGCCGCATTCCACCAGCAGCGCATTCTTCGGGCTGCTGGGGTCGCCGAAGCCGCCGTAGTCGCGCATGCGCAGGCCCGCCTTGTGGCCCTGGTCGGCCACGACAGTTGCCGGCACGCCGACTTTCGCGGCGAACTCGCGGCCCTTCTGCAGCGGGCCAGCCAGCATCAGCGGCGGCGAGGGCTGCTGCATCGAATGCAGGTCGAGCAGCAGGTCGATCTCGGCCAGCAAAGGCTCGATCTCGCGCGCGCGGTCCAGTTCGATCGAGCGGCGGGTGCTGTCCAGCGCATTGGCGCCCCAGACGCGATTCATGTCCTCGTCGACAAAGCGCGAGGCGGTCGGCTCGTTCGGATCGAAGCGGGTGTAGGCCGCGACATTGCAGAAGATCAGCGTGAGTTTGCCGCGGGCCGGCCTGAATTTCTCGCGCAGCAGCAGGTCGAGCGCATGCGCGCCGCAGACCTCGTTGCCATGGATCAGCGCGGTGATCGCCACCTGCGGCCCCGGCCTGCCGGAGTCCAGCACATGCGCATAGGGAATGCCGGCATTGCCTTCGCGGTACTGGGTGATCGGAATGGGCAGCAGCGGATTGGCGGGCAGCGCGGACATAGGCGGCTCTGTATGATTCTGGTGAGGTGCTGTTGTTATACGCGTTAACCATGATGCGGCCCAGTCACAGGGAGATGACTTCAGGCGGGTTGAGGAAAATTCCACCCTCGGCTAAGCTGCAGACATGACCTCGATCTCTGGTACCTCCACGATCTCCAACGCGCTGAGCGGCCTCTCCAAGGCCGACCAGATGCTGATGGGTGCCGTGCAGGCGATGGCCGGCGGCAGCACCGATGTGGTCGAGCTTGGCGAAGTCGCCATGCAGCTGCAGATGGCCAAGGTCCAGTCCGCCATCAGCATCGAAGTCCTGCGCACCAGCCTCGAACTGGAAAAGCACTTCGTCGACCTGCTGGCCTAAGCCGGAAGATAGCGCCTCATCGCCACGCGATTGGCGGTGTCGAGCCCGGATGCCGCCTGCCGTGCGATGATGAAGCGCAGGCTGGGCCCGATCTGGTCGTCCGGCATCACATGAAATCCGAGCCGCGCATAATAGGGTGCATTCCATGGCACGCTGCGAAAGGTCGTGAGACAGAGCGCCGGCAGGCCGAGGCTGCGCGCCAGTGTTTCGGCGGCCGCGAGCAGCGGCACGGCGAGGCGATGCCCGGCATGATCGGGATGCACGGCCAGCTCCTGCACATAGAGGTCGCCGTCGATCTCGGTGCACAGGAGGAAACCGACCGGGTCGTCTGACGGCGCGGCCGCGACGAACAGCGCGCCATCGGTGATGCCATCGCGCAAGGCCGCCGCCGATGTCGGCTCATGCTGCGCCACTTCCGGATAGCCGACGGCGGCAAAGCTCTGTCCGGCGGCGCGCTCGATCTCGCGTAAGGCTTCGGCCTCAGAGGCGCGGGCAGGGCGGATGCGGTAGCTCATGGTCTGAGACTAACAAAAAAGGCCGGAGCAAGCTCCGGCCTTTGATGCTGCAGATGCGCCATGTTTCAGGCGAAAGCGTCTTCCCAGGACCCTTGCGTCGAGGCCTTGGAATATTCGGTGGCGCGGTTTTCGAAGAAGTTGGTGTGTTCCACGCCGTTCAGGATCGCATCCAGCCAGGGCAGCGGATTCTTCTCGATCCGGTACATCGGCTGCAGCTTGAGCTGCAGCAGGCGGCGGTCGGCGGTCCAGCGGATATAGTCCTTCACTTCCTGCGCGGTCAGGCCCTGAACGCCCTCGATCTCGAAGGCGAGATCGATGAAGGCATCTTCATGCTCCACGATGGTGGAGCAGGCGACATAGAGATCGCGCTGGAATTGCTCGGTCCAGACTTCCGGGTTTTCCTCCAGGAAGGTGTGGAACAGCTTGATGATCGAGTTGGTGTGCAGGCTTTCGTCGCGCACCGACCAGCTGACGATCTGGCCCATGCCCTTCATCTTGTTCCAGCGCGGGAAGTTCATCAGGATCGCGAAACTGGCGAACAGCTGCAGGCCTTCGGTGAAGGCGCCGAACACCGCCAGCGTCTTGGCGATGTCGGTCTTGGTGCTGACGCCGAACTGCTGCATGTAGTCGTATTTGTCCTTCATCTCCTTGTAGCGGAGGAAGGCCGAATACTCTTCTTCGGGCATGCCGATGGTGTCGAGCAGGTGGCTGTAGGCGGCGATATGCACGGTCTCGATATTCGAGAAGGCCGACAGCATCATCTGCACTTCGGTGGGTTTGAACACCTGCGCATAATGCTTCATGTAGCAGTTGTTCACTTCCACATCGGCCTGGGTGAAGAAACGGAAGATCTGCGTCAGCAGGTTCTTCTCGCCCGGCGTCAGCTTCTTCTGCCAGTCCTTCACGTCGTCGGCGAGCGGCACTTCTTCCGGCAGCCAGTGCAGGCGCTGCTGGGTCATCCAGGCTTCGTAGGCCCAAGGATATTTGAAGGGCTTGTAGACGGGCTTGGAGTCCAGAAGCGACATGTTTTCCTCACTGATTCTGAGGGGGCAATATCGCAATATCTGGTGGGGGCAGGCAAGCGTAAACCCCTACATCTGGGGTCTCAAACTGTGGATATTTCGTCCCGCCAGCCAGCCTGAGCTGTGGATGACTCGGCCGGGTCAGTCTTTTTGGGCCGCGATCAGCCCGTCGGCCAGGCTGCGGATCTCGACCTGCAGCCGGGCGATGTCGGCCGCCGGCACCGGCAGCAGGCAGCCCAGTTCGGCCCGCACGCGGCGGATTTCGGCCTTCAGCGCCTCGCCGGCGGGGGTGAGGGCGATGTCGACCTGGCGTTCGTCGGCGCGGCTGCGGCGGCGCAGCACCAGTCCGGCCTGTTCCATGCGCTTGAGCATGGGGGTGAGCGTGCCGGAATCGAGATGCAGGCGTTGGCCGATCTCCTTCACGGCGATGCCATCCTGCTCCCACAGCACCAGCATGACCAGATATTGCGGATAGGTGAGGCCGAGCGGTTCCAGCTTGTCGCGATAGAGTCGCGTCATCGCATTCGACGCGGCATACAGCGCGAAGCAGAGCTGGGTGTCGAGTTTCAGCGTGGTATCGGCGGACATGAGGTTCTGCAGCGTTAGGCGACGCCGGAGTAAGACACCCCGGCGTCGCGAGTCGCAGTTTACACGGTGGTTTCGAGCGTGGCTTCGATATTGCCGCGGGTCGCCTTCGAATACGGACAGACTTGGTGCGCCGCAGCGGTGAGTGCCTCGGCCTGGGCCTTGTCCATGCCCGGCAGGTTGACGGCGATCTTGGCGTTCAGGCCGAAGCTGGTTTCGTCCTTGCCGATACCGATCGTCACCGTGACGGTGTTCCCGGCGGGCAGCGTGATCTTCTGGTTGCGGGCGACAAGCCCCAGCGCGCCCTGGAAGCAGGCGGCGTAACCCGACGCGAAGAAGGTCTCCGGATTTGCGGCATTGCCGGGGCCACCGAGTTCCTTCGGCATGGCGAGCGTCATGTCGATGATGCCGTCGGCGGACTTCACCTGGCCGGCGCGGCCGCCGGTGGCAGTGGCGGTGGTGGTGTAGAGCGGGGTGATGGACATGGTGGTCTCCTCATTTGGTTCTTATGTCAGCGGCGGGGTGATCGGTGTGCCGTGGGATGGAAATGTATCGAAGAATTAAATTGTGCACAAGTTAATAGTGTGTGATGAATGGCACAGGCTGGCTATCTCCTGGAATCTACGGGGCCAGCCTCCACGGGGCTGAACAGCCGGATCGGCGCCTTCAGGCCGCGCAAGGCGTGCAGGCCGAGATCGTCCAGTCCGCCAGCTCCTGAATATTGGGTGATGCGTGCCGCGACCGGCTCGGTCAGCAGGATGTCGCGACCCAGCTCCTTGCTCAGGCCTTCCACGCGGGCGGTGGTGTTCACCGCGCGGCCGATCACAGTGAAATCCAGGCGTTGCGCCGCCCCGACATTGCCGAAGAAGACATCGCCTTCATGCAGGCCGATGCCGCTGCGCAAAGGCCGCCAGTACGGCAGCGCGGCCAGTTCTGGCGGCGGGTCGTCGTTGAGCGCGCGGATGCTGGCCAGCGCCGTCTGTGCCGCCGCCAGTGCCGCCTGTGAGGCCGCGGCTTCATCGCTGAAGGCAGAGTAGGGGAAGACGGCGAGCAGGCCGTCGCCGATGAATTTCAGCACCTCGCCGCCCTGCGCCAGGATCGCGGCCACCATGCGTTCGAAATACGCGTTCAGGACCACGATCATGTCGTCGCCCGAGAGGCGATCGGACAGATCGGTGAAACCGCGCAGGTCGGATGACCAGATGATGGCGCGGATCGCGGTGCCAGAACCGCGCTGGATATTGCCGCGCAGCACGCGTTCGCCGGCCGCAGGGCCCAGATAGGTGTCCAGCACATTGGTGGTGATCTGCTGCGCAATATGCCGCTGCACATGGCCCGAGACCAGCCGCAGGATGCGTTCAAGCTGCACATATTCAGAGTCGGAGAAGCCGTCCGGCGCCGCCGAGGCCACCGTGACGGCATTGTGATAGGCCACGCCGGTGAACAGCGGCAGCGCGCTGTAATCGACGATGCCCTGCGCAGCGAGGTCGGCCATCAGCGGATAGCGTGCGCGCAGTTCGGCATCGTCGGTGCGACCACGAAAGCTCTTGCCGTATTCGATCACCTGGAAGATCGGATTGCGGCGATAGGCGTCGGTCTTCAGCGCCGCCTCGGCCACCACCGTCTCGTCGCACAGGCCATCGGCGCGGTTCCAGTTCCAGGCATAGCCATAGAGCTGCGGATGCAATGTGCCGGCATGCAGGCTGGCGCGATCCAGCGGCAGGCCGGCGGCCACGATGCCCCAGACCAGCCGCTCGAAAAAGCCGAGCATGTCCTCTTCGGCCAGTGCATCGCCCAATAGCCAGTCTTCGAGCTGTGCAGGATCGGACACCGCAGGTGCCGCGGCTGGTCCGCGCGCGCCGCGTCGCAGCAGCGTGACAGCCGGCGGATAGCGGCGAGGGGCGGAATCTGGCATGCACATGTCTCCAGGGGCTGTCGAAATGCATAAGCCCGCAGTCATCAACTATGGCAGAAGCTGCCTGCTAACGCATTGAGACCCGGTAGAACTTTCCCTAGCAGGGTTAAGTCGCATTAACCCTTCGGTAATTTGTCTTAACATTCAACGAAGCGTCAGAATCACAACCTTTGGCACCCCGATTGCACTGCGCTATCCCGAATAACGAGAGGGATATTCCACATGTCGATCAGCGGTGCGATCAACGCGGCCATCTCCGGCCTGAAAGCGCAGGCTGCGGCCATCGCCATGATCGCCGACAATGTCGCCAATGCCAGCACGCCTGGCTACAAGGCGACGGAGTCAAGATTCCAGACCATGGTGACGCAGTCGAGCGCGCAGGCGAACATGCATTCGCCAGGCGGCGTGATCAACCAGCCCTATTTCGCCAACCAGGCGCAGGGCGGCATCACACAGACGGGATCCCCAACGTCGGTGGCGATCGCGGGGGCCGGCTTTCTCACTGTCTCCAAGGCGATCGGGGAAAATTCCGCGACGGGCGAGCCGATCTTCGAAGCGACCGACTACTTCACGCGCGTTGGCGATTTCACCCAGAATGCACAGGGCTATCTGGTCAACTCGGCGGGATATTACCTGCAGGCCTGGCCGATCGATCAACGCACCGGTGAAATCGATACGTCGCGCCTGACGGAAGTGCGTGTCAGCGATCTGCTGGAGGCGCCGGTGCCCACCAGTCTGGTCGACTATGCCGCAAACCTGCCATCCGAGGTGCTCGGCACCAACGGCAGCCTGCCGGCCGAACTGCCGGCCAGTTCCATCCAGGTCTATGACGCGCTGGGCAACGAACGCACGCTCAGCCTGAGCTGGACCAGGATCGGTGTGGGCAGCTGGACGCTCGAAGTCGAAGCTCCCGGCAGCACGCCGGCAACACTGGGCCCTGCGACGGTGGAATTCGGCGGATCGCTCGGCCTGGGCCCGGTTGCCGCCGGCACGATTTCGGCGCTGGCGACAGCGGGCGGACTGACGGGCGCGCCGGCTGGCGTGAACAACGATGCCTCCTTCAGCTTCAACCTGAATTTCGGCTCTGGCAACCAGGCGATCCGGCTGGACCTTGGCGCCTACGGCAACACCGCAGGCACCACACAATTCGCCAGCGACACGCTGACGCTGAATGACTTCAAGCAGAATGGCGCGCCACAGGGTGATTTCAAAAGCCTGGCCATCGATGAGAGCGGCGCGGTCGTGGTCACCTACGACAACGGCAATGTCAGGAAGCTCTATCAGCTTCCGATTGCCACCTTTGCCAACCCCGATGAACTGGACCGCGTGGACGGCAATGCCTTTGTCGCGACACCCGGTTCCGGCGCGGCAGTGTTCAAGTTTCCCGGCGGCAGCGGGGCCGGCGATCTCGTTTCAGCGGCCATCGAGGGCTCCAACGTGGATATCGCCGCGGAATTCGCCAAGCTGATCGTGGCGCAGCGCGTTTATTCGGCCAATGCGAGGATTCTCACAGCCGCCGATGAGCTGCTGCAGGAGATCATCAATATCCGGCGCTGATGGCGTCACGCCACGAGCAAGTTGGCGCCGGTGACGTGGCCGCACGTCAGGGTGGTGGCAATCCGCTGGAGAGGTCAGGGGTTATCAATACGTAACTCTGTTCTCCGGCTGCGATCCGCTACACCGGCAGGATGAATGCCGCCCTCATGCCATCCGTTCTGCCGCAGCGGAATATCGCCGCATTGCACGAATATCTTGCGAAGGTGCAGTCGGCACGGCTGGCCGAGTTTATTCGCTACATGCTGTCGATCCATCCGGCTGACCGGCTGCCATCGCGGTGCGACTTCGATCCGCTGCAAATCCCCAAGCTGCTGTCAGGCGTGGTGCTGGTCACGGTTCATCGCGAAGACATGCGCACGCGATTCAGGATGAAGGTTGTCGGACAGGATGTGATTGATGCCTCGCCGGTGAAAATCGGTCAGCGCTATCTCGATGAGATCATCACAGAACTGCCCAACGGATCGGTGATCATCGACACGCGGCAGGCGGTGCTGGAGACCGGCGTCGCCTATCTGCGTCAGGGTCCGCCCACCATGCCCTTCACCTTCAAGATGACGGTGCTGGAATACGTGCATTGCCCGCTGGCCGAGGATGGCGAGACCATCGACCAGATCGTTTCCTTCTTCAGCTATCGCGGTCACAAAGGGACGCCGAATCTGCCCACGCCATAGGGTGTGCTGCACTTGTATGCAAACCTCGGTCCCCAAAGGGATTTGCTGTCACCTTATCAAGTCGTAACTCTTCGGCGATCCGGCGATGGGTTATAACCATGGGCATGAAAGCCGCCCCGAAATCTCTCGTCCTGGCACAGCGAAACATCGCGACGCTGCAGGACTTCCTGCCGAAGGTGCAGCAGCACGGCGTGGCGCAGTTCATCCATCATGTGCTTTCGATCCATCCGGCCGAACGCCTGCCGTCGCGCAGGGATTTCGATCCGCTCGCCATTCCCGGCCTGCTGTCGGGCATCGCGCTGGCGACCGTGGAACGTGAGAACGGGCAGATTCGTCTGCGCATGAAAGTGGTGGGGCAGGACCTGGTCGATGCCTCGCCGGTGCGGCTGTCGCAGCGCTATCTCGATGAGGTTCTGATCGATCTGCCGGGTGCGGACATCATCCTGCGCAGCCGGCTGCAGGTGGTTGAAACCGGTTGCGCTTACTTGCGCAAGGGTGCGCCGTCGATGCCCTTCACCTACCGCATGATGGCGCTGGAATATGTGCACTGCCCGCTGTCGGACGATGGCGAAACAGTTGATCATATCCTGTCGTTTTTCAGCTACAGGCGCGTTCCCAGGAACGAATCTTTCTAGATCTGCTGCCCGCTGCGCTGCGGCAAAAAGCTGTCATGCGTTCTTTAAAAAATAATCACGGAACAGGGAGCCGCCATGCCCCGTTAGTGGCGCCAATCCAATGCGGTGCCTGACCGGGGAGGCTGACCATGGCGACCTATTACTTCGTCGTTGCCGAAGACGATATGTGGTGGGTTCGCGTGCGTGGCAGGGCTTACGGTGGTTTCCTGCTGCGCAGTCATGCCGTGAAGCAGGCGGTTCACTCCGCGCGCAAATGCCGTGGTGAAGCGCATGTCGTCGTACAGGAGCCGCAATTCCGCTGGCGCATCGAATGGTCGAGCCAGGCTGAGCCGCTCGCGGTGGATGCGGCGGGTATCGCTGCGGACGTGACTGTGCAGGACGGCCTGGCCGCCGGTTGATCGGTCAAGCTGCGCTGCCAGTAGTCAGGTGCCGGCTTCGTCGTTAGGCTGCTGCTGTCCTTCCGCGATGGCAGATGCAGAGCATGACCGATCACCGGCTTGAACCAACTCCTGAAAATGTTCACTGGGGCTTCTTCGACGCGACGCTGAAGCCTGCACTGAGTGTGGCTTCAGGCAGCAGCGTCACCATCCGCACGGTGTCCGGCGGCGCCGACATCCTGCCGTCCGACAGCAGCGGCCTTGCCGTGCTGTCTGAACATCGCCGCATCGTCGAGACGCTGAAGCCGGTGCTGCCCGGCCATATCCTGACCGGTCCGGTGGCGATCGAAGGCGCCGAGCCGGGCGACGTGCTGGAGGTGTGCATCGACGATGTGCGCCTGATCCAGGACTGGGGCTGGAACGCCAACCGCCCGCTGCGCGGCTCGCTGCCGCATCGTTTTCCGGAACAGCGCATTCTGCAGATTCCGATCAATCGCAATGCGATGACGGCGGCCTGTCCCTGGGGCACCACCATGCCGCTGCGGCCGTTCTTCGGCGTGATGGGGGTGGCGCCGCCGGCCAATTATGGCCGCGTCTCCACCATCGAGCCGCGCGAATACGGCGGCAATATCGACAATCGCGAACTGATCCCCGGCACCAAGCTGTATCTGCCAGTCTTCGTGCCCGGTGCGCTGTTCTCCACCGGCGACGGGCATGCCTGCCAGGGCGACGGCGAAGTGAACCTGACAGCGCTGGAAACCGCGCTGGAAGGCGACTTCACCTTCGTACTGCACAAGGGCCGCAAGCTGCCGCGCCCGCGCGCGGTGACGCCGACGCATCTGATCACCATGGCCTTCGATCCCGATCTGGACGATGCGGCAACACGCGCGCTGGAAGACATGATCGATGCGATGGTCAGCATCGCGGGCATGGCCGCCAATGATGCCTATGCGCTCTGCAGCCTGGGTTGCGACCTGCGCATCACCCAGCTGGTCGATGGCAATAAGGGCGTGCATGCCATGCTGCCCTTCGACCTGCTGCCGCAGGTGAAGCGGGACAATATCCCCGGTTTCCAGGTGTGATGGCCCGGCAGGCGGGAATGCTCACCCCATCGGATTATTGCGAATAGTTCGCATGTGCAGTATGGTCGGTTCAGTCGTGGAAACCGAGCGAGCCATTTGCCGTGTCCGGCAGGAATCTGAAGCAGTTGTTTCTGAGCTACCGGGCGGAAATCCACACCTACCTGGTCAAGCAGTTGCAGGATATCGAGCTTGCCGCTGACCTGACCCAGGAAACTTTCCTCCGCTACGCGCAGCAGCCGGACGACGGTGCCATCCTGCAGGAACGCGCCTATCTGTATCGCACGGCGCGCAACCTTGCGATCGACCACCTGCGCGCCAGACAGCGTCAGCAGACCAGAAGCACGCCGAATGAGGTATTGGCCGGCATCGCCGAGGATCGGCCGTCGCTGGAAGATGCCACCGATGCGAAGGAGCGCCTGGCCTTGCTGGAAGGCATTGTCGAAGAACTGCCGCTGCGCACGCGGCAGGTCCTCATCCTGATCCGGATCGAGGGGCGATCCTATTCCGAAACCGCCGAACTGATGCAGGTATCGATCAGCGCGGTGCAGAAGCACATGAATTTCGCGATCCGGTACATGACAAGCCGGTTGCGCAGATAGGGAGTGGGTAAATTTTTTGCGACGGACGACAAATAATCGGCCGTCTCGTTCGTCTTATAAGGAAGGCAAAGTACCAGCCGGGGAATGGACGTTCCGTGACCAGCAACGACCAGCAGCGTGGCAGGATAGAGAGTGAAGCGACCGACTGGCTGGTCTTGCAGACCGCCGGCAGGCTGGATACATGTGCCGAATCCGCCTTCGAGACCTGGATCGGACGCAGTCCGCTGCATCGCGCCGTCTATGACGAACTGCGCAACACCTGGGACAGCCTGGCAGAGCTGCAACGCAATCCCGGCCACCTGCTGCGCCATACCGCACTGTTGCATCGCAGGGCGCAGACCATGCCGCCGCCGCGCAGGCTGACGGCTGCGCTTGCCGCATTGGCGGCGAGCCTGCTGCTGATGGTCGCGCTGGGCGCCTCGATCTGGTTCGGCGATCTGGCCACACTTCTGACCGCCGACCACCGCAGCGCACGCGGCGAAGTCCGTTCCGTATTTCTGGCGGATGGCAGTCAAGTGGATCTTGGGCCCGCCAGCGCGATCAGGCTGCATTTCAATGCAGACGAACGGCGCATCGAGCTTCTGAGCGGCAGCGCTTTCTTCCATGCCGCGCCGCAGACGCTGGCAAACGGGCGACCTTTCATTGTCGAGACCGCAAACCTGTCGGTGCGTGCGCTCGGAACCCAGTTCGCCGTCGAGCGGCTGGCGGAGCGCGACATTGTGGCGGTGGCCGAGCATGATGTGGAAGTGACATTGCATGGCGCCGGCGAGCAGCGGATGGTGCTGTCGCCGGGACAGTCGATGCGATACCGCCATGGTGCGCCGCAGGGGAGTGTCGGCAGCATCGATCCACGTGAGATCGCCGCCTGGCGTTCGGGCAATCTCGTCTTCTACCAGGCTCCGCTGGGCGAGGTGGTGGCCGAACTCAATCGCTACCGCCGCAGCCGCATCGTGATCATGGACGACGAGCTTTCGGCGCGTGTCGTCTCGGGTGTGGTGCGGGCGGACGACCCCGACGGTGCCCTCAAGGTGGTGACCGACGAGCTGCGGGTGCGGAAGACGGAAGTGCCGCTCTTCGCAATAATTCATAAATAAATCAATAGTTTATATATAAAACGTACTTTTCCTGCCGGGAAATTTATCAAAACCGCCGGGTGCCGCGTCCTACAGGCAGGACTCGCAAGTGATAGGCATTTGCAGTCCATGCCTTATCGGCATTTCAGGGGGATTTCCAGGTATGGACGTGAAGTTGGCCGCACAGCAGGTGTTGGCAGACGGGAAACGCTATTCGGCGGGTCGTGGCCATTCGGTTCGCAGTCTGAGTGGTTTGGCGCCTTTGGCCGTCGGCACGATGATGATAGGCGCGGCCATCGCAGTGGTCCCACCCGCTTCGGCGCAGTCCGCAGCACCGGCGCAGGCGGTCGCGCAGCAGCGCCTGTCCTTCGACATTCCGGCACAGGATCTCAGTCGCGCCGTGCTGGCACTGGCTAACCGCGCATCGCTGCAGATCCTGTTCGATGGCGCGCAACTGCAGAATCTGCGCAGCACCACCGTCAGCGGCAACATGACCACGCAGGACGCGCTGGTGCGCATGCTGGAAGGCACCGGCATGACCTATCGCTTCACCGGTCCGACGACGGTGCGACTGGTGGAAATACCAAAGAGCAGCAGCGGCGCGGCGGTATTGCCGCCGCTGACGATCGAAGGCCAGGGCGGCTATGTCGAGACCGCGACCGGCCCGGTCGATGGCTACGTGGCGACGCGTTCGGCGACCGGCACCAAGACGGATACCCCGCTGATCGAAACACCGCAGTCGATCTCGGTGATTTCGCGCGAGCAGATCGCCGACCAGAATGCGCAAAGCCTGAACCAGGTGCTGCGCTACACCGCCGGTGTGACGCCGGAGACGCGCGGCGCAGTTGCCACGCGCTACGACATGTTTACCATCCGCGGTTTCGATGCGCAGCGCTACTGGAACGGCCTGAAGCAGCAGGGGCTGTATTACATCGAACCGCAGCTCGATCCGTATCTGATGGAGCGCGTCGAGGTGCTGAAGGGCCCGAGCTCGACGCTCTATGGCCAGGCGCCGGCCGGCGGCATTGCCAACCAGGTCAGCAAGCGTCCGGGCGAGACGGCGCTGAATGAGGTCGGTATTGAGGCCGGCAGCAACAATCACATGCGACTGACCGGCGACTTCTCCGGCAAGATCGATCCGGAGGGCAAGCTCCTCTATCGCTTCACGGGTGTCGGCATCAGTGAAGACGGCCAGATCAACATGACGGAAAACGAGAGGATCGCGATCGCACCGTCGGTCACCTGGCGGCCGGATGTCGATACCAGTCTCACGCTGCTGGGCCTGGTGCAGAGCGATCCGAAGGGCAATTCGTATGGCGGCATCCCGCCGCAGGGCACCGTGCTGCCCAGCCAGTTCGGCACCATCCCGGTCGACTTCTACGACGGCGATCCGAATTACGAGAAGATGGTCCGCCAGCAGCAGGCCCTGGGCTACGAATTCGACAAGCGCTTCACCGATGTGTGGAGCTTCCGCTCGAACGGCCGCGTGCACCACACCACGATGGCATATGACAGCATCTATGCCGACGGCATGCAGGCGGATGGCATCAACCTCAAGCGCGGCACCGCCAGTTCGCGCGAAAGCCTGATGACCTACGCCATCGACAACCAGGTCGAAACGCGCTTCGGCACTGGGCCTGTGAACCATACGATGGTGACCGGCTTCGACTACCAGCATCTCAACGGCAGCTATGCCACCGGCTTTGGCAGCGCGCCGGATCTGAATGTGTGGAATCCGATTTATTATCAGACGATCACGGCACCGGCGCGCAGCCGCAAGGAAAGCCGGGCCGAGCAGGTTGGCGTCTACACGCAGGACCAGATGCGCCTGGGCGGCTTCACCCTGACACTCGGTCTGCGCCATGATGACTCGCAGATCGACACCACGGATGAAACCGGCAAGGTCGTCAGACAGGACGACAGCGCCTGGACCGGCAAAGCCGGCCTGATGTACAACTTCGCCAACGGTATGGCGCCCTATATCAGTTATTCCGAGGCCTTCACGCCGCAGGGCGGCACCACTTTTGCCGGCGCGCCATTCAAGCCCGAGGAAGCGAAGCAGTATGAGGCGGGCCTGAAGTATCAGCCGCCCGGCACCCGCAGCCTCTACACGGTCGCAGTCTTCGATCTGACCCGCACCAATGTGAAGTCTGCCGATCCGGTCAACGCCTTCTATTCCCTCCAGACCGGTGAAGTGAAATCGCGCGGCCTGGAAATGGAGGCGCGCTTTGGTGTGACCGAGCAGCTTGACCTGATCGGTGCCTATACACTGCTGGATACCGAAGTGACCAAGGATACCGAGAACCAGGGCAACCGCCTTGCTGCGGTGCCGGAGCATCAGGCCTCGGCCTGGGCCGTGTATCGCATGCCCGCCGGATCCTACAAGGGACTGAGTCTCGGTGCCGGCGTGCGTTACACCGGTGAGACGGTCAACACCTCGAACAAGATCAGCGTTTCACCCGTGACGCTGGTCGATGCGATGGTCAGCTACGATCTTGGCGCGCTGTCGAACAACTTCGCCGGCATGGAACTGACCCTGAACGCGAAGAACCTGTTCGACACGACCTATGTCGCCTCCTGCTATTACGGCGACAGCTGGTGCGCCTATGGCTATGAGCGCACGATCACGGCGGGCCTGCGCTACCGCTGGTAAAACGTCTGTCTCCCTGCCGCTGCAAAGGCGGCAGGGAGTTTTTGCCGGTTTCATCCGGATATTCAGGCTTCCGCCGGGCATAAATTTGCCACACTGCGGCGCCACGCTGATGCGGAATCAGAAACTGAGCCGTGCACCGCAGGGGGGACCGCTGCATGCCTCTACGCAACGCATCGATCCTTCGATGCCGTGCGAAGGAGACGCACCATGGCGCATGTGACACAGGATCATTCATCGGACCATCGCCGGCCCAGGGCTGCTGCGGGAAGTGTTGCGCGCAGCTGGGAAGCCAGGCGCTGGGAAGCTAGGCGCTGGGAAGACTGGGGCAACATGGTCCTCGGCCTGCTGCTCGCGCTGTCGCCCTGGCTTCTGCGATTCACCGGCCTTGAGGGCGCCACGCTGAATGCGGTGATCATCGGCGGGCTGGTCTGTGCGCTGTCGGCGCTGGCGCTCACGCTGCTGGATCGCTGGGAAGCCTATATCAGCGGCCTGCTGGGCGTCTGGGCGATGCTGTCGCCCTGGCTGCTCGGCTTCACCGCCTATGACGTGGCGATGCTGGCCCATATCGGGCTTGGCGGGCTGGTCGTGGTGGTGGCCGCGATAGAAATCTGGCAGGGCGGTAAGCCCGATACCGCCGTATAAGATTCACTCAAAAGAAAACGGCCCGGAATGTCTCCCGGGCCGCTGATCTTCACCCCAACTCGCTGTCAGTGATTACTGGCAGGCCGATCTTACTGGCAGGAGAGGCACTCGTCGTAATCGACTGCTTCGCGCGGACCGCCGCCCGCAGCTGCAGCGGCCGCCATTGCGGCGAGCGGCAGTTCCACCTGCGGCGGCACGCCCATCGGACGTTCGCCCTCGTTGACCTTGCCGTTCAGCGGGATCGAAACCACGTTGGTCACAGCCTTTTCCGCCACGCCCTTGCCCGACACCGTCTCGGCGCGCTGGATCGACAGCGAGCGGCAGTAGTAGAGGCTCTTCACGCCCTTCTTCCAGGCCTGGAAGTGGATCTGGTGCAGGTCGCGCTTGTGCACGTTGGCCGGCAGGAAGATGTTCAGGCTCTGCGCCTGGCAGATGTAGGGCGTGCGGTCGGCCGCGAGATCGATCAGCCAGCGCTGGTCAATCTCGAAGGCGGTCTTGAACACGGCCTTCTCGTCATCCGACAGGAAGTCGAGATGCTGCACCGAGCCACCGTTGGTGGTGATCGACGACCAGGTGTCGACATCGTTCTTCTCATACTGCTCCAGCGTCTTCTCGAGATAGCGGTTGCGCACCGAGAAGGAGCCCGACAGCGTCTTGTGCGTGAAGGCATTGGCCACGTTCGGCTCGATGCCTGGCGAGGCGCCACCGGCGATGATCGAGATCGAGGCGGTCGGCGCAATCGCGATCTTGTGCGAGAAGCGCTCCATGATGCCGTATTCGGCGGCATCCAGGCAGGCGCCGCGTTCTTCGGCCAGCTTGCGCGAAGCAGTGTCGGACTGTTCCTTCACATGCTTGAAGATGGTGCGGTTCCACACCTTGGCCATCACGCTTTCCCACGGCACGCCATTGGCCTGCAGGAAGGAGTGGAAGCCCATCACGCCCAGGCCGATCGAACGCTCGCGCTCGGCGGCATAGCGCGCCTTGCTCATGCTGTCGGGCGCATTGGCGATGAAGTCGCTCAGCACGTTGTCGAGGAAGCGCAGGCAGTCCTCGATGAACAGCGGATGCTCTTTCCACTCGTGGAAGTATTCGAGGTTGAGCGACGACAGGCAGCACACGGCCGTGCGCTGCTGGCCATGGTGATCGATGCCGGTCGGCAGCGTGATTTCGCTGCACAGGTTCGAGGTCTTGACGCGCAGGCCGGCCAGCTTGTGATGCTCGGGCAGGGCGCGGTTCACATGGTCGATATAGACCAGGTAGGGCTCGCCGGTCTCGATCCGGGCGGTGAGGATGCGGATCCACAGCGCGCGGGCCGAGACAGTGCGCTGCACGGTCTGGTCATGCGGGCTCAGCAGGGCCCACTGCTCGTCGGCTTCCACGGCCCGCATGAAGGCGTCCGAGATCAGGATGCCGTTATGCAGGTTCAGCGCCTTGCGGTTCGGGTCGCCGCCGGTCGGGCGGCGGATTTCGATGAATTCCTCGATTTCCGGATGGTCGACGGGCAGGTAGCAGGCGGCCGAGCCACGGCGCAGCGAACCCTGGCTGATCGCCAGCGTCAGGCTGTCCATGACGCGGATGAAGGGGATGATGCCCGAGGTCTTGCCGTTCTGACCGACCTTTTCGCCGATCGAACGCAGGTTGCCCCAGTAGCTGCCGATGCCGCCGCCGCGCGCCGCCAGCCAGACATTCTCGTTCCACAGGCCGAGGATGCCGTCGAGGCTGTCGTTGGCTTCGTTCAGGAAGCAGCTGATCGGCAGGCCGCGGTTGGTGCCGCCATTCGACAGCACCGGCGTCGCCGGCATGAACCAGAGCTTGCTGATGTAGCTGTACATGCGCTGGGCATGCGCCGTGTCGTCGGCATAGTGACCGGCCACGCGGGCGAACAGGTCCTGGTAGGACTCGCCGGGCAGCAGATAACGGTCATCCAGGGTGGCCTTGCCGAAATCGGTGAGGAGGCGGTCGCGGCTGCGGTCAACGTCGATACGAATGCCGCGTTCGGTCTGCAGAGTATTGAGCACGGATTGTGTCCCCTTATTTATCGCGGTCGGGGTTTCGCCATTGCGGGGCCCGACCGGCCGTAGATCATGAATCTCAAGGTTCCGTCCGTTGCTCTGTCCCGGCGGCCGCGCACCCCGCCCTTTCACCCTCGAAATCCCACAAAAAAGGCCCCAGATCGGGCTTTCGAGAGCGGCGCAGCGTCGTCACGAAACAGGTCCAACGAACACAACATATGGTACTCACGGTTAAGGGAGGGTCAATACAGTGTATGTGACACGACTGTAAAAAAACTTATTGACGGACTCAGCGCAGCGTGAACCCCCTGATTTTATGCCGTGTCGCGCACGGAGGGCATTTTTCGGGGGTCGCGAAAATCTTATCCCCGCTATCCACAGGGGCCGATTCACGGCTCGGATGCAGTGGATATAGAGGCCGCAGGCAAGGCTGCGTTAACCATTGGGACCCTAAATATTGTG
The DNA here is from genome assembly GCF_007197755.1 of Ferrovibrio terrae. Lineage (NCBI taxonomy): Bacteria > Pseudomonadati > Pseudomonadota > Alphaproteobacteria > Rhodospirillales > Rhodospirillaceae > Ferrovibrio > Ferrovibrio terrae. The sequence continues at coordinate 2,790,344 of NZ_CP041636.1, forward strand.
TGCTACCGGCGCGCGTTTTCCGTCGCGGGCCGGTCGTTGTGTGTTTCAATGCGTGAAGATGACGCGATCCGACCGGGCCTGGACACCGATTCCTGAGCCCCGACGGGGGAGGTTGCGATGCTGATCAAACATCCGCGTGCCGATATGGCCGCCAATGCCGCGAAATCGGCGAGCGAACAGGCGATTGGCGAGGCCGAGGGCCGGGCCGCCGCCCTGGTCGGTACGCCCATGCTGGAGCGTCGCCGCCAGATCATGGTTGGCGTGGGTGCGGGCATCAGCCTGCTCTGGATCATCTTCTGTGTCAGCTACATCAACAGCTCGATCGGCTGGACCAACCTGTGGCATGCGCTGCCGCACGAGATCGGCGCCTTCATCGCCGGTGTCGCCGCGCCGCTCGCCTTCCTCTGGCTGATGCTGCTCAACATGTGGCGTGGCATGGCGATCAAGCGCCAGTCCGCCGCCCTGCATGAGCTGCTGCTCGACCTGAGCTATCCCACCCCGGAAGCCGAACGCCGCGTCTCGGCGCTGGCCGGCGCACTGCGTCGTCAGGCGCGCGAGATGGAAGAGGCCGCGCAGTCGGCCACCGCGCAGATCGCCACCCTGGGTGAAACCATGGCCGGCCAGCAGCAGGAACTGCTGGCTGCGGCCAGCGGCGCCCGTGAGCAGGTCGCCCAGCAGGCGCGCCAGATTACCGGCACGCTGCACCAGTCCTCGCAGTCGCTGCTGTCGGCTGCCGAACAGGTCAACCGCGATCTCGACAATACCGTGAAGGGCCTCGCCGGCCGCTTCGAGGAGCAGAGTCGCGCGCTGGTCGATGCCGCCGACAAGGTCGGCACCGAAATGAATTCCAAGGTCACCGGTCTGGGCCAGACCGTCTCGACCCAGGCGCAGGTGCTGCTGCAGGCTGCCGATGTGATCGTGCGCGAGGTGGAAACCGCCCGCGGCATCTTCCAGGGCAAGGCCACCGAGATCGCCCGCATTACATCTGCCATCCAGTTCCAGAATGATCGCGTCGACGAACTGTCGCGCCGCCATGGCGAGCTGATGGACCAGGCCGTGACCCGCGCCGCCGAAGTGGCGCAGCAGATCACCGAGCAGCTCGAACACAAGATCGTTGCGCTCGAACAGGCTGTCACCCGCGCCGGCGGCGAAGCCGGCCGCATCGGCCTTGGCTTTGCCGAAAGCGCCCAGATCATCACCACGGCTGCCGAAGTCACGGTGGCGCGCGCCACTGCAGCCAGCGAAAGCTTCGGCCGCGAGACCCTGGTGTTCAGCAATGCCAGCCAGAAGGTGATCGACACCGCCGAGGCCGCCGGCACCGTGTTGCGCGAGCGCGTGCGCGAGATCGAGCATGCCACCGGCACCACGATCAGCCGCATCCGCGACATCGGCGAAACCATTCGCTCGGAAGTCGGCGCGCTCGACGACCAGGGCGCTCGCGTGGCCGAACGGCTGCGCGTTTCCAGTGACGACATGCGCACCCGCACCAGCGCGCTGGAACAGGCAGGCGCCGGCGCGACGCGCCAGGCCGATGCCTTTGCCGAGGCCGCAACCCAGGCCGAACAGCGCCTCAAGCTCACCGGCGACCTCGTGCGCCATCAGGCCGACCAGCTCGGCTCTGCCGCCGAACTGGCCGACCAGCGTCTGGCCCAGGCCGGCGATGCGCTGCGCCGCGAAGGCGCCAGCATGACGCAGACCCTGCAGCAGATTGCCGACCGAGCCATGCGCACCGGCGACGAGCTGAAGCAGCGCGCCGACACGCTGGATGAAACCGCAGGCCGTGCGCTGTCCAAGATCGGTGAGGCCGATGACAGCATCCGTTCGCGCATCGAGACGCTGGCCCAGTCGGGCCGTGATGCCACCGCCATGGCGGCGCAGGTGCAGGACACCATGCAGCAGGCCAATGCATTGCTGGCGCAGGCCGCCCAGCGCACCGACGACCAGATCGGCGCCGCCGGCGCATTGCTGCGCGGCCATGCCGAGCAGTTCGGCATCACCATCGATGGCGTTGCCAGGCGCATCACCGAAACCGGCACTGCCGTGCGCGATCAGGTGGACGGTCTCGACCAGGCCGCCGCCCGCACGGCCCAGCGCCTGCGTTCGGCCGGCGAGAGCGCCGGTCAGGATGCCGTGCAATTGCAGTCCGCCGCCGAACGCGCCTCGCAGCGCCTGCATCAGGTCAGCGAGACCGCGCAGATTCAGGCTCATGCTTTGAGCGCCGCGTCGGAACGTGCGGCGATGGAATCCCAGCTTGCCGGCAGCGCCGCACAGGCGCGCGCCAAGGATCTGCAGGATCTGGCCCTGAAGGTGGCCGAGGCGATGGCGACGCTGGCTGAACGGGCCACGGCGCAGACCTCGGCACTGCTGGCCATGAGCGACAAGGCGCAGATCGAGACGCAGGCGCTCAATGCCGCCGCGGAGAAGGCGACCGGCAGTATCAACACCGCTGGCGACACCGCGCGCATCCGTTCCGTCGAACTGGGCGATGCGGCGCAGAGCGTGGTCGATCGCACGCTGGAACTGCGCAGCACCATCCACGAACAGGCCGGCGCGCTCACCTCGCTGTCGTCCGAACTCACCCGTCAGGCCGAAAGCATCCGCGAGAACTTCCGCGGCCGTGTGCAGGAACTGGCCGAGGCGTCGGATGCGGCAATCCTCAAGACCGCCAATATCGGCGACAGCTTCCGCCGCCAGGCGACGGAAGTCGCCCGCGTGTCGGACGAAGCCGTTACCCGCGTCGAGCAGGTCGGCGCGACCTTCGATGCGCGCGCCCGCGAGATCAACCTCGCGGTGGGCAACGCCTCGGGCCGCATCGACGATGCCAGCGAAGTGCTGCGCAACCGTACGCGCGAACTGGCCAATATCGTTGAAGACGCGATGAAGCAGACCGACCGGATGAGCGACGGTTTCCGCCGCCAGGCCGACGAGGTCGATACGCGCGCCGCACGCCTGTCGGAAAAGGTCACCGAGATCGGCGAACGCATGGCGCGCACCGGCACCGAGTTCGGCGCCGTGACCGACCGCGCCAGCGCACGCGCCGCCGAAACCGCCGAGACGCTGGGCCAGCGCGCGCAGGAACTGGCCTCGGCCGCAGCACGCGCCGCCAGCGAGGCAGCCTCTGCCGAAGCCAGCCTCAAGGCCGATGCCAAGGCGCTGGCCGAAGCCGCCCGCACCGCGAGCGTGGAAGCCGAATCCTTGCGCAAGGCGACGCAGGCGCTGCGCGGCGAGCAGTTCCTCAAGACGGCAGCGTTTATCACCGGGCACCTCAACTCGATGGCCATCGACATTTCGCGCCTGCTGAATCGCGACCTGTCGGAAGAACTGTGGCGCCGCTACTACAAGGGCGAGCGCGGCCTGTTCACCCGCAAGCTGATCGACCAGCGCGACCTCGACAAGATCCGTGGCAAGTATCAGGAGAACGGCGAGTTCCGCGACTTCACGGATCGTTACGTGGCCGAATTCGAGCGCGTGCTGGCCGGCGCCAAGGGCGTGGAACACGAGGAATTGCTGACCTCGGCCTTCGTCACCGCCGATATCGGCAAGGTCTATCTGCTGCTGCGCGAGGCGGTGGGCAAGTCGAGGCAGTAGGGTTATGCTTCGCTCATGAGCGAGAAAACCTCTCTGAAAGATTGGATCGGCGGCCAGGAAGAGGCCGCCGATCTTTTTTTGCCCGAACGCAGCCAGGCCCTGGCGCGCGCGCTGGATCAGCCCGACGACGCGCTGGCCGACGGCGCGCCGCTGCCGCCGCTGCGTCACTGGCTGCATTTCTGGCAGCCGCTGCCGCGCGCCAAACTTGGCCGCGACGGGCATCCGGCTTTGGGCGGCTTCCTGCCCGATGTGAGCAAATTCTGGGGCGGCAGCCAGACGCGGCGCATGTGGGCCGGCAGCCGGCTGGAGTTTCATCGCCCGCTGTCGCTCGGCATGCCGACGCGGCGGTTGTCGACGATTGAGTCGGTGGAAGAGAAAAACGGCCGCAGCGGCCGGCTGGTCTTTGTCACCGTGCGGCACGACATCTTCGATGCCGATACCGTGGCCGTCACGGACCGTCATGACATCGTCTATCGCGAAGAACTGCCCGGCACCGCGCTGCCCGAACCGGACACGGCGTCAGGAGACTATCAGTGGGTGTCGCGTTTCACCGCCGATCCGGTGCTGCTGTTCCGCTACTCGGCGCTGACCTATAACGGCCACCGCATCCATTACGACCGCGACTATGCGCGAGATGTCGAAGGCTATCGCGGCCTGGTCGTGCATGGCCCGCTGCTGGCGACCCTGCTGGTCGATTTCGCCGCCAGCCTGCGGCCGGGACAGGTACTGCAGAAATTCAAATTCCGCGGCCGGCGCCCGGTGATCGACGGCCAGCCGTTCCAGCTGCGCGCGAACACGGCCCATGATGGCGCGCTTAACCTGTGGATCGCCGATGCCGATGATGCGCTGGCGATGACGGCGGAGGCGGAATTCGCCTGATGCTTACGGCACCACGCACTCGAAGCTGGCCGCAGCGTTGACGTCGCCGCTGCGATAGCGCGGGAACATCGGATAGCGGCACATCGGACGCGACGCGGTGATGGCAAAGGGCGGCGCCGTCTGGTGCGACGACTGCACCAGATCGCCCGGCGCCTGGCCCCGCTCGACCCAGTTGCTCACCACCTCCAGCATGTCGACCGCCGAGGGCGCGCCGACGCCGACATGGTCGGCGCCCGGCGTGACGTACAGGCGCATGAAGCGATCTGTTGCCGGCTGGCCCATCTTGCTGACGACGGACTGGTAATACTGGATGCCGGCATAAGGGCTCTGGGCATAGTCGGCCATCTGCTCGGCCACCACCAGCCTGCCGCCACGACCGGCAAACGCGCTCAGGTCGGGATTGGTGGAATCCATCAGGCTGGAAATCGCCTGCGCCCGCTCGGGGAAACTGGCGGGCGTATACTGGCGCGGATCGTAATTCGGATCGCGCGCCAGGAAATACTGGATGGCGCCGCTGCCATAGAGCCAGGCGCGGCTGCTCGCATTGGTGGCGGGCACGGTGGGCGGCGCCGTGCCGGTCTGCCAGCTGACCCAGCCGCCGACCGGGCCGGTGCCGGTAGCGTCTTCGCCGCCGATGCCGAAGCCCGGATAGCTGCGCAAACCATTGGCAAGATCGAAGTTGAAGTTCACCGAGCTGTGCAGCGTCTGCACGGCGCGGATTTCCGCGTCCGTCAGGCACATCGGATTGGCCGGGCCGGGACAGCGCAGCGAACTGACATTGAAGACGCGCTTGCAGCCCTCATGATCGCTGATGATGCCGTCCTTCAGGCCATCGCGGTCGTCGCAGGCATTGAGCGCGGCGCCGGCGATCTGCTTCACCTTGTCGGGGCTGATCCAGCCTTGCGTCAGCGCGATGCCCATGCGGGTGCCGGCAGCCTGGAGTCCGACCCAGTTGATCACCGGCACGCGGCTGAAGATGCCGTCAAAATCACGCGGGTAGCGCTGCGCCATGGTCAGGCCTTCGCGGCCGCCTTCGGAACTGCCGAAGAAATACAGCTTCTCGGGTGCCTTGCCGTAGCGTCGCTTCATCAGCTCGACGGCGACATCGCGCACCTTCTTGTAGGAAGCATGCGAGAAGTTGACCAGTGCCTCGTCGTTCAGGGCAAAGGCCTGCAGCGGCACATTGGGCGCATTCTGGTGGCCGGAATCCGTACCATAGGTGACATAGCCGCGTGCCAGGGGATGCGGCCGGTCGGGCCGCGCGGCCGGCGGCATGCTCAAGCCGGTGATCAGCGTGCCGTTGAAGCCGCCGCCGCCATATTGCAGCGAACGGCCATTCCAGTCGCTCGGCAGGTTGACCTGGAAGCGGATCGGCGGCGCCTGGGGATCGACCGAGGCGATTGCGCCGATCACGCGGCAATGTTCGGGCATCGCCGGCACGATCATTTCGGGCGGCGTCGGGCGGAAGGGTGGATTGGTGATGGCAGCAGCGGGTGAGGCCGGCGTCAGCGTCGCGGACTCAATCGTCGCGCCGCGTGTCGGCAGGCCGATCAGCGCGGCATCGAGCGGAATGGCCATCGCGGCGCAGGCAGCAGTGGGATCGCGTGGCGTGGCGGCGCAACCAGTCAGGGCAATGGCGATGACAGACGCGGCCATGGCCGCTGTAAGGCGGGACGACATGAGTTCCTCCGCTGGTGCTCCGGTGGCGACCGCTTGCATGCGGCTTGACGATGAAGGCTAGGCGCAAGTCTGCCACGCGTCAAAACGAATACATGCTGCAGCACAGCAATATCATGCGAGATGCGAATATCGCACGCGGTGCGCAAGAAACTCATGCTAGCCTGCAACACCCGTTGTGGTTTGATTCGTTTCCTTTCTTCGCTCCCGTTTCACCATGTCCCCGCTGTCTCCGCCGTCGCGTCCCAGGCCCGAGATCCGGCCCCATCTGCTGATCTGGGGTCTGGCTCTGGGTCAGATGGTGTCCTGGGGTTCGCTGTATTATTCGCTGGCAGTGGTCGCCCTGCCGATGGAGCAGGAGCTTGGCTGGTCGAAGGTGGAGATCAATGCCGGCCTGACTGTCAATCTGCTGGTCGCCAGCGTCATGGCGTTGCCGGTCGGCGCGCTGATCGACCGCTTCGGCGGCTACTGGTTCATGGTGCTGGGCGCTGCCGGCGGAGCTATCCTGCTGGCGATCTGGTCGATGACCGCTTCGCTGCCGATCTTCTACATCGTCTGGGCTGGGCTTGGCCTCGTGCATGCCTGCACCCTGAGCGAGAGTGCCTACAATATCGTGGTGTCGAACCTGGCCGATCACCGCCGCGGTATCACCATGATTTCTCTGCTCAGTGGCTTTTCCTCCTCGACCGCGATTCCCTTCATCACGCTATTCAGCGAAACCCTTGGCTGGCGCCCGGCGATCATGATCGTCGCCGTCATCCATTTCATGGTGCCGGGCCTGGTCAGCGCCTGGGTGCTGCGCGGCATCCGGAGCGCCAGTCGGAAGCCGGGCGCCGACGAAACCGCTGCGGCGCCTTTGCGCCTGCCGCTGCGGGAGATTCTCGGCGACCGCATTTTCTGGGCGCTGGTCGCGGCGTTCAGCGTGCACACTTTTGTCGGCAACGGCATCACCTTCCATACCATTCCGCTGCTGCTGGAGAACGGGTATGCGATGAGCCTGATTGTCGGCGTCATGGCATTGCATGGTCCGAGCCAGGTGCTGGCGCGCTTTACGCTGCTGATGGTCGGCACGCGTATTTCCACGGCGGGTTTCGGCCGTGCCGCCTTCGGCCTCGCCGCGCTGGGTGTGCTGATGCTGATCGTCAGCGTGTGGTGGGGTGTTTCGGTGTTGGTGATCTTCGCCCTGCTCTATGGAATGGCGACCGGGATGCTGACGCTGGTGCGCGCCAACAGCGTGATCGAATATCTCGGAGCTTATGGATATGGCGCCGCGACCGGTGCATTGACCATGGCCGTGGCCGTGCCGCGCACCACGGCCGCCGTGGCCTTCGCCCTGCTGTGGGAAATGACCGACAGCTATGGCCCCGTGTTATGGATCGCGCTGACGGCCAGTTGCAGCGGCCTGGCGGCCTTCTGGCTGGCGACGGTGTGGAACAGTCGCCGCACGCCGATCCAGGGACTCTAGCGTCGACTACTGAGACGGTGCGACGATCTTGCGGCCGCGACGACGCGGCGCCGTCAGCTTGGCGACATCGAGGATGTCGTCAAGCTGGGCTTCGGTGAGCCATTCCTTCTCGATGCAGAGTTCGCGCACGGTGCGGCCTGATTTCAGCGCTTCCTTGGCGAGCCAGGCCGACTTCTCATAACCGATATAGGGATTGAGCGCGGTGACGATGCCCACGCTGGCCTCCACATGGCGCTTCGCCTGTTCGACATTCGCCTGAATCCCCGAGACGCATTTCTCGGCCAGGGTCCGTGCCGCGCGCGCCAGTAGCTGCATCGATGACAGTGTGTTGTAGACGATCAGCGGCTCCATCACGTTCAACTGCAACTGACCCGCTTCGGCCGCCATGGTGATGGCCATATCCTTGCCGATTACCTGGAAGCAGACCTGATTCACCACTTCTGGGATCACCGGATTGACCTTGCCCGGCATGATGGATGAGCCCGGCTGCATCGGCGGCAGCGAGATTTCGTTCAGGCCGCCGCGCGGGCCCGAGGAGAGCAGGCGCAGATCGTTGGCGATCTTGCTGAGTTTCACGGCGATGCGCTTCAGCATGCCGGAATAGAGCACGAAGGCGCCCATATCCCAGCTGGCTTCGATCAGATTGGCGGCGCGCACCATCTCGATGCCGCTGATGCGGCCGAGTTCCTCGATGGCCAGGTTGGAGTATTCCGGCTCGGTATTGATGCCGGTGCCGACCGCCGTGCCGCCCAGGTTGATCTCGCGGAACAGCTTGATGAGTTCGTCGCCGCGCGCGACATCTTCCTTGATGTTGATGGCAAAGGCCTCGAATTCCTGGCCCAGCGTCATGGGCACGGCATCCTGCAGCTGGGTGCGGCCCAGCTTGATGACGTCGGCAAATTCAACGCCGCGCTGGCGGAATTCATAGGCCAGGCCATCCAGCGCCTTCATCAGCTCGGTATGGCTCAGGATCACACTCAGACGCACGGCGGTGGGATAAACGTCGTTGGTCGACTGCGACAGGTTGACATCGTCGTTCGGATGCAGGTGCTGGTATTCGCCTTTGTGGAAGCCCATCAGCTCCAGGCCGCGATTGGCCACCACCTCGTTCACATTCATGTTGGTCGAAGTGCCGGCGCCGCCCTGAAACACGTCGATGGTGAACCATTCATGCAGCTTGCCCTCGATCAGTTCGTCGCAGGCTTTCGAGATGCCCTTGTATTTCTCTGGCTCGAGATAGCCGAGTTTCTTGTTGGCGGCCGCGCAGGCCTTCTTCACCATGCCAAACGCGCGGATCAGGTTCGGATAGTGATTGATGCCGATCCCGGAGATATGGAAGTTGTCGATCGCCCGCTGCGTCTGGATGCCGATATAGGTGCCCGCAGGCAGTGTCATCTCGCCCAGCGAGTCATGCTCAATGCGGGTTGCCGGATCGCTGCTCATTGTTGCCTCTGCATTGCGTGAATGGGCGATAATCGAACAGCGCCATTCTGCCCTGCCGCTACGTCACTGCGAAGGCTTCGGCAAAGTATATTTCATTGAAATACTTACAGTTTCGCATGCAACTAATGCCCCATGCGCAAGAGGCATGAGGACATATCATTGCGGTTTATCGGCGCGACGGGATCGGATGCTGCGCTTCACACCGTCCGTTGCGCCTTATCCTTCGCGTTGGTGGCCGCGATGTTGGCGCGGATCTCCTGCCACTCGTCATCGCTGAGATCGGTGAGTGCGCCGAAGCCCCCGGCGGTATTGAGCCACTGGCCGCCATCGATGGCGATCACTTCGCCGGTGACATAACCGACCTCGTCGGCCAGCAGGAAGGCGGCGAGGTTGGCAAGTTCGGGCAGGTCGCCGACGCGGCGCATCGGGATCGCGCCGATCATGCGCTTCTCCAATGCCTCGGTGGGCGCCAGCCGCTTGGTCATGCCTTCGGTGGGGAAGGGCCCGGGTGCGATGGCGTTGAGACGGATGCCCTTCGGTCCCCATTCCACCGCCAGCGACTGCGTCATCGCGGCAATACCAGCTTTAGACATGGCGGATGGCACAACAAAGGCCGAGCCGGTCCACACCCAGGTGGTGACGATCGACACCACGCTGCCGCTGCGCTTTGTCGCGATCCAGCGTTTGCCGACGGCCTGCGTCACATAGAAGCTGCCATGCAGCACGATATTGGCGATGGCATCGAAGCCGCGCGGGCTGAGGTCCTCGCTGCGCGAAATGAAATTGCCGGCCGCGTTGTTCACCAGGCCATCCAGCGGGCCATGCGTCTGCCAGATGGTTTCCACCATCTCGTCCACCGCCTGCGCCACGCGGATGTCGCAAGGATGGGCATGGATCGCGCCGCCGGTTTCGGCAGCCAGCTCTTTTGCGGTGTCCTGCAGCACGCCTTCGCGCCGGCCGCAGATATGCAGCTCGGCGCCCAGTTCCATCAGGCGACGGGCCATGGCTTTGCCCAGGCCGGTGCCGCCGCCGGTGATCAGGATGCGTTTGCCCTTGAACAGGTCATTGCGAAACATGCTGCCTCCCTTATCTTGTTGCCCGGAATGTTAGCGCAAGCTGCGCAGGCAGCGCCATCTGGAGGAACCCATGGATTTGCAGCTCAAGGGCAGGGTCGCCATCGTTACCGGCGCCAGCAAGGGCATCGGCCGCGCGATTGCCGAGACTCTCGCGGCGGAAGGCATGAAACTGGTGCTGGTGGCCCGTTCGACCGATCTGCTGAAGGACCTTGCGAAAGCCCTGCCGACCGAGAGTCTGGTGCAGGCCGTCGACCTGCGCGATACGGCGGTGCCGGCACAGGTGGTGGCGGCGGCCATGCAGGCATTCGGCGGCATCGATCTGGTCGTGAACAATGCCGGCGCCACCAAGCGCGGCGATTTCCTTCAGCTGACCGATGAGGACTGGGCCGACGGCTATGCGCTGAAATTCTTTGGCGCCATGCGGCTGAGCCGTGCGGCCTGGCCGCATCTGGCGGTCCGGCAGGGCAGTATCGTCAGCATCATCGGCATCGGCGGTCGCACCGGCCAGGCGGAATTCGCCATCGGCGGGTCGGTCAATGCGGCGGCGATGAATCTCACCAAGGTGCTGGCCGATCGCGGCGTCACCGATGGTGTGCGCGTCAACGCGATCAATCCCGGCGCCATCGCCACCGAGCGCCTGCAGCTGCGCATCCGCAACTTTGCCAAAGAGCAGGGGATATCCGAGGCCGATGCCGCCGTGAAGCTGCCGCGCAGCATGGCGATCGCCCGGTTCGGTGAACCCGCAGAGATTGCCCGGGTGGTGGCTTTCCTCGCCTCGCCCCAGGCGGGCTATCTGCAGGGCGCGGTGATCGACGTCGATGGCGGGCAGACCCGCACATTATAGCGGCAGATGGCTCGACCCGGGCAGATGCAGTCGGCCAGAGCGATAGAATGCCCATTGATTTTTGCCGGCGGGAATGCCACTCCGGATGGCGTGATACATGTGTAAACATGACGCTGTACCGGACGGGGGTTGGGTGTTGCAGGGTTGGAGACAGGTGAAGCGGGCGCGGCTGTGGCTGACGCTGCTCTTGGCACTTGGCGGTCTGGTTGTTTCGATACGGGACGGCCATGCGGCAGAACCGCTGCCGGCACCCCGCGGCGAGGTTCTGCTCACCGTGAGCGGGGCCATCGGCCGCGGCAATGCACAGGATTCCGCCGGCGGGCTGGAGGCGCGCTTCGATCGCGCCATGCTGGAACAGATCGGCTTCACCGAGGTGAATACTGCAACGCCGTGGCATAGCGGCGTCATGCGTTTCGAAGGCGTGCTGCTCAGAGCGGTGCTCGGTATGGTGGAGGCACGCGGCAATAACCTGCTTGCAAGCGCCCATAATGAATATTCCGCGACGCTGCCGGCCTCGGATGCCGCGCATTACAATGTGATACTGGCCATGAAGCTGAATGGCGAGACCATGACCTTCCGCGACAAGGGGCCGCTGTTCATCATCTATCCGTTCGACAGCGACAAGGCCCTGCAGACCGACATGACCTATATCCGGTCGGTCTGGCAGCTCCGGCGCATAGACGTTCGCTGATGCCGCGCCGTTTCAAGCCACGGGAATTATCGACCCATCCAGACGCATTGGCCGGTGCCGGCCGGCGTTTCGTGCTCGTGCTGGTCGGTACGGTGGTGGCGCTGTCTGTGGTGCTGACCAGCTATTTCTATATCCAGCAGCGCGAGAACAGCAGCTTCTCCTTCCAGAATGTGGTCTGGGACGGCGTGCAGTTCCGCAACGAGCACCAGGTCTTCCGCGTCACGCTGCTGGAGCGCATGGCCGAGGCGCCAGGCATCAGCAGCGATGATGTGCAGCGCCGCTACGATATCCTGTTCAGCCGCCTGCACCTGATGCGCGACGGCCAAACCGCCGGCATCTATCGCAGCGACCCCGAACTGCAGGTCCTGCTGCAGCGGATCGAGCCGATGATCCGCGGCTGGGACAGGCTGCTGACCGCGTTTCTGGCCGGCGATCGTTCGGCCGGCTTAACCATCGTCGAGCAATCCCGCGGACTGGACGCCGATTTCAGCACCTTCACCGCCGGTGTGAATACGATCGGCGTCAAGCGGATGGAACTGTCGCGCGAAAGACTGGGCAGCCTGAATTCCGTGCTGATCGGGGCCGCCGTCGTCACCTGGCTGCTGGTGATCGGCTTTGCCGTGGCCCTGATGCGGCAGTTGCGCGCCACCGAACGCACCCATGCCGAGATGCAGGCGATGACCGCCGATCTCGAACAGGCGCGGCGCGAGGCGGAAGAGGCCAGCCGGGCGAAATCCAACTTCCTCGCCGCGATGAGCCATGAACTGCGCACGCCGCTGAATGCCGTGCTCGGCTTTGCCGACATCATGCGGCAGGGTCTGTTCGGGCCGGTCGGCCATCCGCGTTATGCCGAGTATGTCGATGGCATCGTGAAGAGCGGTCAACATTTGCTGTCGCTGATCAACGACGTACTGGACATGTCGCGCGTCGAGGCCGGCAAGCTGGAACTGAGCGAAGACGAACTCGATCTGCGCAAGTCCATCGATGAAGCCTTCGATCTTGTCATCGTCACCGCCGACGGCAAGGGCGTGAGCCTGACGCGCGCGCTGCCGGCGATCCTGCCGCAGTTGCATGCGGATCCCCGCCTGCTGCGCCAGATGCTGCTCAACCTGCTCAGCAACGCGATCAAGTTCACCCCGGAAGGTGGCAGCGTCGAGGTTGCCGCCGCGATCCTGACCGATGGCGGTCTGGCGATCCGCGTGCGCGATTCCGGCGTCGGCATGACCGACCATCAGCTCAAGCGCGTGTTCGAGCCGTTTTCGCAGGGCGATTCGCAGCGCGCCCGCGAAGCGGGCGGCAGCGGCCTTGGCCTGCCGATCACACGCCGCCTGATCGAACTGCATGATGGTCAGATCCATCTGTCCAGCCGCAAAAGCGCCGGCACCACGGCAACGCTGATCTTCCCGGCGAGTCGCGTGCGGCTTATGGCCGGTGTTGCCTAACCGCATGCATATCCTGCGGCTGGTCGCCCTGCTTTCGCTGGTGGGGCTCGCCGCCTGCGCGCCGCGTCTGCAGCCAACGGGCGAGCAGATCGCCGTGCCAGCCATCGCAGCCAATGAAAGCACCTGGCAGGCTGGCGACGGGCGCATCCTGCCACTGCGGCGCTGGCTGCCGGCGCAGCAACCGAAGACCGTCGTGCTCGCCATGCACGGTTTCAATGACTACAGCAATGCCTTTACCGAAGCTGCCGAATGGTGGGCCGGGCAGGGCATCGCGACCTATGCACCGGATCAGCGCGGCTTCGGTCGGGCGCCGTTCACCGGCTACTGGTCAGGCGAAGACCGCATGGCCGACGACCTTGCCGAACTGCATGCGCTGCTGCGCCGGCAACATCCGGGTGTGCCGGTCTACTGGCTGGGCGAAAGCATGGGCGGCGCGGTGGTGCTGCATGGCCTGACGCGGCATCCGAACCTACGGCCAGCCGGCACAGTGCTGGTGGCGCCGGCGGTGTGGGGGCGCAGCAGCATGCCGCTGCTGTACCGCACCGCGCTGTTCGTCAGCAGCTACACCATTCCGTGGAAGACCTTCACAGGCAGCGGGCTGAAGATTCAGGCTTCCGACAATATCGAAATGCTGCGCCGGCTGTCGCGCGATCCGCTGTTCATCAAGGCGACGCGTGTCGATGCCATCCATGGCCTGGTCAACCTGATGGACGAGGCCGCGCTGGCGCGGCCGGCCGGCACGCCGCTGCTGCTGCTCTACGGCGTCAAGGACGAGGTGATCCCGAAAAAACCGGTCGAGCGCTTTGTCGAAGCACTGAAGATGACGCCGGGCGTCGATATGCGGGTCGCGGTTTATCCGCAGGGCTGGCACATGCTGCTGCGCGACCTGCAGGCCGAAGTGGTCTGGCGCGACATCGCCGCCTGGATCGGCAACACGCGCGCCGTCCTGCCATCCGGGGCGCAGCGCGATACATTGCCGCTGTTCAGCGAATCCGAAAAGCAGGAGGGAAGATGAGCAGTTTCAACCGTGCCGGATTGCTCGAATTGCTCTGGATCGCCGCAGGCATCGTGCCCTGCCTGGCGCTGGTGCTGTGGCTGATCGATGCCGAACACGGCCTGGCGCTCACGTCGCTGGGCAGCACGGCGATTCTGCTGTTCTGTTTCCCGACCCATGAAGGATCGCGGCCGGTGGCCGTGCTGGTTTCGCATCTGCTGGGCGCTGCGCTCGGCATTGCGCTGCTCAAGCTGTTTGGCAGCAATATCTGGGCAATGGGCGCGGGCGTGGCGCTGATCGCCATTGCCATGAAGCTGCTGAACATCATGCATCCACCGGCCGGCGCCAATCCGCTGATCGTTCTGAACCTGAAAAGCGACTGGCTGTTTATCGCCTATCCGCTGCTGCCCGCGCTGCTGATCATGCTGGTGGCGGTGTTGGTATGGAGCCGGCTGCGGCCCGGTCCGCGCTGGCCGCTCAGGTGGATATGATCAGGCCTGTCTGACAGGCGGCAGCGCGGCGATCACATCTTCGAGGCCGACATCCTGCAGGCTCGGCCGCTGCAGCAGCCGCACCCAGTCACCGCGCGGCGATATTTTGCGCGGATCGGACTCGGCGGAATAGAGCACCAGCGAGGGGCAGCGCGCGGCGGCGATGATGTGCATCGGGCCGGTATCGTTGCCGACGCAAAGCGCAGCAGCGCGGCCCAGCGCCGCCAGGTCGGCGATCGAGGTCTTGTCGCACAGGCTGATTGCCTCCGGGCAGAGCGCCCGGATGGCAGCGATTTCGGTCTGTTCCGCGGCACGGCCGATCAGGACCGGCGTGATGCCCTGCGCCAACAGCTGGCGCGCCAATGCGGCGAAGCGTTCGGCCGGCCAGCGCTTTGCCGGCCGATGCGGTGCGCCGCCCGGCACCAGCAGCGCGAAGCGTGCCGGCAGAGTGTAGCGGGCAATGTCGCCGGTCAGGAAATCGAGATCGGGCAGGCCGGGATCGGGGATGCCGACCAGTGCGAGCTGGCGTCGACGCAGTTCGGTGATGTGCATCGGCTCGGTCGGATCTGGGATGTGGTAGCGGCAACCCGGCGCGTTGCCGACCCAGGCCTCGGCCGGTTTGCCGAGCAGGCGGTAATAGCTTTTCGTGCGCTGGCTGCCTTGCAGATCATAGATGCGGCTGAAGCGGCCGTTGCGGATGCGGCTCAGCAGGGCGAGGAGCTTGAGCGGCTGCCAGAATTTCGGACGCGGGTCGGTCCAGATCTCATCGGCCAGACCGGAGCGCTGCAGCAGGTCGACGTAAGGCGCGGTGGTCAGCAGTACGATCCGTTCGCCGGCATGATGCTGGCGGATGGCGCGCAGCAGTGGCAGGGCGAGGATCATGTCGCCGAGCGCGGAATGCTTGATGACGAGGATCGCCATGAGCGCTTAGCTGTGTTCCTTGAGCGCCAGCCGTGCGATCGCCATGGTCAGGGCCAGGCTGGTCCAGAAGACCAGCGCCGGCCAGTTGCTGAACTGGCTCTGGGTGGCGATGAGCGGGAACAGCAGTACGACGAAGCATCCGGCGACCAGCAGGCCGGTCAATCGCGCGGTCGTGCTGCCGCGCAGCAACGGCCAGGCAGCGGCCAGCACCAGCACCAAGAATGCCAGATAGAAGACCAGGCCGACAGTGCCGGTTTCCGCCAGCCATTCGATATAGATGTTGTGCGGATGAGTCGGGCAGCCATCGGTAACCTGCGGCGCCGAAATCGCCCAGCAGGAGGCCTGGAAATTCTTCATGCCGGCGCCGAACACTGGATAATTGTACCAGATATCGAAGCCGATGCCGAACAGTTCGGCATAATGCGAGTCGGCAAAATGCTTCAGTACAGTGCCGAACTGTAGCACGCGATACCAGATGCGCTCGCTCATCGCCGCGACGACGCCACCGATACTGCCAGTCACGAGGAGAGTCGCCAGCACCTGCAGCCGATAACGCGGGAAGGTCAATATCCCGCCCAGGCCGGCAGCGCCAAGGGCTGCCGCGCACAGCAAGGCTGCCGATCGTTCGCCGGTGAGCAGGATGAAGACGAAACCGACCACCGCCGCAACGGCAACGGCCGCGATATGGATGCCGCGCCCACGCAGACCGAGCAGCAGGGGGGCAGCTGCCAGCAGAGGGAAACCTAACCGGGCGACGAACATGCCAATGTTGGGACGGTCCAGCGGTCCGGTAAGGCGGGTTGTGTTGTACATCGGATTGCCGGTCAGCGACGTGCCGCTGATCAACTGCACCAGCCCGTCGACGATAGAGACGGCGAGTGTTGCGCTCCAGATGACGACAACAAGTTTCAGGTCGCGGCGCGACTGGATGAGCCAGCAGGTGGCGGCCGCGAACAGCAGTGCGAAGCGCAGCCAGACGACGCTGCGCGAGAATGACGCGGCCGGATCGACGGCCAGCGGCGAAACCAGCAGGTTGAGCAGCAGCCAGATCGCCAGCAGAGCTGCGAACAGAGGATGCGTGGCCAGGCCCCACTGCCGGCGCGCGATGACGACGGCCAGGAAGCTGATGCCAATGACGCTGGCAGCGGCATCCGCCCCGCCGCGCCAGAACAGCAGCAGCAGCGGGAGCAGGGCGAACAGATACAGGTTGATCCGCCGCAACACATCGGTCCAGCCGGATCCAGCAGTCAGTTCCAGGGATGCAATATCGGTTCTGATCATGATGCGGGCAATTTGGGCACGGAAGCGGGAGTGTGGCGGATGCCGGGCAGGCTGCGAAATGCGTCGGCGGCCCGATCCAGGATGTCTGCCGGCACGGAAAATCCGGCCTTGCCCCGCAGATATGCGACAAGGGCATCGACCTGTGCAAGGGGCAGGCTGCTGCGCCGCACGGCTTTCCATGTGATTGCGGCGCAGATGGCCGCGATCCTGCGGCGATCTTCGGCCGGCAATGCCGGCACGTCACGCAGCAGGTAATAATAGGCAAAGAAGCGGTCGTGATGCTGCTGGCGCTTGTCGGCGGACAGATGCGAGTCCGCGCGTGGTGCGTAGGTGACACCGCCACGAAAATCGATCATGCGGCGCGCCCTGGTGGCCAGGCGCAGCGGCAGGGATTCATCCTGGATGAACAGCCGTTCGTCGCAGCCGCCGACAGCGCGGAACAATGTGGCTTCCACCAGCCAGGCCATGCGCACAAAACCGCGACCGGTCAGGATCATGTGCAGTGGCCGGTCGCCCACGGCGCAGTCCGGCATCGCACCAAGCGGAGCGCGCGTCAGGTTGTCTGCCGCCTGTTCGCTGCGGATCACCTTGCCATGCACCATATCCGCGTCATGCTGTCGCATCGCCTGTTGCATCAGGGCGACGGCGTCGGGAACAATCAGCTCGTCGGCGTCGATCAGACAGAGCAGCTGGCCGCGCGCCTGTGCGGCGCCCTGGTTCAGCCGGATGCTTGGCCCGGCATTGGCCGGATTGCGCAGAATCGTGACGGCAGGCAGGGCAGCAGCAGCCTGCTCCAGCACGGCCACGGACGCATCCGAGGAAGCATCGTCGACAAAGATGTATTCGGCATCCGGTTGCGGCTGCTGCTCCGCCAGCGCACGGATCAGGTGCGGCAGGATATCGGCCTTGTTGTAGACTGGAATGACGAAACTGATTTCAGGCAAGGCAGGTACCGGCTATGCCGCAGGATGGACGAATGACAGAAGCGTCCGCCGAATACCGGCTTTCGTGCGGGGGTACAAGCGTGACCTGCGATCCGGCGATCAGGCGAGGATATAGACCGACATCGCCGGCGGCGTCCGGGCGACGCCATAGCCGTCGTAGGTGATCGGCGCGGCATGGAATTCCCGCACCACCGCCTCCCGTTCCGCCTTGGCCTTTTCCGGGCCACCGATCTCGGCGCGGACGCGCAGCAGCACCTGCAGCATGGTTTCTACGCCGGCCACGCCATTGATCTGGCCAACCAGCTCGGAGCGCGACATCGCGGCGAGCGGCTTCAGCGCAATCGTCGCGGCCTGGGCCGAGCGTTGTGGGGCGAGGCTTTGCATGCGGATAAGGTTACCAAATGGTTTATCCACAGGAAAGTGGTCGATTTCCTTATGATAATCAGTTGGTTATGAGGGGTGTTTCGGACCCGTTGGTTCTTCTGGCCCGGCTGGCGGGATTTTTTGCTATCGTTGCTCCATGCCGAGGGGCGAGATCGCAAGCACGGCCAATGGCAGACCAAACCGCCGATCCTTGCTGATCGGCGCGGGCGCCTCTCTCATTGCCCTGCCATTCCTGCCGCCCGCCTGGGGCCAGCAGCGCCGGCCCGTCGACCTGGCCCTGGCCTTGGCGGCCGACTGTTCCGGCAGCGTGCATGCGCAGCATTACACCTTGCAGCAGCGTGGTTACGCCGAAGCCTTCCGCAGCAAGGAGGTGAAGCAGGCGATCCGCTCCGGCATCCACGGCGCCATTGCAGTCGCCTATTACCAGTGGTCCGGCTACAGGCTGCAGAACCTGATCCTGCCCTGGACGGTGCTGGCCAGCGAAGCCGACGTCATGCGTTTCGCCACGCAGATGGAAAATGCCGAACGCACGATCTTCGGCGGCGGCACTTCGCCCAGCGGCGCCATCGAATTCGGCCACAAGCTGTTGTCGGATCTGCCGGTGCAGGCGCCGCGGCGTGTCATCGATATCTCAGGCGATGGCCGCAACAATACCGGGCCGCCGCCGGCCGAAGCTCGCAGCGCCGCGATCGAGGCCGGCATCGTGATCAACGGCCTGCCGATCCTGCATATGGAACTGGATATCGACGAGTACTACGAGAAATTCATCATCGGAGGGCCAGGCGCTTTCATGGTGCCGGCCCGCGATTATGAAAGCTTCGCTGCCGCCGTGCGACGCAAGCTGGTGCTGGAAATCGCCGACCGCAAGGGGCCGGCGATTCTCAAGGGCTGATAGTCAGACAACCCGGAAATTCTTGAACTGCCACGGATCGTCGCGGTCGATGTCTTCCGGGAACAGATTTTCGCGATCCTGCAGCGGCGTCCAGTCACTGTATTCACCGGCCATCTCGCCCAGATAGGGACGGCACACGTCCATGATACGGGCGTGATCGAGTTCGTCGGCTTCGATCAGGCCGCGGTTCGGGTTTTCCATCGCCCAGACCAGGCCAGCCAGCACCGCCACCGTCACCTGCAGCGAGGTGGCGTTGTTGTGTGGCGCCAGTTTGCGGGCCTGTTCGATGGTCAGGCGCGAGCCATACCAGTAGGCGCCCTTCTTGTGGCCCATCAGCAGCACGCCGAGTTCATCCATGCCGCTGGTGATCTCGTCCATCATCAGGCGCTTGCGCGACTGCATGTCCCAGTTCTTGCCGGCCACTTCATGCACCGACAGCACGGCGTCGTCGCAGGGATGATAGGCGTAATGCACGGTGGGACGGTAGGCCACCTTGTCGCCCTGCGTCACGCTGTAATAGTCGGCGATCGAGATCGCTTCGTTATGCGTGATCAGGAAACCGTGGAAGGGACCCTCCAGCGGAGTCCAGGTGCGCACCTTGGTGCTGGCGCCCGGACGCAGCAGGTAGATCGCCGCATCGCAGCCGAAATCGTGGCGACGGCCATCTTCCGGCAACTGCTTCTCATGGCTGCCCCAGCCGAGTTCGGCCGGCTGGCAGCCTTCGCCGACGAAGCCGTCGATCGACCAGGTGTTGACGAATTCATCGCGTGCCTTGGGCGTGTTCGACACCTGGGTGTCGCGTTCGGCGATGTGGATCACCTTGACGCCCAGCTCTTTCGCCAGCGCGCCCCAGCCGGTGCGGTCCTTCGGAACAGTTGCAGTCACGCCGGTATCCCTGGCGATCTGCAGCATCGCGTCCTTGACGAAATGCGACACCAGGCCCGGATTGGCGCCATGCGTCAGCACGGCGGTCGGGCCGCCCTTGTATTTTTCGATCAGCGTGCGGGCAGAATCGCGCAGCGCGTAGTTCGACCGCTGCGACGGAGTCTTGCCCGGATCGGTATAGCCGCCGGCCCAGGGCTCGATGCAGGTATCGAGATACATGGCGCCCAGCTCCTGCGCCAGTTCGATCAGGGCCACGGAGGAGACATCGACCGAGAGGTTCAGCAGGTAATCGCCCTTGCCCAGCATCGGCTGCAGCACCTGGCGATAGTTGTCGCGGGTCAGCGCGATCTTCTCGAACCGGATCTTGTATTCGTCGGCCACGTCATGGCCGCGCTCTTCCGCCGTCACAATCGTGATCTTGTCCGACGGCATGTCGATATGGCGCAGGATCAGGGGCAGAACGCCCTGGCCGATGCTGCCAAAGCCGACCATCACCAGGCGGCCGGAAAACGACACATGCTTCATCACGTCACTCCTCAGGGTCCTTGCGGCGGGGGCGGTTTCGGCCCCCGCCGGCCAGGCAGGCGAAATTGGGGCTAGGCGATAGCGTAACCCGGGGTTTCGAGCAATGGTGCGTCGGCCACTTCCACCAGTTGTCCACGGTCGAATCCGTTAAAAGCCGTGCGCAGGGTTGCCCCATAGGCGCCCAGCTGCCCGATTTCGATCCAGTCGCCCTCGGCAATATCCTCCGGCAGCCAGAAACCGCCGTCCATGCGGTCCAGGCTGTCGCAGGTCGGACCGAACAGGGTGAAGCGTCGCAGTCTCGCGTCGGTCCGGCGCACCGGGCGCAGCGGGAACCGCCAGTTCAGGCTGCCGGCATCGGCCAGGCTGCCGTAGACGCCGTCGTTTATGTAGAGCGCATCGCCCTTGCGGGCCTGCACCTGCACCACGACAGACGCGCCCTGCGCCACCAGCGCACGGCCCGGCTCGGCCCAGATTTCGGCCGGCGCCAGATCGCCCAGACGCTCGCACAGCGCAGCCGCGCCGGCATCGATCTCGGCCATGAAGGCACCAAGCTGCGGCAGGTCGTCCTCCGGCGCATAGGCAACCGGGAAGCCGCCGCCGACATCCAGCATATCCAGCTTCACGCCGGCCGCGACGGCCACGTCGCCGGCCAGCGCGATAGCGGCCGACCAGCGGGCGGGATCGGCACATTGCGAACCGACATGGAAGGAGATGCCCAGCCGAGCAGTCACGCCGCGCGCACGGCGCAGCAGGGCCGGCGCGTCTTCCGGCGCGATGCCGAACTTGCCCGACAGGTCGAGCGCGGCGTTGCCCTTGGGCAGCGCGAGGCGCACGATCAGGCCAAGTTCTTCCGTCGGGCCGGTTTCGGCCAGGATTTTGTCCAGCTCGGCTTCGCTGTCGATGGCGAAGTCGCGCACGCCATGCTGATGCCAGGCCGTGCGGATGGCCGAGCGCGCCTTGACCGGGTGCATGTAATGGATGGTCGCGTCCGGCAGCACCTGGCGCACCAGCGCGACCTCGGCCGGAGAGGCGCAGTCGAAGGCGCGCACGCCGCCGCGCCACAGCGCGGCCAGCACGCGTGGGTCCGGATTGCACTTCACGGCATAGAGCGTGCGGCCCTCGAAGGCCTCCACGAATGACCGTGCAGCAGCCGTGATCGCCGCCGGCCGCAGGCAGTGCAGCGGCTCTTCCGGGCGCAGTACTGCAACCACGGCATCGACCATGGGCAGGGCATCGGCGGAACGTCGTCGCGAAACGTCGCGACGCAACGGGGAAACGGCAACGCGCAGGCGGGACGCGGTCATCCGCAAATCCTCCAAGACGTCAAAACACACCGCTCGAAAGCGGCGGTTAAAAGCGAATTTTGGTGGAATGCTGCCGGTCTGGCTCGCCGCCCATGCAAAGATTGCCGGGGCGGGTCGTCACCTGAGGCCGACAGGTCGGGGAGCTAAACCAAGCTCCGTGTATGCCTGAACAACATCGTCAGCTCCTTCAAGGCACCAACCCACGAGGCTGGCTCTCCGAAAAGGACGCGTGCGTCGTTGCTTGACCGGAATGGCCCTGGGCACGTGCGACCTGCGTCTTGAGATGTGCATTTAAAGCAAATGCGCCGCTGTGCAAGTGATAATTCGGCCGTCGCCGAAAATGTCACATTTCAGATGGCAGCAGCGCGAGATACTCGTAGACCAGTGTGGCGGCGGCGAGTGCGGTGATCTCCGACTGATCGTAGGCCGGCGCGACTTCCACCATATCCATGCCGGCGAAGTTCAGGCCGCCGCAACTGCGCAGCAGCGCCTGCGCCTGCCAGGTGGCGAGGCCGCCGATTTCCGGCGTGCCGGTGCCGGGCGCAAAGGCCGGATCGAGTGCGTCGATGTCAAACGTGAGATAGGCCGCCTGCGCACCGACGACGGCGCGGATACGTTCGGCGATAGCCGCCACGCCCTGCTGATGCACATCCTGCGCGCTCAGTACGGTGACGCCGTGGCCCAGCGTCCAGTCCATCACCTCGCGCTGCACCGGCGAGCGGATGCCGATCTGGATCATGCGCTGCGGATCGACGATGCCTTCGTTGATCGCATGATAGAAGCAGGAGCCATGGCCGTAGGGCTGGCCGAAACTGTCGGGCCAGGTGTCGACATGCGCGTCGAAATGCACCAGCCCGACCGGGCCGTGGCGTTTGGCCAGCGCGCGCAGCAGCGGCAGGGCGATGGAATGGTCGCCGCCCAGCGTGATCAGGTGGCGGAACCGCGCCGCCTGCTGCTCGATCAGCGCCATGCTGGCGGGAATATCGCCCAGCGCGATCTCGAAGTCGCCGACATCCGAAACCATTGCGCTGACCGCGCGACGGGTCAGCGGGTGATCGCCATCGACCAGCATCTTGCTGGCGCGGCGGATCGCCTCCGGGCCAAAGCGGGCGCCGGGCCGGTTGGTGGTGGCGATATCGAGGGCAATGCCGGCGATGGCGACCGCCGGATCGGCGTCGCGTCGCGTGATGCCGAGAAAGCCGCCGGGCAGGGCGAAGGTGGGGATGCCGGTCATGGTCCCTACTTGAGGGGCGGCAGGGCGAACGTCAAGGGTCATCAACCGGGTGACAACGTGCTTGTCTAGCAGAGGCGGTGTGACGCAAAGTCGTCACATGGCAGCCAGAGGTAGGTAACATGGACAAGGCAAAGCTGGACGCGCTACGGCAGAAATATGCGGCGGCCAAGGGCGGCGATATTTTCGACCCGCATTTCGCCAAGGTAGCGGCGCAGGTTTTCGTCGATCCCGAACAGCGCAAATGGCCGTTCGCCGATGTCGCCACCTTCGTCGGCGCACCGTATCGCCCGGTGAAGGCCGATGCCGATTTCGCCGGACTGGATTGCGCGCTGGTTGGCGTGCCGATGGATCTGGGCGTCACCAATCGCGCCGGCGCGCGACTGGGTCCGCGCGCGGTGCGCGATGTCGAACGCATCGGGCCGTATGAGCATGTTCTGAAACGCGCGCCGCTTGGCGAAATCAGCGTGGCCGATATCGGCGATGTGCCGATGCGCAGCCGGTTCGATCTGGCCTCCTGCCACGCCGATATCGAGGCCTATTACAAACGCATCCGTGCGGCAGGCGTGATCCCGCTGTCGGTCGGCGGCGATCATTCCGTCACGCTGCCGATCATGCGGGCACTCGGCGCCGGCCGGCCGCTTGGCATGGTGCATATTGATGCCCATTGCGACACCAGCGGCGAATATGAAGGCACCAAGTTCCATCACGGCGGCCCGTTCCGGCAGGCGGTGCTGGATGGCGTGCTGGATCCGGAACGCTGCATCCAGATCGGCATTCGTGGTGCTGCCGAATATCTGTGGGAATTCTCGCTCGACAGCGGCATGACCGTGATCCATGCCGAAGAGATCGACGGTATGGGCATTCCGGCCGTGATCGAAAAGGCGCGCCGTGTCGTGGGCGACGGCCCGGTCTATGTCACCTTCGATGTCGATGGCCTCGATCCGGCCTTTGCGCCGGGCACCGGCACGCCGGAAGTGGGCGGGCTGACGCCGCGCGAGGCGCAGGCGATCCTGCGCGGCCTGGCCGGTCTCGATATCGTCGGCGGCGATGTGGTGGAAGTGGCGCCGCAGTATGACGCCAGCACGGTGACGGCGCAGGCTGCCGCGCAGATGCTGTTCACGCTGCTCTGCCTGGTGGCGATCCGCAAGATCAGCTAGACGGCCACGCCCAGCCGCGCCAGCCGCTTGGCTGCTTCCGGGTTCACCGCGCCGGGCGGCAGGCGAGCCTGACTGAGCGCCTCGACCTGCTTCACCGTATCGAAGGCCTGGTGCGACACGGCTTCCGGCGTCAGGCCGCCGATATGCGGTGTGGCGATCACGTCCGGGCGCCTGGCCAGGAACGGCGAGGGCATCTGGTCGGGCGCACGGCCGACATCCATGGCAGCACCCGCCAGATGGCCGCTGTCCAGCGCCTCGGCCAAGGCTGGCTCGTCGACCAGTTCGCCGCGGGCGAGGTTGATGAAGTAGCTGCCCTTCTGCATGGCGGCAAAGGCGCGCGCATCCATCAGCTTTTCGGTCTGCGGATTGGCGGGCGCCAGGCAGACAACGAATTTCGCGTCATGCAGCAGATGGTTCAGCGCCACCTGCTTCACATGCTGGTCATCGATCTGCACGACCGGGTCGCTGGCCAGCACGGTCATGCCCAGTGCATGGGCCAGTTCGCCCAGCCGGCGGCCGATGGCGCCGTAGCCGATGATGCCGATGCTGGAATACGACAGCTGGATGCCCATGCGGACCGGCGGCGCCCGGCCGGAACGATAGGCCTGTACACCGATGCTGACGCCGCGCGCCAGATCGACCAGCATGCCGATGGCGAGTTCAGCAACCGAGTCCATGAAGCCCGCCGTGGCGCGGGTGACCAGCACGCCGGCGCGGTCGGCGGCCGCGCAGTCGATATTGCGAATATCCATGGCGCAGCGCAGGAAGGCAGCGAGATCGGGCAACTGCTCGAATACGGCGGCCTCGCCGGGCGTCTGGCGGTCCGAGACGATCACATCGCAGCCGCGCGCCTGCCTGATCAGTTCTGCGGTGGTCAGCGGCGCATTGCCCTGATGCAGTCTGACCTCGCCCAGCTTGCGCAATGCGGCCAGGGCCTCGGCGCCGTAATAGTTGCGCAGGGCGTCAGGGGTATGGGTCAGCAGGATACGCATCAAAACTCAACGTAAAGGCGGCGGCGCGACGGATTGCCGCTGCAGCAGCGTGGAGGAAAACCGGAACTCGTCCGGCGCGGTGCTGGGTTCCTTCAGGCGCAGCATGATGCGGTCCACCATGGTGCGCGCCAGATCCGGCAATGGCAGCCGGATGGTGGTGAGCGGCGGTGCCGTATAGGCGCCGAGCGGAATGCCGTCCATGCCGACCACCGACATGTCGCGCGGCAGTTCAAGCCCCTGTTCGCGCAGGCCGGCCATAAGTCCGATGGCCATCATGTCGTTGATCGCCACGGCCGCCGTCGGCCGGTCGGCATGCTGCACCAACGGTGTGGCCAGGCTCTGGCCCAGTTCGGCCATCTCTTCGTCGGCATAGTTCGACGCCGTGCTGCCGGAAATCACCACGCCCTTGAGGCCGGCTTTCTCTGCGGCCTGCAGGAAGCCTTCACGCTTTTCGGCGCGGCTGAAGGTCCAGCCCGACGGCGTCAGGAAAGCAATGGTGCGGTGGCCCTGTTCGGCCAGATGCTGGACCGCAAGACTGGCGCCGGCGACATTGTCGGCCGAGACATAATCCAGGATCGGCTGGCGGTCGCGCCGCGCATGGCTGTCGTAGCTCACCGCCACCAGGCCGCGCGAGACCGGATCCTCGAAATGCGCTTCGTCGGCCAGCGAGGAAATCACGATCACGCCGCGCACACCCTGCGACCACATGTCTTCGAGGAAGGCGCGTTCCTGCTGCGGATCGCGATAGGTATTGGCGACGATGACGCGATAGCCATGCCGCGCGCGGGCGACGATCTCGATCTCACGCGCCAGCAGGCCGTAAGACGGATTGCCCATCGAGGGCACCAGCAGGCCCAGCATCTCGATCTGGCCGGTCTTGAGCTGGCGCGCGGTGCGATTGGGCTGGAAGCCGAGTTCGGCCACCGCCTGCTGCACGCGCCCCAGCGTTTCCCGGCTCATCTTGTCGACGCGGCCGTTCAGGACGTTCGACACCGTCGAAGTCGAGACCCGGGCCAGTTTGGCGACGTCGGTGATGGTGGACATGGATCAGTGTACCGAGGCGTCAGTTCATGCCGAAGCGGGAAGGCAGCCACAGCGAGAAGCTGGGGACCAGCACGAGTATAACGAGGCCGATTGCCAGGATGGCAAGGTATTTCATCATCGGCTTCGCCACGTCCTGCACGCGGGTGCCGGTCATGGTGCAGGTGGCGAAAAGCCCGAGACCGACCGGCGGTGCAAACAGCCCGAAGCCCATGGCGATCACCATCACGGTGCCGAAATGCAGCGGATTGATGCCGAGCTGCGCGGCGATCGGCGTCAGCAGCGGACCGAAGATGATCAGTGCCGGCGCACCTTCCAGCACGGCGCCGAAGAAGATCATCACCACGGTGGCGAGCAGCAGGAACATGATGCTGCCGTAAGACTTGCCGAAGTCGATCATGGTGCCGGTGATCAGCGAGGGGATCTGCTCGATGGTCAGCGCATAGGCAAAGCCCGAGGCGGCAGCCACGATGAACAGGATGCTGCCCGACATCGCGGCCGACTGCACGAACAGACGCACCGTCACCTTTGTGGTCAGTTCGCGGAAAGCCAGGCCGCCGACCACCAGGGCGTAGACCACGGCGAAGGCGGAAATCTCGGTGGAGGTGGCAAGACCGGCCATCACGCCGCGACCGATCATCAGGATCATGAGCAGCGCCACCAGCGAACCGACGATCAGCTGGGTCAGCGAACGATCGCTGGCCTTCAGATGCTCGGGATCGACCTTGCCGCCCTTCCAGACGGCGACCACCGCCAGCAGCAGCGCCAGGAAGGCGGCCGGCACCAGGCCCGCCACGAACAAGCCACCGACCGACACATTAGCGACGAAGGCGAAGATGATCATGTTGACGCAGGGCGGGATGGTTTCCGCCATCACGGCGGTACAGGCCAGCAGGCCGGCGGTTTCATTGGGGTCCTGCCGGCTGCGGCGCACGGCGGGCATGATGATGCCGCCCACGGCCGCGATATCGGCCAGCTTGGAGCCGGAAATGCCGGAGAAGACGGCGGTGGCGACAATGGTGATCAGGTTGATGCCACCGCGCAGGCGGCCCATCATGCGCAGCAGCAGTTCGATCAGCCGCGACGACATGCCGTTGGCTTCCATGGCGAGGCCGGCCAGCACGAAGAAGGGGATCGCCAGCAGCACGAAGTGATCGGCGCCGGCCGCCACCTGCTGCGAATAGATCACCATCGGCAGCGACGGATCGGCGAGGAAATAGACCAGCGAGGCAAAGGCCAGGGCAAAGGCGATCGGCACGCCGATCACGATGCTGCCGAGGAAGCCGACCAGCAGCAGCAGCAGCGGTGAAGGCGCGCTCTCCCAGGCATAGGAATGCCAGGCGGCGATGACGGCGAAGACGATGAGCACGCCAGCGAGAGTCCCGAAGGCGAGCGGACGCGGTGCCTCGAAGGCATTGGCCAGTGCGAAGATCGCCATGCACAGGCTGCCGACCACCACCGGCCAGGCATAGATGCCGTGCGGCAGGCCGAGCGGCGTGGTCTGGCCCGCTGTATCCTCCAGCAGCATGTAGGAGGTGACCAGCAGGGCCAGCGAAACGGCGGCGACCACCCACTGGGCGACCTGCACCAGGGCGCGTTGCCAATGCGGCGGGAAGAAGCCGCGGAACACGTCAATTCCGGCATGGTGGTTGCGGCCCAGCGCCGTGGCGGCGCCAAGGAAGACCAGCATCACCATCAGCGCGCGGGCCACTTCCTCGGCCCAGTCGACCGGATCGTGCAGGAAGTAGCGATAGATCACCGAGGCGAAGACCACGGCGACATCGACAGCGAGCGCAATGCCCGCGGCATGTTCGATCACGGTGAGGCCGGTGCGCAGTCCGCCGCCAACCCGGCCGAACCGCTCATACAGAACCGGTACACCCGGTATCGCCGCGCTACTGTTCATTCTGATGCGTCTCCCTGCGGCCGGTACGCCTGCCGGGATGTCGGTCCCGGCAGGAATACTGGCATCCGTTCTTCGGTGTTTAATTAGCCACGCGCCTTGGCGATGGCGTCGAAGACCGGCTTGGTGGCGGGATACTGCGTCATGAACTGCGCATAGAGCGTGTCCGAGATCGGCTTGGCGATCGCGGCACGGTCGGCAGCCGGGAAGGCGGTGAAGGTGACGCCGAGCTTTTCGAGTTCCTTCATCGCTTCGGTTGCCTTGGTATCGGCGATGGCGCGTTCGGCGATGGTGGCCTCGCGGGCTGCCGCCAGGAAGTCGGTCTTCAAGTTGGCCGGGACTTTCGCCAGGCCGCGTTTGCCGATGGCGCAGATCATCGGGCTGAACAGATGGTCGGTGCGCAGGCAGAATTTCGACACTTCATAGAAGCGGTTCGACAGCACAGTGGCGGGATCGTGTTCGAAACCGTCCACCACGCCGGTCTGCAGCGCGGTGTAGAGCTCGTTCACCGGGATTGGCACCGGCACGGCGCCCATGATCTTGAAGGTCTCGATGAAAGCGGGCGCCGGCAGCACGCGCAGCTTCACGCTCTTCAGGCCGGCGAGGTTTTCCACCTTGCTGCGGGTGTAGACGCTGCGGGCGCCGAAATGGAAGCCCCAGCCGAGCACATTGATGCCTTTGCGTTCATCCAGCATGGCCTCGAAGGTCTTGCCGACGCCAGCATCCAGCGCCTTGGCGCCATGTGCATAGTTGTCGAACAGGAAGCCGAGATCGAGCGCGCCGAGTTCCGGCACGGCGGTGGCCCAGATCGACGAGCCGGTGATCATCATGTCGACCGAGCCGATAATGACCTGCTGCACCACATCGGCTTCCTTGCCGAGCTGGCCGTTGGGGAAGTAGTCGAGGCGGATGCGCTCGCCGACCTTGGCCTTCAGCGCCTTCTGGAACAGGTCGAACCAGATGTAATGTGCGGCATTCGGATCGACCGGCATCGAAGACGAGACGCGGAAGGTGATCGGCGCGCCCTGGGCCAGTACGGCCGGGGCGGGGAACAGGCCGGCAGCCGCGGCGCCGGCAGCAACAGTGGCACCCGTGCCGAGAAAACGGCGGCGAGAGATCGTCATGTGATGGTTTCCTTTCCCTAGTTTTTCATTTTTGTGTATCGATTTACTAAATCGATTTACCTATAAGGTGGCGAGTCTGTCAATCCCAATTCGACGCGCCTTGGCCGGACCGCGCCATTCTGTGCAGTTGCACACAGACGCGGCGGCTTTGATCGCGCTCACAAACACGTGTCTCGGAGAGAGCACCGCGGCTGGATGTATACTTCGCTCGCCCCCGAGGCCCAGGGAATCACAAGGCCAGAGAATCACTCGAGCGCAGCAGACGCTTCCCATGCGGGGAGCGGACCAGGAGGACGACAATGCCCAAGCTCAACGTCAATGGACGCGTGCGTGAATTCCAGGCCGAGGAGGACACCCCGCTGCTGTGGGTGCTGCGCGAGCAGCTGAAGCTGACCGGCACGAAATACGGCTGCGGCGTGGCACAGTGCGGCGCCTGCACCGTGCATGTCGACGGCGAAGCGGTGCGCTCCTGCGCCATGCCGGCCTCGGCCATCGACGAGAAGCAGAAGATCGTCACCATCGAGGGCCTGTCGCCCAACGGCTCGCATCCGGTGCAGAAGGCCTGGCTCGACCAGGACGTGCCGCAATGCGGCTATTGCCAGGTCGGCATGATCATGGCGGTGGCGGCGATGCTGAAAAAGACGCCGAAGCCG
The DNA here is from genome assembly GCF_007197755.1 of Ferrovibrio terrae. Lineage (NCBI taxonomy): Bacteria > Pseudomonadati > Pseudomonadota > Alphaproteobacteria > Rhodospirillales > Rhodospirillaceae > Ferrovibrio > Ferrovibrio terrae. Next base: position 2,820,174 of record NZ_CP041636.1, read on the forward strand.
ACCGATGCCGATATCGACAACGAGATCACCAATATCTGTCGCTGCGGCACCTACAACCGCGTGCGCAGCGCGATTCATCAGGCCGCCGGCGCTGTGCCGGCCGGTCGCACGCGCACCTGAGCGGGGAGGGAACAGCCATGACCATCATGCAGAAACTCTCGCGCCGCGCCTTCATCACGACATCGGCCGCCGCGGCCGGCGGGCTGACCGTGGGCTTCCATATTCCCGCGTTGGCGCAGCAAAAAGCCGCTGCGGCGGTGAACCCGGAGATCAATGCCTGGGTGCTGATCAAGCCCGACGACACCGTGGTGATCCGCATCGCCCGCTCCGAGATGGGACAGGGCTCGCTCACCGGCCTCGCGCAGCTGGTGGCCGAAGAACTGGACTGCAACTGGTCGAAGGTGACCACCGAATATCCCACGCCGGGCCAGAACCTCGCGCGCAACCGCGCCTGGGGTAATATGTCTACCGGCGGCAGCCGCGGCATCCGTGAGTCGCATGACTATGTGCGCAAGGGCGGCGCGGCGGCGCGCATCCTGCTGGTGCAGGCCGCGGCCGGGCAATGGAAAGTGCCGGCGGCGGAATGCTCTGCCGCCAACAGCGTGATCACGCACAAGCCGAGCAACCGCACGGTCAGTTACGGCAAGGTGGCGAGTGCGGCGGCGAAACTGACCCCGCCGACCGACATCCCGCTGAAGGATCCGAAGGACTGGAAGGTGGCCGGCAAATCGGTCAAGCGGCTCGATACCGCCGAGAAGCTGACCGGCAAGCAGATCTACGGCGTCGATCTGCAATTGCCCGGCATGCTGAATGCCGCGATCAAGGACTGCCCGGTCTTCGGCGGCAAGGTGAAGAGCTTTGATGCCGCTGGCGCGATGAAAATGCCCGGCGTGAAGAAGGTGGTGCAGGTCGGCGACACGGCGGTGGCCGTGGTGGCCGATACCTGGTGGCGCGCGAACAGCGCGCTCAACGCCATGAAGATCGAGTGGGATGAAGGCCCGAATGCCAAGGTCTCCAGCGCCACCATCGCGGCGGTGCTGAAAGAAGGCCTGGATGCCAAGGAGGCTGCTGTCGGCAACAAGGTGGGCGATATTGAAGCCGCGATGGCGGGTGCCGCAAAGAAAGTGACCGCCACCTATGGCTATCCGTTCCAGAATCACGCGACGATGGAACCGATGAACGCCACGGCGAAATACACGCCGGAGCTCTGCGAGGTGTGGACGCCGACACAGAATGGCGAGGCGGCTTTGGCTGCGGCCTCGGAAGCGTCGGGCCTGCCGCCGGCGAAATGCGAGGTCTACAAGCTGCATCTGGGCGGCGGCTTCGGTCGGCGCGGCGCGGTGCATGACTGGGTGCGTCAGGCTGTGGTCATCGCGAAGGAGATGCCCGGCACGCCCATCAAGCTGATCTGGTCGCGCGAAGAAGACATGCTGCATGGCCGCTATCATCCGATCACGCAATGCAAGCTGACCGCAGCGCTGAACGACAAGAATGAAGTGACCGGACTGCATATGCGCATTTCCGGCCAGTCGATCCTCGCCGGCATCTTCCCGCAGAACATCCGCAACGGGCTCGACCCTGTCGTCTTCCAGGGCCTCAATCCGCCCGGACCGGAAGCCTCGATCGGTTATACCTTCCCCAACCTGCTGATCGACCATGCCATGCGCAATCCGCATGTGCCACCGGGCTTCTGGCGCGGGGTGAACCTGAACCAGAACACGATCTATCTCGAATGCTTCCTCGATGAGGTGGCGCATGAGATCAAGGCCGATCCGCTGGAGCTGCGCCGCAAGCTGATGGCCAATCACCCCAAGCATCTCGCCGTGCTGAATGCGGCGGCCGAGAAAGCCGGCTGGGGCAAGCCGGCGCCGGCCGGTGTGTTCCGCGGCCTGGCGCAATGCATGGGCTTCGGCTCATACGTCGCGGCGGTCGCCGAGGTCTCGGTGGCAAAGGACGGCAAGATCAAGGTACACCGCATCGTCGCCGCCACCGATCCGGGCCATGCCGTCAATCCGCAGCAGATCGAGGCGCAGGTGGAAGGCTCCTTCGTCTATGGCCTGACGGCGGCGCTCTATGGCGAATGCACGGTGGCGAACGGCCGCATTGAGCAGGAGAATTTCGACACCTACCAGATGATGCGGATCGACGAGATGCCGAAGGTGGAGACCGTGATCGTGGCGTCGGGTGGTTTCTGGGGCGGTGTGGGCGAACCCACCATCGCCGTGGCGGCACCGGCGGTACTGAACGCGATCTTCGCCGCCACCGGCAAGCGCATCCGTGATCTGCCGATGAAGAACACCGATCTCAAGTCGGCGTAAGAGTGTTGCTAAGACTACGTCATCCCGGGCGAGCGGCAGCGAGACCCGGGATCCCATTTCCTTTTACTTCGGCTTCAAATGGGATCCCGGCTCGCGCGCCACAACTGTGGCGCTTGGCCGGGATGACGGCGTTGATCGTGGTGATGTGGGTATCGACGGGAGCGGCACAGACCCTCGTCTCCTACAGTCCGGTCGGCGATGCAATCCCGACGTCGCTCACCGGACAGCCGGGCGATGCCTTGCGTGGCCGGGCCATCGTGGTCAACCGGCAGAAGGGACTCTGCCTGCTCTGTCATACCGGGCCGTTCGCCGAGGAACGCTTCCAGGGCGATCTGGCGCCGACACTGGCAGGTGCCGGCAGCCGCTGGAACGCGGGACAGTTGCGGCTGCGGCTGGTCGACTCACGGCGCGTGAATGCCGACACGATCATGCCATCTTATTATCGTATCGACAGCCTCAACCGCGTCGGTGCGGCCTGGCAGGGCAAGCCGGTGCTGACGGCGGCCGAGATCGAAGACGTGGTGGCGTTTCTGCTGACCCTGAAGGAGTAGCGTATGAGCCAGGGATCTATGAATCGGGGGCTGATCACACGACGGAGCGCATTGGCAAGCGGCATTGGTGCCGCCAGCCTGCTGGCGCTGCGCGCACCGGCTTTCGCGACGCCCACGGAACTGGCCGGCGCGATCGCGGAATTCACCGGCAACGCACCCGTGCAGCGCGGTCGCGTCAAACTTGATCTGTCGCCGCTGGTCGAAAACGGCAATTCGGTGTCCGTCTCGGTGAAGGCTGACAGCCCGATGACGGTGCAGGACCATGTCCGCGCCATCGCCATCTTCACCGAACAGAATCCGCAGCCCAATGTGATCACCGTGCGGCTGGGGCCGCGCGCCGGCCGCGCCTTCGTCAATACCCGCATGCGGCTGGCCACCTCGCAGAAGGTGATTGCGGTGGCAGGGTTCAGCGATGGCAGCTTCTGGTCCGATCAGGTCGACGTGATCGTGACGCTCGCGGCCTGTGTGGAGTAACGATCATGGTGCGCGCACTGATCAGTGTTCCGAAGACGGCGAAAAAAGGCGAGGTCATCGAGATCAAGACGCTGATCTCGCATGTGATGGAAACCGGCTATCGCCCGGATGCCACCGGCAAGGTGGCGCCGCGCGACATCCTGCGGCGCTTCACCTGCCGCTATAACGACGAGGAAGTGTTCAGCGCCGACCTCTGGCAGGCGGTTGCCGCCAATCCCTTCATCAGCTTCACGACCGTGGCCACCGCCAGCGGTACGCTCAGCTTCACCTGGACCGGCGACAACGGCTTCTCGCAGACCGAGACGGCGGCGATCACGGTTACATGAGTCGTCTCGTCGCCATTCTCCTGCTGCTGTGCCTGCCTGCCGTCGCCGCCGAGCGCCGCTCGGGTTTCGACTTCATGAGTCCGGCGACGCAGGAGATGCAGCGCGAGGATGCGCTCAATCCCGCCATGCTCTGGGTGGCGGAGGGCGAAGCGCAGTGGAATGAAACCCCCGCCAATGGCAAATCCTGTGCCGGCTGTCATGGCGACGCGACCGCCAGCATGCGCGGCGTCGCCGCCCGCTATCCCGCTTACGACGAGCGCAGCGGCAAGGCGATCGACCTGCAGGGCCGCATCAATGCCTGCCGCGCGACGCACCAGCACCAGCCGGCGGCTTTTGATGCCGAAAGCCGGCCGCTGCTTGGTCTGGCGGCATATCTGGGCCTGCAGTCGCGCGGCCTGCCGGTGCGGGCGCCGGACGATCCCCGGCTGGCGCCAGCGCTCCGGAAGGGCGAGGCGCTGTTCCACACGGCGATGGGTCAGCTGAATTTCTCCTGCACGCAATGCCACGATGCCAACTGGGGCAAACGGCTGGCCGGTAGTCCGATTCCGCAGGCGCATCCCACCGGCTATCCGATCTATCGCCTGGAATGGCAGGACATGGGATCGCTGCAGCGCCGCCTGCGCAACTGCATGACCGGCGTGCGGGCCGAGCCATTCCCTTACGGTGCCGATGAACTGGTGGAGCTGGAGCTCTATCTCAACAGCCGGGCCGCCGGCATGGCGATGGAAACGCCAGCCGTTCGGCCTTAGGCGTTCGGCCCTGAACTGGCCACAGCCGCGGCCATTGCGTCTGCACAGGCAAACGTCGATATTCCGTCGCGCGGGCATCTCGCCCATCCGCAGGTTAAATGTCCACCCCGATCAAGCCTTTGAAGACGTCGCTGCAGGCCGGTCTGCCCGATCGCCTGAACATTGCGCTGCTGTGGCGCGCCGAACAGGCGAAAGTCAGTCTGGATGATGTCGCGGCCGCGGTCGGAATCCCGCCGGCGGCGCTGACCGCCAAATGCAGCGGCGGCGCCGATATCCTGTTCCAGGATGTCGAGGCGCTGGAGGACTATTTCACCGCCATCGGCTTTCCCGGCCTGATCGATGAAGTGCGCCGGCCGCATGGCTGGGCGACTTATCCGCTGCCGATCAGCGTCGCGCGCGACAATCCCATCGCCAGCAAGCTGCTCGACCTTGCCGCTGATATCCGAGGCGCCGGGCTGTCGCTGCCGGAATTCCTCGGCGAATGCGGGCTGCTGCCGTATGTGCATATCATGGTGAAGACCGATGATGCGATCCGAACCGTGCATTGCGGCGGCTCGGCGGCGGCCAGCGCGGTGAGCGTTGACCGCAGCATCCTCGGCCGCGACCTGCGCATGCTGAATGATCGCTCCTATGGTTACTTCCTGCACAACCACATTTCGGAACTGCTGCGGCGCGGGCAACCCGATCTGTGCCGGATCACCTCGCCGACGCTGCACTATTCGCGGCTCAGCGTGCCGGCCGGCCTGACCGTGGTCAGCTATTCCTTCGACGTCGAGGCCGCCGCGTCCTTCACGTTGCGGTAAGCGCCGGAACCTCCTCCAGCAGAACGTCCAGCGACGGATTGGTGTTGCTGCGGCGCCAGGCCATATGCAGTTCGGCCACGCGCGCGCCGATATCGATCGGCCGCAGCACCACGCCACGGAAGCGCAGGTTGATCGCCGCCTGCGGCACCAGCGCCAGACCGAGCCCGGCTTTCACCAGGCCCAGGATCGAATGGATCTGGCTGATATGCTGCACATATTGCGGCGCGACGCCGGCTTCGGTGAAAATCGTCGCGAGCAGGTCGTAGAAATAGCGCGCCTCGTAAGGCGAATAGGTGACCAGCGGCTCGCGGTCGAGATCGGCCAGCGTCACCTCGCGCACCTTGGCCAGCCAGTGGCCTGTGGGTGCTGCCAGCAGCAGCGGCTCGCGCACCACGCAACGCGAGTGCAGTTCGACCCGGCTGAAGGGCGGACGGATCAGGCCGATATCGATGCGGCCGGCGGTCAGCGCCTCCAGCTGGTCGGCCGACACCATCTCGCGAAGAACGAGATCAATGTCAGGCGCCGTCTTGCGGAAATGGGCGATCAGGCGCGGCAGGAAATCGTAACCCGACACCGCCGTGAACCCGATGGTGACCGAACCGGCATCGCCGCGTGCGGTGCGTTTGGCCGAGAGTGCTGCTGCCTCAGCCAGGCGCAGCAGGCGACGCGCCTCCGGCAGGAAACCCGCCCCGGCCCGCGTGAGAACGACCGAGCGGCTGGTGCGTTCGAATAACCGGACCTCAAGCGCATGTTCGAGCAGCTGGATCTGCCGGCTGAGTGGCGGCTGCGTGAGGTTCAGGCGCTTCGCCGCCCGGCCGAAATGCAATTCCTCGGCGACGGCGACGAAACAGCGGAGTTGGCTCAGTTCAAACATCGATCAAAAGTGGCATCGATCCAAAAAAGGTATTGATCCATCCCCAAATTAACTCACCAGCGCATAGAATGTCCAATACGATGATCGTTACCAGACGGCTGCAGACCGTCGAAACCACTTGGAGGAACGTCAGATGAAGACCCGCATGATCCGGGCTGTCGCCCTGTCGGCGCTTGCCGCCGCCGCTGTCATCGCCGCACCGCTCACCGCCGCCAATGCGCAGGACTTCAAGGGTCCGGTGCGTATCGTCGTGCCGTTTGCGCCGGGCGGCACGTCGGACATTCTCGCCCGCATGATCGGGCCGAAGCTGTCGGATGCGATCAAGACCAGCGTGGTGATCGAGAACAAGCCCGGCGCCGCCGGCAATCTCGGCGCCGAAGCCGTCGCCAAGGCCAAACCCGATGGCCATACCCTGCTGCTGATGGATGTCGGCAATCTGTCCACGGCGCCCAGCCTGTTCCCCGACCTCAACTTCAATATCCAGAAGGATCTCGCGCCGGTCGGCATGGTGATGTTCGGCCCCTATGTGCTGGCCGTGCATCCGTCGGTCGGCGTCTCGACGCCGAAGGAGCTGATCGCCTATGCCAAGGCCAATCCGGGCAAGCTGGCGGTGGCCAATTCCGGCGTCGGCGCGGTGAACCACATCACCGCCATCCAGATCGCCAAGGGCCTCGGCATCGAATGGAAGAACGTGCCCTACAAGGGCGGTGCGGCGGCCTCGCGCGCGGTGATCAGCGGCGAGAGCAACACCATCATCAACGGCACGACCGCGACGCTGCCCTTCGTGGTCAACAAGCAGCTGGTCGGCATTGCCGTCAGCGGCGACGAGCGCCTGCCGACCGCCAAGGACCTGCCGACCTTCAAGGAAGCCGGGCTCGCCGCGGGCGATGCTGGCACCTGGCAGGGCCTGCTGACCACCGGGGGTAGCCCGGCGCCGGTGGTGAAGAAGCTGAATGAGGAACTGAAGAAGATCCTCGCGCAGCCCGACGTGCAGGCGAAGATCGCCGAACAGGGCGGCGTGGTGAAGGCCGGTTCGCCGGAGGACTTCGCCAAGTGGCTCGACACCAGCATCAAGACCTGGGGCGGCGTGATCAAGGAAAACGGCCTGAAGCCGGACGCCAGCTGATCTGTCGCCAATGCCTAAGCGGATAGACTGGCCGGATCTTCTGCTCGGCCTGTTCCTGCTCCTGGTCGCGACGCTCACTCTTGTCGCGACCAGGAAGCTTGGTATCGGCACGGCCGCCAATATGGGGCCGGGCTACATGCCGCGCGTGATCGCGATTGCCGTGATGCTGTTCGGTGCATTCTTCACCGGGCGCGGCCTGCTGCGCAGCCATCTCGGCATCGCCCGCGTGCAGCTGCGGTCGCTGATCGCCATTCCGCTGGCGGTCGCGCTGTTCTCGCTGCTGGTGGAATTCGCCGGTCTGGCGATCGCCTCGCTCGTCACCATTATCGTGGCGGCTTATGCCACGCATGAATTCCGCGCCAGGGAAGCCGTGATCTTCGGCGTCGCCATCGCCGCGCTGTCGGTGCTGCTGTTCGTCCAGGTGCTGTCGCTGCCGCTGCCGATCTGGCCAGACGTGTTCGGGTAACGTGCGATGGAACTGCTCGACAACCTGATGCTGGGCCTCTCGACGGCCTTCCAGCTCAAGAATCTGATGTTCTGCCTGATCGGCGCGCTGATCGGCACCGCCATCGGCGTGCTGCCTGGCATCGGCCCGATCCCGACGATCGCATTGCTGCTGCCCTTCACTTTCGGGCTTGAACCCGCCTCGGCGATGATCATGCTCGCCGGCATCTTCTATGGTGCGCAGTATGGCGGCTCGACCACGGCGATCCTGGTCAATGTTCCGGGCGAGACATCTTCGGTGGTGACCTGCATCGACGGCCACGAAATGGCCAAGCGCGGCCGGGCAGGGGCGGCACTCGCCACCGCGGCGATCTCCTCCTTCTTCGCCGGCACGGTTGCCACCCTGGTGATCGCGCTGCTGGCGCTGCCGTTGTCCGCGCTCGCGCTCAAATTCACGGCTGTTGAATATTTCTCACTGCTGGTGCTCGGGCTGATCGCCGCCGTGGTGATGGCGCATGGCTCGGTGATGAAGTCACTGGCCATGGTGCTGCTCGGCCTGCTGATCGGCCTGATCGGCATCGACGTCAATTCGGGCGTCGCCCGCATGACGTTTGGCATCACCGAACTGTCTGACGGCATCGACTTCGTGCCGGTTGCCATGGGCTTGTTCGGTCTGGGTGAGATCATCGCCAATCTCGAACGTAAAGATGAGCGCCGCGTGGTCAGCCAGTCGATCCGCGACCTGATCCCGACCTGGGCCGATCTGAAACAGGCCTTCCCGGCCATGCTGCGCGGTACGGCGGTCGGCTCGATTCTCGGCGTGCTGCCCGGCGGCGGCGCGGCCTTGCCGCCATTCACGGCTTACGCGCTGGAAAAGAAGCTGGCGAAAGATCCCTCGCGCTTCGGCAAGGGCGCCATCGAAGGCGTGGCCGGGCCGGAAGCCGCCAACAATGCCGGTGCGCAGACCAGCTTTATTCCGCTGCTGACGCTGGGCGTGCCGTCGAATGCGCTGATGGCGCTGATGATCGGCGCGCTGATGATGCAGGGTATCCAGCCCGGCCCGCAGGTGATGACCGAGCAGCCGGTGCTGGTCTGGGGCCTGATCGCCAGCATGTGGGCCGGCAATCTCATGTTACTCGTGATCAACCTGCCGCTGGTCGGCGTCTGGGTCTCGATGCTGAAGATTCCCTATCGCCTGCTGTTTCCGGCCATCGTGCTGTTCTGCTGCATCGGCACCTATGGCATTTCCAACAGCCTGTTCAATGTCTGGCTCATGCTGGGCTGCGCGGTGATTGGCTATTTCTTCATCAAGATCGGCGTCGAGCCGGCGCCTTTGCTGCTCGGCCTCGTGCTCGGGCCGCAGCTGGAAGAGAACTTCCGCCGCGCCCTGTTGCTGGCCGATGGCGATTTCACTGTCTTTGTTCGCCACCCGATCAGCGCCGGGTTGCTGGCGGTCGTGGTGATCCTGCTGCTGGCGATGCTGTCGCCCGCCGTGCTGCGCAAACGCAAGCAAGCGCTGACTGAATAGCGCACAACAACCAAGGGGAGGACAACATGAAACCGTTCCGGACCGGATTTCTGGCGGCAGTGTTCGCCGGCGCGTTCATCACAGCAGTTCAGGCCGACACCTTCGTCTATGTCGGCAACGCCGACAGCAACGACATCCATGTCCTGAAGCTCAACACGGCCAACGGCGATCTCTCGCCGGTCCAGGTCGCGGCTTTCCCCGGCATCACCAAGGCGGGGCCGTCCACTCCGCTGGCGGTCAGCCCGGACAAGAAGCATCTGTATGCGGGCGTGCGCTCCGATCCCTTCACGGCGGTCGGCTTCGCCATCGACTCTGCCACCGGCCGGCTGCAGCACACGGCGAATGGGCCTCTCGCGGACAGCATGGCCTATATCGCCACCGACCGCACCGGCAAGCATCTGTTCAGCGCGTCCTTCGGCGGCAACAAGGTGGCGGTGAATCCGATCAGCCCGGCCGGCAGGGTGCAGGCGCCGAAGCAGGTGATCGCCACCGGACCTAACGCGCATGCGATCCTGCCCAGCAAGGACAACAAATATGTCTTTGCCACCAACATGGGCTCGGATGCGGTGCTGCAGTTCACCTTCGACGCAACTGCTGGCACGCTCTTCGCCAACACGCCGGCCGCGATCGACACGCCGGACAAGACCGGCCCGCGCCATCTCGTGTTCCATCCGAACAACAAATACGCCTATGTGATCACCGAGCTGAGCGGCGACGTGATCGCCTATAACTACGATGCGAAAGCCGGCACGCTGAAGGCGTTTCAGACCGTCAGCCTGATGCCGCCTGGTGGCGCGAAGCCCTGGGCAGCGGAACTGCGCATCACCGCCGATGGCCGCTACATCTACGGCACCGAGCGCACGACCAGCACCATCACCGGCTTCCGCGTCGATGCCACCAGCGGCAAGCTGACCAGGATCGACACCGTGCCGACGCAGAAGCAGCCGCGCGGCATGGGCATCGATCCGGGCAGCAAATATGTCTTCGCGGTCGGTGAGCAGTCGCATGCGCTCACCGCCTATCGCATCGATGGCGGCAAGCTGGTCGCGCTGAAGGAGTATCCGGTCGGCAGGAAGCCGAACTGGATCGAGGTGATCGACTTCAGGTAAGACGGAAAGGGGCGTCCCTGGCAGCGCCGGAGACGCCCCGCCGCGCCAGATAAATCCGTTTGCGGATTAATATGATGGAATTCAGTTGACCTCGGCCCGATTCTGCGCCCACATTGTTGACAATCGACAATGAGGCGGGATCTGGCGTGCTGAATTCCGAGATTTTCCAGGCTCAGGGCCTTGGACGGCTGCCGAAAAGCACCTTCCGGGCGCATATCGCCGAGCAGCTGCGCGCCGCCATCCTGTCGGGCGAGATCGCGCCCGGCGCCCAGATCGTGGAAACCGCGCTGGCCGGCCTGTTCCAGGTCAGCCGTGGTCCGCTGCGCGAAGCCCTGCGGCAGCTGGTCGAGGAAGGCCTGCTGGTCACCGTGCCCTATACCGGCACCCATGTGATCAGCCTGTCGGTCGACGATGTGCGCGAGATCCATTCAATGCGCGTTACCCTGGAATGCTTCGCCTTCGAGCAGGCCTGGGACAAACGCGATGCCGTCTTCCGCGCCGAACTGCAGCGCCGGCACGCAGCGCTGATCGCCACCATCGACGAGGGCGACGACCGCGCCGCCATCCTGGCCGAACTGGAATTGCATGGTCTGGTCTACGAGGCCTGCGGCCATCGCCTGCTGCAGCGGACCTGGAGCAGCCTGCGCGGACGCCTGCAACTCTACTGGGCGGCGCATCATCGCGCGCATTCGATCCGTGGGCCGCGGCGCGATGGCCATGAAAGCTATGTCGCGGCGGCACTGGGCGACAGCCTGGATGCCATGCGCGCCGAGATCACCGCGCATATGCAGCGCGGCGGACAGCAGACCGAGAAATTCCTGCAGGATCACACGCAGGAAGCAACATCCATGACAGGCATGAAAAGGGGAGAACCGACATGATGATCAATCGACGTATTGCGATGGCCGGCCTGGCGGCCGCAGGTGCAACGCTGGCACTGCCGTTCGGCGCGAAGGCGCAGACCGCCAATGCTGCTGGGGGCACGCTGGCCGAGATCAAGAAACGCGGAACGCTGCGGGTCGGCGTGACCCAGGCGCCGCCGTGGTATTCCAAGGACCCGAAGACCGGCGAATGGAATTCCGGCGTCGGCGTGTCGATGGGCAAGGCGATGGCGGCCGTGCTCGGCGTGAAGTTCGAGGCCGTCGAGGTCAACTGGGGCACGGCCATCGCCGCGCTGCAAGGTAACAAGATCGACCTGATGTACATGCTGGATGCGACGCCGGAACGCGCTGCCGCCGTCGATTTCCCGCAGAACCCGCTGCTGTTCTATTCCATGGCCGTGCTGGCGCGCGAAGATCTGCCGGTAAAGAACTGGGCTGACATGAACAAGCCCGACGTGCGTATCGCCGTGCCGCAGGCCAGCAGCATGGACAAGTTCGTCAGCGAGACTGTGCCGAACGCCAATATCCAGCGTTTCCCGGGCAACCCGGAAGCCATCGCCGCTTTCCAGGCCGGCCGCGTCGATGCCGTCTGCCTGTTCCATCCGCCGCTGCTGGCGGCGCGCCAGCGTCTCGGCACCGGCAAGATCGTGGTGCCGCTGCCGGCGCAGTCGCAGCCCTCCAGCGTTGCGGTGCGCAAGGAAGACGACAAGGCTTTCCTCAGCTGGGTGAACGCCACCATCAACGGCTACTACACCAGCGGCCAGACCCAGCGCTGGTATGAGGAATTCCTGCGCGGTTTCGGACTGGATCCGAAATCGGCGCCGCCGGTGATGAAGGAAATGCTCTAAGTCCCGGCCATGTACCGCTGGGATTTCGCACCGGTTCTGGCGAATGCCGACCTGCTGCTGCAGGGGCTGGTCAATACGCTTGCCGTCACCGGCACCGCATTGGCCTTCGGCATTCCGCTCGGCCTGGCACTGGCGCTGGCCCGTCTTTCGGGCCGGCGCCTGCTCGCCTGGCCGGCCGGTTTCGTGATCGAATTCTTTCGCACCACGCCGCCGCTGGTGCAGCTGTTCTGGTTCTTCTTCGCCTTGCCGGTGCTGATCCGGGTCGAGATGACGCCCTTCATGGCCTCGGCGCTCACCTTCTCGATCCAGTCCTCGGCGTTTTTCGCCGAGGTGTTTCGCGGCGGCATCGTGTCGGTCGAGCGCGGCCAGTGGGAGGCGGCGCGTGCCATCGGCATGACGCCATCGCAGTCGATGCGCCGCATCGTGCTGCCGCAAGCGGTCAAGCGCATGATTCCGGCTTTCATGGAGCGCGCCATCGAACTGATGAAGACTACCACGCTGGTCGCCATCGTCTCCTATGCCGACCTGCTGTATCAGGCCAACGAGATCGCGCAGAAAACCTTCCGTCCGCTCGAGGTCTTCACCGTCGTGGCCGGCATCTATTTCGTCGTCATCCTGATGATCAGCCTGCTGGCGCGCCGGCTGGAACGCCGTCTGGCGGTCAGCGGCGAGTCCACGGTGCACTGATGGGCTATCAGTGGAATTTCGCGCCTGTCTTCGAACATGCCGATGCACTGCTGTATGGCGCGGTCGGCACGCTGCGCATCTTCGCCATCTGCCTGGTGCTGGGCCTCAGCTTCGGACTGGTCATCGGCCTGATGCGCTACTCGCGTCGCCGCCTGTTCAGCTGGCCGGCCACCGCCTTTGTCGAATTCTTCCGCAATACGCCGGTGCTGGTGCAGATCCTGTGGTTCTACTTCGCTTTGCCGATGCTGGTGCCGTTCGAGATCAGTCCTCTCATGGCGGCGGCGCTCGGCATCTCGCTGAACTCGGCAGCCTTCTCGGCGGAAATCTTCCGCGGCGGCATCCAGTCGATCGAGCCCGGCCAGTGGGAAGCATCGCGCGCGCTCGGCATGAGCGGACTGCAGGCGATGCGCCGCATCATCCTGCCGCAGGCGATCCGCCGCATGCTGCCGGCGCTGACCAACCGCGCCATTGAAATCTTCAAGATGTCGACGCTGGCCTCTGCCGTGGCCTATGTCGAACTGCTGCAACAGGGCAAGCTGATCGCCTCGCTGAATTTCAATCCGATTGAAACCTACACCGTGATCGCCCTGGCATTTTTCCTGTTCCTGTATCCGCTGGTGCGCGCGACCTATGCGCTGGAACGCCAGATGGCCAGAAGCGATTCCGGGGGTGATTGATATTCCATGACGCAACCGCTGCTCAACATCACCGGCCTGCACAAATCCTTCGGCAACCAGCAGGTCCTGCGCAACATCGATCTTGCCGTGCAGCCCGGCGAACGCATCGCCATCCTCGGCGCGTCGGGGTCGGGCAAGAGCACCTTCCTGCGCTGCCTGAATTTCATGGAAACGCCGAGCGCCGGCAGTATCGAACTCGGCGGCAGGCTGCTGGGCAGCGAAGGCAGGGGTGGTCGGCGCGTCTACGCCGAGACGGAACTGACCAAGCTGCGCCAGCGCATCGGCATGGTGTTCCAGCAATTCAATCTGTTTCCGCATATGACGGCGCTGGGCAATGTGATGGAAGGCCTGCGCACCGTGAAGGGCGTGGCGCCGGCGGCAGCGCGTGAGCGTGCCATGGCCGAACTGTCGCGTGTCGGCCTCGCCGATCACGCCGAACAGTATCCGGCGCGACTGTCCGGTGGCCAGAAGCAGCGCGTGGCGATTGCCCGTGCGCTCGCGATGGATCCGGAACTGCTGCTGTTCGATGAGCCGACCTCGGCGCTCGATCCGGAACTGGTTGGCGAGGTGCTGGGCGTGATCCGCTCGCTGGCCGAAGAGGGTCGCACCATGCTGCTGGTGACGCATGAGCTCGGCTTCGCCTATCACGTCGCCACGCGGGTGCTGTTCATCGCCGATGGCGAGATCCACGAATCCGGCACGCCCGACGAGGTGCTGAAGCATCCGCAGCGCGACCGCACACGCGCCTTCCTGGCCCGTCACCGCGAATTCAGTCTCTAACCGTATTTGGATTCAGATCATGACAACGACATCGAACCAGTCCGCCCAGGGTTACGTCGAAGACCCGCGCAACGAAGACGTGCTGGTCTACGTCAACGGCGAGTTCGTGCGCCGCGACCAGGCTCGGGTTTCGATCTTCGACAGCGGCTTTGTGCTGGGTGATGGCGTGTGGGAAGGGCTGCGGCTGGTCAACGGAAAACTGATCAGCCTGGAGGCGCATCTCGACCGCCTGTTCGAAGGCGCGGGCTCGATCGCGCTGGACATCCAGCTCGGCCGCGACGGTATCCGCACCGCTTTGCTGGAAACGCTGAAGCGCAACAACATGCAGGATGGCGCGCATGTCCGCCTGATGGTGACGCGCGGCACCAAAAAAACGCCGAACCAGGATCCGCGCTTCGTGATCGGCGATGCGACCGTGGTGATCGTCGCCGAATACAAGACGCCGAAACCGGAAGCGCGCGAACGCGGCCTGTCGCTGTTCACCTCCACCTTCCGCACCAGTGCACCCGATGTGTTCGACCTGCGGCTCAATTCGCACAGCCGGCTCAATCTGATTCAGGCCCTGATCCAGGCGATCAATGCCGGCGCCGACGAGGCGCTGATGCTCGATCCGCGCGGCTTCGTGGCGAGTTGCAACTCGACCAACTTCTTCATTCTGCGCGGCGGGGAATTGTGGACCTCGACGCCGGGCTGGAGCTTCCGCGGCATCACGCAGGGCAGCGTGCTGAAGGCCTGGCAGGCCGATGGCCGCCCGGGCCGGGAATGCGATTTCACCCTGGGGCAGGTCTATGCGGCGGATGAAGCTTTCGTCACCGGCACGCTGGGCGGCGTCACCCCGGTGACGCGCATCGATGGCCGCGTGATCGGCGACGGCAGGCCCGGGCCGCTGACCCGCGAGGCCTACCGTCTCTATCTTGCCGCAGTGACCTGAGTGAGGGGCTGGGTCAGGTCTGCGGCGCCTTGCCGAGCACCTTGGCGACATCCTTCACGCTGGTGCCGACCGACTCAACGGCTGCGTCCAGCACTTCCGGCTGCACGCGGAATTTTTCCGACCACCAGCGGCGCTCGTAATCTTCATTGATGTTGACGCGCGCGCGATCCTGCGGACCGCGATCGAACAGATCGTCTGCCATCCTTCACCTCCGTTTTTGATTCACCCATGCCGTGCATCGGGCCAACACGACGGGTGCGGAGGATGTTCCGATCAAAGAGCGGAATCTGCAGCAGCGTTGCGTCGCGCGCGGGCCGCAAGCGGGGCGTGGGTGGAGAAAATGGCAGGAAGAAGGAAATGGTGGGCGGTACTGGGATTGAACCAGTGACCCCAGCAATGTGAATGCTGTGCTCTACCGCTGAGCTAACCGCCCACACCAGGGCGAACCGGAACCGGTGCGCCGCAGGGAGCGTATAAAGAGGCCGTCTGATTGTGTCAAGCGGCCTGCACTTCCAAGGGGTTAGTACAGCCCGCCGGTCCCTGAAATGGGAGCCGAACCGGCACTGGCGCCGACACCGGAGATGCTGTCGCGGTCATCGGACATCGAGCCGTCCAGCACCAGGCTGCGCTCGCCGGCCTGCGGCTCGGTGCCGGGCCGGAAGGCTTCCAGGATCACGTTGCGGTCGCCCGGCCGCGCCAGCTCGCCGGTCTCGGCCTGCACGCGCACCAGCCGCACGCCCGGCGGCACGCGGAACTGGATATTCGGCTTGCCCTGCAGCGCTTCGGCCATGAAGGATTTGAACACCGGCACGGCCACGGAAGATCCGGTCTCGCGCTTGCCCATGTCCTTCGGCGTGTCGTAGCCGATGAAGACGCCGACAGCGAGATCGGGGCTGAAGCCGACGAACCAGGTGTCCATGCTGTCGTTGGTGGTGCCGGTCTTGCCGGCCAGCGGCTTGCCCAGCTCGCGGATGCGGATGCCGGTGCCACGCTGCACCACGCCTTCCAGGATCGAGGTGATCTGGTAGGCGGTGACGGCATCGAGCACCTGCGCGCGAGGATCGGGCAGGGCGGGTTCGCCCTGGCCGTGCCAGTCGACGGCGAGACAGTCGATGCACGGGCGCTTGTCGTGGCGATAGATCGTGCTGCCGGTGCGGTTCTGGATGCGGTCGATCAGCGTCGGCGTGATTTTCTTGCCGCCGTTCACGAATTCCGAATAGGCGGTGGTCATCTTCATCAGCGTGGTCTCGCCGGCGCCAAGCGACATGGCGAGCACCGGCTGCAGGTTGTCGATCACGCCGAAGCGCCTGGCGTAATCCGACACCTTGTCCATGCCGATGGCCTGGGCCAGACGCACCGTCATCAGGTTGCGCGATTTCTCGACGCCGACGCGGAGCGTGGACGGGCCATAGAACTGGTCGGAATAGTTGCCAGGCTTCCACAGCGGCAGGCCGGGGCCCTGATCCATCACGAAGGGCGCATCCAGCACCAGCGACGACGGCGTGAAGCCGTTGTCGATCGCCGCGGCATAGACGAAGGGCTTGAAGGCCGAACCGGGCTGGCGATTGGCCTGCGTGGCGCGATTGAACTGGCTCAGCTTGAAATCGTAGCCGCCGACCAGCGCCAGCACGCGGCCGGTGTGCGGGTCCATCGCCACCAGGCCGCCGCCGATTTCGGGGATCTGGCGCAAGGCATAGGCGCCCTGCGGCTTGGCCGGATCGAGCGGGCTGGCGATGATCACGTCGCCGACGGCAACGATCTCGGACGGTGCGCGAGGCACCGGGCCGAAATGATCGGCGCCGAGTTTCTTGCGCGCCCACCGGTAGCCCGCCTGCGCAATCTCCGCCTTGGCGCCGTCGGCAAAGCCGATGCTGATGCTATCGTTATCCAGGCTGAGCACGGCGGCGACGCGCCAGGGCGGCAGGATGCCGGCGAACGGCGGCATGGCGGACAGCTGCGTCTTCCAGTCGGACCCGGCCGGCAGTTTCGCCAGCGGGCCGCGCCAGCCGCCGGCGCGGCGGTCATAGGCTTCCAGCCCGTCGCGCAGCACGCGCTCGCCCAAGCCCTGCAGCTTCGGGTCCATGGTCGTGCGGACGCTGAGGCCGCCTTCATACAGGCTCTTCTCGCCGAATTTCTGCGACAGCTCGCGTCGCACTTCCTCGGCGAACCAGTCGGCGCGCGCCAGTTCGGAGTCCGGTCGCGCCAATGCCTGCAGCGGCGCGGCAATCGCGATGCGCGCCTGCTCGACATTGATCACGCCATCTTCCTGCAGGCGCTCGATCACCCAGTCGCGCCTTGCTTTTGCACGATCGTGATGGCGCACGGGGTGATAGTTGCTCGGCGCTTTCGGCAGCGCCGCGAGATAGGCGGCTTCCGGCAGTGTCAGGTCGTAGAGCGATTTGTCGAAATACACGAGGGCTGCGGCGGCCACGCCATAGGCGCCCGCGCCGAGATAGATCTCGTTCAGATACAGTTCGAGGATCTTGTCCTTCGAGAAGGTCTTCTCGATGCGGAAGGCGAGGATGGCTTCCTTGGCCTTGCGCCCCAATGACACTTCATTGCCGAGCAGGAAGTTCTTCGCCACCTGCTGGGTGATGGTGGAAGCGCCGACCGGGCGGCGGCTCTGCGCCAGGTTCGCCACGTTCTGCACCACGGCGCGCGCGATGCCCATCGGATCGATGCCGCTGTGTTCGTAGAAGTTCTTGTCCTCGGCCGAGAGGAAGGCCTGGATCACCGGCTTGGGGATCGCCTGGATCGGCACGAACAGGCGGCGCTCGCGGGAATATTCGGCGATCAGCCTGCCGTCGCCGGCATGCAGCCGCGTCGTCACCGGCGGTTCGTAATTGGCCAGCTGCTGATAATCGGGCAGGTCACGGCCAAAATACCACAGGCCGAACAGGCCGGCGGCACCGGCGCCGATCAGGCCAAGCACGGCGAGGAACAGCAGGAAGAAGAAACGCGACAACAAACGCATGGAAGGTCAGCTTCCCCAGCCAGATTCTTGGGTGGATTTTGGCCGTACAGGTACCCCTGATCGGCCGGCCTGTATAGCCACAAGATTGTGGCGGCGATACGGCAGGAAAAACCGGGGTTTAACGCGCCTCCACGCCGAAGAACCGGTCGATGGCGCCGACCACGGCGCCGGCCAGCCGGTCGCGCCCGGCCTCGGAGAACAGAAGTGCTTCGTCGGCCGGGTTGGACAGGTAACCCAGTTCCAGCAGCGCGGATGGCACATCGGGTGCCGACAGCACGCGGAAATTCGCGGCGCGCAGCGCGTTGCGGCGCAGCGGCGTGGTCTCGCCCATCGAGGCGGTGAGCAATCCGGCGAAGCGGCTGGACAGCCGCACCGTGTCGCGCGAGGCGAGGTCGAGCAGGATCGACACCACGTCGTCCATCTCCGCCACCGGCAGGCCGTCGGCCAGCTGGTCGGCGCGATTTTCGCGCAGCGCCAGGGATTCGGCCTCGGTGTCGCTGGCAGCTTCGGCGCGGGTATAGACGCTGGCGCCGCGGGTGGCGCGATCGCCGCTCAGGCTGTCGGCATGGATCGACAGGAACAGGTCGGCCTCCCGCGCGCGGGCCATGCCGACGCGTTCGTTCAGGCGGATGAACTTGTCGCTTTCGCGCGTCAGCAGCACGCGATAGCGCCCGGTAGCGCGCAGCTTCTGCGCCACGGCGCGCGCCACGTTCAGGGTGATTTCCTTCTCGTAGCGGCCGGACGCGGTGATCGCGCCGGGATCCTGCCCGCCATGGCCGGGATCGAGCACGATCAGGCGGCGGCGCTCGCCGGCCGCGCCCACAGGTGGTGGTGCGATATCGACGGCGGTGTCGAGCGGCAGGTGCACCGGGTCAGCATAGGCGGCGGCAAAGGCATTTGGATCGGCCGGGCGCAGGTCGATCACCAGCCGATGACCGCGCCTGCCCTGGGGGGCAAGATGAAAGGCGCGCTCCACCACCGCCGGCTCAATCAGCTCGATGGCGATGTTCAGCGTCCCGTCGGGTGCGGCGACGGGAAGGCCCAGTGCCGCGACCAGTCCACCGGCGGTGACGTCGGGCGGCGGCGCGGCCCAGCGCGTGGCCGGCAGCGTCAGCAGCAGGCCCAGGCCATCGGCACTGGCGGCGAGTTCGGCCTGCGGCGGAGCCGAGGCCTCGATCACCAGCCGGGTCAGGCCGGCATTCAAACCAAGCTGAAGGTGCGTCAGGCGCAAAGGTTCAGCCCGGGCCGGGGAGGCGAGTCCCAGCCCGGTCGTCACGATAAAAACAAGTAAAAACAGCAGTTTAATAAAAATTCCCCGTGCCATTGCCGCGTCGCGGCAAGAAAGACCTTGTGGGTATGGCCCGGCAAAGCGTAGCATGCAACCGCGAATATCCGAGTCAGATCGACCGTCCAGCCAATTGCTTGTTCCTGAAGGACTTACAGTTCTTTATGCAGGCCGGCCCGGAGGCGGTGGGTCGGCGTAGTGACGGCGAGTTCGACCGCATCTTCCAGCGTTTGCCCCAAGGAGGCGACCTGGCGCGAATCGGCCCCCAAGCGGCGCTCAAGACATAACCGGATGATTTTGAACCTTCGGGGCACCCGACAGTCTTAAAAGACTGAAAGGAGGCTCGGCAGACCGGCGCCGCGGCGCGCTCAGCATTCCGGGTTTCTCCCGCCCTGCTGATGAAGCGCTCACCCTCCGGTCACCAGGATCATTACCGCCGCGGGCCTTATGGCTTTGCGTCGGGCCGATCCGGCCGCAGTCCGCTCCGACAGCAGAGGCGCGCCGCCGTTTGTTATTCGCGCGGGCGGCGCCGCGCCGCAGGATTATGCCTCATGGGCATGCGTATGTTGATTGATGCGACTCATCCGGAGGAAACCCGGGTTGTGGTCGTGAAGGGTACTCGGCTCGAAGAGTTCGATTACGAGACCTCCACCAAGCAGGTGAACAAGGGCAATATCTATCTTGCGCGGGTCACCCGCGTGGAGCCCTCGTTGCAGGCCGCTTTCGTTGAATACGGCGGGAACCGTCACGGCTTCCTAGCCTTCAGCGAAATTCATCCCGACTATTATCAGATCCCGATCGCGGATCGTCAGGCACTGCTCGCACAGCAGGCCGAGGAAGAGGCCGCTGCTGCCGCTGCCGAGGAAGCCGAACTGGCTGCCGAGGAAGTGCGTGCCGCGCGTCGTGCCGCCCAGCAGCAGGCCCGCGCCGCTGAACAGGCCAATGACCCGGCCCATGATCAGACTCATGATCACGACGCCGGCGACAATGGCGTCGAGAGTGTCGATGGCGACTACGACACGGTGGAGGAGATCGTCTCTGATGCCGCGCCGGCAGACGCACCGGCCGATGCTCCGGGCGATGTGCCGGCTGCTGAGCCGGTCGCTGAAGCCGCAGTCGCTGCCGAGCCGGCCGCTGTTCCGGCCGCGCAGGAAGAGACCACTGACCAGGCTGCGGTCCAGGCCGATGCTCCGGTTGCTGAAGCCGCCGAGGAAACTTCCGCGGCGCCGGCCTACTGGAATGTGCCGCATGCCGCGGCCCCGGTCTCGACCCTGACCGCACCTGTGGAAGACGATGATGCCGCCGAAGCGGGCGAGCATCACGACGAAGATCATCATCACGACGGTCATCATGACGATCACCATCATCATGACGATGCCCATGGCGAAGACGGCCATGCGGACGAGAAGGAAAACGGCAAGAGCGACGAGAGCGACGAAGGTCGCGCGCGCCGCCGCCGCACCAACGTCTTCCGTCGTTACAAGATTCAGGAAGTGATCAAGCGCCGGCAGATCATGCTGGTGCAGGTCGTGAAGGAAGAGCGCGGCAACAAGGGCGCGGCGCTCACCACCTATCTCTCGCTCGCCGGCCGCTATTGCGTGCTGATGCCCAACACCGCGCGTGGCGGCGGCATCTCGCGCAAGATCCAGTCCCAGGCCGACCGCAAGCGTCTCAAGGCGATCACGGCGGAGCTGGATATCCAGGACGGCATGGGCGTGATCGTGCGCACCGCCGGCATGGAACGCTCCAAGCCGGAGATCAAGCGCGATTTCGAATACCTGCTGCGCAGCTGGGACAGCATCCGCGAGCGCACGCTGGAATCCTCGGCCCCGGCCCTGATCTATGAAGAGGCCGGTCTGATCAAGCGTTCGATCCGCGACCTCTATTCCGACCAGATCGACGAAGTGATCGTTGAAGGTGAGGAAGGCTATCGCTTCGCGCATGACTTCATGCAGATGCTGATGCCCAATCACGCCGACAACGTGAAGCAGTATCAGGACAAGATCCCGCTGTTCACCCGCTACCAGGTCGAACAGCAGCTCGATGCGATGTTCTCGCCGACCGTGCAGCTCAAGTCGGGCGGCTACATCGTCATCAACCCGACCGAAGCGCTGGTCTCCATCGACGTGAACTCGGGCAAGTCGACCCGCGAACACAATATCGAGGAAACCGCCTACAAGACCAACCTGGAGGCGGCTGAAGAAGTCGCCCGCCAGCTGCGCCTGCGCGATCTTGCCGGCCTCGTCGTGATCGATTTCATCGACATGGAAGAGAACCGCAACATCCGCAAGGTGGAGCAGAAGCTGAAGGAATGCCTGCGCAATGATCGCGCGCGCATTCAGGTCGGCCGCATCTCCGGCTTCGGCCTGCTCGAGATGTCGCGCCAGCGCCTGCGTCCCAGCCTGCTGGAAAGCTCGACCATGCCCTGCCCGCATTGCCAGGGCCGCGGCTATGTACGTTCGATCGAGTCCACCGCGCTGACCGTGCTGCGTGCCATCGAGGAAGAGGGTATCCGTGACCGCTCGGCCGAGATCACCGTCGCGATGTCGGCGGAAGTGGCACTCTATCTGCTCAACCACAAGCGCGACCGCATCGGCGACATGGAACGCCGTTACGTGATGCGCGTGATCCTGGCGGCCGATCCCAGCCTGGTGCCGCCGGACTTCCGCATCGAGCGCAGCAAGACGCGCCAGCCCGGTGATGTGAGCCGCCCTGAAGTGGCACGCTCCGAGAGCCAGCGCCCGCTGACCCAGGAAAGCGCCTATGCCAGCGACGCCGAGGATGGCGAGGCTGACGAGACTGAAACCGAGAACACAACTGAGGCCGGCGCTGCTGCTGGCGAAGAAAACGGCGAAAACGCCGATGGCCGTGGTCGCCGCCGCCGCCGCCGCCGCCGTCGTGGCGGTCGCGGCCGCGAAGATGGTGTGAGTGCGGAAGGCGCCGAGGGCGCCGAGGATGCCGAAGGCGAAGGCGCCGAGGATGCCGAAGGCGAAGCTGCCGAAGGCGATGAGTCCGGCGACCAGGGCACCGAAACCGGTGTCGAGGGTGCCAATGCTGATGGCGCCAGTGCTGATGGCGAAGGCCCTGATGGTGACGGCCGTCGCCGTCGCCGTGGCCGTCGCGGCGGTCGCCGCCGTCGCGGTCGTGAGGATGGTGCTGAAGCTGGCGGTGAACGCCAGCCGGGCGAGCGCCAAGGTGAGCGTCCGGCGCGTGCCGAACGCGCACCGCGCGAAGACCGTCCGCGCCGCGATGTCCCCAACTACGGTGTGACCGAAAACCCGATGACGCCCGCGTCGATCGGGGCGATGCTGGATGGTGTGCCGGAATTCGATTTCGGCGACGACCTGCCGCCGCTGCCGTCGAAGCAGGCTGCGCCTGTGCCGCAGCAGGCCGTCGAGCATGCGCCGGAAGCGCTGAAGCAGGCGGACGTGCCGCCGGTCAGTGTCCCGGAAGCGAAGTCGGCCGAACCGGCGCCTGCGCCGACCGGTCCGGTCTTTGAAACCACTGTGATCGCGCCCGATGGCAGCGCCGACAAGCCTGCTGAACCGGCACCGGCCAAAAAAGGCTGGTGGCGCCGGTGATCGATCCGATGATCGCGCCGATCCGTCGTGCCTCGTCGACGGACGAGACACGCCTCGGCGCCTTGCAGAAGCGTGCGTATGTCAAATACGTGCCGCTGATTGGCGCCGAGCCGCAGCCGATGGCCGAGACGGCTGCCGGTCTGCTGCAGGAGTATGAAGTCTGGGTGGTCGATGGCGTGGAGGATGGCCTGGCGGGCGCGCTGGTGCTGCGCACGGCCAGCGATCATCTGCTGATCTGGAGCGTTGCGGTCGATCCGACGCAGCAGGGCACCGGGCTGGGCCGTCGCCTGCTCGATTTCGCCGAGGCGCAGGCGCTGGAACACGGCTTGCGTCAGGTGCGGCTCTACACCAACGCGCTGTTCACCGAGAACCGCAAGCTCTATGCCCATCTCGGCTATGCTGAAACCGGCACGGATGTCTACGAGGGCCGCGAACTGGTGCATATGGCCAAGTCGCTGACCGCGACGGCGTAACGCATCGTCGCGCCAGCGCCATGGCGTTTTCAGCACCGGACCTCGAAGCCTACCTGCACGCACATATTCCGCTCTCCGCGGCGATGCAGGTCGCGGTCGTCTCGGCGTCGCCGGACTCAGTGACGCTCGGCGCGCCGCTGGCGCCCAACATCAATCATCGCAGCACGGCATTCGGCGGCAGCGTCTCGACGCTGGCGATCCTGTCGGCCTGGTCGCTGGTCAATCTGCGGCTCAGGGCCGAAGGCCTGCAGACGCGGCTGGTGATCCAGTCGAACCGCATGGACTACGACGCACCGATTGAAGGCGATTTCACCGCCACGGCGATGCTGGCGGATGAAGCGGCATGGCCGCTGTTCACGAAGATGCTGCTACGCAAGGGCAGGGCGCGGATCGTGGTGCAGTCGGTGGTGCGCTGTGGCGAGACTGTCGGTGGCCGCTTCGAGGGTGAGTTCGTCGCCTTCCGGCTGGATCAGTAAGGCGAGGTCACTTCACCCAGGCCTTCAGCCGTTTCGCCGCCTCGATCATGCGGTCGGTACTGCCGGCAAACGAATAGCGCATGAAGTAATGGCCGCGGCCGCGGTCGAAATCGAAGCCGGGCGTCGCGGCAATCCCGGTTTCGGCCAGCATTCTTTTGCAGAACTCGTTCGCATCATTGGTGAAGCGGCTGATATCGGCATAGATGTAAAACGCGCCATCGGCTGGCGCCAGGCGATCAAATCCCGCTTGCGGCAACTCGTTCAGCAGGATCTCGCGGTTCTTCGCGTAGCGCGCGACATTGGCTTCCAGCTCGTCATATGACTCGAGCGCCGCGACGCCGGCCACCTGGCTGATGCCGGGCGCGGAGATGTAGAAATTCTGCGTCAGGCATTCGATCGGGCGCAGCAGGCTTTCCGGCACCACCATCCAGCCGAGCCGCCAGCCGGTCATCGAGAAGTATTTGCTGAAGCTGTTGATCACGATGGCCTGGTCGGTCAGCGCCAGCACCGACTGCGCGCGGCCATTATAGGTGATGCCATGATAGATCTCGTCGACGATCAGCCAGCGGCCTTTGGCGGCGCAGTCATCGACCAGTGCCTTCATCTCGGCATCGCCCAGCATGGTGCCGGTCGGATTGGCCGGGCTGGCCACCAGCACACCCTTGGCATCCATCGCCTGTGCGTTGATCTGCTGCGGCGTCGGCTGGAAGCGCGTCTCCATCTCGGTGACGATCATCGCCGGGTTGAGGTCGAGCGCCTTGAGGATGTTGCGATAGGCCGGATAGGCCGGCTCGCCCAGCGCCACCTTGTCGCCGGCATCGAAGGCCGAGAGAAACGCCAGCTGGAAGCCGGTCGATGACCCGGTGGTGACGATGATGCGTTCGGGCGAAACGTCGAGGCCGTAGTAACTGCGGTAATGCCGCGAGATCGCCAGACGAAGCTCCGGAATGCCGAGCGCGAGCGTATAGCCGAGCGGGTCGCGCTGCATGGCGGCCGTGGCCGCCTCGATGGCCTTGCGTGGTGCCGGCGTCGAGGGCTGCCCCACTTCCATGTGGATCACGTCGCCGCCGGCGGCCTCGCGGAGCGCGGCGGCCTTCATCACTTCCATGACGAAGAAGGGATCGATCGCGCCGCGCTTCGACGGTGTGGGCTTCATGGCAACAGCGGCATCAGTAGTTGCGGCCGAACGAGAGACCGAAGCCGCGCCGGTCATTGGCGAAGCTGCAGGTGGTGAGGTCACGCGGCGCGCCTTCGCCGCAATAGGCCATGTTGACGCGGCCGAGCTGGCCCATCTCGTTCACCGTCACGCCGCGCTGCTGCATCGCCTTATAGTTGGCAGGATCCATGCCGGGCTCGACCAGCAGCGGCGATTGCGGATTGGCCTGGAACATGCGCGGCTGCGCCAGCGCCGAGAGGGTGGGGTCCTTCTTGTCCTTGCCCAGCGCGGTGTGCAGCACGCTGTAGGCCGCCGCCGCTGCCGCCGGCGCGCCGCCACTGGCGCCGGTCGCGAACACTGCCTGGTTGATACGCGGCATGGTGCCGATCATGGCGGTCAGATACGGCCGCTCGTCGCCGCCGACACCCGGCGGCGCGGCAAACAGGATGCCGGTTTCGCGGCCGACCAGACGCGAGCCATAGGCGAGGCCCATGGTGAAGGCGCAGGCGACCGTGCCGCCGTTTCTGTCGATCGCGGCGATGCTGGCCGAGCCGAAGCTGTTCATCGGCAGGGTAGCCGGATCGCTGCGATAGGCCTGGCCGAGACTGGCCGCGAAAGTGTCGTCGCGCACGGAATCGCCGCTGCCGAAAAGGTTCGAGCTGCGCAGGAAGCTGCCGCCGTCATAGGTCTGCTCGACCAGCCAGGCGGCCACCGCGCCGCCGGCCGGCGTGTTCGGCGTGTAAAGCACGACGGAATTCTCGAACGGAATTTCGATCGGCTTGTTCACCGCCACGGCATAGGTGTTCAGTTCTTCCAGCGTGACCTTGCCGCCGGCGGCGACGATATCGGCATGCACCTGCCGCGCCAGCGCGCCGGTGTAGAATTCGCCCGGGCCGGTCAGGCGCAGGCGCGACAGCACGCTGGCCAGCGCCGGCTGCACGCGGCGTTCGCCTTCCTGCGCGATCAGTCCGCCGCTGGGCGAGGTGAAGAGCGGGCGCAGGCCGGGGCTGCTGGTGACGGGAGGCTGAACCTCGACAGCAGCCTGGATGAAGGCGCGGCTGGTGGCTTCGCCAAAGCGGGCCAGCTGTTCGGCAGGGGCCACGATGGCTTCCCAGCGCAGACGACCGTATTTGCCCTGCAGCAGCCCGATGCCGCGCACCAGGGCCGGAATCGGGATCGGCCCGCCATCCTTGCCGGGCAGGGCGGGGAATTCGATGGTTTCGGCCTTCTTGAGCGCCACGTCGCTGGCGACACAGACGCCGCCGGCGCCCAGGCCGGCACCGTTCGGGTAGGTTACGGCATAGGTCAGGGCCGCCGCCGCCACGGCATCGGCGGCGCTGCCGCCATTCTGCAGAATATCGCGGGCCACCATGGCCGCGCGGGGCTCGTCGGCCGCCACACCGCCGCGGAAACCCGCCATATAATCGACCCGGCCGGCGCTTTTGGAGGCGCCGAACCAGCTGTCGCCGCCGCACGAAGCGGTGATCAATGCTACCATGCCGAGCAGGGTGCATTGACGGATGCGGCGTCCATGCTTACCTAAACCCTGCTGCAGGAGGTCGCCCGCCTTGCTGGGACAATACTTCGCCATGCGCCGTTCTCTCATTCGCCGTGCTCTGGTTTCACGCGTCGCGATTCGTCGCGTCGTTGCTGCCGGATGTATGTTGCTGACGGCCGCGAGCACGATCCTGCCGACCGCAGCCGAAGCCCAGCGTCGCGGCGGTATTTCTCTGGTGCGCGACGCCGAGATCGAAAATACCATCCGCGCCTATGCCGCGCCACTCTTCGGGGCGGCCGGTCTGTCCGGCGAGGCGATCTCGGTCCACCTGGTCAACGACCGCAGCCTGAATGCCTTCGTGGCCGGCGGCCAGCGCATCTTCGTCAATACCGGCCTGCTGATCCGGTCCGAACGGCCGGCCCAGGTGATCGGCGTCCTGGCGCACGAAATCGGTCATATTTCCGGCGGCCATCTGGCCCGGCTGGGCGATGCCATCGACACCGCCTCCACGGCGATGATCCTGTCGCTGCTGTTCGGCGCCGCCGCTGCGGCCGCCGGTTCGGGCGAGGCGGCGACCGCAGCGGTGCTGGGCGGCCAGCATGTGGCCGAGCGCAACCTGCTCGCCTTCACCCGCGCGCAGGAATCGGCGGCCGACCAGGCCGGTGCCGGCTTCCTGGAACAGACCAACCAGTCGGCCTCGGGCCTGATCGAATTCCTGCGCATCATCGGCAATCAGGATGCCCTGATGTATGACCGCCAGGATCCCTATGCCCGCACCCATCCGATGACTCCGGAACGCGTCGCCGCGCTGGAATCGCGCCAGTCGCGCTCGCCGTCGCGCAGCGCCCAGGATACGCCGGAGAATATGGAGCGGTTCAAACGCATGCAGGCCAAGCTGGTCGGCTATCTCGACGGCCTGCCGGTCACATTGCGCAAGTATCCCGAAACCGACACCTCGCTCTATGGCCGCTATGCTCGCGCCTTCGCCTATTTCCGCGCACTCGATTTCAAGCGTGCGGAAGCCGAAACCGATGCGCTGATCCAGCTTTATCCGAAGGATGCGTTCTTCCATGAGCTGAAGGCCGACATCCTGATGAACCAGGGCAAGGTGGCGGAGTCGCTGCCGCCGATGCGCGAAGCCTATCGCCTGGCGCCGCACGAGCCGCTGCTGGCCTTCGGCGTCGGTCAGCGGCTGGTGGCGCTGGAAGACGTCAGCCAGATGAACGAGGCCATCGACATCCTGAAGCATGTGACGGTGATCGAACCGGACAACAGCGGCGCCTGGCAGCAGCTTGCGGTGGCCTATGGCCGCACCGGCGATATCGGCATGGCCTCGCTCGCCTCGGCGGAGCGCTACCTGATCGCCGGCATCTATCGCGATGCCATCGGGCAGGGCGAACGCGCCGCGCGCCTGATGAAGGAAGGCACGCCGGGCTGGCTGCGCGCGCAGGATATCATCACGGTGGCCAAGGATCGCCAGCGCGAGGAACGCCGCCGCGGCCGAGGCTTCAATGCGGGTTTCCAGGTCGGCCCCGGCACGCGCGATTAACCGCCAGCTTTTCCCGCTTTCTCACAGTCTTGTGGCTTGGCCGCGGTTGCCACGCCGGGCATAGTCCGGCGGATTTTATCGAAGGATTTCTCATGCTCCGCCTGTTCGCCCTGTTTTTCGCCGCCCTGCTGTTCACCGCGCCGGTTCCCGTTCTGGCACAGCAGGCACAGCCCTTCACGCCTGACCAGAAAGCCGCGCTGACGCAGCTGGTGCGCGAGGTGCTGGTCAGCAATCCGGAAATCCTGATCGAGGCGATGAACGCGCTGGAGGCCAAGCAGCAGGCCGATGCCGGCAAGGCGGCGCAGGCCGCGATTGCCGCCAACCGCAAGGCGATCTTCGATGACGGCGTGTCGTATGTCGCCGGCAATCCGCAGGGCGACGTCACCATCGTCGAGTTCTTCGATTACCGCTGCGGCTACTGCAAGCAGGTGCAGCCCAGCCTGATGACCCTGCTGAAGGAAGACGGCAAGGTGCGCCTGGTGCTGAAGGAAATGCCGGTGCTGGGTCCGGAGAGCGTGATCGCGGCGCGGGCCGCCGTCGCCGCCCTGGAGCAGGACAAGGGCGCGAAGTATCTCGCCTTCCACAATGGCATGATGGAATTCCGCGGCCAGATCACCGAGGCCGAGATTTTCCGCCTTGCGGGCGAGGCGAAGCTGGACGTCGCGAAGCTGAAGACCGATATGGCCGCGCCGAAGACCGAACAGATCCTGCGCGCCAACCTTGCGCTGGCCGATATGCTGGGCATCCAGGGCACGCCCGGTTTCGTGATCGGCGACCGTCTGGTGCCCGGCGCCGTGCCGCTGGATACGCTGCGCCAGCTGGTGAAAGAGGCACGGGGGTAGGGCGGCGAAAAAAATGGAACCCCGGGCTTGAGCCGGGGTCCCATTCCGTAAGGCCCATATTTGACGAACCGGACCCGTTTCCTTATGGTCCCGCCGCAATAAACCGTTTCATCAAGGATTAGCTATGCGCGCCGAAATCAAGGCGATGTCCGAAGAGATCCAGCAGTCGCTCGGGCTGCTGAGGAGGTCTCTTTGACTGGGATAACGCAGTCAAGAAGCTCGAAGAGCTGAACGCCAGGTCGGAAGACCCGACCCTCTGGAACAAGCCGGCCGAAGCCCAGGCCCTGATGCGTGAGCGCACCCGGCTGGATCGTGCGGTGGGCACGCAGCGCCGGCTCGAAGCCGCACTCAACGACAGCCTCGAACTGATCGAGATGGGCGACGCCGAGGGCGACCAGAGCGTGGTCGACGAGGCCGAGGCCGTCATCATGGGCCTGTCGAAGGAAGTGGCGCAGGCGCGGCTGGAAAGCCTGCTGTCTGGCGAAGCCGACATGAACGACTGCTTCGTGGAAGTGCATGCCGGCGCCGGTGGCACCGAAAGCCAGGACTGGGCCTCGATGCTGCTGCGCATGTATGTGCGCTGGGCCGAGCAGCATGGCTACAAGGTCGAGTTCCAGGAAGAGAGCGAAGGCGAAGAGGCCGGCATCAAGTCGGCCACCATCAAGGTCAGCGGGCCGAATGCCTATGGCTGGCTGAAGAACGAAAGCGGCGTGCATCGCCTCGTGCGCATCTCGCCTTATGACTCCAATGCACGTCGCCATACCAGCTTCTCATCCGTCGGCGCCTTTCCGGTGGTCGACGACACGATCGAGATCGAGATTCTGGACAAGGACCTGCGCGTCGACACCTATCGCGCCTCGGGCGCCGGCGGCCAGCACGTCAACAAGACGGATTCGGCCGTGCGTATCACGCATATCCCGACCGGCATCGCGGTGGCCTGCCAGATCAACAAGAGCCAGCATCGCAACCGCGACGAGGCGATGAAGATGCTGAAGGCGCGGCTGTACGAGCGCGAGCTGCAGAAGCGCGAGGCCGAAGCCCAGGCGCTGAACGATGCCAAGACCGATATCGGCTGGGGCCACCAGATCCGTTCGTATGTGCTGCACCCGTATCAGATGGTGAAGGACCTGCGCACCGAGCTGGAAACCAGCGACACCCAGGGCGTGCTGGACGGCGACCTCGACGCCTTCATGGCGGCGCAACTGGCGTCCAAGGTCGGCAAGGGCGAGACGGATTAGGGATTAGATAGGCACCCTTTTATTCGTCACCTCGGGCTTGACCCGGGGTCTCATTTTCACGCCGGCCATGACAATCTGAGAAACGCGCACAAACAAAAACGGCGGGCCTTGGGCCCGCCGTTCTGTCGTCTGCTAGGACTGCTACTGTAAAATCAACTCGTCGCGCGGGCCAGGCCGGGCAGCGCGCTGATGTCGCCGCTGCTGGCGGGTTTCACGGCCTTGGCCGGCTTCTCGGCCGCAGCGGCTTCAGCCGCATCGCTGTTCGCCACCACGCTCAGCTTGGCGGCGTTGTCGCGCGGGTTCTCGGCGAACTTGCACAGGCCTTCGATCTTGGCGCCGGCGGCAATCGACAGCAGCTCGTGCCAGATGTCGCCGCGCACCTTGGCGGTCTTGTCCAGCTCGACCGACTTGGCGCGGATGCGGCCAACCACTTCGCCG
This sequence comes from Ferrovibrio terrae, assembly GCF_007197755.1. NCBI lineage: Bacteria > Pseudomonadati > Pseudomonadota > Alphaproteobacteria > Rhodospirillales > Rhodospirillaceae > Ferrovibrio > Ferrovibrio terrae. The sequence continues at coordinate 2,850,790 of NZ_CP041636.1, forward strand.
CGGATCAGCACATGCTCAGCCACCACTTCGCCGACCACCTTGGCATTCTCGCCAACGGCGAGACGCACCGCAGTGACGTCGCCGTTCACCAGGCAGTCGATCTGCACCTCGCCATCCGAATGCAGATCGCCATTGACCGTGAGGCCGGCACTGAGGATGGACGGCGGCGCCAGTTTAGCGACGGCCGGCGGATTGGTTTTCTTGCTGTTTGAAAACATGGTAGCCAGCCTCGATGAATTTGCCGGGATCGATCTGCTCGTCGTCGAGCAGGATTTCGTAGTGAAGATGCTGACCGGTGCTGCGACCGGTCGAACCCATGGTGCCGAGCTGGCGACCGAACGGAACTGTCTCGCCGGCCTGCACCGTAATCGTACTCAGATGAGCATACCGCGTTTTCACGCCCAGACCATGGTCGATTTCCACCGCACGACCGTAGGGTCCTTTGCGGCCGGCGAAGACAACCACGCCGGGCGCGGTGGAGACCACCGGCGCGCGGTTCGGGCCGATGAAATCGATGCCGGCATGGAAGGCCGGCTGCTTGGTGAAGGGATCGGTGCGACGGCCGTAGGTGGAGGAGACTTCCGCCTCACCCGACATCGGCAGATCGAGCGGCAGGCGCTGCGCCAGCGCGAGCAGATCGCCCCAGCGGCCGAACTTGCCCTCAAGATTGTTGATGTCGCGATCGGCCTGCGGATCGACCGAGGCCACCGCAACGCCGGTGGCGCCGGGTGTCGTCACATTGAGTGCACGCAGCGGACCGCCGACGCCAACATCGGCGCGGGCCTCAAGGGCGCGCGACAGCATCGCGGAGATATCGAGGCCGGTGCGGCCCAGCGCCTTTTCCAGCAGGGCGACACTCTTGTCGGTGCGGGCGCCGAGATCATCGATCAGTTCACGCTGCTGGCCGCGCACGGCCAGGATGCGGGTTTCAATGTCGCGCGGCTTCACGGCGGGCAGCGGCGGCCTGGCCTTGCTCTCGCGCAGCATGCCTTCCAGATCCTCGATCGAGGACGGATCGTCCGACGAGGCTGACGCTGACGGCTGTGACGGGGTGGCGGTGGCCACCTTGACCTCGCCCTTGGCCTCGGGGGCCCTGGACGGTTCAGCCGCAGTGGGGCGGGGCGTCTTGTTCGGTTCGGTGATCTTGGCAGGCGCACTGGCCTGCCCGGCACTGGCGGTATCGGTCGGCAGGGCGGGGCTGCGCTGCTTCATCGCCATGTCGTACAACCGGCGATAGCGCTCCTCGAGGTCGCGCGAGGCGACGACGAAATTCTCCTGGCTCTTTTCGTAATCGGCGGCGAGCCGCTCATAGGCGTAGCTCAGCTCGGTGATGCGGCGGTCGCGCGCATCCAGCATGGCATCGCGGTAGAAGACGTTGACGGAGGCGTAGCCGATCCAGCCGGCGAAGGCGACGATGCTCGTCGCCATGGCGATCTGGGCACGACTGGAGAGAGCGACGTAACGGACGTCACCACGGCTACGGAAAATGATCTGCCGTTCCGGGAACAGGCGGTCGCGCAACTCCCGCCATTGCCGTCTCGCGCGTCGCGTCACTCAACCCCCCAATTTGATTCGGACTTTCAGGAAATCCCGTTGCGCGTCTGACCCCTTCGCAACGGCTGTCCGATTAGGGCCTATCTGGTTTGGTTAATGCAAGAAATAATCCGTTACACTTTCCGAAAATACACGGCCGAACACGGACTTAACCGGTGTCTCGCGACTTATCCACAGAGTGTGGATAAAGGTTGCAAGCGCTTGATTCTAAACCCCCTGAGCGGCCTTCAGAACGGCTTCGGCATGGCCGTCGACTTTCACCTTGCGCCAGACGGCGGCAATTTTGCCCACATGGTCGATCAGGAAGGTGGCCCGCTCGATGCCCATATACCTCCGCCCGTAGAGGCTTTTCTCGACCCAGACCCCGTACGACTCGGTCACCTTGCCCGACTCGTCCGACCCCAGGGCGAGCTTCAGCTTGTGCTTGGTCTTGAACTTGTCGTGGCTCGCCGCGCTGTCGCGCGACACGCCGATCACCACGACGCCCAGCTTGTCGAACTTCGTCTTGGCGGCGCTGAAATCGATCGCCTCGCGGGTACAGCCCGAGGTGTCGTCCTTGGGGTAGAAGTACAGCACAACCGCTTTGCCCTTCAGCGCGGCCAGCGAAACCTTGCCGCCGCCATCGGTCGGCAGTGAGAAGGCCGGCGCCTTGTCGCCAACCTGCGGACCCGGAGCAGCCTCGGCAGTCTTCTTGGGGGCGGCCTTCTTGGGGGTGGCCTTCTTAGTCTGCGTTGCCATCGGTCTGTCCTGTCTGCTTGTCGGAATTGAGGGAGTCGGCGAGCGCCAGATGCGGCGCGGCCGGCGTGTCGACCAGGGTGTCGAACAGGCCATGTACCGCGGCCTGCATTTTCACCAGCCGCCTGGTCAGGGCCGGCATGTCGGGTTCCTGCACCAGCGCCGGCATGCGCTGCGCCAGCGCCGGCGGCCAGCGTTCGGGATCGCTGGCCTCGTCGCGCCCGGCCAGCCGTGCCGCCGCCAGCAGCGTCGCGTAAAGCCGTCCGGCCTCGGCCAGCGTTTTGGCCTGCGCGGCGTCAAGCAGTCTGGCCGCGCGCAAGGCGTCCAGTACCGCCAGCGGCTGCTGCAGCAGGATCGCCGGTTTGTCGCGGCCATGGCGCAGCAGCAGGTACTGCACGATGAATTCCAGGTCGACCAGGCCGCCGCGCACCTGCTTCAGGTCCCAGGGATTCTCGACCTTCCTGTGCTCGGCCATGCGCCGGCGCATCACCGCCACATCGGCGAGCAGCTTGTTCGGGTCGCGCTTCATGGTCAGGATGTCGCGCCGCAGCTTTTCGATCTGCTGGATCAGCGCGGCTTCTTCTTTCGACTGGTCCAGACCGCAGATCACGCGCGCGCGCGTCAGCGCCATATGCTCCCAGGTCCAGGCTTCCTTGCGCAGGTAATCGGCATAGGCATCCAGCTTGATCGCGATCGGCCCGGCGCCGCCCGAGGGGCGCAGCCGCATGTCGATCTCATACAGCTTGCCTTCGCCGGTCATCGCCGTGATCGCGGCGATCAGCCGCTGGCACAGCCGCGCGAAATACAGCCCCGGTGTGAGTGGCCGCGCGCCATCGGATTGCCTGGCAGTGTCGGGGCAGTCGAAGACCAGCACCAGGTCGAGATCGGATTCCAGCGTCAGTTCCTGGCTGCCGAGCCTGCCCAGGCCGACCAGCGCCACCGCCGATTTCGCGATGCGGCCATGCTGGGCGACGAATTCGGCGGTCACATGCCGCAGCAGATCGGCCAGCACCGCATCGGCCACCGTGCTGAGCGCGAGGCCAGAGGCCTGGCCATCCATGCCGCCACGCAGCAGGCCGATGCCGACCTGCAGTTTCAGTTCGGTGGTCCAGCGCCGCGCCCAGTCCAGCACATCCTGGAAATCGCGCGCCGCCTGCATCTGGCGCTGCAGGCTGCCGACCAGGCTGTCGCGCTCAAAGGATGCCGGATGTTCGGCATATTCGATCAGGCTGTCGAACAGTGCGGCATTCTGCGCCAGCGCCTCGGCCAGCTGCGGCGCGGCGGCCAGCACCTCGGCCAGCGTATCCAGCACCTCCGGATTGGCCTGCAGCAGGGCGAACAGCTGCACGCCGGCCGGCAGGCTGGAGAGGAAATAGTCGAAGCGCTTGAAGGCGACATCGGCATTGCCGGTGCGTGAAAACGCTTCCAGCAGCTGCGGCATGATGGCGGTGAGTTTCTCGCGCGCGCGCTCCGACCGCATCGCGCGATAGCGGCCGAAATGCCAGCCGCGGATCATCGCGGCGATCTCGGACGGAGCGCTGAAGCCGAGGCCGCGCAGGGTGTCCAGCGTGGCCGGATCGTCGTCGGTGCCGGTGAAGACCAGCGCGCCGGCTTCCGAGCCCAGTGGCGCGGATTCGGCAAACAGATCGTCGTAATGGCCTTTCACCCGCGTCAGCACGGCGCGGATTTTGCTGGCGAAACTTTTCGCATCTGTCTCGCCCAGGAAGCAGGCGAGCCGCGCCAGGCCATCCTTATCGTCGGGCAAAGTATGCGTCTGCTCGTCATCGATCATCTGCAGGCGATGTTCCACCGTGCGCAGATAACGGTAATGCCCGATCAGCTCGTCGCGAATCTCCGGCGTCAGCCGGTCAGTCTCGACCAGTGCGCGCAGCGCATCGCAGGTGGCGGGCGAGCGCAGCCGCGTGTCGCGGCCGCCGGCGATCAGCTGCTGGGTCTGGGCGAAGAACTCGATCTCGCGGATGCCGCCGCGGCCGACCTTGATATTGTGACCTTCCACCGCGATCTCGCCATGGCCGCGATGGGCGTGGATCTGCCGCTTGATCGAATGGATGTCCTCGATGGCGGCGAAGTCGAGATTCTTGCGCCAGACATAGGGCGTCAGATGTTTCAGGAATGCCGCGCCGGCCTCCAGGTCGCCGGCAATCGGCCGCGCCTTGATCATGGCGGCGCGTTCCCAGTTCTGGCCGAAGCTCTCGTAATAGGCCTCGGCCTCATGCGTCGAAACCGCAACCGGGAAGGAGCCGGGATCGGGGCGCAGCCGCAGGTCGGTGCGGAAGACATAGCCGTCTTCGGTGCGGTCATGCAGCAGACGCACCATCTGCCGGGTCAGCTTGATGAAGCATTCCAGCATCGAACGGCGACCGGTGTATGTCGCCACCTCGGGATCGAACAGCACGATCAGGTCGATGTCGGAGGAATAGTTGAGTTCGCGCGCGCCGAGCTTGCCCATGCCCAGCGCGAAATAGCCCGAGCCCTTGCAGGGATTTTTCTTGTCCGGCAGCACCAGCTCGCCGGCCTCGGCGGCATCATGCAGCAGCGCCGCGAAGGCATGGTCGACGCAGGCCGCCGCGAAGTCGCTTAAAGAGCCGGTGATCTTTTCCAGCGACCACCGGCCGGTGATGTCGGCGGCGGCAATGCTGAGCGCGACCTGCCGCTTGGCGATGCGCAGCGGCAGCGCAAGGTCATCCGCCGTCTTCGCCTTGCGTGCGGCGGTTTTAAGTTCGGCCAGTGCGGCGGCCAGCGCCTTGTCGGGGCCGGACTCCAGCAGGGTCAGCACGGTGGTGGGCTCGTGCAGGCAGAGATCGCCCAGGAACGGGCTGTTGCCGAAGATGGCGGCCAGCAGGTTTTTACCGTCGCCCTTCGCAGTGAGCGCGGCCAGCCGTTTGGCCATCGCTTTATCTTTCTGCCCGGCCAGCAGGTCGCGCCAGGCGGCGAAGCCCCGCGAGGCGGCGTCGATATCGAATGGCTGGGGCAGGGCACCCGCCGGGGGCGTCGTGCGTTTCACAGCGGTGGCGGTGACTTTGGGCTTGGCTGCCGGCGTTTTCTTCGGCGCCTTCGCCTTCGGGACGGCTTTCTTGCCGGTCACTTTTCGCGGAGCCGGGGCGGCCGCCTTTCTTTTGGCGGATTTTGCCTTCAATCCATTGGCAGGCATGGCGTTTCTCTCGTAGAGGCGCTGAAGTTCGGTTAAACTCGCGCCAGGGTCAAGCAGTAGGATCCAGGGTCAAGCAGTAGGATAAGGCGAGGGCGCGCGACGTGGTTTTGCGGTGGAGTCGGTGGGTGGTGCGAACGGTGGTTGCCGTGGCCGCCACCGCTGCAATCCTGGCCGGCGCGCTGGCCTGGCGCGTCACCCAGGGACCGATCTCGCTTGCCTTCCTCGCCCCCTATGTCAGCGAGGCGCTGGCGCTGCCCGAGCTCGGATTCCGCGTCACCGTCGCCGATGTGGTGCTGGCCTGGTCGGAGCCCGACCAGAGCCTGCGGCTGCGGTTGATCGACGCGCAGTACCGCGTCGAGGGCGAGCGCGCCGTGCTGCGCGTTCCGACCATCGACATGGATCTGAGCGGTCCGGCGCTGCTGCGCGGCGTGATCGCGCCGCGCTATGTGCGGGCCAGCGGCGTCGAGGCGCGGCTGGTGCGCGATGCCCAGGGCGGCTTCCAGCTTGGCCTGCCCGAGGCAACAGACAGCACCGCAGCCGAGACCGACACTTTGACGGCGGCGGTCGAAACCGCCGAGGCGCAGTCCGACGGCCAGGCCGTGCAGGCGATGTTCGGCGCGATCTTCGAGATGCTGTCGCGCCCGCCTTCGCTCGACGATCCGCTCGGCCAGTTGCAGACCGTATCGATCCTGGCCGACCGGCTGGTGATCGAGGACTGGAAGCTGAACCAGCGCTGGGTGGTGCCCGAGGCGCAGATCGGTTTCCAGCGCGGCGAGGGCCATGTCTATGGCACGCTGACCGGCGCGCTCGACTGGCGCAGCCGCCGCGTCGATCTCAATGTCGAGGCCGATTACACGGTGGCCGAACGCGTCGCGCGCGTCACCGTGCATTTCGCCAATGTCGAACCATCGGATTTCGCCGACGTCGTGCCCGAACTGGCGCCGCTCGATTATATCTCCGCGCCACTGTCGGGCAGTCTGACGCTGACGGTCAACGACACCGGCGAGCAGCTTGGCCTCAATTTCGATCTTGGCGTCGGCGCCGGCCAGATCAATGTGCCCGACATGCTGGCGCAGCCGCTCGATCTGAAGGAGGCCCGCTTCCGCGGCTATGCCGATGGCGGCAAGGGTATCCTGTTCCTCGACGAGGCGAGTCTCGGCTTTGCCGACGGCTTCCGTGCGTCCTTCGGCGGCACGATGACGCGGCAGGCCGGCGAACGCTACAGCATCGACATGCAGGGCCAGTTCTTCGACCTCGCCACCGACAAGGTCGGCCACTACTGGCCGCCCGGCATGGCCAGGAATGCGCGGGAATGGGTGACCGGGCATCTGGCCGGCGGCAAGGTCAATGCCGGGCGCATTGCCGCCAAGCTGTCGCCCGACATGGTGGCCGGCACGGCGCGGCTGGGGCGCGATGCGATCAAGCTGGATTTCACCTTCGAAGGCATCACGGTCGACTACCTGCCGCCGATGAGCAAGATGACGGATGGCAAGGGCATCGCGGCACTCGATGCCGATGTCTTCACCCTCAACCTCGAAAGCGCGCGCGTCGGCAATATCGCCAGCGGTCCGGGCAGCGTGAAGATCAACGGCCTGCAGGACCGCGACCAGTTTGCCGAAATCAGCAACATCGCGCGCGGCACCAGCGCCGATGTGCTGGCGCTGATCGACCAGAAACCGCTCGGCTTCCCGTCCAGGCTCGGCATCAAGCCGTCCAGCGTCGGCGGCAGCGGGGAGGTGCGGTTCCGCCTGCGCTTCCCGCTGCTGGTCAATCTCAAGACCGACGATATCGTGGTGAATGCCGATGCCGACCTGACCGATCTCAGGATGGGCGGCCTGCTCGGTCGCTACGAGCTGAGCCAGGGCCAGATGAAGCTGAAGGTCGATACCAAGGGCCTGGAGGCGAATGGCAATGCGGCGCTGAACGGCGTGCCGCTGCAGATCGGCTGGCGCGAGGATTTCAGTGCGCGCGCCGCCGTCACCGCGCGCTATTCGCTGAAGGGCCGCATCGACGAGGAACAGCGCAAGGCGCTCGGCTATCCGCTCGCGCCCTATATCGACGGTCCGGCCGAAGCCAATATGGATATCGAGGAACGCCGCGGCGGCGAGACCGCGATCGGCGGCGAGTTCGATCTCAAGGATGCGACGATCGCGGTGGCGGATGCCTATCTGCTCAAGCCGGCCGGCATGCCGGCCAGCGGCCGCACGCAGATTCGCACCCGCGCCGGCCAGCCGGTGCAGTTCGATGTGATCGAGATCGCCAGCGCGGCGCTGACCGGCAAGGCGAAAGCCGTGCTGAATGCCGACAACAGCTGGAGCGCCGACATCGACCAGCTCACGGCGGGTGAGGGCCCCGGCAAAAGCGATGCGCGTGGCCGCATCGCTTTTGCCGCCAATGGCGATTCACAGATCGCGCTGACCGGCCGGCGCTACGACCTGCGGCCCTATGTGCAGGCCATGTTCGACGATGATGCGCCGCCGGGCACGGTGAAACCGCGCATGGCGCTCTCCTTACGCTTCGATGAGGCGCAGATCGACGACACCATCGAATTGCGCAACATGTCGCTGACCGCGCAGCGCGCGCCAACCCGCATGGAACGCGTCAGCCTGGGCGGCGGTTTCCACACCACTGGCGGCCTGACACTGGATATCTCGCCGGCGCTGGATGGCCGCAACCTGAAACTGCTGTCGGACAATGCCGGCGCCGTGCTGCATTTCCTCGGCGTCAGCGACATGCAGGGCGGCACGATGGACGTGACCGGCCGCTATGACGATACGCTGCCGACCCAGCCGCTGACCGGCAAGATGATGCTGCGCAATGTAAAGGCGGTGCGTGCACCTTTCCTGGCGCGACTGTTCGGCGCGGCGTCCTTCGCAGGCCTGGGCGCGTTGCTGTCAGGCGAAGGCATTACCTTCGAGACTGGCGAGATTCCGTTCCAGGAGCGCGATGGCATCCTGACGATCCAGCCCTCGCGGCTCAGCGGGCCGCAGCTCGGCATCAGCCTCGAGGGCCATATCAACCAGCGCACCGACACAGTCAGCATCAATGGCACCGCCGTGCCGGCCTTCGTGCTCAACACCATGCTCGGCAAGATTCCGCTGCTGGGCGACCTGCTGGTGGGCGATGGCATCCTCGGCGTCAACTTCGCCGTGTCAGGCCCCAAGAGCGACCCGCAATTCACCGTCAACCCGTTGTCCGCGATTGCGCCGGGCTTCCTGCGCCGCATTTTCCAGGCGCCGGAAGCCGGCCCGCGCGCGACGCCGAACGGCCCGGTCGAATCTGTGCCGTTCAGTCCCGGCGATCCGAACATGTCCGGGCAGCAGTAGGGCGGGTACGACATGCGTCGTCTCCGCGCCATCCTCTGAGCGTCTGCCCATTCCTTATGGCGTCACCCCGGGCTTGACCCGGGGTCCCATTTTCTTTGGCGCATCCACAAAAATGGGATGCCGGGTCAAGCCCGGCATGACGAATGAAAGACTTGGGCCGAGATGCGGCTCAGCCCCGGCTGTCCAGCAGATCGAACGCCCAGCTCAAGTCCGCTTCCAGGGCACGGCGCACAGCCGCTACATCGCCCTTGCGCAGGGCCGCTACGATCTTGGTATGGAAACTGCCGCGCGTGCCGCGCTGGCTCGGCTTGTGACGGTCGGAATGGCGCTCCACGGCGGTGCGGATATACGGACCGGACTGCAGCCACAGCGAGCGGATGATCGCCAGCAGGCTGGGCGAGCCGCAGGCGTCATACAGGGTGAAATGGAAACGCTGGTTGCACAGCAGTTCGGCATCGGCATCGCCGGTTTCGGCAGCAGTGGTATAGGCGGCATCGGCCGCCGTGAGCGCCGCCAGCAAAGCAGGGGTGACATGCGCGGCCGCCAGTTCGGCCGCATGGCCTTCGATCAGAAGCCGGGTGCGGCGCAGATCGGCCAGACGTTCCGGCGTCATTGCCGGCACGCGCACCGAGCGTTGCGCCTGGCCTTCCAGCGCCTTCTCGGCGATCAGGCGGCGCAGCGCCTCGCGCACCGGCATCACGCTGGTATCGAAAGCGGCGGCAAGATCGCGAATGGTCAAAGGCTGACCGGGCTGCAGCCGGCCGCAGATCAGCGCATCGCCCAGTTCGGCATAGACCCGGTCCTGTACGGTGTCGCGGGCGACCGGCGCGACGGCGCGGCGTACAGCGGAGGCGCGGTCGCTCAAAACACGATCCGGTTGCCCGCGTATTGGGCGGGAAACGACAGGTTTGTGCTTTGCGCGTCCAGGCAGGCGTTTGCTCGGCATGGACTCAGCTTGACAGAATTTCCCTCGCCTCTCTACTGTGATCACATATCAAATCCGGGGGTGGCGAAGCCGCCAGATGTCAGACCGCCAGAGTGCCAGTCCTTCTTCGGCCAGATCGCTGGTCGGCCGCCTCGACATGGCTTTCGCCATCGCCGCGGGCCTGGCGTTGCTGGCGATGGCCATCGTCGCCTTCCTCGATGTGGTGTTCCGCAGCTTCAACCGCCCGGTCACCGGCGCCTATGAACTCACCGCCATCCTGGTGGCGCTGACCGTCTTCGCCGCCTTGCCGGGCGTCACCCGCCGCGACGAACATGTGCGCGCCGGCATGCTGAGCATGCTGGCCCGGCGCAAGCCCGTGCTGGACTCAGGCATGCGCTGGCTGCGCCGCCTGTTGCTCGTCGCGTTATTCGCCTATCTCGCCGTCACGCTGGTCCGCATGGGGCAGACCTTTCATCGCGCCGGCGATCTGGCGCCCTTCATTGATTTGCCGCTGAGCTGGGTGGCCTGGTTCGGCGCCGCCAGCAGTGTGGCCAGCGCGATCTGCGCCTGCTTCAGCCAGCGCGGCGCGGGAGCCGAACTCGGATGACGGCTGCCATCGTCGCACTCGTCGCCATGCTGGCGCTGATCGTGGTCGAAGTGCCGATCGCGGTGGCGATGGCGCTGCCCGGCATCGCCGGCTTCCTGTGGATGCTGGGCTGGGACCCGACTGCCTATATGGTGGCGGAAACCACCTTCAGCACCGTGAACTCCTACGCCCTGTCGGTGATTCCGCTGTTCATCCTGATGGGCAACCTGATCAACGAGGCCGATGTCTCGCGCGAGCTGTATGACGCCGCCTACAAGTTTGTCGGTCATCTGAAAGGCGGCCTGGCGATTGCCACCGTCATTGCCTGCGCGGCTTTCGCCGCCGTCTGCGGTTCCAGCCTGGCCACGGCGGCGGCGATGTCGAAAGTCGCCTATCCCTCCATGAAGCGCTACGGCTATGCCGATGGCCTCGCCGCCGGCAGCATCGCCTCGGCGGGAACGCTGGGCATCATGATCCCGCCCAGCGTCGCCTTCATGGTCTACGGCATCATGACGCAGACCGATATCGGCAAGCTGTTCATGGCCGGCGTGCTGCCTGGCCTGCTCGGCGCGCTGCTCTATATCGGCGCCGTGCTGGTCGCCGTCACGCTGCGGCCGCAGGATGGTCCGGCGGGCGAACGCAGCAGCTGGCGCGAGCGTTTTCTGGCCTTGCGCGGCACCGCCACGGTGCTGGGCCTGTTCCTGCTGGTGATCGGCGGCATGTATGGCGGCGTGTTCACGCCCACCGAAGCCGCCGGTATCGGCGCGGTCGGCGCCTTCGTCATCGCGCTGGCGCGCCGCAAGCTCAGCTGGCGCCGGCTGTTCGCCATCCTGGCCGATACCGCGGCCACCACCACGATGCTGTTCTTCGTGCTGGTCGGCGCGCTGATCTTCTCCAAGTTCATCACCATCGCCGGTTTCACCCAGGCGCTGACCGGCTGGTTCACCGGGCTGGAGATCGGCCCGCTCGGCCTGATCCTGATCATCTGCGCGCTGTATCTGGTGCTCGGCTGCTTCCTTGAAAGCATGTCGATGATCCTGCTCACCCTGCCGATCATCTTCCCCATCGTGAGCGCCGCCGGCTTCGACCCGGTCTGGTTCGGCGTCATCATGATCACGTTGATCGAGGTCGCGCTGATCACGCCGCCGGTCGGCATGAATGTCTACATGATGCACACGCTGCTGCCGCATATCCCGATGAAGACCATCTTCGCCGGCGTCGGCACCTTCGTTGCCGCCGATGTCGTCCGCATTATCCTGCTGATTGCGTTTCCTGCCATTGCCACCTTCCTGCCATCACTCATGTAAGAGGCCCATCATGACCGCATGCCGTACCCTCATCCTCGCCGCCGTGGCGGCCACGACCGTCTCTGCTTCAGCACAGGCTCAGACCGTGCTGCGATTCTCCAACTGGCTGCCGCCGACGCATCATGTCGTCACCGAGATGGTCACGCCCTGGGCCGCGGATGTCGAAAAGGCCACCGAAGGCCGCGTCAAGCTGCAGATCCTGCCGGCACTGGGCGCACCGCCGGCGCATTTCGATCTGGTCAAGAACGGCGTGGCCGATGTCGCCTTCGGCGTGCATGCCTATACGCCGAACCGCTTCAAGCTGACCGAGATGGGCGAACTGCCGTTCACTGCCGATCATTCGGTGGTGAATTCGCTGGCCTACTGGCGCACCTACTCGAAGCATTTCGCCAAGCATAACGAGCATGAAGGCACGCATCTGCTCGGCCTGTGGACCAACGGCCCGTACCAGCTGTTCACCAAGGCCAATGCGCTGACCAGCCTGGATGCCGTCAACGGCATCAAGATCCGCATCCCGGGCGTCACCGTCGAGCGCATCACCAAGGCGCTCGGCATGACGCCGATTTCCTCGCCGCTCAGCGAAGCCTATGAGCAGATTTCGCGCGGCGTGATCCAGGGCATGTTCCAGCAGAAGGAAACCGTGATCGCCTTCAACATGACCCAGCATATGCCGGTCGCCAGCTTCGTGCCCGGCGGCTTCGCCCATTCGAGCCAGTTCATGGTGATCAACGAGGCCAAGTGGAAGGGGCTGGACGCCAAGGACCGCGACGCGATCACCAAACTGTCGGGTGAGGCGATGGCGAAGCGTTTCGCCACGGTGTGGGAAGCCAAGGAAGCCGCCGCGCTGGCCAAGTTCGCCGAAACCGGCGTGAAGGTGACCAACGTGGACGGCAAGCTGCTCGAGGAACTGCGCGGCAAGCTGCAGTTCGTCACCGACGAATGGCTGGCCGAAGCCGGCAAGAAGGCGCCGGAAGCCAAGGCCGCGCTGGCCGAATACAGGGCGGCGATCCCGGCGGTCGCCAAAGAGCTGAACGTCAAGCCGTAATGGCCGACGACAGTTTCAGTCTCTACGACCTGCGCATCGAGTGGGTGCCGGGCGACGGCGGGCGCTGCTTCTGCGCCGCCAAACCCGGCGACCATTTCGAACTGCATGGCGAGCAGCTGCATCTCCCGCCCGGCCAGTCCTGGTCGATCTACACGCTGGCGGCGTTGCTGCCGCTGCTGCCGGCCAAGCAGCGCGAGACGCATCCGAATGACTGGATGAGCACCGACGCGCTGGTCGCCTGCCCGGACCCGAACTGCACGGCACGGTTCCGCATCCGGCGGGTGGCCAAGCGCGACTTCCGCCATTCCGAAACCACCGCAGTCCCTTTGAGCGGCAACGACGACAGCAAGGCGTAAGGATCATGGTCGAGCGGTATGAACTGGTGCCGGGCTATACGATGTCGCGGCTGCTGAAGGGCGGCTGGCATCTGGCCGGCGGCCATGGCGAAGTCGATCGCCAACAGGCCATCGACGACATGGCCGCGTTTGTCGAGGCCGGGATTACCAGCTTCGACTGCGCCGACCATTACACCGGCGTCGAGGAACTGATCGGCGATTTCAGCGCCGCCTATCCCGAACTCGGGAAACGCATCGAGATCCATACCAAGTTCGTCCCGGACTATGACCGCCTGACCAGTTGCGACCGTGCCTATGTCGAAAGCATCATCGACCGCTCATTGCAGCGCCTGCGCGTCGGACGGCTCGATCTGGTGCAGTTCCACTGGTGGAATTATGCCGTGCCCGGCTATGTCGAGGCGATGCAGGTGCTGGACGAACTGCGCAGGGCCGGCAAGATCCGCCTGCTGGGTTTGACCAATTTCAACACCGCCACCACGCGTGAGATCGTCAATGCCGGTGTGCCGGTGGCGGCGACACAGGTGCAGTATTCCGTGCTGGACTCGCGGCCCGAGCGCGGCCTGGCCGAATTCTGCCGGCAGCATAAAATCGGGCTGCTCTGCTACGGGACACTGGCTGGCGGATTCCTGAGTGAGGCCTGGCTCGGTGTGCCTGAGCCGCAGGAACCGCTCGAAAATCGGTCTCTCACCAAATACAAGCTGATCATCGAGGATTTCGGCGGCTGGGCGCTGTTCCAGGAATTGCTCGCCACCCTGCAGGAGATCGGTCGCGCGCATGAGGCCGGCATCGGCCAGGTGGCGACGCGCTATGTGCTCGACCGCCCGGGTGTGGCCGGCGCCATCGTCGGCGCGACCTCGACGAAGCATCTCGCCGGCAACCTGCGCATCAATGCGATGCGGCTCAGCGACGCCGAACGCGCGCGCCTGGACGCCGTGCTGGCGAAACGCTCAGGACCGCCGGGCGACTGCTACGATATCGAGCGCGACAAGACCGGCCGCCACGGCCGCATCATGCGCTACAACCAGAATGACGGCCGGCACTGACGCTGAGAAGCGGGGGCTTACGCCGCCTCGATCAGCACATGCTGCTTCTTGCCGAAGCTGAGACGCAGGCGGCCGTCGCTGCCGAGATCGGCCGCTGAAATCCGCTGCGTCTCTTCGGTCACCACCGCGTCGTTGAGCTTGATCGCATTGCCGCGGATGTGACGCCGTGCCTCGCCGCCGGATTTGGCGAGACCCGCTTCCAGCACCAGCGCGAAGGCTTCGATGCCGGCCTCAAGCCGGACGCGCTCGACTTTCACCACCGGGAGCGCACCGCCGAAGCTGCCCTGCTCGAAGGCCTTCTTCGCGGTGTCGGCGGCGATCTCGGCAGCCTCGCGGCCACGGCACAGCGCGGTCGCCTCGGTGGCGAGCACCTTCTTGGCGTCGTTCAGCCCGGCGCCCTGCAGGTTTTCGAGCTTTGAAATCTCGTCCAGCGGCAGGTCGGTGAACAGCCGCAGGAAGCGGCCGACATCGGCGTCTTCGCAGTTGCGCCAGTACTGCCAGTAGTCATAGGTCGGCAGCAGGTCCTCGTTGAGCCACACCGCGCCTGACGCCGTCTTGCCCATCTTCTGGCCCGAAGCGGTCATCAGCAGCGGGCAGGTCAGGCCGTACAGGCTCATGTCGGCCGAGCGGCGGCCGAGTTCGACGCCGTTGACGATGTTGCCCCACTGGTCCGAACCGCCCATCTGCAGATTGCACTTGTAGCGGCGGCCGAGTTCTACGAAGTCGTAGGCCTGCAGGATCATGTAGTTGAATTCGAGGAAGCTGAGTGGCTGCTCGCGCTCCAGCCGCAGCTTCACGCTGTCGAATGACAGCATGCGGTTGACCGAGAAGTGCCGGCCGTAGTCACGCAGGAAATCGATATACTGCAGCTGATCCAGCCATTCGGCATTGTTGGCCATGATGGCATCCGACGGCCCGTCACCGAAGGTCACAAAACGCGAGAACGCCGTCTTGATGCTCGCCATGTTGGCGGCGATGTCATCATTGGTCAGCAGTTTGCGCGCCTCGTCCTTGCCCGACGGGTCGCCGACTTTCGTGGTGCCGCCGCCCATCAGCACGATCGGCTTGTGGCCGGCCTGCTGCAGGCGGCGCAGCATCATGATCGAGAGCAGATGGCCGACATGCAGGCTCGGCCCGGTGCAGTCATAGCCGACATAGCAGGTGATGCCGGCCGGCCGGCTCGCCAGGGCATCCAGAGCTTCCGGATCGGTGCACTGGTGCAGATAGCCGCGCTGCGAGATGGTGCGCAGGAAATCGGATTTGAACTCGGTCATCTGGGCTGCTCGGTATGATGGGCTTTAATGGCCCGATGGTCTAACATATGGCCCCAGACTCGCCTAGTTCCGGAAAGCCCCGGTTTGCCACAGAATCCCTGGTTTATCGGCCTGATGAGCGGCACCTCGATGGACGGCATCGACGCCGCCCTGCTGCGCACGGATGGCGTCGGGATTTCCGGCTTCGGCCCGGCGCTGACGCTGCCCTATGAGCCTGCCTTGCGCGCCCGTATCCGCGCCTGCCTCAACGACGGCCCCGGCCATCCTTTAAGCTTAAGCCGCGACCTGGCGGTGGCGCATGCTGCTGCCGTGCAGGCGTTGCTGGACAAGGCGGGCATGACGGCGCGTGACATCGCCTGGCTCGGCTTCCATGGCCATACCCTGCTGCACAGGCCGGGCGAGAGACGGACATGGCAGGCCGGTGACGGCGCGCTGCTGGCCCGACTCACCGGCATCGGCACGGTGAGCGACTTCCGCAGCATGGATGTGGCGATGGGCGGGCAGGGCGCGCCGCTGGTGCCATTGTATCATCTGGCGCTCGCCCGGCATGCGCAGCTCGCGCCGCCCTTGCTGGTGCTCAATCTCGGCGGCGTCGGCAATGTCACCTATATCGGCAGTGAGAGCGAGAGCGACCTGATCGCCTTCGACACCGGCCCGGGCAATGCCCTCATTGATGACTGGATGCTGCGGCATGCCAATGTCGCGCATGATGAAAGCGGAACAACGGCGGCAGCGGGTGCAGCGAATGCAGATCGCCTCGCGCGCCTGCTCGACCATCCGTATTTCAATACACGCCCGCCGAAATCGCTCGACCGCAACGACTTCACGTCAGCCGCCGTGGAAGGACTTTCGGTGGAAGACGGCGCGGCGACGCTCGCGGCCTTCACGGCAGCATCGGTGGCGCGCGGCTTAAGCCATCTGCCGCAGCGGCCGCTGCGCTGCCTCGTCTGTGGCGGCGGACGCCACAATGCGACGCTGATGAAGCTGCTGACCCAGCATCTCAACATGCCGGTCGAAGCCGTCGAGGCGGTCGGCTGGAATGGCGATCATCTCGAAGCCGAAGCCTTCGCCTTCCTCGCCGCGCGCGCCGTGCGTGGGTTGCCGCTCAGTCTGCCGGGCACCACGGGGGTGAGTGTGCCCGTGAGTGGTGGAAGAGTGTACAAGCTTTAGCTCTTATTTAAATCTTGCATACATGTGCATTGCGGCTCACTAAAATCACATACGTCCGTATGTATTTCTGAAGTTTTTTCAAAATTAAATTCGCATCGATTATTGCTGGGCCTATTGTCACCCAGTCTGAACACTGGACAAAAGGGGGCGTTCATGAAAATGCGAGTGCTACTCTTATTCGCGATGCTCTTTTGCTTTGCGTTTGGAACGACGTCGTATGCCTCTAATGAGGTTGCGAGTATCACCATCCTCGATGATTCCGCTGCGGTGCAAAAACTAAAGCAGCTCGGTAAGTCTCAACTTTCTCAGGGGGCATGTACTCCATCGGGTCCTGCTCCAGGGCACTCCTGTAGTTGTAGCAACGGAACGACCAGAATGGCTTCCTGCTCTCAAAAAACAGATAGTTTTGGAAAGCCATGTGGCGTTGTCTGCGCGCCATGCTGTAGCGCATGTGGACAGTGTTAATGATTGACCGCCACTCGCTCTGTTGCGAGTGGCGGTTTCCTTCGTGAGTATAGGGTGCCCTACAGCCCCTTCACCATAGCATAGGTCGTGCCGGTCCGATGCGGGGGCCTTCCAGTCCCTAAGCCACCACCATCCGCTGCGGGATATGGTCGGCGCGCAAAGCCTGGCGGTGGCCCGGCGTGGCGATCTGCGGCGCAACCGCATCGCCGCACAGGAAGCCGAAGCCGGCATTGACGCCGAGTTCCAGCCCGGTGGCATCATTCACATTCCACAGGATCGATTCCATCTTGTGCCAGGCGGCCCGCTTGGTGAAAGCCGACAGCGCCTGGAACCGCGCCGCCGGATCGGCGATCTCGGTCGGCAGGCCGGTCGAGAAGGCATGGCAGCCGGTCTGGGCATAGAGGTCGATCAGGCGCGGGTCGGGTGCGAGATTCAGCGTGCGCACGGCGCAGTAACGCTGGACGTAATTGAAGGCATCGGCGATGCGGCTGCCCGGCGTGCCGTTCGGGATGTTGGTCATCACGATCGACAGGCTGCGGAACAGGCCGGCCGGCAGGTCCTTGAAACGTTCGAGATAGATATTGCGTGTGCGCGAGGTCGCCAGCGTGGCGAACGTCACCGGAATGGTGATGAAGCCCTTGTGGCCGCCAGTCACCATGCGGTGCAGGCCGAGCAAAGCGGTGGTCAGCCGGTAGCGGTCGAGCAGGAATTCCAGCTCCTCGGGGTCTTCCAGCATCGGGTCACTGGCATCGGCGGTGCGGCCGGTCGGCATATGCGTGACATGCACGGTGTAGAAGGAGAAGGCGCGGCGCTTGACGCTGAAATTCGGATAGAAGGACGCTTGGCATTCCTTCAGGAAGGATGCGCTCTTCTTTTTCTGGAACAGCATGTCGAGCGACTGGTCGAGATCGGTCAGGTCCGGTCCGGCGCCCATCATCGGCGCGGGCCGCTGCTGCGCGGTCTCGGCAAAACCGTCATGCACCGGCTCGTCGCCGAACATCAGCACGTCGCCGCTGGCAGTCGTCGCACCGTTCGTTTCGACGCCGCCGGCCTTCACATGCTGCAGCAGTTCGTCCATCGAGTTCACCTTGCTGGCCAGGAAGCTGCTGTCGACTTCGGCAACGGTGGAGGCGATGTGGATGTGGTGTTCCGGCAGCTCGCCCAGGATCAGGCGCTCGGCCTCCTGCGCGATGGCGGCGGCCTTGGCCTTCGCCTGCGCATGATTCAGTTGCAGGAACAGCACCAGATAGTCGTCGTTTTCAAGATGGTAATGGGTGTCGCCGGCATCGAGCCGCTCGCGGATCACGCCTTCGACGATGCTGTGGATGGTCTCGCGACGTTTGGCCCAGTCATCGCCGAGCGCGTCGCGCACGGCCTGCAGGCCGATCATCTGAAGATTGCCGGCCTGGATTTTGCGCGGCAGCGGGGCGGCGCCGGCAACTACCCGCAGATGCGGTGCGCCGGCAGTGCGACGGGGCGCGGGGGCGTCCGCTGCATCATCGCTGAACAGGAAAGCTTTCATCCGATTGAAGACAGACATGGCCTATTTCCTCCGTGATCCCAGTATGGAGCGGCCATATCGAAACGCGAGTTACTTGCCGGTTACGCTGCAACCGGAGGACATTACTTTTTGGAAAGGCCGGGATTTGAAATTGCCTGTTTTCCGTGGGCGGCCACGGATGCAGTCAGTCCAGCGCCTTCACCATTGCATAGGTCGCGCCGCTACGATGCGTCAGCGCGCGGATGCGGTGATAGCCGAGCCGTTCATAGAATTCGACGCCGGTGAGCGAGGCTGACAGCGCCAGTTGCGCATCGCCGCGCTGGCGTGCATGCGCCTCGATATGCGCGACCAGCATGCTGCCCAGTCCCAGCCGCTGTCGCTCGGGCACGACGAACAGCGCCCAGAGTTCTCCGCCGGCATAGCCCACCGTGGCGACGATCTCGCCGTCGATCTCGGCGACGAACACATCCTGGCGCTGGATGCGCTCCAGCATGCCGCCGGCCGAAAAGCTGGCGAACAGGCGGCTGATCTCGGCCACGGAATAGTCGGCCGCATTGCTGACCCGCAGCGTGCGCTGGATCAGGGCGGCGATAACCTTGGCATCGCTGTCGATGGCGGGGCGGATCGGAATGGCGAACATGCATCCATCAGATAAGGCGGAGAAGGCGAAACCCCAATCGTCGTTCCCGCGAAAGCGGGAACCCAGTCGTGCGGTCGCGTGGATGCCCGCCCGTCGCGCTTTGCGTGACAGCATATATAAGGCGGCAAAGCCGCCGGGCGCGGGCATGACAAAAAGAAGCGGTATAAGAATAATATCCTATCAATGTTCTTTTTTTGTTTACATAGAGCCAGTGCCGCGTTATCCTGATCCGCCTCTACAGTTTCATGCTCTGGAGGCCACCATGGCTCTGAACGACACTCATCCCGCGCGCCCTGTTGGCAGTGCGGGCCGCAAACGCGTGCGGATCGACTGGAAACGCGGCGCAGCGCTGCTGATCGATGGCGAAACGCCGACGGCGGTCTGTGCCGCGCTCGGCATCGACGAAGACCGGCTCTGGCGTCATCTGCGCGGCAGCCTGCGTTTCCAGTATCTGCTGCGGCAGGCGCGCGAACGGCGCCGGCTGCTCGGCCAGCTCAAACTCGAAACCGTCAGCCGTGAAGCCGTGGTGCGTCTCGCGCGCAGCGCCGACAGGCCTGACGCCATGCTGATCGCGCAGCTTGTGCAAACCGCCCAGGGCCAGGATTGGGGCGAGGGCATCACGGAAAACAGCGACGTGATCGCGCGGCTGGCCGACAGCGGTCGCCGGCCGCCGAACCAGGCCTTTCGCAAACGGCTTGCCGTCGAACGCAAACAGATGGATGCCGAATTCGAGTCCTACTGCCGCGCGGATGCTGCGCGTGCAGCGGCGCAGGCGGTAACGCAAGCTGCTGATGCGGCAGCGAAACCGGAGAATAAGACTCAGTTAAGCGAAAATAAGCCCGTGCTAAGCGCGGTGGAGAGTGCCGCGAGTGCGGAGACGCCCGCAGAACCGCCGCGGCTGCCGCCGCGTCGCGTGCCCCTGCCGCTATCAGCGCGGAGTGAGAGCACCATCGTCGATCTCACCGATATCTACGGCAATCCGCTGCCGGTAAATGGGACCCCGGCTTGCGCTGACGCTTGGCCTGGGTGACGGGAATACATAAGAGCGTCACCCCGGGCTTGACCCGGGGTCCCATTTTTTTTGCGATGTCGCGGAGAAGACGCTTACGACTGCGGCGTGTTGTTGCTGGCTGCCTGCGCGCCCTTCCCGGCGCGGGCCGAGGTCGGCGTGAAGCTGGTCTTCACATACTTGTCGGCCGCCGCCGTCAGTTCGTCGAGCTTGCCCTCGAAGAAATGGTCGGCGCCCTGCACCTTCTTGTAGTCGATCTTGATGCCCTTCTGCAGCGCGAGGCGCTGCGCCAGCTTGGCGACTTCGGGCTCGGCCACGATCTTGTCCTCGGTGCCCTGGATGATCAGCCCCGAGGAGGGGCAGGGCGCGAGGAAGCCGAAATCGAACATGCCGGCCGGCGGCGCCACCGAGATGAAGCCGTCGATTTCCGGGCGGCGCATCAGCAGCTGCATCGAGATCCAGGCGCCGAACGAGAAGCCGGCGATCCAGACGGCCGAGGCATTGGCATTCACGCCCTGCAGCCAGTCAAGCGCCGAGGCGGCATCCGAAAGCTCGCCCTGGCCGTTATCAAAGGTGCCCTGGCTGCGGCCCACGCCACGGAAGTTGAAGCGCAGCACGGAAAAACCGCGCTTGGCGAAAACGTGGAACAGGTTATAGGTGACCTTGTTATTCATCGTCCCGCCATACAGCGGGTGGGGATGCAGGATCAGCGCGATCGGCGCATTGACCTCCGGCCCGTGGGTATAACGGCCTTCGAGCCGTCCGTCAGGGCCGGGGAATATGATGTCAGGCATCTCGGTTCGTCACTTTGGCGCCTCTGGGGAGGGGCGGCGCTGAAAATCAGTTGAAGCAGGATCACTTTTACCATACTCGGCAGAGCGAAATTCAAGCTTAAAAGCAGGAAATGAACTCCAGCTACCTTGACTATAACGCAACCGCGCCGCTGCGGCCGGAGGCCCGGACCGCCCTGCTGGCGGCGCTGGAGGCACCCGCCAACCCGTCGTCGGTGCACCGTTTTGGCCGCAACGCGCGCGGAATCGCCGATATCGCGCGCGGCCAGGTCGCCGATCTGGTCCGTGCCGAGGCCCGCCGTGTGGTCTTCACCTCGGGCGGGACGGAGGCAAATAATCTGGCGCTGCGGCTGGCCCTTGAGGGCGCCGGGGTCAAAAGCCTGGTCATTACCGGGATTGAGCACGACTCGGTGCTGCGTCCGGCACGCCATGCCGGCCTGCCGACCTATGAGGTGGTGGCGGGAGCCGATGGCGTGGTTTCCCTGGGGGCACTCGAGGCGACGCTCGGCGCGGCGCAGGCGGCCCATCCTGGTCCGGCGCTGGTCGCGCTCATGCTCGCCAACAACGAGACCGGTGCGATCCAGCCGGTGGCCGAGGCCGCCCGGCTGGCCCATGCGCACCAGTCGCTGCTGCTCTGCGACGCCGTGCAGGCGGCGGGCAAGATCCAGGTCAACCTCAGCCAGCTCGATGCCGACTTCCTCACCCTGTCCGCCCACAAGCTGGGCGGGCCCACCGGGGTCGGCGCGCTGATCACCCGCGACGACTGGACCCCGGCCCCCCTCCTGCGCGGCGGCGGGCAGGAGAAGGGCATGCGGGCCGGCACCGAGAATCTCGGCGGCATCGCCGGCTTCGGGGCGGCGGCGGCGGCGGCCCAGCAGGGTATGTACGGCATGAAGACCGTGGCCGCTTTGCGCGACCGGCTGCAGGCCGGATTGCTGGCGGTCTGCCCGGAAGCCCCGGTTTACGGGACTGGTCTTCGGTTGCCCAATACGCTGTGCATCGGCATGCCCGGGGTGCCGGCCGAGACCCAGGTGATGGCGCTCGACCTGGCCGGTGTCGCCGTGTCGGCCGGCTCGGCCTGTTCGTCGGGCAAGGTGACGCCGAGCCATGTGCTGACCGCCATGGGCCTGCCCGAGGCGGCGGCGCGCGAGGCGATCCGCTTCAGCCTGGGCTGGGCCAGCCGGCCTGAGGACGTCGACCGGGCGATCGAGGCCTGGTGCAAGCTCTGGCAGCGCAAGCGAAAGTGATGTTTCGGATTATATATAAATCATAAGTATGTGAAAAATATTGATTATTATATAAAACTTAAAGTGAAATCCTGTCGGTTGCTGAGCGGCGCTGCAGGCGATATATCCACCCCGTCCGCGCCGTGCGGGCTGAAGCCCCGGAGCCCCTGAGCGATGCCGAAAATGACCTTCATCCAGCCGGACGGGAAGCGCGTCGAGGTCGATGCGTCCAACGGCCTCTCGGTGCTGGAGATCGCCCACAAGCACGGCATCGACATCGAGGGCGCCTGCGAGGGCTCGCTGGCCTGCTCGACCTGCCATGTCATCATCGACCCCGACTGGTACGGCAAACTGACGGCTGCCAAGCCCGACGAGGAAGACATGCTCGACCTCGCCTTCGGCCTGACCAAGACCTCGCGGCTCGGCTGCCAGCTCATCATGTCCGACGCGCTGGACGGCCTGGTGGTCAGTCTGCCGACCGCCACCCGGAACATGATGTAAGTCCGACCCAGGCAGTCCGGTGGATCCGCTGTTTCTCGTCGTCGCCCTCGGGGCGGCGCTGGCCGGTTTCGTCCAGGGCCTGTCCGGTTTCGCCTTCGCCATGGTGGCGTCGGCGGTCTGGGCCTGGTGGATCGACCCGCAGCTGGTCGCCGCCATGGCGGTGTTCGGCGGCTTCAGCGGCCAGCTGCTGGCGGCGCTCACGGTGCGGCGCGGTTTCGATCTCGGGCTGCTGCTGCCCTTCGTGGCCGGCGGCCTGGCCGGCATTCCGGTCGGCGTCGGCATCCTGCCGCTGCTGAACGTCGACCTGTTCAAGCTGGCGCTGGGCGGTCTGCTGGTGGTGATCTGCCCGGTCATGCTGCTGGCCCACCGGCTGCCCCGGGTGCGTGGGGGCGGACGCCTTGCCGATGCTGCGGCGGGCTTCGCCGGCGGCGTGCTGGGCGGGATCGGCGGCGTCTCGGGCGCCATCCCCACCCTGTGGTGCACCCTGCGCGGCATGCCCAAGGATACCCAGCGCGCGGTGATCCAGAATTTCAATCTCGGCATGCTGGGCGTCACGCTCGCCAGCTATATCGGCACCGGCGTGATCACCACCGCCACCCTGCCGATGCTGGCCATCGTGCTGCCGGCCATGCTGATCCCCACGCTGCTGGGGGCGCGGCTCTATATCGGCATCAGCGAGGCGGCTTTCCGCCGCATCGTGCTCGGGCTGCTGACGGCCTCGGGCGTTGCGATGCTGGCGGCGGCGGTGCCGAAGCTGGTCTGATCAGTCGCGGAAGTAGCCAGCCGGGTATTGCGCCCGGATGCCGGACACGAAGGCGAGCGACCGCGAAAGATGGTCGCGCACCTCCTGCGCGGCCCGGACCGGATCGCCAGCCGCGATGGCATCCACGATGGCGCTGTGGTCGCGCATGATCTGATGCACCTTGCCGGTCATCGGCAGATGCAGACGGCGCAGGCGGTCGATATGGCCGCTATGCCGGCGGGCCAGGATCCACAGGTCGGGAACGCCGGCGGCGTCATACATCTGTCTGTGGAACAGCCGGTCCTGCGCATCGAACTGCGTCAGGTCGCCGCTCTCGCCAAAGGCCTGCTGCAGGCGCAGCGTCTGGCGCAGCTGCTCGATCAGCCTGGGATCGGACTGGCTGGCCAGGGTATGCACCATCTCGATCTCGATCGAGCGGCGCAGGAAGGCGGCCTGCTGTGCATGGTCCAGGTCGATCGGGCTGACCCTGGTGGCATGCTGCGGAAAGATCTCGACCAGGGCTTCCTCGGCCAGCTTCATCAGCGCGTCGCGGATCGGGGTGGAGCTCAGTCCGAACTGCAGCTGCAACTCGGTGCGCGACAGCACCGTGCCCGGCACCAGCTCCAGATTGATGATCGCATCGCGCAGATGGTCGAATACCTGCGGCGCCGCCAGCCGCGAACGGTCGCGCAGCGGGGTCAGGGCGAGGCGGGTCAGGGTCACAGTCATGGACCCGTCTATAGCATGGCATCCGGTTTGACGCACTAATGCATTAGTGCTTTAATCCCGGCCATAAGAATCAAGGAGGAGGAAACCTGATGACGCAATCCCACACGCGGCGCTTTGTCGGCGCTGCCGCGCTCGGCCTGCTGGCCAGCGCAGCCCTGTTCGGCTCCGCCCAAGTGAATCAAGCCCAGGCCCAGACCTATCCCGACCGCAATGTCACGATGATCGTGCCGTTCCCGGCCGGCGGCGCCTCGGATATCACGGCGCGCAACGTCGCCGCCAAGCTGACCGACAGCCTCGGCAAGACCGTGGTGATCGACAACCGCGCCGGCGCCAATGGCTCGCTGGGCGCCACGCTGCTGAAGCAGGCTGCGCCCGACGGCTACACCATCCTGGTCGGCTCGATCGGTGTGTTTGCCATCAATCCGGCGCTGTTCCCCGACCTGAAATACGATCCGATGAAGGATTTCGATCTCCTCACGGTCGCCGTGCGCACGCCGAACGTGCTGGTGGCGCATCCGGGCTTCCCGGCGAATAACGTGAAGGAACTGATCGAGTATCTGAAGAAGAACCCGGACAAGGTGTCGTTCGCCTCGTCGGGCACCGGCTCGTCGGACCATCTGACGGCCGCGCTGTTCATGCAGAAGACCGGCACGGTGGGCGTGCATGTTCCCTATAAGGGCGGCGGGCCGGCCATCGGCGACCTGATCGGCGGCCATGCCAACGTGTCCTTCCAGAATCTCGGCGCCATCGCCAACCATGTGCGCGGCGGCAAGCTGAAGGCGCTCGCCGTCACCGCCGACAAGCGCAATGCGGCGCTGCCGGACGTGCCGACGCTCGCCGAAGCCGGCGTCAAGGACGTGGAAGTGTATTCCTGGCAGGCCGCCGCTGCGCCCAAGGGCCTGCCGCCGGCTGTTCGCGCCCGGCTGGAAAAGGACATGATCGCCGGCCTGAAATCGGCTGATATGACGGCAAAGTTCAACGATATCGGCTTCGATGTCGTGGCCAATAGCAGCAAGGAATTCGAAACCTTCCTGGCTGCCGAGATTGCCCGCTGGAAAACCGTGATCGAGGTCGGCAAGATCAAGCCGGAATAACTGTTCGCATGACGGGGCGGGCAGCGATGCCCGCCCCATTCATTTTCAAGAGTCCCCCCGATGACCAGCAAAAAGAAAACCCCAGACCAGCTCCGCAGCGCCCGCTGGTTCGCGCCAGATGATCTGCGCAGCTTCGGCCACCGGTCGCGCATCATGCAGATGGGCTATGCCGCCACCGAATGGACCGGCAAGCCGCTGATCGCCATCGTCAACACCTGGTCCGACATCAATCCCTGCCACGCGCATTTCAAGCATCGCGTGGAAGACGTGAAGCGCGGCGTGCTGCAGGCCGGCGGCCTGCCGATCGAACTGCCAGCAATCTCCGTGTCCGAAAGTTTCGTCAAGCCCACCACCATGCTTTATCGCAACATGCTGGCGATGGAGACCGAGGAGCTGATCCGCAGCCATCCGGTCGACGGCGTGGTGCTGATGGGCGGCTGCGACAAGTCCACGCCCGGCCTGATGATGGGCGCCACCAGCGCCGGCCTGCCGATGATCTACCTGCCGGCCGGCCCGATGCTGCGCGGCAACTGGAAAGGCAAGATCCTCGGCTCGGGCTCGGATGCCTGGAAATTCTGGGACGAGCGCCGCGCCGGCAATATCTCGAACCAGGAATGGAACGACATCGAAGCCGGCATCGCGCGCTCTTACGGCACCTGCATGACCATGGGCACGGCCGCCACGATGATGGCGATCACTGAATCCATCGGCATGACCCTGCCGGGCGCATCCTCCATTCCCGCCGCGGATGCCGGTCATATCCGCATGAGCAGCGAATGCGGCCGTCGCATCGTGGACATGGTGTGGGAAGACCTGACGCCGCAGAAGATCCAGACCCGCAAGGCCTATGAGAATTCCATTGCCGTCGCCATGGCGATGGGCTGCTCGACGAATGCCATTATTCACCTCATTGCAATGGCACGCCGCGCCGGGCAGGACATCTCGCTGGAGGATTTCGAGATCGCCAGCCGCAAGGTGCCGGTGATCGCCAATATCCGTCCGTCAGGCGAAGAGTATCTGATGGAAGACTTCTTCTATGCCGGCGGTCTGCCGGCGCTGATGACCCGCATCAGGGATCACCTGCATCTCGATGTCGTCACCGTCAGCGGCCAGACGCTGGGCGAGAATATCGCCCATGCCCAGGTGCATAACGACGATGTCATCCGCAGCACCGAGACGGCCATCTATGCCGAGGGCGCGCTGGCCGTGCTGAAGGGCAACCTCGCGCCGGATGGCTGCGTGATCAAGCCGAGCGCCTGCGAACCGCGCTTCCTCAAGCATTCCGGCCCGGCGCTGGTGTTCGACGATTATCCTTCGATGAAGAAGGCGACGGATGACGAAAACCTGGATGTCACTGCCGACCACGTGCTGATCCTGCGCAATGCCGGTCCTCTCGGTGGGCCCGGCATGCCGGAATGGGGCATGCTGCCGATTCCGAAGAAACTGGTGAAGCAGGGCGTGCGCGACATGGTGCGTCTGTCGGATGCGCGCATGAGCGGCACCTCCTACGGCGCCTGCATCCTGCATGTGGCGCCGGAATCCTATATCGGCGGGCCGCTGGCGCTGGTGCAGAATGGCGACATCATCTCGCTCGATGTCGACAAGCGCACCATCACGCTGGATGTGTCGGACGCCGAACTGGCCAAACGCAAGGCGGCCTGGAAGCAGCCCGAGGTGCGCTACGAGCGCGGCTATGGCTGGATGTTCTCCAAGCATATCAAGCAGGCCGACCAGGGCTGCGACTTCGACTTCCTCGAAACCGATTTTGGCGCCCCCGTGCGCGAACCGGATATCTTCTGATGTGGACCGGCTCGTCTCGCTACCCCGATCCGGCCGTGCAGGTGCTGGACGACAGTTTCGCCAAACTGCGGCTGCGCACGGCTGCCGTGGAAAAGCTCGCCACCGGCTTCCGCTGGGCCGAAGGACCGGTCTGGTTCGGCGACCAGCGCTGCCTGATCTGGAGCGACATCCCGAACAACCGGATGCTGCGCTGGGACGAGCAGACCAATGCTGTCACCACCTTCCGCCAGCCGTCCAATCATGCCAACGGCAATACGCGCGACCGGCAGGGACGGCTGGTGACCTGCGAGCATGAGACGCGGCGCATCACCCGCACCGAATACGACGGCAGCATCACCGTGCTGGCTGACCGGTTCGAGGGTAAGCGTTTCAATTCGCCGAACGACATCGTGGTGAAATCCGATGACAGCGTCTGGTTCACCGACCCGGTCTTCGGCGTGAACAGCAATTACGAAAGCCGCAAGGGCACGTCGGAACTGCCGCAGTATGTCTATCGCCTCGACCCCGAGAGCGGCGAGCTCAGCGTCGCGGCCGAAGGCCTGAACGGCCCGAATGGTCTCGCGTTTTCGCCGGACGAGAGCAAACTCTATGTCGTGGAGTCGCTCGCGGCACCCAACCGCCTGATCCATGTCTATGACGTCATCAACGGCGGCAAGACGCTCAGCAACAAAAAGCTGTTCATCGATTGCGGCGCCGGGACATCCGATGGTTTCCGCGTCGATACTGCCGGCAATCTGTGGTGCGGCTGGGGCATGGGCAGCGACGATCTGGATGGCGTGATGGTGTTCAACGCCGATGGCCGCGCGATTGGGCGCATCGCCCTGCCGGAACGTTGCGCCAATCTGTGTTTCGGCGGGGCGATGCGCAACCGCCTGTTCATGGCCTCAAGCCAGTCGCTCTATGCCCTCTATGTCGACGCGCAAGGCGCGACACTTTCATAAGTCAGGAAGGACTTCCCTGTGGCTGTCAAACCCGAAACCATCGCCAAGCTCAAGACCGTCAGCACGCCGACGCTGGCCACGGCGCTGTACAAGCGCGGCCTGCGCAACCAGTTCATCCAGGATGTGATGCCGCTCAATCCCTCGCTGCCGACCATGGTGGGCGAGGCTTTCACCCTGCGCTACATGCCGGCGCGCGAAGACCGCAATCCGATCACCGTGTTCCAGAACCCCGAGCACCCGCAGCGCAAGGCGGTGGAAATCTGCCCGCCCGGCGCGGTGCTGGTGATGGACAGCCGCAAGGATGCGCGCGCGGCCTCGGCCGGCTCGATCCTGATCTCGCGGCTGATGGTGCGCGGCGTGGCCGGCGTGGTCACCGATGGCGGCTTCCGTGACTCAGGCGAGATCGCAGCGCTGAAGATTCCGGCGTTCCACAGCCGTCCGTCTGCGCCGACCAACCTGACCTTGCATGAAGCGATCGACATCAATGTGCCGATCGGCTGCGGCGATGCGGCTGTTTTTCCGGGCGACGTGATCGTGGGCGATGCCGATGGTGTGATGGTGATCCCGCATGAGATCGCCGACGACATCGCCACCGAGGCGGTCGAGATGACGGCGTTCGAGGATTTCGTCACCGAACAGGTGCTGGGCGGCCGTTCGATCAAGGGGCTGTATCCGGCCACCGATCCGCAGACCAAGGTGGATTTCGATGCCTGGCGCAAGCAGAAGGGCCGCTAAGCGGCCGCCGGCCTGACACCGTCATGGCCGGACTTGACCCGGCCATCTCAACAGGATGGCGTGAGGGGTGTCTCACAACCCGCTTGCGCGCGCAAAAAAGTATTTTATACTTAAAATAATTCCGGCGCCGCTGGCTGCGGCGTAGCGGAGTCATTTAAACACCGCTTTCTTGTGTATTCCGTCTAAACCTTGATTTCGTCCGTGGAATGCGAAATATGCGCTGTTCAAAGGGCCGGAATCATATTATATGTGTACATATGATTTAGGCCGTGAGTTCCGGTCAGCCCCATCTTCGTCCCGTGCTGTCCCTAAACGGATTCAAGCCCATGTCCTCCCAAGCCGCCGCCGCCACTGTCGCTCCCACGCCGTCGCATCCGCTGCTGAAACCCGGCGGCAATCTGCGCGAGGAAGAAGTGACCTTCGTCCATCACTGGACCGACAGCCTCTTCACCTTCCGCACCACGCGCGATCCGAGCTTCCGCTTCATCAATGGCCAGTTCGCCATGATCGGCTTGATCGTCGACAACAAGCCGCTGCTGCGCGCCTATTCGATGGCGAGCGCCAATTACGAAGAGCATCTCGAATTCTTCTCGATCAAGGTGCAGGACGGCCCGCTCACCTCAAAGCTGCAGCACCTGAAAGTGGGCGACAAGATCATCGTCGGGCGCAAGGCGACCGGCACGCTGCTGCAGGACAACCTGCATCCGGGCAAGACGCTCTACCTGCTCGGCACCGGCACCGGCCTGGCGCCCTTCATGTCGATCATCAAGGACCATGAGGCCTACGAGCGCTACGACCGCGTCGTGCTGGTGCATGGCGTGCGCACCGTGGGCGAGCTGGCCTACCAGGATTACATCACCCGCGAGCTGCCGGAGAACGAGTTCTTCGGCGAGGATGTGAAGCAGAAGCTGCTCTATTATCCGACGGTGACGCGCGAGGATTTCCGCAACCAGGGTCGCATCACCGACCTGATCCGCTCGGGCAAGCTGTTCGCCGATCTCGGCCTGCCGCCGCTCAACATCGAGACCGACCGCCTGATGCTCTGCGGCAGCCCGCAGATGCTGGGCGAGATGCGCGAAATGCTGGATGCCATGCACTGGGTGGAAGGTTCCACCACCGGCGCCGGCCATTACGTCATCGAAAAGGCGTTTGTGGAGCAGTAAACACTAGATGGGATCCCGGCTCGCGCTGCGCTTGGCCGGGATGACGATAGGTCTTGCAACATCATAAGCCATCGCCCCGGCCTTGAGCCGGGGTCCCATTTTTGCCTCATCACCGGAAATTTTGCCGCAGGGTGCAAAGCCCACTTGGCCGGCCCCACCGGCTTGGCTATCTTTTCCGCGCCATGACCGCGAGTCGCGATTTCACCGCCTTTGTGCAGGAACTCTTCGCCCCCCTGGGCGGGGTGAGCGTGCGCCCGATGTTCGGCGGGGCCGGAGTCTATTCGCGCGGCGTGATGTTCGCCCTGATCGATGACGACACGCTCTATCTCAAGGCCGATGCCGAAAGCAAAAAGGCCTTCGAGGCGCGCGGCTGCGAGGCCTTCGTCTATGACAGCAAGGGCAAGCCGGTGCAGATGAGCTACTGGAAGCTGCCGGCCGAACTGATCGACGATGCCGACGAAGCGGTGAAATGGGCGCAGACCGCGTTGGCGATTGCCAAGGCCCAGAAGGCCGCGACCCCGCCGCCCTCGCGCCGCATTACGCTGGGTGCCGCACGGCGGCACCGCTGATCAAGCAGCCTTCCCCCGCGCGATCTTCATCGCCTCAATGAGCACGTCCTGGTCGCCGATATGGTTGGCGAGCAGCAGCACCAGCTTCGCCATCGCCTTCTGCGCGGTCGCGTCATCCAGCCCTTCGGTCATCTTCACCAGCGCGGCATAGGTGGCATCGCCATCGGCGAGATTCATCTCGGTGTTGAGCTTGCCCATAGCTATGTCCCCAGACCCGGAATGATCTCGCCGCCAATTTCCCGCGACAGGCCGCGAAACAGCGCCACAGTCTCACCGGTCGCTTCATTGCGTATCGTCATATCGTAGACGCTGCTGCGCCCCGCCGTTTCGCGCAGTTCGGCTGTGGCCGTGAGAACCGTGCCGACCGCGACCGGTTTCAGATAGGTGATGTCGCATTGCTGCGCCACGGCAGCACGGTTGAAGCTGTTGCAGGCATAGCCAAACGCAGAGTCGGCCAGGGTGAAAATCACGCCGCCATGGCAGGTGCCGCCGCTGTTGACCATATCGGGCTGCACCGTCATGCGTAGCACGCAGCCGCCCGGCATCACCGAGGCAAGCTGCACACCGAGCCTGCGTCCAGCCATATCGCGTTCGGCGACCAGCTTGCCGACGGTTTCTGCGATCTGCTGTGGCGTCATTACTTGCCGCTGAACTTCGCCGCGCGCTTCTGCAGGAAGGCCGTCACGCCCTCGATGAAATCGCGGGTGCGGCCGGCGATCACCTGGCTTTCACGCTCGGCTTCCAGCTGCGCATCCAGGCCGTTGGTGGCCGACTGGCGGATCAGCTTGCGGATTTGCGCAAGGCCTACCGTGGGCCCGCTGGCAAACTTGGTCGCAACTTTCATAGCGGCCGGCATCAGCTCGGCATCGTCCACGCATTGCCAGATCAGGCCCCATTCAGCGGCGGTTTCGGCCGGCAGTTTTTCGGCCAGCATGGTAAGGCCGAGCGCGCGCGCCGTGCCGGCCAGGCGCGGCAGGAAGAAGGTGCTGCCGGCATCGGGCACCAGGCCGAGATTGCCAAAGGCCTGCAGGAAGGTGGCGGACTTCGCCGCGATCACGATATCGCCGCACAGCGCGAGGCTCATGCCGGCACCGGCGGCCGGACCGTTCACGGCGCAGACCACCGGCATGCGGAAGGCGGCCAGCTTGCGGATCACCGGATGGTAGCGATCGTGCAGAGCCTTGCCGAGATCGGGCATGCCGCCATCGGCGCTCAGATCGCCCGAGGCGAGGTCGGCGCCGGAGCAGAAGCCACGACCGGCGCCCGTGATCAGCAGGCAGCGGATCGACGCGTCCTGGTCGATATCCTCCAGCGCCTTGAGCAGTTCGCTCATCAGTTCGAGGCTGAGCGCATTGAGTCGCTCGGGGCGGTTCAGGGTGACAGTGGCGATGCCATCCGTCTTGTCGACGATCAGGGTCTTCCAGGCCATGCGTTTCTCTCCCGTTATGGGAGGAACGCTAGCTGATTTGTCAGGAGCGGAGAACCGTTTCCGTGAGCGTCGAAGTGCCTTCCGTTGCGGCAACCACGCGGTTGCGGCCTTCGCGTTTGGCGCCATAGAGCGCGGCATCGGCGCGCTGCACGAAACTGCTGAGCGCTTCGCCGACCCGGTATTCGGCGACGCCGGCGGAAATGGTGATGCGGCCGAGCGTCTCGCCCGACTGGCGTTTGACCAGCTTGCGGGTGGCAATGAGCGCGCGGATGTTGTCGCCCAGCTTCACGGCCTGGTCGGCGCGGGTGCGCGGCAGCAGCAGGGCGAATTCCTCGCCGCCATAGCGCGCAGCCAGATCCTGGCCCTTCACATTGTCGCTGAGCGTGCGGGCGACCAGCTGCAGCACGGTGTCGCCGGTCTGATGGCCGTGGCGGTCGTTGAACAGCTTGAAATGGTCGATGTCGAGCAGCATCAGTGTCAACGGCTCGGCGCTGTCCTGTGCGGCCTTGGTCAGCAGCGACAGCGTCTGTTCGAAGTTCTTGCGGTTGGCCAGGCCGGTGAGGGAGTCGGACAGCGACTCACGGCGAGCCTGCTCGAAATGCTCGCGCAGCTGCTGCACTTCCGCCGTGGTCTCGGCCAGGCGATCTTCCAGCGACTGGTTGCGCTCCTGCATGCTGCGGGTTTCCTGCAGCATCGCGCCGACCAGCGAGCCGAAGGCGGGGGCATGGCCCTGCTTGTCGAGGCTGTCGGAGAAATCCTCCAGCTTGTCGCCGTAGGTGCGCGTTTCCTGTTCGGCGGCGCCGACGAAGTTGCGCAACTCGTCCATCGCTTCCTGCAGCTTCTCGGTGGTCTCGCGCGAGGCCCGCAGCATGCGCGCGGGATTGAGGTATTCCTCGTAGAGCTGCAGTGTGGTGTCGGGCGTGAACGATGTGCCGGCGGCCAGCAGCGCATCGATGGCGCGGCTGAGCGCCGGATCGCGGCCGGCATGGTATTCGTACCAGATGGTGAAATTGATCGGGGTTGGCGGGATCGAAAACCGCGTCATGCTGGCCACCGCCGCGTGGGCGTATTCAGCCGCCTGATGCAGGTCGTCGTGGTACATAACCGGGCTCCCCCTCGGCGCAGAGCGGTCTCCCCCGATCCCAAGCCTTGCGCGCGCCTACTTTGCGGCGGCGCCGGGTCGTCTGTCCACGATTTTACTGATGAAATTTCAGATGCCGAGGTAACGGTGCTGGATGTCGGGCGCGGCCTGCAGATCGGCCGAACTGCCCTGCCAGACGACGCGGCCTTTCTCGATCACGAAATGCCGGTTGGCCAGCTTGGTCAGCGCGCCGATATTCTTATCCACAACCAGGATCGACTGCCCGGCCTGCTTGAGTTGCTCCAGGCAATGCCAGATTTCCAAGCGAATCAAGGGGGCAAGCCCTTCGGTCGCCTCGTCCAGGATCAGCAGATGCGGATTGGTCATCAAGGCGCGGCCGACCGCGAGCATCTGCTGCTCGCCGCCAGACAGCTGGCTGCCCATATTGCCGGCCCGCTCGGCCAGGCGCGGGAACAGCGCGATCACCCGTTCATAGGTCCAGGGTTGCGCCGACCCGTTACGATTGGCGGCGGTGGCAATCAGGTTTTCTTTCACCGAGAGGTTGGGGAAAATCTGACGGCCTTCAGGCACCAGGCCGACGCCGACCTTGGCGACCCGGTAGGAGGGCAGGCCGCGGATCTCGGCATCGCGGAAGCGGATATGGCCGCGCGCCGCCGGGGTCAGGCCCATGATCGAGCGGATCGTGGTGGTCTTGCCCATGCCGTTGCGGCCCATGAGCGTGACGACTTCGCCGGCTTTGATGTTCAGCGACATGCCGAACAGCACCTGGCTACGGCCGTAGAAGGTGTCGATGGCGTCGACGGTCAGAAGATCAGTCATATCATTCACTCCGCCGCCGCCTCGTCGCCGAGATAGGCCTGGCGGACCTGCGCGTTGCGGCGAATGTCGTCGGGCAGGCCGGTGGCGATGGCATGGCCGTAGACCAGCACGGTGATGCGGTCGGCCAGCGCGAAAACGGCATCCATGTCGTGTTCGATCAAAAGAATAGTGACGCTGCCCTTGATGCCGCGCAGCATGGTGACCATGCGGGCGGAATCTTCCGGACCCATGCCGGCCATCGGCTCATCGAGCAGCAGCAGCTTGGGTTTGGTGGCAAGTGCCATGGCGATCTCGAGCTGGCGATGTTCGCCATGGCTCAGCGCGCTGGCGATGACGTCGGCGCGATGGGCGAGGCCGACCTGTTCCAGCGCCTGCATGGCCGGATCGCGTAAAGACCGATCCTTGCGGGCGGGCGCCCAGAAGCGGAAGGAATGGCCGTCATGCGCCTGCACGGCGAAGGCGACATTGTCCAGCGCGGTGAAGTTCTGGAAGATCGAAGTGATCTGGAACGAGCGCGCAATGCCGCTGGCCGACCGCAGATGCACCGGCATCGCGGTGATGTCCTGGCCCATGAAATGGATGCTGCCGGCATCGGGACGCAGTTCGCCGATCAGCTGGCCGATCATCGTGGTCTTGCCGGCGCCGTTCGGGCCGATCACGGCATGGATCTCGCCCGCGCGCAGATCGAGCGACAGATTGTCGGTGGCGGTGAGACCGCCGAACCGCTTCACCAGATTGGAAACCTTGAGCACTTCAGTCATGGCGGGCCCCCTTGCGGTCGATGGCCCACTTCGCCACCCAGGCCAGGGCGCAGGCGGCAACCAGAATCAAAGTCGGGATCAGCCATTCGTCCTCATAGGCTGAGTGAACGCCATAAAGCAGGAAGAAGGCGGCGAGGCCGGCCAGCAGCGCGCCGGCCTGACCGCGCACCATCGCGCCATCGATACCGCCGCGCGCGAACAGCACCACCAGCACCAGGATCGGGCCGAACACGATCTTCCAGTATTCGGTCCAGCTGGACAGCACCTCTTCCAGCAGCAGGAAAGCGACGGTGCCGAAGACCGGTCCGAACAGGCTGCCCATGCCGCCCAGCACGACCATGACGATGAGGTCGCCGGAGCGCGACCAGTGCATCATCGCCGGGCTGATGAAGCCGGTGAAGGTGGCGGTCAGCACGCCGGCCAGGCCGCAGATCATGCCGGCCAGAACGAAAGCCGTGAGCTGATAGCGATGAACCGGGAAGCCGATCGTGGCCATGCGGCGGTCGTTCGACTTCGCGCCCTGCAGCACCATGCCGAAACGCGAATTCACCGTGCGATGGACGAAGTAGACCGTCGCCAGCAGGATCACCCAGCACAGGTAATAGAAGGTCGGGCGGTTATCGAGATTGAGCAGGCCGCCGAAATCCGAGCGCTTCATGATGTTGAGGCCGTCGTCGCCGCCGTAAGCGAAGGCACCGTTGCCGAGATAGTAGACCAGCTGTGACAGCGCCAGCGTGATCATGATGAAGAAGATGCCCTTGGTGCGCAGCGACAGCAGGCCGATCAGCGCCGCGACAATGCCGGAGATGATCACCGCCAGCGGCCACTGGATCCAGGCGGCATGCACGCCATGGAAGGCGAGGATGCCGACGGTATAGCCGCCGACGCCGATATAGGCCGCATGGCCGAAGCTGACCATGCCGCCATAGCCGAGGATCAGATTCAGGCTGACTGCGGCAATCGCCATGATGACGATGCGGGTGAACAGCGTGAGCAGGAACGGGTCCTCGAAGGCAACCGACAGAACCGGGATCAGGCCGAGGAAGCCGAGCAGCACGAGGCCGACAATGAAGCTGAGACGCCCAGAAATACCATTCTGGGAGTCAGCAGTGGACGCGGCGGCGGAGGTGGAAGCTGACGACACGAAACAGACTCCTCAGCGGCCGGGTGCGGGGAACAGGCCCGCGGGACGAAGCACCAGCACGGCGGCCATCAGGATATAGATCAGCATCGACGACAGCGCGGTGGCCAGCGTGCTGGCTTCCGACGGCGACAGGAAGCTGCCGAGGATGTTGGGCAGGAACGCGCGCCCCATGGTGTCGATGATGCCGATGGCCAGCGCGGCGATGAAGGCGCCGGGCAGCGAGCCGATGCCGCCGATCACGATCACGACGAGCGCCAGGATCAGGATGTTGTCGCCCATGCCGATTTGTACGGTGGTGACCGGTCCGGCCATCAGGCCGGCCAGGGCCGCCAGCGCCGAGCCGAGGCCGAAGACCAGCGTGAACAGCTGCTTGATGTTGATGCCGAGCGCGCCGACCATTTCGCGGTTCGACGCACCGGCGCGGATCAGCATGCCGAGCCGCGTGCGCTGCACCAGCACATAGAGGAAGGCGGCACACAGAAGCCCGACAAGGATGATCAGGAAGCGATACGACGGATAGGGCAGGCCGGGCAGGATCAGGATCTGGCCCTGCAGCCAGTCCGGCGTCTGGATGGTCATGCCGCCGGCGCCGAACATCAGGCGCGCGAGTTCATTGAAGAACAGGATCAGGCCGAAGGTGGCCAGCACCTGGTCGAGATGGTCGCGGGTATAGAGCGTGCGCAGCGCGATCATTTCCACGGCGATGCCGAGCAGTGCGCCGGCCGGCAGCGCCAGTGCCGCACCGAGGAAGAAGCTGCCGGTCCATTCGGTGAAAACGGCGGCGAAATAGGCGCCCATCATATAGAGCGAGCCATGCGCCAGATTGACCATGTCCATGATGCCGAAGACCAGCGTCAGGCCGGCTGCCAGCAGGAACAGCAACAGGCCGATCTGCAGGCCGTTCAGGAATTGCTCGAAAATCAGCAGCATGGTGTTAAGGGGCGCTCATTGGTCGAAGGGTGCGCCCCGCTGTAATAAGCGGGACGCACCGGTTTACATCACATCTTGCACTTGGCGGCATGCGGATCCGTATGCGCCGTCAGCACGGTGCTGACCGTGCGCAGGTCGTATTCGGTATCCGACACCTTGTAGGCTTCCTGCTGGTAGACGTTCTGGATCGGGAAGTTGTTGTTGCCGAATTTGAACGGGCCACGCACGCTATCGAACTTCGCCGCCTTCAGCGCCGCGCCGACCGCCTTCTTGTCCTTCAGGTTGCCCTTGGTGGCGGCAACGGCCGAAGCAATCAGGTTGGCGGCGTCGTAGCTCTGCGCGCCATAGAAGGCCGGCGTCTCGTTATACTTCTTCTTGTAGTCGGTGACGAACTTGGTGTTCGCGGCATAGGGCAGGTCGGTGCCCCAGGTCGAGGTCAGATAGGTGTCGAGCACCAGGTCCTTCTGCAGCTTCAGGGTCACCGCGTCGATGGTGAAAGCCGAATAGACCGGGATGTCCTTCTTCAGGCCGGCCTGGCTGTACTGCTGGAAGAACTGCACGCCGGCGCGGCCGGGGAA
The DNA here is from genome assembly GCF_007197755.1 of Ferrovibrio terrae. Taxonomy (NCBI): domain Bacteria; kingdom Pseudomonadati; phylum Pseudomonadota; class Alphaproteobacteria; order Rhodospirillales; family Rhodospirillaceae; genus Ferrovibrio; species Ferrovibrio terrae. The sequence goes on from NZ_CP041636.1 coordinate 2,887,952, forward strand.
GAAGACATAGACCGCTTCGGGCTTGGCCGCGCGGATCTTGGAAATCTCGCCCGAGAAGTCGAGCTGGTCGGGCCACTTGGTCATGTCCTGGCCGATCACCTGGCCCTTGAACAGCGACTTCACGCCATTGGTGCCGTCCACGCCGGCGGCATAGTTCGGCGCCACCATGTAGAGCTTCTTGATGCCCTTCTGGTTCAGCAGCTCGCCGACCGCCATGTGGTTCTGGTCGTTCTGCCACGAGGCAGCAAAGAAATACGGGCTGCAGCCTTCACCAGCCAGTTGCGATGGGCCGGCATTGGTGCTGATCAGGAACGTATCCGCGTCCAGCACCGGCTTGTAGGAGGCCAGCAGCACGTTCGACCAGATATAGCCGGCGACGAAATCGACCTTGTCGCGCTGCAGCAGCTTTTCGGTTTTCTGCTTGCCCACTTCGGGCTTCTGTTCGTCGTCTTCGTAGATCACCTCGACCGGCACGCCGCCCATCTTCTTGCCGAGATGGTCGAGCGCCAAGTTGAAGGCGTTCTGCATGTCGCGCCCGTAGGCCGCATTGGGCCCGGACAGCGTGGTGACAAAGCCGATCTTGATCTTCTTCGCGGCCTGGGCTGCGGCATCGCCGGCCATGAACGGCACGGCCATAAGCGCGGTAGAGAGCAGGGCGAAAGTTTTGAAAGCGGAACGCATCGTTCGTGTCTCCTTCAGTGACATGCCATCTGCACGGCGCATCGGATGATGCCCCGCAATACGCAGTTTCTTATGCAAGCCCTTGGGAGTCCCCCGTTGAGATATTTTAAGCATGAAATACTTAGCGAGGCAATCGAAGTGTGACGCGTTCAGCCCAGATATGGATGGGGCGCCAGCCGCAGCCGGCGCCCCGCCATTTGATCGGTCAAATGCCGATTATTTCATCGCGCACTTGGACGCATACGGGTCAACCAGGTCCTTGTAGACCGTGCTGACCGTGCGGATGTCGTACTCGGTGTCCGACACCTTGTAGACTTCCTGCTGATACACGTTGTGGATCGGGAAGTGGTTGTTGCCGAACTTCATCGGGCCGCGCACCGAGTCGAACTTGGCGGCCTTCAGAGCGGTACGCACCGCGTCCTTGTCCTTCATGTTGCCCTTGGTGGCGATCACGGCCGAGTTGATCAGGTTGATCGTGTCGTACGACTGCGCGCCATAGAAAGACGGCGTGTCCTTATGCTTCTTCTTGAACTCGCCGACGAACTTCTGGTTGGCGGCATACGGCAGATCCGGCGCCCACCACAGCGTCTGGTAGGTGTCCAGCGTCAGGTCTTTCTGCAGCTTCAGCGTGATCGCGTCGACGGTGAAGGTCGTGTAGAGCGGGACGTCCTTCTTCAGGCCAGCCTGGCTGTACTGCTGGAAGAACTGCACGCCGGCGCGGCCCGGGAAGAACACGAAGACGGCGCCCGGCTTGGCGGCGCGGATCTTCGAGATTTCCGCCGAGAAGTCGAGCTGGTCAGGCCACTTGGTCATGTCCTGGCCGACGACCTGGCCCTTGAAGGTGGACTTCACGCCGTTGGCCATGTCCTGGCCGGCAGCGTAATTCGGCGCCACGATGTAGAGCGACTTGATGCCCTTCTGGTTCAGCAGTTCGCCGGCGGCCATGGTGTTCTGGTCGTTCTGCCACGACGCCGCGAAGAAGTAGGGATTGCACTGTTCGCCAGCGAGCGGCGAGGGACCGGCATTGGCGCTGATCAGGAAGGTCTTGTCGTCGGTGACCGTCTTGTAGGAGGCGAGCAACACGTTCGACCAGATGTAGCCGGCAACGAAGTCGACCTTGTCGCGCTGCATCAGCTTTTCGGTCTTCTGCTTGCCGACTTCAGGCTTCTGCTCGTCGTCTTCGTAGATCACCTCGATCGGGATGCCACCCATCTTCTTGCCGAGATGCTCGACCGCCAGTTCGACGGAATTCTTCATGTCCACGCCGATCGCGGCATTCGGGCCCGACAGGGTGGTGACGAAGCCGATCTTGATCTTCTTGTTCGCCTGGGCGGCGGCATCGCCGGCCACGAAGGGCACAGACGCGAGCGCCAGTGCGCTGGTCAGGCTGAGCAACGTCGAAAATTTCATGGATGGTCTCCTCTCCCTGCACGGTGCCGGACTGCTCCGGCCCACTGCTTCTCCTGTTATGGCCCCTGCCGCCGCCCTGAAGGAGACGGCGCATGCCCCGGTACGCAACTGTACTCTACGCCTGCACGATACGTCCAAACCGACCTTCGCCTGATTGCAGCGGCGAGCGGTGTGACGGCGGATTTATGCTGCTGGTCAAAGGCCTTGCGGCCTGGCCCGGTCGCTGAAAAAGCGACTCTGCGGCATTTCCTCCGTTTCGTATCGAGTAGGTACTATAGTGCCGGTTCCGGACCCCGCAAGCATTATTATGCATGTCGGAGCTCGCTCTGGCGCAAGTTCCTGCCTCGCAACACCTTAGCCCTTCCCTCACGGCAGCCAATGGACGCAGGGGAGGGAAACTTGCACTTTTGCGCGCCTGGCTGATCAGCCCCGTTGCTCGTTCTCGGCCGCCTTCTTGCGCAACACGAAACGCTGCACCTTGCCGCTCTCGGTGCGCGGCAGCGCATCGATGAATTCGACCTGGCGCGGATATTTGTAAGGCGCGATCTCGGCTTTGACGAAGTCCTGCAGCGCCTTCACGGTGGCTGGCGTGTTCAGCGCCTTGTCGCGCAGCACCACATAGGCCTTCACCACCTGGCCGCGTTCGGAGCAGGGGGCGCTGACCACGGCGCAGTCCTGCACCTGCGGATGCAGCAGCAGCACGGATTCCACTTCGGGGCCGGAAATGTTGTAGCCGGCGGAGACGATCATGTCGTCGGCGCGCGCCTGGTACCAGTAGTAGCCGTCCTCGTCGCACATGTAGGCGTCGCCGGTGAAGTTCCAGCCGTTCTGCACATAGGCCTTCTGGCGTTCCGGGTTGTCGAGATAGCGGCAGCCGACCGGCCCGCGGATGGCGAGGCGGCCGACGGTGCCGGGCGGCACCGGCTTGCCGTCGGCATCGAAGATCGCGGCCTCGTAGCCGGGGATCGGCTTGCCGGTGGCGCCGGGGCGGATACCGTCGCCTTCAGACGTGATGAAGATATGCAGGATCTCGGTGCCGCCCAGGCCGTCGATCAGTTTCACGCCCGAGACCTTGTGCCAGCCCTCATAGGTCGCGAGCGGCAGGGTCTCGCCGGCCGAGACGCCTTTCTTCAGCGAGGAGATGTCGTAGTCCTTCGCCATGTCGATCATCGCGCGATACGCGGTCGGCGCGGTGAACAGCACCGTCACCTTCTTGGCCTGGATCGTCTCCAGCATCTTCTGCGGATTGTACTGTTCGACCAGCACCGTGCTCGCGCCGACATGCATCGGGAATGTGACCAGCGCGCCGAGACCGAAGGTGAAGGCGAGCGGCGGCGAACCGGTGAAGACATCGTCCTTGGTCGGCCGCAGCACATAGCGGTTGAAGGTGTCGCAGATCGCCAGCACGTCGCGATGGAAATGCATGCAGCCCTTGGCCGGGCCGGTGGTGCCTGACGTAAAGGCGATCAGGCAGACATCGTCCCAGGCCGTATCCAGGGTATCGAATGTCGCCGGCTTGGTGGCCATGCGGGCTTCGAGCGAGTCCTCGATGCCTTCGCCATAGAAGTAACTGACGCGCTGAAGGTGCTTCGACTCTTTCAGGGTCGTTTCCATCTCGTCGCGCAGGCGCCAGTCGCAGATCGCCAGTTCGATCTCGGCCTTCTCGGTCATGAAGGTGAGTTCGCGCCAGCGGTACAGCGGCATGGTGGCAACTGCGATGGCGCCGACCTTCATCACCGCGAACCAGCAGGCGACATACATCGGATTGTTGGGTGAGCGCAGCATCACGCGGTTGCCCGGTTTGATGCCGTAATCCTGCACCAGGACATGCGCGATGCGGTTGGCGGTCTCCAGCAGCTTGCTGTAAGTCCAGACCTCGTCGTTGTAATGGATCACCGGCCGGTCGCCGTGAATGGCAGCCTGCTTGTCGAGCAGTTCGCGGGCGCAGTTCATGCGCTTCGGATAGGCTTTCAGCTCGGGCAGCGTGTCCCAGAGCATGACCGGCCACTGCTCCTGTGGCGGCAGATGGTCGCGGGCGAAAGTGTCGGTGTGGGCGGACGGCTCGAAAACGTGATCAGTGCGGGACATGACGAACCTCAGAGGACGACGACGCAGGTTCGGCGAACGGCAAGGGCATTTCGATACGCACCGCATCTGACGGCGGTGTTGCACGGCCGGCGGCATCATGGCCGCGGACGTAATAGGTGTAGCGCAGGCCGCCCAGCACCACCTTGTCGGCATGCTTGGTCGACTTCACCGCTTCGGTGACATGGGCATCGCCGTCATCCTCTGCGCGGTAAACATTGTAGCCGGCGATCTCGGTGCTGCCGGCCACGGCCTTGTTCCAGGCCAGTTTGACCTGGCCCTTTTCGACAGTGGCGGTGAGCCCGGCGCCGGCCTCGGGCCAGCGCGGCGCATCGCCGTCGGTGACATCGGCGGGTGCCTGGCTGAGGCCCTTGGGCCAGAGGAAGCAGGTCACTTCCTTGAACTTCTCATCCAGCTGCTTGCAGACGTTGCAGTAGATGCAGCGCACGATCTGGCCGCTGCGCTGGTCTTCCACCTTCTTGACCCAGTCGGGATCGGCCAGCAGCTGGCGCGCCATGCCGATCATGTCGGCCTGACCGCTCTGCAGCAGCTGCTCGGCATCCAGCGGATCGCTGATCTTGCCGACCGAGATCACCGGCACGGTATAGCCCTTGGTATTGATATACTGCTTGATGGCCGCCGCCATATGGGCGTGCGGCAGGGGCGGATACCAGTCGCCCGGCATGCAGCGGTCGCCGGAATAGCCCGTGTAAGGGTAGAGCGGCTGGCCCTCGCGATGCACGGCATCCTCAAACTTGCCGCCGACCGAGAGCGAGATGTAGTCCACGCCGAGCTGCGCCATGCGCAGCGCGATCAGCTTGGCGTCCTCGACCGTATAGCCTTCCTTGATCGCCTCTTCGGCGAGGAAACGCACGCCGACGGTCCAGTCATGGCCGACATGCTTGCGCACGCTCTGCATGACGCGGCCGAACATGGTGAGGCGGCCTTCCAGCGTGCGGCCATCGTAGCCGTCGCGGCGCGGATTGCGGCGCGACAGGAAGGACGACAGCGTATAGGCATGCGCCGAGTGCAACTCGACGCCATCATAGCCGGCCGCGCGGACACGCGCCGCGGCCTGGCCGAATTCCTCGATGATGCGTTCGATATCTTCTTCCGACAGGCTGTCGATGGTCTGCCGCCAGCCCGAGCGCGCCACTTTCAGGAAATGGATGATCTGCGGCACGACCTTGCTGTCGGAGGTGTCATGCACCTGGCGGGTCAGTTCGCGATGGCCGGGAATGAATTCGTCGTCTGAGATGCGCAGCAGCGGCCCGGACTTGTTGGAATGGACGGCGGTGGCCTCGACCACGATCAGCCCGACATGGCCTTGCGCATAGCGCACATAGCGGTCGATGATCGGCTGATTGACGAAGCCGTCCTCGCCTGACAGCCGCGTCACCATCGCCGGCACCGCGATGCGGTTCGGCAGGATCACGCCATTGAGCTTGAGCGGTTCGAGGATTTTCATACCTGCCCCTTTTGCTCCGCTGCATAAGCTGCATAGGTCTGGCCGGCGATCACCAGTTTGTTGACCTCGGTGGTGCCTTCATAGATTCGCAGCGCACGCACTTCGCGATAGAGGCTCTCCACCATCACGCCACGGGTGACGCCAAGGCCGCCCCAGAGCTGCACGGCGGCATCGATCACACGCTGGGCCGCTTCGGTGGCATACATCTTGGCCATCGAGGCTTCGCGTGTCACACGCGCCGCGCCCTGGTCCTTGGTCCAGGCGGCGCGATAGATCAGCAGGGCCGAGGCGTCGATCTCGGTCGCCATGTCGGCGATCTTGGCCTGGGTCAGCTGGTAATCGGCGAGCTTCTGGTCGAACACCTTTCGCTCATGCACGCGCTTCAGCGCTTCATCCAGCGCGCGCCTTGCAAAGCCGAGCGCGGCAGCACCAACGGTGGAGCGGAAGACATCGAGATTGCTCATGGCGATCTTGAAGCCTTCGCCGGGCTGGCCGATCAGGTTGCCGGCCGGAATGAGGCAATCCCTGAATTCCAGTTTGCCCAGCGGATGCGGCGCGATCACATCGATGCGTTCGGCCACGCGGAAGCCCGGCGTACCGGCTTCGACCACGAAGATCGCAAGCCCCTTCGCGCCCGGTGCATCGCCGAGGCGGGCGACAACGGTATACTGGTCGGCGATGCCGCCATTCGAGATCCAGGTCTTCACGCCATTCAGGCGATAGCCCTGACCGTCCGGGACAGCCACGGTGCTGACGGCGCCGACATCGGACCCGGCATCGGGCTCGGACATGGCAAGAGCCGCAATCCGCGTGCCTTCGGCCACGCCGGGCAGCCAGCGCTTTTTCTGCTCCGGAGTACCGAACAGGCTGATCGGGCCGGAGCCGAGCCCCTGCATCACGAAGGAGAAGTCGGCCAAACCATGGTGGTAGGCAAGGATTTCTCGGGCGAGCGCGAGTGAGCGCACGTCCAGCCTGTCATACTTACCGCCGCCATCCTTCGGCACGGTGAGGCCAAGGAAGCCGGCCGCGCCCAGCCGCGCGACGAAGCCGCGGCAGACCGCGTCGACATCTTCGCTCTCGTCATGGTGGCTGGCGTATTTCTTCGCCCAGATTTCCAGTTCAGCGGCGAGCGCGCGATGGCGTTCCTCGAAAAACGGCCAGCCGAGATAGCTTTTGTCCGCCATCTCAGTTGCCCTCGAAGACGGGTTTCTGCTTGGCGACAAAGGCGTGGTAGGCGCGGGCGAAATCCTGCGTCTGCATGCAGATCGCCTGCGCCTGCGCCTCGGCCTCGATGGCGGCATCCAGATCCATAGACCACTCCTGGTGCAGGCAGGTCTTGGTGATGCCATGCGCAAACGTCGGCCCGTCGGAGAGTTCCTTGGCGAGTGCCTGCGCATCGCCGAGCACCTGCTCAGGCGCAACAAGCCGGTTGTAGAAGCCCCAGCGTTCGCCTTCCTCGGCGCTCATGCTGCGGCCGGTATAAAGCAGTTCGGCGGCCCGACCCGAGCCAATGATGCGCGGCAGGATGTTGCAGGCGCCCATATCGGCGCCGGCGAGGCCGACGCGCACGAACAGGAAAGCCGTCCTGGTGCGCGGCGTGCCGATACGCAGATCAGACGCCATGGCGAGGATCGCGCCAGCACCGGCGCAGATGCCGTCGACGGCGGCAATCACCGGCTGCGGGCAATGCTGGATCGCTTTCACCAGATCGCCGGTCATGCGGGTGAAAGCGAGCAACCCGGCCATATCGCCGGCCTCTTTCATCTTCACCAGCGGCCCGATGATCTCATGCACATCGCCGCCGGAGCAGAAATTGCCGCCTTCGCCGGTGATCACGACGGTTTTCACGTCCTCGACATAATTCAGCGCGCGGAAGGTATCGCGCAGCTCGGCGTAGGATTCGAAGGTAAGGGGATTCTTGCGCTCGGGGCGATTGAGCGTGACGGTCGCGACCTTGCCCTCGACCGACCAGCCGAAATGCTTCGGTTTGAAATCCTTCGCGAACTTGCTCACTTCGTCTCTCCCTGGTCCGCGTCGACGGCGTTCTGGTGCACCGACTGCTTCAGTTTTCCCAGCAGCTGAAACAGCTGCTGCATGTCCTGGCGGCTCAAGCCTGCCATCATCCGGTCGACCCAGCCTTCATGCACCGGCGTCATGGCGTCGAAGGCCTTCTTGCCGGCCGGGGTCAGGCTGATATGGCTGGAGCGGCGGTCGCGCTGCGACGGCGTGCGCTTGACCAGGCCTTCCTCGACCAGACGGTCGGCCAGACCGGTGATATTGCCGTTCGACACCATCATGCGCGCCGAAAGTTCGCTCATCGTCAGCCCATCGGGCGCGCGGTCGAGTTGTGCCATCAGGTCAAAGCGCGGCAGCGTCGTATCGAACTGCAGGCGCAGCGCGCCGCGCACATTCTGTTCGATCAGGCTGGAACAGGTGAGCAGCCGCAGCCACAGCCGCAGTTCCAGCTTGTCGTCGCGGTGCGTCGAGGTTTCGCGGTCATTCGCCGGTGCAGGCTGGCGCACTTCACTCATGACATTACTTCTCCCCCGGCAATAGCGATGGCCTGGCCGGTGATCGAGGCCGCGTTGGCGCCGGCGAGCCACAGCACGGCATCGGCCACTTCCTCGGGCTGGATCAGGCGCCCCTGCGGGTTGCCCTTGGCCAGTTCGGCGCGGGCGTCTTCGGCCGAGCGTCCGGTTTTCTTCACGATGGTCTCGATGGTGCCAGCCGTCATGTCGGTATCGACATAGCCGGGGCAAACCGCATTCACGGTGATACCGGCCGTGGCGTATTCGCGCGCCAGCGCCCTGGTCAGGCCGACCACGCCATGCTTGGCCGCGACATAGGCGGCGACATAGGCATAGCCGGTCAGGCCGGCGGTGGAGGCGACATTGATGATGCGCCCCTGTTTGCGCGGCAGCATGTCGTCGATGGCGGCGCGGGTGACGTGGAACACGCTGGAGAGATTGACGGCCAGCATCTGGTTCCAGTGCTCGGCGGTCATCTTCGCAAAGGGCTGGCTGACGCCGGTACCCGCATTGTTGACCAGGATATCGACCGGACCATGCGCGGCGACGGCGTGGCGCACCATGGCGGTGGCGGCGTCTGCATCACTGAGGTCGGCGGAAAAGGCGGTGTGGTCCGGTCCGCCCAGCGAGTTCAGCGTTGCGCGCCGCTGTTCCAGCAGGGCGGCATCGCGGCCGGCGAGGCTGAGGCGCGCGCCGCGCGCGGCGAAAGCCTGCGCAATCGCCCAGCCGATACCGCGGCTGGCGCCGGTCACCAGCACATGCCGGTTGGCGAAATCGCCTGTGGAGGCCCGGCTGGCTGTCATGGATCCCCTGGACTGCTGGTTCACGAACGCTCCTTTGCCCTGGAAGCGTGGCCCACGATAATTGTTTTAAGTATAAAATAAATTCCGGGTCGCGACAAGATGGAGTCTCGTCATTCGATCATGACGGGCACGGCGCACGAGTGCGGGACAACGCAAAGGCGACTTGCCCGGGCATTTATGGTAAACAAAAGACTTACCGATTCGCCGGGGGGATGACGCGCGCTGATGACCTTTGTAAGCCAAGGATATGGCCCGTTTACGAGGGTTCTCGTGCTCGCGGTGGCGTTGATGGGCCTGGCGGGGTGCTCCTCCGTTTGGAACAGCAGCGCCAACCAGACGTCAGACCAGAACAAGGCCGGCAGCGGCCCGCCGACGCAGATCGCCGGTGTGGCGCTTCCCGAAGGCTATTCGCTCGATGCCAACCGCACCATCGTGCTGGGCGAGGGCGATCGCTGGATCGGCCGCCTGTCCTACAGCGTCAATTCGTCATCGGATGCGATGTTCGATTTCGTGCGCCGGGAAATGGCCAATTACGGCTGGACCGAAGTGGCTGTCGTGCGCGCTGAAACCAGCCAGCTGACCTTTTTGTCGTCTGGTGGCGACCGTGTCGCCTCGGTGCTGATCACCCGTTCGACGCTGTATGGCTCGAAGGTCGATATGACCGTGGCGCCCTCGACCGGCAGCACCATCGGTTCGGCACCGCGCCAGGTCGCGCCGCGGCCCGCGCGCTGAAGACTGGCCGCGCCGATCAGTCGTTTATTAGTTGAAGGCCTTGAAGGTGATCATCGTGAAGGTGTCCTTCACGCCGGTGATGGTCTGCAGCTTGTTGACCACGAAATGGCCGATGTCCTGCCCGTCGGGCAGGTAGCATTTCATCATCAGGTCATACTGGCCGGAAATGGAATGCACTTCAGAGACCTGCTCGACCTCTTCCACGGCCTTCACCGCCACGTCATAGGCGTGGCCGAGTTCGCATTTCATCATCACGAAAATCGTCTGCATCGCCGGCTCCGTTGGCATTCCTTTGGCGGACTGTAAACGACGTGGCCGGGCGCAGCCAAGGCTTCAGCAGACTTAACGAGCCTTTAGGAGGCGCGGCGGCTCGGACGCAGCATGAACTCGGGGACGTGATCGCCCATGCCGATCACCGGCGGCTCGCGATCCTCGCGATGGTCGCGACGACCCCCACGATCATTGCGGTCCCGATCACTGCGGTCGCGGGTTTCATTGCGCTCGCGACGGGCTTCGCGCGGCTGCTCAGACTGTTCGGGGCGGTCCTGACGCGGGCGATCCTGAGCCGGACGATCCTGCGACGGGCGATCGCGGCGTGACCGGTCGCGGCGCGGCTTGCGCTCTTCGCGGCTGACGGCTTCAACCACCGGCTGCTCGGCCGGGCTCTGCTCGGCGACAACCGGAGCAATTGTCGTGGCATCCGCCAGGACGGCCGCCGTCGGCTCCATCGATGCATCGCTGGCGCGCGGTTCACGGCTGCGATTCTGCGCACGGGTACGATCGCCATCGCGATCTCGACCACGGCCGCCTCGGCCACGACCGCGGCCTTCCTTGCGATCACCGCGTTCGGCACGCTCATCGGCGGCGGTCGCGGCGGCATCGCCCTCTTCATGGGCAAAGCCCTGCAGTTCCATCACCGGGATGTCGCGCTGGATCAGGCGGGTGATCTGCGAGAGATACTTGCCATCCTCGCCGGCCACCAGCGTGAAGGCGCGGCCGGTCATGCCGGCGCGGCCGGTGCGGCCGATGCGATGCACGTAATCTTCCGGATGGGTCGGCACGTCGAAATTGAACACATGCGTCAGGCCCTGAACGTCCAGGCCGCGCGCGGCGACGTCGGAGGCGACCAGGATGCCGATCTCGTTCCGCTTGAACTTCTCCAGCGTCGCCGTGCGCGCCGACTGGTCCATGTCGCCATGCAGGGCGGCGGCATCGAAGCCGTGGCGGATCAGCGATTTCGCCAGGATATCCACGTCGCGCTTACGATTGCAGAAGATGATGGCGTTCTTGACGTCTTCATTGCGGATCAGGGTGCGCAGCGCTTCACGCTTCAGGCGCTGCGAGACCTGGATCTGGAACTGGGCGATGGATTCCGCCGTCGTCGCCTGGCGGGCAACCTCGATTTCCTTCGGGTTGCTGAGGAACTTGTCGGCCAGCTTGCGCATGTCGGCCGCCATGGTGGCCGAGAAGAACAGTGTCTGGCGCAGCGGCGGCAGCATTTTGCCGATCCGCTCAATATCGGGCATGAAGCCCATGTCCAGCATGCGGTCGGCTTCGTCGATGACGAAGATCTGCACACCGGTCAGCATGACCTTGCCGCGCTCGAAATGGTCGATCAGGCGGCCAGGAGTGGCGATCAGCACGTCAACGCCGCGATCCAGCAGCTTTTCCTGTTCCGTGTAGTTCACGCCACCAATCAGCAGCGCCATCGAAAGCGGGGAATTCTTGCCGTATTTGTCGAAGCTCTGTGCGACCTGGTCGGCCAGTTCGCGGGTGGGCTCCAGGATCAGGGCGCGCGGCATGCGGGCGCGGGCGCGGCCACCAGCCAGGATGTCGATCAGCGGCAGGGTGAAGCCAGCGGTCTTGCCGGTGCCGGTCTGAGCCGTGCCGAGCACGTCTCGGCCCATCAGCACGATGGGGATGGCCTGTGCCTGGATCGGGGTAGGCGTGGTATAACCGGCATCGGAGACGGCCTTGAGGACCGGCTCGCTCAAGCCCAAACTTTCAAAATCCATGGATTTCCGCGTTCTTAGAACAGCCGGCGCAATATGCCCGGCGTCCGCGGCCGGACAAGACCACATGCATTCCCTTGAGTCAATGCCCCCTTCTGCAGGTGGTAAGAGCAAAATCAATCGGTTATCGTCGCATTTCTGCCTTTTTACCCTGCTGTATCCGTAGTCGGAGCGCCCCAGATGAAACTGATCCCGGAGATCGTCGCCAATAAGTCCCTGCTGACCGAGTGGCGGCATGATCTGCATATGCATCCCGAAACCGCGTTCGAGGAGCATCGCACTTCCGAGTTCGTCGCCAAGACGCTCGAATCCTTCGGCATGCCGGTGCATCGCGGCCTGGCCAAGACCGGCGTCGTCGGCACGCTGAAGGCAGGCAAGGGCAACCGCGCCATCGGCCTGCGCGCCGACATGGATGCGCTCGACCTGATCGAGATGAACGAGTTCGGCCACAAGTCGAAGCACGAAGGCAAGATGCATGGCTGCGGCCATGACGGCCACACCATCATGCTGCTAGGCGCGGCGCAGTATCTGGCCAAGTCGAAGAATTTCGACGGCACCGTGCATTTCATCTTCCAGCCGGCCGAGGAGAATGTCGCCGGCGGCAAGGTGATGGTGGATGAAGGCCTCTTCACCAAATTCCCCTGCGAGTCCGTCTTCGGCATGCACAACATGCCCGGCATCGATGTCGGCAAGTTCGCCGTGCGCACCGGCCCGATGATGGCTTCGGCCGACATGTTCTGGATCAAGATCAAGGGCGTGGGCGCGCATGGCGCCTATCCGCATCGCGGCGTCGATCCGGTGGTGATCGCCGCCGAGATGGTGCTGGCGCTGCAGAATATCGTCGCGCGCAACGTCGATCCGCTGCAATGCGCGGTGGTCAGCTGCTGCCAGATCCAGGGCGGCCATACCACCAACGTGATTCCGGAAGAGGTGATGATCGCCGGCACCACGCGCGCCTTCCTGCCGGAAGTGCAGGACCTGATCGAGGCGCGCATGAACCAGATCGTCACCGGCATCGCCGCCAGCCATGGCGCGACCGCGAAGCTGGACTACCAGCGCCGTTATCCGCCGACCATCAATACCGCCGATGAAACCGAAATGGCCGCCGCGGCTGCTGCTGCCGTGGTGGGCGGCACCAACGTGCTGCGCAATGTCAATCCCAGCATGGGTGCTGAGGACTTCGCCTGGATGCTGCGCGAGAAGCCGGGCAGCTATGTCTGGATCGGCAACGGCGCCGGCGAGGAAAGCTGCATGGTCCATAACCCGCGTTATGACTTCAACGACGACGTCCTGCCGATCGGCGCTTCCTACTGGTCGCGTCTGGTCGAGCAGACCCTGCCGGCCGGCTGACGCGAAAGGCGGATGCAGCATGAGCTTCAAGGTGAAGTTCTGGGGTGTCCGCGGCAGCATTGCCACGCCATCGCCACGTCATATCGGCTTTGGCGGCAATACGTCCTGCGTCGAGCTGAAGATCGGCAATCGCGTGGTGATTCTGGATGCTGGCACCGGCATCCGGAATCTCGGCCACTGGCTGCTGCGCCGTAACGCGATGAAGGGGGACCTGTTCCTCTCGCATACGCATTGGGATCACATCAACGGCTTCCCGTTCTTCTCGCCGGCGTTCAAGAAGGACCGGCATTTCACCATCCATGCCGGCCATCTCGCCGACAAGGGCGGCATCGCCAAGGTGCTGGCCTCGCAGATGGCGCAGCCTTTCTTCCCGGTACCGCTGGAAAAGATGGGCGCGCAGATGGATTCGGTGGATTTCCGTGCCGGCGACAGCTTCAGCCTGGGCGACAAGATCCGTGTGCGAACAGCGCCGCTCAATCATCCCGACGGCGCCACCGGCTATCGCTTCGAATACGGCGGCAAGGCCCTGTGCTATGTCACCGATACCGAGCATACGCCGGGCAAACCGGACCAGAATATCCTCGGCCTGATCGAGGGCGCCGACCTGGTGATCTACGACAGCACCTATACCGACAAGGAATTCGAGGCGCATGTCGGTTGGGGGCATTCCACCTGGCAGGAGGGCGTGCGCCTTTGTCAGGCGGCCGGCGCCAAGGCGCTTGCGATTTTCCACCATGATCCCGATCATGAGGACCAGTTCATGGAGGAGCTGGAAGCCGAAGCGCGCCAGCTCTGGTCCGGAGCCATGGTGGCGCGGGAAAACATGCGCGTGAATCTGCTCTAGGGGAGGGCGCGGGAAATGTCCCGGATATATCTGGTGCGCCATGCCAAGGCCGCGGCGCGGTTCGACGAGGATCCCGATCCGGGCCTGTCGGACGATGGCAAGGAAGCCGCTGTCGATCTGGCACTGGAGATCGAGAAGCTCGGCCCCATGCCGATCTACACCTCGCCGATGGAACGCGCGCGCGAAACCGCATTGCCGCTGGCCAACCGCTGGGGCCTTGTGCCGGAAGTGAGCGCCGCGTTTTCGGAAATCCCGACGCCACCCGAAATCGCCGAACAGGGCATCAAGGCGCGCGGCCCCTGGCTGCAGCAGGTTGCCGGCCAGCGTTACGGCACGCAGCCGCCGATCATCCGCGCTTGGCGCGAAGGCCTGATCGGCATGCTGAAATCCTGCCGCAGCGATACGGTGATCTTCACCCATTTCATGGTGATCAACGCGGCGATGAGCGCAGCGATGAACGATGACCGCATGGTAGTGATCCAGCCTGACTACTGTTCCTGCACCGTGGTCGAGACCACAATGCGCGGCCTGGCAGTGGTTTCGCGCGGCAAGGAAGCCTCCACCAAGGTTTTGTAGGTTCGGGTGTTTCGGGGGCAGCAGCGTATGCATTGTCGTCGCATAACCTCTGTATGCCTTCTTGCGGGAACCGCTTGGCCGGAGCCGGGCGGCCCGGTAGATTGGGCAAGCCTGACGGCCTGAGCAGCAAAAGAGCGGCGAATGAATGTGAAACCGGAGATCAAGGCTGAACCCAGCACCATGCCGGATGGCTATGTGCTGGAAGACCAGGTCGGCCATCTGATCCGCCGCGCGCATCAGCGCCACACAGCTTTGTTCGTCGCCATGATCGGCGACGAGCAGATCACCACCACGCAATACGCGGCACTGGTGAAGCTGTATCAGATGGGTGAGCTGTCGCAGAATCATCTCGGCCGCCTCACCGCGATGGATCCGGCCACCATCCAGGGCGTGATCCGTCGCCTCACGCTGCGCAAGTTGATCTCGCATCGCCCCGACAAGAATGACAAGCGCCGCCGCTGCCTCAGCCTCACCTCTGGCGGTCGCGATCTGGTCGGACGCCTGCTGGGCAATGGCCCAAAAGTGAGCAAGGCCACGCTCGACCCGCTCAGCCCGGCGGAACAGCAGCAGTTCGTCGCGCTGCTCAAGCGCCTGACCTGAGCCTTTTCGCGCACTGACACCACTCATATTGCGCTGCCGCATTCCTGCGCAGCGGATGCCTACATTTTGACGTTGACTCTTTTGGGTCAGCGACGCAGCATCATATGCGTACAAACGATATCGGCCTGCGGGGGTGGGCGTGGCGTTTGTGCCGACCGGAGGCCCCAATCCGATGGCGTCGTATCTGCGTCCCAGCAGTCTGGCCGAAGCGCTCGCGTCCCTGAGCGCCGCCAATCAGAACGCACCCGGCCCGGTCATCCTGGCCGGCGGTACCGATTTCTTTCCCGCCCGCGTCGGCCGTGCGGTCGACGACGACATCCTCGACCTCACCGGCATCGCCGATCTGCGCGGAATCACTGAGTCCGGCGATGGCTGGCGCATCGGCGCCACTACCACCTGGAGCGACGTGGCCAATGCCGATCTGCCGCCGTTTTTCGATGCGCTGCGCGCGGCAGCGCGCGTCGTCGGCGGCATGCAGATCCAGAATTCCGGCACGGTTGCCGGCAATCTCTGCAACGCCTCGCCGGCTGCCGACAGCGTGCCGCCGCTGCTGGCGATGCGCGCGCGAGTCGAACTCGCCTCCATCAAGGGCAAACGCGAACTCGGCTTGGGCGATTTCATCACCGGCAATCGCCGCACCACGCTCAAAGCCGGTGAACTGGTATCCGCCATTCTGATTCCGAAGCCGCGCAAAGAGGCGCACAGCGTCTTCCTGAAACTCGGCGCGCGCGAATACCTGGTGATCTCGATTGCCATGGTCGCCATCGTGCTGGAAGTCGAAAACAACGTGATTTCCGCCGCCAGCGTGGCAGTCGGCGCCTGTTCGGCGGTGGCGCAGCGCCTGCCATATCTGGAGGCCGAACTGATCGGCCGCCGGCTCAATTCCGCCCTGGCCAATCGCGTGGAAGCTGCGCAATTCGAGACCTTGCAGCCGATCGACGACATCCGCGCCAGTGCCACGTATCGCCGTGAGGCCGCCGTCGTTCTGGTGCGCCGGGCATTGACCCAACTCGGCAAGAAGGGAGCCTGAAGGATGCGGCTGATCGTCAACGGCAAACCGCACACGTATCAGGGCTCGCCGGCCAAACGCCTGAGCGACGTGTTGCGCGACGATCTCGGCCTGACCGGCACCAAGGTCGGCTGCAATGCCGGCGATTGCGGCGCCTGTACGGTGATGATCGATGGTCATCAGGTCTGCGCCTGTCTCACCGCCGTCGGCCAGGCCGCCGGCCGGCCGGTGGTCACGGTCGAAGGCCTGCAGGCGCATGGTACGCTCAGCCGCCTGCAGACGGCGTTCCTCAAGCATGGCGCGGCGCAATGCGGCATCTGCACGCCCGGCATGCTGATGGCCGCCACCGACCTGCTGGCCGAGGTCTCAAAACCCGACGAGCAGCAGGTGATGGATGCCATCGGCGGCGTGCTCTGTCGCTGCACCGGCTATCGCAAGATCGTCGAAGCCGTGCTGGATGCCACCCGTACGCCCGATCTGCCTGAAGTGCCCGAGGTTGGCGCAGCGGTCGGCGCGCGCAGCCTGAAGGTGGACGGCCTGCCGAAGGTGGAAGGTACCGAGAAATACGGCGCCGATTATATTCCGGCCGATGCGCTGTGGCTGCGCGTGGTCCGAAGCCCGCATGCCCGCGCCAGCTTCACGCTGGGCGATTTCTCCGAGGTGATGCGCAAATACGGCCTTGAGCGCGTGTTCACCGCCGCCGATGTGCCGCGCAACGGCTTTGCGATTTTCGACATGAAGGACCAGCCGGTGCTGGCCGACGGCATCGTGCGCTATCGCGGCGAGGCGGTGGTGGCGCTGCTCGGTCCGCGCGAGGCGGTTGAAGCCGTGAAGCCGGATGAGTTGCCGATCCAGTATGCGGCGGAAGAGGCCGTCAGCGGCGTGATCATGGCGGCAGCACCGGGCGCGAAGCTGGTGCAGGCCGACAAACCGGAAAACGTGCTGATCCGTGGCAATGTCGCCAAGGGCGATATCGCGACAGGTTTCGCGCAGGCCGCCGTCACCGCCGAAGGCCTGTTCCAGACCAGTTTTGTCGAACATGCCTATATCGAGCCCGAAGCTGGCTGGGGCGTGCGCATCGGTGACCGCATCGAAATCCATGCCTCGACCCAGGCGCCCTATATGGACCGCGACGAAGTGGCTGGCGTGATGCAGTTGCCGCCGGATCGCGTGCGCATCGTGCCGACCGCCTGCGGCGGCGGCTTTGGCGGCAAGCTGGATGTTTCCGTCCAGCCGCTGATCGCGCTGGCGGCCTGGCACAGCGACCGCCCGGTGGCGCTGGTCTATACGCGGCCCGAAAGCATGGCTTCCAGCACCAAGCGGCATCCGGCGCGCATCAAGGCGAAATTCGGCGCGGCCAATGACGGCAGGCTGGTGGCGGTCGAAACCGATGCCGATTTCGACACCGGCGCCTATGCCAGCTGGGGGCCGACCGTGGCCAACCGCGTGCCGGTGCATGCGAGTGGTCCCTATCATGTGCCGCATGTGCGCAATCGCAGCCGCGCGCTGTTCACCAACGCGCCGCCGTCCGGCGCGTTTCGCGGCTTCGGCGTGCCGCAGGCGGCGATCGCGCATGAAACCCTGATGGACGACCTGGCTGGCAAGCTGGGCATCGACCGGCTGGAGATGCGCTACATCAACGCTATCCGCGCCGGCGACCTCACCGCCACCAGCCAGAAGCTGGAACATTCCGCCGGTCTGGCCGAGTGCATCGCCGCGCTGCGACCGCAATGGCAGGCGCTGAATGCTGAAGTCGAAGCCTTCAATGCGCGGCGCAAGAGCCTGCGGCGCGGCATCGGCATCGGCTGCATGTGGTATGGGCTGGGTAATACCTCGATCTCCAATCCCTCCACCATGCGGATCGGCCTGCGCGGCGATGGCCGGGTGTTTTTCTACAACGGCGCCGTCGATATCGGGCAGGGCTCGAACACCATCTTCGTGCAGATCGTCGCGGATGCGCTCGGCGTGTCGATGGATCGCATCGACTATGTGATGGGCGATACCGACCGCACGGAGGATGCTGGCAAGACCTCGGCTTCGCGCCAGACCTTCGTCTCGGGCAAGGCGACGCAGCTTGCGGCGCAGGACCTGCGCGCGCAAATTCTGCGGCTGGCCAATGCGGGTGAGGACGCGAAACTCAATTTTGATGGCGCGATGCTCACTGTTGAAGATGGTGGCTCGGTGCGCCGTCTCGATCTCGCCACGCTGTCGCGACTGAATGACGATGGTGACGTTTTGCTCGGCTCGGGCCGCTTCGATCCGCCCACCACCATGCTGGACGCCAACGGCCAGGGCGTGCCTTACGCCACCTATGGTTTCGCCGCGCAGATGGCATTGGTTGAAGTCGATACGGAGCTTGGGACGGTCAAGGTGAAGAAGATCATCGCCGCGCATGACGTGGGCAAGGCGGTGAATCCGACCCAGGTGGAAGGCCAGATTCATGGCGGCATCGCGCAGGGCCTCGGCCTCGCGCTAATGGAGGAATACCTGCCGGGCCGCACCGAAAATCTACACGACTACCTGATCCCGACCGTAGGCGATGTACCCGAGATCGACGTGATCATGATCGAGGATGCCGAGCCGCTCGGTCCCTTCGGCGCCAAGGGCGTCGGCGAGCCGGGCCTGGTGCCGACTGCGCCGGCCATCCTCGGCGCGATCCGCCATGCCACCGGCGTGCGCGTCGCCGAAGTGCCGGTCTTGCCGCATCGCCTGCACGCTGCACTCAAGCAGCTGCCGCAGGCAGCCGAGTAGGGAGGAAGGCCAGCATGAGCCACGCCGTCGCCCCCGTTTCGCAAAATCCGGCCTCAAAAGACGATGTCGTCCGCTGCGATGCCTGCCCGGTGCTCTGTCGCATCCGGCCCGGCAAGGCCGGCGCCTGCGACCGCTATGCCAATGTCGAGGGCGTGCTGACCCGCGTCGATCCACTGGTGATCACCGAGCGCGCCGCCAGCGAAGGCAGTGTCGTGCCGTTTCTCTCTGGGAGTGAAGGCTGGAACGGCAGTGTGGCTGCGCCGCCGCCTGCAGCCAGCTTCGTCACCGGCATCGGCGCCGGCACAACCTATCCTGACTACAAGCCGGCGCCTTTCATCGTGTCGTCGCAGCATGACGGCGTCGATATGGTCACCGTCGTGACCGAGGGCATCTTCAGCTATTGCGGCGTGAAGGTGAAAATTGACACCGACCGCTATCTCGGCCCCGAACAGGCCGCCGTGCGCGTCAATGGCGAAGCCGTGGGTCATGTCACCACGGCCGAATACGGCTCGCAGATGCTGTCGCTCGGCGGCGTGCATCATCTCACCGGCGGCAGCAAGAAGGAAGGCAACGTCACCTGCGATACGCTGCTGGCGCTCTGTAACAAGCAGGCTGTCACCCTGCAGATCGATGGCGGTTCCGAACTGATCGTGCAGGCTGGCAAGCCACCGGTCGTCAACGGCACGCCAGAAGCGCGCATGCGTGTCGGCTGCGGTTCGGCCACCATCGGCATTTTTGCCAAGCAGTGGCTCGGCCATGCCGACGAGGTGATCGTGGTCGACGACCACATCACCGGCGTGCTGACCGAACACCAGGCCGGCCGTTTCCTCGATATGCCGCTCTCTGGAATCAGAGTGCGCGGCCGCAAGTCTACGCCGGGCCGCTATTTCCAGGTTGCTGATCCCGGCCTGGGCTGGGGCGGCACCAACATTTCCGATCCGCTTGAGATCGTCGAAAGCATCGATGCCAAGGCCGCCTGGCCCGGCATGAAGCTGCTGATGGTCTCGACCACCGGCGAGCATAGCGCCTGGTATGTGCTGGACGACCAGCTGAAGCCGCAGCCGGCCGAGATGCCGGCCCCGATCAGGGTGGTGGTGGATCGCATCGCCGAGAATTGCGAACCTTCGCTTTGCACCGTGCTGTTCATGGCTGGCGCGGGTGGCAGCCTGCGCGCTGGTGTCACGGAGAATCCCGTACGGCTGACCCTGTCGGTGAAAGATCGCCTGACCCGTGTCACCTCGGGCGGCGCACCGGTCTATGTCTGGCCCGGCGGCGGCATCACCTACATGGTGGATGTGGCCCGCATGCCGGATAACTCTTTCGGCTACGTGCCGACACCGGCGCTGGTCGCGCCCATCGAGTTCACCTTGCAGCGCGACGACTATGCCGCGCTCGGCGGTCATATGGATTATGTCGTGCA
Organism: Ferrovibrio terrae; assembly: GCF_007197755.1. NCBI lineage: Bacteria > Pseudomonadati > Pseudomonadota > Alphaproteobacteria > Rhodospirillales > Rhodospirillaceae > Ferrovibrio > Ferrovibrio terrae. The sequence continues at coordinate 2,908,221 of NZ_CP041636.1, forward strand.
GCTGGAGGACGTGCTGCAGGCCGGCCGTCTGAGCAAGCTGGCGCAGCGTGCCGACAATCCCTGGCCGATCTCGCGGCCCACGGCGGAGGAGCAGCCATGACCGCAGCTTCCGCCAACTGGCTGCTTGGCCGCGACGGCATCTCGCGCCGCCTGCATCTGCAGCATGGCCCGATCGATCTGGTGATCGAGGCCTTCGGAGTCGATGCCGCGCGGGCCTATGAGCAGGCCGTGGCGCGTTTCCAGGATATTCTGTCCGTGCTGGTCGCCGAACTGGTCGAGTTGCGCCAGCCGCTCGGCGCGGCGCATCCGCTGTTCCGTGGCCCGGTGGCGCGACGCATGGCAGTGGCCTGCTGGCCGTATCGCGATGTGTTCATCACGCCGATGGCAGCCGTCGCCGGTTCGGTGGCCGATGAAATCCTCGCCGCCATGCTGGAGGACACGCAGCTGACCAGGGCTTACGTCAACAATGGTGGCGATATCGCCTTCCATGTCGCCCCGGGTGAATCCTTGCGTGCGGCTGTCGTCTGTAATCCGGATCTGCCGCATCTGGATGCCATCGCCATGCTGACCGCAGCGCAGCCGTCGCGTGGCATCGCGACATCGGGCTGGCGCGGACGGTCTTTCTCGCTTGGCATCGCCGATGCAGTCACCGTGCTGGCGGAAACTGCCGCGCAGGCCGATGCGGCTGCCACCATCATCGCCAATGCGGTGACTGTGGACCATGACGCGGTGGAGCGGCGCCCGGCACACGCATTGCGCGACGACAGCGACCTTGGTGCGATTCCCGTCACGGTTTCCGTAGGTACACTGCCGATTTTTGCGATCAACGAAGCCTTGTCGGCCGGTGTGGCGCGCGCGCAAGATTTGCGCCGCAGCGGCCTGATTCAGGCCGCGTTTTTGTCACTGCAGACCGAGAACAGGGTCGTCGGCGGCGAAATGCTGCTCGGCCATGACATGAAAGCGTTAGGGTAGGAACCATGAGCCTGGTGGAAGTGCGCAAGATCGTCTGCATCACCGAGGATACGTTCCACGATGGCGGCCCCGTCGCGACGAAACGCCCGGTGAAAGGCGTGATCGGTGCCTTCGTGAAGAATCCCTATGCCGGCAAGTATGTGCAGGACATCACGCCGATGATGGATGCGCTCAAGCCGCTTGGCCTTGAACTGACCAAACGCCTGGTCGCCGCGCTCGGCAACGATCCGAAGGCGATCGAGGCCTATGGCAAGGGCGCCCTGATCGGCGCCGGGGGCGAACTGGAGCATGGCGCGCTGTGGCATGTGCCGGGCGGTTATTCGATGCGCGAGATCCTTGGCAATGCCAAAGCGATCGTGCCATCGGCGACCAAGGTCGGCGGCCCGGGTGCGCGGATCGACATTCCGCTGCATCATGTGAACGCCGCCTATGTGCGCAGCCATTTCGACGCCATCGAATTCGGCGTGGCCGATGGGCCGCGCGACAACGAGATCGCCTTCATCCTGGCGATGAGCACCGGTGGGCGCGTACATGCCCGCGTCGGCGGCCTGCAGGTCCACGAGATCAAGGGCGAGGATGGGCAGCGGTAAAGCGTAAAACAAGAAAACGAGAGTTTGCGTTCGCGTTCACGGGAATCATGGGATCAACAGGAGGCAGACTAAAATGAATCGCAGAAGCTGGTTGAAACTGAGTGCCGCGTTCGGTGCGGCGATGTTCGCGATGTCGGGCGCCCAGGCGCAGGACACGATCAAGATCGGCGAAATGAATTCCTACAAGAATTTCGCCGCTTTCCTCGAGCCCTACAAGAAGGGCTGGGAACTGGCTGTCGAGCAGGTGAATGCCAGCGGCGGCCTACTGGGCAAGAAGCTGGAAATCGTCAGCCGCGACGACAACGGTAATCCGGGCGACGCCGTGCGCATCGCCGAGGAACTGGTGACGCGCGAGAAGGTCTCCTTCCTGATCGGCACCTTCCCGTCCAACGTGGGGCTGGCGGTCGCCAGCTTCGCCAAGGAGAAGAAGGTCCTCTTCATCGCTGCCGAACCGCTGACCGACAAGATCGTCTGGGACCAGGGCAACAAATACACCTTCCGTCTGCGCGCCTCGACCTATATGCAGACCGCCATGCTGGTGCCGGAAGCGGCCAAGCTGAAGAAGAAGCGCTGGGCCATCGTCTATCCGAACTATGAATACGGCCAGTCGGCCACCGCCGCCTTCAAGCAGCTGATCAAGGCGGCGCAGCCGGATGTCGAATTCGTCATCGAGCAGGCGCCGCCGCTCGGCAAGATCGAGGCCGGCGCCGTTGCCGACGCGATCGCTGCCGCCAAGCCGGATGCGATCTTCTCGTCGCTGTTCGGTGCCGATCTCGCCAAGTTCGTGCGTGAAGGCCAGACCCGTGACCTGTTCAAGGGCGTGGAGGTGTTCAACCTGCTCGCCGGCGAGCCGGAATATCTCGACCCGCTGAAGGATGAATCGCCGGTTGGCTGGTGGGTGACGGGCTATCCCTGGTACGCCATCACCACGCCGGAGCATAAGGCTTTCGCCGAAGCCTATCAGAAGCGGTTCAACGACTATCCGCGTCTGGGCTCGATTGTCGGCTATGCCACTGTGCAGTCTGCTGCGGCCGTGATCAAGAAGGCCGGTACGCTCGACACCGAGAAGCTGGTGACGGCGATGAAGGGCCTGACCCACTCCACGCCACTCGGCAACATCACCTATCGTCCGCAGGACAACCAGTCCACGATGGGTGCCTATGTCGGCAAGATCGGCCTGAAGGATGGCAAGGGCGTGATGACCGACTGGTACTACGCCGATGGCGCGAAGTTCCTGCCGTCGGATGCCGATGTCGCCAAGATGCGCCCTGCTGAGTAAGGCGACCGAGTAAAGCCTGACGCCATGATCTCCCGCCCTGCCGCGCAAGCGGGGCGGGAGTCTTCTTCCCACTTCCCTCCAGCCTGACCGGAACCGGCCTTGCTCGCGAATATCGTTATCCAATTCATGAACGGCCTTGCCGGCGCCTCGTCGCTGTTCCTGGTTGCCGCCGGCCTCTCGATCATTTTCGGTGTCAGCCGCATCGTGAATTTCGCCCATGGCTCGCTCTACATGCTGGGTGTCTATCTGGCCTATACACTGGTCGAGCTCTTCGGCCGCAGCAGCATCTTCGGTTTCTGGGGTGGCGTGCTGATGGCGGCGCTTTGCGTTGGCCTGATTGGCGTGGTGATCGAAATCGTCGTACTGCGCCGCATCTATCGCGCACCCGAACTGTTCCAGCTGCTCGCCACCTTCGCGCTCGTCCTCGTGATCAAGGATGCCGCCCTGTATATCTGGGGCGCGGAAGACCTGGTCGGCCCGCGTGCCGCCGGCCTGCGTGGCGCCGTGGAAATTCTCGGCAAACGCTTCCCGCAATATGACCTGGTGCTGATCGCCATCGGCCCGGTCGTGCTCGGCCTGCTCTGGCTGCTCATGAACCGCACGCGCTGGGGCACGCTGGTGCGCGCCGCCACGCAGGACCGCGAGATGGTCGGCGCGCTTGGCGTCAACCAGAGCGGTTTGTTCACCGGCGTGTTTTTTCTCGGTGCTTTCCTTGCCGGCCTCGGCGGTGCCGTCCAGCTGCCACGCGAACCCGCCCAGCTGATGCTTGATATTACCGTGATCTCCGACGCCTTTGTTGTCGTCGTGGTCGGCGGCATGGGCTCGATTGGCGGCGCTTTCCTGGCGGCGCTTCTCATTGCGCAGGCCAAGGCCTTCTGCATCGGCATCGGCGATGTCAGCATCTTCGGTACGGTCTTTTCTTTCAGCAAATTCACCCTGGTGGTCGAATTCGTCATTATGGCCGTCGTGCTGGTGGTGCGGCCCTGGGGCCTGCTCGGCAAGCAGCAGGGCGTGCAGCGCGGCGCCTTCATGGTCGAACCGCCGCTTTATCCGCTCAACCAGACCTTCTGGATCGTCGTGCTCGCCATCGTCGTGCTGCTCGGCCTGATCCCGTTCGGCGGCGACAACTATCTTCTGGTGCTGCTGATCGACATCGCGGTGTTCGCGCTGTTTGCTGTCACGCTGCATTTCTTGATGGGCCCGTCGGGCATGGTCAGCTTCGGCCATGCGGCTTACTTCGGCCTCGGCTGCTACGGCGCGGCGCTGGCTTTGCTCAAGCTCAAGCTCCCGATGGAACTGGCGCTGTTCGCGGCGCCGCTCGCCGGTGGTCTCGGCGCGCTGGTGTTCGGCTGGTTCTGCGTGCGGCTCAGTGGCGTCTATCTCGCCATGCTGACCCTGGCCTTCGCACAAATCGCCTGGTCTGTGATTTACCAGTGGGATGCCTTCACCGGCGGCTCGAATGGCCTGATCGGCCTGTGGCCCAGCGAATGGCTGAAGAGCCGCGCGGTCTTCTATGCCTTCGCTCTGGTACTCTGTGTCGGCAGCATCCTGTTCCTCTGGCGCGTGGTGCATGCACCCTTTGGCTATGCGTTGCGGGCGGGACGTGACTCTGCACTGCGGGCCGACGCGATCGGTATTAATGTCCGCCGCTTCCAGTGGTTCGGCTTCACGCTGTCTGGCGCCTTCGCGGGCCTGGCCGGTGGTCTGTTCGCCTTCTCCAAGGGCAGTATCTCGCCCGAGACACTCGCCGTGCCGCGCTCGGTCGACGGCCTCGTCATGGTGCTGCTCGGGGGTGTGCAGACGCTGACCGGGCCTGTAGCAGGCGCGGCGCTGTTCACCTGGCTTCAGGATTCGATTGCGCGCAACACCGAATACTGGCGCGCCATCCTCGGCCTCACCATTCTCGTCATCGTGCTCGCCTTCCCGCAGGGCATTGCCGGCTTCCTGAAGCAGATGTCGGCACGCACAGGCCTGATGCGCAGGGAGGCCGTGTGATGACCGTTCTCTCTGTCAGCAATCTCTCGAAAGCCTTCGGCGGTGTGAAAGCCGTACAGGATGTGGCCTTCAGCGTCGCTGCCGGCGAACTGCTCGCCCTGATCGGCCCGAATGGTGCCGGCAAAAGCACCTGCTTCAACATGCTGAACGGCCAGCTCAAACCCGACAGTGGCATCGTCAATCTGCTGGGCCGCAGCCTGGTCGGCATGAAGCCGCGCGATATCTGGCGGCTTGGCGTCGGCCGCACCTTCCAGATCACGGCCACCTTCAACTCGATGACCGTGCGCGAGAATATCCAGATGGCGCTGCTGTCGCACCACAATGCGCTGATGTCCTTGTGGAAGCCGGCCAACGGGATGTATCGCGACGAAGCGATGGTCCTGCTCGACCGCGTCAGCATGGCCGACCAGAGCGAGCGGCCCTGCGGTATTCTGGCTTATGGCGATATCAAGCGGGTGGAACTGGCGATTGCGCTGGCCAATCAGCCGAAACTGCTGCTGATGGACGAGCCGACGGCGGGCATGGCGCCGAACGAGCGTATCGCACTGATGGCGCTGACGGCGAAGCTGGCGCGGCAGGACAATATCGCCGTGCTGTTCACCGAGCATGACATGGACGTGGTCTTTGCCCAGGCGGATCGCATCATCGTGCTCAACCGCGGCAAACTGATCGCGGAGGGTAACCCTGTGGAAGTGCGCGCCAATCCGGAGGTGCAGGCAGTCTATCTCGGCAGTGGCGCCACCTATGCAGGGGAGGGCCACTGACATGCTGACCGTCGAGGGCCTCAACACCTATTACGGCCGTGCGCATATCCTGTCTGATCTGGCGCTCAAGGCGCAGGCTGGCGAAGTGGTCGTGCTGCTGGGCCGCAATGGCGCCGGCAAGTCCACCACGATGAAGTCGGTGATCGGCCTGGTGCCAGCCGAAAGCGGTACGATCAGCTTCGATGGTGCGCGCATCGACCATCTGTCGCCACATCGCATCGCACGGCTGGGCCTGGGCTATGTGCCGGAAGATCGCCGCATCTTCACGGATCTTAACGTGATGGAGAATCTGGAAGTCGGCCGGCAGAAGCCGCGCGACGGTGCGCCAACCTGGACGCCGGAACGCCTGTTCGAGCTGTTTCCCAATCTCGGCAGGATGAAGGATCGTCCCGGCGGCAGGATGTCCGGCGGCGAGCAGCAGATGCTGACCATTGCCCGCAGCCTGATGGGCAATCCGCGCCTGATCCTGCTGGACGAACCCTCGGAAGGCCTGGCCCCGGTGATCGTCGAGCAAATGGCGCGCACGATCCTCCAGTTGAAGGCCGAAGGGCTTTGCGTGCTGCTGTCGGAGCAGAACCTGCATTTCGCCCAGATGGTGGCCGATCGCGCTTACATCATTGAGAAGGGCCGTATCCGCTATTCGGGCACGATGGCCGAACTCGCCGCCGATGCAGCGGTGCGCGAACAGTATCTGTCGGTTTGAGGAGTCTCGCAGTATGGGCTGGATTGTCGGAATCGACGTCGGCGGCACGTTCACCGACCTGATCGGCATCGAACCGCAGTTGGGCAAGGTGGCACTGGCGAAGGTGCCGACCACGCTGGACAACCAGGCCTTCGGCGTGCTCGCCGCGCTGGAGAAGGGCGGCATCGCCCTGGCCGAGACCGATACCATCGTGCATGGCACGACGACGACGACCAACGCCCTGCTCGAGCGCAAGGTGGCCAAGATTGGTCTGATCACCACGAAAGGCTTCCGCGACAGCCTGGAACTCGGCCGCCGCACCCGGCCGACACCTTATGGCCTGACCGGGCGGTTCGAGCCGCTGGTGCCGCGCCAGTGGCGGCTGGAAGTGCCCGAGCGCATGGATGCCGATGGCGATGTGGTCATCGCGCTGGACGAGGCCGCCGTGCGCGCCGCTGCCGAGCAGCTGAAGGCCGCCGGCTGCGAAGCACTGGTGATCCATTTCCTGCACAGCTACATCAATCCGAGTCACGAAAAGCGCGCGCTGGAAATCGCCGCCGAAGTCTGGCCGAACCGCTATATCACTGCCGGACATCAGCTGCTGTCGGAATACCGAGAATACGAACGCGGTACGACCGCCTGCGTGAATGCCAGCGTGCAGCCGGTGCTGCATCGCTATATCGAACGGCTGAACGGCGAGCTGAAGAGCAAGGGCTTTGGACGGGATCTTCTCGTCATGCAGGGCAATGGCGGAACCATCGCTGCCGGAATCGTTGCCGAGACTGCCGTGAATACCGTGATGTCGGGTCCGGCTTCGGGCGTGATGGCGGCGGCCTATACCGCGCGCGCCGCCGGGCTGCCCAACGTAATCACCTACGACATGGGCGGCACGTCCTCGGATGTCGGGCTGATCCAGGATGGTGTGCCGCAGGTCTCGTCGGAACTGGAACTCGAATATGCCATGCCGATCCATGTGCCGATGGTGGATGTGCATACCATCGGTGCGGGCGGTGGTTCGATCGCCTTCATCAACGAGGCCGGCATGCTGCAGGTCGGCCCGGAAAGCGCCGGCGCGCGGCCGGGCCCGATCTGCTACGGCCGTGGCGGCACGCGCCCCACGATCACCGATGCCAATCTGGTGCTCGGCCGGCTCAATCCTGATGGCTTGCTCGCGGTCGACAGCAAAGTGTCGCTGCAGGATGTGAAGGACGCGATTGATCGCGACGTCGGCAAGCCGCTCGGCCTCAAGACCGACGAGGCCGCTGCCGCCATCCTGCGCATCGCCAATGACAAGATGGCCGGTGCGATCCGCATGGTGAGCTTAAGCCGTGGCCATGATCCGCGCGATTTCGCATTGTTCGCCTTCGGCGGCGCTGGGCCACTGCACTCTGCCGCTCTGGCGCGTGAGTTGGGCATTCCCAAGCTGCTGATCCCGGCACGGCCCGGTATCACCAATGCGCTCGGCTGCGTGGTTGCCGATCTGCGGCATGACTATGTGAAGACCGTCAACAAGCCGCTGTCGGTGCTGGAAGACGGCCTGGTAGAAACAGTGCTGGCCGAGCAGGTGGCCGAGGGCCGGGCGACGGTGGAGCGCGACGGTGTCGCGGTCGAGGAAATCCAGGTGCTGCACACCGCCGACATGCAGTTCCAGGGCCAGAGCCATCTGCTGACCGTGGCAGTGAGTGATCCGAAGATTTCCCGCGACGCGCTGCAGAAGGCCTTTGAGGAGGCCTACTGGCAACGCTTCGAGGTTGAACTGCCCGAGATCCGCGCCGTGCTGGTCAATCTTCATACTGCCGTGATCGGCCGCCGGCCGCGTCTGTCGCTGGACCGTCTGCTCTCTGCCGAACCGGCCAGGGATGTCGCTGACGCAAAGAAGGGCAGCCGGCAGGTCTGGTATGAAGCCGGCGGCTGGCAGGAGACGCCGGTCTATGACCGCGAACGGCTGCCGCGCGATGTCAGCTTTGCCGGCCCTGCCATCCTCGAACAGCTCGACACCACGGTTGTTATCGACCCGGGCAATAGCGTGACTGTGGACAAGCTCGGCAACCTGATCGTATCCGTGAGCGCGGAGTAGGGACCATGGCGAAAAAACCGATCGATCCCGTCACACTTGTTGTGATCCAGAACGGCCTGCAGCAGGTCTGCAACGAGATGGATCTGGCATTTTGCCGCGCGGCGTTTTCGCCGGTGATCTCGGAAGCACTCGACCGCTCTGATGGCATCTATCATGGCGAGACCGGAGAACTGATCGCGCAGGGCGAACTCGGCCTGCCGGTTTTCGTAGGCACCATGCAGTTTTCCACCCAGGCCGTGATCGAGCGCGCGCGCAAGACACCGGTGCTCGCGCCCAAGCCGGGCGATGTCTATATCGTCAACGATCCCTATCTGGGCGGCACGCATCTGATGGATGTGCGTTTCGTGAAACCCTTCTTCTACAAGGGCAGGCTGTTTTCCTGGCTCTCCAATACCGGGCACTGGCCTGATATCGGCGGCATGGTGCCGGGCGGTTTCTCGGCCAATGCCACCGAAGTGGAGCAGGAAGGCCTGCGCCTGCCGCCGGTCAAGCTCTACAAGGAAGGCAAGCTGGACGAGGAAATCCTCTCCATCATCCTCAGCAACATCCGCATCGCCGACCAGCGGATCGGCGACATCAAGGCGCAGGCGGCAGCGCTCACCATCGGCGAGAAGCGCCTGACCGCCTTGCTGGATCGCTACGGCGCCGAGGTTGTCGAGCAGGCCATCGAGGAACTGAAGCAGCGCGCCAGCCAGCAGATGCGCGCCCGCATTCGCACCATTCCCGACGGCGTCTATCATGGCGAAGCCATGGTCGATTCCGACGGCGTGGTCGACGAGCCGCTGGTGATCAAGATGAAGGTCACCAAAGCGGACGAGGAAATGCATTTCGACATGACAGGCTCCAGTCCGCCCTGTCGTGGCCCGATGAACAGCGTGATCGCGACGACCTATTCGTCGATCTATCTCGCCGTAAAGCACATCTTCCCCGATGTGCCGATCAATGCGGGTACCTTCGAGCCGCTGAAAGTGCTCGATCCGCATGACACGTTCCTTTATGCCAAATATCCGCGCTCGGTTTCGGGCTGCGCGGCCGAAGTGAGCCAGCGCATCGCCGAAGCGGTGTTCAACGCGCTGGTGCAGGCGATGCCCGACCGGCTGTTCGCCGCGCCCGCCGGCACCTCGGGCAATCTGGCGCTCGGCGGCTACGACCCCAAGCGCGATCGCTCCTATGTGATGTATGTGATCTCAGGTGGCGGTTATGGCGGCTGGCATGGCGGCGACGGCATCAGCAACGGCTGCTCGACCATCGGCATTTCCAAGACCACGCCGATCGAGGTGATGGAGCAGTATTATCCTGTGCTGTTCGAGGAATATTCGCTGCATGAAGGCTCCGGCGGCGCTGGCGAGCACCGCGGCGGCTTCGGCGTCAACTACACCATTCGTTTGCGCCGTGGCGAGGCCCGCGCCTCCATGGTGATGGACCATGGCCGCAGCGGGCCGCGCGGCGTGCTAGGCGGTGAAGACGGCGGCCTCAACACCGTACGGGTCGAGACCGCGAAGGGCTCTTACGTGCCGCCGCATCTGTCCAAGGACCAGGATATCGAGATCGCAGTGGGCGACCGCCTGCATGTCTCCACCCCGGGCGGCGGCGGCTACGGTAATCCGGCCAAACGCGATCCGGCCGATCTGGCCCGCGACCTTGAGCGCGGTTACTACACGGCGGATCAGATCAAGGCGCGCTTCGGCCAGGCAGTGAAATCCGCCGCCGAATAGCGCTACACTCCGTCCATGTTGGCCGAGATGCTGGTGTGGACGGGAACGCAGGCGACCAAGCCGGCACGGCAGCTGGGCTATGCCCGCGCCGCCGTCAGCCTGTGGTCGCGCCGCCGCCGCTGGACCCGCGACTGGGCCGAGCATGAAAGCAACACCCGCGACTTTGCGCTGAAGACGGTCGCGGCCTGCCGCCGTCGCGACACCGTCTGGCTGCTCGGCGGCGGCACGCTGTCCGACCTGCCGCTGACTGAGCTGAGCGCTCTGTTCAAACGCGTGGTGGTTTACGATATCGCCTGGCTGCCGCAGGCGCGTGTCGCCGCCCGGCGCTGGCCCAATGTGGAACTGAAGCTGGCCGATGTCACCGGCGTGGTGCGGCCGCTCTCAGAATGGCGGCTCGGCATGCCGCTGCCGATTCCGCAGGCTGATGCCATGGCCGATCTCGATCCGGTGCCGCCCGATTGCGTGCTGTCGCTCAACCTGTTGTCGCAGCTGCCGCTGCTGCCGATGGAATATGTGCAGCGCCAGGGCATGACGCTGCAGTCGGCCGAAACATTTGGCCGCGCCATCCTGCAGGCGCATCTGCGCGGGCTTGAGGCCTTTACCTGTCCAGTCGGGCTGATCGCCGATGCGCGCCGCATCTGGCGCAGCCGGGCAGGCGAGGTGGTGTTGAGCGAAAGTGCGGTGCTGGGCGTGAAGTTGCCGGCACCGGAGAAAAGCTGGCACTGGCCGGTGGCGCCACGCGGCGAGATCGACAATGAAACCGGTCTGGAGATTCTGGTGGAAGCGTCGCGGCTGAATACAGAGAGTCCGGACTAGCCGGTCTTCTTCACCATCTGCACGGATTCAATCACGAAGCCGCGCTCGGGCGGGAATTTGCGCATGATGACGCGCCGCACTTCATCTTCGCTGGTGCCGTTCAGTTCGACGTAATTGATATCGCCCCATTTGTCGTCGAGCTGGCGATGCTTCTCGCCCATCATATGGGCGCGGCGGACTTCCGAATTGAAGATGCCGATGCTGAAGGTCTTGGTATTGGTTTCCTGCGCCACAGCTTCGCTGGCCAGCTTCTCCAGCTTGGCAATCTGGGCTTCCAGTTCGAACTTCTGCTTGGTCAGTTCGGTGATTTTGCTCTGCGCCGTCTTGCTCAGCTTTTCCAGCTCGTCCATGCGCTGGCCGCGGCGCACGACTTCCGCCGAGCTCCACTCATAGGCCATGACCTGCTTTTTGTGCTGCGCGATGAGATGCAGCACAATAAACGTCGCGCCGGGCACGCCAATCAGCAATGCCGCCATGATCAGCCAGAAGCTACTCATAAGCTTGTCTTAGCGAACCCCCGATTTTCCCGCAAGATACTGAAATGGCGGCCAAAGTCTGAGGCCTGGGAAACCCTGACGGGTGTCGCGGCGGCGTTACAATGGCTTGACCCCGCCGGGCAGGGCGGTTAAGAAGCGGCTTCCTGTGGCGGGGGTAGCTCAGTTGGTTAGAGCACCAGATTGTGGCTCTGGGGGTCGCGGGTTCAAGTCCCGTTCCTCGCCCCAAATTCTGAAGGCCGGTCAATAGCTTAGCTGTTGGCCGGCCTTTTTCTTTTCCGGGCCGCGTTTAAGCGGCCGGCAGCCGCTCGCGCAGCACCCGTTTCAGCAGCTTGCCGTTGGCATTCCGGGGCAGCGGCTCGTCCAGCAGGGTGAAGGTCTCCGGTACCTTGTAGTCGGCCAGCCGGCTGGCGCAGAAGCTCTTGAGATCCGACTCGCTCAGCGTACCCTCCTTGCGGGTGACAAAGGCATGCACGCGCTCGCCCAGCACCGGACAGGGTTTGGCGATGATGGCGCTTTCCAGCACGCCCGCGTGGTGGCTCAGCACATTTTCCACCTCGACGGAGAAGATCTTGTAGCCGCCACGGTTGATCATGTCCTTCACGCGGTCGAAGACGCGCACGAAGCCCTCGGCATCGATCGAGCCGATATCGCCCGAATGCCAGAACCCGTCGGTGAATTCGCGCGCCGTGGCAGCGGCATTGTCCCAGTAGCCTGGCACCACCATCGGGCCGCGAATCCAGATCTCACCGGTTTCGCCGCGCGGCATTTCGCGGCCTTCCGGATCCACCACGATCACCTCGGCGCAGGGCGCTTCCAGTCCCACGCTGTCGGAATGCGTGGCGCTTTTTTCCGGCTGCATCATCGTGGTGGGTGAGGTGGTCTCGGTGGCGCCATAGGCATTCATCAGGCCGAGCTGCGGCAGCTTCTGCGCCAGGGCCGCAATCGTGGCCTGCGGCATCGGTGCACCGCCATAGCCGCCGACGCGCCAGCTGGAGAGATCATGCTGGTCGAAATCCGGCTGCAGCAGGCAAAGGTTGTACATCGCCGGCACCATGATGGTGTGCGTCAGCTTCTCTTTTGCCGCCAGCGGCAGAAACTCGCGCGCCTTGAAGTCCGGCACCATGATCACTGCGCCGCCGCCCTGCCAGGCGGTGACGATGATCGCGATCAGCCCGGTGACATGGCTGGCCGGCACCGCCAGCAGCGAGCGATCGGCCGGCGTCAGCCCCATGCAATACTGAAAATGCAGGGCGGAATGCACGATGTTGACATGCGCGAGCATCGCGCCTTTCGGCCGGCCGGTGGTGCCGGAGGTATAGAGAATCACGGCGATGTCCTCTTCGGCCGGATCAGTGGCCGCAGGGACCGCATCCTGCTTCGGCAAACCGGAAAAAGGCTCCGAGCCGGCGCAGTCGCCGCCGGCCGAGAAACGACGCCGCAGTTTGGGCAGCTCGGTTGGCGGCGGCAGGCGCTCGGCGAGGTCGGCTTCATGTACCAGCAGGGCCGCGCCGGCATGGTCGAGGATATAGGCGATCTCGGGTGTCTGCAGCCGGGTGCCAAGCGGCACGCAGATCGCGCCGATGCGCAGGCAGGCCAGTAGCGTGGTGACGAACTCGACACGGTTGCCAAGCAGCATGCCGACGCGGTCGCCAGCTTTAATGCCGGCAGCCACCAGCCCTGCGGCAACGCGATCAGACTCGGCGGCCAGCTGGCGATAGGTCAGGCGGGTGTCGCCGGCGACCAGGGCTTCGTTGTCGGGATGGCGCGAGAGCGTCGCGGTGAAGATCGCATAGGTGTGTGGCGCGCGCTCGGTGAAACAGCGCACCACCCGGTCGCCGAAATGCGCCTCGTTGCGGATCGCAATCGATGGGCCAAGATCCCAGGCCATGTCCGGCTTTTCCTCCCTGTCTGCTGCCAATACTCAAGTCGTTCTCTATGAATATCAAGGCTTTAATATTGGTTGCGCCTCACCTGTTGACTGGGTTGCGCCTTTTGGGAATGCTGGCTGTCAGCCGGTTGCGCCTTTGCGCCGGAGTCGCAGGAGTCCCTGGCATGGCCGTTACCACCATCGGCGTGAAGATCGACGAAGACCTGAAGGCGCGGCTGAAACGCGCCGCCGATGGCATCGGCCGCTCGCCGCACTGGCTGATCAAGCAGGGCATCTTCTCGGTACTCGACCGCGTCGAGCGGGGCGAGGCACTGAACGAATTGCTGGCCCCGGCCGTCGATATCACGGATACGCCGGTGGCGGCCGAGACTGCGCTGCCGCCATTCCTCGAGTTTGCCCAGACGGTGCAGCCGCAGAGCGTGCTGCGCGCCAGGATCACTGCCGCCTATCGCCGGCCCGAAACCGAATGCCTGCCGCTGCTGATCGCCGATGCCACGCTGCCCAAGCCGGTCACGACTGCGGCCCGTGATCTCGCGCGGAAACTCGTGGAAGCATTGCGTGAGAAAAGCCAGTCCGGCGGCGTCGAGGGCCTGATCCACGAATATTCGCTGTCCAGCCAGGAAGGCGTGGCGCTGATGTGCCTGGCCGAGGCGCTGCTGCGTATCCCGGATCGCGCCACGCGCGATGCGCTGATCCGCGACAAGATCGGCCATGGCGACTGGGAGGCGCATCTCGGCCACAGCCCGTCGCTATTTGTGAATGCCGCCACCTGGGGACTTCTCATCACCGGACGGCTGACTGGCACCAGCAGCGGCAGGTCGCTGTCGACCGCGCTGACCAAACTGATTGCCAAAGGCGGTGAGCCGCTGATCCGCAAGGGCGTCGATATCGCCATGCGGATGATGGGCGAACAGTTCGTCACCGGCCAGACCATTGCCGAGGCGCTGGCCAACAGCCGGCCATGGGAAGCGCAGGGCTTCCGCTATTCCTACGACATGCTCGGCGAGGCGGCGGCGACCGCGGCCGATGCGCGGCGTTACTTTGCCGATTACGAACAGGCGATCCACGCCATCGGCAAGGCGGCGGCGAAGCGCGGCATCTATGATGGGCCGGGAATTTCCGTGAAGCTGTCGGCGCTGCATCCGCGTTACAACCGCGCCAATCTCGAACGTGTGAAGGCCGAACTGCTGCCGCGGTTGAAGGCACTCACCCTGCTGGCGCGGCGCTACGATATCGGGCTGAACATCGACGCCGAGGAAGCCGACCGCCTCGACATCTCGCTCGACCTGCTGGAAAGCCTCTGTTTCGACAGCGAACTCGTGGGATGGAACGGCATCGGCTTCGTGGTGCAGGCCTATCAGAAGCGTGCGCCTTTCGTGATCGAATGGCTGATCGACCTGGCGCGGCGCAGCGGGCATCGCGTGATGGTGCGGCTGGTGAAGGGCGCTTACTGGGACAGCGAGATCAAGCGCGCACAGGTCGATGGCCTCGAAGGCTTCCCGGTCTATACGCGCAAGATCCACACCGACGTGTCGTATCTCGCCTGCGCTCGCAAACTGCTGGCCGCACCCGATGCGGTCTTTCCGCAATTCGCCACGCATAACGCGCAGACGCTGGCCACCATCCATGCCATGGCCGGCGCGAACTATTATCCCGGCCAGTATGAATTCCAGTGCCTGCATGGCATGGGCGAGCCGCTGTATGAAGAGGTGGTCGGCCGCGAGAAACTCAATCGACCGTGTCGCATCTATGCCCCGGTCGGCACGCATGAAACCCTGCTGGCCTATCTGGTGCGCCGCCTGCTGGAAAACGGCGCCAATACCTCCTTCGTCAACCAGATTGCCGACAAGGAGATTTCGCTCGACCGCCTGATCGCCGATCCCATCGAGGCCGCCAAGGCAATCCAGCCGCTTGGTGCGTCGCATTCCAAGATCGCCCAGCCGCAGGACATCCTCGGCGCGCGCCGCAACTCGGCCGGACTTGATCTGTCCAACGAGCAGCAGTTGGCCTCGTTGTCAGCCGCCCTGCTGTCCAGCGCCGACCGCTCGTGGCGCGCCGTGCCGCTGCTGGCCGACGGCCCGGCCGACAGCGGCGAGGGCGTGGCGTTGCGCAATCCAGCCAACCGCGCCGACATCGTCGGACAGGTGATCGAGGCGACACCGGCACAGGCTGTGCGCGCCGTCGATCACGCCACGGCCGCTGCGCCGATCTGGCAGTCGACACCACCGGCCGAACGCGCGCAGTGCCTGCTGCGTGCCGCCGACCTGCTGGAAAGCCGCATGCCGCTGCTGCTCGGCCTGATCGTGCGCGAGGCTGGTAAATCGCTGCCCAATGCCATCGGCGAGGTGCGCGAGGCGGTCGATTTCCTGCGTTACTATGCGGCTCAGGTTGCGGAAACTTTCTCCGCCGATACGCATCGCCCGCTCGGGCCGGTGGTCTGTATCAGTCCGTGGAATTTCCCGCTGGCGATTTTCACTGGTCAGGTCGCGGCGGCTCTCGCGGCCGGAAATGTCGCGCTGGCCAAGCCGGCGGAAGAAACCCCGTTGATCGCCGCGCAGGCCGTGCAGATCCTGCACGAGGCCGGCGTGCCGATGGGTGCCGTGCAGTTGCTGCCCGGCGATAGCCGCATCGGCGCTGCGCTGGTGGGAGACGCGCGCATTCGCGGCGTGATGTTCACCGGCTCAACCGAGGTGGCGCGCCTGATCCAGAAACAGCTCGCCAATCGTTTGCTGCCCGATGGCCATCCGGTGCCGCTGATCGCGGAGACCGGCGGGCTGAATGCGATGATCGTCGATTCATCCGCACTGCCCGAACAGGTCGTCGCAGATGTGCTGGCCTCGGCGTTTGACTCGGCTGGGCAGCGCTGCTCGGCCTTGCGCGTGCTCTGTCTCCAGGAAGATGTCGCCGACCGCATGCTCACCATGCTCAAGGGCGGACTGGCCGAACTCTCAATGGGCTCACCGGATCGCCTGTCGGTTGATGTCGGGCCTGTCATCACGCCGGCGGCACAGCAGAACATTCTCACGCATATCGAGGCGATGCGCGCCATGAAATGCCGCATCGAACAGCTGCCGCTGCCCGCCTCGGCGCGGCATGGTACGTTCGTGCCGCCGACCATCATCGAACTGGCCAGGCTGTCCGACCTTAAGGCGGAAGTCTTCGGTCCGGTCCTGCATGTGGTGCGTTACCAGCGGCAGGACCTCGACAAGCTGGTTGATGCGATCAATGCTTCCGGTTATGGGCTCACCTTCGGCCTGCACAGCCGCATCGACGAGACCATCGCCCATGTCGCGCAGCGTATCGAGGCCGGCAATCTCTACATTAATCGCAACATCATCGGTGCGGTGGTGGGCGTGCAGCCCTTCGGCGGCCATGGCCTGTCCGGCACCGGGCCCAAGGCCGGCGGGCCGCTCTATCTGCGTCGCCTGCTCTCGGCTTTACCCGCGGTGGACCTGAAGGGCAGCAGCAATAAAGTGGCGGAGGCATACGTGGCCTGGCTGGAGAGCCGGGGCTTTACCGGCGAGGCCGAGCGCTGCCGCAGCTATACCGCACGAAGCCCGCTCGGTTTCAGCCGCGAGCTGCCGGGTCCCGTGGGTGAGCGCAATGCCTATGCCCTGTTGCCGCGCGGCACACTGCGCTGCATGGCGCGGAGTGTCTCCGGTCTGCTGCTGCAGGTCGGTGCAGCCTTCGCCACCGGCAATCCTGTGGTTCTGCCGACCGGTGCGGCCCATGCCGATGTGTTCGATACACTGCCGGCCGATCTGCGTGCGCTGATCGGCCACGAGGCGCCCGGCAAGCGTATCTCTGCCGTGCTGTATGAGGGTGATGGCGATGCGCTGGCGGGTATTGCCACCGCGCTGGCTGAGAGCCAGCCGCAGGTGGTGCCGGTCTACGCCGTGATGTCCCCGGCAGAAGACTATCCGCTCGAATGGCTGGTGATCGAGCGGTCGGTCAGCACCAATACCGCTGCCGCTGGCGGCAATGCCAGCCTGATGAGCATAGGTTAGGCATTGCCTTCGCCGCGTCTTGCGCCACAATGGTGTGAGTAGGCGGAGGCAGCGCAATGACCAGAGACCTCGGACAAGTGCCGGTACACGGCCTGGACCAGCTTGCGGCGCAGATTCCCAATGGCGCCAAGATCGCCGTGCCGCCGGATTACTCCGGCGTCGCCATGGCGCTGACCCGCGCGATGATCCGCTGCGGTTTGCGCGACCTGCACGTGGTCTGCGTGCCGGTCTCCGGTCTGCAGGTCGAGATGCTGGCCGGTGCGGGCTGCCTCGGCGCGGTGGAAACTTCGGCGATCACGCTGGGCGAATACGGCACGGCCTATCGTTTCCAGGCTGCACTCAAGGCTGGCGCGTTCCGTATGATGGACGCCACCTGTCCGGCAGTGCATGCCGCGATCCAGGCCGGCGGCAAGGGCATTCCCTTCATGCCGCTGCGTGGTCTGCTCGGCACCGACCTGCTGAAGAACCGCCCCGACTGGACGGTGATCGACAATCCCTTCTCGAAAGATGAAGACCCGGTCGTGCTGCTGCCGGCGATACGCCCCGATTTTGCGATCTTCCATGCGCCGTTTGCCGACCGCAACGGCAATATCTTCATCGGTCGCCGCCGCGAACTGGTGGCGATGGCGCATGCCGCGACGCAGTCGCTGGTGACGGTCGAGGAAATTCGCGACGTCGATCTTCTGGCCAGCGAGGAATCTGCGGCCGGCACGCTGACCGCGGCCTATATAGGCGGCATTGCCGAAGCGCCGCGCGGGGCCTGGCCGATCAAGCTGTGGGATATCTACGAGTATGACGAAGACCATCTGAAGCTCTATGGCGAGATGGCGCGCACCGCCGAAGGTTTCGCCGGCTACTGCGACCGTTTCGTGCAGGACCAGAAAGCCGCCGAATGACCAGCTTCAGCCGCCAGGAACTGCTGATCACCACGATTGCCCGCCTGCTGCAGGGCTGCCGTCTGGTCGCCACCGGCGCCTCCTCGCCGATTCCCGGCGCTGGCGCGCTGCTGGCCCGCGCGCAATCGAACGGCCGCATGCGCGTCAATGTGCTCGGCAGCGTGCGCAACGATTTCCTCTGCGATGGCGGTGTCGAGTTGTTCGATCTCGCCGGGCAGGGACGCCTCGACGCCTTTTTCCTCGGTGGCGGCCAGATCGACGGCGAGGCCAATATCAATCTGGTCGGTGCCGGTGGTGAATATCCGCAGACTGCCGTACGCTGGCCCGGCTCGTTCGGTTCAGGCTACCTCTATTATCTGGTGCCGCGCGTGATCCTGTTCCGCGAGGAACATACGCGCCGCGTACTGGTGCAGACGGTGGATTTCATTTCCTCGGCCGGGCCGAAGAATGACGGCACCTATCGTCCCGGCGGGCCGATCGGACTGCTCACCAATCTCTGCTGGTTTGCCTTCGACCGCGACAAGCGCCGCTTCCGGCTCGACAGCGTGCATCCCGGCCATACCGTGGAAGAAGTGCGCGACAATACCGGCTTCGAGTTTGACTGTGCGGATGAGGTCCCGAGCACGGCAGTTCCCGATGCGGCCACGCTCACACTGCTCCGTACGCGCATTGCGGCGGAGATCGCGGAAACCTATCCGCGTTTCGTCGCGCAGGTCTTTCCTGATCTGGCTGCTGCCGGCGAATAGGCCAACCGCCGCTTTCCCAAGCAGGCAAGTCAATTCCGCCCAAATCTTGATCACAGTCCGGCCCGACCGCCGCAGCTGGAGACAATTCTGCACGGTTAATGCCAGTTATGGCCGCAACCGGCGGCTGGCATCTGCCTTGCATCGACAACCCGCAACCAGCGGGAAGTCGAAAGGGAGCGATGGCGGAGAAGGGCGATATCGAACTTGCGGCCGTGCTCAAACGCTATGGCGGCGCGGTTGCGGTCGACTCGATCAGCCTGAAAATCCCTGCCGGCACCTATTGCTGCCTGCTCGGTCCCAGCGGCTGCGGCAAGAGCAGCACGCTACGCATGATTGCCGGCCACGAGGATGTCAGCGACGGCGACATCCTGCTGGGCAATACCGTGGTCAACGACCTGCCGCCGGCCAGGCGCGGCACGGCGATGATGTTCCAGAATTATGCATTGTTCCCGCATCTTGATTGTGTCGACAATGTTGCCTTCAGCCTGAAAATGAAGGGCGTGGCAAAGCCGGAGCGTCGCAGCCGTGCGATGGAAATGCTCCGGCTGGTTGACATGCAGGACTATGCGGCCCGCCTGCCGGCGCAACTGTCCGGTGGCCAGCAGCAGCGCATCGCGCTGGCGCGCGCGCTGATCACCGGTCCCAGCGTGCTGCTGCTCGACGAACCGCTGTCGGCGCTCGATCCCTTCCTGCGCGCGAAAATGCGCGAGGAGCTCAAGCGCCTGCAGAAGGAGCTTGGCATCAGCTTCATCCATGTCACGCACAGCCAGGAAGAGGCCATGGCGCTGGCCGATCTGGTGGTGGTGATGAACAAGGGACGCATCGAGCAGGCGGATTCGGCCCGTGCGGTCTTCAACCACCCGCGCACGGCCTTTGTCGCCCGCTTCATCGGCGGCCACAACATCGTCAGCGAGGGTGCGCGGAAGATTTCGGTGCGTGCCGACCGTGCAGTGCTGGCGCCGGCAGCGGCCGGCGAGACCGGTTTCAGCGGCACTGTCCGCGCCGTGGAATATCTCGGCAGCGTCGTGCATGTCGGCATCAGCCCGGCCGGCGCCACCGATTACGCCGTCGATCAGAATGAATTCCTCGTCGCTGTCGGCGAGAACAGGTTCTTTGCCGCACCGGTCGCGCTCGGCGACACGGTCGCGGTGTCTTGGAAACTCGGGGACATCCACGTCCTTGAGGGGTAACGAGCGGCGTTAGCCGCATCAACCAGAGCGGAGGCTGACATGGGTAAGGACAAGATGGCGGGCAAGACGCGCGGCGTGAATCGTCGCACCGTGCTGAAGGGTGCCGCGGCAGGTTTCGGTCTTGCCGCCGGCAGTGGCGCGATCACCGGTTTCCCTACGATCTGGGCGCAGAACATCAAGAATGTCACTTTGCGCCAGTTCGGCACCGGCGTGTCAAACCTCAATGCCATTGCCGAGAAGTGCAAGGCCGACACCGGTATCACCCTGCAGATGACCGCGCTGGACTCGGATGCGGTGGCGCAGCGCGCGGTCACGCAGCCGAAATCCTTCGATATCGCCGATATCGAATACTGGATCTGCAAGAAGGTGTTCCCGGCCGGCGTGATGCAGCCGATGGACACCAAGAAGATCAAGAATGTCGACAAGATCGTGCCGCTGTTCCTGAGCGGCAAGCTCAAACCCGACAGCGTGATCGCGCAAGGAACAGCGCCGCACAGCGTCGGCTTCGTCGAGGGCAAGGATTCCACCAAGTTCGCCAAGTCGCAGACCCAGTGGATGACCATGATCCCGACCATCTACAACGCCGATACGCTCGGCATCCGTCCGGATCTGGTTGGCCGGCCGATCGCCAACTGGAAGGACATCATGGACCCCAAGTTCAAGGGCAAGGCATCCATCCTGAACATTCCGTCGATTGGCATCATGGACGCGGCGATGATCTGCGAGTCGATGGGCGAGATCAAATACGGCGACAAGGGCAACATGACCAAGGCCGAGATCGACAAGACGATCGCGATCATGACGGCCGCCAAGAAGAGCGGCCAGTTCCGCGCCTTCTGGAAGACCTTCGACGAGTCCGTCAACCTGATGGCCTCGGGCGAGGTGATCATCCAGTCGATGTGGTCGCCTGCTGTCACCGCCGTGAAGTCGAAAGGCATCCCCTGCGTCTACCAGCCGCTGGCCGAAGGCTACCGCGCCTGGGGTGGTGGCCTTGGCATCGCCAAGCATCTGAGCGGCCTCGAACTCGATGCGGCGTATGAATACATCAACTGGTATCTCTCGGGCTGGGTCGGCGCTTATCTCAATCGTCAGGGCTATTATTCGGCCGTGCTGGACACCGCCAAGCAGCATATGAGCGCCGAGGAATGGGGCTTCTGGATGGAAGGCAAACCGGCCGCCGCCGACATCATGAGCCCGGATGGCAAGCTGCTGGAAAAGGCCGGCGCCGTGCGCGACGGCGGTTCCTTCGAGAACCGCATGGGCAAGGTGGCCTGCTGGAATGCCGTGATGGACGAGGACCGCTACATGGTCCAGAAGTGGAACGAGTTCATCGCCGCGTAAAATGGAGCCTGGCCGCGCAGGTTCGCTGCGCGGCCACCTTCCGATGCAGGCCAAGAGCTACATACCCTATCTGCAGGTCGCGCCGCTGGCCTTCGTCTTTGGCGCCTTCCTGGTGATTCCGATCCTGACCATCGTGGTGGTCAGTTTCTGGGACTATGACTTTGCCCGCATCATCCCTGATTTCGTGCTGACCAATTATCGGGAACTGCTCGGCAGCCCGGTCACGCTGCGCACCTATCTGAATACATTACGCTACGCCGCCATCGTTTGGGTGGCGACCCTGGCAATCGGCTTCACGGTCGCATACTTCCTGGCCTTCCATGTACGCAGTGATACTTGGCAGACCGCCTGCTTCCTGATCTGCACCGTGCCGTTCCTGACCTCCAACATCATCCGGATGATTTCCTGGATTCCTTTCCTCGGGCGCAACGGCCTGCTCAATTCCGCCCTGGTCGGCGCAGGCATCGTCGACCACCCGCTGGAATTCCTGCTGTTCTCCGATTTCGCCGTGGTGCTGGCCTTCGTGCATCTCTACACGCTGTTCATGATCGTACCGATCTTCAACTCGATGATGCGCATCGACCGCTCGCTGATCGAGGCCGCCTATGACGGCGGTGCTAACGGACTGCAGGTGCTGACCAATGTCATCATCCCGCTGTGCAAGCCGGGCATCGCCATCGGGTCGATCTTCGTCGTAACCCTGGTAATGGGCGATTTCGTCACCGTGCGCTTCATGAGTGGCGGGCAGAGCGCCTCCGTCGGCCTGATGATGGCCAATGCCATTTCGCTGCTGCAGTATCCGGCGGCGGCGGCCAATGCGGTGATCCTGCTGATCGTCGTGCTGCTGATGGTGGGCGCGATGATGCGGATCGTCGATATCCGCAAGGAGCTCTGAGCGATGCACGGTCGCTCGCGTCCGAAAAGCTTCTATGTGCTGGGGGCCTTTTTCATCCTGTTCGTGCTGTTTCTCTACGGCCCGATGTCGACCATCTTCATCCTGTCCTTCCAGGGGCCGGAAGGCGGATTGACGTTTCCGATGCGGGGCGTGTCGCTCAACTGGTTCCGCAATCTGACCGAGAAGCAGATGGTCGGCGACTTCGCCGGCAGCTTCGCGCGCAGCTTCGCGCTCGGCGTCATCGTCATGCTGTGCACCGTGGCGATCTCGCTGGCTGGCGGACTGGCCTTCCGCCACCGTTTCCGCGGCTCTGGCGTGATCTTCTACCTGGCCATCGCCAGCCTGATCGTGCCCTCGATCCTGGTCAGTCTCGGCATCGGACTGCAGTTCCGCATCATCGGCTGGGACACCACCTGGTATGGGTCAGGTCTCGGCGCGCATCTGACCTGGACGCTGCCATTCGGCCTGCTGATCATGTTCGCCATTTTCAACCGCTTCAACAAATCATACGAGGAAGCAGCGCGTGATCTTGGCGCCTCGCCATGGCAGGTGATCCAGCATGTGGTGATCCCGATCATCCTGCCCAGCCTGATCGGCATCGCGCTGTTCGGTCTCACGCTGTCGTATGACGAGTTCGCCCGCACGCTGATGACGGCCGGCACCGACAATACCCTGCCGCTGGAAATCTATGCCATGACCACCAATGTGACGACGCCGGTGCTCTACGCGCTCGGCTCCGTCACCAGCGCCTTTTCCTTCGTCATCATCGTGCTGGCGCTCGGCGCCGTCACCTTTGTGCGCTGGCGCCGGGCGCGGCATGGCTCCGATGCCGGCCGGGGCGTATAATCGCTTCCATGACCGACGGTTTCACGATTCAGGTGATGAACCGCGCCCAGCTCGACATCGCCGTCGACTGGGCCGCTGCCGAGGGCTGGAATCCCGGACTGCAGGATGCCGGGCTGTTCCATGCCGCCGACCCGCAGGGCTTTCTCGTCGGACTGCAGGGTGGCGAGCCCGTCGCCTGCATCTCGGTGGTGCGCTACGGCCATCGTTACGGCTTTCTCGGTTTTTACATCGTGGCGCCGGGCTGGCGCGGCAAGGGCAGGGGCTTTGCCGTCTGGGAAGCCGGGCTGCAGCATTTGAGAGGACGTACCGTCGGCCTCGATGGCGTGCTGGCGCAGCAGGACAATTACCGCAAATCGGGTTTCAAACTGGCGCATCGCAACATCCGGTATGGCGGCGCGGCGGATTTCGGCGCGCCGGCTGCCGGCCTTGTCGATGCACGCGAGATCGCTTTCGACAGGCTGCTGGAGTATGACCGCCGTTTCTTTCCGGCACCTCGCGACGGCTTCGTGTCCGGCTGGCTCACCGCTCCGGGCCATCGCGCGCTGGCGGCGCTCGCCGATGGTGAACTGGCCGGGCTCGGCGTGATCCGGCCTTGCCGCCAGGGGCACAAGATCGGCCCGCTCTATGCCGCGACATCGACGCAGGCGCGGGCGCTGCTGGCCGGATTATGCGCCAGTATCACCGGGCCGGTCTGGCTCGATGTGCCTGAAACCAACGCGGCTGCCGTGACACTGGCCGAAAGCCTTGGCATGAAACCCGATTTCGAAACTGCCCGCATGTACAAGGGCGTCGCGCCTCAGGTCGAGATGGCGCGGCTCTACGGTATCACCACATTCGAGCTCGGTTGATGAAGCTGTTGCTGATCAATCCCAACACGACGGTTGCGGTGACCGAGAAGGTACTCGGCGTCGCCCGCCAGATGGTTGAACCCGACACCGAAATTGTTGGCGCGACCGGCCGTTTCGGCGCGGCCTATGTCGCCACGCGCAGCGCCTATGCGATTGCCGCCCATGCGGCGCTGGATGCCTGGGCCCAGGCAATCGACCAGCACGGCGATTTCGATGCCGTGCTGCTGGCATGCTTCGGGGATCCCGGCCTCGATGGCCTGCGTGAACTTTGCGATGTGCCAGTGGTTGGCATGGCCGATGCCTCGATCCAGCTTGCGGCCAGCCTGGGGAAGCACTTCGGCATCGTCACCGGCGGCGAACGCTGGGGCCCGATGCTGCGTGAATTCGTCGCCAGCCGCGGTCTGCTGGATCGCCTTGCTTCGATACAGACCGTGGCGCCGACCGGCGGCGACATCGCGCGCGATCCAGAAGGCTCTCTGGCGCTGCTGGCCCAGGCCTGTCGCGCGGCAGCGGACGCGGGCGCCGATACAGTGATCCTGGGTGGCGCGGGACTGGCAGGACTGGGCGCCGCGATTCGCGACCAGGTGCCGGTGCCGCTGATCGACAGCACCGAGGCCAGCGTGCGCATGACCGAAGCCGTCGCACGGACGAAGCCTGCGGCGCCGGCACATGACGCGCCGCCGGCTGTTTCCTGCATCGGACTCTCGCCTGCGCTGGCGAGAAAAATCTCAGGCCTTTAGGGCTCGCGCAGCCAGATCTGCGTGCGGCCCAGGATCGGCGTGCCGATGAAGCCGCGCAGGCGCAGTTTCTGCCCCGCTTCGGTCAGCGTAGCCTTGGCGTTGTAGATTTTGCCGTTCTTCGGATCGAGCACGCTGCCGCTGGCCCATTCATTGCTGCCGTCGGGTTTCAGGCCCCAGAGGAAGGTCATGCCGATCACCGGCCTGTCCTTGCGTTCGCCCTCGCAGGCCTCGCAGACCGGATCGGGTTTTTCATCGGGCCGATAGAAAATCTGCAGGATGCGGCCCTGCAACTCGCCGTTCGCTTCGGTGATCTCGACAATACTGCGCGGTGCGTTGGTTTCGTCGTCAATGGTCTTCCACTTGCCGACGAGGCTGTCGGCCGTCTGGGCCATCGCTGCGATCGGGCCAAGCGTGAGGATCAGAAACGCAATAATAATATTGCGCAGTTTGCGGGTCATGGGCGTCTCCCGGAAGAATCTCCTTGGGCGGAACAATGGCATAATTTCATGGTTTGGCGAATTCTCAGGCCATGGCGAAGTGTTATAGAGTGACGGGAAGCACAGGAGGTGCGGCATGAGTGAACAAACGACCGGCTCCCGCTTCCGTCTCGGCGTTGGCGCCGCGGAAGACTGGCGCATGGCTGTCGATGGCAGCCTGCTGCAGCTCATGCCGCTGGCCGACAGCGCCAATGTCGGCTTCGTGTATGTCAGCGACCGCATGGCCGACCGCATGCCGCAGATCATGAAGCGGCTGAGCGAGGCCACTGGCATTTCCAACATGATTGGCGCCTGCGGCTACAGCATCGCCGCCGGTGACAAGGAATATTGTGACGAGCCTGTGGTGGCCTGTCTGGTTGGCACCGTGCCCGAAGGCAGCGCCACCGTCTTCACGCGACCCACGGAACGTCCGCAGGGCTGGCTCGGCGTGGTGCATGCCGATCCGCAGGTGCCGGCCTTGCCCGAACTGATCGAGGATTTCGCCGAGGCGGCCGGGGCCTATCTGGTCGGCGGCCTGTTGGCGGCGCGCGGGCCGCGTCCGCAATGGGCGCGCGGCAGCATCGAAGGCGGCATGTCGGGCATCATGTTCAGCGAAGCGCAGCCGATGATGACCAGCCTGACGCAGGGCTGCAGCCAGGTCGGCGGCGTGCATGAGATCACGGCGGCAGATGGCAACGTGATCCTCGAACTCGACACCAAGCCGGCCTATGACGTGCTGCGCGACAGCTTCGCCGTGCAGTCGCTCACCGACCTGCGCAAGCTCAGCAGCGGTCTGATGGTGGGGCTGCCGATCAGCGGCACGGATCGCCCGGACTATCTGGTGCGCAACATCATCGGCATCGATCCGCAGGCGGGCGGCATTGCCATTGGCGCGATGGTGGAAGAGGGCGACCAGATATTCTTCTGCCGCCGCGACATTGAATCCGCCGGCCGCGACATGGACCGCATGCTGGCCGAACTGAAACGCCGCTGCGGCGACCGCGTGCCGCGCGGCGCCCTTTGGTATTCCTGCATGGCACGCTGCCAGGACCAGTTCGTGCAGTCGCCCAGCGAACTTGCGCGCATCCAGGCCGTGTTCCCTGACCTGCCGGTGGTCGGCATGTATTGCGGCGGCGAGATCGCCCAGTCGCGGCTCTACGGCTATACCGGCGTGCTGTCGCTGTTTCTGTAGGTCATGCCGGCGGATAGGGTTTGGGCGGCGTCGCCAGCGTGAACAGGTTGCCGTCAGGATCGCGCAGTTGCGCCAGCGTCGAATAGTCACCCTGAAAGTCTGGTCCCAGCGCGATCCCCAGAGTCTGCAGCCGGTTCCGCTCGGCGGCGATATCCTCGACGACAACGAACATCACGCCGGTACCGGAAATCTCCTCGTCGGTGGAGAGCGCCAGTCCGCCCCGATCGGAGAGTTCCCATTGCACCCATGTGTCCATCGGCCGGAAATCCGGGCCGCGGCCAAGCAGCTTGGTGTACCAGTCTTCGGCCGCGGCAAGGTCGGCGACAAGCAAGGCAGTGTAAGTTTTCTGCAGCTTCATGGTTTCCTCCGGGCCAGGTCCCGGAAGGAACACCTGCGCGGCCGGAGGGTTCCCGGTCAGGCCTCCAGCACGATCCGTCCCACTACCTGGCCGGCCTTCAGCTTCACCAGCGACTCATAAGCCGCGCCCAGCGGTGCCGCCGTGATCGGCAATGGCGGCAGCGCGGTCTGCTGCGCCAGCGCCAGCAGTTCCTTCAGCTCGACCAGGCTGCCGACATAACTGCCACTGACCCGCACGCTTTTCATCACATGCAGGCCGATGGGCAAGGTCGCCGTGCCGCCCAGCAGCCCGACCGTCACCAGATGCCCCGCCTTGCGTAAGGCCCCATAGGCGAAGTCGAAGCTGGAATTCGAGCCGGCGAAGTCGATGGCCGCCATCACGCCATCGGTGGCTTTCAGCAATGTCTTGAGCGCACCATCGGCGCGCGGATCGATGGCCTCCTTCGCGCCGAGCTGCAGCGCCATCTCGCGCTTGGCCGGATCGAGATCGGCCACGATGGGTGCGATGCCGGTCATGGCTTTGGCCAGCGCCACGCCATTCAGCCCGACGCCGCCGGCGCCGACGATGAGCAGGCTGTGGTCGGGTTTGAGCGGGCCGATTTTCCTGAGCGCCGAGTAGGCGGTCAGGCCGGAACAGGCATAGGTGGCCGCCAGCGCCGGGTCGAGACTGCCGATATCGAGCAGGTAACTCTCATCCGGTACCAGCACATGGCTGGCATAGCCGCCGTCGATGAAGATGCCGAGCGATTTCTGCGCACCGCCGCACAGATGCTCGTTGCCGTCGCGGCAGGGCGGGCAGGTGCCGCAGCCGATCCAGGGAAATACCAGCTTGCGCTGCCCGGCTTTCACGGTGGTCGCGTCAGGGCCGGTGGCCGCCACCGTGCCGGTGATCTCATGGCCCAGCGTCAGCGGCAGCGCGGCGCCGCCATTGGCTGCCACCACGCGCTTGCCGCCCCCTAAGTCGAAGAAGCCCTCCCAGATATGCAGGTCGCTGTGGCAAACGCCACATTTCTCGACGCGAACCAGAACCTCGCGGCCTTTCGGCTGCGGCAGCGGCTTTTCGCTCAAGGCGAGCGGCTTGCCGAACTCGGCCACCTGATAGCAGCGCAGCATGGGTGTCCTCCCTTAAGTCGAACCAAATGGTAGGAAGCGCGGCGGGCTGGTGTCCAGCCCTCAAACCGGTAAACTCTTCGGCGAGAGACAGAGAATCGCCGGGAGGACCAATGCTCAAGCAGATGTTCGATTTGACTGGCCGGGTGGCGCTGATCACCGGTGCCTCGCGCGGCTTCGGTGTGGAATTCGCCAAGCTGTTCGCCGAGGCCGGCGCGCTGGTGATCCTGAACGGCCGTCATATGGAAACGCTGCAGGCCGCCGCCGATGTGGTGCGCAGGCACGGCCTGGTCGATGTCGCGGCGTTTGATGTGGCTGACATTCCGGCCGGCCTTGCCGCCATCGAGGCGATCCAGAAGACTCATGGCAGCCTGGATATCCTGGTCAACAATGCCGGTATGAATATCCGCAAACCGCTGACCGAGTATCAGCTGGAAGAATGGCGTCAGGTGCTGGAAGTCGATCTCACCGCGCCCTTCGCGCTGGCGCAGGCCGCCGGCCTTGGGATGGCCAAGCGCGGTTATGGCCGGATCATCAATATCGGCTCGGTGATGTCGGTCTGGGGTCGCGCCAATATTCCGGCTTACTCCGCCGCCAAGCACGGCATCCTCGGCCTCACCAAGTCGCTGGCTGCTGAACTGGGCGCCAAGGGTGTCACCTGCAACGCCATTGCGCCCGGCTATTTCGAGACCGAGCTGAATGCCGAGCTGATGAAGAACGCCGAGTTCGTGAAATACGTCAACGACCGCACACCGCTGCGCCGTTGGGGCAAGCCGGACGAGCTGGCCGGTGCGGCCCTGTTCCTCGCCTCGCCGGCAGCAAGCTATGTGAATGGCCATCTGCTCACCGTCGATGGCGGCATGACCACGACGATGTAAACGCATGACGGCAGCAGCCAGCGACAATCTCGGTTTTATCCCGGCCTTTCCGGCGCGGCACGAACGCCGCCTGCCGCTGCTGCAACTGCTGAAGACGCTGCGCGAGAATGCCATCGGCACCTATACGCAGGATGCCTTCGAGCGCGACATCATTATCTATCGCCTCGGCTTCAAGCCGATGATCCTGGCCAACCACCCGGATCTGATCCGCCATGTCATGCTCGACAACGCGGCCAACTACGAACGCGATCCGGTCGGCAAGCGGTTGCTGGAGCCCGGACTGGGCAAAGGGCTGCTCACCAGCGAGGGCGCCGAGTGGAAGCGTCAGCGCCGCATGATGGCGCCGATCTTCCAGCCGCGCCGGCTTGCCGGCTTCGCCGCGATCATGACGGATTATTCCGAACGGTTGGCGAGGAAGCTGGCCGCGCTGCCGCCGACCTGCCATGTCGACATGGCCGAGCAGATGATGCTGCTGACCCTGGATGTCATCGCGCGCACCATGTTCGGTTCCGATGATGGCACGGATGTCTCGGCGGTGGGTGAGGCGATGGATCGCTATCAGGCCACGGTGCGGCCCAATATCCCCGACCTGATCGGTCTACCGCGCTGGGTGCCGCGTCCGGCTGCTGCCGAAGGCCAGCGCGCGCTGGCCGAGATGGATGCGATCATCAACGGCCTGATCCAGCGCAGGCGCGAGCGCGCAGAACTCGGCAATGACCTGCTTGGCCTGCTGCTGGCGGCCCGTGATGATGAGACCGGTGCTGCACTGGACGACCGCGAAGTGCGCGACCAGATGGCGACCTTCTTCCTCGCTGGCCATGAAACCACCGCCACCACGTTGGCCTGGACCTGGTATCTGCTCAGCCATGCGCCGCAAGTCGAGGCGAAGCTGCATGCCGAACTCGATACTGTGTTGGGCGGTCGCGCGGCCACCAACGCCGATTACGACAAGCTGATCTATACACGCATGGTGCTGGAAGAGGCGATGCGGCTGTATCCGCCGGCGCATACCACGGCGCGGCAGGCGATGGCCGAGGATCGTTTCGGCGACATCGCCATCCCGCCCGGCACCATGGTGATCATCTCGCCCTATATCATGCATCGCCATCGGCTCTACTGGCAGAATCCTGATGCCTTCGATCCGGAGAATTTCGCGCCCGAGAAGGCTGCGCAGCGCCGGCGCTATACCTATCTGCCGTTCGGCGCCGGCCCGCGCATCTGCATCGGGCAGGGCTTTGCCATGATCGAGGCGGTACTGATCCTCGCCACGCTGGCGCAGAAGCTGCGCGCCCGTCTGGTGCCCGGCGCGAAGGTGGCGCCGGTGGCCAAGATCACGCTGCGGCCATCGCCCGGCCTGCCAATGACCATCCAGCCGCGCTGAATAAGGACACAGGATGAGCGAAGACCTTTGCTACATGCCGGCGGCTGATCTGGTGGCCGCCTATCGCGCCGGCAAGCTGTCGCCGGTCGATGTCACGCAGGCCTTGCTCCAGCGCATCGCGACGATCAACCCGAAGGTCAACGCCTATAACCTGGTCGATGAAGCTTCCGCCCTGCGCGACGCGAAAGCCTCCGAGGCGCGCTGGAAAGCCGGCAAGCCGTTCGGGCCGATCGATGGCGTGCCGGCCTCGATCAAGGACATCATCCTGACCAAAGGCTGGCCGACCTTGCGCGGATCGAAGACTGTCGATCCCAACCAGGACTGGAATGAAGATGCGCCGGTGACGGCGCGGCTGCGCGAGGCCGGCTGTGTCATTCTCGGCAAGACCACCTCGCCGGAATTTGGCTGGAAGGGCGTCACCGACTCACCACTCACCGGCATCACGCGCAATCCGTGGAACACCGATCTCACGCCGGGCGGCTCGTCGGGCGGTGCCTCGGCGCAGGTGGCGGCGGGACTGGGCCAACTCGCGGTCGGCACCGATGGCGGCGGCTCGATCCGCATTCCGGCCGGCTTCACCGGTATCGCCGGCCTGAAACCCAGCTTCGGCCGCGTGCCGGCAGCACCCTTGAGCCCATTCGGCACGGTGGCGCATCTTGGGCCCATGACCAGGACCGTGCGCGATGCGGCGCTGATGCTGCGCGAGATGGCAAAGCCGGACGCGCGCGACTGGTTTTCGCTGCCGTATCAGGATGTCGATTACACGGCCAACCTGAACGATGGCGTGAAGGGACTGAAGATCGCCTACAGCCCGACACTCGGCTTCGCCAAAGTCGATCCGGAGATTCTCGCCGCCGTCGATGTCGCGGCGAAGCAGTTCGCCGCATTGGGTGCGACGGTTGAGCAGGTCGATCCGGGTTTTTCCGACCCGCTTGAGGTCTTTCACGCCCACTGGTTCATGGGCGCCTTCAATGCGCTGATGGCGCTGCCGAAAGAAAAATTCGCGCTGATCGACCCGGGCCTGCAGCGCACATTTGAGCGCGGCGCGGCGATCACCACCCGGCAGTATATGGAAGCGGTGAATGCGCGCGGCAAGCTCGGCGTACAGATGCGGCAGTTCCACGAAACATATGACCTGCTGCTGACACCCAGCCTCGCCGTGCTGCCCTTCACCGCCGGCCGTGTCGCGCCTGAATCGATGGGCGATGCGTATTGGACCGAATGGACGCCGTTCACCTATCCCTTCAACCTGACGCAGCAACCGGGGCTTTCGATTCCCTGCGGTTTCTCGAAATCCGGCCTGCCGATCAGCTTACAACTGGTCGGCCCGATGCATGGCGATGCGCTGGTGCTGCGCGCCGGCGCGGCTTACGAGGCCGCCACCGAATGGCACAAGGCGAGACCAAACCTGTGACACGCAACGCCGCACTCCTGACCGTTGGCGAGATGGCCGCCGCTGATCGCGCGGCGATCAGGTGCGGCGTGCCCGGTCTCGACCTGATGGAAGCGGCGGGCGCGGCGGTCGCGCGCATGGTGCAGCGGCATCATGCCAAAGGCGCTGTGCTGGTGCTCTGCGGTCCAGGCAACAATGGCGGCGACGGTTTCGTGGCGGCACGGCTTCTGAAGGCGGCCGGCCGTGAGGTCACGCTGGCCTTGTATGGCGCGCGTGACGCCGTGAAGGGAGATGCCGCCGCGATGGCGCAACGCTGGGATGGCGCGATACTGCCGGCCACGCCGCTGCTGGTGATGCAGGCCGATGTGATTGTCGATGCGCTGTTTGGTGCAGGGCTCAGCCGGGCACTGGAAGGCGCGGCGCTGGCGCTGGTCGATGCGGTGAACGAGTCCGGTGCCGCTGTGGTCGCAGTCGATCTGCCCAGCGGGCTGCATGGCGACGACGGCCAGCCGCGCGGCGCGGCCGCCATCCGCGCCACGCGCACGGTGACTTTCTTTAGGCCCAAGCCGGGCCATCTGCTGCTGCCCGGTCGTCTGCATTGCGGCGAGCTGCATGTCGCCAATATCGGTATTGCCGATGCGGTGCTGGCCGAGATCAATCCGCAGCAATGGCGCAACGATCCCGCCCTGTGGAAAGCCGAGCTGCCGCGCCTGCGTATTGATGGCCATAAATACCAGCGCGGCCATGCGCTGCTGCGCGGCGGCGACCGGCCCGGTGCTGCCATGCTCGCCGGTCATGCCGCTTTGCGCATCGGTGCCGGCCTCGCGACACTGGCGCTGCCGAATGACGCGATGACCCTGCCCGGCGGACCCGATGCGCTGATGCGGCAGCGTTGCGATGGCGCGCCGGATTGGCGCACGGCGCTGAAAGACGCGCGCCGCAATGCACTGCTGCTCGGCCCGGGCAACGGGATGGGCGCAGCGACACGCCAGATGGTGCTGGAGGCGCTGGCGACCAAGCGACCGACCGTGCTGGATGCCGATGCGCTCACCGCCTTTACCGACAATCCCAAGGCATTGTTCGCGGCGATCAAAGGCCCGGTGGTACTGACGCCGCATGACGGTGAATTCGCCCGGCTGTTTCCCGATCTCGGCCTGCTGCCCAAGCTCGCGCGCACGCGTGCCGCGGCGAAGATGAGTAACGCGGTGATCCTGTTGAAGGGCGCCGATACGGTGATCGCGGACGCAGATGGCCGCGCCGCGATCAACACGAATGCTCCTCCAGATCTGGCAACTGCAGGGGCAGGCGATGTGCTGGCGGGATTTGTGGTCGGTCTTCTTGCTCAGGGCATGCCGGCCTTCGAGGGGACCTGTGCCGCCGTGTGGTTGCATGGTGAAGCGGCCAGAGCAGGCGGGGCAGGGCTGATCGCCGACGATCTACCGCTGCTGGTCAGAGCGCCTCTCGCCGCCTTGCGCGGCTAGCCCGCGCTTTCAGCAACAGCGCCAGCGCCATGCCGGCGATCAGCGCCGTGGTGATGTCGGCCAGCACCGTCAATCCAAACGTCAGCGCCAGCACCGCCTGATCGCCGCGCGACGCATGGCGGAAGTCTTTCAGCTTGTCGGCCTCGCTCATGCCCCAGGCGACCACCACCAGCATGCCGGCCAGCGCGGCCAGCGGCACCATGCCGGCCAGCGGCGCGAGCAGCCACATGAACAGCAGCAGGAAGGCGGCATGCAGGATGCCCGACATCGGCGTCAGCGCGCCGGCGCGGATGTTGGTGGCGGTACGCGCCAGCGCGCCGGTGGCGGGCAGGCCGCCGAACAAGGCCGAGGCGATATTGGCGATGCCCTGACCGATCAGTTCGATATTCGAGCGATGCTGCCGCCCGGTCATGCGGTCGGCGATCACGCAGCTGAGCAGGCTTTCGATTCCGGCCAGCAAAGCAATGGCGATCGCGCTGGGCAGCAGTTCATACAGGCGCGCGATGGTGATCCCGCGCGGCAGTTCGGGCATCGGCAGCATATGCGGAATCTCGCCGAAGCGGCTGCGGATGGTTTCGACCGGCAGGGTGAAGACCTGCACCAGCGCGGTGGCGATCACGATGGCGATCAGCATCGCCGGCCAGGTCGGTTTCCAGCGGCGCAGCAGCAGGATGATGCCCAGTGTGATGAGCGCAATGGAGGTCGTCAGCAGGTCGAGGCTGGGCCAGGCATGCGCATACTCCGACCAGCGGTCGATGAAGTCGGCCGGCACATGCTGCATCTGCAGGCCGAAGAAATCCTTCACCTGGGTCGAGAAGATGGTGAGCGCGATACCCGCCGTGAAGCCGATCACCACGGGATGCGGGATATGCCGGATCAGCGTGCCGAGTTTGAAGGCGCCCAGCAGCACCAGCATCGCGCCGGCCATCAGCGTGGCGATCACCAGCCCATCATAGCCATGCTGCTGGATCACGCCATAGACGACGATGACGAAGGCGGCGGTCGGCCCGCCGATCTGGTGCCGGCTGCCGCTGAGTGCAGAGATGACGAAGCCGGCGACGATGGCCGTGAAGAGGCCTTTGTCCGGCGTGGTACCCGAGGCAATTGCGATCGCCATGGCCAATGGCAGCGCAACGATGGCGACGGTAAGTCCGGCGAGCGCATCGCGGCGCAGGCTGCCGATGCTGTAGCCCTCGCGCAGGCAGGTGATCAATTTGGGTACGAACATCGCGGCCACTCCGCCACCACGGCTCTGGTATTATAATACCGCGAAACCGTCTTGGCTATGGCCTGTTTGCCGGGCCGGTGCTGCGCTGGCTCTATGTCAGCGGTTCGGCGCTCCGCTGAACACGCAACTGCATGCCTGTGTTGCAAAGCGGGTACAGGCCTTGAATTTCATTATGTTCAGCATATGTTCTGATATCGCATGAGTAACTTTACGCGCTGGACAGGCGGAAGGCGGGATGGACGCGGTTAGACCCCTCAGCACCAACTGAACCTTGAACCAGCTCTAAATAGACCTGACTTGGCTTGCGCTGGATCAGGGCCGCGTTAACCATTGGAGTGTAAGCAGAGTCTGCCCCTATCGTGTCCGGGCCAGGAGTTTTTCGATGATTCGCGTTTTCATCGGCTACAGCCGCTCGGCCCCGGTGGCCTCCAGCGTCGCCGCCCTCAGCATCAACCGCCGCGCCTCGCGGCCGGTGGCGATCACGCATCTGGCGCTGAACCAGCTGGCCGACATCTACACCCGCCCGCATCACGAGCTGCAGTCGACCGACTTTTCCTTCTCGCGCTTCCTGACGCCGTATCTGGCCGGTTTCGATGGCTGGGCGATCTTCATGGACGACGACATGCTCGTTCTGGACGACATCGCGAAGCTGTGGGAGCTGCGCGACGAGCGCTATGCCGTGCAGGTGGTCAAGCACAACCATGTGCCCAAGGAAGACGTGAAATTCCTCGGCAAGGCGCAGACAAGGTACGAGAAGAAGAACTGGTCCAGCGTCATGCTGTTCAACTGCGCCAGATGCACTGCGCTGACCCCGGATTACGTCAATTCCGCCACCGGGCTGGAGTTGCACCAGTTCAAATGGCTCGGAAACGACGAGCTGATCGGCGAAATACCGCATCGCTGGAACCACCTGGCCGACTACGACCCTCACCAGACCGACGTCGCCATCGTGCATTACACGATCGGCGGGCCTTTCTATGACGACTTCAAGGATTGCAGCTACAGCGCAGAGTGGCTGGCCGAGCGCGCCGAGATGCTGCATTGCGACCAGAGTAAGGCGAAAAGGCCCGCTAAGACGGGCACTTAAGTATCGCTGGGAGGCGGGCTGGAAAACCGGCCAAAAGCCTCGCGCGGCCCAAATCTCCGTGCTATAGACTGCGCCTTCGCGCCGGCCCCGGTGCGGGCAAGCGGGCGTGGTGGAACTGGTAGACACGCAGGATTTAGGTTCCTGTGCCGCAAGGCGTGTGGGTTCAAGTCCCTCCGCCCGCACCAGTCCTCCCGGCGGCGAATTGCGATAGCAGATTCTTAGAAGAGACAGGTAATTCGGTCATGCAGATCACGGAAATCAGCGCCTCGGGCCTGAAGCGCGAATACAAGGTCGTCATCAACGCCGCCGCGCTGGAAAGCACCGTCAACGAGAAGCTTGAAGCGGTCCGCGGTCAGGTGAACATGCCGGGCTTCCGCCCGGGTAAGGCGCCGGCGGCCCTGATCAAGAAGCAGTATGGTCGCGCGCTGCTCGGCGAGGCGATGGAAGAGTCGGTGAACTCGGCCCTGCAGAAGACGCTGGAAGATAACAAGCTGCGTCCCGCGATGCAGCCCAAGGTCGATATCCAGACCTTCGAGGAGGGCAAGGATTTCGAATGCACCATCGCGGTCGAAGTGCTGCCGGAAATCGTTCCGGGCGACTTCAAGCAGATCAAGCTGGAGCGTCTGGTCGTTGAGCCGAATGACACCGAGGTCGAAGAGTTCATGACCCGTCTGTCGGACCAGCAGAAGACCTACGAGAAGGCCGACAAGGTTGCCGAAAAGGGCGACCAGGTCGTGATCGACTTCTCGGGCAGCGTCGATGGCGTGAAGTTCGATGGCGGCACCGCCACCGATTATCCGCTGGTGCTGGGCTCGAACAGCTTCATCCCCGGTTTCGAGGACCAGCTGGTCGGCATGAAGGTCGGTGAACAGAAAATCGTCAAGGTCACCTTCCCGGAGGCCTACGGCAACAGCGATCTGGCCGGCAAGCCTGCTGACTTCGACTGCACCCTCAAGGAAGTGCGCGCCGCTGCCGCCGTCACCATCGATGACGAATTCGCCAAGCGTTTCGGCCTGCAGTCGCTGCAGGAGCTGAAAGACAACGTCAAGCGCGACCTCGGCTCGGAGTACAAGAGCCTCGCCCGCATGAAGATGAAGCGCGGCCTGCTCGACCAGTTGGCCGACCAGCACAGCTTCGACGTGCCGCCAGGCATGGTCGAAATGGAGTTCGGCCAGATCTGGAACGAGATTTCGAGCGACAAGTCGCGTCTCGAAGCCGAGATGGCCGAAGAGAAGAAGTCTGAGGACGAGCTCAAGGCGGAATACCAGAAGATCGCCGAACGTCGCATCCGCCTCGGCCTGCTGCTGTCGGAAATCGGTCGCATCAACAACATCGAAGTGAAGTCGGAAGAAATCACCCGCGCCATGATCGAGCAGGCGCGCCGCTTCCCCGGTCAGGAGCGTCAGGTGATGGAATACTTCCAGAAGAACCCGGAAGCCGCGCAGAGCCTGCGCGCGCCGATCTTCGAGGACAAGGTGATCGACTTCATCGTCGAGATGGCCACCGTCACCGACAAGACCGTGACCAAGGAAGAGCTGCAGAAGGAAGTCGAAGCAGTTTCGTAATCGTGCGCTTTTTTCTCGACTGAATCGACGCCGGGGTTCACGCCCCGGCGTTTTTTCATTTTTAAGCTCAGGCCGCCATGCGCCACAGTTCAGGATACAGGCTGGCGAAGCCGTTCGGCGCGATCTCCAGCACGGCTTCATAGGGGCCCTGCGGCGAGGCATAGCGGTAGGCCTCGCCATCCAGGCAGGCATAATGCTGCGGCAGTTCGATCAGGCTGGTCTGCTTGAGGTCGAACCATACCACCGGGATATCGGCGGCCTGGCCCGGCTGGAGCGCCACGCGGCGCAGTTGCTGCATATTGGTGGCCGGCGTGAAGCCGAAGTCGAGATCGACCAGATGGGCGAGGCCGTGGGTGTGTCCGTCGAGGTACCAGCCATCGTCGCGCCGCTCGATCACATGATCGAACCGCTGCCCGGCCAGCCAGCCCCGCACGCTGCCGCGCCGGCTCTGCCAGCCGGCATCGATCTCCACGGCGTAGTTCACGCAGGCGGGCCCGTCATCGTGACGGAAAACCGCCGTACCGTGCAGCAGCCAGCCACTATCCTGTCGCTGGAGGGCGGCGGCGTCGTGGCCTGCGGTGTACAGACATTCCCAGAAGGCGAGCTCCGTCATGGGGCATGCTCCGTGCTCATATCTGACGGTAAACCCGCCACTGTCCGGACAGGTTCCAGTCCCCCGCCCATTGAAGGAACCACAGGTCTGCGCCACATTAGGACAACAACATTCCTCGTATTTCAGGGCGCCCCATGGAAAAGATGGTCGATACATACATGAACATGCTGGTTCCGATGGTGGTCGAGCAGACCAACCGGGGCGAGCGCTCGTATGACATCTATTCGAGGCTGCTGAAGGAGCGGATCATCTTCATGGTCGGCCCGGTGAACGACACCATGGCCAGCCTGGTGACCGCCCAGTTGCTGTTTCTCGAAGCCGAAAACCCGAACAAGGAAATCTCATTCTATATCAACAGCCCCGGCGGGCTGGTGACGGCCGGCATGGCGATCTACGACACCATGCAGTACATCCGTCCCAAGATTTCCACGCTGTGCATCGGCCAGGCCGCCTCGATGGGGTCGCTGCTGCTCGCCGCCGGCGAGAAGGGCATGCGTTACGTGCTGCCGAATGCGCGAATCATGGTCCATCAGCCGTCCGGCGGCTTCCAGGGCCAAGCCGCCGATATCGAGATCCATGCCAAGGAAATCCTCGATATGCGCGCCCGGCTGAACGCCCTTTATGCCAAGCATACCGGCCAGGATGTCGACCGGATCGAACTGGCCATGGAGCGCGACCGCTTCCTGACTCCCACCGAGGCCAAGGAATTCGGCCTGGTCGACGAGGTGGTCGACCGCCGCCCGGAACCGGTGGCCAAGAAGTAAGTTCGGTAAATAAAGCCGGAATGCCGGCTCCAAACGCGGGGCCGGCGCCGGCCTCTCCCAGTCGCCGGGGTGGGCCGGCCGGCGCACTTGTCAGACCACCCTTAAGCGTTAAATCATGGTTATGTGACCTGATTCCGGGGCCTTAGGTGAAATCGGCGGGGGGTATCTCCGTTGTGCAGGCCGTCATGGTTCCTTATTATGATGATTCGATGGATTAGGGCCCCGCGTCGCCCGGCGCCGGCCCGCTCAGCGGAGTAGGCATGACCAAATTGAGCGGCAGTGACTCCAAGAATACGCTGTACTGCTCGTTCTGCGGTAAGAGCCAGCACGAGGTGCGTAAGCTGATCGCCGGTCCGACGGTGTTCATCTGCGACGAGTGCGTCGAGCTCTGCATGGATATCATCCGCGAGGAGCACAAGTCGGCCCTGGTGAAGACCCGGGACGGTGTGCCGACCCCGCAGGAGATCTGCCGCGTACTGGACGACTATGTGATTGGGCAGTACCACGCCAAGAAGGTGCTGTCGGTCGCGGTACACAATCACTACAAGCGCATCGGCCAGGGCGGCAAGAACAACGAAGTCGAACTCGCCAAGTCGAACATCCTGCTGATCGGCCCGACCGGCTGCGGCAAGACTCTTCTGGCGCAGACGCTGGCCCGCATCCTCGAAGTGCCCTTCACGATGGCTGACGCCACCACACTGACCGAAGCCGGTTACGTGGGCGAGGATGTCGAGAACATCATCCTCAAGCTGTTGCAGTCGGCAGATTACAATGTCGAGCGCGCGCAGCGCGGCATCGTTTATATCGACGAAGTCGACAAGATCAGCCGCAAGTCCGACAACCCGTCCATCACCCGCGACGTGTCGGGCGAGGGCGTGCAGCAGGCCTTGCTGAAGATCATGGAAGGCACGGTTGCCAGCGTTCCGCCACAGGGCGGCCGCAAGCATCCGCAGCAGGAATTCCTGCAGGTCGACACCACCAATATCCTGTTTATCTGCGGCGGCGCCTTTGCCGGCCTCGAGAAGATCATTGCCGGTCGTGGCAAGGGCAGCTCGATGGGCTTCGGCGCCGAAGTGCGTGGTCCCGATGAGCGTCGTGCGGGCGAAATCCTGTCGGAAGTCGAACCGGACGACCTGCTGAAATTCGGCCTGATCCCGGAGTTCATCGGCCGCCTGCCGGTGATCGCGACGCTGAACGATCTGGACGAACCGGCCCTGGTCGACATTCTGACCAAGCCGAAGAATGCGCTGATCAAGCAGTATCAGCGCCTGTTCGAGATGGAAGACGTCAAGCTGACCTTCGCCGACGAGGCGGTGGCTGGCGTCGCCCGCAAGGCGATCGCACGCAAGACCGGTGCGCGTGGCCTGCGCTCGATCCTGGAAGCCATCCTGCTCGATCCGATGTTCGATCTGCCGAACATGAACGGTGTCGAGGAAGTGGTGATCTCGACCGACGTGGTCGAAGGACGCGCCAAGCCGCTGCTGATCTACGCCGATCGCAAGCAGGAAGACGTCAGCGCCTGATCACACCACAGGCCTCATGGCAGTGCGACTTTCGCGGGCCGCCCTTTCAAAGGGGCGGCCCGTAGTGTTCTACCAGCGGAAAAGGCTCGTAAAATCCGTGCAGTAGGGCGCGCCAGCGGCGGTAATCGTCGGAGCGGCGAAAACCTTCCTCATGGGCGGCCACGTCGGCCCAGTTAACCACCAGCAGATACCGCTGCGGATTTTCCAGGCAGGGCCGGACCTCGGCGCTATGGCAGCCCGGCTGGCGTCGGATCAACGGCATCGCTTCGCTGAGCGCGGCCTCGAATGCCGGTGCATGCCTGCCGCGAAGGTCAAGCACCGCCACCTCCAGTATGCCATGCCGCGCCGGACCCTGAGCGTAGCCTGTGGACGACTCGGT
Organism: Ferrovibrio terrae; assembly: GCF_007197755.1. Classification (NCBI taxonomy): domain Bacteria; kingdom Pseudomonadati; phylum Pseudomonadota; class Alphaproteobacteria; order Rhodospirillales; family Rhodospirillaceae; genus Ferrovibrio; species Ferrovibrio terrae. Next base: position 2,948,432 of record NZ_CP041636.1, read on the forward strand.
CCCTGTCATCGTGATGTTCCTTCAGGGTGTGGAAAAACCGCCCATCCCTTGACGGACGTTGTTGGAATTCCCATCTTAATCGCAGTCAGGCGGCGCAAAAAGGATGCCTTCATGGCCCCTTGGGCCGGCCGCCCTCCAGGAAGAAACCTCGCATGTTCACATCGCCCCGCGCCCAAGTTTTCCCGGTCCTGCCGCTGCGGGACATCGTCGTATTCCCGCACATGATCGTGCCGCTGTTTGTCGGTCGCGAGAAATCGGTGCGGGCGCTCGAAGATGTCATGAAGGACGATAAGCAGATTCTGCTGGTCGCCCAGAAAAATGCCGGTCAGGACAACCCGAATCCGGAAGATATCCATGCCGTAGGCACCATCGCCTCGGTGCTGCAGCTGCTGCGTCTGCCGGACGGCACCGTGAAGGTGCTGGTCGAGGGCAGCCAGCGCGCCAAGATCGTCAAGTTCAACGAAAACGCCGAGTTCTTCCAGGTTCAGGCTGAAGTCATTTCGGATGACTCCGGTGAAGGCCGCGAGACCGAGGCGCTGTCGCGTTCGGTGATCAACCAGTTCGAACAGTATGTGAAGCTGAATCGCAAGATTCCGCCCGAGGTGCTGGTTTCGCTCAACCAGATCGACGATGCGTCCAAGCTGGCCGATACGGTCGCGTCGCATCTGACCATCAAGATCAGCGACAAGCAGGAACTGCTGGAGATTGCCAGCGTGGTGGAACGCCTCGAGCGCGTTTATGCCATGATGGAAGGCGAGATCGGCGTGCTGCAGGTCGAGAAGAAAATCCGCTCGCGCGTGAAGCGCCAGATGGAGAAGACCCAGCGCGAGTATTACCTCAACGAACAGCTCAAGGCGATTCAGAAGGAGCTGGGTGAGGGCGAGGACGGCCGCGACGAAGTGGCCGAGATCGAGCTGCGCATCAAGAAGACCCGCCTCAGCAAGGAAGCCCGTGAAAAGGCGATGGCCGAGGTGAAGAAGCTGCGCTCGATGAGCCCGATGTCGGCCGAAGCGACCGTCATCCGCAACTACCTCGACTGGATGCTGTCGATCCCGTGGGGCAAGCGCAGCAAGATCAAGAAGGACATCAAGAATTCCGAAAAGGTGCTGAACGACGACCATTATGGTCTGGAGAAGGTCAAGGAGCGTATCCTTGAGTATCTCGCCGTGCAGCAGCGCTCGGGCAAGCTGAAGGGGCCGATCCTCTGCCTCGTCGGTCCGCCCGGCGTGGGCAAGACCTCGCTCGGCAAGTCGATCGCCAAGTCGACCGGTCGCAACTTCGTGCGCGTGTCGCTTGGCGGCGTGCGCGACGAAGCCGAAATCCGCGGTCACCGCCGCACTTACATCGGCTCCATGCCCGGCAAGGTCGTGCAGTCGATGAAGAAGGCGAAGACCAACAATCCGCTCTTCCTGTTCGACGAAATCGACAAGATGGGTCAGGACTTCCGCGGCGATCCGTCTTCGGCGCTGCTCGAAGTGCTCGACCCCGAGCAGAACAGCACCTTCAGCGATCACTATCTCGAGGTCGATTACGATCTCTCGGACGTGATGTTCATCTGCACCGCCAACAGCCTGCGCATGCCGCAGCCGCTGCTGGACCGCATGGAGATCATCCGTATCCCCGGCTACACCGAGGATGAGAAGATCGAAATCTGCAAGCGTCACCTGATCGAAAAGCAGATCGAAGCTGCCGGCCTGAAGAAGGGCGAGTGGTCGATCACCGACGAAGCTTTGCGCGACCTGGTTCGCTACTACACCCGCGAAGCCGGCGTGCGTTCGCTGGAGCGCGAACTGGCCAACCTGACCCGCAAGGCGGTGAAGGAAATCCTGTCGAAGGGCGTGAAGTCGATCAAGGTCACGCCGAAGAACCTCGACAAGTATGCCGGCGTGCGCCGCCATCGCTACGGCGAGGCCGAACTGGAAGATCTGGTCGGCACCGTCACCGGCCTGGCCTGGACCGAGGTGGGCGGCGAGTTGCTGACCATCGAGTCCGTCATGCTGCCCGGCAAGGGCCGCATGACCATCACCGGCAAGCTGGGTGAGGTGATGCAGGAATCGGTGCAGGCCGCCCGCTCGTTCGTCCGTGCCCGCGCGGTTGCCTTTGGGGTGAAGCCGCCGATCTTCGACAAGCGCGACATCCACGTCCACGTGCCCGAGGGCGCCACCCCGAAGGACGGCCCCTCGGCCGGCATCGCGATGGTCACCTCGATCGTCTCGGTACTGACGGGCATTCCGGTCCGCAAGGACGTGGCGATGACCGGCGAGGTCACCCTGCGTGGCCGCGTGCTGCCGATCGGCGGCCTGAAGGAGAAGCTGCTGGCCGCCCACCGGGGTGGTATCAAGACGGTGCTGATCCCGAAGGAGAACGAGAAGGACCTGGTCGAGATCCCGGATAACGTGAAGAAGGGGCTCGAAATCATCCCGGTTTCTACCTGCGAGGAGGTGCTGAAGCATGCTCTGGTCGCGGAATTGAAACCAATTGAGTGGAGCGACGTTGACGATCTGAGTAAACCCGCCGTGGTCGAGCCTGAAAAGGAAGGCGACCGCGAGGGTGTGGTCAAACACTGACCGTGATTAGAGCAGTGCGGAGGGCTCCAGCGTGAACAAGCAGGACCTGATGGCCCAGGTGCGCGACACCTCGGGTCTCAGCAAGGAACAGGCAGAGCGGGCCGTAGAGTCGGTCTTCGAACTCATCACCGAGGCGTTGCGCCGCGGTGAGGAGGTCAGGATCGTCGGCTTCGGCAGCTTCTTCGTCGGTACCCGGGCCGCCAGCCCGGGCCGCAATCCCCGTACGGGTGAGCGGATCGACCTGCCGCCGACCAAACAGCCGAAATTCCGCGCCGGCAAGACGCTGAAGGAAGCGGTCGGCTGACGCAGGTATTTTCCTGCAGCAAATTTCAGCGGCCGGCAGTCTCTGCCGGCCGTTTGCTGTTTGTGGCGCATGTGGGCGCCGCCTGCCATGATGACAGCGTTAGCAGCAGGGCGGGTGATGACTGAGAAGACCGGAACGATCGGTGAGCGCGCCATGCTTGACCCGGCCGAGGGTGACCTGCTGGTCGAGATCGATGGCCCGCGCCATCCGGGCGCGGTGGCGCTGTACCGGCTGTGGCAGGAGTTAAGGCCGGCGGGCAATGGTGTGCCCCAGCGCGACGATCTCAGCTTCGAGCGGCTGACCGAACTCGGCATCGTCAGCAACTGCTTCGTGATCGAGCCGCTGGAGGGCGGCCGCGACTGGCGCTACCGGCTACTGGGTACGGCGATAACCTGGCTGTTCGGCGGCGATGCCACCAACATTCCCTTTTCGAAGCATTTCATGCCCGAAGAGGCCGAGCTGTGCATCCGGCTGTCGAACCGCGTGGCGCAGTCGCGCCAGCCGGTTTTCCTGTTCGGCCGTTTCCAGCCCGGCGATTTCAGTGGCACGCTGGAAACCATGTCGTTGCCGGTGCTGGCGCGCGATGGCGAAACGGTCTGGCTGATCGGGGCGAGCTTCCCGGTTGAAACCAAGGACTAAGGTCGCTGGGCCGCCTTGCCGGGCGATGGCGGCATCTGGTATGAAGGCCGCCTTCGCTGCCCGGTTCCGGGAGCAGAGCGGGCGATTAGCTCAGCGGTAGAGCGCCTCGTTTACACCGAGGATGTCGGCGGTTCAATCCCGTCATCGCCCACCATTTTTCCCCGATCACGGCATGAACTGCCCGCCATTGACGTCGATGATCTGTCCGGTGACGTAACCCGACAGCATCGGCGAGGCGAGGAAGACGATCGGCCAGCAGCAGTCTTCCGCGCGCCCGAGCCGGCCCATCGGGATCGTGCGACAGACAGAGTCCAGGAACTCGGCGGATGTCGTCGCGTGGAATGGCGTTTCGATCACGCCGGGCGCGATGGCATTGACGCGAATGCCGGCCGGTGCAAATTCCTTGGCCATCGAGCGCGTCAGGCTGTGCACCGCAGCCTTGGTCGCGGCGTACACCCCGGAGCCCGGTGCGCCACCATTCCGGCCTGCAATAGATCCGGTGTTGATGATCGAAGCCATGGCGGACTTCGCCAGGTATGGATGCGCGGCACGCGCAAGCTCGGCCACTGCCCGTACATTCAGTGCCATGACCTCGTCGTAGATCGCGTCGTCAAAGTCATGCAGCGGCGTGCGTCCGACAATAGCGCCGGCATTGCTGACCAGCGTATCGAGCCCGCCAAGTTTTTCAGCCGCGGCTGCGACGATGTCGGCGGCCGAGCCGCGCTGTCTCAGGTCGCCGGAGACCACATCAGTAGCGCCGATCTCGGCGGCCAGTGCGGAGGCCGCCTCGGCGCTGCTGCCGGAATGGATCGCGACCCTGGCGCCACAGCTGGCAAAAACGCGAGCGGTGGCGGCGCCGATGCCGGTGCTGGCGCCAGTGATCAGCACGCGCAGGCCTGTCACGCCCAGATCCAGTTTCATGGCACTCTCCCTCAACGCACGCTCACCATGGCAGCGGACGACAGCGCCAGGCGCACCGCCTCGCCAGTCTCGAACAGGTCCTCGGGCGGGCGGGAGACGCGCAGTGGCGCGGCCAGGCCGGGTACGGCGACCTCATATTCCCAGGTCTCGCCCAGGAAGACGCGGCTGCGCAGCGTGCCATCGATCTCGAAAGCCTGTTTCGCTGCGGAGTGCGACCGGCCCATGCCGATGCGATGCGGCCGCACGGACAAAGCCGTGGCCTGCTCGACCGGCGCGGGGAAGGGCAGGCTTATGCTGCCGGCGCTGAAACTGCCATTGGTGAAGCTGCCGTCGATCAGGTTGGTGCGGCCGATGAAGCCGGCGACGAAGCGCGTCTGCGGATTGTCGTAGACCTGCTTCGGGCTATCGACCTGTTCGATGCGACCACGATTCATCACCACGATGCGGTCGGCCGTCACCATCGCCTCGGTCTGGTCATGCGTGACATAGACGCTGGTGATGCCGAATTCATCATGCAGGCGGCGGATCTCAAAGCGCATCTCCTCGCGCAGGTTGGCATCGAGATTCGACAGCGGCTCATCCAGAAGCAGAACTTTTGGCTCGACCACGATGGCGCGCGCCAGGGCGACGCGCTGCTGCTGGCCGCCGGACAACTCGGCCGGCAGGCGTTCGGCCAGCTGATCCAGATGCACGACTTCCAGGATGCGGCGGGTGCGGCGTTCGATCTCGTCGCGGCCGAGCTTACGCAAACGGAGCCCGAAGGCGACGTTCTCGAACACCGTCATATGCGGCCAGATCGCATAGCTCTGGAAGATCATCGACATCTGCCGTTGCTCTGGCGGCAGGTTTTCATGCGGGCCGAACAGCGTACGGCCGCCCAGCCGGATGCTGCCCGACGAGGGCGTGACGAAGCCGGCAATCGCCCGCAAGGTGGTGGTCTTGCCGCAACCGGACGGACCGAGCAGGGCAATGAACTCGCCCTCGGCAAAATCCAGCGACAGGTTCTCGACCGCAGTGAATTCACCGAAGCGGCATTCGAGGTTGGCAAGGCTGAGATAGGGCATCACGGTCTCCGCAGCATGAAGTCGCGGCCAGCGACACGCTGGCCAACCCAGACAACGATCCAGGCCGTTGCCAGCAGCAGCACGCCAAGTGCCGACAGGACTTCGAAATTGCCTTCTTCACTCAGATCGAGCATCACGATGGACATCACTTTGGTTTTTGGCCCGGTGAGAAAGATCGCCGTGCTGAGTTCGCGCGTGGCGGCGATAAAGACCAGCAGCCAGGAGCCGATCAGGCCGCCCTTGGTGAGCGGCACCACGACTTTGCGCATGACCGTGGCACGCGACCCGCCAAGGATGCGCACGGCATCCTCCATCTCCGGGTTGAGGGATTTCACCGTGGCAGCCGCATTGATAAACGCGACCGGCAGGCTGCGGATCATGAAAGCCAGGATCAGCATGGCCGCGGTGCCATAGAGCGCAAATGGCGGCGGCGCAAAAGTGGCGTAGAAGGCGACCGCCAGCACGATGCCGGGAATGGCGATCGGTACCATGCAGAGGAACTGCAGCAGACCGGTGCCGGGCAGCAGCCGACGCGCCTGCGCATAAGCCACGATCAGCGCAATCGCCACGGCAGCAGTGGCGGCCACGGCGGAGAACCAGAAGGTGTTCCAGATCGAGCCGATGGCCGAACTGTTCTTGAACAGAAGGTAGTCGAAATTCGCCAAGGTAAGATTACTGAACGAGAAACCACGGCTCCACGCTTTGGCGAAGGCGGCCTGCAGCAGCACGATCAGCGGCAGAAACACCGCCATGGCAGCCACCGTCATACAGGCCGCGAAGGCGGGCCAGCGCCAGCGGCCGAGATCGACAGGCCGCCGCTCGCCGCCCTTGCCGGTCATGGCGGTGAAGGATTTGCGGCGCAGGAACCAGCGCTGCATCCACAGCAGCAGCACGGTGACAGCGATCAGTGCCATGGAATAGGCGGCCGCAGCATCGAGCCGTGGCGGAAACTCGAAGAACTGCCAGAGTTGCGTGGTGGCGACGGTGATCCCGGCCGGGATGCCGAGCAAGGCGGGCGTGCCGAACAGTGTGATCGATTCCAGCAGGGCGATAATCGCGCCACCCAGGATGGCCGGCCAGATCATCGGCAGGGTGATTTTGATCGTGGTAACGAAACGGCTGGCGCCGAGGATCGAGGCAGCGTCTTCCAGTTCACTGGAGACGACGTCGAGTGCAGAGCGCGCGAAAATGAAGTTGAACGGAATGGAGTAGAGCGCGATCAGGAAGATGATGCCTTCCATCGAATAGATGTTCAGAAGCTTGGTTTCGGCGCCGAGAAATTCCCAGGCCCGGTTGATCCAGCCGGCATTCGGCCCGCCCAGCAGCATCCAGGCCACGGCGCCGAGATAGGGCGGCATGACGAAAGTGGCGACAACGGTGAGCGTGACGAAGTTGCGTCCCGGCATGTTGCTGCGCGAGACCAGCCAGGCCATCGGCACGCCCACCATTGTGCTGATGATCGCCACCGCCACGCCGATATACAGCGACCGTCCCAGCGCCTCGAGATGGCGCAGGCGGCCGAAGGCGGTCATCAGGGGATCATGCGTGAGGCCGTTCGGCCCCAGCACGGACAGGCTCAGCAGCTTGAACAACGGCAGGCCGACCAGCAGGATCAGCGCCGAGGCCAGTACCAGCAGCACCAGTGTGCTGGGGTCCAGCAGCCGGCGCCAGCGTCGCAGCCCGGCCAGGCTGTTCGTTTGCGTCATGCTCAGCCGCCGAAGGTGGAGCGCCAGCGCTCGTTCAGCGCGGGCAGGCCCTTCAGGTCGTCGTCGGTGACCGGAATGGTGTTTACCTCATTGGGCATCTTGCCGCCCCGCACATTCTTCACCTCGGGTCGCAATGGCATGCCCATATCCATGTCGACGCGGATCTGCTGCGGCTCGACATCGAGCAGGAAGTCCATGAACAGCTTGGCGGCATTCGGACGCTTGGACGTCTTCAGGATGCCAGAGCCGGCCAGGATGACGACGGATCCGTCTTCCGGGAAAACCGTGCGATAGGGTGCGCCTTCGATTTCTTTCTTGCGGAAGGGACCGTCGCCTGCATGGCCGACCGAACGCTCGCCGGCGTCCAGCATGGTGATCACATCGTTGATCGAACGGCCGACCTGGGGATTGTTGGCGCGCAGCTTCTCGAAATAGCTCCAGCCGTATTTCTTCTCCAGCGCGATGGCCCAGGCCCCGACGAAGCCGGAATAAGCGGGATGGCCGAAGGAGAGCTTGCCCTTGAAACGCGGATCGAGCAGGTCGGTCCAGCTTTTCGGCGCATCGGCCGCACTGATCTTGTCGGAGCGGTAGGCGATCACGATGATGGCGCCCGAGGTGGCGTGATACTGGTTGTCCGGATCCATGTTCTGGAAAATCGGCAGCACCTTGTCGGCATTTTCGGGCCGGTAGGACAGCAGGCGGCCATCGGCCTTCAGGCGCACGAAGTGCGCGTTGTCGGTCGAGGAATAGACATCGGCGACCTGCGTGTTGGCCAGGATATCCTGATTGAGGCGCTGGTAGATCACCTGCGCAGTAGCGCGCACGACATTGACCTTGATGCCGGGATATTTCTTGTAGAAGGCCTGTTCGACCGCTGTGGCATTGTCGAGGCCAAAATGGCTGACATACCAGGTCAACTCGCCGTCCTTCTTCGCAGCCTGATACAGCGCCTTTGTGGTATCCGACATGGTCTGGGCAAAGACCGCGACGGTGCCGCCAAGCCACAGAACTGCTGCCAGCGGGGTCAGGGTTTTCCATTTTGTCATATCATCCTCCCGTTTGTCGTTTGTGCCGTTGCCGGATTCGCTCTTATGGCGGTGGCAGGCCTGCTGCGATGGCGCGGTTCCACGCCGCGTAGCCCACGTCATTCAGGTGTCGCAGGTCCTCGGCGTAGAAGCGTGGATCGGCTTGGTCGGTGGTATTCACGAAGGCGGCATAGATGTCGATCAGTGTCACGGCGCTGCAGGCCGGCAGATGTTCTGCCAGCAGGGCATTCGCGGCGCGGATGGCCGGCATCCGCTCGCCATGAAAGGGAGCGGGCTTCAGCGTAAGTACGACAACCGGCAGGGCTGGCTGCTTGCGTCGAGCCTTTCCGATCAGTGTCTCGACCAGTGCCAGGATTTCTGCAGGACCTGCATTCCGCTTCTCGATGTCGTTGGTGCCTGCGGCGACCACCAGTAGCCGTGGCGCAAGAGGCCTCACAAGCAGGTCGTAGAACTCGATGCAATCCTGCAGCGTTGCGCCGCCGAAGCCGACCGGGATGACATCCTGCCGGCCCAGGCTAGCCGGGACATCGGGCCAGAGTCGCACAGTGGACGAGCCATAGACGACGATCGGGTTTTTCGGCAGCGTGGCGCGGCCAAGGCGCGCGGCCAGTGCCGCAGCCTGCTCCGCGATGCCGATCGTCGGCGCGGCGCTCACGCGCGTACCTTTGCCTGTCGCAGCAGATCGAGCAGCGCCATCGTGCTGGCGGCTTCCGCGAGGCCAAGCACTTCTTTGGCGATACGGTCGGTCAGCACGGGATCGATCTTGCTGACGCAGCCGTCGTATTTTTCGCGCAGGTCGGCATCGGTCAGTGGCCAGGAGGGGCCGCCGCGATAGCGTGTATCGGCCTCTGCTTTCAGCACCTTGCCGTCTTTCAGCGTGATTTCGACGCGCGAGCGGATCAGGTCGAAGCCCAGCGCATTGATCGCCGGGTCGGCGTGGGTATGCACGCGTTCCTGCATGTCCTGGAAGGCCGGAGCGGCGATCACGTCATCCTCGAATTGGCTGAGGCCGGCATCGCGATGCAGCACCAGCATGGAGATCAGCGCCGCCATCGAGAATTTCGCCTGCAGTTCGTTCTTCGCCACACGATAACGGATCGGGCGCAGGATGTTGTCGCCGGCGAAGAAATCGATGCGCTCGACCGTCATGGGATCGATATTCTCGCGCAGCACCAGGTTCTTCACCATGTCCATCGACTGGTGGGTCAGGATGCCGCTCGGATAGGGCTTAATGCTGACGCCGGGATCGACGATGCTCCAGGTTTTGCCAAAGCCCTCTGTGACCTTCTCGGGCGAGAAGCCGCCGCCCAGCACGGCCGGGAAGCCCCAGGATCCGTCCAGCACGGTGGGGTCTGCAGTGTAGCCGCGCACCGCCAGCATCGCGGCCAGCACGCCGTTCTCGGCGGCACGTCCGACATGCAGAGGTTTGGTCATGGTGCCGAAATTGCAGCGGATGCCAGCGGCGAAGCTGCCGGCGATGCCGAGCGCGCGTGCCGTTGCTGTCGCGTCGAGATCGAGCAGCAGGCAGGCCGCCGCGCAGGCGCTGAAGGTGCCGACAGTGCCAGAGGTGTGGTGGCCGCGCAGATAATGGTCGGGCTGCATCCATTCCGAAATCTTGCAGCCCAGTTCAAAACCATAATTGAAAGCCGTGACGAATTTCTGGCCGCTGACGCCGCCCAGCATGTCGGACACCGCCAGCGCTGCGCTGAAGGGCGGGATTGAGGGGTGGGTGAGGAGCCCATAGACATGCGCGGGGTCGTGGCTGACCTGCGTGTCGTCGAAATCATGCACATGTCCGGCAGTGCCCAGCACGCGGGCGGCCACCTGCACCGGCACGCGCAAAGCGCCTTCACCGAGCAGCAGCGCCTGGCCCGCACCGCCCTGTTCGCGGGCAAAGCCGGCCAGGATGCCGATTGCCGGCACACCGAGCCCGGACAGGATCAGTCCGGCGGAATCGAGCAGGCAGCGGCGTGAAATCTCCAGTACTTCGGGCGACAGCGCCTCGAAGCGGGCCTGGGTCAGGAAGGTGACGGCGGCCCCGGTGATGTCGGAGACCGCTTGGGTTTTGGGGGCTAGCAGGGTCATGGACTCGTCCAAAAATTACTAAGTGTTGACAGTGTGCGGTTGACATTTGAGAGGAGTCAAGCCGATAATAGCGGCATGGACCCGCTGGTGCTTCGGCGTGAAACCACGCTTTCCAGTCTTGCCGCCGAGCGGCTGGAGAAAATGATCGTCACCCGGCATCTGGTGCCGGGGCAGCGCATCAATGAGGCGGTGCTGGCACGCGACCTCGGCATCAGCCGTGGGCCGGTACGTGAGGGCTTGCGTCATCTGGCCTCGCGCGGCCTGGTCGAGTTCATCGCCAACAAGGGCGCCTATGTGCGGGATGTCGATGCCCGCGAGATGCTGGAAATCTACGACCTGCGCTCGGTTCTGACCGGCCATGCCTGCCGCCGCGCTGCCGAACAGCGCTCGCTGGAGGAACTGGAAGAACTCGAACGGCGTGTCCAAGAGATGGATGACTGCGTGAAGGCGGGCGATGCCGCGCGCTATTACGACCTCAACCTCGCTTTCCATGACTGCCTGCTGAATGTGGCCGGTGGCACGCGGCTTGCGACCTTCAGCGACTCTCTCGCCAAGGAGGCGGCCCTGTTCCGTCGCGTCTCGCTGGCGAATGCGCGGGAGATGGCGCAGTCGAATGCCGAACATGCGGAAATCGTTGCCGCCATCCGTCAATCCGACGGCGCGCGGGCGCGCGAACTGGGCGAGGCGCATGTTCTGGCCGGCAAAAGCCGGTTCGAGAAGAAATTCGGCAATGATGACGTTGCCGAATTTGAGGCTGTGCCGAACTAGGCGCCTAGTCGGGCCAGTTCATAACGGTACCAGCTGGCGCTTGCGCCGTTCCGCCAGCGATGACGGCTCGAGCCGGTTGCGCTTGAGCGCCTCGTCCAGGATCTGCACCAGTCGGTCGCCGACGCGTCGATACCTGTGAATACAGGAAGCGAGTCAGCGGAGTGCGCTGAACGGAAGCAGTGGATGGCGTCGGCGGACGCGGGCGAGTTCCGCGGCCAGCAGCGCTACATTGTCGCGCCGATTTGCCAGGGCACGAATTCGGCATCGCCGAAGCCGAGCTCTTCACTCTTCGACGGATTGCCTGAGGCGACATCAATGATCTTGTCGAAGATGCGCTGGCCCATCTCGGGCACGCTCACGCCTTCATCCAGCACGGCGCCGCAGTTGATGTCCATATCCTCTTCCATGCGACGATACATGGCCGAGTTGGTCGCCAGCTTGATCGAGGGTACCGGCTTGGCGCCGAAGACCGAGCCGCGCCCGGTGGTGAAGCAGATGATGTTGCCGCCGCCGGCGATCTGGCCGGTGGCCGAGCAGGGGTCGTAGCCGGGCGTGTCCATGAAGACGAAGCCCTTGGTGTCGACCGGCTCGGCGTATTTGTAAACGCCGCGCAGGTTGGTGGTGCCTCCTTTGGCAGCCGCACCCAGTGACTTTTCCAGAATGGTGGTCAGGCCACCCTTCTTGTTGCCGGGCGAGGGGTTATTGTCCATCGAGCCGCCGTTGCGCTCGCAATAGCCTTCCCACCAGCGGATGCGCTCGATCAGCTTCTCGCCGATGGCGCGGTTTTCCGCCCGCCGCGTCAGCAGATGTTCGGCGCCATAGATTTCCGGCGTCTCACTCAGAATCGCCGTGCCGCCATGGCGCACCAGCAGATCGGCGGCCGCGCCCAAAGCCGGATTGGCGGTGATGCCGGAATACCCATCCGAGCCGCCGCATTGCAGGCAGAGCGTCAGATGCGAGGCCGGCACGGTGGTGCGCCGCATCGCATTGGCGGCTGGCAGCATTTCCTTCAGCTGTGCGATCCCGCGCTCGACTGTTTTGCGGGTGCCGCCGGTATCCTGGATAGTCATGCTCTGCAGGCGCGGGTTGTGCTTCAGGCCCTGCGCCTCCATCATGAAATCGATCTGCGCCACTTCGCAGCCGAGCCCCAGCATCATCACGCCGGCAAAATTCACATGCTGGGCGTAGCCCCACAGCGTGCGCTGGAGGTTGCCGAAGCCTTCGCCGGTATCAGCCATGCCGCAGCCGGTGCCATGCACGATGGCAACCACACCATCCACATTGGGATAATCCTTCAGCGCATCGCCCTTGAAAGCATCGGCGATATAGCGTGCCACCGTGGCCGAGCAGTTCACGCTGGTGATCACACCGAGATAGTTGCGCGTGCCGGCCTTGCCATTTTCGCGCATGTAGCCCTGGAACGTCGCGCGTTCGGCTTCAGGGATGAACAGCGTTGGCCGCATGTCGGCACCGAAGGCGTAGTCGCGCTCGAAGTCGCCGATGGCCAGGTTATGGCTGTGCACGTGCTGGCCCGGTTCGATGGACTGCGACGCGAAGCCGATGATCTGGTTATATTTTCGCACCGGCTCGCCCTGTGCGATCGGCGCGGTTGCCACCTTGTGGCCGGCTGGAATGGCCGAGCGGGCGGTGACATTGCCGCCCTCGATGCTGGCGCCGGGCAACAGCTCGGCACGTGCCACCACCACGTTGTCATTTTCATTCAGGCGGATCACCGCCGAAACCCGGTCGAGCATTGGGGCCTCCCTCGATTGGCTCAGTCTAGCTCAGCAGGCCGCCTAGCGCAGCAGTCCACGCTGGGCGAGGTTGCGCATCAGCGCAGCCGTGCCGAACTGCCAGGGCGGCAGCTTATGGCAGAACTCCACCCGGTTGATCAGAGCGCCCAGTTTCGGTGAGCGGATGGTAACCACGTCGCCGGGCTTGTGGGTAAAGCCCATGCCCGGTGCGTCGCGGTCCTGGATCGGCGCGAACATCGTGCCGGTATAAAGCATGGCACCATCGGGATACTGGTGCGACGAACCAAACGTCTGCGCGGCGAGTTCGAGCGGATCGCGGCTGATCTTTGACAGATGCGACGCGGCTTCGAGGCGGAAATTGTCGGTGCCGGCAATGGTCAGGCTGACCTCGGTTTTGCGCAGGTCGTCGAGGCTGAAATGCGCGTCGAACAGCCGGATGAACGGCCCGATAGCGCTGGAGGCGTTGTTGTCTTTGGCGCGCCCGAGCAGCAGCGCGCTGCGGCCTTCCACGTCGCGCAGGTTGACGTCGTTGCCCAACGCCGCCCCCACGATCTGGCCGCGGCTGTCGAGCGCCAGCACCACCTCGGGCTCGGGGTTGTTCCAAGTCGAGTCAGAATGGATGCCGACGCCCATACCGGTGCCGACCGAAGCCATCGGCTGGCATTTGGTGAAAACCTCGGCATCCGGGCCGATGCCGACTTCCAGGTACTGCGACCAGGCGCCGCGCTTCATCAGCGTCTCGCGCAGGCGCATCGCTTCGGGCGAGCCGGGTTTGATACGGGAAATCTCGCCGCCCAGCGCTGCCGCGATCTCGGCACGCACGGCCTCGGCGCGGCTGGCATCGCCACGGATCTGCTCCTCGATCACGCGCTCGATCAGGCTGTCGGCAAAGGTGACACCAGCGGCTTTCACCGCCTGCAGATCGCAGGGCGCCAGCAGATACGGGGCCTGCAGCTTGAGCGTATTGGCCAGCACATCCTGCAGGCTGCCGACCACCGGTGCCTTGCCCAGCGCTGCCTGAACGGCCGCGGCCGCATCGGGCCGATCCAGCAGTTCGCTCATCGTGGCAGCCAACGCGCTGAGATCGACCAGATTTTCCCCGTGCATGGCCACAATGACGGGGCCTGCCGGGCTGCCGGCGACCCAGGCGCGGCCGACCAGCGTGGCGCGGTCGTGATCTTGCGGCAGGGTCTGAGCAATCAGGCTCTCAAGCATAGTGCGGGCTCCAGGCGGGTGCAGGGCGGGTGGGGTCGTCAACATACAATATCGCCAGCAGAAAGCGGCTGTGTACTGACGGGATGGCAGCGGGTTGGCCCATTTAAAGAAAAATGACTATCTAAGGTTACATTGATGGCGCACACGCACAAAGGAGGTTGCCGATGCGCCGTAAAATGTCTGTCGACAAGTATATCAACCTGATTCTGGCTTCGCTGGATGCCAGGGGCTTTTTTATCGAACAGGATCCGGATCTTAACCGCTGGCGCCGCTGCCTTGAAGGCATGCCCGGCATTGTCGGGATCAATCCGAGCTTCGACCCGGCACACCATGACTTCGAGATGGGCGGGCCGCAATACTGGCTGCGGCTGTCGACCATTCCGAATCACCCGGCGCACCAGATGCGCAAAACGAGCGAGGTAGCGGCGGTGATTGCCTTCCGGCTGATTGATGCCGGCAAGGAGGGATGGACCGAGCTGCTGCGCAGCGGAAGGCTGTTCTCGTCGCGCTTCCAGCCGCTTGGCACGCCGAAAATCCTGCAGCCGCGCGACTGCAACTGGACCGGAAAGATCGGCCATCATGGCGGTCTGGTCGTCGGCGAAGCCTATCGTCGCCAGCGGCTTGCCTATCTGCTGACGCATCTGATCCGCGCGATCAGCATCAAGCGCTACGACGTCGATCATCACTGCGGGCTGGTCTACGAGAATCTCTATCGCAGCGGCATTCCGCTGCGGGCAGATGGCTACGGCTATGCGCGGGCCGATCTGGCGATGGATGGTTTCATCGGCGCGGTCGGCCGCTCGGCCCGCATGTACACGACACAAATCGATCGTGCCGGCATGCTGGCGCAGATTGAAGAGGGTCCGCTGATGGAACTGCTCGAACCTGAAGTCGAGATGGCCGCCTAAGCAGCCATCAGTGCGAAACGGCCGCGAGCGCCACACCCGGCGTGAGCGGCCGTATCAGCGTCACCACGCGCGAGACATGGCCATCCTCATCGAAGAAGGGGAACATGGCGCGCTGATAGACACGGATGCTCATCGCCACCTGGAAACAGGCCGGCATCCGTTCGGCGACCACAGCGGCATAGGTCTGTTCCGCCGCGATACGCGCCGGCGCCTGGCGGATGGCACCAAGGCAGAGATTGCTCACATCCTCGCCGTCCAGCACAAAGGGATGGTTGTCAAAATCGATGATGCGCCAGGCCAGCACATGCTTGGCTGTCGTGTCGATCACATGGGCGGGATCGGGATCGAACAGGCGGCGCATGGCGGTAACGAAGGGCAGGGTTGCGGGTTCGCCGTTATCGCGGCCCCAGACCGCTTCGGCCAGGCTGAACTTGCCGTCACGGGCATGCACTTGAGTGAGCGGGATGCGGTCGATCCGCACCAGGGCGTGCTCGCTGGGAATGAACAGAGGTTCAGCAGACATGCAGCCAGTTTGCGAGTGATTTTTCTAAAAGACAACCCGCAATATGTTGCACTGCGGGTCAGCTAGCGCTTCCGGCGCATCCGTTCGGCCAGAATCCGGGCCCGTGCCAGGGCGGCCTCGCTGCTCGATCCCCCTGTCGGCGCTGCCGCCTCGTCGGAGGGCTGACGCTCCACATAATACTGTATGAGCGTGTTGCGCTGGCGTGCCGTCAGTTTGATGCCCAGTCGTTCGGCTTCGTTCAGCGCAAAAAGATCGGCTTCGGCAAAACGGACGGCCTGCTCGTCGCGCTGCTGCAGGCCGCGTGCGATCAGCGCGAGATAGCGGTTTTCATCGAGCGACAGCGGCGCTGCCGCATCTTCGGGTTTTGTCAGGGCATCAAGACAGGCGCTGCGATCTTCGGGCACCACCGCCAGGAAGAGTTCAAGCAGCTGAACCGCCTGTTCCAGCAACAGGGCGTCCTGCGGCAGGCTCAGCACCAGCTGGCCATCCTGAACCTGCGCTTTCACCGGCGGCATACGTTTCATCCTGGATCCAGATCAACCCGATGTCGCAAGGTGCGGGACGCGAGCATGGCCAGTCAACGTATTTTGACAACGCATTTGATAATGCGCTTGGGACTTAGTCGCGCAGATCGACCCGCTTGAGGAAACGATGAATGCGGATTTCCGCCCAAATCCCGGCCTGTCGGAACGGATCGGCGGCATTGAAAGAGTCTACCGCCGCCCTGGTCTCGGCGTCGATCAGGAACAGGCTGCCGATCATCGTCTCACCGTCATCCGACATCAGCGGGCCGGAAACAAGGATGCGCACCGGCGCCGTGCCCAGATAGGCCTTATGCGCGTCGTAATGCTCCAGACGGCGCGGCAGCGCGTCCGGAGCATCGAGGCAGTGGACGATGAAATGCGGCATTACAGAAGCGTGCAGGCGCGCTCGAAGGCGTGGCGCGGCTGGCGGCCCATCAGCTTGGACGTATCGCCATAGCCGATATTGCACAGGAAATCGGTCTGGCAGCGGCCATCGGGGAAGAACTCGGCATTCACCTTGGCGATATCGAAACCACTCATCGGGCCGCAATCCAGCCCGATGGCGCGGGCGGCGATCATCAGATAAGCCCCCTGAAGAGTCGCATTGCGTACGGCGGTGGCCTGCGCCATCGGCGCATTATTGGCGAAGGTGTCGCGGGCTGTCGGGTTATGCCAGATCTCGGGCATGTATTCGTAGAACTGCATGTCGCGCGCCACGATGGCGGTGACCGGCGCGGCCATGGTCTTGTCCAGATTGCCCGGCGACAGGGCAGGGGCCAGGCGCTGCTTGGCTTCCTTGGTGCGCAGGAACAGCACGCGCATCGGCTGCGTGTTCATCGAGGTCGCGCCCATCTTGGCGATGTCGTAAAGCTCGCGCAGCTGTTCGTCGGAGACGGGCCTATCCAGAAAGCCGTTCTGTGTGCGGGCATCGAGGAAGAGTTGCTTGAGTGCGTCAGCGGAAATCTTGGTCATGTTTTGGCTTTTTGCTCGAGAGGGACGTTAGAGGGCCACGGAAGTGCGCACGATGGTGGCTGTCTTGCGCAGATGGTTTTCAAGGGCAGCGACGGCGCGTTCGACATCGCGCTCCATTACAGCGTCGAAGATCGCCTTGTGTTCGGCCGGAACGTCGCGCGTCGCGTTCGGTTGCGGCACCGAAACCGACATGCGGCGATAGCGTTCGCTCTGTTCATACAACATGGCGCGCATACGCAGCAGCCAGTCGTTGCCGCAGGCGCCGACCAGTTCGGCGTGGAAATCGGCATGGGCGTGTGACCAGGTCTCGCTCAGATGCAGGTCCTTGCCGGCCTCGGTCTGGCTGAGCCGCGACAGCCTGTGCCAGCTCGCCACCAGCCGGCTTTCCCAGGCGAGGTCGCCGCGCTCGATCGAGGTGCGCAGGCACATCGCCTCAATGGCGATGCGGGCTTCGGTGATATCCGCCAGTTCCTTCGGTGAAACCGGGCTTACCGTGTAACCGCGTTGCGGTTCGGAAACCACCAGCGCTTCGGACTGTAGCATCGACAGCGCCTCGCGCACCGCGCCCAGACTCACATCGAGATCGGCCGCCAGTGCCGCAATATTCAGTTTCATCCCAGGCAGATGGGTGCAGGACAGGATGTCGGCGCGAATCTGGGTGTAGGCACGATGCGACTTCGTCCCCGGGCTCTCAGCCAGGGCGGGGGGGATGGTATCGGTGGGGCTGTGGATTATTTTCATCCGAAAAATATATTGCGGTGACAGAAATCTATGTGTAAGACGAAAATATAGAAAAAAACGGACCCTTACAAGGGCGGTTTTGGAGGAAACAAGATGGCAGATCCCCGGCGTCCCGGCGTGACCGCAATTCATTCCCTGGATCGCTTTGTCTTCAGCGTGCCAGATCTCGGCGTCGCGAAGCAGTATTTCACCGACTTCGGCCTTGATGTGCGCGCAGTCGGTAATCGCCTCGATCTCTACACCTTCGGCCATCCGCATCGCTGGGGTTCGATTTTCGAAAGCGGCAAGCCGAAGAAGCTCGAATACCTTGCGCTTGGCGTCTATGCCGAGGATTACGAGCCGCTGCGCAAGCATCTGGAAAAGACCGGCGTGAAGCTGATCGACCCGCATCCGCTGGTGGACGAGCAGGGCTTCTGGCTGCGGGATCCCGATGGCATCACGCTGCAGGTCGTGGTGGCCGAGAAGTCGTCGCCCAACCAGAAGGGCGAGACCTTCGGTCCGATGAACATGAAGAACCCCGCCGGCACCGAGATCGGCTTCAACCGCCGCTCGATGCAGCCGGTGAAGCCCGTGCGCCTGACCCATGCGCTGCTGTTCTGCTCGGATGTGCCGCGTTCGCTGAAATTCTACCGCGAAGCCATGGGCATGAACCTGTCGGACCAGTCCGGCGACGGCATCGCCTTCATGCATGGCGTGCATTCCAGCGATCATCATCTGCTGGCGTTTGCCAAGTCCGACGGGCCGGGCCTGCATCACACCAGCTGGGTCGTGCGCGGCATCGACGAAGTCGGCCTCGGCATGGAGCAGATGCTGAACAAGGGTCACAAATACGGCTGGGGTCTGGGTCGCCATGTGCTGGGCTCGAACTACTTCTATTACCAGCGCGATCCCTGGGGCAGCTTCACCGAATATTCCTACGACATCGACTTCGTCGGCCTCGATGGCTGGCCGGCCCAGGATCATCCACCGGAGGATTCGTTCTACCTCTGGGGCCCGGCCGTGCCGGAAGACTTCATCACCAATCACGAAACCCAGGCCCATAAGGCCTGAACAGAAAAATCTGTTGTAAAAGAGGACTGTCTCTCCATGCGTCTGCTCAATTATCTGAACAACGGCAAGCGTTCGCTCGGTGCACGCAACGGCGACAACATCATCGACCTTACCTCCGCCGGCCTGCCTGACAACGTCGATGCGCTGCTCGCCCAGGGCGCCAGCGGTCTCGCCAAGGCCAAGGAGGCCGCCGCGAAGGGCGGTGCCACCACGCCGTTCAAGGGCGCCAAGCTGTTGCCGCCAGTGCTCAACCCGTCCAAGGCAATCGCGGTCGGCCTGAACTACATCGACCATGCTGCCGAAAGCCCCTACAAGGACGCGCCGAAATATCCGGTGCTGTTCCATCGCTTCCCGTCGTCCTGGGTCGCCCACGACGAAGCCCTGATCAAGCCGAAGGTGTCGGACCAGTTCGACTACGAGGCCGAGCTTGCCGTGATCATCGGCAAGGCCGGCCGCTACATCTCCAAGGACAAGGCGCTGGAGCATGTCGCCGGCTATTCGCTGTTCAATGACGGCTCGATCCGCGACTACCAGTTCAAGTCGCACCAGTGGATGATCGGCAAGAATTTCGACAAGACCGCATCCTTCGGCCCGGAACTCGTCACCGCTGACGAACTGCCGGCCGGCGCGGTTGGCCTGCGTATCCAGTGCCGCCTGAACGGCGAAGTGCTGCAGGATTCCAACACCGAGCACATGATTTTCGATGTGGCCACGCTGGTCAGCACCTGCTCCGAGATTTTCGAGCTGGTGCCGGGCGACGTGATCATCTCGGGCACGCCGGCCGGCGTCGGCTTCGCGCGCAAGCCGCAGCTCTTCATGAAGCAGGGCGACGTGGTTGAAGTGGAAGTCGAGAAGGTGGGCATTCTGCGCAACGGCATTAAGAACGAGTAAGGCGTCGATAAGACACACACCAGGGAGGAAACAATGAAAAGCTTGAAACGGATTGTCGCCATGGCGGCAGTCGCGGCGGGCTGTTTAAGCCTTGCCGCTTCACCGGTACTGGCGCAGGGCGCGCCGGTCCGCGTCGGCAGCACGCTGGCGCTGACCGGTCCGCTCTCGGCCACCGCACTGGTCCATAAGCTGGTCGGCGAGATCTATGTAGAGGACCTCAACAGCCGCGGCGGCCTGCTGGGCCGCAAGGTAGAGTGGATCGTCAAGGACGACCAGTCCAAACCGGACGTGGCGCGCACGCTCTATGAGCAGCTCGTCACCTCCGACAAGGTCGACCTGCTGATGGGTCCGTATGCCACCGGCGCGATCCTGTCGGCCATCGGCGTGGCGCAGCGTTACAACAAGATGCTGATCCATCACACCATGGGCGTGCCGTCGCTGGCGAAGTACGACATGCACTTCCCGGCCTGGTCGCTCGGCCCGGATCCGGGCACCACGGTTCCCAACACGCTGTTCGATGCTCTGGCTGCTTCGCCGAAGCCGCCGAAGACCATCGCCATCGTCACCTCGAAGTTCCCCTCGCTGCATTTCCTCAGCCTGGGTGCGCGTGAAGTGGCCAAGAAGCGTGGCCTGCAGGAAGTGCTGTTCCTCGAGTGGGAATTCGGCAACCGTGACTTCGGGCCGATTGCTGCCCGCGTGAAGGATGCCAAGCCCGATCTCGTCTTCGTCGGCGATATCGGCCTGGAAGGCAACATGCTGCTCGAAGCGATGAAGAAACTCGACTACGAGCCGCCGCTGCATTTCCATCTCTACCCGGCCCCGGGTCCGATGGCGACTTCGCCGGAAACCAAGAATGCGCTCTCGGTTACCATCTTCGAAGAGCATGCACCGTTCACCAACGATCCGGTGGCCGCGAAGTTCGTGAAGACTTACAACGAGCGGGCGAAGGCAGCCGGCTTCCCCTACACCAAGGTGGAAGTGCAGGCGGCGGCGAGCTTCACGGCCTGGCAGTTGCTGGAAGCCTCGGTGGTTGCCACCAAGAGCCTGGATGACAAGAAGATGGCTGACTGGCTCAAGGCCAATCAGGTCAAGACCATCCAGGGCACGCTGCGCTTCGACAAGGGTAATAACTTCGGTGATGACCTGATGCGTATCAAGCAGGTGCAAAACGGCAACTGGGTTACGGTCTGGCCCAAGGAATGGGCCGCTCCGGGTGCCACGCTCAAGCAGTAATGTAAAAGAGTAGAATCCTGATGACCTTCCCAAGCCTGAACCTTCTGCTGCAATCCATCCTGTCTGGCGTCTTCATCGGCGGGATGTACAGTATGATCGGTCTGGGCTTGGGATTGTCCTGGGGCCTGCTTCGCCAGATCAACCTGGCGCATTTCGGCTTCGTCTTTCTTTCCGCCTATCTCAGCTATCACATGGTGTCGGTCTGGGGCATTGATCCGCTGCTCACGCTGTTGATCCTGCCGCCATTCTTCTTCGCCATCGGCGTGGCGCAGCAATGGCTGCTGTCGCGTTTCAGGATTTCGCCCTTCAACTCGCTGCTCGTCACCTTCGGCTTCACGGTGATGATCGAAAGCCTGATCCAGTATGTCTGGACCGCCGACTTCCGCAAATTGCAGTCGGCCTATGGCGAGGAGAAGTTCAAGGTCGGCGGCCTGTTCATTCCGGTGCCCGAGCTGCTGACATTAGTGCTCGCCATCCTGTTCGCCTTCGGCGTCTGGGCTGCGATGCGTTTCACCGACATTGGCAAGGCGATGCGCGCCATGGCCGAAGACGGACCCATTGCGGCCGCCTTCGGCATCAACCAGCGCTGGCTGTCGCTGATGCTGTCGGGCACCTGCGTCGCGCTGGCCTCGATTGCCGGCGTCTGTTTCGCGCTGACCTTCACTCTGACACCCACGCAGATTTTCTCCTGGGTTGGCGTTGTCTTTGCCGTGGTGATGCTGGGTGGCCTGGGCAGCGCACTGGGCCCGCTGGTTGCCGGCATCATTATCGGGGTCAGCGAAGCCATCGCCATGGCGATCTTCGCGCCATCCTGGGCGCCTATCGTGTCATTCTCGCTGCTGATCCTCATGCTGCTGTTCCGTCCGGGTAGGGCCTGATCATGAACAAGGCCATTGTCTCCGGCATCCTGGCGGCCGGCATCGCTTTAGCGACACTGCCCTGGCTCGGCGCGCCGGCCTTCTGGGAATCCTTCCTCTATCTGCTGTTCCACTGGATCATCCTCGCGGTGTCGTGGAACATCCTGTCCGGCTATACCGGCTACTTCTCCTTTGGCCATGGCGCGTTCTTCGGCGCCGGTATCTACGGCACGGCCTATCTGGCCGGCACCATCGGCTGGCCTTTCCTCGCGACGCTGCCCGCCGCGGTGCTGGTGGCTGCAGCACTTGGCGTGGCGCTGGGCGCTGTCGTGTTCCGTGTCGCCAGCGTGCGCGGCGAGCTGTTCGCGTTGCTGACGCTCGCCGTCACCTTCGTGCTGGCCACCATCATCCTCAACACCAAGATCGATGGCGGCCCCGGTATCTACCTGCTTGGCGTCGATATCCCCAGGCTCGGCCCGTCGCCGTCAGCCTCGCTCTACATGCTGGGACTGGTGGCCGCGATGGTCACGCTGCTGATCTCCTACTGGATCTATGCCTCCAAATTCGGCTCGGGACTCTTCGCGATCCATGACGACGAGGACGTCGCCGAGGTGATGGGCGTACCGACCTATCGCTTCAAGCTCTACGCGCTGGCGATTTCCTGCGGTCTGGCCGGTCTGGCCGGCGGTATCCATGCGGTGTTCATCTCTTATGTCACCGTCTCGGAAACCTTCTCGATCACGGTGCCGCTGTCGGTGGTGCTGATGAGCATCCTGGGCGGCAGCCGGCACTGGATCGGCCCTGCCGTTGGCGCGGTCTTCATCACCTGCCTGCTGTATTTCTTCACCTCGGGTGATTATGCCGTCTTCGGCCGCGCCATGGTCGGTCTGATCCTGGTGGTGGTGATCCTGTTCATGCCGACCGGCGTGCTGGGCGTGTTCACCAACTGGCGCCATGCCCGGCGCAAGCAGCAGGTTACGGTCGAACCGCCTCAGGAGCATCACTCGGCGCATGACGGCGTGGGGGGGCAGGCGGCACCAGTGGTGCGGCTGGCCTCCAGGCCGGTGATCTCGTCCGAGCCACTGCTGCAGGTACGCGGCCTGACCAAGGCCTTCGGTGGCATGAAAGCGCTCAACGATGTGACGCTGGAGGTCCGCAAGGGCGAGATCCTCGGCCTGATCGGGCCGAACGGTTCGGGCAAGTCCACCTTCATCAATGTGGTCAGCGGGCATTTCAAATCGACTGCCGGCGAGATCGTCTTCGATGGCAGGACGCTGACCGGGATGGATGCGCATCGCTTCGCCCAGGCTGGCATCGCGCGCACGTACCAGATTCCGCGCCCCTTTGGCCAGATGACCGTGCTGGAGAATGTTGCGATGGTCGGCATGTTCGGCGGTGAAGGCCTGAGCCGCGCCGAGGCGACGAAGCAGGCCGAGGAATTCATCGCCTTTGCCGGGCTGTCGCATCGGGCGCATGTCTTGCCCGAAGACCTCAACCTGCACCAGCGCAAGTTCCTCGAACTGGCGCGTGCGCTGGCGGCGCGGCCCAAGCTGCTGATGCTGGACGAGGTGCTGTCGGGCCTGACGCCCAGCGAGATCAACGAAGCCATCGAGATGATCCAGCGTATCCGTGATCGCGGCACCACCATCATCTTCGTCGAGCATGTGATGCGCGCGGTGATGGCCTTGACCGACCGGATCGTGGTGCTGAATTACGGCAGCATGATCGCGCAAGGCAACGCGGTGGATGTGATGAACGACGACCAGGTCAAGGCGGCCTATCTGGGGAAAGCCCATGCTTGAGGTCAACAACCTGAAAGTCGCCTATGGCGCGGCCCCCGCGCTGTGGGATGTCAGCATCAAGGTGCAGACCGGTGAGCTGGTCTGCGTCGTCGGCCCCAATGGCGCCGGCAAGACCACGCTGATCAACACGCTGGCCGGTCTGAACCGGGCCTCGCAGGGCAGCATCGTATTCCACGGCAACGATGTGACGCGGATTGCCCCGCATAAATTCTGCCAGGCCGGCATCGCCATCGTGCCGGAAAGCCGCCGGCTGTTTGCCGGTATGACGGTGCTGGAGAATCTGGAGCTCGGCAGCTACCTGCCTGAAGCGAAGGCGCGCCGGAAGGACACGCTGGAGCAGGTCTGCGAGTTGTTTCCCGCCGTGCGCCAGAAACTGCCGATGCCGGCAGGGTCGTTGTCGGGCGGCCAGCAGCAGATGGTCGCCATCGGGCGCGCGCTGATGGCGCGACCGAAGCTGCTATTGCTCGATGAACCCTCGCTTGGTCTGGCACCGTCTATCGTCATGGACATGTTCGATGCGATCCGCCGCATCAATGCCGACGGCCTGTCGGTGCTGCTGGTCGAGCAGAATGTCAGCATGGCGATGGAAATCGCCAAACGCGTCTATGTGCTGGAAGAGGGGCGCATCGTGATGGAAGGCCCGGCTGACGACCTGATGCGCCGGCCTGAAATCCGCAAGGCCTATCTCGGCCTCGACTAGCGCTGACCGAGCCCAGCCTTTTCGATAGTCCCTGCGAGTTCCCCTGCCGCAGCCCGCAGGCGCTGGCGGATCGCGGCGGCACTCGACTTGGTGAAGCGCACGCTGGGTACCGCCAGGTTTATGCTGCCGATCAACTCGCCCTGTACCAGTACGCCCGCGGCAACGCCGGTGATGCCAACGGTGAATTCCTCGCGCGCATAGGCGAAGCCTTCCTCGCGCGCCTGCCGGATCTGATCCCAGACCTGTTTGGCGCTGGTCAGCGTCTGCGGCGTAAAGCGCTCGAACTGCACATTCGCCAGATAGGCTTTGATGTCGCGGTCGCTCATATGGCTCAGCGCTATCTTGCCTGAGGAAATCGCATAGAGTGGGGCCATCTCGCCGACGCGCATGGTATAGGCCAGCGCCTGTCCGCCGGTTTGCGTGGCAATCGCCGTCACATGCTCGCCGTCGCGGATGTAGAAGCCGGTGGTTTCGTTGGTCTCCTGGCTCAGCTTCTGCAGCATCGGCAGCACCAGTGTCTGCAGCGGCGGGGCAGGGCGGCCGCGCGCCAGTTCGGCGATCCTGTCGCCCAGCCGATAGCGTGCGGTGGCGTCGTCCTGCTGCAGATAGCCGCGCGCCACCAGATTGCCCAGCAACTGGAACAGGCTGCTGCGCGGAATGCCCAGCACGGTCATCAGCGTAGAGAAGGATGCATGGCCCTTCGCGACCGCCTCGAGGATGTCGAGAACGCGGTCGGCGGACTTGACAGTCGTGCCGGCAGGCTGTTTCATAATATGAACCAGTTTATATATGTGAACCTGCGAAATCAAGCAGGATGGAGGAAAAGAATGACCACCGAGCGCGAAGACCGTCTCGCCATTGCCGACCTGCTGCAGAACTGGGCGATGTGGCGCGATGCCGGCGACTGGGAGCGCTTCCGCACGGTCTGGCATGACGATGGCTGGATGATGGCCACCTGGTTCCAGGGCCCGGCCGCCGATTTCATCCGCGTCAGCCAGGAAGGCTGGGCCAAGGGCGTCAGCATCCTGCATTTCCTCGGCGGCATTTCCGTCGACCTCGCCGGCAACCGCGCCATCAGCCAGACCAAAATGACCATCTCGCAGCGCGCCAATGTGCATGGCGTGATCTGCGACGTGGTCTGCACCGGCCGCTTTTACGATTTCCTCGAGAAGCGCGACGGCCGCTGGGGCGTGGTGCTGCGCCAGCCGATCTACGAGAAGGACCGCATCGATCCGGTCGATACCGCCATCGTGCCGAAGATCAACGCCGGCAAGCTCGCGGCGCTGCCGGGAGGCTATCGCCATCTCGCCTATATCCAGGAAGAGATTGGCTACAAGGTGAAGCGCGACATGCCGGGCCTGAAAGGGCCGGAGGTGGAGGCGCTGTATCGCCGCGGCGCCACCTGGCTGCGTGGTGAAGTCGTCACCCCGCAGATGCTGATGCAGCCACTCGCGGCCTGAACAAAGGCATAAACGCCACGGATATAAATCCGGGCATCGGAGGAGGAAACCATGAAGAAGATTGCGTCCACGTCGTTTGCCCTGGCCATCACGGCCACGGCTCTGTTGGCTGGCTCGGCCTTCGCACAAGCCTGGCCCGACAAACCGGTCCGTATGGTGGTCGGCTTCGGCGCCGGCGGTGGTACCGACATCATCGCGCGCATCGTCGCCCAGCCGCTGGCCGAAATCCTTGGCCAGCCGGTGGTGGTTGATAACAAGCCGGGTGCTGGCGGCACCATCGGTGCCGATTTCGTCGCCAAGGCGCCGAAGGACGGCTCGACCATCTTCATGATGAATAACGGCCATGCCGTGTCGGCTACGCTGTACAAGACGCTGCCGTATGACTCCGAGAAGTCGTTCGCGCCGGTCTCGATGGTGGCGACCATGCCGCTGCTGATCGTCGCCAACAAGGATATTGCCGCCAATGACGGCAAGGGCCTGATCGACCTGATCAAGGCGCAGCCAGGCAAGGTTCGTTTCGCCAGTGTAGGTGTCGGCAGCACGCAGCATTTCGCCGGTCTGGTCTTCCGCAGCATGAGCGGTGGCGAAATCCGCCATATTCCCTATCGTGGCACGCCCGCCGCCATCGCCGCGGTACGCGGCGGCGAAGTCGAGCTGCTGTTCGAAGTGGCGGCACCCGTCGTCGGCCAGATCAAGGGCGGCGAACTCAAGGCGCTGGCGGTCACCTCGGCCAAGCGCTTTCCCGGTCTGCCCAACGTGCCCACCGTCGCCGAGGCTGGCCTGAAGGGATATGACGTCACCACCTGGTACGGCCTGGCTTTCCCGGCCGGTACGCCGGACGCCATCATCTCCAAGATGAATGCTGCTGTGAAGACCGCACTCGACAGGCCCGAAGTGCGCAAGCAGGTCGAGGAAGCCAGCTTCCTGCCCGAGACCAGCACGGTGCAGGCTTTCAGCACGCATCTCGGCGCCGAGATCAAGCGCTGGGGCAAGGTGATGCAGGACGATGGCATCCAGCAGCAGTAATCTGGCGGCATGGCGCAGCAGCAGCTTTCAACGGATGTGATCACGGGCGGCCTCCTGCTCTTGGCAGGAGGCGGCCTGCTCGCCCTGACCTGGCAGTATCCCAGCGGCACGCTGTCGGATATCGGGCCGGGCATGATCCTGCAGCTGGCTGGCACCAGTCTCGCTGTGCTGGGTGTCCTCATGCTGCTGCGCGGATGGCGGCAGATCACACCTCAGAGAGTAGAGACAATACCGCGCCGCCTCGTGCTGCGGCCCTTCGTGGTGCCTGCGGCGATGGCGGCCTTCGGCCTGCTGCTGCCTTGGCTCGGGCTGGCGCTGACGGCGGCGTTCACGGCTTTCGCTGCCAGCTTCGGCTCAGCCGGTCTGCGCCTGCGTGAACGGCTCATTACGGCATTTGCGCTGGCGGCCTTCGTTACGCTGCTGTTCGGCTATGGCCTGCGCCTGCCGGTCTCGGTTTGGCCAGGATTTGCCGCATGATGCAGTCGCTGCAGCATTTCGTATCCGGCCTGGGTATCGCCTTGCAGCCGGAAAACCTGCTGTTCTGTTTTCTCGGCGCGCTCTGCGGCACGCTGATCGGCGTGCTCCCCGGTATCGGCCCGGTCGCCACCATTGCCATGCTGCTGC
Source organism: Ferrovibrio terrae (assembly GCF_007197755.1). Taxonomy (NCBI): domain Bacteria; kingdom Pseudomonadati; phylum Pseudomonadota; class Alphaproteobacteria; order Rhodospirillales; family Rhodospirillaceae; genus Ferrovibrio; species Ferrovibrio terrae. The sequence goes on from NZ_CP041636.1 coordinate 2,975,812, forward strand.
CGGTTACCTTCTACCTGTCGCCGGTGGCCGCCCTGATCATGCTGGCCGGCATCTACTATGGCTCGCAGTATGGCGGCTCGACCACATCGATCCTGATGAAGGTGCCCGGCGAGTCCGCGTCGGTGGTCACCTGCCTCGACGGTTACCAGATGGCGCTGCGCGGTCGTGCCGGCTCGGCACTGGCGATCGCAGCACTGGGTTCGTTCTTTGCCGGCATCGTCGGTACCATGCTGAATGTGCTTTTCGGACCGGAATTCGCCCGTATCGCGCTGGCCTTCGGTTCGGCGGAATATTTCGGCCTGATGCTGCTCGGGCTGTCGATCTCGATCGCCATGTCGTCGGGCGGCATGCTCGGCTCGATTGCCATGGTCATCGTCGGCCTCGTGCTGGGCAGCATCGGGCGCGACATCAACACCGGCTATGGCCGGCTCACCTTCGATATTCCCGAACTGTCCGACGGCGTCGGCTTCGTGCCGCTTGCGGTCGGCTTGTTCGGCATCGCCGAAGTGATGCGCAATCTGGCCGGCGGCGAAGGCAGCGGCAACATGGTCAAGGCGGTTGGCCGCCTGTGGCCGTCGCGCGAAGAAGCGCGCCGTGCCGTGCCTGCCGTGCTGCGTGGCACGCTGCTCGGCACCATCCTCGGCATCCTGCCGGGTGGTGGTTCGATCCTCGCGGCCTTCACGTCTTACGGACTGGAACGTCGCCTGTCGCGCCGGCCGGAGGAATTCGGCCACGGTGCCGTTGAAGGCCTGGCCGGACCTGAATCGGCCAACAATGCCGCCGCACAGGCCTCGTTCATTCCGCTGCTCACGCTCGGCATTCCGCCCAATGCGGTGCTGGCCCTGCTGGTCGGCGGCATGATGATCCACGGCATCACGCCGGGCCCCACCGTGATGACCGAACGGCCCGACCTGTTCTGGGGCCTGATCGCCAGCATGCTGCTGGGCAATATCATGCTGGTGATCATCAACCTGCCGCTGGTCGGCATCTGGGTGCAGTTCCTGAAGGTGCCATATCGTCTCATGTTCCCGGCGATTTTCCTGTTCTGCTGCATCGGCGTCTATGGCGTGAACGGAAGCGTCTTCGAGGTCTATCTCGCGGTCGGCTTCGGCCTGCTTGGCTATGCGATGTCAAAACTCGACCTCGAACCAGCGCCGCTGGTGCTCGGCTTCGTGCTTGGTCCGCTGATCGAGGAACACCTGCGCCGTGCGCTCAGCCTGTCGGATGGCGACCTCACGGTATTTGCCACCCGTCCGCTGGCTGCCACGCTGATCGTGCTGGCGCTGCTGGTGCCCTGCCTGGTGCTGTTGCCGCAGTTGGGCTCGCGCCGGCGCGAGATTTTCCAGGAAAACTGAAGCCGCGTGTCAGCCGTGGGCGGGCCGTCAGTCCCGTCGGCCGTGACGGATCATGCGCTTGTCACCGGACGCCTGCCGGGCAGGCTTTATCCTCCCCGGTTGAGCGAGGAGACACACATGCTGACAGAAAATCCCACCACTGTATCGTCCAAGGCTGGTTTTCCCGGCGCAGCCCTGCTGCGCGACGGCAAACGCACCCTGCGGTCGCTCTGCCCGCAATCCGTGCTGAACTGGCGCGAGGAACAGTTCTACCTGCGCTATGGCGAAGTCGAACTGCACCTGTTGGGCCTGCTGTGCGATCCTCAGCGCGACGCCATTGATGTCGGCGCCAATGACGGCTGCTACGTCCACTTCATGCGCAAATATTCCCGCATGGTGCATGCCTTCGAGCCGATACCGTCGCTCGCCGACGCACTGCGCGAGAAATTCGAGAGCAAGGTGACCGTACATCCGGTGGCGCTGTCGCACGAAGCCGGCGAAACCGAGTTGCGCATTCCGGTGGTGGACGGCGTGGCGGTGACCGGCTGTTCCACCATTTCGGACGGGGCCTCCGCCACCTATCCCGGCTTCACCACGATCCGCGTACCGCTGGATCGCCTTGATGCGGTCTATCAGGGCGATGTCGGCTTCATCAAGATCGACGTCGAAGGACATGAGCAGGCCGTGCTGGATGGCGCTGTCGGCACCATCCGCCGCTGCCAGCCGCGCATGCTGGTCGAGGTGGATGAACGGCTGGCGCCGGGCGGGCTGGCGCGGGCGCGCGGTTATTTCGATGAATTGGGCTATCGCGGCTATTTCATCGCCGATGGCGGGTTGCATCTGGCCAAGACCTTCTCGCCGGCGAAATACCAGCGGCCGGAAAACCTGCCGGATCTCACCGCGCCGCTGACCGAGCGCCAGCGTTTCGGGCGCTATGTCTACAACTTCATTTTTCTGCCGGAGAATGAAGCACCGGACCTGCCGCACCGGATCGCGGAAAAGCTCAAGCGCCTCTAGTTGGCGCCTGTAGTCGACAGCGGTAAGGGCGGCGGCCCGGCCAGTATGCCGGCATCTCTCCGGCTCCCGCGTCGGCGCTGTGCATCGCGCAGCACATGCAGCAGGAAACTGCCGATCTCGCTCCAGTCGAATACGCGATCGCAGGCTGCATAGGCGGCTGCCTGCTGTGCATTCAGGGCAGGGATGTCGTCGACTGCATCGGCAACGCCCTGCGCCAGCGCGGTATGGCTGGCGTAGTCCTGGATTGAAACACCGTTTACCAGCGGCGTGCCGGGCACCGCGCCCTGCATGGCGAAGATCGGCACGCGATGGAAGACGTAGTCCAGCGTCTTGAGCTTGAAGCCACCGAGCAGATCCGGCACCAGCGCGATGCGTGCTCCGGCCAGATAAGGCCGGATATCTGACACGCCGCCGGTGAAATCGACAGCGGGATACTGCGCGGCGAGGCGGGCGAGATAACCTGCTTCCGTCTGTCCCACGATCTGCAGGTCGATCTTCTCCTGCTCGAAGATCGGCACGGCAGCGGCAAGGAAAGCTTCCAGGCTGATCCGCTTTGGCAGCCAGTCGAAGCTGCCGACGATGACGGCGCGGCGCGGCAGGGATGCGTCGATCTCGCGCTGGCTACGGCTGCCACCATAACCCGGCCGCAGCAGCGCCACGGAGGGCGCACGCGGGTCGGAGGCGAATTTCTCCACGTCCTCTGGGGTATTCGCCGTGGCGAGATCGGCATGGCGCAGCAGGCGGCGTTCCAGCCGGTTGACCTTCACGGCATCCAGTCCGCGCAGCAGGCGGCGCGGCAGGCTGCTGTCCTCATGGGCAGCGATATGCCGGGCGACGCTCTGTTCGTGGTTATGCGATAGATAGACGAGTGCAGTTTCCGGATTGCGCTGCTGGTAGCGCAACACGTCATCAAGCGCCCAGCCGATAGCGATGCTGTCGAACACGATGGCATCCCAGCTTTCCGCAAGGCATGCGGCCAGCGTCCGGCGCAGACCCGGGCTGCGGCTGCGCGAGGATACCTGCGGCCAGGGCGACAGCAGCATGCCGACGGAAGCTCGCGGCGTCTGTTGAGCCAACCGCCACACGATCTGCGGTGTCGTCGGGCGCGTGGCCGTCTCGCGCGCCAGTGCAGCGACAGTGAGTGTCGCGCCGGCTGCTGCCAGTGCGGCAATGAGGCCGCCTGAATAGATGTATTGCCCGTTGGTGCGGGGCTCAGGGTCGGCAAGGGTGAGCCACAGGCATTTCATATGGCCTCCTGACGATTCGGTGTGGTCGGGGGATGACCACGGCCAGAAGATTGGCCCCGAGACGTAATGGCGGCCAGTGATCAAAAAGGGTCGGCGGCAGCCCGGGCGCTATTAAATTTCCTAGGAGGACGAGCCTGCTTTGCATCGCAATACGCATAACGCCTGCGCTGACACCGGCTAGTCACTGGTTGCAATAGGGATTCCGGCGGATCGTCGGTGGGCAAGAGCAGTGAAACCGTCGAAACGCTTCTCGGGAGGATAACGCCGGTGCTGGCTACGGAAGAAGAGCAGGATTTCTTGTCCTACACGTGCGAGCGGTCGGACAGCGTGCTCGCCGCCATCGAGAAATGCCTCGACAATGGCGTCGGGGCCTGCGTGGTGGTTGACGAGGGCAAGCCGGTAGGAAATGTCTCGCTGGATGATATCAGGCGCGCCATCCTGGATGGCAGCGCAATCCGCGAGCCGCGGCTGGAACCGCTGGTCAGTCGCATGGCAGATCCGCTGGCCAATGGCCAGCTGCGTAACGATGTGAATGTCGATAACAGGATTCTCAGTCCGATCGTTACCGAAAACGGCTATCTCAGCGGCATCAAACTGGATCGCGGCGAGCAGTATGTCCAGATCGCGCATCCCGACCTGACGCGGCATGAATTCCGCGCCGTGCTGGACGCTTTCATCTCTTCATGGGTGTCGAGCAAGGGTACCTATATCGGGAAATTCGAGGAAGAGTTTTCCGCCTTTGTCGGACTTCCGCATGGTGTGGCGGTGTCGAACGGCACCACCGCGCTGCATCTGGCGCTGGTCGCGCTTGGCGTCGGCCCGGGCGACGAGGTGATCGTGCCAGACCTGACCTTTGCCGCGACCATCAACGCGGTGCTCTATTGCGGCGCCACGCCGGTGATCGTGGATATCGATCCGCAGAGCTGGACCATGACCGCGGCGGGCTTCGCGGCTGCCTGCACGCCAAATACCAAAGCGGTGATCCCGGTGCATCTGCATGGCCGCCCGGCCGAGATCGGTCCTATTGCCGAACTGGCGCACAGTCGCGGCATCTTCGTCATTGAAGATTGTGCCGAGGCTCATGGTGCCACCTATGAAGGTACCAAGGTCGGCAGCTTCAGCGACATCGCCTGCTTCTCGTTCTTTGCCAACAAGATTGTCACCACCGGCGAAGGCGGCATGTGCCTGACCGCCTCCGACAGCCATGCGCGAATGCTGCGTGAGCTGCGCGACCATGGCATGATGCCGGGCAAGTCCTACTGGCACGAGCGGGTCGGTTACAACTACCGCATGACCAACCTGCAGGCGGCGATCGGCCAGTCACAGATCTGGCGCATCGACCGTATTCTCGACCGCAATCGCAGCATCGCCGAACGCTATCGCCGTGCACTCGACGGCATTCCAGGTATTGCCTTCCCGCCGACGCTGCCCGACGCCTGTGGCAGCGTGGTCTGGCTGACCTGCCTGCAGGTGCCGGCGCATCTGCGCAGCCATCTGATCGCTGCGGCCCATATGGCGGAAATTGAAATGCGGCCGTTCTTCCATTCACTGTCGGCCATGCCGCTTTACGAGAAATACGCCGGCGATTGCCCGCATAGCCGCGCCTTGTCGGAAACCGGTATCAACCTGCCGACCTCGCGCTCAGTGGACGAGCAGGTAATCGAGCGCGTTGCCACCCTGATCCGGAAAGTGATGGAGGCTGTGTGACTCTGCCATCGACCATCATCCTGGGCGGCGGGCCCGGCGGTACCGGCCCGCTGGTCTGGGCCGCGCAAACAGGTCTTCTCGATGCCTGGCTCGATCAGGGCATCGTGCTGGTGGACAGTCAGCCGAAACTCGGCGGCATGCTGGGCCGCTACGCGATCAATTCCGATACCCTGGGCGCTGCCTATCTCGAATGCCTGGAGGCCGGCGGCGCGCATGCTGTCCTGCGCGAGATGCGCGCCGATCCGGTGGTGCAGGAGATGCAGGCCTACCGCAAGGGCTTTCCGCCGCTGTCGCTGGTCGGGCGTTTCATGGCCCGCCTTGGTGCCGGGCTGCATGACGTGCTGGCGCGGCATCCGCGTTGCGCGGTACTGAGCAGCACCACGGCGCGATCGGTGACCATGCTGCCGGATGGCAGCGTGAAAGTGAAGGCGACCGGTAAGGTCGCGCGCGGGCACAGGCTGCAGGGCCGTTCGGTGGTTGTGGCGCTGGGCGGCACGCATCCCGTGCCGTTTCCAACCTACAGAGGTGCCCTGCCTGCATTGCCATCCGACACCATCCTGACGCCGGCCGGTCTGTACCGGGCCGCCGAAATACTGCGGCAGGCAAAGCAGCCGCGCGTGGTGGTTCTGGGCGGATCGCACAGTGCCTATTCGGTGGCCTGGGCGCTGACGCATCTCCTGGGCGAGGAAGCAGTGCCCGGTCTTGAGATCGTGCTGCTGTCGCGCCGCGAGCCGCCGGTTTTCTATGCCAGCGCGGCCGCAGCCGCAGCCGATGGTTACGTCTTTGTTGACGGTGATATCTGTCCGCGCACCGGCCGGGTCAACCGTCTCGGCGGCTTGCGTGGCAACGGCCGGGAAATCTGGCGACAGATGCGGCATCACCCGGGCAGCCTGCGGGTCCGCAGCCAGAATGAAATGGAATTGTCGGCCACGGAGCTGCGCGCGCTGCTGACTGAAGCCGCCCTGCTGGTGCCGGCTTTCGGCTACCGCTCGCGGCAATTGCCGGTTCTCGATCATGCCGGTGCTCGTGTTGCGCTGCAGACCGATCCGACGCTGCCGGTGGTGGACACCGAGTGCCGGCTCTGTTGCGCCGACGGCAGTGTGCTGCCGAATCTGTTCGGCATCGGCCTGGGCACGGGCTTCCGTCCAACCGAGGCGATGGGCGGCGAGCCGAATTTCACCGGACAGGCCAACAGCCTCTGGCTTTACCAGAATGACATCGGCGCTACGGTGTTCAGGGGTGTACAGCAGGCCATGCTGGAGCGGCGGCCAGCGCCAACGCGTTCGACAGCCGCGACGGCCCTGGGCGAGGCGCTGGCCTTCGGCTAGATCATCTCCCTAGATCATCTCGAGGGGCTGCGCGCGGTTCGGCGGCGGAAACATGCGATCGAGCGCGACAAGGTCCTCGGTGCTGAGCTTCAGCCTGAGCGCGGCATGGTTGTCGCGTACATGCTGCTCGGCGGTGGCCTTGGGGATCGAAATCACGTTGTCCTGCCGCAGCAGCCAGGCCAGCGCCACCTGCGCCGGCGTGGCATTCAGTCGCCCGGCAATCTCCTTCAACTCCTTGTGCCTAGCCAGCCGGCCCTGCTCGATAGGTGAATAGGCCATGATGGGCTGTTGCTGTTTACGCTGCCAGGGCAGCAGGTCGAATTCGATGCCGCGTCGGGTCAGATTGTAGAGCACCTGATTGGTCGCGCAGGCGTTGCCGCGTGGGTCGCGTGTCAGTTCCTGCATGTCGTTGATATCGAGATTGCTGACACCCCAGTGGCGGATCTTGCCGGCCTGCTGCAGTTCCTCGAAGGCATCCAGCGTTTCCGACAGTGGCGGGCTGCCGCGCCAGTGCAGCAGATAGAGATCGATGCGGTCGGTGCGCAGGCGCTTCAGGCTGCGCTCGCAGGATGCCAGCGTCCCCTTGCGGCTGGAATTGCTCGGCAGCACCTTGCTGACCAGGAAGAGGCCGTCGCGCCGGCCGGCAATCGCTTCGCCGGTCAGCTCCTCGGCGCCGCCGCTGGCATACATCTCGGCCGTGTCGATCAGTGTCATGCCGAGTTCGATGCCCAGCCGCAGCGCGGCGATCTCGGCCTTGCGCAGGGCAGGTGTCTCGGCCATCTGCCATGTGCCCTGGCCCAGCCGCGGTACGACCTCGCCATTCGGTAAGCGAACGGTAATTATCGCGGTCATGGAGCCTCCGGTGCAGAGGCCGTCAGACTAGCGCCATTGCGGTCGCGTGGCTATTGCGCACCCGACGCTTCGGTTGCCACCGCCTGTGTCACGCTCAGGTGATGTACCAGGCCAATGCCATCGACGGTGAGCTGGCGCACATCCTGGAACAGCACGGCGAGCTGAAGGCTGGCGACAAAGGCCGCGCAGTAGAATGACATCGCATGCGCCTTCTCCCAGCGCAGCAGTGGCTGGGCCAGCAGGCGCGGCCGCAACACCAGGAAGGACGCCTGCATGATGACGATACCGACCACCGCGCCAACCAGGATGTCGGTGGCATAGTGATAGCCGAGGAAGATGCGCGGCAGACAGATGCCGATGCTGGCCCACAGGAAGGCGAAGACGCCCAGCGCGCGATGCAGACGCCACACTGCCAGAGCCAATGCAAAGAACAGCACCGCATGGTCGCTCGGGAAGGAGCTCCAGCCGTCCAGCGTATCGGGATTGACCACGGTTGGCGGAGTCAGGCTCAGCGCATCGTTATGCAATGGCCGTTCGCGGAATGGCAGCATGAGCTGCAGCACGCGGGCGACGCCGATGGCGATGATCGCGCCGGCCAGTGCGGTCAGGATGGTCTGACGACGCGGTGTGGTTTCCTCGTCGCGCTTGAACCACAGCCACCAGAAAAAGGCCATGAACAGGCCGCCCTTCAGCATGGCAGAATCGGCGAGATTGTAGATGAAACGGTCGAGCGCCGGTGTGTGGCCTGCATAGCTGTTGAGCCACAGGCTGACGGCATGATCCCAGCTGATGACCGGGGCGAGGGTGGCGGCAAAGTCGTGTAGCATGGCGGACACCGTACTGTAATTTTTCTGACATTAATGTTTCACGATTTCTCGTGCCGCGCCTCCGACAAGCAGCCGCGCTGCGATGACCAAATGGTGACCGCAACTGCGCCGCAATATGGCTAACGGGAATTAATGCTTGTTTTGTAATTTGTTACGTAGCGTTGCACGGCGCAGATTGCTGCATCGCAGTCGCTTGGCTCGCGCTAGACCATGGCCGCACTTCAAAGGAGAAGCAGCCATGGTCACCGGTGTCAGCAACGTCAATACGAATCAGGCTTCAGCCGCGAATAACTCTGCCAGCGCACTGGCCGGCAATTTCGAGATGTTCCTGCATCTGCTGACCACGCAGCTGAAGAACCAGGATCCGACCTCGCCGATGGATCCGAGCGAATTCACCCAGCAGCTGGTGCAGTTCAGCCAGGTCGAGCAGCAGATCAACATCAACAAGAATCTCGAATCGATGATGGCGATGCTGAAGACCCAGCAGTCCAGCGCCAATCTGAACTACATCGGCAAGGTGATCGATTTCGAAAGTCCAGACGTCGAGCTGGCCGAAGGGGGTTCGGCCTTCTGGACCTACAACCTGCCGCCCGGCACCGAGATGGTGGAATTCAAGATCGTCGATGAGGACGGCAAAGTGGTACGCAGCGGCAGCATGCCGGCCAAGGATGTGGTGATGGGTCCCAATGGTCGCACCGAAGTGGCCTGGGATGGCACGGATGCCGAGGGCGACGAATGTGATCCCGGAACCTATACGCTGGAGATCAAGGCAAAGGATTCCGCCGGCAAGGTCATCGATGGTGCCAACGTCAACGGGCGCGGCTATGTGCAGTCGGTCGAGGTGATCGATGGCGTGCAGTATCTGATCGCCTCAGGCACCAAGGTTCCGCCCGATGAAGTCGTCGGTGCTTTTGATCCCGGTCAGATTCCTGAGCCTGAAGATCCGGAAGAAGAGGAGGCATGAGTGCGCATTTCTTGCACTCTTGGTAAACGCGCGTTAATAGCGCTGCGTTACAAACTCTTGCTTTCACAAGACAATTGCGGCTGGCATCATGCGCCTGCATGAAACTTTGATTCCCCCAGTGCAGAGTCCGATGTCCCGTACGCCTCATATCCTGATCGTCGATGGTGATCGCGAGATTCGTAATCGCGTCATGCGATTTCTCGTTGAACACGGTTTCCGCGTCACCCCGGCCGCCGACAGCCGTGGCATGTCGCTTGCGCTCAAGACCGGGCGCTTCGACCTGATCGTACTCGACCTGATGCTGCCTGGTGAAGATGGCGTGCAGCTGTTCCGCCGGCTGCGCCAGCAGGTGACGATGCCGATCCTGCTGCTGACGGCGCTGTCGGGCGAGGCCGACCGGGTTCTGGGCCTGGAAAGCGGCGCCGACGACTATCTGACCAAGCCGTTCAGCCCGCGTGAGCTGGTCGCCCGTATCAAGGCGGTCCTGCGGCGCAGCGTGGCCACCGTGTCTGACGATAGCGATCGGCCGCAGGCCTATGCATTCGAAGGCTGGGTTCTGGAAACCGCCAAGCGCCATCTGCGCGCGCCCGGTGGCGGCATCCTGCCGCTGACATCCGGGGAATTCGACCTGCTGCTGGCCTTCTGCGAACATCCGCAGCGCGTGCTGAGCCGGGAACAGCTGCTGGATCTGACCCGCGGCCGCTCCACCGTGCTGTTCGACCGCAGCATCGATGTGCAGGTCAGCCGCCTGCGCCGCAAGATCGAAGCCGATCCCAATATGCCCGAGCTGATCAAGACGGTGCGCGGTGGCGGCTATATCTTCACGCCGCCGGTGCAGGCGCTCCAGGCCGCCTAAGCATCAAGCCCTAAGCATGGAGCTTGGGGGCGGCCTGGTTTTTTACCTCAGCCTTTCAGGTTCACCGCAGTGGTCATCATCTCGTTGGCCATCTGGATCACCTGCGAGTTCATCGAATAGGCCTGCTGCGCGACGATCAGCCTGGTCATCTGGCTGGCGGTATCCACGGTGGAACTCTCCAGCGCGCTGCCCTTGATCGTGCCGATGCCGGCGCGATTGGTACCGGCCATCGGGTTGCCGTAAACAGCATCGCCTGACTCGGCCGTGACGCGATAGGCCGTACCGTCGGTGCGATCAAGCTCGTCGGGCTCGCGGAAGTTGGCCAGCACCACCTGGCCCTGCTGGGTCGTGGTCTTGTCGGCATAATGCGCGGTGATCACGCCGCCATCGTCGATACTGACGCCGGTAAAGCCGCTGCCGGCGGCATTGTCGCGGGTGTCGATGGTCAGCACCGAGGGACTGGTGCCGGTGGGGCTGGCTGATGCCATCAGGTAGAAGCCGGCGGAGTTCACCAGCCGGCCGCTGCTGTCGAGGTGAAAGTCGCCCTGGCGCGTGTAATAGGTCTCGTTTTCGAAGCTGGTGGCGGTGCCGGTGGCCGGATCGATGCTGGCCGGTTTGGCCACGGCAAAGAAACCATTGCCGTCGATCGCCGCCGAGGCCGGGGTGTCCAGGTCGCTGGCGATCTGCCCCTGTTTGCGATTGTTGAAGTCGGCATAGCCGATCACGCCGGCCTGCCTGGTGCTGCCCAGCACCGGGCTGACGGCCGACTGCATGCCCTGCACCAGATCGCGGAACTGCGTCTCCACCGCCTTGTAGCCGGCGGTGCCGGCATTGGCGACATTGTCGGCGATGTTGCTGATCGCCATCGACTGCGCATTCAGCGCCTGCACCGCCATACCCATCACGCCGCTCATCGTCATCGTTCTGCTCCTTTGTGTTGTCGCTGCAGGAGCAAGGTGCGTGCCGCGCGCAGGCAGTACCGCGCATTGTCGCGCAGACGCGCGTGACACGATCCGCAACATGGTAACGACGCCGTTCATGATGAACGCGCGAGGACAGCGGACAGGGCGTGTCGTGGGAGATAAACCGTTCTCAGACAATCGAAAAACTGTTCCTGAAATAGTCTTTCAGACTTGCCTTAACGGGTTTTAAGTATGCGCGGTAATGTTAACTTTTGTTACCTGTAACAGGCCGTCGCAAAGTGACAGTTTATCGTTAAAATCATTGAAACTACGCAGTTTTTACCTAGTCCGGCAGAATATGCCCGGTGGCCCGGCAAGGCGTGATCGTTAACCACCGTTAATCTTTTGGCAAGAAATGGCGCTTTGCCAAGGATATAGGATAAGAGTCACAAAACGGCATGGTCCTTGCTCCAGACGGTCCCGACATCGCCATCCAACCAGGGAGCAACCCATGTCGATTACCGGTGCAATGCAGACCGCGATTTCCGGAATGAACGGCCAGTCCGCGGCCATCGGCTTCATCTCCGACAACGTCGCGAACGCCAGTACGGTCGGTTACAAGAAAGTGGAATCGCGATTCCAGACGCTGGTCACGCAATCGAGCGCGCAGGCCAATACGCATTCCTCGGGCGGCGTGCTGAACCAGCCCTTCTTCGCCAACAATGCGCCGGGCCCGATCTCGCGGGTGTCGTCCACCACCTCGATCGCCATCTCCGGCAACGGCTTCATCCCGGTGTCGAAGCAGGTCGGAACCGATCCCTCCACCGGTCTGCCGACTTTTGAAGCCACCAACTATTACACCCGCGTCGGCGACTTCAATCAGAACTCGGAAGGCTTCCTGATCAATTCGTCAGGCTACTACCTGCAGGGCTGGGCGGTCGATCCGGTCACCGGCGAGGTCGACACCTCCAGCACATCTGAAGTGCGCGTCTCCAACCTGCTCGATGCGCCTGTCGCGACCAACCTGGTCGAATACGCAGCCAACCTGCCCAACAACGTCAGGGACGCCAGCGGCAATCTGCCGGCAACCCTGCCGGCCAGCTCGATCCAGATCTTTGATGCGCTGGGCAATGCCCGCTCGGTCAATCTGACCTGGACGCGGATTGGCGAAAGCGATTGGACGCTGCAGGTCAATTCACCGGACAGCACGCCCGCCACTTTCGGCCCCGCCACGGTCAGTTTCGGCGGCACTCTGGTTGACGGCACGACAGTCCCGGCCGGCACACTCTCCTCGATGACGACTGGCGGCGGCTTGACCGCCACCGCGGCCAGCGCCACGGGCGCCAATGCCGCCTTCAGCTTCGATCTCGATTTCGGCAGCGGTCCACAGGCGATCAGCCTCGACCTCGGCTCTTACGGCAACAATACCGGCACCACGCAATATGCCGGCGACAAGCTGACACTGAACAGCTTCGAGCAGAATGGTGTACCCCAGGGAAATTTCAAAAGCCTGTCGATCGATGAACAGGGCTATGTGTCGGTCACCTTCGACAACGGCAACGTGAAGACCTTTTACCAGATACCCATCGCGCGGTTTAACGACCCAACAGAGCTTGATCGCGTGAACGGCAACGCCTTCGTCGCCACACCCAGATCGGGGTCGCCGATCCTGGCCGAAGCGGGATCCAGCGGTGTCGGCGATTTCGTGTCGTCGGCGGTGGAGGGCTCGAATGTCGATATCGCCGAGGAATTCTCCAAGCTGATCGTCGCGCAGCGGGCTTACTCAGCCAATGCACGCATCATCACGACGACAGACGAACTGTTGCAGGAAACCATCAACATCCGGCGCTAAGGCGCCGGATCTGGGAAACTATGCCATGTCGCTGACGGCCGCACTCAACACTGCCCTGATGGGCCTGTCGACCATACAGGCCCAGACGGGTGTGACTTCGGGGAATATCGCGAATGCGCAAAACCCGAACTACACCCGCAAGATGGTGCAGCTTACCACGCCGGCCGTCGGCGGCGATCCCATGGCGGCGGTGGTGGCGGCTATCGTGCGCGCCGCCGCGCCCAATCTGCTGCAGGACTATTACGGCGCCACGGCTGATTACAGTCGGCTCAGCGCCACGACTGATCAAGCCCGTCAGCTGGCCGAGGCGCTGGGCATTGACGATACCGGCGGCGGACAGACCCCGCTGCAATCGCGACTGACCAGTTTCGAAGATGCCGTGAAGCGGCTGGAGGCGACGCCGGAAGATACGACGCTCAAGGCGCTGGTGGTGCAGCGCGGGCAGGAGCTTGCCAAGGAGGTCAATCGCCTTGCAAGTCAGCGCACCACGCTGCAAAGCCAGACGCAGGACGATATCCGGACCGGCCTCGATACGCTGGGCGATGCCACCAAGGCCATCGCCGGCCTGAATGCCAAGATCATCGGCCAGAAAGCGGCGGGCATGCCGACCGGCGATTTGGAAGACCTTCGCGATGCCGAAGTGGCGAAGATCGCCGGCCTGGTGGGCGTGCGCACCATCACGGCCGAGAATGGCGCGATGTCGATCTACACCGATGCCGGCGTCCAGCTGGTCGGTACGACGGCGCAAAGCTTCAGTTACGATTCTACCACGGGAACCATCAGGAACACTAACGGCGACAATGTCACGGCCGGTTTCAGCGAAGGATCGCTGCGCGCCAGCCTGGATTACCTGGACGGCAGTGCCGGCGCGTTGACCAGTTCGGACGGCAATGTCGGTGCGATGGAGAAATTCTTCAACCAGCTCAATTCGATGGCGCGCAACATCGCCGATGTGGTGAATGCCGCCTATGGCTCCAATCTGTTCAACTATACCGCCGGCGATGCCGCCGCCACCTTGGCAATCGACGGCGCCTTCACTGCGGATCCGAATACGCTGGATGCTACCCGCATGGGTGCTGTCCAGCAGGCCATGCGCAACACCACGCTAACTGCGACACAGATCAATCCGGCCGGCGAGCCGAACGGGCTCAGCACCGCCAATGTGAATATCTTCGGCCTTGTCAGCGGCGTGATGGCCTATCACGCCCGGCAGGTCAGCGACAACGAGGCGGCACGCGACTCTGCCGAAAACCTGCAGGCGAATGTGGAGCAGAAATTCCGCAATCTCACCGGCGTCAATGTCGATGACGAGCTGGCGCAGCTGACGGTGCTGCAGAACAACTACGCGGCGCTCGCCCAGGTGATGAACGCGATCCGCGAAATGTTCGATGAAGTGATTTCGATCGGGAGATAGATCATGGTTGCCGTGACCGGAACGACCCAGCTGGCCATGCAGCAGGCGATGAGCCGCAATATCAGCCTGCTCACCACCATGCTGAACCGACAGAACCAGCAGCTGTCCTCCGGCCTGAAGCTGGACGGCCTGATCGGCGTCTCGCATCAGGCGCAGGAACTCGGTGCGCTGAAGTCGAAGCTCGGCACGGCGGAGAACTACACAGATGCCGTAAAGACTGCACAGAACCGCACGACCCTCTACGCGCTGTCACTGGAAAAGATCATCGACCTGGCAACCGATGCCAAGGATATGATGATCAAGAACCGCGACCCGTTTTTCGCCAAGACGGCGGCTCCGGCGGCACAGGCCGGTACCTTGCTCGACCAGATCGGCAGTATCCTGCAAACAAAAGACGGCGACCGTTACATCTTCTCCGGCACCAACTACAACACCAACCCGCTGAATGGCACGCTGTCCGGCCTGCCGGCGGTCTATGGCGCGGGCGCCGTGCCGGGCGTGACGCCGGGCTATGACGTTCCGTTCCAGCCGGTGCCGGATTCCGTGCCTCTGAACCAGCCGCCGTATCTCAATCTTGGCGGAAACATCGATAACTATTACGACATCAATTCGGTCGGGCTATATGTCGACGACAACGAACGCCTGTCCTATGGCGTGTCGGCCGCCGAGCCGGGTTTCCAGCGCGTGATCGATGCCGTGCTGCGCTTCCGCGATGCCACTGCTGATCTTGGCGTCGATGATCCGAACTATCAGGCCCGGGTCGATGACGCGACAAAGCAGCTCGATCTGGCGCTCTCCGACCTGAAGTCTACGGCGTCGCGCAACGGCTATAAGCAGCAACATCTGGGCGAGGTGCAGGATCGCCACGCGCGCGGCATCGACCTGCTGAAAATCCGTATCGGCGGTATCCAGGACGCTGATCCGGCCGAAGTGGCGACCAACATTGCCGGGCTCCAGGCTGCGCTGGAAGCCTCCTATATGGTGACCAGCAAGACGCTGCAGCTCTCGCTGGTCAATTACCTGAGATAGCCGGGCCGATCCCGCGCCGCGATTGCAGCGCGGTTTCCTCCACGCGGATGCGATGCCAGAGCAGCAGCGCATTCAGCAGGCTCCAGGCCAGCGCGATCTGCCACGCGCCGAAGACCAGCGGCAGCACGGCGATCTCGCCGACCACCACGGCATAGTTCGGGTGCTTCAGCCAACGAAATGGGCCATGCCGCACCAGCGGCGCATCTGTCAGCGTGATGATGCGCGTGGTCCAGTACGGCCCCAGTGTCGCCACCACCCAGATGCGCAGCACCTGCAGCAGCGCGAAGATGCCGAGCAGCGGCCAATGCGGCGGCGTGTCGGCCGGAACCATCAGCGCGAGCGCCACCAGCCACGAGCCATGCAGCAGCACGAAAAGCGGATAATGCCGTGCACCGACTTCCTGCGCGCCGCGCGCCAGCAGGCGACGGGTGTTGCGCGCCGACCAGATCAGTTCGGCCAGGCGCTGCAGGACGACGAAGGCCAGAACGGCATGGAAGACGGTCATCACAGGTCGATCACCTGCAGCGCGGCCGTGAAGCCGGGCCCGAGCGCCGTCAGCAGGTGGCGACCGCGCGCATCGTCGGCTATTGCGGCGGCCAGCACGAACAGCACGGTGACCGACGACATGTTGCCATGCTCGCGCAGCACGTCGCGTGCGTGACGCATGGTGCCGCGCTGCAGGCCGAAGCATTCCTCGAGCGCATCCAGAACTTTCGCGCCGCCGGGATGGCAGATATAGCCGGCGATCTCTTCGGGCAGCAGGCCGTGATCGGCATAGAATCGGTCGACCACCGGGCGCAGGTCATGACGCACCAGGTCGGGGATGTTGCCCGAGAAGATCACCTTCAGGCCGTCATCGCCGACATCCCAGCCCATCACATCCAGGCTGCCGGGCCAGGTGTGTTCGCCGCCAGCCCCCAGCATCGGCTTATCGGCATGGCGGCTGCGGCTGCTGATCACGGCGGCGGCCGCGCCATCGCCGAACAGTGCCGTGGCGACGATATTGCTTTTCGAACGGTCCTGCGCGCGAAAGGTCAGCCCGCAGAGTTCAACGGCCAGCAGCAGCACAGTCGATTGCGGACGCGCTTTCGCCATCGCTGCCGCGCGTGACAGGCCCAGTACGCCCCCCGCGCAGCCGAGACCGAAGATCGGCAGACGCTGCACGTCGTTGCGCAGTCCGAGCCGGCCGATCAGCCGCGCATCCAGGCTGGGCGTGGCAATACCGGTCGAGCAGATGGTCACCACCGTGTCGATCTCGCGCGCGGCGATGCCTGCGGCTGAGAGCGCCTTTTCGCCGGCTTCGGCCAGCAGGTCGGTGGCATTGCTGAGGAACAGATCATTGCGATCGCCGAAGGAATGCGGTTCGCTGTACCAGTCGATCGGTACGCAGGAATGGCGCTGCTCGATCTCGGCGTTGCGATAGATGGGCGTCAGGCGGTTGAAGTCAGTCACCATGGGCGCGAACAGTTCGCCGGCGCGGCGTGCCACGTCGTCCTGCGCCAGGCCGAAAGTCGGCACGGCAGTGGCCAGCGACACCAGATGTGCGGTCGGCTGGCGGAAGACGGTGCTGTTCATAAAAAAACTCCCGGGTCAGGGCATCAGCCTAACCCGGGTGCGTGCATCCAGTTCCTCACGCCTTGGTGAGGCAATTGACGTCTGAGGTTATGCCAGCGTTATTCCGCTGCGGCGGACAGCGCCGGATAATCGGTATAACCCTCGGCGCCGCCGCCATAGAGCGTGGCGCGGTTGAGTTGTGCCAGCGGAGAATCGGCGCGCAGGCGTTCCACCAGATCGGGATTGCTGATGAAGGGCCGGCCGAAGGCGATCAGGTCGGCGCGGCCGTTGGCAACGGCATTTTCCGCCATGGCGCGGTCATAGCCGTTGTTGACGATCCATGCACCGCGATAGCGGCTGCGCAGCGCGCCGTAATCAAAGGGCAGGTTATCGCGCGGGCCGCCGGTCGAACCTTCGATGACATGGATATAGACCAGGCCGAGCCGGTCGAGCTGCTCCACCACGTAATTGAACAGCGGCTGCGGATTGCTGTCGACGGCATCGTTGGCCGGCGTCACCGGCGAGAGGCGGATGCCGGTGCGTTCCGCGCCGATTTCCTTCACGATGGCGGCGGTCGCTTCCAGCAGCAGGCGGGCGCGGTTCTCGATGCTGCCACCGTAAGAATCCGCGCGCTGGTTGATGCCGTCGCGCAGGAACTGGTCGAGCAGGTAGCCATTGGCGCCATGGATTTCGACGCCATCGAAACCGGCGGCGATCGCATTGGCCGCGCCCTTGCGATAGCCCTCGACGATGGCGGGGAGTTCATCCAGCCGCAGGGCGCGTGGTTCGGACACGTCGACGAAAGTGCCGCCGACGAAGGTCTTGGTCTTGGCGCGGATGGCAGACGGCGCCACCGGGGCCTGGCCGCCGGGCTGCAGGTCGACATGGCTGACGCGTCCGACATGCCACAGCTGGAGAAAGATATTGCCGCCTTTGGCATGAACAGCATCCGTCACGCGCTTCCAGCCGGCGATCTGTTCGGTCGAGTGAATACCGGGCGTGTCCTGATAGCCCTGGCCTTCGGGCACCACCTGGGTGGCCTCGGCCACGATCAGGCCGGCCGCGGCGCGCTGCGCATAATATTCCGCCATCAGTGCGGTCGGTACATTGCCGGCAGCGGCGCGGTTGCGGGTCAGCGGCGCCATCACGATGCGATTGGTCAGCGTGAG
Organism: Ferrovibrio terrae; assembly: GCF_007197755.1. NCBI lineage: Bacteria > Pseudomonadati > Pseudomonadota > Alphaproteobacteria > Rhodospirillales > Rhodospirillaceae > Ferrovibrio > Ferrovibrio terrae. The sequence goes on from NZ_CP041636.1 coordinate 2,993,864, forward strand.
GTTGCCGAGGCGATAGCTGTCGAACAGTCCGGTCATGGCAGGAATCCGTCAAAGGGAGGAGGCGGGCAGTGGTCGATGTCCGATACAGAGTGTGCGGTGCGGCATAAAAGGCAAGTGCGAGGCCGGCGACAGCAGGAAGGATTTTGCAGACGGCGTGCGCGGCATCACGCCGCCGGGGCGCCGGGGCCGGTGGAGACTCGCAACGCACGACCGCAGCGGGCGAAACCGCCATATGAGATCGTCCGGAATCTGGCCACAGGAGGTTACCGGAAATCTACCCGCGGCCGGCCCCGGTGGTTATGGTTAAAATGCTGTTATCCATAGAATTTTTGGATTCTTTGGAATTCTTGTGAGAATAACCGTTGCCAAGAATTAACGACTGGGCAATGAACAACTGGTACTAGAATTCTCCAGTTTCACGCGACCCCCGTTTTCCGCATGGATATCGTCGACATCGCGATTGCGACTATCCCGGGCATGGCCCTGCTGCTGGCGATTGGCATCGGCGGCGATGCGCTGTCGCGTGTGATCAAGACCATGGCGACCAATCACCATGACCTTGGCCGGCTGAAGCTGTCGACGGAATCGGCGCGGCAGGTTTTCCAGGAAAAGGCCGGCCGGCTGGCGGACCGCAACAAGCGGCTGCAGGCCCTCGAGTCACAGTATCTGGGCGTGTTCCGCGAAGTGCAGGCGCTGCGCAATGCGGAAGAGGCGCTGCAGGATCCGCAGAACAACACGGTGTTCGAAATCGGCGTGCCGGCCACGGATGCGCCGGGCTGGTATGCCCGCGTCCTGCTGCGCCGCAAGCACGACATGTTCCATGGTCTGGGCACCACCTCGACCAACAGCGAGGGCTATCGCATGGCCCGACTGGTGATCTGGGGCGTCGACGGCGACACGGCGAGACAGCTCTGTCACCAGCGGTTCAACAAGGAAGCCTCGATCCTGTCGGTCCAGTCGTTCCGCGGAAAGCTGAAGCGCGCCGATGTTTAGCTTTTTCAACTTCGACATGATCTCGCTGACCTATGTGCTGGTGCTGTCCGCCAACCTGGCGCTCATCCTGCTGATCGGCAACCTGACCTATGAGCGCGCCCGCGATGCCTGGAATTCGGTGAGCGGCCGCGCCAACACCCTGCAGTCCAGCCTGACCGACCTGCAGACCTCTGCCGACGTGGCTGACCGTCAGTCCGTCGAGGCCGACCAGAATATCGATGCGGCGCTGAAGAAGCTGGCCGCCATCGAGGACGAACTCGAGCAGTTGAAAAAGCGCCACGAAGACGAGCCGCTGCCTTTCGTCTACCGCGTGACGCCGACCGAGAATTTCGATCCCGGCGGCACGATCTGGGAATTCCTCGTGCAGCATGACGAAGGCCTGCAGGAAACTGATGCCCATCATCCGGCGCGGCAGTGGACCGGTGGCCGCTATTACCTGATCCAGGGTGCGACGCAGAAGGCGGCGCAGCGCCAGCTCGAGCGGCATGTGCCCGAATCCGCGGGCTTCCGCATCACACTGCTGCGCAATCACGAGACCGGTTTCGCCAAGGCTGGTTGAATCAATATCTGATCGCTGGGTTGTATGACGCACCAGGTATGACGCGCGGGTGACAGTTTTTGTCAGCCGGGTTTGTCACCCTGGCTTCGCAGTCCTGCCTGTGACCGCGATCACAGCGCCGGGCCGGGCGGTCGTGGAATAACATTCAGGTCAGCGTCGAGGGATGACCCTCGTGTTCCCCAACTGAACAACCCCGGGGTTTTCATGCCCCGGGGTTTTCTTTGTCTGACAGCGATCAGCCAGTTTTAGCCAAAGGTGTCGGCGATGATGCCGGCATACCAGCCCATCGTGTAATTGGCTTCGGCCTTGCGCTGTGCCGCCTCGGCGCGCGCCGGCGACACGCCACCGGAATTCGGCACCACCGCCACGCCCTGCGGGCCGGGGCGATATGTGTCGCTGACCGAGATGCCATAGTCCGGCGTCACCAGGCTGTAGCAGGTGTTGTGATACACGGCGGTCGGTGCAGTCACGCCACGCAGGCTTGCGGCGATATTGGCTGCCACCACCTTGGCCTGGCTGTTTGCGGCCGTACCGGATTTCGGCATCGCGCCGGCAATCGAGGCATCGCCCAGCACATAGACATTCTGCGCCTTGCGCGAGGCGAAGCTGGCCGGATCGACGGCGCACCAGCCGTTGGCTTCCGCAAGCCCGGCATCCAGCGCGATCCTGCCCGCCGTCTGCGGCGGGATCACGTTGATCACGGCGCCCTTTTCCTTGCCGAAGCCGGCGGTGACCGTCATGCCTTTCGGATCGACGCTCTCCACCTTTCCGCCGTCTTTTCCTGCGATCCAGGTGATCATACCGGGATACTGGCTTTCCCAGCCTGCCATGAACAGGCCTTGCTTGGAGAAGGCGTCCTTGGCATCCAGCACCAGGATCTTCGATTTCGGCTTATGGTTTTTCAGATACCAGGCGATCATGCTGACGCGCTCATACGGACCGGGCGGGCAGCGGAACGGATTGGCTGGCGGCGCGATGATCACGGTGCCGCCGTCGGCCATGGCTTCCAGCTGTTTGCGCAGCAGCACAGTCTGGGGGCCGGCTTTCCAGGCATGCGGCATCACGGTGTTGGCGGCCTGCTCGCTCCAGCCGGGCACGCCGGCATAGTTCAGCTCGATGCCGGGCGCGACGACCAGGCGATCATAGGGCAGGCTGGCGCCATCCTTCAGCTTTACGCTGCGCGCGTTGGTATCGACGGCGGTGGCCTCGCCACGCACCAGGCGCACGCCAAAGCGCTGGCGCAGCGGATCGCGGCGATGCGTGATGCTGTTGAGATCACGGATGCCGGCCAGCACGTAGTTCGAGAAGGGGCAGGTGATGTAGGTCGCGTCGCGCTCCACCAGCACCACATCGGTGTCGGGCGAGAACAGCTTCACATAGCGCGCAGCAGTCGCGCCACCGAAGCCGCCGCCGATCACGACGACGCGTCCGGCCGAAGCCTGCGCGCTGGCGATATGCGGTGCCGCAAGCAGCCCGGCGGTGGCGCCGAGACCGGCGAGGACATTGCGGCGAGAGAATGAGGTCTTGGTCATGGCTGGTCTCCCGCTCAGTTCTTCGACAGGTAGTCGGCGAGCGCCTTGAGCTGCTCGTCCGAATAGCCGCGCGAGATGCGGCCCATGATGGTGCTGGGGCGCTTGTCGGTCTTGAGCTCGATGAGCGCCGTGTAGAGCGTGGTGGCATCGACGCCGCGGATCGGCGGCATGGTCGGCGAGAGATATGACTGGCTGCCGTGGCAGACATTGCAGGCCTGCGCGGCCAGGGCCGTGTCATCGAGCGTGGCGATGCGCTGCTGGGCAACAGCGCTGCCGGCTGTCAGCACGAGTGCGACGGCCAGGATATGAATCCGGAATGGCATGAGTAGCATCCTCCCCTCTGCTGGTGGCGGGCATGCTAGGCCGTTGGTTTTATTTTATCAATTCTGAATGTTGATAATAATTTTATACATTAAACTTAGTGTTATTTGACATCCACCAACTGCCGCTCGCCACGGGCGGCCAGCAGGATCGCGCCTATGATCATCGCGGCACCGGCCAGGGTGGTCGGGGCGAGGGCCTCGTCGTACGCCAACGCCCCGACGATCAGCGCCGTGACCAGCTCGCTGGCGCCGGCCACTGCGGTGCGCTCGGCGCCGGCGATCGGTGCGCCATAGAGCAGCAGGCCGAGCGCGAAGACCGTGCTGAGCAGCGCGAGTGCAATCGCCGCGCCCCAGCCGGCGACCGTGGCGGGGGCGGCGATGCGGCCTTCCATGATCAGGCCGAGCACGACCATGGCGATCAGCCCGCCGAGGAAGACACCGCCTAGCCGCACCGGAATGGCCATGGAGCTCAGACGCTTTGCCGCGATATGCACGAACAGCGCGTAGGTGGCCGGCGGCACGAAGGCCATGCCGAGGCCGACCGGATCGACGCTGTCGCCGAAGCCGGTAGGCGCAAGGATCAGAATGGCGGCCAGCAGCACGATGACTGCGGCGGCGGCATTCTGCCAGGTCAGTCTCTCACGGAAGCCGAGCCAGCCGATCAGGATGGTGAAGAGCGGATAGGTGAACAGGATCAGCACCGTCAGTGCGACGGTGAGGCGCTCCAGCGCCAGGAAGTAAAACAGGTTGATGCCCATATAGCCGGCGCCCGTCAGCACGGCGACCAGCGTGTCGCGTTTCGCGACCCGCAACTGCTTCAGGAACGGCAGCAGGCAGGCAAAGGCGATGGCAAAGCGCCAGCTCAGCAGTGAGAGCGCCGACAGGCCGTCTGCGTAGGCCGTGCGGGCGAACAGCGGCATCAGGCCGAAACCGATGGCACCGAGGGCGACCAGCGCCATGCCGGTGGCGGGAGAGCGGGAGGACATGCGTGTATCGTTTCTGGTTCGGCATCGCCGCGTCAAGCGCGGGAATGTACCGCTACATTCAGGCTGCGAAACTGACGCTCACCGGCGGCAGGTTGGCGATGCATCCGGTCAGTTGCGTGCCCTTGGCGAAGAAACGCAACCCGGTGAAGGAACCAGTAGTGACGATCTGGCCCGGCTGCACGCCGCCGCAATGAGCGCCGCAACTGCGGACCAGATCGGCCAGCATGCCGAAAGGTGTGCTGGTATTCAGCATTGCTGGCCCGGCGACGACATCCGCCCCATCTGCGGTCAGTTGCACCTGCGGATGACTGAAATCCTCAGGCTGCCATGACATTTCGAGCGGTGTGCCACAGACCAGCCCGGCATTGAGCTGTACGTCGGCGAGATTCCAAAGCTTGCTGGCGCTCTTCGGGTCGGCCAGCCGGCTATCCACGATCTCGAAGACCGCCATTGGCGTGACGCAGGCGGCGAGCGCCGGCAGGAAATCATGCGAGCCGGGTGAGGGCAGCTTGGCGTCGATGCGGAATGCCACTTCGAGTTCCGCGCCGCGCAGGCGGCATTCTTCCGGCTGGCGTGTATCGGGTGCCGGGCGGATCAGGTCGGCGCTGATCGGCGCATAAAAGAGCGGCGAGCCGGCATCCCACCGACCGACCTTCCAGCCACCAACCTCGCCGAGTTTCGCCATGACGCCGGACTGGATTGCGTAAACGGCATCGAAGCCGGACAGGTCTTCAGTCGGCTGCAGCAGCAGCCCCCCGCGTCGCGCCGCCAGCAGTTGATCGATGATGGCGGCGATCTGTGTCATGCTTCGGGGATTTCAGCTCTTGATGCCGCAGAATTCGCGGGCGTTGACCCACTCGCCATTGCGGGTCGAACTCGCTTCAGCGAGCGCCACGAAAACCTCGGTGATGTCTTCCGGTTTGGGCAGCGTGTTCGGATCTTCACCCGGGAAGGCTTCGGCGCGCATCTTCGACTGCGTGCCGCCCGGATTGACCAGGTTCACGCGGATATTGCTCTGCGCCACTTCCCTGGCGTAGCCCATCACCATGTTGTCGAGTGCGGCTTTCGAGGCCGCGTAAGCGCCCCAATAGGCGCGAATCTCGCGGCTGACCGTGGAGGTGACGAAGATGGCGCGGCCGGCGTCAGATGCGAACAGCAGCGGATGCACGGCACGGATCAGGCGCTGGTTGGCATGCACATTCAGCCTGAACACCTCTTCCCACAGATTGGGCGGGTACTGATGCAACGGCGTCATGCGGCCGAAGATGCCGGCATTGCCGACCAGGATATCGATCTTGCCGAAACGCTCCAGCAGCGGTGCCGCCAGACCGTCAATCATCTCGGTCTTGCCGAGATCGAGCGGGATCAGTGTGGCAGAGCCACCCAATGCGCGGATCTCGTCGTCGAGTTCTTCCAGCCCGCCGGTGGTGCGGGCGACGCAGATGACATGCGCGCCTTCGGCGGCATAGCGTTTGGCAATCGCGGCGCCGATGCCGCGGCTGGCGCCGGTGATCAGCGCGATCCGGTCCTTGAGACGCATTCTTTCAGTCTTCTGTTGACGGTTAGGCAGTTTCTGCGAGCAGGGTGAGCTGGCGCGGTCCGCGGGTGCCGCGATTGACCTCATCGGTCAGGCCGATCGGATAATCGCCCGAGAAGCAGGCATCGCAGAAGGCAGGCTTCAGCGGATCGCGTGCCGGCTTGCCCATGGCGCGGTAGAGACCGGCCATGTCGAGGAAGGCAAGGCTGTCGGCCTTGATGAACTTGGTCATCTCTTCGATCGTGTGGGTCGCCGCCAGCAGCTTGCCGCGTTCCGGCGTGTCCACGCCGTAGAAGCAGCTATGCGTGGTCGGCGGCGATGCGATGCGCATATGCACTTCCTTGGCGCCGGCATCGCGCACCATCTCGACGATCTTGGTCGAGGTGGTGCCGCGCACGATGGAGTCGTCCACCAGGATCACCCGCTTGCCCTCGATATAGGCGCGGTTGGCATTGTGCTTCAGCTTCACGCCCAGATGGCGGATCTGGTCGGTCGGCTCGATGAAGGTACGGCCAACGTAATGGTTGCGGATGATGCCGAGTTCGAAGGGAATCTTGCTTTCGGCGGCATAGCCGATCGCAGCCGGCACGCCGCTGTCCGGCACCGGGATCACCACATCGGCGTCGACCGGGTTCAGGCGCGCCAGTTCGGCGCCGATACGCTTGCGCGACTCATAGACGCTCAGGCCCTCGACCTGCGAGTCGGGCCGCGCGAAATAAATGTATTCGAAGATGCAGAAGCGGCGCTGCACCGGCGGGAAGGGGTGATGGCTGTGAATGCCCTCGGCGTCGATCACGATCAGCTCGCCGGGCTCCACGTCGCGCACGAAATCGGCGCCCATGATGTCGAGTGCGCAGGTTTCCGAGGCGAGGATCGGCGCGCCCTTCAGGTTGCCCAGCACCAGCGGGCGCACGCCCCAGGGATCGCGCACGCCGATCAGCTTCTTCGGTGTCAGCGCCACGAGCGCATAGGCGCCCTCGACCTGCTTCAGGGCATCGACGACGCGGTCGACCACGGTGGTCTTGCGGCTGAGCGCGACCAGATGCGTGATCACTTCGGTGTCCATGGTGGACTGGAAGATGCTGCCCTTGGCCACCAGCTCGTCGCGGATATGGCGGGCATTGGTCAGGTTGCCGTTATGTGCCAGCGCGATGCCGCCCAGTTCCAGATCGGCATAGATCGGCTGCACGTTGCGCAGCAGCGTGCCGCCCGAGGTGGAATAGCGCACATGGCCGATGGCGCTGTCGCCCGGCAGTTCGCGGATCACCTTTTCGGAGGAGAAGTTAGGTGCCACATGGCCGAGCGCGCGGTGGCTGTTGAAGCGGCCTTCGTTGTAGGCAACGATGCCGGCCGCCTCCTGGCCGCGATGCTGGAGCGCATGCAGGCCCAGCACCGTGTTGGCGGCAGCGTCGGACGTGCCGAAGATGCCGAAGATGCCGCATTCTTCATGCAGCTTGTCGTCGTCGAAGGGGTTCGTTTGCATTTCTCAACGGCTCCATCGTCCGACGAGCGAACTCGGCTCGTGGCGGCTCAAGGTTTGTCCTGCTTCTGGATCAGACTCTCGATGCCCTGGCGTTCCTCGGTCTTATAGCCGGTTTGGCCGCGCGAGTCAGCGCCGCCGCCCGGACTTGTATGGGCTGGGACCGGGGTAGTTTGCGGCCCAGTTGTTCTTTTTGGGGGTGCCCGAGTCGGGTCAATTTGCCGCAGGATCATCTCGGCACCCCATTCATAGCCCATGACGGCCAGCGGACGGGTCCGGGCCTCGGCCAGCCAGGTGGGCTGGGTCTGCACCGGAATCAGCCTGTCCACGATCCACCATGCCACCACCACAATCAGCGCACCCCGGGCCAGACCGAACAGGAAGCCCAAGGAGCGGTCGACGGCGGAAATTGCCGACGCCCGTCGGACCTGTTCGGAGATCCAGTGGGTGAGGATCGAACACAGGATCAGGGTCGGCAGGAAGAGGGCGATGCCGGCCACGATATCCGCGAATATCCGGGACTCGATATAGGAGCGGGCAATGTCGCGGGCAAGCGGGAAGAAGAAATAAGTCACCGCCAGCGCCGCCACCCAGCCGACGATGGACAGCACTTCCTTGACGAAACCGCGGAACAGAGCCAGCAGCGCCGACAGCAGCAGGACGACGATAACGATCAGGTCGACAATGTTGATCGGCAGGGATGACATGGCTCAGTCCTCCTCGCCCGGAGTCTGGCCGGTCCAGTTCGCGCCGCCACGGCCGGCATTGGCGCGCTTGGCGGCAGCCCGGGCGGCAGGGAAGAGCTCAACCAGTTCGTTCAGCCGCATCAACTCGCTCGTCCCGATGTCTTTCACCTTGGTCTTGGCGCCTGCCGGCATGACGGCATGCGAGAATCCAAGCTTGGCCGCTTCCTTCAGCCGCGACTCCGACTGGCTGACGGGGCGAACCTCGCCGGCCAGGCTGACCTCGCCGAAGAAGACCGTGCGTTCCGGTGCCGGCGTATCGGCCAGGGCAGACAGCAGCGCGGCGGCCACGGCCAGGTCGGCGGCCGGCTCCACGACCCGCAACCCGCCCGCGACGTTGAGATAGACGTCGCAGCCCGAGTAACGCAAGCCGCATCTTGCATCCAGCACGGCCAGCACCATGGAGAGACGGCCGGAATCCCAGCCGACGACGGTGCGGCGAGGTGTCGCAAGCGGCGAGGGCGCCACCAGGGCCTGGATTTCCACCAGCAAGGGCCGCGTGCCTTCCATGCCCGCGAAGATGGCGGAGCCGGCGACCGGCTCGCCCTTGCCGGCTTCCGAGCGGCCGAGGAACAGCGCCGAGGGGTTGGCCACTTCGGCCAGGCCGCCGTCGGTCATGCTGAACACGCCGATCTCGTCGGTGGCGCCAAAGCGGTTTTTCACGGCACGCAGGATGCGGAACTGGTGGCCGCGCTCGCCTTCGAAATACAGCACGGTATCGACCATATGCTCGACCACGCGCGGGCCGGCGATCTGGCCGTCCTTGGTGACATGGCCGACCAGGAACACGGCCGCATTCGACTGTTTGGCGACGCGGACCAGTTCGTGGGCGCATGCGCGCACCTGGTTCACCGTGCCGGGTGCGCTTTCGATATTGTCGGCGAAGATGGTCTGGATCGAGTCAATCACGATCACCGCCGGGCCGCCCTTGGCCTCAGCCATGGCGCTGTCGATGCCGGCGAGGATGTCGCGCAGGGAATTGGCCGCCGACAGCAGCACCGGCGCATCGGCCAGCCCCAGACGCTGCGCCCGCAGGCCGATCTGCGCCACGGCTTCTTCGCCCGACACATACAGCGCCGTGGTGCCGCGACGTGCAAGCTGGGCGACAGCCTGCAGAAGTATGGTGGATTTGCCGATGCCGGGATCGCCGCCGATCAGGATGGCCGAGCCAGGCACCAGACCGCCGCCCAGCACGCGGTCGAATTCATTGATGCCGCTGATGGTGCGCACCACCTTGTCGGGCTGGCTGCTCAGGGATGCGAAGCCGATCGCCTTGCCCTTGCCCGCGGAAAGTCCCTTGGGCACCGCCACCTTGGGCGCTTCCTCGAGGATGGTGTTCCAGCCGCCGCAGGCATCGCATCGTCCCTGCCATTTGCGGTAGGCGGCACCGCAGCTCTGGCAGACGAAGGATTCCGACGCCTTTGCCATCAGGGCTTCAGCACTTCCATCTTGATCGGGCCGTCCGCCCGACCATGGATGAACTGGTCGACATAGTCGTTGCCGGAATTGTCGACCTCGGCGGCGGTGCCATGCCAGATGATCTTGCCCTTGTAGATCATCGCGACATAGTCAGCGATCTTGCGCGCGCTGGCCATGTCGTGGGTGATGCTGAGCGTGGTAGCACCGAGCTGCCGCACGCAGGATTTGATCAGGTCGTTGATCACGTCGGCCATGATCGGGTCGAGGCCGGTGGTCGGCTCATCGAAGAAGATGATCTCCGGCTCGGCGGCAATGGCGCGGGCCAGCGCCACGCGCTTCTGCATGCCGCCGGAAAGTTCGGACGGCGAAAGCTCGGCCACTTCGGGGCCGAGGCCAACCTGGCCAAGCTTTTCCAGCGCGATCTCTTTCGCTTCGTCGCGCGGCATGTTGCGGCCCTGGATCAGTCCGAAGGCGACGTTCTCCCAGACTTTCAGGCTGTCAAACAGCGCCGAGCCCTGGAACAGCATGCCGAACTTGCGCAGCGCCTGCTCGCGCTCGCTACTGTCGAATTTCATCGAATCCTGGCCGTCGATCAGGATTTGGCCGCTATCGGGCCGGATCAGGCCGAGCACACATTTCAGCATCACCGACTTGCCGGTGCCCGAACCGCCGATCACCACCAGCGACTTGCCGCGCGGCACTTCAAGCGTGAGGCCATCCAGTACGACCTTCTTGCCGAAGCGCTTGTGTACGTCCTTGAGGACTATCTTGTTCGGGGTATCGGTCATTTGCCGGCGAAGAAGATTTCGGTGACGAAATAATTGGCGACCAGGATCAGGATCGAGGCCGACACCACCGCATCGGTGGTCGCCTTGCCGACGCCCTGCGCGCCGCCCTTGGAATGGAAGCCGTGATAGCAGCCCATCAGCGCGATGATGAAGCCGAACACTCCCGCCTTCACCAGGCCCGAGACAACGTCCAGCGTCTGAAGGAAGTCGATGGTGGTCTTCAGATAGACACCGGCATTGAAGCCCAGCTTGTGTGTCGCGATCAGGTAGCCGCCCATCACGCCGATGACATCGGCCACCAGCACCAGCACAGGCAGCGACAGCGTGGCGGCCAGCAGACGCGGCGCCACCAGATATTTGAATGGGTTGGTGGACAGCGTGGTCAACGCGTCGATCTGCTCGGTCACGCGCATGGTGCCGATTTCGGCGGCCATGGCAGAGGCAACGCGGCCGGCGACCATCAGACCGCCCAGCACCGGGCCGAGTTCACGCGTGATGCCCAGCACCACGATGCTGGCGACAGCGCTTTCGGCATTGAAGCGGCCGGCGCCGATGAAGATCTGCAGCGCCAGCACCATGCCGGTGAACATGGCGGTGAGACCGACGACGGGCAGCGAGAAGTAGCCGATGGTCATCATCTGCTTGACCAGAAGGCGCAGGTAGAAGGGCGGGACGAAGATGTGCCGCACGCCATGGAAGGTGAAGACCGCGACACGGCCGATGGCGCCGAGGAAATCGAGGAAGACGCGGCCGATGATGGCAAGCGGGTTCATGCGGCAGAACTTTTATAAACACGCCGGTAGCGTCGGCCGAGCTGCGTGAGGAGTTCGTAGCCGATGGTACCGGCGGCTGCGGCCTGGTCGTCGAGGTCGATGCCGCCGCCGAGCAGGCTGACGGGTGTGCCGGGCCGGCAGTCGCTCGCGTCGAGCGCAGAGACATCCAGCGTGATCAGATCCATAGAGACCCGTCCCGCGATCGGCACTCGCACATGGCCCTGACGACCTTTGATGATGGCGCTGCCCCGGCCGGACAGCGCACGAGAAAATCCATCGGCGTAACCGACCGCCACGGTGGCAATTTGAGTCGGTTTTTCAACGATATAGCCGGCACCGTAGCCAACGGTCATGCCCCTGTCAACGGAACGGACCTGCAGGATTTTCCCTTGCAGGTGAACCACTTCCGCCATCCGGCTGGCCGCGCGCCGGGGTCCTGCGGACGGGTCGAGCGGGTTGGCTCCGTAGAGTGCGATTCCCGGTCTCAGGATGTCGTGGTGGAAGTCCGCGCCTAAGAAAATCCCGGCCGAGTTGGCCAGGCTGCCCTTCAGGTTGGGAAAGCGCTGCCGCAGCGCCGCGAAGGCGTCGGCCTGCTGGCGGTTCAGCGGATGGTCCGGTTCGTCGGAACAGGCGAGGTGGCTCATCACGAAGGCCAGTTCGATGCCGTCCAGCCGGGTCGGGTCGGTGGCCACCGCATAGGCCTCGGTCTCCGACAGGCCAAGGCGGTTCATGCCGGTATCAACATGCAAGGCGGCGGGCAGGCGGCGGCCGAGCTGTTTCGCCAGCGCCGACCAGGCCGCGATCTGCCCCGGCGTGGACAGCACCGGGGTCAGGTTGGCGGCGGCCAGTTCGGCTTCGCCACCGGCGGTCGGGCCGTGCAGGATATGGATCGTAACGTCAGGGAGTGCCTGGCGGAGTGCCAGCGCCTCTTCGGAATGCGCCACGAAAAAGCGGCGGCATCCGGCCTTTTGCAGGGCTTTGCCGACCTCTGCAGCACCAGTGCCATAGGCATCGGCTTTCACCACGGCGGCGCATTCAGCCTGCGGCGCCATGCCGCCCAGCCGCCGCCAGTTGGCGACCAGCGCATCGAGATCGATATGGAGAATCGCCTGGTCGCCGGAGCTGAAAGTCATGGCCGGTGTTTAGCCCAGCCGCCCCGAAAGAAACAGGCTTAAATCGAGCTCCACCCTTGCCGTTGCCAGTGATGGAGGCGAAACTCCGCTCATAAGGGGGACTGGCCACGGAAGAGGGCGGTCATGGACGGTTCAGGTCTGCCGTCCCGTGTATGTCCGTGTCATCCGAGGAAGCATGTCCGTTCCGCCCATTGCCGACAAAATACCGGCCGAAAAACCGCTTTTATCCCGGCTGTTCGCCAATCCCTATCTGCTGCTGGTGCTCACCGTGGCGATGTGGGGCGGCCATTCGGTGGTCAGCCGCATGGCCGTGGGCGAGATTTCGCCGGCCTCGCTCACGCTGATGCGCTGGCTGATCGTTGCCAGCATCATGTTTGCCCTGGCGGGCCGTGGCGTGCGCGAACACTGGTCGGTGCTGAAGCCGCGTATTCCCTATCTCGCCATGATGGGCGCGCTGGGCTACACCAGCTACAATATCCTGCTCTACTGGTCGGCTTATACGACGACGGCGATCAACATCAACATCATCAATGCGGCGATGCCGGCGATGATCCTGATCGGCGCGCTGGTCTTCTATCGCCAGCGGATCACGGCGCTGCAATGGGTTGGCATGACGGTCTCGATGGCCGGCGTGGTCTGGACCGCGGCCAAGGGCGACCTGCAGCACCTGCTGGAACTGACCATCAATCGCGGCGACATCCTGATCCTGATCGCGGTGATCTTCTATTCCGGTTATTCGCTGCTGCTGCGCCACCGCCCGCTGGTGCCCAGCCTGGTGTTCTTTGCGGCGCTGACGCCAGCCGCGCTGATCACGTCATTCCTGCCGCTGGCTTATGAGATTGCCGTCGGTGAATTCTTCTGGCCGACTGCGAAGGGCTGGGGGCTGCTGCTCTATGTGGCGATCTTTCCGTCGCTCTTGTCACAGATCTTTTACATGCGCGGCGTCGAACTGATCGGCGCCGGCCGGGCCGGGCTGTTCACCAACCTGATGCCGCTGTTCGGCGCCAGCTTCGCCATGCTGATCCTCGGTGAGCAGCTGGCGGTCTATCATGTGGTCGCGCTGGTGCTGGTGCTCGGCGGCATCCTGCTCGCCGAACTCAAACGTCCCGCTTAAGCCACACGCCCATCTAGCTTACGCGGAAGAAGGCGACGAGGCGGGTCAGCTCCTTGGCCTGACCGGCCAGAGCCTGCGCCGAGGCTGAAGTCTCTTCGACAAGCGCGCCGTTGCGCTGGGTCATCTCGTCCATGCTGCCCACAGCCGTGTTGATCTGATCCAGTCCAGTGGCTTGTTCGCGCGAGGCCGCCGCGATCTCGGCCACGATATCCGACACTTTCTTGATCGCCGTGACGATCTCAGTCAGCGACGAACCGGTCTGGTTCACCAGACTGGCGCCAGTCTTCACCTGTGCATTCGATTCCGTGATCAGCGACTTGATCTCGCGGCTGGCATCGGCCGAACGCTGCGCCAGCGCACGCACTTCCTGCGCCACCACCGCAAAGCCCTTGCCGGCCTCGCCGGCGCGCGCGGCTTCGACAGACGCATTCAGCGCCAGCAGGTTGGTCTGGAAAGCAATCTCGTCGATCAGGCCGACGATGTCGGAAATCTTTTTCGCACTTTCCTCGATCCGCGTCACCGCGCCGACCGCGTCGTTCACCACGCCGCCACCCTTTTCGGCGGTGTCGCGCGCAGCGACGGCCAGCTGGTTCGCCGCCTGCGCATTGTCCGCATTCTGCTTCACCGTGGTGGTGATTTCGTGCATCGAGGCGGCGGTTTCTTCAATGGAGGCCGCCTGAGATTCCGTGCGCTGGGCCAGATCCTGGCTGCCGGTGGAGATTTCCGAGCTAGCCTCGTTCACGGCCGCGGCCGCGTCGGCGATGCCCTTCACGGTGCCGGCCAGCTTCGCGCTGCTGGCATTCACATTGTCCTTCAGTTCGGCGAACACGCCCTGATACTGGCCATCGACACGGCGGGTCAGGTCGCCGCCGGCCATCGCGGCCAGCACGTGGCCGACCTCGTCGATGGCGGTGCTGACGCTGCTGACCAGGCTGTTGATGCCGTCGCCCAGCTTGCGCATCACACCCTCCAGACTTGCCGTCTCGATGCGCTTGCCCAGATCGCCGGCCACGGCGGCCTGTACCACCATGCCGACCGAGCGGTCGAGTTCGGCCTCTTGGGCAGCACGGTCGCGTTCGCGCTGTTCGCGTTCGGTCTCCACCTGCTGGCGCAGGCGCTCATTCTCCTGGCCGTTCTCCTTGAATACCTGCACGGCCTTGGCCATGCGGCCGATCTCGTCGCCGCGTTCAAGTCCGGGCACGGCGGCGGCATAATCGCCGGTGGAAATCACGCCCATGCTGTCGGTCAGGGCCAGCACCGGACGACGGATCGAGCGGCCGATCAGCATGGCGGCCAGCAGCGCGGCGACCAGCGCAATCGGCGCGATCACGCCAATCGTGGTCAGCGTCACGCCCAGATTGGTGTGCATCGCGGTTTCGTCCTGGTCAAGTTCGCGGCTGCGCGTCTCCGCCAGTGCATTGGCGCGCTCAATGCCGCCGACGGCGGCCTGGCTCATGCGCCCGGCCATGTCGGTGCTGATGCGGCCAATGGTGCTCATCACCTTGACCAGGCCTTCGGCATAGGCCGCGGTGGCTTCCTTCATCTCTTCGCCGGCCGACATCTGGCCTTTGGTGATCAGGCGGTCCGCAAATGCGGCGCTGGCGGTGCTGAGATCGGCGGTCAACTGCTGCGTACGCTGGAGCAGTTCAGGGCGCGGCCGATAGAGATACTGGTAGGCAGCCCCGCCGATGGAATTCAGCAGGTCTGAAACGCGCGAGGCTTCGTAGGCGGTCTGATAGTCGTTGGTGGCGACGGCCTGCGATATCATCTGCGGCAGAATCTGGCGGATGATGGTGCTGGCCGGCACCACATCCTTCTGGAATACGCCGTTATACTCGGCCTTGGCGGCCACGGTTTCCTCGATCACCGCGCTGAACTGGCGCATCAGGCCGACGATTTCGCCCAGGATGCGGCGCTCGTTGGCATCGGCGTCCTTTTCGGCTTCGGCAATGGTCTGCGGAATCGACTGCAGCAACTTGCGCGCATTTTCCAGCGCTGGCTGGCTGTCGCGGTCGGTGTAGAGCAGCACATTGCGGCTCAGGTCGATGATGTCGCGCTCGGCCTGCAGTACGGCGCGGGTGGCATCGGAGGTCTCGTCAAAACTGTTGAACAGCACACGCGCATTGTTGCTGCCATAGAGACCGGCGCCGGCCACAACCAGCAGCAGCACGATCACGATGCCGAAACCGAGATTGATGCGGCCGCCAATGGAGAGGGTTGCGGTCGAGTTCTGCGACGCCATGGTTTCCTCCTTTGACGCATGGCTCATCGGCCGCGCCTTATTGTTCGTACCCAGACGAGGGTATGTTAGCCCGTTGGGGCGAGGCAGGAAACCGTCAGTTGGTGACGATAAGTCCGGAAGGTTCAGCCGAGCGCTACATCCAGATACAGCATCACCACGAAACCACCGAACAGTGCCGTGGTGGCACCGCGCTCGACACCATGGCGATGGGTTTCCGGGATCACCTCGGACGAGATGATGAACAGCATCGCACCGGCGGCAAAGGCGAGCGCCCAGGGCAGCAGGCCGCCCGAGATCGCCAGCGCACCGGCACCGACGATGCCGCCGAGCGGCTCGAGAGCGCCGGTCAGCGCCGCGACCAGGAAGGCGGCCTTGCGGGTATAGCCTTCGCCGCGCAGCGCGACGGCCACTGCCAGACCTTCGGGCAGGTTCTGCAACCCGATGCCAAAGGTGACACCGAGGCCACTGCTGAGATCGCCGCTGGCGGCGCCAATGCCGACCGCGAGGCCCTCGGGGAAATTATGCAGCGCGATGGCGATGACAAAGAGCCAGACGCGAGCGAGCCGCGCGGCATTGGCGCCTTCGCGGCCCTTCATGCCGAAATGTTCGTGCGGCGCTATGGCGTGCGCCAGATGCATCGTCAGCGCGCCGACCAGCAGCGCGACGATCACGCCAAGCGCCGCGCCGCTCTGGCTTTGCATGATGGTCTCGGCCTGCTCCAGCGCGGGCAGCAGCAGTGAAAAGAAGGTGGCGGCCAGCATGATGCCGGCGGCAAAGGCCAGCATCAGGTTGCGCGTGCTGTCTTTCATGTTGCCGAGGAACAGCACCGGGGCCGCGCCCAGCGTGGTGGCGCCGAAGCCGGCAACCACGCTGGCGAGCACGCCCAGCATGAAGGGCGAAAACGGGGGGATGGCGGCGGCGATGTCCATGCCAGTGATGTAGCATGGACGCCGCTGCCGTTGACAGGGCCCGATGAACAGGAGCTAGGCCGGCGCGCCCTTGCGCATGCTGATCGCCAGCCGGTTCCAGGCATTCATCGCCACGATGGCGATGGTCAGGTCGGTCAGCGTGCGCTCATCGAACCGGGTCCTGGCGGCCTCGTAAACGTCGTCGGCGACACGCTGATGTTCCAGCCGGGTGACGGCTTCGGCATAGGCCAGTGCCGCCTGTTCCTGCGCGTCGAACAGCGGCGACTCCCACCAGATGGCGACATGATGCAGCTTGCGCTCACTGGCGCCGTGCTGCAGGGCGTCCTTGACATGCTGGTCGACGCAGTAGGCGCAGCCGTTGATCTGCGAGATGCGGATCCAGATGATGTCGAGGAAGGGGCGGGGCAGGGCCTTGATCAGATAAGGCTGGACGGCAAACAGGCCCTTCACCCCGTCAGGGCTGAGGGCGCGGTAATCGAGACGCTGGGTCATGGCTTTTCTCCTGTCTGACATCTCTCAGACGGAGCAACCCGGCGACTTGTGACAGGTTCTACCCAATAAAAAGCGGGGCCCCCGCGAAAGGAGGGCCCCGGTCCATAAAGTTAGTGGGACTTGTGCATCCGATGCTTGCCACCCGGATGACCGCCCAGATGATCCCCTCGGGCGAACAGCAGGTCGGCGGTCTTCTTCTGGTCGTCCGACAGCGACTGGTAGAGCGGACGGAAGGCGGCGAGATAGCGATCCTGCACGGTCGTCATTTCCTTCATCGCCGTGCTGCGGCGTTCCAGCTTCTCGAGCGCCGACTGGGAAGCCGGCGCCGTACCCTGCGCGCTGGCCTGCTGGCGCTGGGCATGACGCTCCTGCATGGCCTTGGCACCGGTGCGCATCTCGTCTGCCAGCTTGTCGAACAGCGGCGTCTGCTGCGCGGTCAGTTTCAGTTCGGCCTTCAGGAAGGCGATGCGGCCTTCGATGAACTGGCCGGGCGCGGGCCGGACATGGTCGGCGCGCTGAACTTGCGTGGTGGGCGCGCCGGGCTGCGACACGGGCTGGGCGAGGGCGATGCCGCCGGCAAAACCGGTGGCGATCACACTGGCGGCAATGAGCAGATTGCGAGCGGACATGAGGCGGCTCCTGTGTTGAAAAAGAAAGGGGACGGTGCGTTTTTGTCACCATCCCCAATCAACACGGCACATGTCAGCAAATCCTGCGGCAGGATTTTTTTGGCGGTTAAGCAGTCCTGTTCAGCAGCCGGGTTACGCTGCCTGGGCTATCGCCGGCAGGCGGTTGCCGGTCAGCTTCTGCAGGGCCAGAACCGGCACCAGTTGTTCGCCCACCGTGGCGATGCCCTCGACCAGGCCGGACGACCAGGTCTCGCCCTGATCGGCGCGGCTGATATTGCCGGCAGCGATCTCGACGATATCCGACACGCTGTCGACCAGCAGGCCGAGCGGCTTGCCATCCAGCATGGCAACCACGATCACATCCTGCGGCTTCGGCTCCGCCGCCGGTTTGCCCAGGATCATGCGGGCATCGAAGACCGGCAGGACATGGCCGCGCAGGTTGAGCACGCCAAGGCAGGCCGCGTCGGTGTCGGGCAGCGGATTGACGGGCGACCAGCCGCGGATCTCCTGGATCTGCAGCAGTGGCAGGGCATAGGCCTGATCGCTGACGTTGACGAGCAAGACATCATAGGTGCTCATGATCAGAAATCCTGCCAGTCGTGATTGGCGGCCTGCGGCTGCGCCGTCGACCGTGCGGCAGGCTTTGCCTGTGCCGTGGTTCGCATGGCCGGCTTTTGCGCAGCGGCCGTTTTCAGGGGAACCACCTGGGCGGGCTTGCTGTGACGGGTCGTCGCGGTGTCCCCGATCTTGAAGAAACTGACCAGGCGGGCGAGGTCGGAGGCCTGCTGCGACAGCGATTGCGCCGAGGCCGAGGTCTCTTCCACCAGAGCACCGTTGCGCTGGGTCATTTCGTCCATGCTGCCGACGGCGGTGTTGACCTGCTCCAGGCCGGTGGCCTGTTCACGGCTGGCGGCGGCGATTTCCGAGACGATGTCGGTGACCTTCTTAACCGCCGAGACGATCTCGGTCAGGCTCTCGCCGGCCTGGCCGACCAGCTTGCCGCCTTCGCGGACCTGGCCGTTCGAGGCACTGATCAGGGTCTTGATCTCGCGGCTGGCATCGGCTGAACGCTGCGCCAGTGCACGCACTTCCTGGGCGACGACGGCAAAACCTTTGCCGGCTTCGCCGGCGCGGGCCGCTTCCACCGAAGCGTTGAGCGCCAGCAGGTTGGTCTGGAAGGCGATCTCGTCGATCAGACCGACGATGTCGCTGATCTTCGCGGCCGAGCCCTCGATCTGACCCATTGCCGTCACCACATTGCCCATTACCGCGCCGCCCTTGTCGGCCGCATCGCGGGCGACGGCAGCCAGTTGGCTGGCAGCCTGGGCATTGTCGGCATTCTGCTTCACGGTGGCGGTGATCTCATGCATCGAGGCGGCGGTTTCCTCGATGGAGGCGGCCTGGCTTTCCGTGCGGCTGGCGAGATCCTGGCTGCCGGTCGAGATTTCGGCGGCGGCTTCCTTCACCGCAGCTGCACTCTGGTTCAGGTCGCCAGCGATGTCGCGCAGCTTCTCGGCCATCGTGTTGACGCCAGACTTCACCTTGCCGAACACGCCATGGTAGTCGCCACGGATGTCTTTGGTCAGGTCGCCTTCCGCCATGCTGGCGGTGATAGTGGCCAGTTCGCCGGTCACCTGCTGCAGCATTCCGGTCAGACCGTTCAGCTGCTTGCTGATGTCGAGCAGGAAGCCCTCCTTGTCGGTTTCGTTGAGCCGGATATCCAGCTCGCCGCCCGACACCTTGGTGCAGAGCTGGCCGATCTCCGCGATGGCATTGCGCTCGCGCGCCGCTGTGGCGTTGCGCTGTTCCTCAGCCACACGACGCTGCTCGGCGATATCTGCTTCGGCCTGCTGGCGGGCAATCATGTTGTCCTTGAAAACCTGCACGGTCTTGGCCATCACGCCGATCTCGTCGCCGCGACCGGTACCGAATACCTCGGCTTGCGTATTGCCGTCTGCCAGGATTTTCATGCCTGCTGCGAGGCGATTGATCGGACGCGAGATCGTCAGCATGGAAATGCCAAATCCAAGCAGCAAGGTGCCGACAATGATAGCGGCAGAGAAGCCGATCAACAGGTAAGTCTCGGTGATAATGTAGCCGTCGAGTTTGTGCCCGATCTCATTGATACCCTTGTCGTTGCGTGCGATAGCCTCGTCGAAGGATTTCTCAAGGTCGGTGCGCAGCTTGACATACTGCGCCTGATTGCCGAATTCGCGAGCGGCGCTGCCGCCCTTGTCGAGTGCGATGCGGGCGACCTCGCGGCGATAATTGGCGAAATCCAGCATCAGCTGCTTGCGCGCGGCAAAAGCGGACCGCCGGTCCGCTGGCTGGGCCGCTTCATAGGGCAAGATCACCTTCTCGAAACGCTCGGTCGCAGCGATCAAACTGGCGGCCATGGTCTTGATTTCGGTGGCATCAGTCGATGCGTAGATGGCGCGCGCCTCGGCCGCAGTCTCGTTCATGGCATTGGCAGCCTTCAGCGCATACAGCGCCCGATCCGACATGCTCTGCATGTCGTTGACGTTTTCGTCGAAGGTGCGTAGGCCGTTCAGGCCGATCAGCGTGACGCCGACCAGACCGCCGGTGAACAGTAGCAGGATCGCGATGATCCGTGTGCCGATCTTGAGATTGTTGAAGAACTGCATGATTTTCCCCTTGCCGGCCGTGGCAGTGCGGCCTGTTCTGAGTGACGAAAACTCAGGGGGGAATTTCGCGTAAGGCGTGTTTATGCGGAAGTTACTATCTGTTTCGCTGTGGTATCAGGTTCCGCAGGTGGGCTAATTTTTCAGTTAGTACGCGTCCGGAAGATGGTCGGACTGGATATGGTCGCTGAATTTGGTGAAGGCACTCTCGAAATGCAGCACCACGCGACCGATGGGTCCGTGACGCTGCTTGCCGATGATCACTTCCGCCAGGTTGGCGATCTTGTCCATCCGTTCCTGCCATTGCAGGTGCTCGGGCGTGCCCTCGTTCGGCTGCTTGCGCATTTCATAATATTCATCGCGATACACGAACATCACGACGTCGGCGTCCTGCTCGATGGCGCCTGATTCACGAAGATCCGACAGCTGCGGCCGCTTGTCGTCGCGGCTTTCCACCGCGCGGCTCAGCTGGGACAGCGCGATCACAGGCACGTTCAGGTCCTTGGCCAGCGCCTTCAGCGCCTGCGTCACTTCCGAGATTTCCTGCACTCGGTTGTCGTTGCGGCGAGAATTGCTGCCGCGCACCAGCTGCAGGTAGTCGACGATGATCATGCCGATATTGTTGGTGCGCTTCAGGCGGCGCGCGCGGCTGCGCAGCAGCGAGATCGAGATCGCGCCGGTATCGTCGACGAAGAAGGGCAACTGTGCCAGTTCCTTGGAGACCGGCACGATCTGACGGGTGAATTCCTCGTCCGTGATGTCGCCGCGGCGCAGCTTTTCCGAGGCGATGCGGGTTTCTTCCGCCAGGATACGCGTGGCCAGCTGGTCGGACGACATTTCGAGACTGAAGAAGGCCACCGGCACGCCGGCCTTGGCCGCGTTGAACGCCATATTGGTGGCCAGCGAGGTTTTGCCCATCGAGGGACGGCCGGCGAGGATGATCAGATCGGACGGGTGCATGCCGCCCAGCATCTTGTCCATGTCGCGCAGGCCGGTGGTCACGCCGCTGAGGCCGCCCTTCTTCCAGGCCGCGTCGATATTCTTGATCGATTCCGCGATCGACTCCTTGAAGGAGACGAAGCCGCCTTCCGAGCTGCCTTCATCGGCGAGCTTGAACAGGCGCTGTTCGGTTTCCTCGATCTGGTGGTTGGCGCCTTCTTCCACCTTGGGATCGTAGGCGCGGTTGACCATTTCCTCGCCGATCGAGATCAGCTGGCGGCGCAAGCTGAGGTCGTGGACCACATGGGCGTAGTCTTCGGCGTTGATCACGGTGGTGGCGGCGGCGGCGAGGCGGGCGAGATAGGCAGTGCCGCCAGCCTTGGCGATCACCTCGTCGCGCTCGAAATAGGCCTTCAGCGTCACCGGATTGGCGATCTCGCCGCGCTCGATCAGCGTCAGCGCGGCCAGGTAGATGCGACGATGCGCCTCGTGGAAGAAATGCTCCGGCTGCAGGAAGCCGGACACCTTCATCGCGGCTTCGTTGTTCACCAGGATGGCGCCCAGCAGTTCCTGCTCGGCATCCAGATTGTGCGGCTGTGTACGGAAGGTCGGCTCAGAGGCGGCTGGATCGGCGGCGGTCAGGGGATTGAACGGGGTGACAACGGCCATGTTGGATTTCTTCCCAGCCTGATTCTGACAGTCAGTTGCGTGACGCGGCGGTTACGGTTCTGTTGCGCCGTTCCGCCGCGGGCCGCATTAACAGCCAGTCGGGTCCACACTTCCAGTTCTCAATTCGATTGACAGCTTATTATCCACCTAAATCTGGCTGGGGATAAGTCGCTTTTGTAAGTCAGTGAGTTAGCAGAAGAAATCCACAGGCTACGCCTTTCGATCCCGGAGCTTGGCAGCCCATCTCCGAGTCGTGGCCAGGCTGGATTACAGTACCGCGCCGAGGAACTGCCGCAGTTCGGGCGTCTGCGGCGCATCGAACAGCTCGGCCGGCGGCCCGACTTCATGCACGCGGCCCTGATGCATGAACACCAGCAGGTCGGCGACCTCGCGGGCGAAGGCCATCTCATGGGTCACCATGATCAGCGTCATGCCCTGGTCGGCCAGCGTTTTCACCACCTTCAGCACCTCGGCCACCAGCTCCGGATCGAGCGCGGAGGTGATCTCATCGCACAGGATGATCTTGGGTTGCATGGCCAGTGTGCGGGCAATTGCCACGCGCTGCTGCTGGCCGCCCGACAGCTTGTCGGGATAGGTGTCGAATTTCTCCGCCAGGCCGACCTTGGCCAGGCAGTCGCGCGCCAGCGCCTCGGAGGCCTGGCCCTGCGACTTGAGCACCACCATCGGCGCCAGCATGACGTTGCGGCCGGCGCTCAGATGCGGAAACAGGTTGAACTGCTGGAACACCATGCCGACGGTCTGGCGCAGCTCGCGCAAGGACCGCGCGTCCTCGCTCACCACCTTGCCGTCCACGGTGATCCGGCCGTCATTGTGGGTTTCGAGCCCGTTGATGCAGCGGAGCAGCGTGGACTTGCCCGAGCCGCTCTTGCCGATGATCGCGACCACCTGGCCGGCTTCGACCTTAAGATCGACGCCTTTCAGCACATGCAGGTCACCGAAGCGCTTCTCCACGCCATCAAGACGCACGAGCGACATTCAGCCTCCTTTCCAGCCGGCGGCTGAGCAGCGACAGGGGGAAACACAGGGCGAAATACAGCAGCGCGACCAGGCCATAGACCAGGAAAGACTGGAAGGTGGCGTTGTTGATCATGGTGCCGGCCTTGGTCAGCTCGACGAAGCCGATGATCGAGGCCAGCGCCGTGCCCTTCACCACCTGCACGGCGAACCCCACCGTAGGCGCGACGCCGATGCGCATGGCCTGCGGCAGGATCACATAGCGCATCTGCTCGGGATAGGTGAGTGCGAGGCTGGCACTGGCCTCCCACTGGCCTTTCGGGATCGCCTCGACGCAGCCGCGCCAGATCTCGCCCAGGAATGCGGACGTGTAGAGCGTCAAGGCAATGGCGGCGGCGGCCAGTGGCGGCACATTCAGCCCGATCAGCGACAGACCGAAGAAACACAGGAACAGCTGCATCAGCAGCGGCGTGCCCTGCAGCACCTCGATATAGATGCGCGCCCCCCAGCGCGGGCCGGGTGATTTCGAAATCCGCGCGACGCAAACCAGAAGCCCGACAATGGCGCCGCCGATGAAGGCGATCAGCGACAGCAGCACGGTCCATTGCGCCGCCAGCAGCAGGTTGCGCAGGATGTCCCAGAAGGTGAACTGCACCATGGCCTCAGGCCTTCCGGAAGACGCGCTGGCCGATCAGGCGGAACACCTGGCGGAAACCGAGCGCGAGCAGGAGGTAGAGGCCGGTGATGACGAAATAGACCTCGAAGCTGCGGAAGTTGCGCGACTGGATGAAATTGCCGGCAAAGGTCAGTTCCTCGGCCGAGATCTGCGACACCACCGACGAGCCGAGCATGACGATGATGAATTGCGAGGTCAGCGCCGGATAGATTTTCTCCAGCGCCGGCAGCAGCACGACATGGCGGAACACCTGCCAGCGCGTCATGGCAAGACTCAGTCCGGCTTCCCACTGGCCCTTGGAAATCGCGTCGATGCCGGCGCGCACGATCTCGGTGGCGTAGGCGCCGAGATTGACCACCATGGTCAGCAGCGCGGCCTGGCCGGCGGTCATCTTGATGCCCATCTGCGCCAGTCCGAAGTAGAGGAAGAACAGCTGCACGATGAAGGGCGTATTTCGGATCAGTTCGACATAGGCCGTCGCCAGCCAGCGCACAGGCGTGATCTGCGAATTGCGGCCCAGCGCACCGGCGATGCCGACGATCAGCCCCAGCATGGTGGAGATCGCGCTGAGCTGCACCGTCAGCCAGGCGCCGCGCAGCAGCAGGTCGGCATAGGCGAAGACATCGGCGAAGTGGAAGGTGTAGTTCATGCCGGGTTCAGCAAAAGAAAACGGGACCCCGGCTCAAGGCCGGGGTGACGGTTTAAACCAGGGATCGTCACCCCCGCGAAAGCGGGGGCCCCATTTAGTTTTCGAGTGAGCCTGTTCAAGCCACTCAGCTCGGCAGGTCGCCGGTCAGCGGCTGGCCCAGCCATTTCTGGCTGATCTTGCTCAGGCTGCCATCGGTCTTGGCGGCGGCGATGATCTTGTTCACCTCGGCCAGCAGCTTGGGCTCGTCCTTGTTCAGGCCGATAAAGCAGGGCGACTCCTTGATGATGAACTTGGTCTCCGGCTTGTTCGGCGGGTTGCGCGCGATGATCGCGGCCGCGACCACATTGCCGGTGGCGATCAATTCGGTCTGGCCCGACAGGAACGCCGTCATCGTGGTGTTGTTGTCCTCGAAGCGTTTGATGTCGGCGCCTTCGGGCGCGATCTTGGTCAGCTCCAGGTCTTCCAGCGCGCCGCGCGTGACGCCGATGGTCTTGCCCTTCAGGTCGGCGGCGGATTTCACCGCGGTCTTGGCCGGAGCGAACACGCCAGAGAAGAACGGCGCGTAAGCGGCCGTGAAGTCGATCGCTTTCTCACGCTCCGGGTTCTTGCCCAGGCTGGAAATTACCAGATCGACCTTCTTGGTCTGCAGATAGGGCAGGCGGTTGGCCGAGGTCACCGGCACCAGTTCCAGCTTCACCTTCATCTTGTCGGCGATCAGTTGCGCCATGTCGATGTCATACCCCTGCGGCTTCAGGTCGGTGCCGACGCTGCCGAATGGCGGGAAGTCCTGCGGCACGGCAATGCGGATCACCTTGGCCTTCATGATGTCGTCCAGCGCATCGGCATGGGCCGGCGTGGACAGCGAGGCCAGGGGCGCGGCGGCAATGGCGGCGGCCAGCAGGACAGAACGGCGGGAGAATGGGCGGAGGGAGAACGGCATGATCTTGTCCCTTGGTGGAAGCGCCGGGCAGTCCGGCTTCACACTCCGTGTCGCAAGAAGCATGCCGGGGCATTTTCTGGGCAAATGCGGGCGGTTGCCGGTCGCTGACCGGATTGCAGTCAGGCCGGGGCTAAAAATTGAGCAGCAGGTGGGGAGGTGTAGAGAAGCCTTACCCCCACCGCTTCGCGACGGGGCCCTCCCTCTGCCGCTTGCGGGAGAGGGCTGGGGTGAGGGCCTTCGCCCAGCACAAAGAAAAAGGCCCGCGCAGTGCGCGGGCCTCTTCCAGAGTTGATAAGGCGGAAAGGCGATCAGGCCTTCTCGTCCTCGCCTTCGTCGCCTTTCTCGGCGTCTTCAGCGTCTTCGGCATCTTCATCGCCGTCCAGCGTGACGCCTTCGTCGAGCAGGCTCTCGGCCGCGACCTGCTTTTCGGCCTCGGACTCGGAGCGGGCAACGTTGACCTTCACTTCGACGGTCACTTCCGGATGCAGGGCAGCCGACACGCTGTACACGCCGATCGTCTTGATCGGAGCGGTGAGCGCGATCTGCTGGCGGCTGGTCGTGAAGCCGGCGGCCGTGACGCCATCGGCGATGTCGCGGGCGCTGACCGAACCGAACAGCTGGCCGCTGTCGCCGGCCTGGCGCAGCAGGGTGATGGTCAGGCCGGCCATCTTGACGGCAACCTTTTCGGCTTCGCCCTTCTTGGCCAGGTTCTGGGTTTCGAGCTGCGCCTTCTGCTTCTCGTAAACCGCCTTGTTGGCTGCGGTGGCCCGCAGCGCCTTCTTGCGCGGCAGCAGGAAGTTACGGGCATAGCCGTCCTTCACGCGCACCACTTCGCCCATCTGACCGAGCTTTTCCACACGTTCAAGCAGGATGACTTCCATTAGTTCTTCTCCTGGCTGGTTCCGGCCCCGGCGAAACGCCGGCGGAAACCCGCCCATTCTTCGATGAAACCCAGGATGACCACCAGTACACCGACCAGTGCGCCAGCCACGACCAACGCCGCGTAGAAAGCGGCAAGAACCAGACCAGGCAGGGAAGCTCGCGCCGCCAGCCCATGAACCACCGCCAGCCCCTGCAGGAAGAAGGGGAAGGCGAGAATGGCAGCGACCGTGCCGCCGATGAAAGCAACGTCGCCCGGCAGCACCGCCGCCGCGACCAGCGCCGCCACCAGAGCCACGGCCAGAGACCGCGACAGGGTGAACGAGCGATAGAGCGGGGTCGGCCGGCGGTTCTGCTTGAGCAGCACCGCCATACCCTGCGCGAGCGTACCGTTGATCGTCATCATCACCAGCCAGCTGACGCCGAACACGGCCGGCATCAGCAGGGCAAGGCGCTTGGCCATCACCTCAAGATCCGCACCCTGGCCAGCACCCTGCTGCATCGCAGACAGGAACTGGGTCAGCAGCGGTTGCAGCATCGACGGCAGACCGCCTTCGCGGTCCGCAGTGAGCAGCAGGGCGATGCCAAACAGGCCGAGCGACCAGCCGGCGAGCCACAGCACCACACGACCGACCGGATACCATTCCAGTCCGTCGCTGACGTCTGCACCCGTCGAAGCCTCTGTGGCAGGACGGGCAAGCAGGGCCTGACGCACCACCACCGCGACCGGGGCCGCGAAGGTGACGAGATAGACGCCGCCGGCCAGCAGGCCATTGACTGCACTGACCAGCGTGCCCACCACGCCGGCAATCCCCACGGCGGTCACGCCATGGGTCAGGCCGGCGAAGAACAACGGCAGCGGTGCGAGATAGCCGAGCATGATGCCGAGCGGACCGCTTGCGGCGGTCAGAACGAGCACTGCACTGGCTATGCCTGCGAGGCTGCCGAAGATCAGGCTGCGGGTCATGATTGCGAGGTCCGGTTCAATCCCCTTGCGGGGATCGTGGCCTTACTTGATGACGAACGGCAGCAGGGCCAGATTGCGCGCGCGCTTGATGGCCTGGGCCAGTTCGCGCTGCTTCTTGGCCGACACTGCGGTGATCCGCGACGGAACGATCTTGCCGCGCTCGGAAATGAAGCGCGACAGCAGCTTCACGTCCTTGTAGTCGATCTTCGGCGCGTTGGCGCCGGAGAACGGACAGGTCTTGCGACGGCGGAAGAACGGACGACGGGCGCCACCGGCGCCACCTGCGCCGCCGCGACCAGCGGGCTTGCCGCCACGATCAGAAGACGTACCAGTGCTCGACATTAGGCGTTCTCCCCAGCAGGAGCGGCGGCCGGAGCCGACTCTTCACGTTCAAAACGGGGACGACGCTCGCCGCGATCGCCACCGCGGTCGCCACGATCACCACCGCGATCGCCACGGTCGCCGCCGAAGCCGCGTCCGCCACCACCGAAGCCGCCACGATCACCGAAGCCACCGCGCTCCGGACGATCACCGCGATCCTTGTTCACCAGGATGGCCGACTGGCCTTCGTCCAGCTTTTCCACGCGCACGGTCAGGTAACGCAGGATGTCTTCATGGATGCGCATGTTGCGCTCCATTTCGGCAATCGCAGCACCCGACGCAGTGATGTTCAGAAGGACGTAGTGGCCCTTCTTATTCTTCTTGATGCGATAGGTGAGATTGCGCAGGCCCCACTGCTCGGTCTTGGAGACCTCGCCGCCCTGGGCCTTGATGATATCGGTGAATTGCGCGGCCATCGCCTCGACCTGGGCGGTCGAGATGTCCTGACGCGCGATGAAAACGTTCTCGTAGAACGCCATCGGCAGCTCTCCTTCTGGCTTTAGCGGCCCGGCGGCGACGCACCATGCGGCGACGGATCGGACCTAGCCGGGACTCCATAAGAGACCCAGCAAGGAGCTATGTGAGGGCGCGGACTATAGCGATTTTCCACAGGCTGGCAACATGGGCTGGCAACATGGGCTGGCAACACGGGTTGCGCGACAGGGAATGGCCGGAGACGGGCAGTCTCCCGATGCGGGCCTTCCCGCCGGGCATTTGCCCCACCATCGAAGGCGGAAATGAGCAATTTCAATAACTTGGATTGACTGGCCAGCCTGTCACAGCGGCTTATCCGATGCTTATTCCGGCTTATTTGGCCCTTATAACGTCCTTATTTTCGCTTATACGACCCTTTATTCCATCCCTCGCGGCACCTCTCAGGAGCGGAAGTAAGCATGCACTGCCTCCAGGCGGCGGCGCGGCTGCATATATTCGTATTCACGATGTCACCAGGATTTGGGCGCCAAGTTCAGGAACATTTAGTGTACACGAAGACGAGAGCAATATCAATTCAGGGCGTCCGCCGACGATCCTCGATTTTGCCGTCGCGATGCGGCATTGAGGGCGGCCATGACGACCACCGCCTATCTCGCCGCCGATGGATTTGAAGACCAGCTCCGTATCGAACTGGCCGCGCGGCTGCGCGCCGAGCATGGCCGGCTGCTGATTGCGGACGGCGAAGAGCCGGCAGCCTGGGCCGCCAACACCTGGTTTGATGTGCAGGAGACGCAGATCGGCTCGATCGGCGATGCGGCCACGAAGCTGAAGGCGATCCAGCGTAACTGGGTGCCCTATGCGCCGCAGCATCATGGCCGCGCCAAGCTGATCACCGAGAAGCTGCCGCATGTCTCAGGCAAGGCGCTGACTTTCGGCGTGCCGCTGCCGGCAGCTCCCTTGGGCAGTTTCACCTTGCTGGCGCCGGATCGTCTGCTCTATGCGGCGCGCTGTTCAAGCCCGATGCCGAATGGCGAATTTGCCTTCAACGAGGATCGCGAGGGTCCGCCGAGCCGCGCCTATCTCAAACTCTGGGAAGGACTGACGCGGCATCGCCTGGAATTAGGCACTGATCTTCCGAAACCGGGCGATATCTGCCTCGATCTCGGCTCATCGCCCGGCGGCTGGACCTGGGTGCTCGGCTCGCTCGGCGCGACGGTGACGGCGATCGACAAGGCGCCGCTGGCGCCGAATGTCGCCGCGATGAAGACAGTGCAGTGGAAGCAGGGCAGCGCCTTTGCGCTGGAACCGAAGGAATTCCCGCGCGTCGACTGGCTCTGCTCGGATGTGATCTGCTATCCGGCGCGGCTGCTCAAGCTGGTGGAGCGTTGGCTCGCGGTATCCGATGTACGCAACGCCGTCTGCACGCTGAAATTCCAGGGCGAGACGGATTTCGAGACGGCGCAGGGCTTCGCGGCCATCCCCGGCAGCCGCCTGCTGCACCTGCATCACAACAAGCATGAACTGACGTGGTTGTGGCGGCGGCCTGCGTAAACAACACAAGCCGTCATCCCGGGCGTAGCGCAGCGAAGACCCGGGATCCCATTTGTTTTGGGCAATGGAAAAAATGGGACCCCGGGGCAAGCCCGGGGTGACGATGGAGTTAGAAGTTACGGCCGCGGCGTCTGGCTGATCACGCCATACCAGCCCAGGCCATCGTAGGTTTCGTAGCCGATGGTATGAGCATAGGCGACCAGCGTGCCGTCGGGCTGGTAATAGTAACCGCGTTCCTTGTTTTCGTTTTGCAGCGGGAAGGGCTGGTATAGCCCGGCGCCATCCGACGACGCGATGATGCGGCGTTTGGCATCCAGCAGCAGCACGCGGCTGCGCTGCCATTCTTCGGCCGACAGCGAGGGCTCATCCTTGACGATACTCAGCCCCTGCTTGTCCCAGTCGAAGATCACGCCCAGCACGCCGAGCGGCTCGCCATGGATCTGGCCGCCCTTGCGCACGGCGGCGGCGTAGACAGCGACGGCCTTGCCTTCATGGCTGCCGCTCTGGGTGACGTCGTCGACGATATAGTCGTCGCCGCTGCGGCTCTGCATCGCCGCCTGGAACCAGTGGGTGCGCGAGACATTGGCGCGTGCAGCGCGTGGAAATGTGCGTGGATTGGAGGTGGCGATGACCTGGCCCTTCGCGTCGGCCAGCACGAGATTGAGATAGACGGTGTAGAAGCGGTTGATCATTTCCAGCCGCTCGCCGGCGCGGGCATATAACTCGTCGGACGGTGTTTCCAGCGCCTGCCACATGGCATCGTCGGTGGCCCACCAGCGGCAGTCGCAGGTGCGCTCATACAGGTTGCGCACGATCAGCTGCACCATGGTCTGCGCCATGTCGGTCAGGCGCGGGCCTTCCAGGTCCTTCACGATCTGGTCGACGATCTCTTCGGCGGCGCGTTTGGATTCGTTGATGCGGGTCAGCACCACGTCGCGGAAGCGTTTGGAATTTTCGGACGCCTGATTGGCCAGCGCCTTCACTTCCTGCGCCACCACGGCGAAACTGCGGCCGACCTCGCCGGCGCGCGCGGCTTCAATCGACGCGTTCAGCGCCAGCAGTGTGGTCTGGAAGGCGATGTCCTCGTTGTTGGCGCCGAACTCCTGGACGTCGCGTTCGATGCCGTCGATAAGCTGATGCACCTGCAGATGGTGAGTCTGTGCAGACATTGTTTTTATGGCTCTGTTTGGTAGTGGCGAGACGCCTGAACCAATGCAGGATGTATGCCGCCCCACAGGGTTATGCGGCCTCGTTCCAAGGAAGTACCGACTCGCCCGGCGAGCGACCCTGCCGGCGTGTGGAACCGAAGGGCTGCCGGAATATTGTGCACTCTGCCTGTCGTAATTGGATAATACCTAGGCATAGCTATCGCCTGTCCCGAACTGCCCTATTTTGATTGCAGAGCCATAAAGGAGTGTTCGAGATGTCTACCCGCCAGGAACGCGATGCCTTCGGAACCGTCGAGGTCGCCGCCGACCGCTACTGGGGCGCGCAGACCCAGCGGGCATTGATGCTGTTCCGGATCGGCAGCGAACGGCTGCCGCCGGCGCTGGTGCACGCCATCGGGCTGCAGAAGCTGGCCTCCGCCCAGGCCAATGCAGGACTTGGCGAATTGCCGGCCGAGATCGTCGATGCGCTGCAGCAGGCGGCGCGCGAAGTGGCCGATGGCAAGTTCGACGATCATTTCCCGCTGCCGGTCTGGCAGATCGGCTCGGGCACGGCCACCAACATGAATGCCAACGAGGTGATCGCCAACCGCGCCAACGAACTGTTGGGCCAGCCGCGCGGCACCAAGAAGCCGGTGCATCCGAACGACCATGTCAATCGCGGCCAGTCGTCGAACGACAGCTTTCCCACCGTGATGCATATCGTCACCGTGCTGCAGATCCATCAGCGCCTGATCCCGGCATTGCAGGGCTTGCATCAGGAACTGGCGAAAAAGGCCGAGGCCTGGAAGGACGTCGCCAAGATCGCGCGCACGCATCTGCAGGATGCCACGCCGATGACGCTGGGCCAGGGCTTCGGTGCGATGGCGCGCCAAGTCGAACTCGGCGTCGACCGCGCGACGGAATCCCTGAAACGACTTTATCCGCTGGCGCAGGGTGGCACGGCGGTCGGCACCGGCCTGAATGCCAAAGTCGGTTTTGATACCGCCTTTGCTGCCGCACTCGCCAAACTCACCGGCCTGCCGTTCACCGCCAACCCGAACAAGTTCGAGGGCATGGGCGCGCATGATGCGATGGTGGAGGCGAGCGGCATGCTCAACACCGTGGCGGTGTCGCTGGCCAAGATCGCCAACGACATCCGCTTCCTCGGTGCGGGGCCGCGCGCGGGTCTGGCCGAGCTGGTGCTGCCGCATGACGGCCTGACCTCATCGATCATGCCGGGCAAGCGCAATCCCACGCTGGCCGAGGCGCTGTTGCAGGTCTGTTACCAGGTCATGGGCAACCACGTGACAGTGACGCATGCGGCCGCCGCCGGCCATTTCGAGCTCAACGTCGCCAAGCCTGTGATCGTGCAGAATGTGCTCAAATCCATCGAGCTGCTGTCGGATGCCGCCAGCGTCTTCGGCAGCGGCATGGTGGCCGGGATCGAGCCCAATACGGCTACGCTGCAGCGCAACGTGGAGCATTCCATCATGCTCGCCACCGCGCTCAATCCGCATCTGGGCTATGACAAGGTGGCGCAGATCGTCAACAAGGCCTTTGCCGAGGGCACCAGCCCGAAGCAGGCCGCCATCGATCTCGGTTTCCTGACGGCTGAGGAGTACGACCGGCTGGCTGATCCGCGCAGTATGCTGGGCCCGCGGCCGTAAGGGATTTGGCCGTTATCGAATGTTAATCCCGGCTCGCTATCACTGATTGTGCTAGGCTGGCGCGTCCGGCTGTCTCGCCGGTGCGGATAGGGTGGGAGACCTGTCATGGTGGTGTTGGGCTATGTCCTGGCCGCCGTCGTGTTGCTCGGTTTGGGCACGATGAGCTGGTATTACGTCTATGACCGCTGGATCCAGCGCGATCATGCGATCCGCCGCAATTTTCCGATCTACGGACGCTTCCGTTATGTCATGGAGAATCTCGGCGAATATTTTCGCCAGTACTGGTTCACCGCCGACTGGGAAGAGCGTCCGTTCAACCGCCTGACGCGCGCCTGGGTCTACCGCTCGGCCAAGGGCGTGTCGAACTACGTCGCCTTCGGTTCCGAAGTCGACAGCCAGCAGCCCGGCCACATCTATTTCCTGCACTCCGCCTTCCCGATCAATGACGACGAAGCCGAAATCTATACCGGCAAGTGGATCGGCAAGGGCATCGTCGGCCAGCCCTACAAACCGAAAAGCTTTTTCAACATTTCCGGCATGAGCTACGGCGCGCTGTCGTCCGCCGCCGTGCAGGCGCTGTCGGAAGGTGCGGCCATGGCCGGTATCTGGATGGATACCGGCGAGGGTGGTCTGTCGTCGCATCACCTCAAGGGTGGCTGCGACATCTGCTTCCAGATCGGCACGGCGAAATACGGCGTGCGTGATGCGAATGGCAATCTGGATGAAGAGCGCCTGCGCAAGATCGCGGCGCTGCCGCAAGTGAAGATGTTCTGCATCAAGCTCAGCCAGGGCGCCAAGCCCGGGCGCGGGGGCATCTTGCCGGGATCGAAAGTGACCGAAGAGATCGCCGGCATCCGTGGTATCGAGGAGGGCAAGGCCTCGATCTCTCCCAGCCGCCATCGCGACGTCACTGATATTCCGTCGCTGGTGGCGCTGATCAACCGCGTGCGCAAGGTGGTCGACAAGCCGGTCGGCATCAAGATGGCGGTTGGCAGCTACGAATTTCTCGACGAGTTCTTCGACTACCTGTCGCAGCATCAGGACGAAGCGCCCGATTTCATGCAGATCGATGGCGGCGAGGGCGGCACCGGCGCCGCGCCGGCACCGCTGGCGGATTATGTCGGCCAGTCGATCACCCAGGCCCTGCCGCTGGTGGCGCAGAAGCTGCGCGGCTACGAGCTGCGCAATCGCATCCGCCTGATCGCCTCAGGCAAGCTGCTGACGCCTGACAAGGTGGCCTGGGCAATCTGCATGGGCGCCGACTATGTCGTGTCGGCGCGCGGCTACATGTTCGCGCTCGGCTGCATCCAGGCGATGAAGTGCAACACCGGCCATTGCCCGACTGGGGTGACTTCGAACGATCCTCGTTTCATGCGCGGCCTCGATCCGACCCGCAAGGCCGTGCGGGTCGCCAACTACGCCAAGGCCGTGCAGCATGACGTGGAAGCCATCGCGCATGCCTGTGGCTGCATGTCGGTGCGCGACCTGAAATCCCAGCATGTCCGCGTCAATGGCGGCGATGTCATGATGTAGGCGGCGGCAGGGCGGCAGCCGGGTCTACCTTGAGGTTAATGCCCGACAGCTGCCGCCGTTTCGCCTCGCGCAGCAGCCAGACCAGCAGGTCGCTGGCGGCCGTATGGCTCATCCCCGCAGCGTGAATGTTCGAGATGCAGTTGCGGCAGCGCGTTCCGTTCAGTGTGGCGGCAAAACCGGACTTCAGGGCACCATGGGGCCGCGCCAATATCAGCAGAAGCATACCAGACACGGCCGCGACTTGCAGCGCTGTCTTCGTTGGGCAAAGCTTCCGTCACACAACGGGAGCGAACCGATGGACCTCAATCTCAAGACCAGGCGCGTGGTGGTGGCAGGCGGCAGCCGTGGTATCGGCCGGGCGATCGCCCTGGCCTTTGCTCAGGAAGGTGCAGCGGTCTCGATCTGCGCGCGTGGCGCCGATGGCGTGAAGGATGCCGAGACCGCACTGAAGCAGACCGGTGCGAAGGTTCATGCCGCGACCTGCGATCTGGGCGACGGCGATGCCGTACGCGGCTATGTCGAAGCGGCGGCGCAGGCGCTCGGCGGCATTGATATCCTGGTCAACAATGCCTCCGGCTTTGGCCGCACCGACGACGAGGCCGGCTGGGCCGCCTCGATCAATGTCGACCTGATGGGCACGGTCCGCGCGACGCAGACGGCGGTTCCGCATCTGCAGAAGGCGGGTGGCGGCGCGATCCTGCATATCTCCTCGATCTCAGGTCTGGCGCCCAGCGTGCGCACGCCGCCCTACGGCGCGGTGAAGGCCGCGCTGATCCAGCTGACCCTGACGCAGGCGGCGGCACTGGCGAAGGACAATATCCGCGTCAACTGCATCGCGCCGGGCTCGATCGAATTCCCCGGCGGCGTCTGGGACCAGGCGAAGACCGGCAATCCGAAACTCTACAACGGCATTCTCGCCGGCATTCCCTTCGGCCGCATGGGCACCGCCGAGGAAGTGGCGAATGCTGCCATTTTCCTGTGCTCGGCTGGGGCAAGCTGGATCACCGGCCAGACCGTGGCTGTCGATGGCGGGCAGATGCTGGGGTGATCAGGCGACCTTGAGCGCGGGATTCAGCGGCGCGAAACATTCCGGCCCGTCCACCTTCACGCCATTCACCACCGGCGTCACGCGATAGCGCGCCATGGCCTCGGCCGGATAGCCCTGCATCAGGCGCTGCAGGATCGGGCGCGGCGTGGCCGGATCGAGCCAGAGTCCGAACTGCTCGCGCGGCAGGATCACGGGCATGCGTTCATGCAGGGGGCTGAGGTAGTCGTTCGCGGCAGTCGTCAGGATGGTGAAGCAGTCCTCGTTACCGAAGGCAGCTTCAGGCTGCCACAGGCCGGCAAAGGCCATCATCGCGCCGCCCTTGAGGCCGATCCGCCAGGGCTGCTTGGTTTTCTGGCCTTCGATGACCTGCCATTCATAGAAGCTGTCGGCCGGGATCAGGCAGCGGCGCTGCGCGAAGGCTTCCGCGAAGGTTGGCTTTTGCGTGGCGGTTTCCGAACGCGCATTGATCAGCGGTGCATTGTTCGGCCCGGCAAAACCCCAGCGCAGCAGGGCAATGTCGCGCTTGCCGGCTGTATTGCGCACGACGGCGGATTTCTGCGTCGGCGCGATGTTCCAGCGCGGCTGCAGGTTAGGCTTCTGCAACAGCTCATACAGCTCGAAGAAAGCCGCGAGGCTATCGAGGGGCTGGGTCAGGCTGAAGCGTCCGCACATGCCCCCTGCATAGCGGATCGCGTCCGAGTCGGGCCAGCGCCTTAAGCCAGATGTGGTTTGGCTTCCGCCCGGCTTTTCAGCGCTGCGCCTTCGCGGGCGAGGATTTTCGCCACCCGCTCGGGCGGGAAGCCGAGGTCGAGCAGGGCCGGGCCGGTATTCGCCACCTCGCGGTAATCGGCGATCAGACCGTCGCGCAAGGTATAGATTGCCACACCCTCGAACATCACGCGCTTGCCGTTGGCCTCGGGCAGCAGCGATTTGTAGGAGAAGGTGTAGCGCGCATAGAGCGTCGTGCCGTTGCTGACCGGATCATGCAGGTGCCAGCGAAACTCTTCCGCCGTGCGAAAAAACCAGTCGTCCACCAGTTCGGCGATCTTCTGCCTTCCATGGAAGGCGCCGTAGAAAACGTCGTGATAGACCGCATCCTCGGTGAAGAGTGCGGCAAAAGCCTTGCCGTCGCGGTTCTGTACGGCCGCGCTGAAAGCCTGCAGCAATGCCTGCGTCTCCATGTTTCCTCCGTTTTTTCTGCGCGATGCTAGCGCGAGCCGGCCGGCAGCGGCAAGCAGACCCGGCGCCGCCGGCCGCCGGGCAGCGGCAATTCGGCAATTTCCACGGTCACGCCATAGAGGGCGTGCAGCGCGGCAGGCGTGATCACTTCCTCAGGTGTGCCGGTCACCAGCGCACCGCTGCGCTGCAACAGCGCGACGCGATGTGCGCAGAGGAAAGCCTGGTCGGGATCATGGGTGGATAGCAGCACGCCCATGCCGTCCCAGGCTAGTCGCGCGATCTCGTCCAGCACGCGGATCTGGTTGCCGAAATCGAGACTCGCCGTCGGTTCGTCGAGCACCAGCAGTTTGGTCTCGGCGGCCAGCGCGCGGGCGATCAGGACAAGTTGCCGTTCGCCGCCCGATATCCGGGTGTAAATACTGTCGGACAGGTGCCCGATACCGAGCCGCTGGAGCGCGGCATTGGCGGCCGTGCGATCCTTCGCGGTCGGTGCCGAGAAGGGCTTGAGATGCGCGTTACGGCCCATCAGCACGACATCGAAAACCGTGAAGGGGAAATAGCCGGTCTGCGCCTGCGGCACATAGGCGATGCGGCGCGCGATGTCGGCTGGTGTCAGCGTCGCCATGTCGGTGCCCTCGACCAGCACCTGTCCGTCCAGCGGTTTGTGCAGGCCGAGCAGGCTGCGGAACAATGTGGTCTTGCCGACGCCGTTGGGGCCGAGCAGGCAGAGGATTTCCCCCGCCGGCAGCGTAAGCGACAGGCCGCTGGCCAGCACGCGGCTGCCGAAGCCGATGGAAAGGTCGCGCGCTTCGAGCGTCATTGCCAGCCCATTATTGCCAACTCCGGCGCGTGCGGATCAGGATCCACAGGAAGACCGGCGTGCCGATCACAGCCGTCAGAATGCCGAGCGGAATTTCGATCCGTGCCGCCATGCGGGCCAACGTGTCGATGGCGAGCATGTAGCCGGCGCCCAGCAATAGCGAGGCGGGCAGCAGCAGAACGAAGCGCGGCCCGACCAGCAGGCGCGCCAGATGCGGGATCAGCAGCCCGACCCAGCCGATCACACCGCTGATTGCCACCACGGCCGAGGTGATCAGCGTGGCGCCGGCGATCACCGCCAGCCGCACGCGGGTGGGGTTGACGCCGAGGCTGCGCGCCTCTTCGTCACCGAGCGACAGCACATCGAGCTGCCAGCGCAGCAGCCAGAGCGGCAGCAGGCCGGCCAGCACCACCGGGATCGTCGTGTAGACATCGCCGGCGGCCGTGGCGGCGAGGCTGCCGAGTAGCCAGAAGGTGATGGCGGGCAGCTGGTTGTAGGGATCGGCGATGTATTTCATCAGGCCGACGCCGGCACCGGCCAAAGCGCCGATCAGCACGCCGGCCAGCACCAGCGTCAGCACCGGATCATGGCCGCGCACGGCTGAAGCGACGGCATAGACGACGGCCACTGCGGCGAGGCCGATGACAAAGGCCAGCATCTGGATGCCGAGGATGTCGAGCGAGAGGAAAATGCCGAGCACCGCCCCCAGCGCCGCGCCCGACGACACGCCGAGGATATCGGGCGAGACCAGCGGATTGCGGAACAGCTGCTGATAGGCGGCACCGGCTGCTGCGAGGGCTGCACCGACCGTGATCGCGGCGGCGACACGCGGCAGGCGGATGCGGAACAGCACGCCATCCGCGCCGGGCTCCAGCCCGCTCGGCTGGCCGAACACCGCGCGGAGCAAACCGAACAAGGCGTCGCTGACCGGCAGCGGGAAACGTCCGGCGGTCAGTGCGATAATGGCGCAGAGGATCAGCAGGGCCGCAGTGGCGGCGAAAGCCAGCAGAGTCCGCGTCACAACTGGAACCCCTTCATCGAGGCGAGCAGGCTGTCGAGCTGCGCGTCACTCGGCCGCTGGTGATAGAGGCGGGTGTAAGCATCGGCGACAAAGTCGCGCAGGTCTTCCGGGAACTGCACCGGATGGAGCAGGGCGCAGAGCCAGCGCAGGCCCAGCATGCGGTTGAGCCCGGGCGGGAAATCGACCCAGCCGAAAGGCGCGTTCGGCGCCAGATAGACGCGGCCGTCTTTCACTGCCGGCACGCCGCGCCACAGCGGATCGCTGCGTAAGCTGGCATGGAAATTCGGATCGATGGTGATGATCACCTCGGGCGCCCAGGCCAGAATCTGTTCAAGCGAGACCTGCGCCAGACCGCCGCGCCCGAGCGAGGCTGCGACATTCACCGCACCGGCACGTTCGATGATCTCGGTGTTGATCGAGCCGGCGAGGCCAGTATCCAGCCCGCGCGGACCGCGTCCGTAATAGACGCGCGGCCGCTGCGTGGCCGGAATTGTCGCCAGCCGTTCATCCACCAGCATCAGTTGTCCGCGGACCCAGTTGGCGAGGTCGGCGGCGCGCGGCTGCTCGTCCAGTGCCGCGCCCAGCTTCTCGATGCTGGCCGGCATGGCATCGAAGCTGCCAT
Organism: Ferrovibrio terrae; assembly: GCF_007197755.1. Classification (NCBI taxonomy): domain Bacteria; kingdom Pseudomonadati; phylum Pseudomonadota; class Alphaproteobacteria; order Rhodospirillales; family Rhodospirillaceae; genus Ferrovibrio; species Ferrovibrio terrae. Next base: position 3,032,277 of record NZ_CP041636.1, read on the forward strand.
CCAGCAGCAGATATGGAATGCCGGTCTGCTGCTGCACGCGGTCGGCCAGCGAGGCGAAGGTGGCATTCACGCTGCCATAGTCGAAGATCAGCTCGGGCTTCGTTGCCAGCACGGTTTCGACATTGGCGGTGTTGCCGCGACCGGTCAGGCGGCCGAGCGTCGGCAGGTCGGCATAGCGTTGCGCCACATAGGGTCGCTCATGCTCGCGCCAGTGCGTGGTCCAGCCGAGCAGCTTGTCGGGGCTGATGGCGAAGACGAGTTGCGAAGCCGGCGGCCCGGCGGCATAGACGCGCGCCGGATTTGCAGGCAACGCAACGCTGCGGCCGGCATCGTCTGTGATGCGGCGTTCAGCCTGCCCATAAGCGGCGAACGGCGCCAACAGCACCGAGCCGAGCAGGGCACGTCGGCTGAGACGCATCACTTGCCGACGATGACGTCCGAAGCCTTGATGATGGCGTAGGCCGTCTCGCCCTTCTTGAGTTTCAGTTCCTTCAGGGCGTCCATCGTGATGGAGGCGGTGACAAGGCTGTCGCCGACAGCGATCTTCACCGTCGCCGTAGTCTTGCCCTTGGTGATGTCCTTGACCTTGCCCTTGAGGATATTGCGCGCACTCAGCTTCATGGAGCGGTTCCTTCTAGCGGATGGGTGAAAAGCCCTGTGCCGTCAGGATAGCCTGCCCCTTGGGCGAAAGCACGAAATCCGCGAAGCGTTTGGCTTCGGCTCGCGCAGTCGTGGCCACACCGAGCCCGTAATCAGCGCCGACGCGGAGGTTTTCGGGCAATGCGAGTTGCCGCAGCGCCGGGGTTTCCTTCCGCGCCAGCACGGCATTGGTGCAATAGGTCAGGAAGATGTCGGCCTGGCCCTGGTCGACCAGCATGCCATAGACATTGCGTCCGACAGGTGGGGGCGGCGATTGCGGCCCGCCGGTCAGTTGCATCGCCTTAGTCTCCAGTGTCGCGAAGCTGCCGGCGCGCACGGCGTCAGCCCTGCGGAACACCTCCCAGGCATAATCGCCTGAGGGATCGGCTTTCGGTGTAGACGTGCCGAGCCGCACGGAAGCGTCCAGCATGCGGGTCAGCAGCGTGTCGGGCGTAACATCGATCACGGGGTTGATCAGCGCGCACATCTCGTTGCGGGTGAACAGCGCGACAGGGCCTAGCCTGCCGCTGCGCGCCAGCATCTGCGGATGTTCCATATTGGCCGAGGCGAAAATCTCGGCCGGTTCGCCTTTCTCGATCCGCTCGCGCAGCAGACCGGAGGCGCCATAGGTGCCCGCCACGCTGAGGCCGGTTTCCGTCCTGAAGGCGTTGGCGACTTCGGTGAGCGCCGCGCGCAGCGAACCGGCGGCATAAAGCCGGACCGGTTCCTGCGACGCGGCAGACCCGCTGCCCAGACCCAGCATGGTGGCGAAGGCCAGAGCCAGCCGGCGCATTTAGCTGTTCGCGCCGGGCTTGTAGTTCGGGAAGAACAGCTGCTCGCCCTCAATCTTGTAGGCGGCGACGGCATCCTGGCCTTCCTTCGAGGTGATCCAGTCCATGAAGGCCTTGCCTTCAGCAACCTTCACATGGGCATGCTTGGCCGGGTTGACCAGCATCACGCCATACTGGTTGAACAGCCTGACGTCGCCCTGCACCGCGATGACCAGATCGCCACGGTTCTTGAAGCTGAGCCAGGTGCCGCGATCGGTGAAGGCATAGGCGTTCATGCCGCTGGCGGTGTTCAGCGTCGGGCCCATGCCCGAACCGGTCTCACGATACCAACCGGCGCCGGCGGTCTTCACGTCGATAGCGGCTTCCTTCCACAGGCGCAGCTCGGCCGCATGCGTGCCGGAACTGTCGCCGCGCGAAGCGAACGGCGCCTTGGCGGCGGCGATCTTCTTGTAGGCGGCGACTACATCCTTGGTATTGGCGATCTTGGCCGGATCGCTCTTCGGGCCGACGATAACGAAGTCGTTGTACATCACCAGGCGGCGGTCGACGCCGAAGCCGGCATCGACGAATTTCTGTTCGGCGACTGGATCATGCACGAAGACGACGTCGGCATTGCCCTGTTCGCCGGTCTTCAGCGCCTGACCGGTGCCCTGCGCCACGACACGCACCTGGATGCCGGTCTTCTTGGTGAAGGCGGGCAGGATATGGCCGAACAGGCCGGACTGCTCAGTCGAGGTCGTGCTGGCCACGACGATGAATTTGTCCTGGGCAAGGGCGGCCGTGCTGCTGAGGGCGAGGGCGAAGCCGGCGGCAAGGCTGAAAAGATGTCTGCGGTTCATTGGTGTTTCCTCCGTTGGGTCGTTACCAGGTTAAATCGCCTTGCAGGAAGGCGCGCGCCACGTCGCTTTGCGGTGCGTTGAAAAACTCGGTTGCCGGTGTGCGTTCGGTCACGCCGCCGCGATGCAGGAAGATGATGTCGCCGGCCAGCCGTTTCGCCTGGCCGAGATCATGCGTGGTCATAACAATCTTGGTGCCGCCGGCGGCGATGCTTTCGATGATGCCTTCCACCTGACGTGTCGCGCCGGGATCGAGCGCGGCCGACGGCTCGTCGAGAAACAGGATCTGCGGCTCCAGTGCCCAGGCGCGCGCCAGCGCCAGCCGCTGCTGTTCGCCACCCGACAGCACGCGGGCCGGCCGCTGCGCCAGTGCGGCGAGGCCGACGCGCTCCAGCATCGCCATCGCCTTATCGCGTCGCGCCGCCGAATTGAGGCCGCGCAGCTTGAGCGGAAATTCCGCATTGCCGAGCACCGAACGGCGCAGCAGCACTGGCTTCTGGAACACCATGGCCTGGTCGAAGCGCCGGCTCTGCGGATTGCGGCCGGCGGGACCGAGCCATGACACCTTGCCGGTGCTGGGCTGGATCAGGCCATGACAGAGCCGCAGCAGCAGGCTCTTGCCGGCACCATTGGGGCCGAGCACCAGCGTTGGCCGGCCAGGATCGAACCGCAGGGTGATGTCGCCGATCAGGCGCTGGCCATCCACGTTATAGCCGACATCCTCAAGCTGGAGCGGCAGAAGGGAGAGGCGCGCATGCATCTCTGCAGCTCCCACTTCAGGCGCCCTGCCGCCGGCGCGCGGCATTGCCGAGCGCGGAGGCGGCCGCGTTGATGCTGATGGCGATGGCGAGCAGCACGATGCCGAGCGCCATGGCGAGCGCGAGATCGCCACGGCTGGTTTCCAGCGAGATCGCGGTGGTCATCGTGCGGGTGAAGCCGTTGATGTTGCCGCCGACAATGATGATGGCGCCAACCTCGGCGATCGCGCGGCCGAAGCCGGCGAAGACGGCGGTGCTGAGTGAAAAGCGGCCGTCCCAAAGTAGCGTGGCGATGGCCTTGAGTGGTGTCAGGCCGAGCGAGCGGAGTTGTTCTTCGTATTCGATCCAGAGATCGGCCACGGTCTGGCGCGACAGCGCGGCCACGATGGGCGTGATCAGCACCACCTGCGCCATCACCATACCGGCCGGCGTGAACAGCCAGCCGAAGGTGCCGAGCGGGCCGGAGCGCGACAGGATCAGATACACGATGAGTCCGACCACGACGGGCGGCAGACCCATGCAGGCATTGAGCACGACGACACAGGCGTCACGGCCGGGAAAGCGGGTGAGGGCGAGGAGCGCGCCGAGCGGCAGGCCGAGGATGCTGCCGATCACCACCGCCGTCAGGCTGACGCGCAGCGACAGGCCGATGATGCGCAGCAACTCGGGATCGAGCTGCGCCATCATCTGCAGCGATAGCAGAAAGGCGTCTGAAATCGTGTTCACCGGATCGGCTTAGCCGAAATACCGGGGCATAGGAAAGAGGTTATAACTCTGTATTTATTTGGCTTTTTGGCAACAAAAAAGTTTGTGGCAAAAAAGACCGTTCAGGCCCGCACGCCACAGGCTTCCTCGATCATGGCCGTCAGGCGGGCCTCGCTATACTGCTTGCCGAGATTGGGCCAGCGCCGCCAGCGCGGATCGAACGCCTCCTTGCTGTAACCGCTGCAAAAGAAAAAGGGAATGTTGCGCTGGTGAAGCAGGGCGGCCAGATCGAAGCTGAGATCGCCATGGATATTGACGTCCAGGATGGCGACGTCGATTTCGGCGGCATGGTCGCGCACGAAATCGGTGGCGTCATCCAGTTCCATGAAGGGGCCCAGCGTGATGAAGCCCAGATCGACCAGCATGTCATCCAGCGCCATGGCAGCCAGCGGTTCGTCCTCCAGCACCATCACGCGCAGCCGCGTATGACCTTTCGGCGCGACAGGGCCCTTATCAGGGGCCATGTCGCGTCCGATCTCGTCCTCCGGGTCTTCGCCCGGGCGGGGCCTGCCGACCCGCTGCCCACAGGCGCTGTTTTCTGCCATTCGAGCCACTTTTCCTCCTGACGTTTATGAGAAACAGATTTGGCTCATAGGGCTGCCAGGTCCAGTGACCAGACTGTGGCGGCAATATGGCAGGGCAGCTTGGCCGCCAGATTTCAGCCGATGGTGGCAAGCCAGGGGAACAGATCGAGCAGGAAATAGCTGAACTGCCCGAGGCTGTTGGTGAAGATCAGGATACCGGTCAGCACCAGCAGGGCGCCGGCGCCGAACTCGACCTTGCGCAGATGACGGCGGAAGCGCTGCATGAAGCGCATGAACGGCCTTACGGCCAAAGCTGCGAGCAGGAAGGGAATCCCTAAGCCCAGTGCATAGGTCGCCAGCAGCGAGATACCATAGCCAAGCTCGTCGCGGCTGGCGGCCACGGTCAGGATGGTGGCCAGGATCGGCCCGACGCAGGGCGTCCAGCCGAAAGCGAAGGCCAGCCCGAGCAGATAGGCGCCAACCAGGCCGCCAGAATTCTCTTTGGTGTGAAAGCGCGCCTCGCGATACAGCAGCGGAATTTTCAGCAGGCCCATGTAATGCAGGCCGAACAGCACGATCACCGCGCCGGCGATTTTGCCGATGATGTCGATATTCTCGAGGATCAGGCGGTTGAGCGCCGAGGCGCTGGCGCCCATGGCGATGAAGACCGTCGAAAAGCCGATCACGAAGGCCAGTGCCGAGACGAAGACGCGGCGCGTCGTTGCGGACCGTGCCGCGCCGGCATCGTCGAGCATGCTCTCGAGCGTCGTACCGGCCATAAAGCTGAGGTAAGCCGGCACCAGCGGCAGCACGCAGGGACTGAGGAAACTGATCAGCCCGGCGCCGGCCGCGCCGGCATAGGAAATATCAAGGCCGCCCATAACTCGGATATCGCTCCTGCGAGGGGAGTGTCAGCCGCGCGCGAACAGTGCGCGGATGGCATCAGGCAGACTGCCTTCCTCAAGATAGCGGACCCCCAGGATACCGCCAATCACGATGCCGCCGACTGCGACAAAGCTGCCCAGCGCCAGGGTGGCGATCCCGGTCAGGCCCTGGCCGACGGTGCAGCCCAGGGCCAGCACGCCGCCGACGCCCATCAGCACGCCGCCGAGGAGATGCGACAGCAGATCCTGTGCGCTGGTGAAGCCTTCGATGCGGAAGCTGCCATTCGCCTTCGCCATCACGAAAGCGCCGAGGATGACGCCGAACACGGTGCAGATGCCGAAATCGAGCCGCGCGCCGGTGAAGGTCATCAGGTATTGCAGCGTGCTGCCCACAGGCGCCACGAAGGTCATCGAGGCGAGCGGGACAGGTTCGAAATCATCGGCGCCGAGTATGCCGGTCACGACCCAGCCGCCGGCAATGATAAGCCCGACGACAAAGCCGCCGACGATCAGCACGGGCTTTGAGCGGAACCGCGCATCGCGGAACACCCAGACCAGCAGCAGCGCGGGCAGTGCCAACGCCAGCAGCCAGCGCAAGGATGTCGCATCGATGCCGGAGGCGCGCGCCAGCAGGTCGGGCAGGGCCTGGCTGGCGACGCCGAAGGCTTTGAGATCAATTGCCGTGCCGGTCTCGAGCCAGAGCCGCGCCGGGCCGAACAGGCCGCGCAGCGTGGCATAGCCGGCAATGGCAATCATCAGCACGACGACCAGGGATTTCAGGTTGCCGGCGCCGAAACGCACCAGGGTGCGGTTGCCGCAGCCCCCGGCCTGGACCATGCCGAAGCCGAACAGCAGGCCGCCGAGGATCGCGCCGAGCCAGTTCAGGCTGGCGCTGGCGTAGATCGAGGCCTTCAGGTCGATCAGCCCGGCCAGATGCAGCAGCTGGCTGCCCAGCATGGCGACCGCGATGGCCAGCACCCAGCTGCGCAGGCGGCTTTTGTCGCCCATCAGCACCATGTCGCTGATCGCACCCATGGTGCAGAAGTTGCTGCGCTGGACCACGGCGCCGAAGACCAGACCGAGCAGCAGGCCACCGAGATTGGCGAGATGGGCAGGGGTATCGAGAAGGGACATGATGGAGGCAGGATACCGGATTTACATTGGCGAGGTGAAGTATTATATTAATCAACAACTTGTCATGTTAAATGCGTGCGAACGATGAGCGATATTCTCGACCTGAAAGGCCTCAACTGCCCTTTGCCGGTGCTGCGCACCAAGAAGGCGATGAAGGCGGTTCCCGCCGGCCAGACCCTGACCGTGGAGGCGACCGACCCCGCCGCCATGCGGGATATCACCGCCCTGTGCGAGACTGCCGGCTTCACGCTGCTGTCGGCCGAGGAGCGGAGCGGGGTGTTCGTGTTCGAAATCCGTCAGGTCGCCTGACGGCCGCGACTCGCTCCCGAGGAGCGGGCACCCGTCCAAATTATGTGACTGCTGTGGTCATCTCCGGGCCAGTTGGCGGCGCAAGTTGAAATGCGCTAGCTTAACGGCAGCAATTCAAGGTGTTTAAAGATGGCAAAGTTTACCGCCCAGGACATCGTCCCGGGCCAGCGTTTCGAGCAGCGTCAGGGCTTTTTCTGGCGCGTGGCGCGGTTGATCCAGTTTCCCGGCGAGGACGCACTGCACGTCCAGCTGATCAACGAGCGCGACTCCAGCAACACCAAGACGGTGTCGGTCAGCGCCCTGCTGGACCGGAATCTATTCAAGCTGGTCGAGAAGAAATGAGCCTGCGGCCGGCCGGACTGATTCTGGTTCTGCTGGCTGTCCCGGTTCTGCTCGCCGGTTGCGCCGATACGCCCGACGTCGAGCCCATGGTCCTGGTCGAGCCGCCGATGGTGGTCGAGGCGCCCAGGCCCGTTGTGCCGGAAGCGAAGATGGAAGTGGCGGCCATCCCGCCGCCGCCGGCACCTGCGCGCTTTGCCGGCCATGTCGCCAGCTACAAGACTCTGGCCGAAGCCGAAGCGGCCTGGCCGCGACTGGCCGAGCGAGTCCCGCAACTGAGGACCGCCGACCGGCGCTATGTCGAGATCGACCTCGGCGGCCAGCGCGGCAAGGTGGTGCGTCTTCTGGTCGGCGGTTTTGCTGATCGTGCCGCGGCGCTGCACTATTGCCGCAGCCTGCGATCCGCGAATCTCTACTGTGCACCGCATGATTTGCCTGCGAGTTGAGCACGTTAACTAAATCTTCTCAGAAGTGATAAAGTTGTGACAAGCGACCTGCACGCGCAGGTTTTGTTGTTGCAGGCGCAGTTCTCTGCCAAAATTAGGACAGATTCAGTGCCCTAAGATGCAGACGAACCTCAACAGCAAGGCAGCGCGAGAAACGCGGTGAAACAGGCAGCCCTCAAACCGGTGATTCAGGAAACCCTGAAACTGGTCGGCGTGGTGGAAAACCAGAGCCGGGAGCTGCTCGCGTTTTGCGGTAACGAGCAGAATCTTTCCGCCAATTTCTCGGACTACAAACGCTTCGTCGAAAAGATGGAGCATTTCTATGTCTTCGTGGACCTGGTCGATGGGCGCATCCCGGAATTCGACGAGAGCAAGCAGAAGCCGCTGCGCAAGCATCTCTCGAAGATCCGCTGGAAAATCACCATCCTCGAACTCGACACCACGCGCATCTACCTGATCAACATCACGCGCTCGGGCCGTCGCCTGCCGCTGGGCAGTCGTGAATTCCTGATGCGCCGGCTGGATCGCCTGAGCGAGATCGCGCAGTACTACGACCGCTTCGGCGAAGAATATGAACTGGCGCCGCCGATCAGCGAGGAACTGATCGAGTCCGTGCGGCAGCTGCTGAAAGAGGGCATCGAGAAGGCGCCGCGCCTGGAGGAATTCCAGCCCGCCCCGCCGCCGCCGCGCCTGTCGGCCACGCCGAGCATGTCGTCGCCGAGCAACAATCCGGTCACGCCGGCCGCCGGCGCCCTGCTGCCGCCTGATATGGTCGCCGCCCGTCATGCGTCGTCGGCCCATGCGTCATCCATGCCCAGCCTGCCGGCCAAGTTGAATGTGAAGGAACAGTGGGGCCGCTTCTTCGTCGAGAAGGGCTCGATCGTCGCCGTGTCGCAGGCTTGCAAGATGGCGGCGCTGTCGCTCGATCAGCTGGCCCAGCGGATCGGCGTCAGCCGCGTCGCGCTCACGCTGATGCTGAGCGGTCAGGATCCGATGCCGCGTCCGGCGATGGAAAAGCTGCAGCAGTTCATGATGGATCAGGCGCGGCTGTCGCAGCAGACCGAATTGCGCCGCCGTCTGTAGGCAGCCCTAGTTAGCCGCCGCCATCAATTCTTCCAGCAGAGCATAACCGAACGGCCAGTCGCCCAGACCGGACGCGGAATTGATATGGCCGAGCGGTCCGGCATCAACAAAGCGTGCATGCCAGCGCGAGGCAAAGAACTGCGCGCGGGCGAAATCCACATAGGGATCATTGGTGCTGGCCACCACGATGGCCGGGCAGGTAAAGCGCGCCAGCGGCATCGGACGGAAGCCGCGTGTCTCGGGCGGTGTATGACTTTCGGAATCGACATCGGCAGGCGCGACCAACAATGCGCCGTGCAGAAGGCCCTCGTGGCGTTCCACCCAGCGAGCGACCAGCGAGCAAGACAGGCTATGCGTGACCAGCAGCGGCGGTGATGGGCAGGCGGCAATCGCCGCATCCACTCGCGCCAGCCAGTCCGCGAAGACGGGCGTGTCCCAGTCGGCCTGCTCGACACGGGTGAAGTCTGGGTGTTTGCGCTGCCAGTGGCTCTGCCAGTGTTCCGGGCCTGAATTGCCCAGGCCCGGCACGATCAGAACCGGCGGCCGCGCGCGCGTCATCTGGCAGCGTCTGCCAGGCGCGCCAGCGTTTCCTCGCGGCCCAGCACGGCGAGCACGTCGAAGATCGGCGGCGAAACGGTGCGGCCGGTGAGGGCCGCGCGCAGCGGCTGCGCCAGCTGGCCCAGCTTGACCTGCTGCGTCTCACTCAAGGCCCGGACCGCAGCTTCGGTACTGGCGGCCGTCCAGTCGCTCACGCCGTTCAGTGTTTCGATCATGGTCCTGATCCGCGCCTTGGCGGCATCGTCGAGATGCTTCTGGGCCGCGGCATCGGCCTGAATGGGCCGGGCGACGAACAGGAAGCCGAGCGCCTCGGTGATTTCGTTCAGGTCCTTGGCGCGTTCCTTCACAGTGGGCAGGATCGCCTTGATCTGCGCCACTTCGGCCTGATTGCAGGCGCGACCGAGCTTCTTCTCGACAAACGGCAGTGCCGCAGCCAGCAGGTCATCGTCGCTGCTGTGACGGATGTAATGGCCGTTCAGGTTGTTCAGCTTGGCGAAATCGAAACGCGCCGGCGAACGGCCGACATGATCGAGGCCGAACCATTCGATGGCCTGCTGCGTCGAGATGATTTCCTCGTCGCCATGGCTCCAGCCCAGACGCAGCAGGTAGTTGCGCATCGCCGCCGGCAGGTAGCCCATATCGGCATAGGCTTCGGTGCCCAGCGCGCCATGGCGCTTGGACAGCTTGGCGCCATCCGGCCCGTGAATGAGAGGGATATGCGCGAAGTCCGGCACGACGAAACCGGCCGCGAGATACAGCTGCGTCTGCCGTGCCGCATTGGTCAGGTGATCGTCGCCGCGGATGATATGCGTCACACCCATGTCGTGATCATCGACCACGACCGACAGATTGTAGGTCGGCGTGCCGTCCGAGCGCAGGATGATCAGGTCATCGAGCTGCTCGTTCTGGAAGGTGACGTCGCCCTGCACATGATCCTTGATCACCGTGCTGCCGGCCTGCGGTGCCTTGAAGCGCACGACCGGCTTCACGCCTGCCGGGGCATCCTTCGGGTCGCGGTCGCGCCAGCGGCCGTCATAGCGCATCGGCCGGCCCTCGGCCTTGGCCTTGTTGCGCATCTCTTCCAGTTCTTCCTGCGAGCAATAGCAGTGATAGGCCTTGCCCTCGGCGAGCATCTTGTGCGCCACCTCGGCATGGCGGTTCATGCGCGAGAACTGCATCACCGGTTCGCCATCCCAGTCGAGCCCGAGCCACTTCAGGCCCTGGAAGATTTTCTGCACGGCATCGTCGGTCGAACGCTCGCGGTCGGTATCCTCGATGCGCAGCAGAAAGGTGCCGCCGTGATGGCGCGAGAACAGCCAGTTGAACAGCGCCGTGCGGGCGCCGCCGATATGCAGGTAGCCGGTCGGCGAAGGGGCGAAGCGGGTAACGACTTTGGTCATCGGATGATCCAGGAAACTTGGGAAGCAGGGTTTTAGCATACAGGGGCAGGCGGGCAAGCCGCCGTTCCCGTTTTGCACGGATTGGCGCGGGAATGGCTGCCATGCAGAGATTTCGCCATGGCAAGGCTGGAGCACGGACTCTACTGGCAGATCCTGCGGCAGCGGGCGGTGTCCGGCATGTCCGCCGGCTGGCGCGACCTGCGGCAGTTCGATGCCGTCGCCACGCTGCTGGCCGAGCGCGACCGCTGGTTCCTCTGGCTGCCGGCTTTGCTGGGCGGCGGCGTGGCCATCTATTTCCTGCTGCCGGTCGAACCGAGGCTGCTGCCGCTCAGGCTGGGCATGGCGGCGGCCGTGTTGACGCTGCTGCTGTTCTGGCGGCGGGCCTATCTGCGCTGGCCATTGATCATGCTGCTGGCACTGGTCTCCGGACTCTGGCTCGGCGCGGAACGCACCGCTTCGGTCGCCGCGCCGGTGCTGACGCGGCCTAGCGGCGCGGTCTGGATTCATGCGCGCGTGCTGGAGGTCGAGCCGCGCGATGCCGGTCATCGCTTGCTGCTGGATGATCTGCAGTTCGGCGGATTGCAGGAGGCAGAGACGTCGAAGCGAATCCGCATCACGCTGCCGCGCGATGGCGAGATGCTGTGGCCGGGCGAGCGCATTCGTGTGCGGGCCATGCTGCTGCCGCCACCTGAGCCTGCCATGCCGGGCGCGTTCGACTTCGCGCGCTATGCCTGGTTCCGGCAGATCGGTGCGGTGGGCTATGCGATCAGCACGGCGGAGATCATGCCCGCCGAGGAAACCCGCAGCTGGCGCGAGGCGGCAATGCTGTCGCTCAGCGCGCTGCGGCAGGACTGGACGCGACGCATCGCGGCGCAGACCGAAGGCGCCGGCGGCGCGATTGCCGCCGCCCTGATGACCGGTGTGCGCGGACCCATTCCGGATCATGTCGATGCCGCATTCCGCGATTCAGGGCTTGCACATATCCTGTCGATCTCAGGACTGCATCTGACGCTGGTGGCCGGCCTGCTGTTCTTTCTGGTGCGTGCAGTGCTGGCGCTGTCGCCGCGTCTGGCACTGCAGTATCCGATCAAGAAATGGGCGGCCTTCGCCGCCTTGCTCGGCGCGGTCGCCTATACACTGGTATCCGGTGCGGCGCTGCCAACTTTACGCGCGCTGGCGATGATCGCGCTGGCGCTGCTCGCCGTCATGCTGGACCGTCGCGCCATCACTTTGCGCGCCGTGGCCTGGGCCGCCTTGCTGCTGCTCGTGCTGTGGCCGGACAGTCTGCTCGATCCGGGTTTTCAGATGTCGTTCGCCGCGGTGACGGCGCTGGTGGCGGCCTTCGAGCATCTGGCGCCGAAGCTGACCCGCTGGCGCAGTCATGCCGGACCGCTGCGGATCGCGCTGCTCTGGCTCGGCGGGGTGATGGCGGCGAGTTTCGTCGCCGGGCTCGGGTCGTCGCTGTTCGCTGCCTATCACTTCAACCGCGTGGCGGATTACGCGCTGATCGCCAATCTGCTGGCGGCGCCGCTGGTCGATTTCATCATCATGCCGCTCACGGTGCTGGCCTTCCTGCTGATGCCGCTCGGGCTGGAGGCCCTGGCGCTCACTCCGATGGTCTGGGCGGTGGATGCGCTGATCGCGCTGGCCATCTGGGTGGCCGGATGGCCCGACGCGGTCGGCACCGTTCCGGCGATGCCGCTCTGGGGTCTGGCCGCGATTGCCGGCGGCGGTCTGTGGCTCTGCCTGTGGCGACAGCGCTGGCGCTGGCTCGGCGTGATCGGGCTGCTCGTCGGCACGGCATCGCCCTGGCTGATCGCGCAGCCCGATTTTCTCGTGAGTGCCGATGGCCGCCTGCTGGCGGCACGTGCCGCCGAGCCGGACCGCTATTACTTCTCATCTGCTCCGCCGCGCGGCTTTGCGGCCGAGACCTGGTATGAGCGCCTCGGCGCGCCGCCGCTTTATCCATGGCCAAGCTTGTCGCGTGCCCAGCAGCGGTCGGGCGAGGGGCGCAGCGGCGCCGATGGCAGTCTGCGCTGCGATCCCGCCGGCTGCAGCTGGAGATACCAGGGGTTTCTCGTCGCCCTGCCGCAGCAGCCCAAGGCGATCACCGAGGATTGCCGCCACGCCGATGTGGTGATCTCGGCCCGGATGGCAGTGCGATATCGTTGCCCTTCCGCCAGAATCGTGATCGACCGCAATGACCTGTGGCGCAGCGGCGCGCATGCGCTCTATCTCGATCCGGCACAGGGGATCCGCACAGTCAGTATGGCGCAGACCCGGGGCCGCCGGCCCTGGGTGAATGCGAAAGGGCATGAGGACAGCCGCAGCCGCGACGACAGGTCGCAGGTCGACTGAAAAATTTTGCAGCATACGGAACGCAGGCAAAGCGCACCCGTTGGACTCGCGCCATTGCCATGCAGCCCTGTCGAGCGGAGCCCACCCGATGCTGCCCATCCTCGCGATCATGCTGATCCTTCTGTTGCTCGTGCTGCCGGTCTGGCCCTACAGCCGTTACTGGAGCATCGTCCCGGGCTGCATGATCGCCTTCGTCATGATGCTGTTCGTGATGTTCATGCTGGCCGGCAACGTGACCGCCTGAACGGAACAAAGGCCCCTGCTGGCGGGTTGGTTTCTCTCCCGGAGTAAGAGTCAGGAGAGTAGCCCATGACGGATATCAAAAAATCCCGCATCCTCATCATCGCCACCGATGGTTTCGAACAGTCGGAACTGATCGTCCCGCGCGACAAGCTGAGAAAGACCGGTGCCGAGGTGCATATCGCATCGCCGACCGGCCGCGCCATTCGCGGCTGGAAGGGCGCCGACTGGGGCGAGTCGGTGGATGTCGATCTCAAGATCAGCGAAGCCAGGCCCGATCAATATGATGCGCTGGTCATACCCGGCGGCCAGATCAATCCGGACAAGCTGCGCGTCGACACCGACGCCATGGGCGTGGTGAAGACCTTCCTGAAGGACGGCAAGGTGGTGGCGGCGATCTGCCACGGGCCGTGGCTGCTGGTCGAGGCAGATGCGGTGCGCGGCCGTGCGGTCACATCCTACAAGTCGATCAGGACCGATCTGGTCAATGCCGGTGGCAAATGGGTCGACAAGGAGGTGGTAGCCGACAAGGGGATCGTCACCAGCCGTTCGCCCGACGACCTCGATGCTTTTTGCAGCAAGATCGTGGAAGAACTGGAAGAGGGGCGGCACAAGCGCGCTGCCTGATCCGGTTTCACAGACAAAAAAACGGGGCGCTTTCCAGCGCCCCGTTTTGAGTCTATCCGCTGAAACTCAGTAGCGGCGCAGCAGGCCGACCAGGCGGCCCTGCACCTTCACCCGGTCGGGGCCGAAGATGCGGGTCTCGTAAGCCGGGTTGGCGGCTTCGAGCGCCACCGAGTTGCCTTTGCGGCGCAGGCGCTTCAGCGTCACTTCCAGATCATCGACCAGCGCGACCACGATAGTGCCGTTTTCGGCATTCTCGCTGCGCTGTATGATCACGGTATCGCCGTCCATGATACCGGCATCCATCATCGAATCGCCGGCGACTTCGAGCGCATAGTGTTCGCCATTGCCGAGCAGGCCGATCGGCACATCGATCTGCGTGCTCATGTCGCGCAGCGCCTCGATCGGCGTACCGGCGGCGATGCGGCCATAGAGCGGCAGCGTGACGATGTCGCGTGCGTTATAGGGATTGACGCTCACCGGGGTGCCCGGCATCGGCGCGTTCGGGTTGCCCTCGACCACGCGCGGCATCAGGCGATTGCGCGGTGCGGCCGTCGGGCGGGTGGCGGTGGCGCCGATGCCGCCGCGGGTCGGCACGGCCGAATCGGGCAAGCGCAGCACTTCGAGCGCGCGGGCGCGATGGGCGAGGCGGCGGATGAAGCCACGCTCCTCCAGGCCGGTCACCAGCCGGTGGATACCGGACTTGGATTTCAGCTTCATCGCTTCCTTCATTTCCTCGAAGGAGGGAGAGACGCCGGAATTCTCCAGCTTCTCGTGGATGAAAATCAGCAGGTCGTGCTGCTTGCGGGTCAGCATGGCAAGCCTCCTCGGGTCGGGTTTCGCCAGCCTTGACACCGCAGGGGCGGTGCCGAGTGGGCTGGACGGGGAACGAACAAGAAACCTGCAAATGTTCTAATGAGGTTCCTGATACGGGTCAAGTATTTTTCCACAGGCTAAGTCATATATCTTGTAGGAGGAACGAAGGAGGCCTCCCAGATATTGGGAATTGCCCCAAAGCCTCGCTTCGCCGCTGAAAAATCGTGCCCTGCCATCGCCCTTTACGGTGCTAGCCGTGCCGGTAAATATATGAGTTACAAGAATAAGCCCCTCCGGCTCGGGAGAAGGCTTGGCAGACGGCCGAGAACGGCCGTGCAGGGGGGAAGATCATGGGCATCCGGCAGAAGCTGAATCTGGCCATTGGCGTACTGGCCGCACTCACATTGATCTCGAATGCGGTCGGCGGCCTGTTCTTTGGCCGGGTACAGGACAGCTACGCCGGCATCACCAGCACCAACCTGCCTGCCGTCATCACCGCGCTGAACCTCGCCTCGACCAGCGCCGAGCTCGCCGCCGCCGCCCCGGTGCTGGCCAATGCCACCAGCGATGCCGAGCGCGACAAGGCACTGAACGATCTCAAGACCAAACAGCAGAAGCTGGTCCAGTCGGTGGAGACCGTGAAGGTCGCGGCCGGCGCTGAAAATGCCGAAGCGATTGCCGAGATCGAGAAGTCGGTGCAGCTGCTCAACACGATGGTGGCGCAGATCAATCGGTCGGTGAATGCGCGCCTGGGCTATCACCATGATCGCGAAGAGATGCTGACCAGGCTCGGCACCGACTACATCGCCTTCCAGGATGTGATGCGGCCGGCGCTGGAGCGCGGCCTTGCCGAACTGCGCAAGCCCGATGCCAAGCCGGAAACGGCGACAGCTGCAAATGCGCTGATCTCGGCCGGCAATGCGGTGAGCCAGCTGGTGGCGACCCTGTCGGTGGCGTCGCAGGCACCAAACAATGCAGAGGTCGACAAGCAGTTTGCCGAATTCGTCAAACTGAACAGCACGGCGCTTGAGCAGATCGAAATCGCCGGCCGGCAGTTCGATGTGTCCGAGTTGAAGAACAGCATCAATGTCGTGCTCGCGCATGGCCAGGGCACCGACAGCCTGTTCGGCAGCCGTCGCAACGAGATCCGCACCATCACCACGGCCGCCTTCGCACTCGGCAAGGCGCGCGATGCCGCCACCGAACTGTCGGGCAAGGTGGATGCGCTGGTGTCTGCTGCCACCGCAGCGGCCGACAGCGCCGCCGAGAATGCCAGCGGCCAGTCCAGGACCGCGCAGATCATGCTGGTGGTCATCACCGTGCTCTGCCTCGGCATCGCCGCCCTGATCGGCGTGCTGTTCACCGGGCCGCAGATTGCCGCGCCCATCGTGCGGCTGACCACGGCGACACGCCGGCTGGCCGAGCGCGACTGGGCAGTGGACCTGACCGAAACCGGCCGCAGCGACGAGATCGGCGAGATGGCGCGCGCCGTCGAAGTGCTGAAAACCAGCGGCCAGCAGAATGAAGCGCTGCAGCGCCAGGTCGAAAGCGACCGGGAGACTTTCGAAAACGAGCGCAAGGCGCAGGAAGCGTTGCTGGAGCAGGCGATCGGCCAGATCGTGTCGGCGGCCACGGCGGGTGATCTCACGCGCCGCATCGATGCCGATGCGCTGCAGGGCGTGATGCAGCGGCTGGGCGGCGGCGTGAACGACCTGCTCGGCACCGTCGAGCGCGCCCTGAACGATCTTGGCAGCATGCTGGGTGCGCTGGCGCAGGGTGACCTGACCCATCGCATCGGCGGCGGCCATCGCGGACTGTTCGAACAACTGGCACGCGATGCCAATACGCTGGCCGAAAAGCTGGCTGATATCGTCGGCCGGCTCAGCCAGACGGCGGGCAACGTGCGCGATGCCTCGGCGGAGATCTCGGTCGGCAGCAACGATCTGGCGCAGCGCACTGAACAGCAGGCGGCCAGCCTGCAGCGCACGGCGGCGTCGATGGAAGAGATCACCGCCACCGTGCGCCACAATGCAGACAATGCGCGGCAGGCCAGCCAGCTGGCCGTCAGCGCGCGCGACACCGCCGACAAGGGCGGCACCGTGGTCGGTCGCGCCGTGACGGCGATGGGTCAGATCGAGGACAGCGCGCGTAAGATCGTCGATATCGTCGGCCTGATTGACGAGATCGCCTTCCAGACCAACCTGCTGGCGCTGAATGCCAGCGTCGAGGCGGCAAGGGCAGGCGAGGCGGGCAAGGGCTTCGCCGTCGTGGCGCAGGAAGTGCGCGGCCTGGCGCAGCGTTCGGCCGATGCCTCGAAGGAGATCAAGGCACTGATCTCGGCCTCCAACAGCCAGGTGCGCGATGGCGCCAAGCTGGTCAACGAGGCGGGCGTCAGCCTGACCGAGATCGTGGATTCAGTGAAACGCGTCGCCGGCATCATCGAGGAAATCTCGATTGCCAGCCAGGAACAGGCCTCGGGTCTCGACGAGATCAACGATTCCGTGACGCAGATGGACGAGATGACCCAGCGCAACGGCGCGCTGGTGGAAGAGACCACGGCGTCGGCGCAGTCGCTCGCCGATCAGGCCAAGGATCTCGCCGCGTCAATCACCTTCTTCCGGCTCGATCAGGCCGCTGAAGCCAGGGCGGCGGAGTAAACCGCCGCCACCTCGGCCGAGAAGCAGCAGAAGGTGACGCTGCGCGGCTGTGGCGCGCGCGCCAGCCAGTTGTGCACCTCGCGGATCGCAATCGCCGTCGCCTGTTGGAGCGGATAGCCGTAGACGCCGGTCGAGATTGCCGGGAAGGCGATGCTTTGCAGGTCATGGTCGCGTGCCAGCGTCAGACTGTTGCGATAGCAGTCCGCCAGCAGCTCCGCTTCGCTGGCGTGGCCGCCGCGCCAGACCGGCCCCACCGTGTGGATCACATGGCGGGCGGGCAGACGATAGCCTTTGGTGATACGCGCCTGGCCGGTGGGGCAGCCGCCGAGAGCACGGCATTCCGCCAGTAATTCCGGTCCGGCGGCGCGATGGATGGCGCCATCCACGCCGCCACCGCTCAGCAGGCTTTCATTCGCCGCGTTGACGATGGCGTCGAGACCTAAGCGGGTGATGTCATCGGTGACGATACTGACGAGCTGCATGACCGGAATTTAACATACCCGCAGGGCCTTCGGGGCAGCTGTTTTTACCCTTCGCTAACCATGCGAAACCGACAATGCCGCAACGCAAAAGCGAGTCGGTCTTGCCGCCTCTGCGGATATCCTTTAACCGGGTCAGATGAGCGATCTTAAGCTGAAGCCGCGACGTCCTGCGACCGCCCAGTCCGCTGCCGGTGCCTATGGCGCCATGCAGTCGCGCGCCGTACCGGGTGCTCAGATCCCGCAAACCACCACCGTTGCTGCGGCCGCGCCGAAAAAGCAGCGCAGCTTCTTCGCCGTCAACTGGCCGCTGATGACGGCCGCCGCTGCCCTGCTGGGCGGTGGCGTCGTGATGGGCATGGCGGTAGGCAATGCGCCGCGTCCGCAGCCGACCGCCACCGTTGCGCTCGCCGCGCCGTCGCCTGCCGTGCCGGTCGTAGCGCCCGTGCAGCAGCAGGCTGCCAGGACTGGTGAAGCGCCCACCGCCTCTTCGCAGGGCTGGCGTCCGATTTCCGACCTGGCCAAGGTTGCGGCTGTCGCACCTGCGCCGCAGATCGAAACGTCTGCTCCGCTGCCGACCGTCGATGTTGGGACGGTGCCGGTGAATGACGTGCCGGAAGGTCAGCCCGTCGCGGCAGTTGCCACCAGGTCCGAACCTGCCGCGAAAGCGGAACTGCCGAAGGCTGCCACGTCTGTTCCTGGGCCGATGCCTGCTGTGCCTGCGTCGCGCGGCACGGCCGCCAACAAGCCAGTGCTTGCCGCCGCGCCGATGGTGCCGCCGTCTTTCACGCGGCCTGCTGCTTCGGGTGAAACCAATGGCCATGCCTGGCGCGCCCGCGCCGTGCCGCCGCCGGCCAATGCCAGGCCGCCTTATGTGGCGCTGCTGATCGACGATGCCGGTCTCGACCGCAAGGGCACGCAGCGCGTCATCGCCATGCCGGGCCCGGTTACGCTGTCGTTCATGAGTTATGCCAACGAGCTCTCCGAGCAGAGCGCCGCTGCGCGCGCCGCCGGCCATGAAGTGATGCTGCATCTGCCGATGGAGCCGCTGGACGCCAAGCGCAACAATCCCGGTCCGAATGCGCTGTTCGTCAATCTGGATGCCGATGAACTGCAGCGCCGGCTCACCTGGCATCTGGATCGCTTCAGCGATTATGTCGGCGTGAACAACCATATGGGCAGCCGTTTCACCGCCGATGCCGCACGCATGGGGCAGGTGCTGGACGAGATCAACCGCCGCCAGGTCTTCTGGCTCGACAGCCTGTCCGGCCCGAACTCGGCCGGTCCCGCGCTCGCCCGCAAGCGTGGCGTGGATGCGGCCGAACGCGACATCTTCCTCGATGACGACCGTTCGCCCGGCATCGCGCATGAACTCGCCACCATGGAGCGCATGGCGCGCAGCCGGGGTGATGTGATCGCCATCGGCCATCCGCATGGCGCGACGCTGACGGCGCTCGAGAAGTGGATCGCGACGGCGCAGGAGCGTGGCTTCACGCTGGTGCCGGTCAGCACCGTGCTGCTGCGGCGCCAGCAGCAGGAGCGCTAGGCACTCGCCCTCGCGTACTACAGTAATTGACTGTTTATCCTCGTGACAATCCTCCGGACTTCTTGCAGTCTGTCTGTCGGCGCGGCGACAGACCGCGGCTCGGCAATGGAGGATCGCCATGGGTATGCGCAGCAAGGAACGCGGCCTTTTCGAACTGTATCGCGATGACCCGGAGCGCGCCGATGCGCTGGTCTTCAACCGGCGCGGTCTGCTGAAAGGCAGCGCACTGGCCGCAATGGGCGCAGCCGTGGGCGGCGCCATTCCATTCAGCGGCAATATGCCGAGCGGCTATGTTCCCGCCGCGCTCGCCCAGGGCGCACCTGCGGGGGCCGCACCGAAGGTGCTGAAAATGGATGGCAAGGCCGATCTGGTCATCCTCGGCGACAAGCCGCTTGTGGCGGAGACGCCGGAGCATCTGCTCAACGACGACGTCACGCCGAACGACAAGATATTCATCCGCAACAACGGCGTCGCGCCGGACCCGGTCAGCAGTCCCGACAGCTGGGAATTCACCGTCGACGGCGAAGTGAACAACGCGCTTAAGCTGACGCTGGGCGAGATGAAGAAGAAGTTCCAGCCGGTCACTCTTGCGCTGCAGATGGAATGCGGCGGCAATGGCCGCAGCGCTTTCGAGCCCAAGGCGAGCGGCAATCAGTGGACCAATGGCGCCATCTCGAATGCACGCTGGACCGGCATCCGGCTGAAGGATGTGCTGCAGGCTGCGGGGCTGAAGCCCGGCGCGGTCTATACCGGGCATTACGGCAGCGACACGCATCTCTCGGGCGATGCCACCAAGCCGGCGATCAGCCGCGGCGTGCCGATTGCCAAGGCGATGGAGGAGCACACCATCATCGCCTATGCGGTGAATGGCGGGCCGATCCCCCAGATCAACGGTGCTCCGCTGCGGCTGATCGTGCCGGGCTGGCCGGGCTCGACGTCGCAGAAATGGGTCAATCGAATCTGGATCCGCGACCGCGAACATGACGGGCAGGGTATGGGCGGCACCAGCTATCGCGTGCCGATCAAGCCGATGGTGCCGGGCGACAAGGCCGATCCGAAAAACTTCCGCATCCTGGAATCGATGCCGGTGCGCTCGATCATCACCAACATTGCCAACGGCACCGAGCTGAAGGCCGGTACGCGGCAGGTCGGCCTGCGCGGCCATGCCTGGGCCGGCGATCATTCGGTGAGGGACGTGCATGTCTCGGCCGATTTCGGCCAGACTTGGACCACGGCGAAAGTCGGCAAGGCGGCCAACAAATACGCATGGCAGACCTGGACTGCCGATCTCAAACTGCCGGATGCCGGTTATTACGAACTCTGGGTCAAGGCGACCGACAGCAACGGCCGTAGCCAGGGGCATGCACCTGGCCACTGGAATCCGCAGGGCTATAACGGCAATGCGATGCATCGCGTCGCCGTGCTGGTGCCGGCCTGATCGCGACGGAGAATGGATGTCGATGAAGTTCGTTTACGCCGCCGTTGCGGCTGCGGCGCTGCTGGCCTTTGCGGCCGGCAGCGTCGCGCAGGATGAGCGTGAGCCCGAGGAACCGACAGTGTTTCCCGAGGGCGAATACCGCGATGAAGCTTTCTATCTCTGCACAGCCTGCCATGGTTCGGACCTTGTCCGCGCGCAGGGACATACCCGGGAGCGCTGGGCCGAGGTGCTGAAGATCATGGTGGATCGGCACAACATGGCCGAGTTGGAAGGCGAGGACCTCGACAAGACGCTGGACTACCTCGCCAAGGCCTTTCCTCCGAAGGGGCGCGTTTACAGCAATCCCTTCCTGAACCGCAGACAGCAGTAGATAAGCCTCAGCGGCGCGTGAAGCGGTAGGCGCGGGCCGGCATCAGGCGGCCGGCCTCGACGCGGATGGTGCCTTCGATGCGGTCGGCGAAATCGAACAGACCATCCGCGCAGGCCTGCAGATAGTCATCCGCATGCTGGTAGCGCCCGCTTGGCGCCAGCGTGAAGCTCTGCTCGCCGGTTTCCACCGTGAACAGGAAGCTGCCGCCCGGCTTCAGGTGCCCGGCGACCAGGCGGAACAGTTCGGCCACATCGCCGATATAGATCAGCGTATCGGCCGCGATCATCATGTCGCGGCTGCCAGCCGGCAAACCACGCAGCACGGCATGGACCTCGCCATGATGCAGATCAGCGTAGATGCCGCGCCGCCGGGCCTGCTCCAGCATGCCGGTCGAGAGATCGACGCCATCCAGCCGCGCGGCATAGGAGAGGAAAGGCAGGCCGCTCAGGCCGGTGCCGCAACCAAGATCGAGGATGCTGTGGCTGCCATCGGCGACCCAGCCGGCGCGGATGGCCAGACGGTGCAGCATGGCCGGGCCCTGATAGCCGAGCCGGGCCAGATGCATGTCGAAACCCTCGGCATAGGTATTGAACAGCCACGACACATAGGTTTCTGGTGCGCGGGCTGAGGTATGGCCACTGAGGGAGTCGAGCAGGTGGGTCACCACGCCGCTCTGCGGCGAGAGTTGCTGGGCGCGGTGCAAGCTTTCCAGTGCATCCTGCGGACGCTTGAGATCGATCTGGCTCAGCGCCAGGCCAAGCCAGGACAGCGACCGGCCGGGATCAAGCGCCACGGCCCGGGCGAAATCCGCCGCCGCTTCGGCATGAAGGCCGGCGTCGCGGGCGTGAATGCCGTGTTGCTCAAAGCGGATGGCATCGAAGGTACGCTCGTGTTTCATACCCGGAGGCTATAAAGCCCGCCGCATACAGACCATCCGGAAAATTTCAGTTTTTTTGCTGCGCGGTTTACCGCCCGGTAACCATGAAAGCGCGGAGGACGGGTGGTTTAGTCCTTGTCGCCCGTGGCGCGCTTCAGCCGTGCGGCATCGTAATTCTCGCCGACCGACATGGCGCAGATGCGCGAGAGATGCACCAGCGACAGGCCGCTTTCCGCCTGCCAGGCGTTGAATTGTGCCTGCGCCTTTTTCAGGTCGCCCTTCGACGTGCCTTTTTCGGTGAGATCGACGCCGGCATCGCGCAGGCACAGGATCACGTCGCGCGACAGGATGAAGCTGTCCTTGCCGAGGAAGCGGATCAGATACTGGCCGCTGTTGCCGCCCAGCCGCGCGCCGCGTTTGGCCAGCAGGTCCAGCAGGCCGATCTGGTCGGTGCCGGGCCATGCCGCCAGCATCTTGCCAAAGCTGCCATGCTCGGCGGCGATGTCGAGAACGAACTGGGCGTTGTCGCGCACGCTGCGGATTTTCTGTGGGTTGCGCACGATCCGTTTATCGGAGGCCAGTTTCTCCCAGAACTCGTCGGGCTTATGCACCAGCTTGCGCGGTTCGAAGCCGAGGAAGGCAGCCTCAAACCCGTCCCATTTATTCTCGATCACGCTCCAGACGAAGCCGGCGGAAAACACCCGCCTGGCCATTTCGGCCAGAACGCGGTCGTCCTTCAGTTTCGCCAGCGCCTTCTGGTCGGGCACCTTGGGCAGCAGTTTCTTCAGCGTAGCGGCGCCTTTGCGTTTCTCGGCGCGGGCACGGATGGATTTGAAGGATGTCGGCATGGTTGAAGGTCGATTGTCAGCGGGTTGTGATGCAGGCGGATAAATTATTCTGTTGGCGCAGCCTGTTATTCGCGACCATACTTTGCGCCTGACGCACTGTCACCAGTCATCGGATAGCTCAAGCTTGCCCGCCGAACTGATATCGAAAACTGCACGCGCCGACCGGGCTTTCCTGTCGCCGCGCCGGCTGGTCATTCTGCTGGTGGCTGCGGTGCTGGCGGTGGCCTGGACTGTCACCGCGGTATGGGTGACCGACGACCGCAAGCGTATTTACCGGACCGCCTCGGCCGAACTGATCGGCGCGATACCGGTTCTGAAGACCCATGCCCGTCGCAGCTTCGATACGGCGCACACGATCCTGATCGCCCTGGACGAATCCCTGCAGACCAGCGGCTGGGCCGTCGATCTTTCGTATCTCGGCGGGCTGGCGCTGCGGATGCAGAGCAGCGATGACGACCCGATCGGCATCGCCGTGATCGACGCAACCGACCATCTGATGCGGATCGAGCGCAGCGGGCCGGAGGTGTATGTCGGCGATCGCGATTATATGATCGCCATGCGCAATGCCAAATCCGGCCAGATGTATATCGGCGAACCACTGGCCAGCCGTGTCACTGGTCGCCCGGTGATTCCCCTGGTCATGAAGCCGCAGCCAAATATATCGGGTGTTGCCATGTTGCTGGCTGCCATTCCGGTGGCCAGTTTTGATGAAGCTTACCGCGACCTGCTGGTATCTGCGCCGTCCGCCATCGGCCTGATACGGGATGACGGCGTGGTGCTGCATCTGACGCCGGATCCACGCGAACGGATCGGCAGGTATTTGCCGGGCTTCGACCTTGCGTCACTGAAGGGCGAGCATCCGCCGATGACGGTATTCGACCGCGACCGTATCGGCGAACTCAAGATGCCGATCAAGGTCAGTTATGCGACGGTCGATCCCTATCCCCTGATCGTCGGTGGTGCCCTGCGGGCCGAAGCCCTTCAGGCTGCCTGGCTGCGGCAGGCCTGGCCCAAGGTCGCCGGCGTTTTTATCGGCAGCATCGTCGTGATCCTGCTGACCGGCTGGCTGCTGGTGCTGATGGCGCGCCGCGATGCGGCGATGCGAAAAGTGACCCAAGCGCTGATGGAACTCGAGGCGGCCAACCGCGCCAAGCGCGACTTCATGGCGCGCATGAGCCACGAACTCCGCACGCCGCTGAATGCGATCCTTGGTTTTTCCGAACTGATCGCCGGCGCCGTACTCGGCCCGGTCTCGAAGACTTATCAGGATTACGGCCGCGATATCCATCGCAGCGGCGCGCATCTGCTCGACATGATCAACCAGGTGCTCGATATCACGCGGATCGAGAGCGGCAGCCTGCATCCCAGGCTCGAGTCGGTGGAGATCGATACGGTTGCCGCTGAGGTCGCGATGATCCTGCGCCCGCTGGCCGAGGGCCGTCAGGTCAAGATGACGTTCGAATTCGAGGCCGATGCACGCAGGCTGCTGGCCGATCCGATGATGCTGCGACAGATGCTGCTCAACCTGGTCTCCAACGCCGTCAAGTTCAGCCCTTCGGGCAGCGCGGTCACTGTGGAGTCAAGCACGGACGAGACTGGCGTGCAGGTGAAAGTGTCGGATCATGGTCCCGGGATCGACAAGGACAAGCTGAAGCATGTCTTCGAGCCCTTCGGCAGCGGCCAGTCGCTGCTGGCGCAGCAGGCGGCAGGCATCGGCCTCGGTCTGCCGATTGCGAAAAAGCTGGTCGAGTTGCATGGCGGCCGGCTGACCATCACCACAAGCCGGCAGAAGGGCACCGTCGTGACACTGGTCTTCCCGGCGGAGTGCCGGATCGCGGCGTAAACCTACTGCCCGCGACCGGACTGCGCGGCGAAGCGTTCGGCCTCTTCGGCGGCGCGGATCAGCGCCTTGGCCTTGTTCACGCATTCGACATGCTCTGACATCGGGTCGCTGTCGGCGACGATGCCGGCGCCGGCCTGCACATACATGGTGCCGTCCTTCACCAGCGCGGTGCGCAGTGTGATGCAGGTATCCATCGTACCGTTGGCCGAGAAATAGCCGACGCCGCCGGCATAGAAGCTGCGGCGCACGGATTCCAGTTCGTCGATGATTTCCATTGCGCGCACTTTCGGCGCACCCGACACCGTGCCGGCGGGGAAGCCGGCAAACAGTGCATCCAGCGCGTCGAATTCCGGGCGGATCCTGCCCTCGACATTGGAGACGATGTGCATCACGTGGCTGTATCGCTCGACCTGGTTGCGCTCGGTCACCTTCACGGTGCCGATCTGCGCCACGCGGCCCACATCGTTGCGGCCGAGATCGAGCAGCATCAGGTGCTCGGCCAGTTCCTTCGGATCGCTCAGCAGGTCGTCGGCCAGCGCCTGGTCCTCCGCCGGCGTCGCGCCGCGCTTGCGCGTGCCGGCAATTGGCCGGACGGTAACGACCTCATCGCGCAGGCGCACGAGAATCTCGGGGCTTGAGCCCACGAGGCACGGCCCGCCGAGGTTGAGATAGAACATGAAGGGCGAGGGGTTGGTCCGCCGCAAGGCGCGATAGAGCGCGAACGGCGGCAGACGGAACGGCAGGCTGAAACGCTGACCGACCACGACCTGGAAGATATCGCCGGCGGCGATGTATTCCTTCGCCTTGCGCACCATCGCCATGTAGTCGTCGGGTGACATGTTCGACTGCGGCTCGGGCAGGGCGTCGAGATCGGCGATCTGGTCGCGCACTGCGCCCAGCGGGCGATCAAGGTCAGCGACAATGTCGGAGAGCCGCTCGCTCGCCATCGCGTAAGCCGCGCGGGCATCCATGCCGCTCTGGGGGCGCACCGGCGTCACCACCGTGATGATGTCGAGCACGGAATCGAAGATCGCCATGACCGTGGGCCGCATCAGCAGGCCGTCGGGCAGGCCGAGCGTGTCGGGGTTGCTATCCGGCACCCTGGGTTCGATCAGCCGCACCATGTCGTAGCCCATGAAGCCGACAATGCCGGCCGCCATCGGCGGCAGATGCGCGGGCAGGTCGATATGGCTTTCGGCCAGCAGCTTGCGCAAGCTTTCCAGCGTCGGTTCCGGGCAGGGCTCGAAGGTCGTCTGGTCGAAGCGTGCCTTGCGGTTGATCTCGGCCTTCTGGCCGAGGCTGCGCCACAGCAGGTCCGGCTTGAGTCCGATGATCGAATAGCGGCCGCGCACGGCGCCGCCCTCGATCGATTCCAGCAGACACGACCACGGCCGCGTATCGGCCAGCTTCAGGAAGGCCGAGACCGGCGTTTCCAGATCGGCCACCAGCTGCGTCGAGAGCACCTGGGCTTCGCCCGCCATGTATCGCTGGGCGAAGCTGGCATAGTCGGGCGTGATCTTCATGATGTGATCAACGGCCTTTAGAAGTTGGCGGCGCGGGCGCGCGCTTCCGGGTTGATGCTGACGCCGATTTCCTTCTGCAGCACCAGTTTGTATTGCGTCACCAGATCCTGGGTCATGCCGCCGGCAAGCTGCTGCGCCGCCTGCTCCTGCTGGCGGGCCATCAGGGCCGGGTCGGGCTGTTCGATGCCTGACAGTTTCGCCACGATGGCGCCGCCGGCGGGGCTTGCGGCCGGGCCGCTCACCACATCGCCGACCTTGGGCGAGGCGAACAGTGCGCTGATGACCGCAGGCGAGAAGCTGCGTTCAGCCGGCTGGCCGCCGCGGCTGAGCGGTGCGCTCAGCTGCACGGCCGCGCCGATGCCGGCGGCTTCGCGGGCAAGGTCGCCACCGCTGCGGACGCGCTCGGCGATCTGCCTGGCGCGGTCGTTGGCGGCATCGGCGCGGGCGCGTTCGACCAGCGCGGCCACCACGTCCGGCTTCACCTGTTCCAGCGGCTTGAGCGTCGCCGGCTGGATCGCCAGCACCTTGAGCACGATCAGGCCGCCATCGGTGCTGTCGACGATCTGCGGTTCGGCCTCGGTGCCGAGCTGGAAGGCTTCGCTCAGGAAGGCCGGCAGCTTGGGCAGCGCCTCGACCGGCTTGCCGGCCGTGTCGGCGCCCTGCGCGTCGATGCCCTCGACCTGCTTGGTCGGCAGGTTCTGCGTCTTGGCGATTTCATCCAGCGTGGCGCCGCCGGCGATCTGGTCGTCGATCTGCTGGCGCAGTTTCACCATGCCGTCGGCCGCCTTGCGGAGGCCGATCTGGTTGCGCAGCTCGGTCTGCACGGATTCAAAGCTGCGCGTGGTGCCGGCCTGGATGTCGG
The DNA here is from genome assembly GCF_007197755.1 of Ferrovibrio terrae. Classification (NCBI taxonomy): domain Bacteria; kingdom Pseudomonadati; phylum Pseudomonadota; class Alphaproteobacteria; order Rhodospirillales; family Rhodospirillaceae; genus Ferrovibrio; species Ferrovibrio terrae. The sequence continues at coordinate 3,059,224 of NZ_CP041636.1, forward strand.
TGACGCGCAGCAGATGAAAGCCGAAGGGCGAGATCACCGGGTCGCTGACCTTGTCCTTCTCCAGCGCGAAGGCGGCATTGGCGATCGCGGCCGGCAGATCGTTCCGCGTCACCAGCCCCAGCGACAGGTCTTCCGGCTTCAGCTTCTGGAGGCGGGCCGCCATGGCGGCGAAGCTCTCGCCCTTGGCGATGGCTTCGGCGGCAGCCTTGGCTTCGGCTTCGGTGGTGAACACCACCTGTTCGACGCTGCGCTTCTCCGGCGTGATGTAGGCCTGCTGGTGCGAGTCATATTCCTCGCGCAGTTCCTCAGGCGTCACATTCATCACAGTGGCGCGCTGCGCGGCGGAAATGTCGAACCAGGCCACATTGCGGCGCTCAGGCGCGGTGAAGCTGACGGGATGCGCCTTGTAGAACTCTTCGATCTGCGCGTCGGTCGGCGCGGCCGGAGCCGGCAGCCTGGCCGGATCGATCACGATGAATTCGGCCATGCGGCGCTGCAGGCGATACTGCAGCACGGCATTCACCATCGCATCGGGCGCATGCACCACGCTGCCGAAAAGGCTGCCGAGCAACTGGCTGCGCAGCACGTCGTCGCGCAGCAGCGCCACCAGCATGCCCTCGCTGTAGCCTTCGTTGCGCAGATAGTTTTCAAACGCGAGGCGGTCGAACTGGCCGCCCATGCCCTTGAAGGCCGAGGCATTCATGATCAGCTCGCGCACCTGCGCGTCGCTGGCACCGATGCCGAGCTTGCGCGCGGCCTGCACATAGAGCTTGTCCTCGATCATGCGGTTCAGCGCGGTCTCGTCGATGCCGAGCTGCTTGGCCTGCTCAAGGCTGAAGCCGGGGCCGAACTGGCGGCGCAGCTGGTTCACCTCGCGGCGCAGCGCATCGGAATATTCCTGCTGGCCGATGCTGGTCGAACCGACCTTGGCGACGTCGCCGCTGCTGCCGAAACCGGACACGTAATCGCCGATGCCCCAGATGGCGAAGCTGAACACGAGAAGGATCATCAGACCCTTGGCAATCCAGGACGCGGCGCCGGAGCGCATCTGCTGAAGCATAGACCCACCTAAAAAAGCAAAGCGAAAACAAAGGCTCAGCCCGGTAAATGACCGGGCCGGAACGGGCCGGCAGTGTAAAGGCGGGGGCTGGGGGCGGCAAGGCGCCGGCTTTGCCTTTCCGGCCGGAACTTGCTAGGGAAGACGCGGTTTTTTGCCCATTCAATCATCACGTCTGTGAGGTCCCATGGCGGCGCGTCGCCCCCTGATCGTCGGCAACTGGAAAATGAACGGCCTGACCGCGAGTCTGGCCGAGGCTTCGGCCCTGGCCGGCAAGGTGAAGGCCCAGGCCCCGGCAGCCGAACTCGGCCTCTGCCCGCCGGCCACGCTGGTCGCCGCCATGGCCGCCGCGCTCAAGGGCACTGGCATTGGCGTCGGCGGGCAGGACTGTCATGCCAAGGCCAGCGGCGCCCATACCGGCGACATCAGCGCCGAGGCCCTGAAGGATGCCGGCGCGATCTATGTGCTGGCCGGCCATTCCGAGCGCCGCACCGACCATGCCGAAACCGATGCCACCGTGCGCGCCAAGGCGCAGGCCGCCCATCGCGCCGGGCTGATCGCCATCGTCTGTCTGGGCGAAACGCTGGCGCAGCGCGACGCCAACGAGACGCTGAAGGTGGTCTCGGCCCAGCTGCGCGGCTCGCTGCCCGACGATGCGACGGCGGCGAATACCGTGGTCGCCTACGAACCGGTCTGGGCCATCGGCACCGGCCGCACGCCCACAGAGGCCCAGGTGGCCGAAGTGCATGCCGCCATGCGCCAGGAACTGAAGGCGCGGTTCGACGATGGCGAGGGTTTCCGCCTGCTCTATGGCGGCTCGGTGAAGCCCGACAACGCCAAGGCCCTCATGGCGGTGGCCGATGTGGATGGCGCGCTGGTCGGCGGTGCCAGCCTGAAGGCGAATGACTTCTGGCCCATCATCGAGGCCAAGGGTTTCAAATAAGCCATGGGCAAGGTCGAGCGGGACGAAGACGGCGCAATCGCGGCCCTGAAACAGGTTGCCGCGCAGTTTGCCGTTGCTGTCACGCCGCATCTTCAGGCGCAGATCGACCCGAGCGATCCGAAAGATCCGATCGCGCGCCAGTTCCTGCCCGATGCGGCCGAACTGGTGACGCATGAGCACGAGCGCGGCGATCCCATCGGAGACGACGCGCACAGCCCGGTGCCGGGCATCGTGCATCGCTATCCCGACCGCGTGCTGCTGAAACTCGTCAACGTCTGCCCGGTCTACTGCCGCTTCTGCTTCCGCCGCGAGATGGTGGGGCCGGGCTCGAAAGGCCTGAGCGCCGAGCAGCTCGATGCGGCGATCGACTATATCGCGCAGCATCCGGCGATCTGGGAAGTGATCCTCACCGGCGGCGATCCGCTGATCGTGTCGCCGCGCCGCCTGAAACAGGTGATCGCGCGGCTGAACGCGATCCCGCATCTGGGCGTGATCCGGCTGCATTCCCGCGTGCCGGTGGTCGATCCAGCAAAGATCAACGACGTGATGATCGACGCGCTGAAATCGAGCGAGAAAGCCGTGTGGCTGCTGCTGCATGCCAACCATGCGCGCGAGTTCGTGCCTGAAGCGACGGCGGCGATCCGCAGACTGGTGGAGGCCGGCGTGCCGATGCTGGGTCAGTCGGTGCTGCTCAAGGGCATCAACGACAGCCCGGCGGCGCTCACCGACCTGTTCCGCGCCATGGTCGCCAACCGCATCAAGCCGCATTACCTGCATCACGGCGACCTGGCGCGCGGCACCAGCCATTTCCGCCTGTCGCTGGCCGAGGGCCAGAACCTGATGCGCCGCCTGCGCGGGCATACCTCGGGCCTGCTGCAGCCGACCTACATCCTCGATATCCCCGGCGGCCACGGGAAGGTGCCGGTCGGGCCGGGCTATGCCGAGCCGAACGAAGACGGCAGCTGGACCGTCACCGATCCCTGGGGCTGTTCGCATCCCTACGACGATCCGGCGGTACGTTAGTCGAAGGCTTATCCGGTCTGGGCCGGGGCTTATTCCGGCTGGGGCGATGCTTATTTATGCTTATTCCGCTTATCCGAGCGTATCGGCACTTATCCCGGCTTATCTGTGGCTATCTCGGCGTATCTGCGCCTATTTCAGCTTAATTTCTGATTATCCTTTTAAGTCAGTTATTTAGAAAGTCGTCATGCTCGGCCTTGTGCCGAGCATCCCTTTCCTTTTCGCTGGTCATGACCTGGCAGAACGGACAGGTGGATCCCCGGGACAAGCCCGAGGAGACGGTGGTGTGAGGGCTGTGGGCACGGGCAGGGCGGCGCCTGATCTGGCGCAATCCCATATTCATCGCGCCAGGCGGTCGGGCGCTGTCCAGCGGGCAGAAATCTACCAAAGAACAATAATAGAACATTCCCCAAAAGTCAAGTCCGGCCCGCAGCCTGCAAGCTTCGCGGCGGCAGGCCCTTTCCCTCTCCGCCGTCACGGTGTAAAAGCCCCCGGACTTTGGAGATTCAGAACCCATGATGACCTTCCTTCTGGTGGTGCATATCCTGCTGGCGCTGGCGCTGATCGGCGTCATCCTGGTGCAGCGTTCGGAAGGCGGCGCGCTCGGTATGGGCGGCGGTGGCGGCGGCGGTTTCATGACCGCGCGTGGCTCGGCCAACCTGCTGACCCGCACCACGGCGGTTCTGGCGACCCTGTTCATCATCTCGAGCATCGTGCTGGCGATTCTCGCCGGCGGTCACTCGCGGCCGACCTCGATTCTCGATTCGGCTCCGGCCGCGACTCCGGGCGCACCCGCCGAACCGGCCAAGCCTGCCGTCCCGCTGTCGCAGTAACGCTGCCCTAATCGCCTGATTTAAAACCAAAGTTTTCGAGTTTGTGAATTCGCGCGGTTCAGCGCGGGCGAACCCTTTTGTGTGTCGGATGGATCGGTTAAACAGGGCTCCCATGACGCGGTATATTTTCATCACCGGCGGCGTGGTCTCCTCGCTTGGAAAAGGTCTGGCTTCGGCGGCGCTCGGCGCGCTGCTGCAGGCGCGCGGCCACACGGTCCGCCTGCGCAAGCTCGACCCCTATATCAACGTCGATCCGGGCACCATGAGCCCGTATCAGCATGGCGAGGTCTTCGTCACCGATGACGGCGCCGAGACCGATCTCGACCTCGGCCATTACGAGCGCTTCACCGGCGTGCCCGGCCGCAAGACCGACAACATCACCACCGGCCGCATCTACCAGACCGTGATCGCCAAGGAGCGTCGCGGCGACTATCTGGGCGGCACCGTGCAGGTGATTCCGCATATCACCGACGCCATCAAGGACTTCATCGCCGACGACCGCGACGGCGTCGATTTCATGCTGGTCGAAGTCGGCGGCACGGTGGGCGATATCGAAAGCCTGCCCTTCCTCGAAGCGATCCGCCAGTTCGGGCTTGAAGCGGGCCGCGGCCAGGCCATCTACATCCATTGCACGCTGGTGCCCTTCATCGCAGCCAGCGGCGAGCTGAAGACCAAGCCGACGCAGCATTCGGTGAAGGAGCTGCGCTCCATCGGTATCCAGCCCGATATCCTGCTCTGCCGCTCGGATCGCGAAATCCCGCAGGGCGACCGTCGCAAGATGGCGCTGTTCTGCAATGTGCGCGAAGAGGACGTGATCCCCGCGCTCGACGTCAGCACGATCTATGCCGCGCCGCTGGCCTATCACGAGGCCGGTCTGGATGTGCAGGTGCTGAAGAGCTTCGGCCTTGATGCCAGCACGGAACCGGACCTGTCGCGCTGGAAGAACGTGGTGCAGCGCGTGGTGGCGCCCGAAAATCGCGTCAAGATCGCCATCGTCGGCAAGTATACCGGCCTGAAGGATGCGTATAAGTCGCTGGCCGAGGCGCTGGCGCATGGCGGCATCGCGAATAACGCGCGCGTCGATATCGAATGGATCGAGTCCGAGATATTCGAGAAGGACGAGACGGCGCTGGCGGCGCTGGAGGGCGTGCATGCCATCCTGGTGCCGGGCGGCTTCGGCGAGCGCGGCTCGGAAGGCAAGATCCGCGCCGTCACCTTTGCGCGCGAACGCAACGTGCCGTATTTCGGTATCTGCTTCGGCATGCAGATGGCAGTGATCGAATATGCCCGCAGCAAGGGCGGTTTCCCGAAAGCCAGCAGCACCGAATTCGGCCCGGCCGAAGAACCTGTCGTCGGCATGATGACCGAGTGGATGCGTGGCAACGAGCTGGAGCAGCGCTCGGCTGCCGGCGACCTGGGCGGCACCATGCGTCTGGGTGCCTATGACGCGGCGCTGAAGCCCGGCAGCCATGTGGCTGAATGCTACGGCAGCACCAAGATTTCCGAACGCCACCGCCATCGCTACGAGGTCAACACCAAGTATCGCGAAAAGCTGGAAAGCTGCGGTCTGGTCTTCTCGGGCATGTCGCCCGACGGGTTGCTGCCCGAGATCGTGGAACTGCCGAACCATCCCTGGTTCATCGGCGTGCAGTATCACCCGGAACTGAAGTCGAAGCCGTTCGAGCCGCATCCGCTGTTCGCCAGCTTCATCGAGGCCGCGCTGAAGCAGTCGCGGCTGGTGTAGGCCACTTCGCATCGTCAGTCAGACGTGGATGGCCGGGTCAAGCCCGGCCATGACGTTTATGGGGTGGCTGATCCAACTACAAAAACCGTCACCCTCGGGCTTGACCCGAGGGTCTCCCGCCGTTCTGCATGAGATGGTCGGGTCAAGCCCGACCATGACGTCGAAGAGGTGAAAGGGCCTGAATAGCCGCCATTTATCCCCATCTTGCCACTGCCCGGACACCCATCGCCCCTTGCCCGAAAGCCCTCGCCGGGCTATCCCTTTGGCCCATCTTTTCTGCCTGTTTCCAGCTTAAAGAGGACCCCCTGACATGAGCGGCATTTCCGATATCGTGGCGCGCGAAATTCTCGACAGCCGTGGCAATCCCACCGTGGAAGTGGATGTCGTGCTGGAGAGCGGCGCCATGGGCCGGGCCGCCGTGCCCTCGGGCGCCTCGACCGGCGCGCATGAGGCCGTCGAACTACGCGACGGCGACAAGAAACGCTATCTCGGCAAGGGCGTGCTCAAGGCGGTCGATGCCGCCAATGTCGAAATCTTCGATGCCATCGCAGGCTTCGAGGCGAGCGACCAGCTCAAGATCGACCGCACCATGATCGACCTCGACGGCACGCCGAACAAGGCGCGTCTCGGCGCCAACGCGATCCTCGGCGTGAGCATGGCCGTCGCCAAGGCCGCCGCGCAGGAAGCCGACCTGCCGCTGTATCGTTACGTGGGTGGCGCAGCGGCGCATGTGCTGCCGGTGCCGATGATGAACATCATCAACGGCGGCGCCCATGCCGACAATCCCATCGACGTGCAGGAATTCATGATCATGCCGGTGGCGGCGCCGAGCCTCGCCGATGCCGTGCGCGTCGGCGCCGAGGTCTTCCATACGCTGAAGAAGAAGCTGAAGGATGCCGGCCACAACACCAATGTGGGCGACGAGGGCGGCTTCGCGCCGAACCTGCCGAGCACCCGGGGCGCGCTCGACTTCATCATGCAGGCCATCGAGGCGGCCGGTTACAAGGCCGGCAAGGACGTGATGATCGCGCTGGATGCCGCCAGCACCGAGTTCTTCAAGGACGGCCAGTATCATCTCGATGGCGAGAGTCTGAAGCTGTCGCCCAGCGACATGGTGAAATACTGGGCTAAGCTGGTCGGCGACTATCCGATCGTGTCCATCGAAGACGGCATGGCCGAAGACGACTGGAAGGGCTGGAAGGAACTGACCGACGTGATCGGCGCGAAGTGCCAGCTGGTCGGCGACGATCTGTTCGTGACCAACCCCAAGCGTCTGGCCGATGGCATCAGGCAGGGCGTCGGCAATGCCATCCTGGTCAAGGTCAACCAGATCGGCACGCTGTCGGAGACGCTCGAAGCCGTGGAGCTCGCGCACAAGAACGGCTATCGCGCCGTGATGTCGCATCGCTCGGGCGAGACCGAAGACAACACGATTGCCGATCTTGCCGTGGCCACCAACTGCGGCCAGATCAAGACCGGCTCGCTGGCGCGTTCGGATCGCATGGCCAAGTACAACCAGCTGATCCGCATCGAGCAGCAGCTCGACGTTGCCGCCAAATATCCGGGCCTCAGCGCCCTGAAGGGCCGCTAAGCAGACAGACGATGATGAGCCGGGGGGTAATCATCATCGCACTCGCCGTCGCGCTGGCTCACGCCGGCGCGGCGGCGCAGTCTGTTTCCGTCGTGGGAAAATGGGCCGTCAGCCAGAGCCGTTGCGACAGCGAGACCATCGCCTTCGAGGCAGATGGCGCTTTCACCTCGACACTGGACGACAACCAGCCGCGCGCCGGCAAATACCGCACCGGCCGCGACCGCATCATCCTGCTGGACGAGCAGGAGCCCGACCGTGAGCTGGCGCTGATCATCATCGACTTCTCGCCGACGCGCCTTGTCGCGTTCGATGAGACGATTGAGTCCGATCGCCGCCTGGTGAAGTGCCGGTAAGCCGGCAACCGCCAGGCCATCAGCCCTGTAGTCCCGCGGGGTTATAGAATTGTCCCGATTGTTATGATGCATTGATTGCAGGCGCGGTTGCCCGTCGTGGCACTGTCTGCCGAAGGGGGCGTGCGTAATCCATCGATTGCATTTTTTCGTTTGCTGCTGCCGCAGCAAGCCAGGGTGACCTGTGGCCTGCGGTACAACCTGAGGGAAAATCATGACGCTATTCAAAACAGCCATCGCGTTCTGCGGCCTGGTTCTGGCAACTGTCGCACAGCCGGCCGCCGCGCAGGATGCGCCGATGTCGATCACCGGCACCACCACGGTGAATGCCGAACAGGTGGTCGATCTGGTCACCAAGAAGAGCAACCTGGTCATTCTCGACAATCGGAAGCCGGAGGATTTCGCCGCCGGCCATATCGAAGGCGCGATCCGCCTGATCGATACCGACGTCACGCCCGAAAGCCTGGCGAAAGCCGTCAAGACCAAGGACACGCCGGTGCTGTTCTACTGCAATGGCCTGAAATGCGGCCGCGCCGCCAAGGCCGCCAGCGTCGCCGTGCAGCAGGGCTACAAGGAAGTTTACTACTACGCACTCGGCCTCGACGAATGGAACAAGAAGGGCCTGCCGCTGGTCAAGTGATCGCTGAACGTCGCGCCTGATCCGGTTGATCCTGCCATGAAGCTGTCGCTCACGGTCGTTGTCGGCCTCACGCTGGCAACGGTTCTCGCCGCCAGTGGCGGCGTCGGCACCTATATGTCGCAGCGCTACGAGCAGCAGATGGACGAGGGCACGCTGCAGGGCGATGCCCGCATGGCACGCGCCCTCGCGGTCAGCCGGATCTGGAGCGAGCATTACAAGACCATCGCACCGGTGGCACAGGCGATCGCGCAGAGTGCCGCACTGCGCAGCGCGGTCGCCGCCAGGGATGCGGCGGCGGCTTCGGCGGCGTTGCGCGAGGAATTCGGCCGCGGCGCGATTTCCAGCGGCAGCATCGACCTGCGCGGCGCCACCATGCTCGATCCCGGGATGAAAACCATCGGTGGCGAATGGCGCGGCGCGGAACTGGCGGTTCCCATTGCACTGCTGGAGCCGCTGAGCAAACGCGAAGGCTCGGCCCGCATGCAGCTGGTGCAACTCGGCTGGGTCAGCGGGCAGGGGCCGGTGCAGACCGTGATCGCGCCGGTCGGCGGGTTGCGGCTCAGCGGTTATATCGCACTGCACGTCGACCCACTGCCCGAACTGAAGGGCATGGAGCAGCAGCTCGGCCTCAATATCGCCGTCTATCCGGTCGGCGGCACCACTCCGGCGCTGCAGCTTTCCGGCATCGCCGCGGCCGGCCAGACCGATATCGTCGAGACCCGCATCGATCTGCCCGGGCCCGATGGCGCGCGTGTGGCCGATCTGGTGGTCGGGCGCGATCTGGCCGGCTTGCATGCCGATCTGCTGCGCACGCGGCTGAGTTCGCTGGCGATCTTCATTGTCATTGCCGGCGGTGTCGCCACCGTCGCGCTGATCCTGGTGGCCCGCTATCTGGCAGCGATCCGCCGGCGCGAGGCGCAGCAGGAGGCGGCCGAAGCGCGACTGCGTGCCGAGCGCGAAGAGTCGGACCGGCAGGCGACAGACCGCGAAGCTGCCCAGCGCGAAGCTTTCGAGAAAGAGCGTCAGGTCCAGGAAAGCCGGCTCGAAGAGTCGGTGGGCGCCATTGTCGAGGCCGCCAGCGTCGGCGATCTGAGCCGCCGCATCGAGACCGCCATGCTGGAAGGCGTGAACCGCCGTCTGGCCGAAGGCGTGAACCGTCTGCTCGCCACCACCGAATCCGCCATCAGGGAGGTCGGCACGGTGCTGACGCCGCTGGCGGATGGCGATCTCACCCGTCGCGTGCAGGCCGAGTATCAGGGCCTGTTCGGCATTCTGCGTGACGACACCAACCGGTTGGCCGACCAGCTGGGCGAGATGGCCGGCCGGCTCACCCAATCGGCGGGACTGGTGCATGATGCGGCCGCCGAAATTTCCAATGGCAGCCAGGACCTGTCGAGCCGTACGGAATCCCAGGCCGCCAGCATCGAAGAGACCGCGGCGTCGATGCATGAGATCACCGAAACGGTGAAGCACAATGCCGAGAATGCGCAGGCGGCCAACCAGCTGGCAGTCGCGGCGCGCGATACGGCGGAAAAGGGCGGCGCGGTGGTGGCGGAGGCCGTCTCTGCCGTGACCCGGATCGAGGACAGCGCGCGCAAGATTGCCGACATCGTCGGCCTGATCGACGAGATCGCCTTCCAGACCAACCTGCTCGCCCTCAACGCGAGCGTCGAAGCCGCGCGCGCGGGCGAGGCGGGCAAGGGGTTTGCCGTCGTGGCACAGGAAGTGCGCGCGCTGGCGCAGCGCTCGGCGAATGCCTCGAAGGACATCAAGGCGCTGATCCAGGCGTCGAACAGCCAGGTCAAAAGCGGCGCGGCGCTGGTCAATCAGACGGGACAGTCGCTGGCCGACATCGTTATCGCGATCAAGAAGGTGTCGGATATCGTGGCGGAGATTGCTGCCGCGAGTCATGAACAGGCCATCGGCCTCGATCAGGTCAATACGGCGGTGACCGCGATGGACGAGATGACCCAGCGGAATGCGGCTCTGGTGGAAGAGACCTCGGCTTCAGCCCGTACGCTGTCGGATCAGGCCGTGCAGCTGAAGGACCTGCTGCGCTTCTTCAGGCGTTGACCGCGCGCGCTAGTCCGAAACCGCCATCACCCTGGCGGGGTCTTCGCCGCCCGGCAGATAGGCCGGTGCGCGGAACTGCGGCTTTACGCGGATGCCCGGATACTGCTGGAGCATGGTGAAGGCGAGGCGGTCGCTGCGGGTCAGTTTGTCGCAGCGCGCCGGCTGGCTGATCACATCGCAGTGCATGTCGCCGATGTAGCGCACCTCGCCGGCTTTCACCGTGAAGAAGGGCGTGCCAGGACCGCTGACTGGCTGCAGCCTGTAAAAGGATTCCGCGATTTCCGACTTGATGCCGTGCAGGTAATAGGTTCCGGGCGGAACGCGCACGACATGGATGCTGATCTCGCCGGCGTGGCGGTCGCCGAAGGTTTCGTTGTGCTCGTCCGTGCCGATAATCACCTTGTGGGGCGTGCCGGCGCGCATGCCCGGCTCCGGCAGGCTGTTCCACCACATGCGGAAATCGGGGTAGTAGCGTTCGGTCGGCTTGAGGATCGGCATGGTCGACCGCATGCCGATGACCACAATGGAATCGGCCGAGCCGCCGACGAACTGCGTGTCGGTCGAGGCCATCGACGTCGGGTCCATGCAGCCGCCGAGCGGGAGGACGAGCAGGGCGGCGGCAGCGAGGGAGCGGAGCGTGAACATGTCCGACTCCTAACCGCAGTCGCAAACGGCGGCAACCGCTTTTCATGGTTAATGGCAAATGGCAGCGACACGCCTACTCAAACATATGCGGCACGAAACGCGTGCCGTCGCGACCGCTTTCGCTGACGCCCAGCCCGCAGGCGCGCGAGGCGACGATCCACACGCCAAGCACCGGCGCATGGCCGTCGGCGGTGGGCAGTGCGGTCACCGGCCGCAGATGCGCGTCATCCGGAAAGGCAGCGCGCAAGCCGGGCAGGGTTGCCTCCTGCGTCAGCAGCAGCTTCCACGCCGGCTCGATCAGCCGCATGCCGGCGCTGCGCAGGTGCTCATTCAGCGGATGCCGCAGCAGGTCACTCCACGGGCTGAGCTTGCACAGCACGGTGATCGGCTTTGCCGTCTGGTCGGTGAAGCGTTTGCCGTTCCAGCGCAGGTCTTCCAGATGCAGCAGGCTGGCATCCAGCCCGGCCACCTGCGCGGTGTCGCGCAAATAGTCGGCGCAGCTGCGACCCTCCGCATCCTCGCGGCCGGCACCGATATGCACGCGATGGCCCCAGAGGCCGAAATGCTTCCAGGCCTCGACCAGCATCTCGTGAATGCCGTTGAACTGGTCGCAGTGATTGCAGTGGCAGTCGAGCCATTCGGCCTGCATCTGCGCCGCATCGCACAGGCCGGCCGGCGCATCGGCGGCATAGCGCAGCAGCTGCGGCGCATCGCGGCCGTTCCAGACGAGGTCGAGGCGGCCGAGCAGGTTCTTGTCCTGCCGCCGCCACGAGTCCTCGATCAGGGCGCAGGCCTCGTCCGGCAGGCCGAAGGCGGCGTAGTCGCCCCGGCTGACGACATCCTCCACCCAGTCGAGGCAGAGGTCCTCCAGCCTTTGCGCCGCATCGCCCAGCACTTCGATATCGCCCGGCGAGAAGCGCCAGGCGGCGTCCTGGCACCAGGCCGTCACGCCGGCAGCCGGGAAGCCGGCGGCTGCGGCGCGGTCATGCCAGTCGGGACAGGGGGCCACCGTCAGACGCTGCATGACGACAAAGATAGTTCGCGCCCCCGCGTCGGGGAAGCATGGATCGCGGGGCATTGCTGCTCCGCGATCCCGGCCTGCGACGGCAACGCTAGGGACGTCTGGCGGCCTGCAGTTTGCGGTATTCGGTAACCGGAAGCCCGCCGACACCCCAGTTGTCGAGTTCGACCTCGTCGATCACCACGAAGGTGGAGTCGAGCGGCTTGTTCAGCACATCGAGCAGCAGCTGGCTGACGCCCCGGATCAGGTCGGCTTTCTGTTCGGGCGTGGTATGCGGGGCTTTGGCATTGCCTTCGCGGGTGATCTGGATATTCACGTATGGCATGTCTCTGTCTCCCTTGATGACCGGTTACCAGCGGCCGGCCTGCACGCCGCCATCGACATGCAGGATTTCGCCGGTGACGAAGTCCGCGCCTTCAAGATACAGCACGGCGTCGACGATCTCATCGACGCGGCCCAGACGGCGGATCGGATGCATGCTGGCCAGGAAATCGTGGCTGTCCGGCGTGTGCATCGGCGTGTCGATGATGCCCGGCGACACCGCATTCACGCGCAGGCCGCGGCCGGCATATTCGATGGCCAGAGCCTTGGTCACGGCATTCAAGCCGCCCTTGGTCAGCGCCGTCAGCGCGGCCGGCACGCCAGCCACCGGCATATCGATCAGGCTGGTGGTGATGGTGACGATATGGCCGCTGCCCTGGCGCAGCATCTGCGCGGCGGCGCGCTGCGAGATATGCCAGAAGCCGGCAACGTTAACCGACTGCATCGTCTCGTAGTCCTGCAGCGAGAAATCGGTGAAAGGCTTTGAGAAGAAGATGCCGGCATTGTTGACCAGCGTGTCGACGCGGCCGAACTGCGCCACCGCAACCTGCAGGATGCGGTCGGCGGTGCGCGGATCACCGATATCGCCGGCCACGGTGACGATGCCGTCATCACCGTTGGCGGCAGCCTGGGTGATGCTGCGCGAGTTGGCCACCACGCGGTAGCCCCGGGCGCGGTAACCCTGCACCAGGCCGGCGCCAATGCCCTGGGATGCGCCGGTAATGATGGCGACCCTGTTCTCAGTGTTTCTGCCGGTAGTCATGATCCTGTCTCTCCGTTTGCTGTGTGACGGCCCGTCGGGCTCGGTGGAAGACAGGTAGCTCTTTGCTCAATACGGGAGAATTATGGATTTACGAAAGATACTTTTGCATGTTATGCAAAGATATGGATCAGCTCTCTGCCATGCGCACCTTTATCGCCACTCTGGATGCCGGCAGCCTCAGTGCCGCTGCCCGCCTGCTGGGACGCTCGCCCGCGGCGGTGTCGCGCGCCATCGACGATCTTGAAGCCCATGTCGGCGTGCAGCTGCTGCACCGGACCACGCGCACCATCCGGCTGAGCGACGCGGGCGAACGCTATGCGACCGCCTGTCGCCGGCTGCTGAGCGATCTGGAAGAGGCCGACCTGGCTGCGGCGGGCGAGGGCGCCGCGCCGCGCGGCCTGTTGACGCTCACCGGCCCGCTCGTCAGCGGTGCGCGCGTGCTGCGGCCCATCCTTGACGCGTTTCTCGATGCCTTTCCGGCGGTGAAGGCGAAGCTGCTGTTGCTGGACCGTCAGGTGAATCTGGTGGATGAGGGCGTCGATGTCGGCCTGCGCATCGCGCACCTTCCGGATTCAAGTCTCATTGCACTCAGGGTGGGCGAGGTGCGCCGCCTGATCTGCGCCGCGCCAGCCTATCTCGCGGCCCGGCCGCCGATCCGTGGACTGGACGATCTTGCCGAGCAGGACTGCATCTGCATGACGGCCTTTGGCCAGGAGGTCTGGAGCTTTGCCACGCCAGATGGCCAGCAGCGGCAGATCCGCATGCAGCCGCGCCTGATCGTCAATACGGTGGAGGCGGCCGTGACCTCAGCCGCCGAAGGGCGCGGCCTGACGCGCGTGTTTTCCTACCAGGTGGCCGACGAGATCACTGCCGGCCGGCTGGTGCCGGTTTTGCCAGAGGCGGATGCCTCGGCCTGGCCAGTGCATCTGATCGTTCCGGAGGGCCGGCTGGCCGTGCCGAAAGTGCGCGCCTTCGTCGACTTCGCCCTGCCGCGGCTGAAGGCTGAATTCGGCCGGATCAGCGGGCGCTGACCTCAGCCTGGCTGCCGGTTCGTGGAGCGGGTTGGGTATGCGGGCTACCGCTTTGACTCTGTTGTGAGAATCTTGCGACCGACTCGGAAAAGGTTTGACCCGGCGACTCGGGTATGATTCTTTACGAATCACCATGAGTGCTATCCGCGAAATCCGCCGTCATTCGCTTGCCGCCGTTGTTCCGGTGATCTGCTTCGCCGCCATCGGCTACTTCGCCTACCATGCGATGGAAGGCGAGCACGGCATCAACGCCTATACCCGTCTGACTCTGCAGATCCAGGACACCAAGGCCGCGCTGGGTGAGGTGACCGCCGAGCGCAAGACCATGGAGCGCCGGGTCGGCCTGCTGCGGGCCAGCGGCCTGGATGCGGACATGCTGGAAGAGCAGGGCAAAAAGGTCCTTGGCCTGATCAAGCCGGGCGAGCGGGTAATACTCGGGCGCTAAAACCCGGCCTCCAAGCAACGGAATTTCGTCGATTAACCGAAATTCAGTTAATCATCCAAAAACCCTTGTTTTAACTAACGTTAGCAATACTCTTCCGCTCGCCATTTGACGCCTGACGGTGTTAGCTGGTGGAAATGACGTAAGGTCAGTGGGAGAGAAACGATGGCGAAACCGGGCAAAGCCGCGGAGAACGCGGCCAAGGGCGGCAAACTGCCGCCGGCCAAGGAACTGCTCCAGTATTACCGCGACATGCTGCTGATCCGCCGCTTCGAGGAGAAGGCCGGCCAGCTTTACGGCATGGGCCTGATTGGCGGCTTCTGCCATCTCTATATCGGCCAGGAGGCGGTGGTGGTCGGCCTGCAGGCCTGCGCCAAGCTCGGCGACGCCGTCATCACCTCCTACCGCGACCACGGCCACATGCTGGCGACCGGCATGGACTCTAAGGGCGTGATGGCCGAACTGACCGGCCGCGCCGGCGGCTATTCCAAGGGCAAGGGCGGCTCGATGCATATGTTCAGCCGCGAGAAGCATTTCTACGGCGGCCACGGCATCGTCGGCGCGCAGGTACCGCTCGGCACCGGCCTCGCTTTCGCCCAGCGCTACAACAAGACCGACAACGTCACCTTCTGCTATTTCGGCGATGGCTCGTCCAACCAGGGCCAGGTCTACGAGAGTTTCAATATGGCCGAGCTGTGGAAGCTGCCGGTCATCTATGTGATCGAGAACAACCAGTATGCCATGGGCACTTCGGTGGCCCGCGCCTCGGCGCAGCCGGCGTTGTACAAGCGCGGCGAGAGCTTCGGCATCCAGGGCCGCCAGGTCGACGGCATGAGTGTCGTCGCGGTGAAGGAAGCCGGCGAAGAGGCGGTCGCGCATTGCCGCGCCGGCAAGGGGCCAGTCATTCTCGAAATGATGACCTATCGCTATCGCGGCCATTCGATGTCCGATCCGGCGAAATACCGCAGCAAGGACGAAGTGACCAAGATGCGCGCCGAGCACGATCCGATCGATCAGGTGCGCGCGCTGCTGCTGGGCAACAAGATGGTGGATGAAGACGCGCTGAAAGCCATCGACAAGGAGGTCAAGGACATCGTCCAGCAGGCCGCCGACTTCGCGCAGGAAAGCCCCGAGCCCGATCCGTCGGAGCTCTGGACTGACGTCTACGTCGAAGCTTAAGGCCGGGAGAGAAAACGATGTCGATTGAAATCCTGATGCCGGCCCTGTCGCCCACGATGACCGAGGGCAAGCTGGCCAAATGGCACAAGCGCGAAGGCGAAGAGGTCAAGGCCGGCGATATCATCGCCGAGATCGAGACTGACAAGGCGACGATGGAATTCGAAGCCGTCGATGAAGGCGTGCTGGAGAAGATACTGGTCGCCGAAGGCACCGAGGGTGTCGCCGTGAACACGCCGATTGCGTCCTTGCGTGGCGAAGACGAAAAGCCGGGCGCGGCGCCTGCCAGGAAGGAAGAGAAGAAGGCGGAAGCTCCCGTCAAGGTCGATGACGGCAAGAAGCAGCCGGAGGAGACCAGGGCCGGTGAGTCCGCCGTGACGACTGCCAAGACGCCGGCGCCGGAACTGAAGGACCCTGCGATCCCTGAGGGCACGCAGTTCGTCTCCATGACGGTGCGCGAGGCGATCCGCGAGGGCATGTCGGAAGAGATGCGCCGCGATCCCAAGGTTTTCCTGATGGGCGAGGAAGTGGCGCAGTATCAGGGCGCCTACAAGATCAGCCAGGGCATGCTGGACGAATTCGGCCCCGACCGCGTGATCGATACGCCGATCACCGAACAGGGCTTTGCCGGCCTTGGTGTCGGCGCGGCCTTTGGCGGCCTGCGCCCGATTGTCGAATTCATGACGTTCAATTTCTCGATGCAGGCCATCGACCAGATCGTCAATTCGGCGGCCAAGACGCTGTATATGTCGGGTGGCCAGATGGGTAGCCCCATCGTGTTCCGTGGCCCGAACGGCGCTGCGGCCCGCGTCGGCGCGCAGCATTCACAATGTTATGCCGCCTGGTATTCGCATATCCCGGGCCTGAAGGTGGTCGCGCCGTACAGCGCTGCCGACTTCAAGGGCCTGATCAAGGCCGCGATCCGCGACCCCAATCCGGTCATCTTCCTCGAGAACGAAATCCTCTACGGCCGCAGCTTCGATGTGCCGAAGCTGGACGATTATGTCGTGCCGATCGGCAAGGCGCGCGTCGCCCGTGAAGGCAAGGATGTCACGCTCGTGGGTTACTCGATTGCGGTCGGCCATGCGCTGGCCGCTGCCGAGAAGCTGGCGGCAGAGGGCATCGAGGCCGAGGTGATCGACCTGCGCACCATCCGTCCGATGGACCACGAGACCATCATCAAGTCGGTGCAGAAGACCAACCGCATCGTCACGGTGGAAGAGGGCTTCCCGCAGTCGGGCATCGGCGCCGAAATTGCCGCCGTCATGATGGAAAAGGCCTTCGACTATCTCGATGCGCCGGTGGTGCGCGTGCATGGCAAGGATGTGCCGATGCCCTACGCCGCCAATCTGGAAAAGCTGGCGCTGGTGACGGTGCCGGAAATCGTCGCGGCGGCGAAAGCCGTCTGCTACCGCAAGTAAGGGAGGACCGAAGGATGCCGATCGATATCCTGATGCCGGCCCTCTCGCCCACGATGACCGAGGGCAAGCTGGCGAAGTGGCACAAGCGCGAAGGCGACGAGGTCAAGGCCGGCGATATCATCGCCGAGATCGAGACCGACAAGGCGACGATGGAATTCGAAGCCGTCGATGAAGGCAAGATCGGCAAGATCCTGGTCGCCGAGGGCGCCGAGGGCGTCGCCGTGAACACGCCGATTGCCGTGCTGCTGGAGGAAGGCGAAAGCGCCTCTGACGCGAAAGCTGCGCCCCAAAAGGCAGAGGCCAGGAAGGAAGAGAAGAAGACTGAGGCCGCGCCTGCGCCCAGGGCTGAAGAGAAGACGGCCGAAGCTCCCAAGCCGGCTGCGGCTCCGGCGCCTGCCGCCAAGAGCGGTGATCGCGTCTTTGCCTCGCCGCTGGCCCGCCGTATGGCCGAACAGGCCGGCATCGACCTGAAGGCAGTGAAGGGCAGCGGTCCGCATGGCCGCATCGTCAAGGCCGACGTCGAGAAAGCACCGAAAGGCGCGGCGGCTCCGGCGGCTGCTGCCGGGAAGGCTGCGGCTCCGGTGGCGTCGGGTCCCGGCGCGCGTCAGCTCGCCGACCTGCTCAAGATGCCCTACAAGCTCGAGCCGCTCTCAGGCATGCGCAAGACCATCGCGCGCCGCCTGACCGAGTCCAAGCAGACGGTGCCGCATTTCTATCTCACCATCGACACCGAGATCGACGAGCTGCTGTCCCTGCGCAAGCGGCTCAACGACAAGACCGACGCCAAGATCAGCGTGAATGATTTCGTCATTCGCGCCGTGGCGCTGGCGCTCAAGAAAGTGCCCACCGCCAATGCGAGCTTCGACGACAGCGGCATGATGTATTACGAACATGCCGATATCTCGGTCGCGGTGGCGACGCCGAACGGCCTGATCACGCCGATCATCAAGGCGGCGGAAGGCAAGGGACTGACGCAGATCGCGGGCGAGATGAAAGATCTCGCGGCGCGGGCGCGGGATGGCAAGCTGAAGCCTGAGGAATACCAGGGCGGCACCTTCTCGATCTCGAATCTCGGCATGTTCGGCATCAAGCAGTTCGAGGCGGTGATCAATCCGCCGCAGGGCTGCATTCTCGCCATCGGTGCCGGCGAACAGCGTCCCATCGTGAAGAACGGCCAGATCGTGCCGGCCACGATCATGACCTGCACGCTGTCGGTCGATC
Organism: Ferrovibrio terrae; assembly: GCF_007197755.1. Taxonomy (NCBI): domain Bacteria; kingdom Pseudomonadati; phylum Pseudomonadota; class Alphaproteobacteria; order Rhodospirillales; family Rhodospirillaceae; genus Ferrovibrio; species Ferrovibrio terrae. The sequence goes on from NZ_CP041636.1 coordinate 3,077,516, forward strand.
ATCGCGCCGTCGATGGTGCTGTCGGCGCGCAGTTCCTGCAGGCCTTCAAGGGCTTCATCGACGACCCGCTCACCATGCTGCTGTGAGTCCGTGACAATGGCTGACAAGGTTGCAATCGTCACCGGCGCCGGCAAGGGCATGGGCGCCGGGATCCTCAAGAAACTCGCCGCCGATGGCTACAGGGTGGCGGCGATGTCGCCCTCGGGTGCCGCCAAGACTCTCGCCGAAAGTCTCGGCGGTGTCGGCACGGCCGGTTCCAATGCCAAGGCGGACGACGTCAAGGCGCTGGTCGATCTCACGCTGCAGACGTATGGCCGCATCGATGCCGTGGTGAACAACACCGGCCATCCGCCCAAGGGCAAGCTGCTCGACCTCGATGATGCCGCCTGGACCACCGGTTTCGAGCTGGTGCATCTGGCGGTGATCCGCATGGTGCGGCTGGTCACGCCGGTGATGCTCAAACAAGGCGGCGGGGCGTTTGTGAATCTGCTGACCTATGCCACCTTCGAGCCGGAAGCCGATTTCCCGATTTCCGGCCCGGTGCGCGCGGCGGTGGCGGCGTTTTCCAAGGTCTATGCCGACCAGTATGCGGCGCAGGGCATCCGCATGAACAATGTGCTGCCCGGCTTCATCGACAGCCTGCCGGCCAAGGATGAGCGCGTGGCGCGTATCCCGATGAAACGCTATGGCACGGTGCGCGAGATCAGCGACACCGTCGCTTTCCTGCTGTCGGAGCAGGCGAGCTACATCACCGGTCAGAATATCCGCGTCGACGGCGGCATTACCCGCTCCGTGTAAAGAGGCACACCATGGCTGATACCAGTTTCGATCTGATCGTCATCGGCAGCGGCCCGGGCGGCTACACCACGGCGATCCGCGCCAGCCAGCTCGGCATGAAGACCGCGATCATCGAGCGCGAACATCTGGGCGGCATCTGCCTGAACTGGGGCTGCATCCCGACCAAGGCTTTGCTGCGCTCGGCCGAGATCTATTCCAACATCAAGCATGCCGAGGCCTTCGGTTTCACTGTTGAAGGCAAGGTGACGATCGACACCAAGAAGGTGGTCGAGCGTTCGCGTAAGGTGGCGGCGCAGCTGTCGGGCGGCGTGAAGCACCTGATGAAAAAGAACAAGGTCACGGTCTTCGACGGCCATGGCGTGCTGAATGGCGCCGGCAAGGTGAAAGTCACCAAGGACGACAAGCCGGTCGCCGACCTGACCGCCAAGCATATCATCCTCGCCACCGGCGCACGGGCGCGCTCGCTGCCCGGCCTGGAGCCGGATGGCAAGCTGGTCTGGACCTACAAGGAAGCCATGGTCCCGTCGACGCTGCCGAAGAGCCTTCTGGTGATCGGCTCGGGCGCCATCGGCATCGAATTCGCCAGCTTCTATCGCCAGCTCGGTTCGGACGTCACGGTCGTTGAAGTGATGGACCGCGTGCTGCCGGTGGAAGACGAGGAAATCTCAGGGCTGGCCAAGAAGGCCTTCGAGAAGCAGGGCATGAAAATCCATCTCGGCACCACCGTGACGGCGCTGAAGAAGGGCATCGACACCGTCACCGCCGTGCTGAAGGACAAGGCCGGCAAGGAAAGCGAAATCACCGTCGAACGCGTGATCCTCGCCGTCGGCATCGTCGGCAATGTCGAGAATATCGGGCTCGAGACCACCAAGGTGAAGGTCGAGAAGACCCATGTGGTGACGGACGAATACAGCCGCACCGCCGAGCCCGGCATCTATGCCATCGGCGATCTGACCGGTCCGCCCTGGCTGGCGCACAAGGCCGGCCATGAAGGCGTGATCTGCGTCGAGAAGATCGCCGGCGAGAAGGATGTCCATCCGCTCAATATCTCCAACATCCCGGGCTGCACCTACTGCACCCCGCAGGTGGCCAGCGTCGGCCTGACCGAGGCCGCCGCGAAGGCCAAGGGCCACGAGGTGCGCATCGGCCGCTATCCCTTCCTCGCCAATGGCAAGGCGATTGCGCTGGGCGAGCCGGAAGGCCTGGTCAAGACGGTGTTCGACAAGAAGACCGGCGAGCTGCTCGGCGCCCATATGATCGGCGCGGAAGTGACCGAGCTGATCCAGGGTTTTGGTATTGCCAAGACCCTGGAGACCACCGAGGCCGAGCTGATGCATGCCATCTTCCCGCATCCGACGCTCTCGGAAATGATGCATGAATCGGTGCTGGACGCTTACGGCAAGGCGCTGAATTTCTAGGATTCCGGGGCTGGTGCCAGGGCAGGGGCTTTTCTGTATACTGCTCCCGCGCTACCTCAGCCCTAGAGGTCGCCAAAGGATTTAAAAGTCGTGGCCATCAACGTTCATCCCCTGCCGGTCCGCCATCCCGAGAAGGCCCACAAGCCTGACACGCCGATGCTGCGCAAACCGGACTGGATCCGGGTGAAGGCCCCGACCTCGCCGGAAGTGGCCGAGACGCGCCGGCTGATGCGCGAACTCAATCTCAATACCGTCTGCGAGGAAGCGGCCTGCCCGAATCTGGGCGAATGCTGGAAGCAGAAGCATGCCACCGTGATGATCCTCGGTGCGGTCTGCACCCGGGCCTGCGCCTTCTGCAATGTCGCCACCGGCAAGCCGGACGGTGTCGATGCGCATGAACCCGAGCATGTCGCGGAAGCCGTCGGCAAGCTGGGCCTGCATCATGTGGTGATCACCTCAGTTGATCGCGATGACCTGCCCGATGGCGGTGCGTCGCAGTTCGTCAAGACCATCGAGGCGATCCGCAAATCCTCGCCGACCACCACAATCGAGATCCTGACGCCTGACTTCATCCGCAAGCCCGGCGCCATCGAGGCGGTCGTGGCCGCACGGCCCGATGTCTACAACCACAATCTCGAGACCGTACCGCGCCTCTATCCGACCATCCGGCCCGGCGCGCGTTACTTTGCTTCGCTGCAGCTGCTGGCGAAGGTGAAGGAACTCGATCCGATGATGTTCACCAAGTCTGGCCTCATGGTCGGTCTGGGTGAGGAAAAGATCGAGATCATGCAGGTGATGGACGACATGCGCGCCGCCGATGTCGACTTCATCACCATCGGCCAGTATCTGCAGCCGACCCGCAAGCATGCCGAGGTGAAGCATTTCGTCACGCCCGATGAATTCGCGGCCTATACCACGATTGCGACCTCGAAGGGGTTCCTGACGGTGTCGGCCTCGCCGCTGACGCGCTCGTCGCATCATGCCGGCGACGATTTCGCCCGCCTGCGTGCGGCCCGCGAAGCCAAGTTCGCGGCCAGGACGGCCTGAGTTTTCGGTGTCGACCCACGCCGAAAAACGCATCCTGCCCTATCGGCCTGACCAGATGTACGCGCTGGTCGCCGGCATCGAGCATTACCCGAAATTCCTGCCCTGGTGCGTTGGTGCCCGCATCCGCGAGCGCACCGCCAATGTGGTGGTGGCCGACCTGATCATCGGCTTCAAGGTGTTCCGCGAGCGCTTCACCAGCCGCGTGACCTTGGACCCCGACGGCAACCGGATCGACGTGGAATACACCGAGGGGCCGTTCAAATACCTGAAGAACCACTGGATATTCCTGCCCCACGCGGAAGGCTGCGAGATCGACTTTTATGTCGATTTTGAATTCCGCTCAAAATTGCTGCAGAAAACCATCGAGCTGCTGTTTAACGAAGCCGTCAAACGCATGGTCGGCGCCTTCGAGACGCGGGCGAAGCAGCTTTACGGCGAGAATGGATTATCCCTGCCGCCCGGTGCTACGATCACGGCACTCTGACCCGGCTCGCACGTTATTGCTGAGCCCAACACGGAGTTCAGTATGGTGGCCCTGCCTACGCTTCCCAATATCTCGATTTCCGGCACCCTGCTGGAGCGCGGCCTGCGCAGCCTGGTCGGCGCCTGGCGCGGCATTGCCGGCGGCGATGAAACCGCCCAGCTGGCCCGCGACGGCCTGACCGATGCGAAAGACGCCGAGCGGTTGCGTGCGTTGTTCATCGAATGCCTGGAAGCCCGCGGCGGCGAGGTCTCGGCCCGCGCCCGGGCGGCGGCGCTCGGCCGGCTCTATCTCGGCTTCGACGATGCCGGCAAGAAGGCTTTCCTGCAGGTGCTGGCCAACGGCTTCGCCGCTGACGAGGTGGCGCTGGATAAGGCCATTGCCGATGTGCAGCGCGCTGCCGAGCCGGCGACGCGGCACAAGGCGCAGCGCGCGCTCCGGGCGGCGCTGACGCCGCCGCGTCAAAGATTGCTGACCCAGTTCACGGCCTTGCCGCAGGGCGTGAAATTCCTGGTCGACATGCGCGCCGATGCGCTGCGCTTCCGCAAGGAAGCGCCAGAGCTTGGCATCGTCGAGGCCGATCTGGAAGACCTGCTCGTCGGCTGGTTCGACGTCGGTTTCCTTGAGCTGCAGCGCATCTCGTGGAACAGCCCGGCGGCCCTGCTGGAAAAGCTGATCGCCTACGAAGCCGTGCATGCGATCGAAAGCTGGGACGACCTGCGCAATCGCCTCGATGCCGACCGGCGCTGCTATGCCTTCTTCCATCCGCGCATGCCGCTCGAGCCGCTGATCTTCGTCGAGGTCGCGCTGGTCAAGGGCATTGCCGGCAATGTGCAGGCGCTGCTCGATCAGGCGCAACCGGTGATGGACCCGAAGGACGCCGATACGGCGATCTTCTACTCGATCTCCAACACGCAGACCGGCCTGCGCGGCATTTCATTTGGCAACTTCCTGATCAAGCGCGTGGTCGATGACCTGTCACGCGACCTGCCGAACCTGAAGCAGTTCTCGACGCTGTCGCCGATCCCGGGCTTCCGCAAATGGCTGGAAGAGACAGTGGCCGATGGCGCGCCAGATCTGGTCGACGGGCGCAGCCGTGATGAGCTGAGCCATGCGCTGGGCCAGCGCTTCGCCAAGGGCATGCTGCCGGCGCTGCTGAAGGATCACGCCTGGACGGACAATGCCGCGCTGACCGAGGCGCTGAAGCCCGTGCTGCTGCGGCTGGGCGCGCGCTATCTGCTCAGCACAGATGTGAAGAACAAGCCGCTCGATCCGGTGGCGCGTTTCCATCTCAGCAACGGCTCGCAGGTGCATCGCCTGAACTGGATGGGCGACCGTTCGCGCAACGGCCTGAAGCAGTCAGCCGGCCTGATGGTGAACTATCTCTACCGGCTGGACGATATCGACCAGAACCACGAGCGTTTCGTGCGTGATGGCACGATTGCGGCCTCGGGCGAAGTCAGGCGGCAGGCTGACCTTTAGTCCTTGCTGGCGATCATCTGCGCCAGCATTTCCCCGGCCAGGTTCAGCGCGTCTTCCACCGTGGCCAGACGTACGGCCGAACGGCCGATCTCGCCATAGGTCATGCGCAGATGCATGGTTTCCTGGCCATGGCCGGCCACCGCGATATGCACCAGCCCGACCGGCTTGGTCGGCGTGCCGCCGCCGGGGCCGGCGATGCCGGTGCAGGCAATCGCGATATCAGCGTTGCTCTTGCGCAGGCAGCCTTCCGCCATTGCGCGCGCGACCGGCTCCGACACCGCGCCATGGCCGGCGACGATCTCGGCGGGCACACCCAGGGAATAGATTTTCGCGTCGTTCGAGTAAGTGACGTAGCCGCGCTCCACCACATCCGACGAGCCGGCGATCTCGGTCAGTGTCGCCGCGATCAGCCCGCCGGTGCAGGATTCCGCCGTGGCCAGCATGACTTTTGCCTCGCGGCAGCGCTGCAGCAGGGTTTCAGCCAGGCGGAGCAGGGTGTCGTCCATGATGTCTCTTACCAGAAATACACAAGGGCCAGCATGACCAGCATGCCATAAACGCCGGCGAAGAGATCGTCGATCAGCACGCCGGGTGCACCGCTCAGCGTGTTGTCGGCCCAGGAGGCCGGCCAGATCTTGGTGGTGTCGAAAAAGCGGAAGACGGCAAACGCGGCGAGATAGAAGACCGGATCGCAGGGCACGAAGATCAGCGTCAGCCACTGGCCCGCCACTTCATCGATGACCACTTCGCCGGGATCCTCGCCGGGCCAGCGCACCAGGAACAGGCGTATCGCCCAGAGCGCCACAAACGATATGAGTGCCGCTGCAATCGCCAGCGCCCATGGTCCGCCATACATCTGCAGGAACCACGCGAACGGCAGCGCGCCGGCCGAGCCCCAGGTGCCGGGCGCCGGCTTCATCTTGCCGAGGCCGAACCAGGTGCAGAGTACGAAGGGCAGGGCATACATATTGAGTCTCGGCATATTCATGCCGGCAACCGCACGGTCGCGATGGCCTGCGCGGCAATGCCTTCGCGCCGGCCGGTGAAGCCGAGTTTCTCGGTTGTTGTCGCCTTCACGCTGACGCGGTCGAGCGCGATACCGGCGATCCCGGCGATGCGTGCGCGCATTGCTTCGCGATGCGGGCCGATCTTCGGTGCCTCGCAGATGATGGTGATGTCGCAATGCGCCAGCATGCCGCCGCGCGCAACGACCCGTTCGACGGCATGCTTCAGGAAGGCGGCAGAATCAGCATTCTTCCAGCGCGCATCAGACGGCGGGAAATGCTGGCCGATATCGCCTTCGCCCAGCGCACCGAGGATGGCGTCGGTCAGCGCATGCAGCGCCACATCGGCATCGGAATGGCCGGCGAGGCCCTTGTCATGCGGAATGACAAGTCCGCCGATGGTCAGCTTGCGGCCGGCCTCGTCGCTGAAGGCATGTACGTCGAACCCCTGGCCGGTGCGAATGTCGCCCAGCTGCTGCATCAGCTGGCGTTCGGCGCGGGCAAAGTCGTCCGGTTCTGTCACTTTGAAATTCTCCTCGGTCCCTGGCACCAGCTTCACGGCCAGCCCGGCCCGTTCGGCCACGGCGGCATCATCGGTCAGCGAGAGGCCGGCCGACTGGCGATGCGCGGTCAGGATATCGGCGAAGCGGAAAGCCTGCGGAGTCTGAACCCGCCACAGGCCCTGACGCTCCACGCCGCTGCGGGCATAGCCGCCATCGTCGCGCTTCAGGGTATCCACCACCGGAATGGCCAGCACGGCTCCGGCGGCCTGGGCCAGTGTTTCGATGAGGCGATCCACCTGAATTTGCCCAAGAAATGGGCGGGCAGCATCATGAATGAGCACATGAGAGGGCTGTTCTGGTGCCAGAGCCTCCAAACCGAGCCGGACACTGTCCTGCCGGGCCGTGCCACCTAGGCAGGGCGGAGCAAGGCGGGGATGGCCAGCCAGATCGCCGAGCGCGTCGGCATAGGCCGTTGAATCATCGGGGTGGATCACGACAGCCACCCGTGCTACAGCCGCGTGGCCGAGCAGGGTTTCGAGGCTGTATCGCAGCAAGGGTTTTCCACCAAGCATCTGGTACTGCTTGGGTTTTTCTCCGCCGGCGCGGCTGCCGCGACCGGCCGCAACGATCAGCGCGGCGGTTGTCATGTTCGGCAACCTAGCCGAGCCGCCCCGGCGAGGCAAAGGCCGCCCGCCAGGCGCAGTTTGTCTGCATCCGGAAGGATGTTGCAGCGCAGTAAAAAACTCACTATTCTGACCAACAACTGGGCATTCCAGAGAATTGTGTAAAAAATGAGCATTACCGTCGGTCCCGTCACCATCGCAGATCCGGTCATCCTGGCACCCATGTCAGGCGTGACAGATCTTCCGTTCCGTCGCCTGGTCAAACGCAGCGGCGCGGGTCTCGTCGTGTCTGAAATGATCGCGTCCGAAGCGATGGTGCGCGCCTCGCGCCAGTCGCTGAAGATGGCGGAGAACACGCCCGAAGAATTTCCGATGTCGGTGCAACTCGCTGGCTGCGAAGGCCATGTGATGGCCGAAGCCGCGAAGCTGAACGAAGACAGCGGTGCCGCCATCATTGACATCAACATGGGCTGCCCGGTGAAAAAGGTGGTCAACGGCCATGCCGGCTCCGCGCTGATGCGCGATCTGGAGCATGCCAGGACGCTGCTGACGGCCACAGTGAAGGCCGTGAAGCTGCCGGTCACGCTGAAGATGCGCACCGGCTGGGACGATGCCAACCGCAACGCGCCGGAACTGGCCCGCATCGCGGAAGGCGAGGGCATCCGGATGCTCACTGTGCACGGCCGCACGCGGAACCAGCTTTACAACGGACATGCCGACTGGGCCTTCGTCCGCAAGGTGAAAGAGGCCACCAAACTGCCGGTGATCGTCAACGGCGACATCACCACGCTGGACGAAGCCAAGGACGCGCTGGAGCAATCGGGTGCCGATGGCGTGATGATCGGCCGCGGCGCGTATGGCCGGCCGTGGTTCCTGCGCCAGGTGATCGAATTCCTCAAGACCGGCGTGCGTCTGCCCGATCCGGCGCTGGCCGAACAGCAGGCCACCGTGCTGGAACATTACGACGCGATGCTGGCGCATTACGGCGTGTCCACCGGCCTGAAGATCGGCCGCAAGCACGTGGCCTGGTATTCCAAGGGCCTGCCGGGTTCGGCCGAATTCCGCACCCGGATCATGCAACTGGAAGAGCCGCAGCAGGTGCGTAGCGCGATCCACGATTTCTATGCGCCGCAGCTCGATCGGATGGCCGCATGATGGCGACGACGGACAGCTACGAAAGCAACGCCATCGACGCTGCACAGGTCCTGGGCGCCATTCCCAATCCCATTCTCGTTGTCGGCCGCCAGGGCGACATCAGCTACGCCAACCCTGCCGCCGAGCAGTTTTTCGACAGCGGCGCGGCCGTGCTGTGCCGGCAGAACCTGCGCGACCTGGTGCCCTTCGGCAGCCCGGTACTTCAGTTGTTCGCGCAGGTGTTCCGCGAGCGCTACAGCGTGGCGGAATACGATGTCGATCTCGGCTCGCCGCGTATCGGCGAGCGGCTGGTCGATGTGCAGGTTTCACCGGTGCCGGAAGCGCAGGATCATGTGATCGTGCGCTTCGACGAACGCACCATGGCGGCCAAGATCGACCGCGCGCTGACCCATCGTGGCGCGGCGCGTTCGGTCACCGGCATGGCCGCCGTGCTGGCGCATGAAGTGAAGAATCCGCTGAGCGGCATTCGCGGCGCGGCGCAGTTGCTGGAAGCCAATTGCAGCCAGGCCGATCGCGAACTGACCCGTCTGATCTGCGACGAAACCGACCGCATCTGCGCGCTGGTCGACAGCATGGAAGTCTTCACCGACAAGCGTATCGACCGCGGTCCGGTCAATATCCACCAGGTGCTGGAACATGTGCGCAAGGTGGCACAGGCTGGCTTCGGCAAAAACGTCCGCTTTATCGAGCGCTACGATCCTTCGCTGCCGCCGGTGAATGGCAGCCGCGACCAGCTGGTGCAGGTTTTTCTCAATCTGGTGAAGAACGCGGCCGAGGCGCTGGGCGATGATCCCAATGGCGAAATCACCCTGACCACGGCCTACCGTCATGGCGTGCGACTCGCGGTTCGCGGTTCGCGCGACAAGCTGCACCTGCCTCTGGAGGTGACAGTGCAGGATAACGGCCCCGGCGTGCCGGAGGATATTCGTCCTTATCTGTTCGACCCCTTCGTTTCGACCAAGGTGAGCGGTTCTGGCCTCGGTCTTGCATTGGTTGCCAAGATCATTGGCGATCACGGCGGCGTCATTGAATGTGACAGTCGTCCGCGCCGGACAGTTTTCAGTGCCCGTCTGCCGGTTCACAGCCTGGCGGCGGATGAAGCCGGAGAGTTTGAAGAATGAGTAACAAGGGCACCATTCTAGTTGCCGACGACGACCGCTCGATCCGGACTGTACTGGATCAGGCGCTGGGCCGGGTCGGCTACCAGGTGCGCTCGACCGGCAATGCCGCCACGCTCTGGCGCTGGGCCTCGGAAGGTGAGGGCGAACTGATCATCACCGACGTGGTGATGCCTGACGAAAACGGTCTCGACCTGCTGCCGCGCCTGAAGCGGATTCGCCCCGACCTGCCGATCATCGTGATGAGCGCGCAGAAGACCCTGCTGACCGCCGTGAAGGCAGCCGAGCGCGGTGCCTACGACTATCTGCCCAAGCCCTTCGACCTGAAAGAACTGCTGCGCGTGGTCGAGCGCGCGCTGAACCAGCCCAAGCCGGTCCTGTCCGAAGAGGCCGAGGCCGCCGCCGACGAAGAGAAGCTGCCGCTGATCGGTCGCTCGCCGGCGATGCAGGAAATTTACCGCGTCATGGCGCGCCTGATGGGCACCGACCTCACCGTGCTGATCTATGGCGAGAGCGGCACCGGCAAGGAGCTGGTGGCGCGCGCGCTGCATGATTACGGCAAGCGCCGCAACGGGCCGTTCGTCGCCCTCAACATGGCTGCGATCCCGCGCGAACTGATTGAATCCGAGCTGTTCGGCCACGAGAAGGGCGCCTTCACCGGCGCAGCCAATCGGTATGCCGGCCGCTTCGAGCAGGCCGAGGGCGGCACGCTGTTCCTCGATGAAATCGGCGATATGCCCATCGAAGCCCAGACGCGTCTGCTGCGCGTGCTGCAACAGGGCGAATACACCACGGTGGGCGGTCGCACGCCGATCCGCACCGATGTCCGCATCGTGGCCGCCACCAATCGCGATCTGCGGCAGGCGGTGAACCAGGGCCTGTTCCGCGAAGATCTGTTCTATCGCCTCAACGTCGTGCCGCTGCGTCTGCCACCCTTGCGCGAGCGCAGCGAAGACATCCCGGATCTGGTGCGCCATTTCCTCAATCAGGTGTCAGCCCAGGGCCTGCCGACGAAAACGATATCGGCCGATGCGATGGACAGGATCCGCCGCTATCGCTGGCCGGGCAACGTGCGCGAACTGGAAAACCTGGTCCGCCGCCTGGCGGCACTCTATGCCGATGACGTGATCGGCGTGGAGGTGATCGACAACGAACTGGCCGAACCGCCGCAGGCGCCGCGCAACGCCGAGCCAAGCGAGGAAGAAACCCTGACCGGCAGCATCGAGCGCCACCTGACCAGGTTCTTCTCGACCCAGGGCGACGACCTGCCGCCGCCGGGCCTGTATGACCGCATGCTGCGGGAACTGGAAATTCCGCTGATCTCGCTCAGCCTGGCTGCCACCCGGGGCAACCAGATCAAGGCGGCGCATATGCTGGGTCTGAACCGCAATACGCTGCGCAAGAAGATCCGCGACCATAACATCCAGGTCATCCGGGGCCTGAAGTAGGCCCAGCGCAGACCCTGGGCAGACCTGGGCCGGCGGCAGACCATCGAGTCTGTCCGGAAATCGCCGGAAAGCTGCCACCGGACGGATGCGGAGATCGGCCCGGAACGGGTGCCGACCGGCTGCGGCTGGGGTATGATCCGCCGATGGCCGCCTATTCGATTCACCGAGCATGATTCCTGACAGGGCAGGCAAGACGGGTGCCGCATCCGGCGATGCGCCCGGCATGGCGACTGGCGTGACGGGGGAAACCCTTACGCCGGGCCGTCGGCTGTTGCGCGGTGTCCTTAACTGGGCGCAGCGCCATCACCTGCTGCGCCAGCTGGAAATCGCGCTGGCGATCGCCGCGCTGGTGGCCGGCACGCTGACCTATCTGGCGATGACGCCGGGTGCCAACCGCGACCTGACGCCGCGCGAAGTCCAGATCCTGCTGCTGGCCGACCTGATCATCCTGCTCGCACTCACCAGCCTGGTGGCGCGGCGCATGGTGGTGTTGTGGATGCAGCGCCGGCGTGGTGCGGCCGGCTCGCGCCTGCATGCCCGCATGGTGATGCTGTTTGCCGGCGTCACGGCGCTGCCCACCGTGCTGATGACGCTGTTCGCCGTGCTGTTCTTCAATCTCGGCCTGCAGACCTGGTTCAGCGAACGCGTCAATGCGGCGGTCAATGCGTCGGTGGCGATTGCCGAAGCCTATATCCAGGAACACCGCAAGACGATCCGCGCCGATGTACTGGCGATGGCTGTCGATCTCAATCGCGCGGCGCCGAACCTGACGCGCAACCCTTATGCCTTCCAGCAGGCGGTGCGCCAGCTGGCGCGCATCCGCGGTCTGGGTGAGGCCATCGTCTTTACCTCGACGGGCGAAATCCTTGCCCGTAACGAACTCAGCCTGCTGATGGAATTCGATCGCGTGCCGCCGCGCGCCATGGAAGATGCCAATGCCGGCCAGGTGGTGATCATCACCGCTGAAACCGATGACCGCGTGCGCGCGCTGGTGCGGCTCGACGGCTATCTCGATGCGTATCTTTTCGTGGGCCGCTTCATCGACGCCAAGGTGCAGTCCGAGATCGAGCGCACGCGGCAGGCGGCACAGCAGTACAATCGCCTCGAACGCGCCCGCGCCACGCTGGAAATCAACTTCGCCGTCCTGTTCCTGCTGGTCTCGCTGCTGCTGCTGCTGGCGGCGATCTGGTTCGCACTGCTGATCGCCAACCGGCTGGTCACCCCGATTGGCGAGGTGGTGACGGCGGCAGAGCGCATCCGCGCCGGCGATCTGTCGGCTCGTGTCACCGAACGTGCCGATGAGGACGAGATCGCCACGCTGGGCCGCACCTTCAACCGCATGACCGGGCAGCTGGCCGCGCAGCAATCCGAACTGATTGCCGCCAACCGCCAGCTGGACGAGCGCCGCCGCTTTACTGAAACCGTGCTGGCGGGTGTGTCGGCCGGTGTGATCGGCATCGATCCGCAGGGCATGGTCACGCTGCCCAACCCTTCAGCGCAGGTGATGCTGCAGCAGAACCTCGACGATATGGTCGGCCTGCCTTTCGTTGAGGTGGCGCCCGAGATGGCAGAACTGTTCGAGCGGGCGGAACAGCGTCCGGCCGAAGGCGCCGAACGCGGACAGGTGGTGGTGCAGCGCGGCAACGGGGCGCGTACCCTGCTGGTGCGGATCGCACGCGAAGTCACCGGCAATGAACTGCTGGGCTATGTCGCCACCTTCGATGACGTGTCGGAACTGGTGGCGGCGCAGCGCAATGCGGCCTGGGCCGATATCGCGCGCCGCATCGCGCATGAGATCAAGAACCCGCTGACGCCGATCCAGCTGTCGGCTGAGCGGCTGAAACGCAAATACATGAAGGAAGTGCAGACCGATCCGGACGTCTTCGCCGAGTGTACGGATACGATTATCCGCCAGGTTGGCGATATCGGCCGCATGGTGGACGAATTCTCCACCTTCGCCCGCATGCCGCGTCCGGTGTATCGCGAGGAAGACCTCAATCAGCTGGTGCGGCAGGGCGTGTTCCTGCAGCAGGTGGCGCGGCCGGAAATCCAGTTCGAGACCGATATCCCGTCGGTACCGATCCGCATGAATGTTGATGCGCGACAACTGGCGCAGGTGCTGACCAACATCCTGCAGAACGCGGTGGACGCCATCGATGGCCGCGACCGCGTGCCCGGCGAAGCCGTGCTGCCCGGCCGCATCTCGGTCGGCCTGCGAGTGAACGGCACCGCCGCCGATATCACGGTACTGGACAATGGCAGGGGCCTGCCGGTCGAAAACCGCGACCGCCTGTTCGAACCCTATGTCACAACCCGCAGCAAGGGGACGGGGCTTGGGCTTGCCATCGTCAAGAAGATCATCGAGGAACATGGCGGCAGCATTGCGCTCACCGATGCCACCCTGTTTGATCCGGCCCTGAAAAATGGTAGCTTGGCGCGCATTCACCTGCCGGGCGTCCTGACCGGCGGCGAACCCGCCCAAAGCGGGGCTGCCGAAGGTGCGGCAGCGGACAGCCAGAAATCCGGGAAACAGGACGCTCCGCTCGCGGAGATTCAGGCAATGCGGAAGGTTTTAGGGTCGGGCGGTCATGGCGCGTGACATTCTCATCGTCGATGACGAAGCGGACATCCGCAATCTGATTTCGGGCATCCTACAGGACGAAGGCTATGAAACCCGCATGGCCGGCGATTCCGACGGCGCGCTGCGTGAAATGGAAGCACGGCGGCCGAATGCGGTGATCCTGGATATCTGGCTGCAGGGCAGCAAGATGGACGGCCTGGAGATCCTCGACCGCATCATGCGCGATCACAGCAGCGTTCCGGTGATCATGATTTCCGGCCACGGCAATATTGAAACCGCTGTGTCGGCGATCAAGCGCGGCGCTTACGACTATATCGAGAAGCCGTTCAAGAGCGACCGCCTGTTGCTGCTGGTCGAGCGCGCGCTGGAACAGGCACGGCTCAAGCGCGAGAACGAAGATCTGCGCCAGCGCTCGGGCAATATCGCCGAACTGGTTGGCTCCTCTCCGGCCATCGTGGCCCTGCGCCAGGCCATCGAACGTGTCGCGCCGACCAACAGCCGCGTGCTGATCTCCGGCCCGCCAGGCTCGGGCAAGGAACTGGTCGCGCGCCTGCTGCACCAGCGCTCGCGTCGTGCCGGCGGGCCTTACGTTGTGCTCAATGTGGCGGCGATGACGCCCGACCGGATCGAACATCAGCTGTTCGGCATCGAGGAGCAGGTCAACGGCCAGCGCCAGCACAAGATCGGCGTCCTGGAAGAGGCGCATGGCGGCACGCTGTTCATCGATGAAGTGGCCGAGATGTCGCCCGAGGCGCAGGCCAAGCTGCTGCGCGTGCTGACCGAACAGAGTTTCGAGCGTGTCGGCGGCCGCACCCGTGTGCAGGTCGATGTACGCATCATCTCGGGCACGGCGCATGATCTCACCCTGCGTGTCGGGCAGAACCAGTTCCGCCAGGACCTGTTCCATCGCCTGAATGTCGTGCCGCTGAAGGTGCCCGCGCTGCGTGACCGCCGCGAAGACATTCCGATGCTGGCCAAGCAGTTCATCCTGATCGAGGCGCAGCGCCAGGGCGTTTCGGTACGCGACCTGGCCGAGGATGCGTTGCTCGCTTTGCAATCCGCCGAATGGCCTGGCAACGTGCGCGAACTGCGCAATGCCATCGCGCGCCTGCTGATCATGCTGCCGGCCGACCAGAGGGGCGCCGCGATCCACGCCGATATGATGCCGTCCGATCTTGGCGCCACCCCGCCAGTGGCGCTGCGGCCCGAGACGACGACGGAAGTGATGGGGCTGCCGCTGCGCGAGGCGCGCGAGATGTTCGAGCGTGAATACCTGCTGGCGCAGATCACGCGTTTCAGCGGCAATGTCTCACGCACCGCAAGTTTCATTGGCATGGAGCGTTCGGCACTACATCGCAAGCTGAAGGCGCTCGGGGTGATCACCCTCGACCGCAACGGCGGTTAGGAATGGCTGCGTCATGAAGGTCATCGTCTGCGGCGCCGGCCTGGTCGGCTCCACCATCGCACGCCAGCTTGCCGCCGAAGGCAACGAAGTGACGATGATCGACGTCTCGGCCGATCGCGCCAACAAGGCAGCCGAGAGCTACGACCTGCGCGCCATCGTCGGCCATGCCTCGCATCCCGATGTACTGGAGCAGGCCGGCGCATCCGAGGCCGACATGCTGATCGCCGTCACCTTCGCCGACGAGGTGAACATGGTGGCCTGCGAAGTGGCGCATGCACTGTTCAAAGTGCCGACCAAGATCGCCCGCATTCGCGCACAGGGCTATCTGCGGCCGGAATGGTCGGACCTGTTCAACGAAAAGCATATCTCGATCGATTTCATCATCTCGCCCGAGATCGAGGTGGCGCGCGCCATCCATCGCCGCATCCTGACGCCCGGCGCCTTTGACATGATCCCTTTCGCGGGCGACCGGCTGCGTCTGGTCGGTATCCGGCTGGAGGAAGACTGCCCGGTGCTGAACACGCCGCTGCGCCAGCTCACCGGCCTGTTCCCCGATCTGGCGCTGAACATCTGCGGCATCATCCGGCACGGCGCGATGCTGGTGCCGGATGCCGACGATCATCTGGAAGCCGACGACGAAATCTATATCTGCGTGCTGTCCGCGCATCTGCCGCGCGCCATGCGGATTTTCGGCCATGAGGAGCGCGAGGCACGCCGCATCGTGCTGTCGGGCGGCGGCAATATCGGCCTGTTCCTGGCGCGCGAGATCCAGGAGAGCCAGCCCTCGGTGTTGCTCAAGGTCATCGAAGCCAATCGCGAACGCGCCGAGTATATCGCCAGCGCGCTGAAGAATGCCGTGGTGCTGCATGGCGACGCGCTGGATCAGGAAATCCAGCAGGAAGCCAAGGTCGGCGCCGCCGAGACCATCATCGCGCTGACCAACGATGACGAGGTGAATATCCTCACCTCGCTGCTGGCTAAGCAGGCCGGCGCGCAGCGCGCCATCACGCTGGTCAACAATCCGGCCTACGACACGCTGATCGGGTCTCTCGGCATCGATGTCGTGGTCAATCCGCGCTCCACGACGGTGTCGTCGATCCTGCAGCATGTGCGCCGCGGCCGCATCCGGGCCGTCCATTCGCTGTATGACGGCGCCGCCGAAGCCATCGAGGCCGAAGCCCAGCAGACAAGTGCGCTGGTCGGCAAGCCGCTTTCGGAACTCGACCTGCCGGATGGCCTGAAGATCGGCGCCATCCTGCGCGGCGACACGGTGGAGATCGCGCGCGGCGACAGCGAGATCGAGGCGGGCGACCGCGTCATCCTGTTTGCGCGCCGCGATGCCGTGAAGAAGGTGGAAAAGCTGTTTGCCGTCCGCCTGGAATTCTTCTGAGATAAAAGCAAAAAGCCGAGGCCTTTCCGATGTCGCGTATCGCTTATGTCAACGGTCAGTATGTGCCCTATGCCCAGGCAGGCGTGCATGTGGAAGACCGCGGCTTCCAGTTCGCCGATGGCGTTTATGAAGTTGTGGCCGTTAAGGACGGCGGCTTCGTCGATCTCGAAGGCCATCTGGTGCGACTGGAGCGCAGCCTGGACGAGTTGCGTATCGACCGTCCGATGTCGCGCGCGGCGTTAAGCGTCGTGCTGGCCGAAACCGTGCGGCGCAACCGCGTGCGCAACGGCAGCGTCTATCTGCAGATCACGCGCGGCGCGGCGCGGCGCGAATTCCCGTTCCCCGATGGCGTTGCGCCGACATTTGTTGCCATCGCGCGGCATCTCGACTGGGCCAAGGGTGCGGCCAATGCCGCCAGGGGCGTCGCCGCGATCACGCATCCCGATATCCGCTGGGGCCGCTGCGACATCAAGACCGTCGGCCTGCTGCCCGCGGCGCTTGCGAAGCAGGCCGCGAAAGAGTCCGGCGCCTACGAGGCCTGGCTGGTCGACGACCAGGGCTTTGTCACCGAAGGCAGTTCGTCGAATGCCTGGATCGTGACGAAAGACAATGTGCTGGTCACCCGCAAGCCGACCCATGAAATCCTTAGCGGCATCACGCGCTCCGCCGTGCTGGAACTGGCGAAGCGGGAAGGGCTGAAGGTGGAGTTCCGGCCCTTCACGGTTGCCGAGGCGCAGGCCGCCAAGGAAGCCTTTGTGTCCTCGGCCACGTCTTTCGTCATTCCGGTGGTGACGCTGGATGGCAAGCCGATCGGCAATGGCGGTCCGGGTGTCGTCGTCGCCAGGTTGCGCAGCCTCTATGAAGCGCATGCCGCGACCCACAGCACCGACTGGCAGGCGCCTTTCCTCGCTTCCTGATGGCGCGCCCGTAACCGGCGTCACATCCGCGTCACTTCGGCGTGAGTCAGTGGCCGGCGTGGCCTGATGCCGCACTGCACGCCATTGTTTTGCCACTTTCGGAAATTAATGGTTTAATTCATGGGCGAGGGGCAGCGGCCGCCGCCCCCGCAGCACTGGTGGCTGCGTTTTGAAGGACAAATCCCGGGACGCAGTCGGCAGAAGCTGAAAAAAACAAAATAACTACAACAACATAAGATAAGAAACGAAAGGTCCAAACTATGGCCGCCGACAAGCCCCAGAACGTCCAGGACGTTTTCCTCAATCACATCCGCAAGACCAAGACCCCGGTGACCGTCTTCCTGGTCAACGGCGTGAAGCTGCAGGGTATCATCAGCTGGTTCGACAATTTCTCGGTGCTGCTGCGCCGCGACGGCCACATGCAGCTGGTCTACAAGCACGCCATTTCGACGGTCATGCCGTCCGGCCCGATTCAGCTCTTCGACCCGGCCGCCGCCGGCGAAAAGCCTGCTGCCGGGGAACAGGGCTGAGCCGAGCGGGTTTTCATCCTCAACCGGTGCCCATCAGCGGAGCATCGTGTAAGTTGGGCTGATGTCTGATCACGAAACTCTGGAAGACGAGCGCCCCCGCAAGGCGCTCGTCCTGCATCCGTCTCTGAAATCCACCCATGCCAAGGCGAAAGCGGCCGACCTGCGCCGCCGGCCCGAGGCGCGGCTGGCCGAGGCCGTGGGGCTGGCTGCCGCCATCGACCTGCAGCCCGCGCGTGCCGATGTCGTGCCGGTCTCCACCTGGCGACCCGCCACGCTGATCGGCCCGGGCAAGATGGAAGAGCTTGCCGCCTGGATCGCCGAGAATCCGGTGGATGTGGTGGTGGTGGATGCCGCCGTCACGCCGGTGCAGCAGCGCAATCTGGAAAAGGGCCTTAAGGCCAAGGTGATCGATCGCACCGGGCTGATCCTGGAAATCTTCGGCGCGCGTGCGCGCACCAAGGAAGGCCGGCTGCAGGTCGAGCTCGCGCATCTGAATTACCAGCGCTCGCGTCTCGTGCGGTCCTGGACCCACCTCGAACGCCAGCGCGGCGGCTTCGGCTTCCTCGGCGGCCCGGGCGAAAGCCAGCTGGAAATGGATCGCCGCCTGATCGGCGACCGCATCATCCGCATCAAGGAAGACCTCGCGCAGGTGGTGAATACCCGGGCGCTGCATCGTCGCGCGCGGCAGAAGGTGCCCTATCCCGTGGTGGCGCTGGTGGGTTACACCAATGCCGGCAAGTCAACGCTGTTCAACCGGCTCACCTCGGCCGACGTGATGGCGAAGGATCTGCTGTTCGCCACGCTGGATCCCACCATGCGCACGTTGCGCCTGCCGTCGGGCCGCAACATCATCCTCAGCGACACGGTGGGGTTCATCTCCGAACTGCCGACGCATCTGGTGGCCGCCTTCCGCGCCACGCTGGAAGAGGTGATCTCGGCCGACGTGATCCTGCATGTGCGAGACCTGTCGCATCCCGACACCGACGCGCAGGCTGCCGACGTGGCTGATGTGCTGGCCTCGCTCGGTGTTGCCGAAGACAGCCGCCACCGCCGGCTGGAGGCGTGGAACAAGGCCGACCAGTTGCCGGCCGAGATGCGCGAGACGGTGCAGAACCAGGCCGACCGCCAGGACAATGCCGTGCTGATCTCGGCACTGACCGGCTATGGTTGCGACACGCTGCTGGAGCGGATCGACGGCATGCTGGATGCCGACCGGGTCGAAATGGATGTCACGCTGGATGCCGGCGACGGCGCGGCGATTGCCTGGCTGCACCGTCATGGCGAAGTGCTGGAGATGACGGAAGAGGGCGGCAGCCTGAAGCTTTCCGTGGCGCTGTCACAGGCAGAAGCGGGCAAATGGCTCAAGCGTCAGGAGACTGGCCGCGTATGAAGAAGAAGGGGCGAGTATGAAAGTCGATATGGACGCCGTACGGCTGCTGATGGAAGAGGCCGCGACCACCACCATCCTGCCGCATTTCCGCAAGCTTGAAAGCAAGCAGATCGACCAGAAGGCCGGGCCGCATGATGTGGTCACCGTGGCCGACAAGGCCTCGGAAGAATTTCTCACGCCGCGCCTGCAGGCGCTGATCCCTGGTTCCACCGTGGTGGGCGAAGAAGCCAGCAGTGCTGACGAAAGCATCATGGATGCCCTGCGCCGCCCCGGATATGCGTGGTTGATCGATCCTATCGATGGCACCGCCAATTTCGCCGTCGGCAGCCAGCTGTTTGCCGTGATGGTGGCGCTGGTGAAGGACGGCGACGCTGTCGCGGCTTGGATCTACGATCCCATCCGCAACATCTGCGCCATGGCCGAAAAGGGCAAAGGCGCGGTGATGCGTGAGGCCGATGGCAGCACGCGCAAGCTCAGCATGCCGAAGCCGCCGTCGCTGGCGCATATCTCGGGCGCGCCCAACCTGCGCTACGGCGACCGCGATTTCGCTGCACGCATCGCGTATCGCATGGACAAGACCGCTGGCGTGATGATCCTGCGCTGCGCCGGCCAGGAATACCTCGCCATGCTGGACGGCCATTTCCACTACGCGGTTTATAACCGCGCCATGCCATGGGATCACACGGCCGGCTGTCTGCTGATCACCGAAGCCGGCGGCATCGCCAAGCGGCTGGACGGCAGCCTGTATCGCGCCGCCGACAAGCCCTGGGGCAGCCCGCTGGTGGCGGCCTGCGGCGAGGAGCAGTGGAACTGGCTGAAGCAGGACATCTTCGACGCCTGACGCCTGCCTGATTCCGGGCCTGATTCGGGTCTGGATCAGGCCAGAAAACCGCACCCGCGTACCGGGCGGTAGCCCCCGGCCGGGGCGGCCAGGTGTGCGCCATATAAACATTTGAAATATATATGTTTTTAGCCCCTGTTTTCGGCCTTCGCGGCAGGGGTCGAAACGTTGCTGCCATACCCCCGTCATGGTAGTTTCTGCGACCTGATTCCAGGGCCGAATCCGGGCCCTCTCGGGTGGCCTGAGTCGCCCGATTTCAGACCCCAAATTCACTGTTTTTTTGGACGCCGTTTCGTGACCGAACAGCCGAAGCCTCCGCACGATATCCAGCCGATCTCCATCGAAGAGGAGATGCAGCGCTCCTACCTCGGTTACGCGATGAGCGTGATCGTCTCGCGCGCATTGCCCGATGTGCGAGACGGCCTGAAGCCGGTACATCGCCGCATCCTCTATTCGATGCACGAGAACGGCTACACCGCCGAGAAGGCGTATCGCAAGTCGGCCCGCGTGGTCGGTGACGTGATGGGTAAATACCACCCGCATGGCGACCAGTCGATCTACGACGCCATGGTGCGCATGGCGCAGCCCTTCTCGATGAGTCAGCTGCTGCTCGACGGCCAGGGTAACTTCGGCTCGATGGACGGCGATAAGGCCGCGGCGATGCGTTACACCGAAATCCGTCTGGAGCGCGCCGCCGAGGCGCTGCTGACGGATATCGACAAGGACACCATCGATTTCCAGCCGAACTACGACGACAGCACGCAGGAACCCACTGTGCTGCCGGCGCAGTATCCCAATCTGCTGGTCAATGGCGCCAACGGCATTGCCGTCGGCATGGCCACCAATATCCCGCCGCACAACATGGGCGAGGTGATCGACGCCTGCTGCGCCTATGTCGACAACAACGACGTGACGCTGGAACAGCTGCTCGAAATCCTGCCGGCACCCGATTTCCCCACGGGCGGCATTATTCTCGGCCGCGCCGGCGCCAAGTCCGCCATGTGGACCGGCCGTGGCTCGGTGATCGTGCGCGGCAAGGTGCATTTCGAGGAAATCCGCAAGGACCGCGAAGCCATTATCATCACCGAGATTCCGTATCAGGTGAACAAGGCCTCGATGATCGAGAAGATGGCCGAACTGGTGCGCGCCAAGAAGATCGAGGGTATTTCCGATCTGCGCGACGAGTCCGACCGTGACGGCGTGCGCGTGGTGGTCGAGATCAAGCGCGATGCCATGGCCGACGTGGTGCTGAACCAGCTGTATCGCTTCACGCCGCTGCAGAGCAGCTTCGGTGTCAACATGCTGGCGCTGAATGGCGGCAAGCCCGAACTGCTGAACATCAAGCAGATGATCGCGGCTTTTGTGAACTTCCGCGAGGAAGTGATCCTGCGCCGCACCCGTTTCCTGCTTGGCAAGGCGCGCGACCGCGCCCATGTCCTCGTCGGCCTGGCGATTGCTGTCGCCAATATCGACGAAGTGATCAAGACCATC
This sequence comes from Ferrovibrio terrae, assembly GCF_007197755.1. Classification (NCBI taxonomy): domain Bacteria; kingdom Pseudomonadati; phylum Pseudomonadota; class Alphaproteobacteria; order Rhodospirillales; family Rhodospirillaceae; genus Ferrovibrio; species Ferrovibrio terrae. The sequence goes on from NZ_CP041636.1 coordinate 3,099,138, forward strand.
CGCAGCGCGCCCGATCCGCAGACCGCGCGCGACCAGCTGATGACCCGCGAATGGCCGGCGTCCGATGTGGCCGACATGATCGGCCTGATCGACGACCTGAGCCACAAGGTGATCGACGGCAAGTACAAGCTGTCGGAAACCCAGGCCCGCGCCATCCTCGACCTGCGCCTGCAGCGCCTGACTGCGCTGGGCCGCGATGAAATCGGCGACGAGATGAAGAAGCTCGCCGAAGAGATCAACGAGTACCTCTCGGTGCTGGGCAGCCGCGCCAAGCTGATGGGCATCCTGCGCGACGAGTTGGTCTCGATGCGCGAGAAATTCGCCGTGCCGCGCCGCACCCAGATCGCCGAGATCGAATTTGAGCAGGACGACGAGGACCTGATCCAGCGTGAGGATATGGTCGTCACCGTCAGCTTCGGCGGCTACGTCAAGCGCACGCCGCTGTCGACCTATCGCCTGCAGAAGCGCGGCGGCAAGGGCCGCACCGGCATGAGCACCAAGGACGAGGATTTTGTCACCGGCGTGCTGGTGGCCAGCACCCATACGCCGGTGCTGTTCTTCTCCAATATCGGCCGCGTCTACAAGATGAAGGTCTACCGCCTGCCGGAAGGCACGCCGCAGTCGCGTGGCAAGGCCTTCGTCAACCTGTTGCCGCTGGCCGCGGGGGAAAAGATCACCGAAGTGCTGCCGCTGCCCGAGGACGAGACCAAGTGGAGCGAACTGCATGTCATGTTCGCCACCGCCAAGGGCTACGTGCGCCGCAATGACCTGAGCGATTTCGTCTCGATCAATGCCAATGGCAAGATCGCGATGAAATTCGAAGGTGAAGATGCCGACGACAGCCTGGTTGGCGTGCTGCCCTGCACCGGGCAGGACGACATCCTGCTGGCCTCCTATGAGGGCAAGTGCGTGCGCTTCCCGGTCGATGATGTCCGCACCTTCCAGAGCCGGTCGTCGACCGGCGTGCGCGGCATGAAACTGGCCGATGGCGACCGTGTCATCTCCATGTCGGTGCTGCGCCATATCGAAGTGGCACCCGAGGAGCGCGAGGCCTTCTTCAAATACGAAGATGCCCACGAGCGTATCCGCAATGGCGAAAGCGGCGTGGTTCTGCCTGAGGATATCTCGGTGCAGCGCTTCACCGAACTGCAGGCCGCCCAGCAGTTCATCCTCACCGTGACCGAGAAGGGCTACGGCAAGCGCAGCTCGGCCTACGAATACCGCATCACCAGCCGCGGCGGCTCGGGCATCATCAACATCGAGACCACGCCCAAGAACGGCAATGTCGGCGCCGCCTTCCCGGTGGAGCATGACGACCAGATCATGCTGGTGACCGATGGCGGCCAGGTGATCCGCTGCCCGGTGCACGATATCCGCATCGCCGGTCGCAATACGCAGGGCGTCATCATCTTCAAGCTGGGTGACGGCGAGAAGGTTGCGTCGGTCGCGCATTTGCCGGAAAGTGGCCCGAACGAAGCCGGCGAAAGCACGGCGGAGGACGGTGATGCGCCTGGTGAGACTGCGGGCGATACGCCGGAGTAACCTCGCTTACGTGATCTGAGGGGGAGCGGATGACCAGGCAGCGGATCGGACTATACCCGGGTACTTTCGATCCGGTGACCAAGGGCCATTACGACATCATCAAGCGTGCGGCCAAGCTGGTCGACAAGCTGGTGGTCGGCGTTGCCGTCAATGTCGGCAAGGGACCACTCTTCTCGATGGAAGAACGCGTCGAGATGGTGCGCGAGGAAATCGGCCCGCTGATGCCCGGCGCCACCGAGTTCGAGGTCAAGCCGTTTTCCAACCTGCTGATGCATTTCGCCATGGACCTCGGCGCGGTCATGATCATCCGCGGCCTGCGCGCGGTGTCGGACTTCGAATATGAATTCCAGATGGTCGGTATGAACGCCCGGCTGAATTCCGAGATCGAAACCGTCTTCCTGATGGCATCCGACAACCACCAGTTCATCGCCTCGCGCCTGGTCAAGGAAATCGCCACGCTGAACGGCGACATCAATCCCTTCGTTTCGCCGCGCGTGGCGGAACGGGTGCGCGTTGCCCTGCAGAAGCAGAAAGACGAAGCATGATTCGCCGCAGTTTCCTGACGCTTGCTCTGTTTGCGGCTTTCGCGCCCTTCGCGGCGAAAGCGCAGCAGACCGATCCCGAGAATACCCTGATCATGGAACTGCGCGACGGCCGGGTGGTGATCGCCATGCGGCCCGATCTGGCGCCCACGCATGTGGCCCGCATCAAGGAACTGACCCGCAAGGGCTTTTACGACGGCAGCGTGTTTCATCGCGTGATCCGCGGTTTCATGGCCCAGGTCGGCGACCCGACCGGCACCGGTGGCGGCGGCTCGGGCCAGAAGCTGCGCGCCGAATTCAGCCGTGAAACCCATCGCCGCGGCACCGTCTCGATGGCGCGCACCAGCGACCCGAACAGCGCCGACAGCCAGTTCTTCATCTGCTTCGACGACGCGCCGCATCTGAACGGCCAGTATACCGTCTGGGGCCGGGTGGTGAGCGGCATGGAATTCGTCGACAATATCAAGAAGGGCGCGCCGGGCAGCGGCGCCGTCACCGATCCCGACAGGATTGTCCGCATGCGCGTTGCGGCGGACGTGAAGTAACAAGGATTTCTCCATGAGCGCCGATCTCGAAAACACCCTCTATCTCGAACTCAAGGATGGTCGCGTCACCATCGCGCTGCGCCCCGATCTGGCGCCGAACCATGTCGAGCGCATCAAGACGCTGGTGCGGCAGAATTTCTATGATGGCCTGAAATTCCATCGCGTGATCGAGGGCTTCATGGCCCAGACCGGCGATCCGCGCGGCGATGGCACTGGCGGTTCGGGCGAGAACCTGAAAGCCGAATTCAACGACGAGCCGCATGTGCGCGGCACCTGCTCGATGGCGCGCGCCAGCAGCCCGAACAGCGCCGACAGCCAGTTCTTCATCTGCTTCGCCGATGCCCGTTTCCTCGACAAGCAATACACCGTCTGGGGCCAGGTCACCGAGGGCATGGAGCATGTCGACAAGATCAAGCGCGGCAGCCAGGCCAAGAACGGCAGCGTGACCGATCCCGACAAGATCGTGTCGATGCGCGTTGCCGCTGACGCCGAGTGATCGCCGGCCTCCAGAATGGGGGCTAATCCGATGCTGGTTTCCGATTTCGATTTCGAACTGCCGCCGGCGCTGATCGCCGAGCGGCCGGCCGTGCCGCGTGAAGCAGCAAAGCTGCTGCTGCATGCGGGCGGCATAGATCCGCGCACGCTTACCGTGGCCGATCTGCCCGGCCTGCTGCAGCCGAACGACCTGCTGGTCTTCAATGACACCAAGGTGATTCCCGCGCGACTGTATGGCCGGCGCGAGCGCGATCCCGAAGTCCGCGTCGAGGCCTTGCTGCTCAAGCCGATCGGCGAGCGGCGCTGGACCGCGATGGCCAAGCCGGCCAAGCGGCTGAAGCCCGGCGACCGTGTGCTGTTCGACGGCGGGCTGGTGGTCGAGGCGCTCGGCCGCGAAGACGACCAGATCGTGCTGCGTTTCGACCGCGACGATGCCGAGGTGCTGACCGCGCTCGAAACCGCCGGCGCCATGCCGCTGCCGCCCTATATCGTGGCGCAGCGAAAGGCCGATGCGCAGGACAGGACCGACTACCAGACGGTGTTCGCGGAGAAGACCGGCGCGATTGCCGCGCCCACCGCCGGGCTGCATTTCACCCCGGCCCTGATCGAGACGCTTAAACGTCAGGGCATCGGCTTCGCCCGTGTCACGCTGCATGTCGGGGCCGGCACCTTCCTGCCGGTCAAGGTGGATCGCGTCGCGGATCACAAGATGCATGCCGAGTGGGGCGAGGTGACGGACGGCACCGTTGCGGCGATCCGGGCGGCAAAGGAAAAGGGCGGCCGGGTGATCGCCATCGGCACGACGTCCTTGCGGCTTCTTGAGTCTGCGGCCCGTGATGGGACCCTGAAACCTTTCCGGGGCGACACCGATATTTTCATCACGCCCGGCTTCCGTTTCCATGTCGCCGACGGGCTGATGACCAATTTCCACCTGCCGAAGTCCACGCTGCTGATGCTGGTGGCCGCCTTCGTGGGGCTGCAGGAGCAGCGGACGATCTATGCCCATGCGGTGGAGAAGGGCTTCCGTTTCTACTCCTACGGCGATACAAGCCTGCTGTTCAGACAGGCCGGTAAAAAATGACCCTCCGTTTCACCGTTTCCGCCACCGATGGCGCCGCCCGCCGGGGCCGGCTCGAAACCGCGCATGGCGCGATCGACACGCCGGCCTTCATGCCGGTGGGCACGGCCGCGACCGTGAAGGCGATGACGCCGGAGGCCGTGGTCGAGACCGGCGCGCAGATTATTCTGGGCAATACCTATCACCTGATGCTGCGGCCGAGTGCCGAGCGCGTGGCAAAACTCGGCGGTCTGCACAGGTTCATGAACTGGCCAGGTCCTATTCTGACTGATTCCGGCGGCTTCCAGGTGATGTCGCTGTCGCAGCTCAATAAGGTCAGTGAAGCCGGCGTCAGCTTTCAGTCGCATATCGACGGCGCGAAATATGACCTGACGCCGGAACGCTCCATCGAGATCCAGCATCTGCTCGATGCCACCATCACCATGCAGCTGGATGAATGCGTCAAGCTGCCGGCCGATGACAAGCGCGTATCGGAGGCGATGCAGCTGTCCTTGCGCTGGGCCGAACGCTGCAAGACGGCGTTCAAACTGCGTGACGGCTACGGCCTGTTCGGCATTGTTCAAGGTGGAACGAATGGCGCGCTGCGGGAACAATCCGCCAAGGGCCTGATCAAGACCGGCTTCGATGGCTACGCGGTCGGTGGCCTCGCGGTGGGCGAGACACAGGCTGAGATGTTCGCCACGCTGGATGTCACCACGCCGCATTTGCCGCAGGATCGCCCGCGCTACCTGATGGGCGTCGGCAAGCCGTCCGACCTCGTGGGCGCGGTGCAGCGCGGCATCGACATGTTCGACTGCGTGATGCCAACGCGGTCCGGGCGCAACGGCCAGGCCTTCACCCGGCGTGGCACCATCAACATCCGCAATGCGCGCCATGCAGAAGACCCGCGGCCGATCGACGAACATTGCCGCTGCCCGGCCTGCCGCAATTACAGCCGCGCCTATGTGCATCACCTGGTGCGTTCCGATGAAATCCTGGGCTCGATGCTGATGACCGCGCATAACCTGACCTACTACCAGGATGTGATGCAGGGCCTGCGCGCCGCCATCGCCGAGGGCCGGCTGGAGGCTTTCGCCGCCGGGTTCCATGCCGGCGAGGCCAGCGGCGATATCCCGCCGCTATAAATGCTGCTGCGCCACCTCAAGGTTTTCGGCATCGCGGCTGTCTTCGCCGCCATTGCCTATGGCCTGACGCATCTGGTCTTTCGCCTGATTCATCATTGGTGATAGCGTTCTCTGCCTCCAAGGGTGGAACTGCTGGAACAGCCTGGCCGACTACAGAACGATCGCTGCGCTCAGGCGGCAGGCAAATTTGAAAAAATAATCCCCCATAAGTTGCGTTCATGCGAAGGGATATTTATCGTCCCGTCTGCACAGGCAGTGCATGTATCTCGATGGGGGAAGTCTTAAATGAATCGTATTCTGGGAAGCCTTCTGGCTATGTCCCTGCTGGTTGGTTGCGCCGCTGGCGGCGCGGTACAGCAGACCTCGGCGACCTCGGTGGCCGTGGACAGCACGAAAACGGGTGGCGTGGTTGTAAAGAGCTCGGTGAAGGACCGCGAAACCGTGGTCGAGGGCCTGCGCCAGGCCATCAACAGCCAGCTGCTGAACAAGCGTGTGTTCGCCAGTCTGCCGGGCGACGTCACGGTCGCTGACATCCGGCTCGATGTCACCATCATCGAAGTCTCGGAAGTCAGCCAGGCCTCGCGCATCCTGTTTGCCGCGCTGGCGGGGCAGGCCAAGATCGTGGCCGATGTCGATGTCATCGATGCACGCACCAACACGTCGCTCGGTCAGATGCGTGCGGAGGGCAAGTCCTCGGGCGGCCATGTCTTCGCCGGCACCACGTCGGAAGCGCTGGACCAGATGGCTTCGCAGGTGGCGGATTATCTGCTGCGTAATCGCAAGATCTGATGCAGATGGCGGGGGAGTGGCAACGGCTACTCTCCCGTCAGCATCTCAGACGCTGAACGCGTCGTCGTCCTTGTGCAGGTGCAGGAAGCGCCCGATCTGGGTTTTCAGCGTTTCCGGATCGTAAGAGTCGTTCACCTTCAGCGCATGCAGGAACAGCTCGCGCTGCAGCGACTGCGGCAGGTCGTTCCAGGTCAGCACCACGGCGGCGCCCAGGCATTTCAGGATATTGGTTTCCGACAGCGCGAAGTGATGGTCTTCCATGGCGCCGCCTTCGCCTTCCCAGCGGCGGAGCGCCCGGGTCAGTTGTGCGTCGGTGTCGAAACGCGCCTTGTCGTCAGCCATGTCTACGCCTCGTCGTTGTAATAGGTGATGTTGAGCAGCTGCTCGATGCTGCTGCTCCGCCCGATGGTCAGCGGCAGCGTGACCGATTCAAACTGCACGAAACTGCGATCGACAAAATAATAGGTGCCGGCGGCACGCAGGGGCCTGGCATTGTCGGCGGCCCAGGACAGGCCGCGGTCGAAATCGGCATAGGCCTGCTCGGTCATGATCTCGTCAACGAATTTGCCGGTAGAGTCGCGACCGGAATACTGGCTGATCAGCGTGCCGTAGAGCCGGATGCGAAACCGTCGCCGGCCGGGTTCCTGCACGATTTCGTAGATCAGCACGCGGGGCAGGTAAGGGCGCAGCACGAAGGGCGAGAAATCCGCGCGGTCGGGCGCAATGCGGCCCGCGCGCTTTTCGTCCCAGAGCGCGGCTAGCAGACGGAGTTCTGGACGCTGGAACCGCAGCTCGGGGTCGAGGCGGAACCTGCTTTCGACGATCTGCCGGTTCACGGCATCTCCTCCGGTTTGCTGCAGCATATACTGCAGGGCAACCCGACGTCGGGATATTCAGTCAACGATTGGAGAGAGGTGGTGAGCCCGCCGGGATTCGAACCCGGGACCTCTCGATTAAAAGTCGCTTGCTCTACCAGCTGAGCTACGGGCTCACAAAGCCCTTTCCGTCGGTCCCCGAAGGCGACCCTGGCCGGAAAAGCGCCGCGACCATAGGTCGTCGGCCGGTCCCCGTCAACCAGCCGGGATTGTCTGTGGAATGAAGCACTTAAGTCAGGTTCCGAGGTGTCAGCGGGCGCGACTCAGCCGACCTGCGCCAGCAGAGCGACACTCCGGCGTTTTCAGCGGAAACCGTAGCGGCGGTTACCGGATTACAACCTTTGAGGGGCTACAAAATATTTCGCAGTTGCGGGATACTATTCCGGTCCGGCCCGTACAGCCCGGAGGATGAGGATCATGACGAATTTTTACGTTGAAGGCGGGATTTTCAAGGACCTGGCAGACCCGGCGCCGATTTCCGGAACCGAGGAGCGCTACGGCCCGTTCCCGTCTGAGCAGGAAGCCGACAAGGTCTGGCGTGCCCGCATGGCGGACAAGATCGACATCTGCAACCACCGCCTGCGCGTGATCAAGCGCGACGCCTGAGTCGCAGCTCTCGGTTTGCCGATTCCCGGCCGGAGTCGCAGTTGGTCCACCAGGCCGCGCCGCGCTTTCCCTGTTGCTAAGCAGTTTGCCTGCCACGATGATTTCATGGCGGACCATCCGATTCGGCCCATTCTGGCTGTAAGCGGCGCTGGACCGCATGAGTGGCCTGGAACGCGAGACACGGTCAATGTTCGATCCTTACGCTGCCGGACGGCTGATTGCCAACCGGGGCGATTTGAAACGCAAAGCGGTGAATTACGCCCGCGGCCAGGACGTGCGGCTGAGCGCGGAATTGCGTGGCAAGATCGAGAAGGTCATTGTGAAGAACCAGGCTGAATTCGAAGCTGCTGCGCGCGAGACGCTGGTGACCCTGAAGGACGCCTGGGGATCGGCGTCGTTCAATTCGATCGGCCGCGCGCGCTACTACGAATGGATCCGCGACCTGGCGCTGGAACTGAAGGGGCAGGGCAGCCTGTTCGGATATCCACTGGTCACGCTGTATGCTGACTCCCTGAAGAATCTCTGTGATGGCCTGACCAGTCCCAGCCATCGCCTGCATGCCATCATCGGCCTGAATATCGACGCGCTGAATATCATCGTGCGCCGCCGCATCAGCGGGCCGGGCAGCATGCTGGAACGCCGCGTGGCCGAAGCCTTCCGCGAGGCCTACACCAAGATGCGCCTGCGCCAGCCGTCCGAAGTGGCGATGGAGCACAAGGTGGCGGATGCCGTGCGGCAGCTGGATGGCAAGCGCGAACCGTCGGTGAAATCGCCGGATTTGAAGAATACCGGCCGCGAATGGCCGAATGGCGTGCGCCTGACGGCCGATTGAGGCAGGCGTGACTGATTCCGACGACCGCAACAATCCGAACGGACCGCCGGAAGGCTTCAACTGGAAGCCGCAGGCGATCAAGCCGATTGCCGCGCAGGAAGTGATCGCCGAGGCGATCAAGGAAGCCGACAACAGCTATTTCTTCGAGAATTACACCAAGCAGTCTGCCGCGGTGATCGCGGCGCTGCGCAAGCATGGCTATGTGATCGTGCCCTATTATCCCACGGTCGGCATGGTCAAGGCGGCGATGGACGAGCTGCAATACGGCCAGAACCGGTTCACCAATGTGGTGATGCCGATGTATCTGGCGATGATGAAAGCGGCGCCCAAGCCGAAGGGCTGATGTGGGCTAACCCCGCATTAACCGTGATCTGGTATTGCTGCGAAACTGCGGTAGACTACGGGCGGATCGAGTGTCCGGGTCGGCCGTTTCTCAGGAGTTGACCAACGATGAGCCGGGACAAGCTGGTGGCTTTCCTGCGCGTGGCGGGGCCGCAGCGCACCGCTGAAATCCTCAAACGTCTGCCGCCGCAAGAGGCGCAGGCGGTGCAGCAGGCGCTCGACCAGTCTCCGAACATTGCCTCCACCCAGGTGGATGTCGCCGCCGATGCGGCCGCCACCTTTGTTGCCGCGGTCGGCCGCAAGCGCTGATGCGCAGACGTGTTGGCTGGAAGGCCGCGCTGGCGACTGTGATCGTGCTGCTGATGGGCGGTGATGCCCAGGCGCAGCAACTGGCGCAACAACAGGAAGGCCTTCGGGCCGCCAGCCGGCCGAAGCGACCGGATATCTGTTTCAATCGTCCCGAAATCGAAGCTGAAGCCATCGTGCGGGCCGGCATGATTATCCGCGATCATGCGCGCGCCTGCGCCCGTCGCGGTCATGACACAGGCATTCTCCAGCTCTGGGCTGCGTTCGACAGCGCCAATGCCGACAAGCTGCAGGATGCCGTGCAGGTGCGCGCCCAGGCCTACAAGCGCAACTGGCCCAAGGATCCCAACATCGCCCAGCGCTATGCGAATGAGTCGGTTGCTTCGCGCCAGCTCGTCGATTTCGCGCCGGAGGAATGCATGGCGCTGCGCGATCTGGTCGAGGGCTTCAAGATCTGGCCGGATTACATGAAGCATGTCCGCAGCGTCGAGGTCGGACAGGTCCTGGTGCTGATCCGGCAGTGTCCGCGGCGCTCGCCCGGCGAGCCGGGCGCCAGGCTGGACTGAGCCTAGCTCCCCGGCACCACGACGATGCGGTTATTTTCCAGCAGCAGGCTGCCGGCGCGGAAGACCGGCGTGCCGTAAGGATCCATCTGGCCGATCGCCCGCACGCGGTCGCCGGCCTTCACCTTGGTCAGGTCGCGCCAGGTCGGGCCGATCACGATCACCTGGCTGGAATTGCCGTCATTCAGCACAAAGGTCGTGGCCTGCGGCGACAGCACCACACCCTGGATCGTCACGGCCTTGCCGCGCGGGATTTCTGAAATCGGCACCAGCGGCGGCACTTCAAAGGCCATGCTGCGCGTCGTGCCGCGCTGGTTGTTCTGCTGCGTGCCGCTGGGCGCTTTCTTCTCGTCCTTCTTCTCAGTCTGCTGTGGCTGGCCCGGCTGTGCCGGTTGCGACGGCTGCGGCACGATGGGCTGGCTCGGCGGCTGCGCGGCGCGCGGATCGGCCTGGCTCGGTGTCGCCGGCGGTGTCACCGGGGCCGGCTGCTGCGCCAGCGCGGGCGCGGCGATCAGGATGGCTGCGCCAAGGATGAGAAGAGGCTTTAGATGCATCGGCCGCCATCGACCTCCATGCAGACACCGGTGATGAAATTCGCCTCGTCCGAGGCGAGATAGAGCGCGGCGTTGGCGATATCGGTCGGCGTCGAGAAACGGCCGATCGGGATGGTGCTGACGAATTTCGCCTTCATCTCCGAAGTCTCTTCGCCACCCATGAATTCTTTCAGCATCGGCGTCAGGCCGGCCACCGGGTTGAGCGCGTTGACGCGGATCTGCTCCGGCGCCAGTTCCACCGCCATCGCCTTGGTCAGCGTGATCACCGCGCCCTTCGAGCCATTGTACCAGACCAGGCCGGGGCGGGGCCGCACGCCGGCGGTGGAGGCGATGTTGATGAAGCAGCCGCCGCCGCGCTTGCGCATTTCCGGGATCGCATGCTGGGCCGAGAGATAGATGCTTTTCACGTTGACGGCGAAGAGCTTGTCGAAGGTGGCTTCGTCGGTATTCAGCAGCGATGCGTTGCGCTGCGGCATGCCGGCATTGTTCACCATGATGTCGAGCCCGCCGAAAGCTTCGACAGTCTTTTCCACCAGCGCCTTCATCTGCAGGTTCTGGCTGACATCGGCGGCCACCGGCAGTGCCTTCTGCCCGGCCTTGTTGATCTCGCCGGCGACTTTTTCGGCAGCCGCGAGATTCAGGTCGCCGATCACCACGGATGCGCCCTCGGCCGCGAAACGCTTGGCGATGCCTTCGCCAAAACCCGAACCGCCACCCGTTACGATCGCAACCTTGCCAGCCAGACGCATGAACCCGATTCCTTCCCTAAAAAAGCCATTCCGTTCACTCTAGCTTGCCGGCCGGGGCATGCAAGCGCCTGATTCCCCTGCTAGACTGCCAGGTATTAGATTGGGACATATCCAGGAATAGGGAGGCGCAGGTGCTGTTTCCGGGTTTCGAGCAAAAGCGTGTGGCCGGTGAGGGCGCCGAGATCAACCTGCGGATCGGCGGCAAGGGGCCGGCGCTGCTGCTGCTGCATGGCTACCCGCAAACCCATGCGATGTGGCACCGGATCGCGCCGAAACTGGCCGAAGACTTCACCGTGGTCTGCGCTGATCTGCGCGGCTATGGCGACAGCGGCAAGCCGGCCACCACGCCCGACCATGCCCCCTATGCCTTCCGCGCCATGGCTGCCGATATGGCAAAGGCGATGGCCACGCTGGGCTTCGACCAGTTCTTCCTCGCCGGCCACGACCGCGGCGCCCGCGTGTCGCATCGCCTGACGCTGGATCATCAGGCGCGCGTGAAAAAGGTGGCGCTGATGGATATCGTGCCGACGCTGCATCTTTACGAAAACATCGATCAGCAGGTGGCGACCGGCTACTACCACTGGTTCTGGCTGATCCAGCCGGCGCCGTTCCCCGAGAAGATGATCGGCTCCGATCCGGAATTCTATCTGCGCAAGAAGACCGGCCACTGGTCAGGCTCGAGCTTCAAATTCGATGACGCGGCCATGGCGGAATATCTGCGCTGCTTCAAGGAAGAAACCATCCACGCCTCCTGCGAGGACTATCGCGCGGCTGCCACCATAGATCTGGTGCATGACCGGGCCGACCGCGACGCGAACAAACGCGTGACCTGCCCGATGCTGGTGCTGTGGGGCAGCAAGGGCCTGATGGGCAAGGCCTATGATGTGCTGGGCGCATGGCGCGACCGTGTGAGCGGCAGCCTTGAGGGTCATGCCGTCAACAGCGGGCATTTCCTGCCCGAGGAAGCGCCGGACGAGACCTACGCGGCGATGCTCAAATTTTTCAAGGCCTGATCAAAGATGACCGAGACGCCGCCGCCCAATCCTGAAACCGAACTGCCGCCCCTGATCGCTGCCGGCATTGCGCCGGCGCCGAAGATCAGCCCGTTCACCCGGCTGCGCAACTATTTCCTCGCGGGCATCATCGTCACCGCGCCGATCGGCCTGACCATCTATCTGGTCTTCATCACCATCGAGGCGATCGACCGCAACGTGCGCAGTCTGGTGCCGCTGGGCTACCAGCCGGAACGCTTCATCCCCTACGACCTGCCGTTTGGTATTCCGGGGCTGGGCCTGATTGCCGCCCTGGTGATTCTGACCCTGATCGGTTTCCTCGCCACCAACCTGATGGGCCGCACGCTGCTCTCGCTGGGCGAGCGGATCGTGGCGCGCATGCCGGTGGTGCGCGGCGTCTATTCGGCGCTGAAACAGATTTTCGAAACCGTGTTCAGCCAGTCGGGCAATTCCTTCCGCCAGGTGGCGCTGGTGCCCTGGCCCTCCACCGGATCGTGGACCATCGCTTTCGTCACCAATTACATCCAGGGCACCGAGATCGCCGGGCATCTTGGCGAAGAGATCGTCACCGTCTATGTGCCGACCACGCCGAACCCGACCGGCGGCTACATGACCTATTATCGCCGCCGCGACATCCATATCCTGTCGGTGAGCGTGGACCAGGCGATGAAGCTGATCATTTCCTGCGGCGTGATCGTGCCGCCGGGATTGGTGACGGAACTGACGGCCGCAACGAAGACGGCCGAAGGAGGAAAGCCCAGTGGCAAGTCCGGCCCCGGAAACACAAGCCCAAACACCGGCACAGACGGCAACTTCACGCCCTGATCTGCCTGGCCAAGAAGAATTGGGCAGGGTCAGCCGTTTCGATCTGCGGGCGCTGGACAGGGATTTTCTCGACAATCCCTATCCGGTCTACCACCTGCTGCGGCAGCACGATCCGGTGCGTCACATGCCGGACGGCAGCTGGTTCCTGACCCGATACGACGACCTGCACGCGGTCTATAGGGATAATCGGCGGTTTTCTTCGGACAAGAAGATCGAGTTCGGCCCGAAATACGGCGAGGGCACACCGCTGCATCGCCACCACACCACCAGCCTGGTGTTCAACGACCCGCCGCTGCATACCCGCGTGCGGCGACTGCTGGCACCGGCCTTCACGCCGCGCGCGCTGAAACTGCTTGAACATCGCTTCGTGGACCTGGTGGCGCGCATGCTGGATCGCGCCGCGCAGCAGGGTGGCATGGATGTGATCGCCGATTTCGCATCGGCGCTGCCGGTCGAGATCGTCGGCGACATGCTTGCGGTGCCGCATGAAGACCGCCACCTGCTGCGCGACTGGTCACTGGCCATCCTCGGCGCGCTGGAGCCGGTCTTGACACCGGAACGGGCCGAGCAGGGGCATCGCGCCGTCCGTGAATTCGAGACCTATCTGGAGCGTCATATCGCCGACTGGGAAACGCGCATGGATGCGCGCGAAGTCGAGGATGCCTATGGCGATGTGCTGGCCGGGCTGATCCGTGGCGAGAATGGCGAAAAGCTGACCTCTGCCGAACTGGTGCAGAACTGCATCTTCCTGCTCAATGCCGGCCATGAAACCACCACCAACCTGATCGGCAACGGCATCGCCGCACTGCTGGACTGGCCAGACGAAAAGCGCCGGCTGACCGATGATCCCGGACTGATCAAGACAGCGATAGAAGAATTCCTGCGCTTTGAATCCTCCAACCAGCTCGGCAACCGCCGCGTGGTGGAGCGCGTCGAGATCGGCGGCGTCACTTTCGAGCCCGGCGCGCTGGTCACGCTGTGCATCGGCGCGGCCAACCGCGATCCCGCGCAGTTCCCCGATCCCGACCGGCTCGATGTCGGCCGCACACCGAACCGGCATCTGGCCTTTGGCGCCGGCATTCATGCCTGCGCCGGCATGTCGCTGGCGCGGCTGGAGGGCCAGATCGCCGTACAGCAGTTGCTGGCGCGCTTCCCCGGTTTCCGCGCCACCGGCAAGGCCGTGCGCGGCGGCCGCGCGCGGTTCAGGGGCTACCTGTCATTTCCAGTTGAGTTCAGTTGAGCATGACCCGGAGAAAACGTCTCGCCGTTGCCCGCCTCTGGCATGAGGGCAACAGCTTCACCCCGTTGCCGACGACACTGCCCGATTTCGAGCGCCGTGAATGGTTCGAGGGCAGCGAGGGCCTGGCGCGCTATCGCGGTACGGGCACCGAGCTGGGCGCGGTCGTCGCCTTTGCCGATATGCATCCGGACTGGGAGGTCACTGTGCTGCGCTGCGCCTCGGCGCCGCCGGGCGGGCCGGTGGAGGACGCGCTGTATGAACGCATCGTCGCCGACATGCTGCGCGGTCTCGAGGGCCAACACTGGGATGCTGTCTATCTGTCGCTGCATGGCGCGCTGGTGGTGGAGAGTGAGCCGCAGGCGGACCTGATGCTGCTGCGCCGGGTGCGCGCGGTGATCGGCGACGCGGTTCCGCTGGGCGTCAGTTTCGACCTGCATGCCAACATCTCGACCGAACTGCCACGACTGATCGATTTTGGCTCCGGCTACAAGACGCATCCGCATATCGACATGGACCAGACGGCGGCGCGCGTTCTGGCCGAGCTGGCACGGTTGGTGAACGGTGGCGCGAAACTGTCGGGCACGGTGAAAAAGCTGCCGGTGCTGCTGCACAGTTTCAACATGCGCACCGCCGCCGGCCCGATGGCGGATACCGTCAGCGATGCGAAGGCGGCGACCACGGGCAGCGTGAAGGACATCACTGTGTTCGGCGGTTTCGTCTGGGGCGACAGTCCCGATGCCGGCGCCAGCATTCTGAGCTGGGCCGAGACAGAGACGGCCGCGAAAGCTGCCGCTGATGATATCGCGCAGAAGCTGTTTGCGCGGCGCGAAGAATTCCGCACCTCGCTGCCGACGCCGGCGCAAGGTCTGCAGGCCGCGCTGCAGAAACCCGGCCTTGTCTGCGTGGTCGAGCCGAGCGACAATCCGCTGTCGGGCGGTATCGGTGACACCACCGGATTGCTGCGCGCCCTGCTCGATATGAAGATCGATGGCGAGGCGGTCTTCGCCTTCCTCTACGATCCCGATCTGGTGCAGGCCGCGACGACGGCCGGCATCGGCAAAACGATCACGGCCAAACTTGGCGGTCGCATCGCGCCGCATTTCGGCGCGCCAGTGGAGGCGAGGGCCGAGGTCGTGGCGCTGACCGATGGCCGTTTTGTCAATGAAGGTCCGTTCGAGACCGGCATGGCGGTCGATCTGGGCGAGACGGCAGTGCTCAAGACCGGCAACGTCAAGGTGATCGTCACCTCCAGCAGTCAGGCCGGCATAGATCCGGCCTATTTCCGGCTGCATGGCATCGACCTGGCGAAAATACGTCTGATCGCCGCCAAGGCGAAGAACCATTTCCGCGCCGCCTTCGTCGAGCGTGCCGCGATCATCGTCGATGTCGACACACCCGGCCCGGCGGCGCTCGATCTCTCGGTGCTGCCGTTCCGGTATCTGCCGGCGGGCATGGAGACGTAGTCAAAAGGAAAGGCGGCTGTTGAGGCCGCCTTTCCGCTATTGCGCTGGCTTCGACGCTTAATCGATCCTGGCGCCCGAGGCCTTCACGGCCTTGGCCCATTTCTCGATCTCGGTCTTCATCAGGTCGGCCAGCACCTGCGGCGAACCGCCGACGGGCTCGGCGCCCTGCTGGTCGAACTGCGCCTTCATCTCCGGCGACTTCAGGATCGCGTCGATTTCCTGGTTCAGCTTGGCGACGATCGGCGCCGGCGTCTTGATCGGTGCATACATGGCGAACCAGGCGGTGGCGCTGTAGTCCGGCAGGCCCTGCTCGGCAATCGTCGGGATATCCGGCGTCGACGGCCAGCGCTTCGGCGTGGTGACGCCGAGCGCCCGCAGCGCGCCCGAGCGGATATGCGGCAGGGCAGATGGCAGGTTGTCGAAGGTGAATTGCACGTTGCCGCCCAGCAGGTCGGTCAGCATCGGGCCCGAACCGCGATAGGGCACATGCACCAGGTCAGTGCTGGTCATGGTCTTGAACAGTTCGGCCGAGAGATGGCCCGAGGTGCCGTTGCCCGGCGTGCCGAAATTCAGCTTGCCCGGCTGCGATTTGGCCAGCGCGATGAACTCCTGCACGTTCTTGGCCGGAACGCTCGGATGCACGACCAGCACGTTCGCCACCATGGCGATCAGCGACAGCGGCGCGAAATCCTTCACCGGGTCATAGCCCAGCTTGTTGTACAGGCTGATGTTGATCGAATGGGTGCCGATGGTGCCCATCATGATCGTGTAGCCGTCGGGCTCGGACTTCGCGGTGTATTCCGTGCCGATATTGCCGCCGGCGCCGGCGCGATTGTCGACCACGAACTGCTGGCCCAGCCGCTCGCTCAGTTTCTGCGACACATGGCGGGCCAGGATGTCGGTGGTGCCGCCGGCGGGGAAGGGCACAACCACCTTCACCGGCTTGGTCGGATAGGCCTGTGCGAAAACTGCCGAGGAGAGCAGCAAAGTGGCGGCAGCGGCAGCGGAGAAAAGCGTCCGGGTAAAGGTCATCAGCGTCGTCTTTCTTATGTTCGTTTCGCTTCAGCGAGCGGACTCGCCGGGGCCGCATTCTAGGCCTGCCGGGCTGCTCTGCCCACGGATTTGTTTGCAATCGTATGTGATCTTGTTAGATTGAATTGAATTCAATATAGTTGCCGCCATGACCACTCAGCCAGCCAGACCGCGCCTGCGCGTCTCCGCCGCCGAACTGCTGCCGCCCGATCTGCCGGCTTCGGCGCGCGGCAGCGAAACACGTGACCGTATCCTGAAGGCGGCCGCCAAGGTCCTGATCGCCGGCGATGGGCAATGCGAGATCGCCGATGTGGCGCGCGCCGCCGGCGTGTCGGCCGGCCTGAGCTATCACTATTTCACCTCCAAGGCCGGGCTGATCGCCGCCGTGGTCGAGGCTTTCTACGACCGCATGGAAGCCGCGGTCATGGAGCCGAACCCGAAACCCGGTGCGGGCTGGGGCGAGCGCGAACGGCTGCGGCTCGAGCGCATGGTCGATTTTTACTATGGCGAACCTCTCGCGCCGCTGATCCTGACGCGCCTGAGCCGCACGCCGGATGTGGCGGCCGTGGAAGCCGCCCGGCTGGCGCGGCATATCGATCTCGCCGCACGCAATGTCGAACTGGCGCAGCAGAAGGGCGAGATTCCCACCGACCTCGATGCGCATCTGTTGGGTGCGATGATCCTGGGCGGTTTGCGCCAGGCGATTGGCCAGGTGCTCGGCATGACCAAGCGTCCCACGCGTGACAAAATCACCGACCAGCTCTGGTCCTTCATCGCCGGTACAGCCCAGTTGAAACCTGTGAAAAAGAAGGCGGCGCGCTGATGCAGCCTGCTTTGCAGCGGGAATGGCTCGGTCGCGTGCGCGATCACATGGTGTCGCGCACGACGGATATGGCCGAGACAGTGACGCGTATCGACATCGCGCGCTACACCGACCCGCAGCGGCTCAGCGATGAGCAGGCGCTGCTGCGCCGCACGCCGGTTTTCGTCAGCTTCTCGTCGAAGCTCACCAAGCCCGGCGATTTTGTCACGCATGACCTGCTCGGCCTGCCGATCCTGGTGTTGCGCGACATGGACGGAACCCTGCGCGCCTTCCTCAATGTCTGCCGCCATCGCGGCGCCAAGCTGGTCTGGGACAAGGGCGGCTGCGGCAAACGCGCCTTCACCTGTCCCTATCACGCCTGGAGCTATGACCTGCGTGGCACGTTGCGCGGCATTCCGCATGAGGCGGGTTTCGCAGGATTGGACAAGACACAGCACAATCTGGTGCGGCTGGCCGTCACCGAAGCCTTCGGCCTTGTCTTCGTGCTGCCTGATCAGTCGCAGCCGGACTACGATTTCTCAGGCTTCTTCGCCGGCATCCGCGACGATCTCGAAGGCTTTGGCCTCGGTAGTTCCATTTTGCATGACGAGCGCGAGATCGGGCTCAACTGCAACTGGAAAGTCGTGGTCGAGGGCGGGCTGGAAACCTATCATGTGCAGCATGCGCACAAGCGTACCATCGCGCCGATGTTCGCCGACAACGTGGCGGTGGCCGACCGGCTCGATCCGCATATGCGGCTCTACTTCACCAAGCGTAATGCGGCTGAACTGCTCGGCGAAGACGCACAGGGCACCATCCGCGACTACGGCAATCCGCTCTATTACATCTTCCCCAACCTGATCATCCTGGTGCAGCCCGATCATGCCACCGTGCTGGCGGTGCTGCCCAAAGGCACGGATAACTGCATCGTGCATGGCGGCGCGCTGGTGCCGCCGGCCACGGAGAGGGGCGATGCGACCGGCACGCCCAAGGCCGACGCGCACTGGGACCGCAACGTGAAGATCTTCTGGGATGCGCTGGATGAGGATTTCCAGATGGGACAGGCGATCCAGGCCGGCTTCCGCTCCGGCGCCAACAGTCACATCACCTTCGGCCGTTTCGAGCAGGGCTGCGCCTGGTTTCATGACAGCCTTGACCGCCGGCTTCAGCCTGCGCGGCAGACGAACGGTACTTGATCCAGGTCAATTACAGACGTAGCGAGAATGCATAGATTGCCGGGTAGAGCACATCCACGCCCGAGGAAAACATGCAAAGCAATGTCGGTGACTTCGACCGCATCCTGCGCATCGTGGCAGGCATACTCCTGCTCACTTTCGCCGCCATCTATCAGGGCGAGGAGCGCTGGTTCGGCCTGATCGGTGTGGTGCCGCTGCTCACCGGCCTGTTCCGTTTCTGCCCGGCCTATACGCTGCTCGGCATCGCGACCTGCCGACGCTGAGCCGGCGCTTCATGCCCTGAAGAAGGCGACCAGTTCGGCGAGGTCGGCCGACTGGTTCGCCAGTTGCTGCGCCGAGGCCGAGGTCTCCTCCACCAGTGCACCGTTGCGCTGGGTCATCTCGTCCATCTGCGCCACGGCGGTATTGATCTGCTCCAGGCCGCTGGCCTGCTCGCGGCTGGCAGCGGCGATTTCGGCCACGATATCCGACACCTTCTTGATGGCGCCAACGATCTCGACCAGCGATGCACCGGTCTGATTGACCAGCGTGGCGCCGGTCTTCACCTGTGTATTCGATTCCGTGATCAGCCCCTTGATGTCGCGGCTGGCATCGGCCGAGCGCTGGGCCAGTGCGCGCACTTCCTGTGCCACGACGGCGAAGCCCTTGCCGGCCTCGCCGGCACGGGCGGCTTCCACCGAGGCATTGAGCGCCAGCAGGTTGGTCTGGAACGCGATCTCGTCGATCAGGCCGACAATGTCGGAAATACGTCGCGCGCTTTCCTCGATCCGGGTCACGGCGTGCACCGCCTGCTGGGTGATCTCGCCACCCTTGTCGGCGGTGTTGCGCGCCGCCGTCGCCAGCTGGCTGGCCGCCTGGGCGTTGTCGGCATTCTGCTTCACCGTGGTGGTAATTTCATGCATCGAGGCGGCGGTCTCCTCGATGCTTGCCGCCTGGCTTTCGGTGCGCTGCGCCAGGTCCTGGCTGCCCGAAGAGATTTCCGCCGAGGCTAGCTTGGTCGCACGCGCGCTGTCGCTCAGTCGTCCGGCGAAGTCGCGCAGGATTTCGCTCATCCGGTTGGAACTGCTCGTCAGTTCGCCGAAGACGCCGCCATACTGGCCGGCCACGCGTTTGCTCAGGTCGCCATCGGCCATGGCGCCCATCACGCCGGCCAGTTCGCCGGCCATCTCCTGCAGCATACCGGCCAGGCCGTTCATCTGCTGCGCCAGGTCGCGGAACACGCCGTCCAGGCCGGCAGTTTCCACACGGCGATCCAGTGCCCCGCCGCCGATCGCGGTGCAGAATTCGGCGATCTGCTGGCTGATGCGCGCATCGCGCTCGCGGGCTGCGGCGGCCTCGCGCTGCTCGTCTTCCAGCCGCGCCTTCTCGGCGGCATCGGCCTGTGCCTTCTCGATGGCATTCTGCTTGAACACGCCCAGCGCGCGCGCCATGTCGGCCACCTCGTCGGAGCGTTTCAGATCTGGCACCGACTGGCTGTGATCTCCGGCGGCCAATGCTGTCATCAGCCCGGTCATTTGTGCCAGCGGTCGCCCGATGCTGCGGCCGATCACGAAGGCCACGGCCAGGCTGAACACCGCCACCACCAGCAGGCCGATGGTGGCGCCCAGGCCCGCCTGGCTGCGTTTGTCGGCGGCCGCCTGCTTGGCGCGATTCATTTCCTGCAGATTATGGGCGAAGAGCATATCCACGCGGGGCAGCAGCACATTGGCGGCGGCTTCCAGCGCCTCATTCCCGTTGCGGACTGACAGCGTGCCCTGCACCAGTGCGCTGAAATCACGCTGATAGGTATCCAGCAGCGGCAGCTGCGCCGCCATGCCGGCCTGTTCCAGCGCGGCGCGGAACTGGTTGCTGACTTGCGTGAAACGCTCCAGATAGCTGGGATTGCGGCGCAGGATGAAATCCTTTTCATGCCGGCGCAGCGTCAGCATCAGCGACAGCAGGCGATGATCGTTGGCATCCTTCAGCGAGGTTTCGATCGCATGCACCGCAGCGCGCAGCGAACCCTGCAGGCCGCTGCTCTCGTTGTAGCCCAGCCTTTCCCAAAGCTGGCGGTAGGATTCGAAACGCTGCTGATAGACGTCCAGCGCGGCCTGGGCCTCGATCAGATCGCGCTTCAGTTCGTCCTGCTTCGCCATGCCGGTCATCATGTCGACTTCGCTGCGCGCCTCGGCCACGAACTGCTTGGTGGTGTCGGCCAGTCTGGCATCGGGATTGGCGTCGAAATTGCGCTCGCTCAACCGGGCGCTCAGGAAGGCGCTGCGCATCTTGGCGGTGTGTTCGACCAGGGTGGTGGCCTGCTGGTCCGCCTCCATCAGGATGTCGACCTGCCGGCTCATCGCCGCATAGAAGCCGGTGATGACCACGAAAGCGATCAACACGATCACGCCGATGCTGATGATTTTGGTTCCGACCCGCCAGCGCATGCCTGCCCCCTATGGATGATGATTTAGCCCCGTGACCCCACACTCATTGTGATTGCATGACCCTATTATGATATAACCCAGAGGAATTATCTTACCGCGACGCAGCATTTTCAGGATCAGCATTTTTCGTGCTTTTTGCCGCCCGGCCGGTGGCGGGTCGCAATTGCGGGTAGTGAGGCCGGCGCCAGATCACTCTGGCCGGATCAGCGCGGCAGGGGCTAGACTTCCGCCATGAGCAAGCTGTCACGCCGCTATTTCGTCACGGGCCGGGTGCAGGGGGTGGGCTACCGTTACTGGGCCACCACCCGGGCCAAGGCCCTCAACCTGGTCGGCTGGGTGCGCAACCGGCGCGATGGCCGGGTGGAAATACTGGCCTATGGCGAGAAGAGCGATCTCGACAGCCTGGGCCAGGACCTGCATGCCGGCCCGGAAGCCGCCCAGGTCGATGCGGTCGAAGAGGGACCGGTGACACCGGAAGAGGCGGAGCTCGCCGCCGGCGCCACCAAGTTCTCGCAGACGCCGACGCTATAGCGGCGCCGACGCCGCAGTCGCCCTGCTTACAGCGCGTTGATATCTGCCACTTCCAGAATCTGCTTGGACACGCGCGTGCGCGCCACCGCGATCATCGCCTTGCCGACCTGCCGCGTGGTGGTGAGCGCGGCCTGCGGCCACAGGAACTTCACCAGTGACAGATACGGCATCAGCAGGACATACGCCGCGCGGTAGACTTTGCTTTTCGGCTTGATGCCATCCAGCGGCTCGATCACGCCGGGGCGGAACATATAGGCCGCCTTGAACGGCAGTTTCAGCAGTGCATTCTCGGTGCGCCCCTTCACGCGGGCCCACATGATCGGCCCGCGCTCGCTGCTGTCGGTGCTGCGGCCGGAAACGTATGTGAAGACCATCTGCGGATTGCGCTGCGCCAGCGCGGTTGCAGCCGCCAGCGTCAGGTCATGCGTCACGCGCGTGTAGGCTGCCTCGCTCATCCCGGCCGACGACACGCCGAGACAGAAGAAGCAGGCATCGAAACCCGACAGCCGCTCGGCGATGGCGCTGTAGTCGTACATGTCGGTATGGATCAGGTCGTCCAGCTTGGCGGCTTCAGGGAGACGGCCCATGGGCGTCTCGCGCGCCGGGCTGCGGCCGAGAGCGACCACGCGGGTCACGCCGGGATCGAGCAGGCATTCGCGCAGCACCGCCTGGCCGACCATGCCGGTGGCGCCGAAGATCAGGATGTTCATGCCATACCTCCCTTGATGGGCCAAGCTTAGCCTGAGGGGCTGGCGCGGGGCAGGGCGGCGGTCACACTTTGCCCGGAAACCCCGGATAAAATAATTTGCCGCCCGGATGTCGGCCCGGCAGGGGCGCCGGCGTCCTTTGAGGCAGGGCGGTCGTTAGGGCTGCCACCCAGACAAGTCATGGGAAAACCCCAGAGGAGACGACAATGCGCGTGATGGTGATCGTGAAGGCAACCAAGGACAGTGAAGCCGGCCTGCCGCCGTCCAGTGAACTGCTGGAAGAGATGGGCAAGTTCAACGAGCAGCTGGTCAATGCCGGCATCATGAAGTCGGGCGACGGCCTGAAGCCCTCGTCGCAGGGCAAGCGCATCGCTTTCGATGGTGCCAGCCGCACGGTCTATGACGGGCCGTTCGCCGAGACCAAGGAGCTGATCGCCGGCTACTGGCTCTGGGAGGTCAAGGATATGGACGAGGCGGTGGCCTGGGCCAAGCGCTGCCCCAACCCGATGCCGGGCCCGAGCGAACTGGAAATCCGTCCCTTCTACGAGATGGAGGATTTCGCCGCGGCGATCACGCCGGAAGCACAGGCCACTTTCGACCGCGTCCAGCACAAGCTGGACAAGGCTTGAGGCTGCAGCGGCACCGGAGGCGATCCGGTGCCGCCCGTTTCACCTCCGCGCGCGCTCGTACCAGCCGCGGCTGGCATTGACGATGTGAACCACCGTCAGCATCACGGGCACCTCGATCAGCACGCCGACCACGGTGGCGAGCGCCGCGCCGGACTGCAGCCCGAAAATGCTGATAGCGGCAGCGACGGCCAGTTCGAAGAAGTTGCTGGCGCCGATCAGCGCCGAAGGCCCGGCGACACAGTGCGCCACGCCGCATTGCCGGTTCAGCCAGTAGGCCAGACCGGAATTGAAATAGACCTGGATCAGGATCGGCACCGCCAGCAGCGCGATCACCAGCGGATGGCTGACGATCTGCTCGCCCTGGAAGCCAAACAGCAGCACCAGCGTCACGAGAAGCGCGACCAGCGAAACCGGGCCCAGCTTTCGCTGCATCTGCTCCAGCGATCCATTCGCCAGCAGCACGCGCCGCCAGATTTGCGCGATGATCACCGGGATCACGATATAGAGGCCGACCGAGAGCAGCAGGGTTTCCCACGGAATGCTGATCGAGGACATGCCGAGCAGCAGCCCGACGATGGGCGCGAAAGCCACCACCATGATCGCATCGTTCAGCGCCACCTGGCTGAGCGTGAAATGCGGCTCGCCATCCACCAGGTTACTCCAGACGAACACCATGGCGGTGCAGGGCGCCGCGGCGAGCAGGATCAGGCCGGCGATGTAGCTGTCGATCTGGTCGGCCGGCAGCCAGGGCCGGAACAGCCAGCCGATGAACAGCCAGCCCAGCAGCGCCATCGAGAAAGGCTTCACCGCCCAGTTGATGAACAGCGTCACGCCGATGCCGCGCCAGTGCTGTTTCACGTCGCCCAATGCGCCGAAGTCGATCTTCAGCAGCATGGGAATGATCATCAGCCAGACCAGCACGGCAACGGGCAGGTTGACCTGCGCGATTTCCAGTCTGGCGATGGCGTGGAACGCGCCGGGCAGCCAGTGGCCAAGCGCAATGCCGGCGAGGATGCACAGCGCGACCCAGAGCGTGAGGTAACGCTCAAACAGGTTCATCGCCGGCTTTTTCGTCTGCAAAACGGCGCCGTCCATCACAATGCGACCGTCACGAGGCCGCCGACTGGTTTTTGCCGATGGCGCGCAGGCGGGTTTGCAGCGTCAGTTCATCCAGCGCCTTCAGCGGCAGGCTGGTGAAGGCGCGGATGCGGTTGGTTAGCATTTTGTATGTGTCGGCGAAGGCCAGCCGCTGCTCGACCTCGTTCTCAACCACCGCTGCCGGATCGGGCAGGCCCCAATGCGCGGTCATCGGTTTGCCGGGCCAGATCGGGCAGACCTCGCTGGCGGCGTTGTCGCAGACGGTGAAGACGAAATCCATCTGCGGTGCACCGGGCGCGGAAAACTCGTCCCAGGATTTCGAGCGCAGGCCGCTCACGTCATGGCCGCTCTTGCGCAGCAGGTCGAGCGCCATGGGATGCACGTCGCCCTTGGGGAAACTGCCGGCGCTGTAACCCTTGAACAGGCCATTACCGAGTTGATCCATCAACGCTTCGGCCAGAATGCTGCGTGCGGAATTGCCGGTGCAGAGGAAAAGGACATTAAACAGTTTTGCGTCTTGGTCGGGCATCGGTTTTGGTCCGTATGGCAGAGGTGGGCAGGCAGAGTTCGGGGCGTCCGCTGCAGCAGCGGTCGGAGAGAAAGGCGATCACGCCGTTCATTCGTGTGATATCGACGGCATAGATCAGCGACCGGCTGCTGCGCTGCTGCGTGATAAGCCCCGCGCCGCGCAACTGCGCCAGATGGAAGGAAAGCGTAGGAGCGGGCACAGCGAGCGCCTCGGCCAGTGCGCCGGCCGACAGGCCCGACGGTCCGGCTTCCACCAGCTGCCGGTAGATCGCAAGGCGCGTATCCTGCGCCAGCGCCGCGAAACTCCGCACGGCATCCTGATCGGAAATCATTTTCATATTTCCAGATTTATCAAAATATAGGTGATGCGCCAGTGAAGGTTTTGTGACGGCGCTCGGCTAACTGCTGGCGTGTGCTTCGCTGGATGCCGTGCGCAGCATCAGCATGGCGGCGAAACCGGCCACGCAGAGTCCGGAGGTGAACAGCAGCACATACTGGCCGTACCATTCGAGCAGGAGCGCAAAGACGAAAGGCGCTCCCGCCTGTCCGAAGCGGGCCGGCGCGACCAGCCAGCCCTGACGGCGGCCGTAGCCTGCGGGCCCGAAGATCACCAGCGGCAGGGTGCCTTTCGCAATCGTCATCACACCGTTGCCCGCGCCATGCAGGAGCGTGAAGAGATAGGCCGCTGGCGCGCCAAACAGCAGCAGGGCGGCGACGCCAAGCGGATGTGTGATCGAGGCAAGCCGCGCCGAGAGCAGCGGATGGAATTTCTGCAGCAGGGTGTGCTCCAGAATGCGGGCCGCCACCTGCGCCGGCCCGACCAGTGCGGCGGCGGCAATCGCCACCGTCTTGGTGGCGCCGGCGGCTTCCAGGATGCGCGGCAGATGCGCCGCCATGGCCGTGCTGGTGATCCAGGTGACGGCGAAGGCGAAAGCCAGCAGCAGCATCGGCCGGCTGAACAGTGTGGCGTCGACGCTTTCCGCCGTGGCCGCCGGTGCGGTCGCATGCGCACCGAGTTCGCGCGGGATGAGCAGCCGGTTGAGCGGCAATCCGATCAGGAGATGCGCGCCGGCCCAGACAAAGCAGGTGACGCGCCAGCCCCATTCGGCATCGAGCAACGCCGAGATCGGCCAGCAGACCGTGCTGGCGAAACCGGCCAGCAGCGTGATCCCGGTGATCGCGCTGCGTGAGGACTTGCCATAGATCGCCGTGAGGGTGGCGAAGGCGGCTTCATACAGGCCGATGGCCATGCCGAAGCCGATCAGCAGCCAGGCAGCGACGAAGACGACAAGGTTTGGCGCGGCACCCAGCAGGGCAAGACCGGCGGCGAAGATCAGGCTCGACAGCGTCAGGATGTTGCGGCCGCCGAAACGGTCGATGCGATGCCCGACACCGGGACCGATGAAGGCGGTCAGCAGCATCGCGGCCGAGAAGGCGCCGTAGATCCAGCCGGTCGAGACGCCGAAGTCGGCCGCCATCGGCCCGGCCAGGATCGCCGGCAGATAATAGGTCGAACCCCAACCCAGCGTTTGTGCGGTGCCCAGGGCAATGACGACGAGGGTGCGTCGGTCTTGTGAAATCGGCATAAGTCCTCAGCAGCAGGCGTTGGCGGCCACCGGCTGTGCCGGCTTGCCGGCTTTCAGGTTAGCATCGTTGGCCTTGCTGCAGCAGGCGGTCGCCGCGGGCACCGGTTCGGGCGTGCCGCAGCAACTGGTGCCGCAGCGTTCGCCGTCACCCTCGGCGCCGGTCACTTTAGGCAGGTTGGTGCTGCACACGCCGGTTTCCGGCAGGTCGAGCTGGATATCATCGGCGGCGACCATGTCGCCGGCCAGCGCCGCCACAATCGAGCGCACCTGTTCATAGCCGGTCGCCAGCAGGAAGGTGGGCGCGCGGCCATAACTCTTGATGCCGGCGATGTAGAAGCCGGTATCAGGCTGCGCCAGTTCGCGATGGCCATGCGGACGCACGGTGCCACAGGAATGCACATTGGGATCGATCATCGGCGCCAGCACGCGCGGGCTTTCGGTGGCCGGATCGAGATCGAGGCGGACTTCGCGCAGCATGGTCAGGTCAGGCTGCTGTCCGGTGGCGGCGATGATGCGGTCGACTTCCAGCATCTGGTCGTCACCACCCGGTGTCGCCAGCGTCACCTTCAGCGTATCGCCGGTCTCGATGCGCGTCACGGTCCTGTGCAGATGCAGGTCGATGCCGCCGGCCTTCACCAACCTTTCCAGTGCCTGCCCGAGTGCGCCGCGTGCCGCCAGTTTGTCATTCGCACCGCCGCCAAAGAGACGCGCGAGGCTTGCGCCGCGGACCGCCCAGATGATTTCAGTGCCGGGGGCGCGCTGTTTCAGCTGCGCGAGATCAAGCAGTACATTGGCGGCGGAATGCCCCGCACCGATCACCAGCACGCGCCTGCCGGCATACTGTGCGGTGTCCCTGTCGAGAACGTCCGGCACGCCATAGGCGATCACATCGGTGGCAGCGGTCTCACCGGGCACCGGCAGGCCGTTGGTGCCGATGGGGTTGGGCTGCGACCAGGTGCCCGAGGTATCGATCACGGCCGAGGCGAGTTGCTCGCGGGTCTGCCCGTCATTTGTTTCGACAATCACCGAATAGGGCGCATGTTCGCGGCCTGCGGACTTCATCTTGTCGAAGCCAAGACGGCTGACGCCGGTGACGCGCGCGTTGAGGTCCAGCACCGCGGCGATCTCAGGCGTGGCGGCCAGCGGCTGCAGATACTGCTCATACAGCTCCGTGCCGGTCGGATGCGCGCTGCGCTTCGGCGCCTGCCAGTTGGTTTTGTCCAGCAGCGCGCGCGCGGCCTTGTCGATATTGTAGGACCAGGGCGAGAAGAGCTGCACATGGCCCCAGTCGCGCACATGGGCCGCGACAGTGTCGCCAGCCTCCAGCAGTTTCACCGGCATGTTGCGCGCGATCAGATGCGCGGCGGCGGCAAGGCCTACAGGCCCGGCGCCGATCACGATGACGGGCAGGGCGGCGGGGACGATCTTGCTATGGGCGGTCATGTTGTTTCCTTCGGTGTTCGTCGAAATACGAATAAGCGGGCCAAATTTTTTTACAGGTCGCCGATCAGATGCTGCATGCGGCGCAGCTTCTCCAGGTCGATGCAGTAGCAGGGGCGGTCGCCCTCGATCTCGCCTTTGACCAGACCGGCATCCTTCAGGATGGTCAGGTGCTGGGAGGCGGTGGAGGGGGCGACCGGCAGCAGGTCGGCCAGCTTGCCGAAGTAGCAGGCGCCGATGCGCAGCAGGTTGCGCAGGATCAGGATGCGGACCGGATGACCGAGCGCCTTGGCCAGCATCGCCAGTTCCTCATCCGCCGGCCGGAGGGATTCGGCGAGGGCAGCCGGGGGCAGACCAGTGGTGCAGCAGCCATCCTCCAGTGCGGTGGCATGGCTTTCGGGTTTGGTCGCGGAGGTAATCTTGTTCGTCATTCGACGAATAACATATACGCCTGGATTCAGGTGTCAATCAGCATCTGCGCAGGACTTAATTGCGATTAATTCTCATATAGGTTATGCCTGCCCCACTTCCGGGGGACCATGATCACCATCCGCGACATCTTGCTGGCGGCTTTTTCCGAGCACCAGGACAGCCTGAAGCGCTTCCTGGCCCGGCGGCTGGGCAATGTCACGCTGGCCGAGGACCTGGCGCAGGAAACCTGGCTGCGCGTCGCCAAGATCGATGGCGCGGGCGATGTCGACAATCCGCGCGCCTATCTGTTCCGCATCGCTGCCAATCTCGCGCTGGATCACCAGCGCCATGTCAATCGCGGCGTCGAGGTCGAGGCGGGGCCGGATCTGCAGGGCATCGCCGACCACAGCCCGACGCCAGAAAACATCGCGCTTCACCGCAGCGAATTCAGTCGGCTGCTGCGCGTGGTGGAGGGCCTGACGCCGCGCTGCCGCGAGGTCTTCATTCTCGCCAAATTCGAGGAGAGGACCTATGCCGAGATCGCGGAAACGCTGGGGATCAGCCGGAATACCGTGATCACCCATATGGTGGCAGCGCTGTCGGCGATCGAGCGCGCGATGGGGCCGGAAGCCGAGGCGGAAAAAAACGCCGGCGGGTCCTCACTCGGTTTGCCGCGCCGACCGTCTTAAGTACAGACGCCAAGAGATCCGATGACCGAGCCCCAGCACCATACTAAGCCCCTGATCGACGAGGCCCTGCACTGGCTGGTCGTTCTGCGCGAGGACGACACCCCGCAGACGCAGGCGGATTTCCGGGTCTGGCTCGACTCCGGGCCGGAGCATGCTGCCGCCTGGCGACGCGCACAGGATGTGTGGCAGCGCGCCGACATTCTTGCACCGGCTATGAAAGAGACTGCGAATGTTGTGTCGCTGCCACCGCGCCGCGCTGCGGTGCGCTGGATGTCTGCCGCCGCGGCCTGTCTGCTGTTGGTGCTGACCGGCTATGCCATTGCCTCTGCTGACCTGCTGGCCGACCATCGCACCGCGACGGCGGAACTGCGCAGCATCAGCCTGAAAGACGGCTCGGAGGTGCAGCTCAGCAGCGCCACGGCACTCTCCGTCGAGATCGGGCAGGACGCGCGCATCGTCACGCTGCACAGGGGCGAGGCGCATTTCAGCGTCGCGCCGGATGCCGCGCGGCCGTTCATCGTGCGCGCCGCCGGCGGCCAGACGCGGGCGCTCGGCACGGCGTTTGACGTGAAGATCGTGTCTGGCGGCGCCATCGTCACCGTCACCGAACATGCCGTCGCGGTGCGCGCGCCCGATGGCCAGACCGGTAATGCCGTCGAAGGCCAGCAGATCCGCTACGGCGCGGCCGGCCTGTCGGATGCCAAAGCCGTCGATATCGCCGGCGCCATGGCGTGGCGGCGCAACCGGCTGGTCTTCTACGATGCGCCGCTGGGCGAGGTGGTGGCCGATCTGGAGCGCCATCGCCTCGGCCGGATCATCGTCACTGATGCACGGCTCAAAAGCCTGCCGGTCACGGCGGTGTTCGACAGCGCGCAGACCGATGCGGCGATCGAGACGATCGCGCGCACGCTGCCGGTGAAACTGCGGCAGTACGGCACGCTGCTCGCGGTCATTTCCCCCGCCGACTGATTTTTTTCAGATTTCCTCTCATAACCCCCGCCGGGTCCGGGCGTCATACAGTCATGCAGGCGCAAATGCGTCGCAATCTTAATATTGAGGAAGGGCATGTCCGTGGGTCAGCAGGTGCCGTCGCGTTGCAATTATTCCAAAGCCAAAGCAAACACTTACAAGGCCCTGTTGCTGGCCAGCGGCGTGGCCTTCGCCCCGGCTGCGGTGCTCGCCCAGGCGACGGACGTCCAACTCGCCCAGGCCACTGCGCAGACCCGTGGCTTCGACATCGCCGCGCAGGGCCTGCCACAGGCGCTGGTGCGCTTCACCGAAGTGACCGGCCTGCAGCTCTTTGTCGACGGCAACACCACGCGCGCGCTGCAGTCGCCCGGCGTGCGCGGCACGATGACGCCGGAAGCAGCGCTGGTCCGCCTGCTCGAAGGCACCGGGCTGACCTATCGCTTCATCAATCCGACCACGGTAACGCTGGTCGAGGCGCCGAAGTCGGGCGCCGCCGCCGTGCTGCCGACCCTGACGGTGCAGGGCGCGCGCGGTGTGGAGGAGAATGCCTGGGGTCCGGTTGAGGGCTATGTCGCCACGCGCAGCGGCACCGGCACCAAGACCGACACGCCGCTGCTGGAAACGCCGCAGACCATCACGGTGATCACGCGCGAGCAGATGGACGAGCAAAAGCCGCGCCAGATCGGTGAGACGCTGCGCTACGTCGCCGGCGTGCGCGCCGAGTCCGGCGGCTTGCAGATGCAGCATGACGGCATCCAGATGCGCGGCTTCAACCAGTTCGCCGGCTATCTCTATCGCGATGGCACCCGCGAATTGCCGCAGGCCTTTCTCGGCTTCCATGCGCCCGAGCCCTACAACATGGAACGCGTCGAAGTGATCAAGGGCCCGGCCTCGATTCTCTACGGTCAGAATTCGCCCGGCGGCCTGGTCAACATGGTGACCAAGCGACCGACCGACAAACCGATCAATGAAGTGGAAGTGCAGGGCGGCAGCTTCGAGCGCAAGCAGATCGCCGCCGATGTCGGCGGCGCGGCGACCGACAAGGTGTCGTATCGCCTGGTGGCGCTCGCGCGCGACAGCGAAACCCAGGTCGATTACGTTGATGACAACCGCATCTTCCTCGCCGGTGGCCTGACCTTGCGCCCGGGCGACAATACCACCGTGACCCTGCTGATGGATCATCAGCGCGATGACTCGCTGTATCTCTACGGCCTGCCGTCGGTTGGCACCGTGCTGTCGAGCGCGAATGGCAAAATCCCGCTCAACCGCTTTATCGGTGAGCCGGGCTACGATTCCAACACGCTGATCAAGACCTCGTTCAGCGCGCTGACCGAGCATCAGCTCAGCGATATCTGGACCCTGCGCCAGACCCTGCGGTTCAGCGATCACGATTACGATGCGCAGAGCATGTTCCTGGGCACGCAGGTGGGCACCGGCCCCATCTATAATCGCAATATCCAGCGTCGCCTGGCGGCCGGCCGTGTCTTCACCGCCGACCAGCATGCGGAGGCGAAATTCGAGACCGGTCCGGTCAGGCACACGGCGATCCTCGGCTTCGACTACCAGCATAGTTCGCTGGATGTGATGACCGGTAACGGCACGGGCGCCGGCGGCCAGATCAACATCTTCTCGCCGACCTATGGCGTCGCCACGGTGACGACACCGGCCTTCACCAGCGGCTCGGACCAGCGCATCGTGCAGATGGGGGCCTATTTCCAGGACCAGATCAAATACGACAACTGGGTTCTGCTGCTTGGCGGTCGCCAGGATCGCGCCGTCAACGACAACTACAACCGCTTCACCCAGAACAAGGCGCACCAGGACGACCAGGCTTTCACTGGCCGCGCCGGCCTGATGTATCTCTTCGACTCCGGCCTCGCGCCCTACATCTCCTATGCCGAATCCTTCGAGCCGGTTGGTGGCACCGACTTTGCCGGCAGCCAGTTCGTGCCCGAGACCGGGCAGCAACGTGAGATTGGCGTCAAGTTCCAGCCCAAGGGCTATGACAGCTTCATCACGGTCTCTGCCTTCGACCTGAAGCGGCAGAATGTGACGACGACCGATCCGGTCAACACCGGCTTCAGCATCCAGACCGGCGAAGTGACCTCGCGCGGCCTCGAGCTGGAGGGCAAGGCCAGCCTCAACCGCGAACTCGACCTGATCGCCACCTACACCTATCAGGATGTGGAAGTCACCCGCAGCAACGGCACCGATTTCGGCAAGCGCCCGGTGCGCGTGCCCGAGCATATGGCGTCGCTCTGGGCCGACTATACTCTGCGCAGCGGCGAGGCCGCCGGTCTCGGCTTCGGCGCCGGCGTGCGCTATATCGGCAGCAGTTATGGCACCAGCACCAACACCTTCGAGGTGCCGGCCTTTGCCCTGTTCGACAGTGCCGTGCATTACGACTGGCAGAATTTCCGCTTCGCGGTGAATGCGGCCAATCTGTTCGACAAGGAAAACCTGACCTGCAGCTCGGCGACGAACTGCAGTTACGGCATCGGCCGCACCATCATCGCCTCGGTGCGGTATCGCTGGTAATCCCCATGCTGGACGGGGTTGCCACGCGGCCCTTCTGGCTGCTGGTTCACCGCATCGCCGGGTTAGCGACGGCAGGGTTTCTGTTCGTCGCCGGTCTGACCGGTGCGGTGATCGCGTTCCATTTCGAACTCGATGCCTGGTTGAACGCCGATATATTCCACGTCGCCGGCGAGGCTCCGCCGCTGCCGCTTGAAACGCTGGTCGGGCGCGTGGAGGCGTCCGAGCCCAGGGCGACGGTGCGCTATGTGCCACTGAATGCGAAGCCGGGTGAGAGTTGGCGCCTCAGTCTGCGCCCCCGGACCGATCCACAGACCGGTCAGCTGTTCAATCTCGGCTACGACCAGATCTTCGTCGACCCGGCGACGGGCGCGATCCTCGAACGGCGCCAGCGCTTTAGCGATCGCCTCGACCGCCGCCACATCGTGGGTTTCCTGTACGAGTTGCACTATCGCCTGCATCTGCCTGGTCGCTGGGGCGCCTGGCTGATGGGGGGCGTGGCCCTGATCTGGCTGTTCGACTGCTTTGTCGGAGCCGCGCTCACCCTGCCGAAGGCGCGACCGCTGCTGCGGCACTGGAGCGTTTCATGGCGGATCAAGCGACCGGCCAGTCAACGCCGGCGTTATCTCGATCTGCACCGGGTCGGCGGATTGTGGCTCTGGCCAGTGCTGGTGGTGCTGGCGTTTACCAGCATCTACTTCAACCTGAACCGCGAGGTCTTCCGCCCGGTCGTGTCCCTGTTCAGCACGCTGACACCGACGCCGTTCGACCAGCGTGCGGCGCTCCCACCCGGCAAACAGCCGGCCCGGAGGCTCGGTTTTGCCGAGATCGCGATCCGGGCAGCAGCCGAAACGGAACGGTTCGGGTGGGCCGACCGGCCCGGCGGCATCTCATACAATGCCGCCTACAGCATTTACGCGGTGCACTTCTTCCCCGGCCAGTCGGATTATGGCGCCGGGTCGAACCCGCCTTATCTCTATTTTGATGCCCAGGACGGCCGCCTGCTTGCCGCCGAAATTCCCGGGCAGGGCACGGCGGGCGACGTCTTCCTGCGGCTGCAGTTTCCCCTGCATAGCGGCTGGATCGCCGGCCTGGCAGGGCGGGTCACCGTGGCCATCGCCGGGCTGATCACCGCGATGCTGTCGGTGACCGGGGTCATCCTGTGGTACCGCAGAGGTCGCAAAGCCAGGGCGACGCCCACCGCAGGTCCGCTCTGAACTGATTGCCGCCGGCCTGTCTGCGCAGCTTGCCCGCCTTTCGCTTTAGGCTTGACCAATAACGAAAGTTGCCATATTGTTCTATATATAAGTTATTGTTTTGCGGGGCTTATCAGGAAATAAGAAAGAATAAGCATCAAATAAGACGGGATAGGATGCGGGTAAGCCGGGATTGGGCCTTTGCCGGATTTAAACAGCTGATGTAAGCCAGTAGAGATTTGTCGGGAGCGCCGCAGGATAAGCGGGCAGACGCTGCAGCCTGGTCTGAGAATTTAACTTTGAAAGTTTAAACAAGATCATGATTACAAAGAAAAAATTCAGAATGACACTCAAGGAGTGGGTGATCTGTTATGTCGGCGCGCTCGGCCTGGGCGGCCTTGGCTGGGTGGCGACCGGCAACCAGTGGGTCGGCTTTGGCAGTATCGTCATCTTCACGGCGGTCTACGTGCTCTGGCTCAAGGCGAAGAAGGCCGCCGCCGAGCCGGTCGTGATCTCGACCGAAGGGCTCAGCCGCCAGCAGAAGCGCGACATGAAGCGGAAGGGAAAGATTTAGATTTCAGTTTGTTATGATAAATATCTGATCAAGTAGTGCAGCTGGTGCCAAGGCGATCGAGCAGGGCGCCTTCTACAGTGTCACGTAAGATCAGGTCGACCTCTGGCAGCGTCGGCGTCAGGCCCAGATCGGCCAGCGAGGTGACGCCGAAAGGTTCGGCCGCCGTGTTCTGGATGCCGCAGGCGACGATGCCGCCGTAATGGTCCAGGTTGGGATCGACGTTCAGGCTCAGGCCGTGGAAGGTGATCCAGTGGCGGACCCGGACGCCGATGGCGGCGATCTTGTCCTCGCGGCCCGGCCCCTGGTCGGGGCGGTCGACCCAGACGCCGACCCGGCCGTCGCGGATCGCACCGGTGACGTTGAAGCGGGCGAGGCTGGCGATCACCCAGTCCTCCATCCGGCAGACGAAGGCGCGGACGTCGCGGCCGCGCCTGGTCAGGTCCAGCATCAGGTAGACCACCCGCTGGCCCGGCCCATGGTAGGTGTACTGGCCGCCCCGGCCGGTGGCGAAGACCGGAAACTGGGGGGTTAGAAGGTCGGCGGGTTTGGCCGAGGTGCCGGCGGTATAGAGCGGCGGATGCTCCAGCAGCCAGATCGCCTCGCTGGCCCGGCCGGCGTGGATGTCCGCCACCCGGGCTTCCATCGCGGCCTGGGCGGCCTCATAGGCCACCGGAGCGTCGCTGATGATCCAGTCCACCGGTCCGGCCGGGGTCTGGAGGATCTGGTTGGGGGGCGGAAGGACGGGAGGCATGACCTTAAGACTGTGCTAACCTTGCAGGGGTTACTTAAGCCCTGCGACGGCCCAAAGGAAGGTTTGGTATGGCGACCAATGCGGTCAACGACGTTTCGGTCGAAATCTCGGTGGTGCTGGGCAAGGCCACCATGCCGATCCACCAGGTGCTCAAGGTGGGCCGTGGCGCCGTCATCGAGCTGGATGCCAGCGTGGATGACCATGCCTGGATCTTCGCCAACAACAAGCTGATTGCCCGCGGCGAGATCGTGATTTCCGGCGAGAAGGTCGCCGTCTCGATCACGGATACGATGTCGGACGATTAAAGCTGCGTTTTTAAGGCCTTGGGCAGCCTTGAATACCCCGGCGGGATTTGCTATTCCCCCGCGTCGCCCGAAAATGCGGTCGTGGCGGAATTGGTAGACGCGCAGCCTTGAGGTGGCTGTGGCCGAAAGGCCGTGAAAGTTCGAGTCTTTTCGACCGCACCATTCGATCGACACTCTCCTTTATTCCCAGTGCTTTCATCTGAGGGCAGGCTGTTGTAAGCCTGATTTCCCCCACGGCATCCCGTGCCGGGATGCCCTGATCGTACTGATCCTGCGAGAGTTTTTATGACATCCGATCTCGACCGCGCGGCGCTGGAATACCACCGGCTGCCGAAGCCGGGTAAACTCGAAATCACCCCCACCAAGCCGCTCGGCACCCAGCGTGACCTGGCGCTGGCCTACAGCCCCGGCGTCGCCGCCGCCTGCAACGCCATCGTCGAGGATCCGGCCCAGGCCGCCGAGCTGACCGCGCGCGGCAACCTGATCGGCGTGATCTCCAACGGCACCGCCGTGCTGGGCCTGGGCAATATCGGGCCTCTCGCCTCGAAGCCGGTGATGGAAGGCAAGGCGGTACTGTTCAAGAAGTTCGCCGGCATCGACGTCTTCGACATCGAGATCAACGAAACCGATCCCGACAAGCTGGTGCAGATCATCGCGGCGCTGGAGCCGACCTTCGGCGGCATCAACCTGGAAGACATCAAGTCGCCGGAATGCTTCGTGGTCGAGCGCGCGCTGCGCCAGAAGATGAAGATCCCGGTCTTCCACGACGACCAGCACGGTACGGCGATCACCGTGGCGGCTGCGGTGCTGAACGGGCTGCGCGTGGTCGGCAAGACGATCGAGGATGTGCGGCTGGTCGCCAGCGGCGCGGGCGCTGCGGCGCTGGCCTGCCTCGATCTGCTGGTCGAACTGGGCGTGAAGAAAGAGAATATCGTCGTCTCCGATATCGTCGGCGTGGTCTACGAGGGCCGCACCGAACAGATGGACGAGTTCAAGGCGCGTTATGCGCGGCCGACCAACCACCGCACACTGGGCGACGCGATTGCCGGCGCCGACGTCTTCCTCGGGCTGTCAGCCGCCAATGTGCTGAAGCCGGAGATGGTCGAGAAGATGGGGCCGAAGCCGCTGATTCTCGCGCTGGCGAATCCGACACCGGAAATCCTGCCGGAAGCGGCCAAGGCGGTGCGGCCCGACGCGATCCTGGCGACCGGGCGTTCGGACTACCCGAACCAGGTCAACAACGTGCTGTGCTTCCCGTTCCTGTTCCGCGGCGCACTGGATGTCGGCGCGACCACGATCAACACCGAGATGGAACTGGCCGCCGTCCGCGCCATCGCCGATCTTGCCATGGCGGAAATCTCCGATGTGGTGGCGCGCGCCTATGGCAATGACGAGGACCTGAGTTTCGGTCCGGAATACTTCATCCCGAAGCCCTTCGATCCGCGCCTGATCCTGCAGATCGCGCCGGCCGTCGCCCAGGCGGCGATGGACAGCGGCGTGGCCACGCGACCGATCACCGACATGAAGGCCTATCGCGAAGGGCTGGAGCGTTTCGTCTATCGCACCGGTTTCGTGATGCGGCCGACGTTTGAGCGCGCCAAGCGCAAGCCGCTGCGCCTGATCTATGCCGAAGGCGAGGACGAGCGCGTGCTGCGCGCCGCCCAGATCGTGCTGGACGACAAGGTGGCCGTGCCGACCCTGATCGGCCGCCGCGCCGTGGTGGAAAAGCGTATCGAGAAGCTCGGCCTGCGCCTGAAGATCGGCGAGAATGTCGAACTGATCGACCCCGAGCGCGATGATCGGTACCACGAATACTGGACCGGCTATCTGGCGCTGATGAATCGCAAGGGTGTGGCGCCCGATGACGCCCGCATCATGATCCGTACCAACACTACCGTGATTGCTGCCATGGCGGTACAGCGCGGCGAGGCGGATGCGATGATCTGCGGCGCAGTGGGGCAGTATGACCAGCATCTGCCGCATATCCAGGATGTGATCGGCCTGCGCAGCGGCGTCACGCTGCCGGCAGCCATGCAGCTCCTCGTCTTGCCGCACGGCATGCTGTTCATCACCGATACCAATGTCAGTCTCGACCCCACCGCCGAGGAGATCGTGGCGATCACGCAGATCTCGGCCGACGAAGTGCGCCGCTTCGGTGTGGTGCCGAAGATCGCGCTGGTGTCGCATTCCAATTTCGGCACCTCGTCGTCGCCTTCGGCTCTGAAGATGCGCGAGGCGACCCGCCGCCTGCACCAGCTGATGCCCGATGTGGAGATCGAGGGCGAGATGAAGGCCGATGCCGCCGTCTCGGAAGCGATCCGCGAGAAGCTGATGCCCGGCAACGGCCTGAAGGGCAGCGCCAATTTGCTGGTGATGCCCAACCAGGATGCCGCCAATATCTCGGCCAACCTGGTGCGCCAGATGGAGCAGGGCTTCTATGTCGGCCCGATCCTGATGGGCATGGCGAAGTCGGCGCATATCGTGTCGCGCAATGTCACCGTGCGCGGCCTGGTCAATATGAGCGCCGTCGCCGTGGTCGATGCGCAGGATCATGCCGAAGGCGTGATGGGGCGCGGGGCTGCCGGCGCTTAATGCCCCAGCACGGCGCGGTCGGTGGCTGCGTCCCAGTCATGGCCGGCGGCGAAATCGCGCAGCTGCGCCAGTGCGGCATGCGTATCGTCGCGCCAGAGCAGTCCGATGCGATGCATGTCGCGCAGTTCGGGCAGGGTGAGCGTGGCCACCGCATCGCTGATCAGCCAGTGCGGCAGCAGCGCCACCCCGATCCCTGCTTCCACCAGCGCCAGTAACGCCGCATCGCTCTCGGCCCGGCCGATGATGCGCGGCCGTACATTCAATCCGTCGAACAATTTCTCCGCTGCCGGCATGATTTCCGCCTGCGGCCGGATCACGAAGGGCTGATCCTGCAGATCGCTGATCCGTGCGCTGTTGCGCCGGGCCAGCGGATGCTTTGGCGGTACGGCCAGCAGGTAGCGCTGGCGGAACAGCGTCAGGCTGTGGTCGTCGCTGTCATCGCCGAGCGGCAGGATGGCGGCGTCGATACGGCCGAGATCGAGCCGGCGCGTCAGCGTGGCAGCCGGCGCTTCCAGAATCTCCAGCGCGACATCGGGATGGGCAGAGGCGAAACCGCCGAGCAGGGCGGTCAGCCGGCGTTGCGGCAGGCCGGGAATGTAGCCGAGCCGCAGACGCAGTTTGGTTGGCCGGCCTTCCTGGCGCAGGTCGTGCCGCGCCGCCGTCCACTCCTGCAGCAGCAGGCGGGCGCGCGGCAGGAAACGGGCGCCGGCCGGGGTGAGTTGCGGCGCGCGGCTGCGCTCGAACAGACTGGCGCCCAGCGACTCTTCCAGTCGCTTGATCCCGGCCGACAGCGTCGGCTGGGTGACGTTGGCGCGTTCAGCTCCGCGGGTGAAGCTGCCGGTTTCGGCCACGGCCATGAAATAGCGGATCAGGGTCAGGTTCATCGGCCATAGAAAAACCCTATCCAGTTGATAAAAACAATCGATTTTCTCTATTTAGCCTTTCGCGGTATCACGGAAGCCAGAGGAAACCGCCGGGGAAAGGCCTTAAGCCATGACCGAGAAATATGTCGAGACGCTTCGCCTGATGACTCAGGCCTGGCAGTGCGATCATCTGGGCCATGTGAATGTCAGCTTCTACATGGGCTGGATCGGCGATGCGGCCTTTGCCGTGGCCGCCCTGCATGGCTGGCCGCGCGAGCAGATGATGGCCGAACAGGCCGGCGTGGCCGCCGTGAAGGCCGAGGTGGAGTATCAGGCCGAACTGCATGGCGGGGATCTGGTGCGGATGGAAAGTACGGTCGAAAGCATTGGCGAACGCAAGATCGTGTTCCGCCACCGCCTGATCCGTGTTGGTGACGATAAGCAGGTGATGATGGCGCGGCTGACCGGCGTGTGCATCGATCTGGTCAAGCGCCGTTCACGACCGTTTCCGCACAGCTTCGTGGCCCGCATCGCCGAAACCTTCGGCATAGAGCCGATTGCACCGAAGGAGGCTGCGGCATGATCATGCCAACCAATATCGGAACGGGGGAGTTCAAACCGGCCGATGCCGGTTTCGAGGCGCGCGTGCGCGACAGTTTCAACCGCCAGCCGGCCATGCATCTGATCGGCGCGGTGCTGGCTACGGTGAAGCCGGGCCTGTGCGAGGTGGAAATGCCGCGCAAACCGGATGTGACGCAGCAGCATGGCTTCGTTCATGGCGGCATCGTCGGGATGATCGCGGATTCGGCGGCTGGCTATGCCGCCTACAGCCTGTTTCCGGCCGACGCCACGGTGCTGACCGTGGAATACAAGATGAACCTGATGGCGCCGGCCGATGGCGACCGCATGCTGGCCCGCGCCCAGGTTACGCGGCATGGCCGCACACTTACGATTGTGGCCTTCGACGTCTTTGCAGAAAAATCGGGAAAGATGCTGCATTGCGCCACGGGCCTGGCCACCATGATGTGCATGCTGGGACGCCCTGACGCACCCCGCACGGCTGCATCCTGAGCCGCGATCCGCTACACTCCCGCCACCCCGATTCAGGATTCCCCTGGTCCGTCCGAGAAGGGTCAACAACCATGATTTCCAACAGCTATCCGACGCTCGATTTCGGGCTCGGCGAAACCGCCGACATGCTGCGCCAGTCCGTGCGCGGCTTTGTCGATACCGAGCTGGCGCCGCGTGCTGATGCCATCGACAAGACCAACGAATTTCCGCGCGACCTGTGGACCAAGCTGGGCGATCTCGGCCTGCACGGCATCACCGCCGAGGAAGAATACGGCGGCAGCGGGCTCGGCTATCTGGAACATTGCGTGGCGATGGAAGAGGTGAGCCGTGGCTCCGCTTCGGTTGGCCTCTCGTATGGCGCGCATTCCAACCTCTGCGTCAACCAGATCAGTCGCAACGGGTCGCCTGAGCAGAAGAAGAAATATCTGCCCGATCTGATCAGCGGCAAGAACCTCGGTGCGCTGGCGATGAGCGAGCCGAATGCCGGCTCCGATGTCGTGTCGATGAAGCTGCGCGCCGACAAGAAGGGCGACCGCTACATCCTGAACGGCAACAAGATGTGGATCACCAATGGCCCCACTGCCGATGTGCTGGTGGTCTATGCCAAGACCGATCCGGCCGCAGGCGCGCGCGGCATCACCGCCTTCCTGGTCGAGAAGGGCTTCAAGGGGTTCTCCACGGCGCAGAAGCTCGACAAGCTGGGCATGCGCGGTTCGGATACCGGCGAGCTGGTATTCCAGGATTGCGAAGTGCCGGAAGAGAATGTGCTGAACCAGGTCGGCCGTGGCGTGAACGTGCTGATGAGCGGCCTTGATTACGAGCGCGCCGTGCTGGCCGCCGGTCCGCTCGGCATCATGCAGGCGGCGATGGACGTGGTGCTGCCGTATATCCATGAGCGCAAGCAGTTCGGCCAGTCGATCGGCACCTTCCAGCTGGTGCAGGGCAAGGTGGCCGACATGTATACCGAGATGAATGCGTCGCGCGCCTATGTCTATACCGTGGCCAAGGCCTGTGACCGTGGCCAGACCACGCGCAAGGATGCCGCCGGCGCGATCCTGTTTGCCGCCGAGAAGGCGACCAAGCTGGCGCTTGATGCGATCCAGATCCTGGGCGGCAACGGCTATATCAATGACTATCCGACCGGCCGCCTGCTGCGCGATGCCAAGCTGTATGAAATCGGTGCCGGCACGTCGGAAATCCGGCGCATGCTGATCGGCCGCGAAATCTTCGAGGAGACCAAGTGAGGTTGTTGCGTTCTGTTGCCATCGCCCTTGCTGCATTCGCGGCTCTGCCCGCGCAGGCCAGTGACGAAACCGATGTGCGCTGGGAGCCGCTGCGTGCGACCGATCAGCGTGTGCGCTGGGACGCCGAGGGCCTGACGGCAGCGCCGCAACTGGCGGAATCCTTCTCCTCGCCGCTGGGCTACCGGCTGGAGCGTTATCTGTGGAAGGCGCAGAAGCCGGCCGGCAGTTTTGCCCTTGCCGTCCTGCGTGACCTCAGTGGCGAGGATCATTACCTGACCGGCCCGGTCGACCTGATCCGTTTCGCCACCACCGTGCTGAACGGGCTGGAGGCGCCCAAGCCGCAGGCGACACAGGCAAAGGACGAAAAACTGGCGACGCTGAACGGGGCGGTGCTGTCACGACGGTTCGATCTCGGCACGCGGCAATGCGTGGCGCTCGGCTTCTATGCCCAGCCGCAGACGGCGGAAGGCAGCAGCGGGCTTCAGGCTAAGGCGG
Organism: Ferrovibrio terrae; assembly: GCF_007197755.1. Classification (NCBI taxonomy): domain Bacteria; kingdom Pseudomonadati; phylum Pseudomonadota; class Alphaproteobacteria; order Rhodospirillales; family Rhodospirillaceae; genus Ferrovibrio; species Ferrovibrio terrae. The sequence goes on from NZ_CP041636.1 coordinate 3,140,288, forward strand.
CCAAGGACGAGCCGCTGACCGAAGGCAGCCAGCGGCTGGATGGTGTGTATTGCGCCACGGCCGGCCGGCCGCTGACGTCTGAACAGGTGCTGGCCTATGTCGCCGGCGTGAAGCTGATGCAGCGGAAGGAATGACATGCTGACCGAAGAACAGCAGATGATCCGCGACATGGCGCGGGACTTCGCCCAGGAAAAGCTGGTGCCGGGCGCATCCGAGCGCGACCGGACGGCGAAGCCGCCGGTGGAGTTGCTGCGCCAGATGGGAGATCTCGGCCTGATGGGCATGGGCGTGCCCGAGCAGTGGGGCGGCGCGGACACAGATTTCGTTGCCTATGTGCTGGCGCTGCAGGAAATCGCCGCCGGCGATGGCGCCGTCAGCACCATCATGTCCGTCAACAATTCGCCTGTCTGTGCAGCTTTGCTGCGTTACGGCACGCTGCCGCAGAAGGAGCAGTATCTGAAGCCGCTGGCACGCGGCGAATGGATCGGTGCCTTCTGTCTGACCGAACCGCAGGCCGGCTCGGACGCCTCTGCGCTGAAAACCCGGGCCCGACGCGAGGGCAATCAGTGGGTGATCAGCGGGGTGAAGCAGTTCATCACCTCGGGCTCGATCGCCAAACTGGCGCTGGTCTTCGCCATCAGCGATCCGGCAGCAGGCAAGCGCGGCATGTCCTGCTTCCTGGTTCCCACCGATACGCCCGGTTACCGCGTGGCAAGTATCGAGCAGAAGCTGGGGCAGAAATGCTCCGACACCTGCCAGATCGTGCTGGAGGATGTGCGGGTGCCCGAGGATGCCATGCTGGGCGCCGAGGGCGAAGGCTACCGCATCGCACTCGCAAACCTGGAATCCGGCCGCATTGGCATCGCCGCGCAGGCCACCGGCATGGCGCGCGCGGCATTTGACGCAGCCCGGATGTATGCAGGCCAGCGCGAGGCCTTTGGCACCGCGATCATCAACCACCAGGCGGTGGCTTTCCGGCTGGCCGACATGGCGACCCGCATCGAGGCGGCGCATCAGCTGATCCTGAGTGCCGCGCGGCTCAAGGATGCCGGCCTGCCCTGCCTGAAAGAGGCCAGCATGGCCAAATTGTTTGCCTCTGAAATGGCCGAACGGGTATGCTCGGATGCCATCCAGATTCACGGCGGTTACGGCTATCTGGCCGATTTCCCGGTGGAACGCATCTACCGGGATGTTCGCGTCTGCCAGATTTACGAAGGTACCAGCGACGTCCAGCGACTGGTGATCAGCCGGGCCATCGCCGGGAATGCCCCGGGAGGCTGACGACGGAAGCTAGGGAAACAGGAAGCAACAGCGTTTGAACCAGGCCAACGAGATTCTTTTTATTGCCTCCTTGTTGGTCCTGGTGAGCATCTTTGCCGGGTCGGCTTCGAGCCGTTTTGGCGTTCCCTTCCTGCTGGTCTTCCTCGGCCTCGGCCTGCTGGCCGGCGAGGGCGGTCCCGGCGGCATCGTCTTCAACGACTACCAGCTCACCTATTCGGTCGGTTCGGCGGCGCTCGGCATCATCCTGTTCGATGGTGGCCTGCGCACACATTTCAGCACCGTGCGGCTGGTGGTGGCGCCGGCCTTCGTGCTGGCCACTGTCGGCGTGGTGGTGACGGCGGGGCTGGTTGGCGTGGCGGCGCATTACGCGCTCGGCCTCGGCTTGCTGGAATCCTTCCTGGTCGGCGCCATTGTCGGTTCGACAGATGCGGCGGCGGTGTTCTTCCTGCTCAACATGAAGGGTCTGGCGCTGCAGAAGCGCGTCAGCGGCACGCTCGAAGTTGAGTCCGGCATCAATGATCCGATGGCGATCTTCCTGACCCTGATGGCGGTCGAATTGCTGCGACACGGCCAGCCGCCCGATACCTTGCAACTTGTCGCACAATTCCTTGTCGAAATGGTGGGCGGCCTTATGGTCGGCGTGGCTGGCGGCTTCCTGCTGGTGGCGCTGTTCAACCGCGTGCCGGTCGCCGGCGGCCTCTATCCCATCGTGGCGATGGCGGCGGCGCTGCTGATCTTTTCCGGCGCCTATTTCCTGCACGCCTCGGGCTATGTTGCGGTCTATGTCGCCGGCCTGGTGCTCGGCAACCGCCGGCATCGCGGCGCGCAGGTGATCCTGCGCTTCTACGACGGCCTGAGCTGGCTCAGCCAGATCGTCATGTTCCTGCTGCTCGGCCTGCTGATGACGCCGGACCAGATGAAGCCCTATCTGGCCGGCAGCGGTGTTGTCGCCGGCATCCTGATCGTGCTGGCGCGTCCGGTGGCGGTGCTGCTCTGCCTGGTGCCGTTCCGCTACAGCTTTCGCGAGATCGGCTTCATCTCCTGGATCGGCCTGCGCGGCGCGGTGCCGATCTTCCTCGCCACCATCCCGGTGCTGGCCAAGCTGCCCAATTCCGACGTCTACGTCACGGCGGCTTTCGTCTGCGTGCTGGCCTCGCTCACCCTGCAGGGCTGGACGATTGCGCCGGTGGCGCGGTTCTTCGGTCTCGAACTGCCGCCCAAGCCTGAAGCCGTCAGCCGCACCGAACTCGACCTCGGATCCACGGCGGATCGCGATGTCGCCAGCTACCGCGTCGAGGCCGATGCACCGGCGCTGGGTTATCGCTTCACCGAGATTCCGCTGCCACGACGTTCGCGCATCATCACCGTGATCCGCGACGGCACGGTGATGGACCGCCTCAAACTCGACCACCTGGAAACCGGCGATTACATCCTGGTGCTGGCGCCGGCCGAACAGTTCTTCTCGCTCGACCGCCTGTTCACCTCACGCGAAACGAGCAAGCGGCGCAAGAAGCGCGATCGCGGCGAGGAGGTGTTCGGCGAATTCGTGCTGACCGGCGATACGCTGCTGGGCGAGGTGGCACTGCTCTACGGTCTTCCGGTCGAGGAGAAGGATCGCGGCGAACCGGTCGGCAGCTACATGCGGCGACGGCTGCGCCACCGCGCCGTGGTGGGTGACCGCGTGCGCTGGGGCCCGGTGGAACTGGTGGCGCGTGAAATCCGCAAGGATCGCGTTACCTCGATCGGCATCGAACTTGAACCGGAAGAGCATCCGATCTGGCGCGGTTTCCGTCGCGCGTTCGGTTTCGACTGACGACACAAAAAGACGAGGACAGCATGGCCGCCCCGCTGGAATTCTATTTCGATTTTGGTTCGCCCTACGGTTATATCGGCGCCCAGCGCATAGAAGCGCTGGCCAGCAAGCATGGCCGCAAGGTCGACTGGCGACCGATGCTGCTTGGTGCGGTGTTCAAGTCGGAGGGCACCCAGCCGCTGGTGCAGTATCCGATGAAGGGCAAATATTCGACCCACGACTTCAATCGCAGCGCCCGTGAACACGGCATTGCCTTCACGATGCCAACGAAATTCCCGCTCGCCACCATCGCCGCCTGCCGCGGCACCTACTGGCTGAAGGCAACCGACCCCGACAAGTCAGTGCCATTCATCAAGGCGGTCTATGCGGCCTACTTTGTCGAGGACCGCGATATCTCGTCCGCTGAAGTCCTGGCCGAGATTGCCGCCAGGCTGGGCGTCGACAGCAAGGCTTTCCTGGCCGGGATCGAGCAGCCCGAGATCAAGGCCCGCTTACGCGAAGTGACCGAAGATGCGATCCAGCAGCGCGGCGTGTTCGGCTCGCCGTTCACCTTTGTTGATGGCGAGCCTTTCTGGGGCGCGGATCGCATTGACCAGATCGACCGCTGGCTGTCGCGCGGCGGCTGGTAACGGATAAGCAAAACATAAAAAGGGAGACGCGCAGTGGCCAAGCAGATCATCTTCTACTGGGACTTCACCTCGCCGTACGCCTATATCGGCGCCAACACGATCGAGGCCGTGGCGCGCAAACACAATCGCAGCGTCGACTGGCGGCCGGTTTCGATTGGTCATCTGTGGAAGGCGATCCCGGATCGCACACCCTTTCCGAAGGTGAAGATGGACTACATGGAGCATGACTGGACGCGCTCGGCCAAACTCGCCGGCCTGCCCATTGTCACCACGCCCAACCCGTTTCCGACCGATGCCAAGCTGCCGCGCCTGCTGTTTTACCGGCTGAAGGAGCAGAATCCGACCAAAGCGGTGACCTTCGCCAAGGCAGCGTTCAAGCAATACTGGGGCGAGGGCAAGGATATCGCCGCACCCGAGCATCTCAAGGCCGTGGTTCATGTGGCCGGCGTGCCCGAAGCCGAGATCGCCAAGGCTGCCGAAGATGCCGCCGCGCGACAGGCGGTGATCGATTCCACCGCCGAGGCGATCGAAGCCAAGGCCTTTGGCACGCCAACCTTCATCGTCGACGACGAGATGTTCTGGGGCTCGGACCGCATCGATCACATCGACCGCTGGCTGTCGCAGAAGAAGTAGCCCGGCATGTCAGAAAAACCAGCCGGCACCGCGTTGGCCGTTGCCGGACTTGTGACCACCGCGCTGCTCTGGGGCATGATGATCCCCATGACGCATGCCCTGGCGACCAGGCATCTCGATCCGTTCTTCGTCTCGGCGGTGCGCTATCTGATTCCGGCGCCGCTGCTGCTTGCGCTGGCGCTGATCTACGACCGCAAGTGGCCGTTCCGCGCTCCGATGCCCTGGGCCAGGGTACTGCAGCTTGGCGCCGCAATGGCGATGTTCTCGCTCTGCTTCACCATCGGCATCATGCTGTCGGAACCGGTGCGGGCCGCCATCGTGATGAGCGCCGGCCCGCTGGTGGCGGCGCTGCTCGCGAAGCTGATGTTGCGGGCACCGCTGGCGCGTGGCTTCTGGCCGGCGGCCATTGCGGCCATGGTCGGCGCAGCGCTGGTGGCGATGGATGCCGTGAAGGCGCGTGCTTCTGCACCGGGGGAGATTGCGTATCTGGGCGAAGGGCTGCTGGTCTGCGCCATGGTGCTGTGGAGCTGGTATTCGATGCGCGCGCAAAGCTGGCTCGCGCCACTCGGCTTCAGCCAGATGCGCATCACGCTGCTGAGTTCGCTGTCCGGCGGCCTGCTGATCTGCAGCCTGTTTGGTATCCTGGCCACGATGCAGCCCGACCGCCTGCCCACCGAACTGCCGGCAGCCTCGGCGATTGGCATGCTGCTCTGCATCGGGCTCGGCGGCGCGGGTATCGCCATCCTGTTCTGGAATTATGGCGTCAGCCGCATCGGCGTGCCGGTTGCCACGCTGTATTCCAGCCTGGCACCGGTTTTCGCGGTGACGGTCTCGGCGCTGTTCTTTGGTGCCACCATCACACTGCAGCAGGTTGCCGGCGGGATTCTCATCCTCGCCGGCATCCTGCGCATGCAGTGGATGCAGGTGCGTGCTGCCAGAGCGGCAGCCCGGGCGGCGGCGCGTCAGAAGATGGTATAAGCGCCGTCGATCACGAAACTGTCGCCGGTGTGATACTGGCTGGTGTCGCTCATGATATACGTGGCGATGCCGGCGAAATCCGAACCCTGGCCCCAGCGCCGCACCGGAATGCGCGGCAGTACATTGCCGCTGAATTTCGGATCGGCCACGCCGGCCGCCGTCATCTCGGTCTCGATCCAGCCCGGCAGGATGGAATTCGCCGTCACGCCATAGCGCGCCATGCCAACGGCCAGGGCACGCACCAGCGAGAGCATCGCGCCTTTGCTGGCAGCGTATGATTCGGCGCGCGCCGCGCCATGCACACCAGCCGTGCTGGCCATGCCCACGAGGCGCCCGCCGGCCTTGTCACCATTCTGGCTGCGCTCGACCATGTGGCGGGCGGCGGCACGCAGGGTGAAGAAGGCGCCATCGAGGTTGACCGAGAGCACGCGGCGCCATTCCTCGGTGCTGAGCTCATGGAAGACGGCGCGCTTCTGGCTGACGCCGGCATTGGCGAAGCAGCCGTCGATGCGGCCCATCTTTTTCAGTGCCTCGGCCATGGCGGTTTCAACCTGTGCTTCGTCGGCGACATTCACCTTCTGCACGAGAACCTTGCGGCCATAGGCGGAGAGTTTCTTTTCTGCAGCGGCATTCTTGTCGGGATTGCCGCCCCAGATCACCAGGTCGCAGCCGGCCTGTGCCATACCCTCGGCCATTCCCAAACCGATGCCGCCATTGCCGCCGGTGACAAGGGCAACCTTGCCGCTGAGATCGAAGCCTTTGCCGGCCATGTTTCCTCCATAGTTTTTGTCGATACAGTGAATAGACAGGGCGCGAAATTAACAGGTTGCCGCGGCTGCCGCATCCTTTTCCGCCGGTGCCCCTTGCAGGCATCCGGGGCGGCTGGCATGGTCAATGGCATCACCGTCCGAGAGCGAGAAACAGAACGCCCCATGAGCGCGCTCACCAGCCAACTCGATACCCGTTCGGCCGCCTTCCGCGACAATGTCGCCCAGATGCAGGCACTGGTTGACGATCTGAAAGCCAAGGTCCGCCAGATCAAACTGGGCGGCGGCGACAAGGCGCGCGAGAAGCATCTCTCGCGCGGCAAGCTGCTGCCGCGTGACCGTGTGCGCACGCTGCTCGATCCCGGTTCGCCATTTCTTGAACTGAGCCAGTTCGCTGCTTACGACATGTATGGCGGCGACATCGCAGCCGCCGGCGTGATCACCGGTATCGGCCGGGTCAATGGCCGCGAATGCGTGATCGTGTGCAACGACGCCACGGTCAAGGGCGGCACGTACTTTCCGATGACGGTGAAGAAGCATCTGCGGGCGCAGGAGATCGCGCTGCAGAACCGTCTGCCCTGCATCTACATGGTGGATTCCGGCGGCGCCAACCTGCCGACCTGGGACGAGGTGTTCCCCGACAAGGAACATTTCGGCCGCATTTTCTACAATCAGGCCAACATGTCGGCCATCGGCATCCCGCAGATCGCCGTGGTGATGGGCAGCTGTACCGCAGGCGGCGCCTATGTGCCGGCGATGTCGGATGAGTCGATCATTGTCCGCAACCAGGGCACCATCTTCCTTGCTGGCCCGCCGCTGGTGAAAGCGGCCACTGGCGAAGTGGTGTCGGCCGAAGATCTCGGTGGCGCCGATGTGCATGCGCGCGTGTCAGGCGTCAGTGATCATTATGCGATGAACGACGCCCATGCGCTGGGCCTCGCGCGCAATATCGTCGGCAATCTGAACACGGTGAAGCAGGTGTCGGGCGATGTGCGCGAGCCGAAGCCGCCGCGTTTCGATCCGGCAGAACTCTATGGCGTGATCCCGAAGGATGGCCGCGTTCCCTTCGACGTGCGAGAGATTATCGCGCGCATCGTGGACGATTCCGAACTGGACGAGTTCAAGAAGCTCTATGGCAGCACGCTGGTCTGCGGTTTCGCCCGCATCCACGGCTACCCGGTCGGCATCATCGCCAATAACGGCATCCTGTTCTCGGAAAGCTCGCTCAAGGGTGCGCATTTCATTGAGCTCTGCTGCCAGCGCAACATCCCGCTGGTCTTCCTGCAGAACATCACCGGCTTCATGGTCGGCAAGAAATACGAGTCCGGCGGCATTGCCAAGGATGGCGCCAAGCTGGTGACGGCGGTCTCAACCGCACGCGTGCCGAAGTTTACGGTCATCATCGGCGGCTCCTACGGTGCCGGCAATTACGGCATGTGCGGCCGGGCCTACAGCCCGCGCCTGCTGTTCATGTGGCCGAATGCCCGTATCTCGGTGATGGGCGGTGAGCAGGCGGCCAGCGTTCTGGCGACCGTGAAGCGCGACGGCATCGAAGCCGGCGGTGGCAACTGGTCAAAGGACGAGGAAGAAGCCTTCAAGAACCCGATCCGCACGCAGTACGATCGCCAGGGCCATCCGTACTATGCCTCGGCGCGGCTGTGGGATGACGGTATCATCGACCCGGTCGACACTCGCATGGTGCTGGCATTGGGTCTGAGCGCTGCGCATAACGCACCCATCGAGCCGACGAAGTTCGGCGTGTTCCGGATGTGAGGCAGCGCCATGACTGATCAGATCGTACTACTCGATATCGATCCGCGCGGCGTCGCCACGGTGACGCTGAACCGGCCGCAGATTCACAACGCATTCAATGACGATGTCATTCTGACACTGACGAAAATCTGGGATGACCTTGCCGCTCGTTCCGATGTGCGCGTCGTGGTCATGAAGGGCGCGGGCAAGAGTTTTTCAGCTGGCGGTGATCTCGACTGGATGCGCAAATCCGGCCAGGCCACGCCCGAGCAAAACCGTGCCAGCACCATGAATATGGCGCGCATGCTGAAGAAGCTGAACGACTTGCCGCAGGCGACGCTCGCGCTCGTCCACGGCAACTGCATGGCCGGTGGCACCGGTCTGGCCTCGGCAGCCGATATCGTGGTGGCGACCGGGGGCGCGCAATTCGCACTGACCGAAGTGCGGCTCGGCCTGACCCCGGCGACCATTTCACCTTATGTGGTGGCGGCCATGGGGCAGCGTCAGGCGCGGCGCTATTTTCTCACTGCCGAACGCTTCACTGCTGACGAGGCCTGTCGCATCGGCCTGATCCATGAGGTGGTGGCCGACGAGGGCGCGCTGGAAACCCGCGGTATCGAGATGGTGAGTATGCTGCTGCAGGGTGCGCCGGGTGCGATCCGCGACAGCAAGCTGCTGGTTGGCCGCGTGGCCGGTCGCAGCGTGGATGAAGAGGTGATGCAGTTCACTGCACAGAATATCGCCGACCGCCGCGCCAGCGCGGAAGGCCAGGAGGGTCTGGCGGCCTTCTTCGACAAGCGCAAGCCGAACTGGGCGAAGTAGAGAGGCTGGGCAACGTGTTCCGCAAGATTCTGATTGCCAATCGCGGCGAAATTGCCTGCCGGGTCATCCGCACCGCCAGAAGCATGGGCGTGGCGACGGTTGCGGTCTATTCCGATGCCGATGCCAATGCACGGCATGTGGCGATGGCCGACGAAGCTGTGCATATCGGTCCCGCTCCGGTGCGCGAAAGCTACCTGCTGCCCGACCGCATCATCGAAGCCGCCAAACGCACCGGTGCGCAGGCGATCCATCCGGGCTACGGCTTCCTCTCTGAAAATGCCGCCTTCGCCAGGGCGTGCAAGGAAGCCGGGCTGGTCTTCATTGGTCCGCCACCCTCGGCGATCGAGGCGATGGGCCTGAAGGGCGCCGCCAAGGCGCTGATGGAAAAGGCCAGGGTTCCGGTCGTGCCGGGCTATCACGGTGACGACCAGACGCCTGAGCTGCTGGCGAAGGAGGCCGAACGCATCGGCTATCCAGTGCTGATCAAGGCGGTGGCGGGCGGCGGCGGGAAGGGCATGCGCCGCGTCGACAGTGCCAGGGAATTCGCTGCAGCTCTGGCCGGCGCGCAGCGCGAAGCCGCCAATGCCTTTGGCGACCAGAAGGTGTTGTTGGAAAAATACCTGATCAAGCCGCGCCATATCGAAATCCAGGTCTTCGCTGACAGTCTTGGCAATGCCGTGCATCTGTTCGAGCGCGACTGCTCGGTGCAGCGCCGCCATCAGAAGGTGCTGGAAGAGGCCCCGGCGCCGGGCATGCCGCCAGAGATGCGCAAGGCGATGGGCGATGCGGCCGTGGCTGCCGCCAAGGCGATCGGTTATGTCGGCGCCGGCACGGTGGAGTTCATCGCCGATGTCTCGGATGGACTTCGGCCCGACCGCTTCTACTTCATGGAAATGAACACACGCCTGCAGGTCGAGCATCCGGTAACCGAAATGATCACCGGGCAGGATCTGGTGGCCTGGCAGCTGGGCGTGGCTGCCGGCGGCAAACTGCCGCTGGCGCAGGACCAGCTGAAAATCACCGGCCATGCGGTGGAAGCCCGTATCTACGCGGAAGATCCGCAGAAGAATTTCCTGCCCTCCGTCGGCACGCTGCATCGCCTGCGCGCGCCGGCAGAGGATACCCATGTACGCGTCGATACCGGCGTGCGCGAAGGCGACTCTGTCACGCCGTTCTACGATCCGATGATCGCCAAGCTGATCGTCTGGGATGCTGACCGCACCTCGGCTTTACGCCGCATGCGGCAGGCGCTGGGTGAATATCAGATCGCCGGTGTCACCACGAACACGACTTTCCTGATCGAACTGGTCAGCCACCACGCCTTTGTCGGCGGCGATCTGGATACCGGATTCATCGAACGCTTCCGCGCCGATCTGCTGCCGCCGATTGAACCGGCACCCATTCATGTGCTGGCGCTGGCGGCTCTCGCCGTGACGCTGGAGCGTCGTGCATCTGTGACGCAGGCAGCCAGCAAGAGTGGCGATCCGTGGTCGCCGTGGTCCGCAGTCGATGGCTGGCGTCTGAACGATCAGGGCTGGGACGAGTTGCTGATGCGCGAGCGCGACAGCGACATCCTATGCCGCATCGAATACCTGTCCGGTGGTGCGCTGCGCGTGCATGCCCGCGATGCCGAAACCGTTGTGCAGGGCGTGATCGACAGCGAAGGCGGACTTGATGCCGTGATCGACGGCCGTCGCCAGCGCGCCGGCATCGTGCGTCGTGACGACGATCTGGTGGTACTGCTGCCGGGTGAAACGCATCGCCTGTCGATTATCGATCCGCGCGCCGCCGGCGATCTGGATGAAGCCGGCAGTGGCCTGCTGAACGCGCCGATGCCTGGCAAGATCGTGCAGGTCCTGGTGGAAGAAGGCGCCAGCGTCGAGAAAGGCCAGCCGCTGATGATCCTGGAAGCGATGAAGATGGAACACACCATTTCCGCGCCGGGCAGGGGCAAGGTCGCCAAGGTGAACTTCAAGGCCGGCGAGCAGGTACCGGAAGGCGCGTCGCTGCTGCAGATCGAGGCGGAGGGCTGAGTATGGCGCTGCCCACAAGAGTTACACTCTGGGAAGCCGGTCCGCGCGATGGCCTGCAGAACGAACCCGGCGTGGTGTCGACCGAGGTGAAGGTCGAACTGATTGACCGCCTTGTCGATTGCGGCGTGACGCATATCGAAGCGACCAGCTTCGTGTCACCGAAATGGGTGCCGCAGATGGGGGACCATGAGGCGGTGATGGCGCAGATGAAGCGCCGTCCGGGTGTGACCTATCAGGTGCTGACGCCGAACATGAAGGGCTATGAAGGTGCGCGCGCCGCCGGCGCCGAGGCGATCGGCGTGTTCGCCGCTGCCAGCGAGAGCTTCTCGAAAAAGAACATCAACTGCAGCATCGAGGAAAGCATCGAGCGCTTCCGCCCGGTGGTGGAGGCCGCGAAGCGTGATGGCGTGAAGGTGCGTGGTTTCGTCTCGGTTGTGGTCGGCTGTCCCTTCGAGGGCGATATCGCCCCGGAGCAGACGGCGAAGGTGACCAAGCAGCTTTACGATCTCGGCTGCGACGATATCGGCCTGGGCGACACTATCGGCGTCGGCACACCGGCCAAGGTGAAACGCATGATCGAGGCCTGCGCCAAACTGGTGCCGCTGGAAAAACTGGGCGGTCATTTCCACGACACCTATGGACAGGCGCTGGCCAATACGCTGGCCGCGCTTGAATGTGGTCTCGCGCGGCATGATGCATCAGTGGCCGGCCTCGGCGGCTGCCCTTATGCGCCGGGCGCCACCGGTAACGTCGCCACCGAGGACGTCGTCTACATGCTGGACGGCATGGAGATCGAAACCGGTATCGACCTGAAGAAGCTGGTGCAGACCGCCTGGTGGATTTCCGACCGGCTGGGCCGACCGCCAGCCTCGCGCGTGGCCCGCGCCCTCAAGTCGAAATGCCTGTGAGCCAAGAAGGTATGAGCCCGTCGTGCCGGTCCATCTGCTGAAAATCGCCGTCGGCATCGACAGCATCGAACATTTCCAGGAGCGCATGAAGGTCCGTCGCAAGGCCGGGAAGACCTTCACGCATTATACGCGCCATATGCCCAAGCGGTCAGAAGAGGTGCTGGACGGCGGCTCGCTCTACTGGATCGTCAAGGGCCATATCGCTGTGCGCTGCCCCATCGTCGGCCTGGAAGAGGCCGTGCTGGAGAACAAGGGGCCACACTGCGGTATCGTGATGAAGACGCAACTGATCCCGGTGCTGCCGCTGCCGCGCCGGCCGCACCAGGGCTGGCGTTATCTCGAAGCCGAAGATGCCCCGCCCGATGTCGCGACTGCAGGTAAGGGCACCGACAAACTGCCGCCGAAGCTGCTGGCCGAGTTGCGCGATCTCGGTTTGCTGTAATACCAAAGCCTGTATTTTCCAGTTGGGTGATTCGATATGACCGTTCAGCGGCCGCGCATCATTGTCGTCGGCAACGAAAAGGGCGGTTCTGGCAAGTCGACCACGTCGATGCATATCCTGATCGCCCTGCTGCTCGAGGGCGGTCGGATCGCCGCCATCGATCTGGATGGCAAGCAGCGCACGCTGACGCGGTATCTGGAAAACCGGCGCGCCTTCATCACCAGGCATAACCTGCGGCTGGCGATGCCTGACTATCGCGTGATCATCGAAAGCGAACTGGGCGTGAAGGCCGATGCAGCGGCGGAGGAGGCGGCGCAGTTCGCCGCCACGGTTGACGAGCTTTCCGCACAGCATGACTTTATTCTGGTGGACTGCCCGGGCAGCGACACAAATCTCGCCCGCATCGGCCATTCCTATGCCGATCTGCTGGTGACGCCGGTAAATGACAGTTTCATAGATGTGGATTTGCTGGCCAGCGTCGACCCGGACACGCTCAAGGTGATCAAACCGAGTCGATATGCCGTTATGGTTTGGGAACAGCGCAAGCAGAGATTCGCGCGCGACCGCCAGAACGTCGACTGGGTCGTGATCCGCAACCGGCTGTCGCATCTCGATGCACGCAACAAGCGTAATGTCGGTCACGTACTTGAATCGCTGGAGAAGCGGATCGGCTTCCGTTTTCTGCCTGGCTTGTCGGAACGTGTTATTTTCCGCGAACTTTTCCTCAGCGGACTGACTTTGATGGACCTCGATCGGGCAGGACCGCAGGGCACGTCAGCGGGCCTGAGCATGGCGCAGGCCGCAGCACGGCAGGAAGTGCGCGCGCTGTTGCTTGGTCTGAATTTGATAACTGCGGACTGAATTGCCTGAAACCGCGGCATGCTGCACTGCACAAGCGGATTTTTTGCGACCACAAGATATGGAAAGCGGGCCGCTTTCCCTTGGAGGAGGCTGCCTATCTGTGCTTTAACGAGCCTGCTATTCGGGCTTGATCCGACCGTATTTTACAGGGGAGAAAACATGAAGACGACACTTTCGCTGCTCGCCGGTGCCGCATTGATCCTGACCGGCACTGCGGTCCAGGCCCAGGACTTTCCGAACAAGACCGTCACGATGGTGGTGCCCTTCGCCGCCGGTGGTCCGACCGACACCGTCGCCCGTCTGATCGGTCAGTCGATGGGCACGGCGCTGAAGCAGCAGGTCATCGTCGAAAACGTTGGCGGCGCCGGCGGTACGCTGGGTGCCGGCCGCGTTGCCCGCGCAGCCCCGGATGGCTACACCGTGCTGCTGCATCACATCGGTCATGCCACCAGCGCCACGCTGTATCGCAAGCTGCCCTATGACACCATCAACGATTTTGAGTCGATCGGCCTCGTCACCGACGTGCCGATGACCATCGTCGCCAAGAAGGATCTTCCGCCGAAGGACTTCAAGGAACTGATCACCTATGTGCAGCAGCAGAAGGACAAGGTGTCCTACGGCAATGCCGGCGTGGGTGCGGCCTCGCATCTCTGCGGCCTGATGTTCATGAGCGCGCTGAAGACCCAGATGACCACCGTGGCCTATAAGGGCACCGGCCCGGCCATGAACGACCTGCTGGGCGGTCAGATTGATCTGATGTGCGACCAGACCACCAACACCACCGGTCAGATCAAGGGCGGCAAGATCAAGGCCTATGCCGTCACCACCAAGACCCGCGTGCCGTCGCTGCCCGACCTGCCGACCATGGACGAAGCTGGCATGAAGGGCTTTGAAGTGTCGATCTGGCACGGCATGTACGCTCCGAAGGGGACGCCGAAGGCCGCGATCGACAAGCTGAGCGACGCGCTGAAGGTTGCGCTGAAGGACCCGATGGTCGTGCAGCGCTTCGCCGAACTCGGCACGGAGCCGGTGGCGCAGGATCGCGCGACCCCGGCGGCGCTGAGTGCGCATCTGAAGGCTGAGATCGCCAAATGGGCGCCGGTCATCAAAGCCGCCGGCGAATACGCCGACTGATCGTCGTATAGCATTCGCGTAAACTTGGGGCGTCCCGCCTTTTTCCGGCGGGGCGCCCCTTGTACAAAGTCTGCCAGTCAGTTGTGTACAGGGGGAGAAAATGTCGGGTTTAGGCATTCGCAACCAGAAGGACTTCTATTCTGGTCTGCTGTTTATCTTGTTCGGGGTGGCCTTCATGTGGATCGCCCGGGATTACAATTTCGGCACGGCCCGCCGCATGGGGCCGGCATTCTTCCCCGTCATCCTGTCCGGCATCCTGATTGCCATCGGTATCGCCATCGCGGTGCGGGGCGTCACCGTCGCCGAAGAACCGATGCGCGGTTTCACGCTCAAGGGCCTGGTGCTGGTGATCATCGGCACGCTGCTGTTCGGTTTCCTGGTCCGCTCGGCCGGCGTGCCGATTGCGACCGCCGCGCTGGTTGCCGTCAGCGCTTATGCCAGCCAGCGCTTCAACTGGAAGCCGACGCTGGTCCTCGCAATCGGCATGGCGGTTTTCTGCACGGTTGTCTTTATCTACGCCCTGGGCCTGCCGATGCCGGTCCGCGGACCGTGGCTTGGCGGTTGAGAAGGATTGAGTAAATGGAACTGTTTGCCAATCTTTATACCGGCTTTGAAGTCGCTCTCACCCCGCTCAACCTGCTCTATTGCCTGGGTGGCGTTTTTGTCGGCACGCTGATCGGCGTCTTGCCGGGCCTTGGCCCGACGGCCACGATTGCGATGCTGCTGCCGGTCACCTTCGGGCTGCCGCCGGTCTCGGCGCTGATCATGCTCGCCGGCATCTATTACGGTGCCCAGTATGGTGGCTCAACCACGGCCATCCTCATCAACCTGCCTGGTGAATCATCCTCGGTGGTGACGGCGCTGGACGGCTATCAGATGGCGCGTCAGGGCCGGGCGGGGCTTGCGCTATCGACAGCTGCGCTGGGGTCCTTCTTCGCCGGCACTGTGGCGACCTTCCTGCTGGCGCTGTTCGCGCCGCCGCTGGCCGAGATCGCACTGAAATTCGGTCCGGCCGAATATTTCTCGCTGATGGTGATGGGCCTTGTGGCCTCGGTGGTGCTGGCGCATGGCTCGCTGATCAAGGCGATTGCCATGATCCTGCTCGGCCTGCTGCTCGGCCTGGTCGGCACCGACGTCACCTCGGGCACGCCGCGCTTCACGTTCGACGTCCCCGAACTGGCCGACGGCATCAACTTCGTGATCGTCGCCATGGGCATGTTCGGCCTCGGTGAGATCATCCGTAACCTGGAGAATGAAGAGACCCGCGACGTCTTCAGTCGCAAGATCACCGGCCTGCTGCCGACCTGGCAGGATATCAAGTCGATCACCGCACCAGTGCTGCGTGGCACCGCGCTGGGGTCCGCGCTCGGCATCCTGCCGGGCGGCGGCGCCATGCTGTCCTCTTTTGCCGCCTATTCGCTGGAAAAGAAGATCTCGAAGAACTCGAAGAACTTCGGCAAAGGCGCCATTGAAGGCGTGGCAGCGCCGGAATCAGCCAACAACGCTGGCGCGCAGACCTCCTTCATTCCGATGCTGACGCTGGGCATTCCTTCCAATCCGGTGATGGCGCTGATGATCGGCGCGATGATCATCCAGGGTATCCAGCCTGGCCCGCAGGTGATGACCGAACAGCCGGCGCTGTTCTGGGGCATCATTGTTTCGATGTGGGTTGGCAACTTCTTCCTGGTCGTGCTGAACCTGCCGATGATCGGTCTGTGGGTGCGTATGCTGACCGTGCCGTATCATCTGCTGTATCCGGCCATCCTGGTCTTCTGCGGAATCGGCGTCTTCTCCCTGAACAACTCGACCTTCGACGTTTATCTCATGGCGCTGTTCGGCATCCTTGGCTACGTGCTGTCGAAACTGGATTGCGAACCGGCGCCGCTGCTGCTCGGCTTCATTCTTGGCCCGATGATGGAGGAATACCTGCGTCGCGCCATGGTGCTGTCGCGCGGCGACCCGATGGTCTTCGTCGAGCGCCCGATCAGCGCCACCATGCTGGCGCTCGCGGTGATCGGCCTGATCGTGGTGTTGCTGCCCTCGATCCGCAAGAAACGCGAAGAGGCCTTCACGGAAGAAGGCTGAATCAGCAGTCAGCCCCGAAATCGGGAACGCCGCCGGTGCAAACCGGCGGCGTTTTTGCTTTGCTGCGATTGTGCAGTTGCGGCATGAGTTGGATTGTATGGTTGTCCGACCACTTTCATCTGGTATTGTTGCCGCGACGGCTGGGAATTTCCCGGGCGTCAGGGAGAGCTAAATCATCGCTAAAAAGCGAGATTCCGCCGCGGCATAGCCGTGCGGCAACCGGAGGAAACACAATGCGATACGCGATTGCCATGATGGCGGTTCTCGCCGTCGGTGCGGCGACCAGCCCGGCGCAGGCCGCCGATCCAATCAAGATCAAGTTCAGCCATGTGGTCGCCGATGCGACGCCGAAGGGCAAGGGCGCCCTGGAATTCAAGCGTTTGGTCGAGGAGCGGCTGCCTGGCAAGGTCGTCGTCGAGGTATATCCGAACTCGCAGCTGTTTGGCGATGCCAAGGAGATGGAAGCCCTGCTGCTCGGTGATGTGCAGTTCATCGCCCCGTCACTGTCGAAGTTCGCCAAGTTCACCAAGAAACTGCAGGTTTTCGATCTTCCCTTCCTGTTTGACGATATCAATGCGATCGACCGCTTCCAGAAGGGCAAGATTGGCCAGGGCCTGCTGACCTCGATGGAAAGCAAGGGTTATACCGGCCTCGGCTACTGGCATAACGGCATGAAGCAGCTGTCGGCCAACAGGCTGATGCGCGTTCCGGAAGATGCCAAGGGACTGAAATTCCGTATCCAGCCATCAGATGTTCTGGAAGCGCAGTTCAAGGCGCTGAATGCCAATCCGCAGAAGATGGCATTTGCCGAAGTCTACCAGGCGCTGCAGACCGGCACCGTCGACGGTCAGGAAAACACGTGGTCGAACATCTATTCGCAGAAATTCCACGAGGCCCAGAAATACATCACCGAGACCAATCATGGTGTGATCGACTACATGGTGGTCACCAACACCAAATTCTGGAAGGGCCTGCCGGCCGATGTCCGCACCGTACTTAGCAAGTCTATGGATGAGGCGACTGCCTATTCCAACAAGCTTGCCGAGGACATCAACCAGGCCGACAAGAAGAAGATCATGGACTCCGGCAAGACCCAGATCATCACCCTGACCAAGGACCAGCAGGCGCAGTGGCGCAAGGCAATGGCCCCGGTCTACAAGCAGTTCGCGCCTGATGTGGGGCAGGACCTGATTGACGCCGCGCTGTCTTCCAACAAGTCCAGCTAGGCGTCGCATATCGTCGCGAGGGGGCGCGACCATATGATCGAAAAGATCATGAACCGGCTGGAGGAGGGTCTGATGATCCTCCTCCTCGTCGCCATGACGCTGCTTACCTTTTCACAGGTCGTGCTGCGTTACGTCTTCAATTCCGGCTGGGGTTGGGCGCTCGAAGCCACCACCTACATGTTCGGGTGGCTGGTGATGATCGGCATCTCCTACGGCATCAAGGTCGGTTTCCATATCGGTGTCGATGTGCTGGTCAAGCTGCTACCGCGACCCGGCCAGCGGATTGCCGGCCTGATCGCAGCCCTGCTGTGCCTGACCTATGCGGTGATCCTGTTCATCGGCGGCTACCAGTATTTCGACACCATGCTCATGCTGGATGTCGAGGCGGAGGATATTCCGCTGCCGCGCTGGTTGCTGGTTGTCATCGTGCCGATTGGCTTTGGCCTGCTTGGTTTCCGGCTTTTGCAGATGACCTGGCGTATCCTGACCGGGCGGCTGGCGGGCTTCAATCTCGGCGACGAGGCGGCCGAGGTGTTGCGGGCCAATCTCGCCGGGCCGGATGCCGGCTCTGACGGAGCAGCCCGATGAACACGCTGTTCCTGTTCGCGGTGCTGTTCCTTCTGATGATGATGGGGCTGCCGATCAGTATTTCGCTCGGCCTCGCCAGCGTGCTGACTGTTCTGCTGTTCGCCCAGGATTCCCTGGCCTCGCTGTCGCTGAAGTTCTTTGCGACAATGGAATTGTATACGCTGCTGGCGATCCCGTTCTTTATCCTGTCCGGCGCCTTCATGACCACCGGCGGCGTGGCCAGGCGGATGATCAACTTCGCCATCAGCTGTGTCGGCCATACCTATGGCGGCCTTGCCATCGCGTCGGTGATTGCCTGCATGCTGTTTGCCGCCGTATCCGGTTCCTCGCCGGCCACGGTGGTTGCGGTCGGTTCGATCGTCATCGCCGGTATGGTGCGCACCGGCTACACCAAGGAATATGCGGCCGGCGTGATCTGCAATGCCGGCACACTCGGCATCCTGATCCCGCCATCGATCGTGATGGTGGTTTATGGTGCCGCGACCGAAACTTCGGTTGGCCGCCTGTTCATGGCCGGCGTGGTTCCCGGCTTGCTGCTTGGCCTGATGCTGATTGCGGCGGTCTATATCTCAGCACGGATGCTGAAACTGCCGCGGCAGGAAAGGCATTCCTGGGCTGAAAGACTCAGCACCGGCAAGGAAGCCATCTGGGGGTTGATGCTGATCGTCATAATCCTTGGCGGTATCTATGGCGGCGTCTTTACCCCGACCGAAGCGGCGGCCGTCGCCGCGATCTATGCTTTCGTGGTGGCCGTGTTCATCTACAAGGATATGAGCTTCTCGCAGGTCCCGCATGTCGTCCTCGAGGCGGCGAAAACCACGGTGATGCTGATGTTTATCATCTGCAACGCCTTCCTCTTTGCCCATGTGCTGACCACCGAGCAGATTCCGCAGGCAATCACCGCAACGATTATCCACTGGGGTCTGCCGCCCTGGGCCTTCTTGATCGTCGTCAACATCCTGCTGCTGATCGCCGGCAACTTCATGGAGCCGTCGGCCATTATCCTGATCCTGGCGCCGATCCTGTTCCCCATCGCCATGGAACTCGGTATCGATCCGGTCCATCTCGGCATCATTATGGTGGTGAATATGGAGATCGGCATGATTACGCCGCCAGTCGGTCTGAACCTGTTCGTCACGTCCGGAATCACCGGCATGCCGATCCTGCAGGTGGTTCGCGCGGCATTGCCCTGGCTGTCGATCCTGCTGGTCTTCCTGATCATCACAACCTATGTGCCGATCATGTCGACCTGGCTGCCTGACCTGCTGTTCGGTCCTGCCAGCAAATAACCCGGCAGTCGCGGTTTTCAGGGGGTTTTGCTTTACCCGGTCCCCCCCTATATCCTTACGGCATGGACAGTAAGGATCGCCTGCCGGCAAAATCCACGACCAAGGAGGTCGAGGCGTTTCTGCGTCAGGCCGCTTTGGCCCCCAAAGCCACTCCTGCCGCAAATGGCCGTGGCCGCCTGGTCTTTGCCATGGATGCCACTGCCAGCCGCCGCGCCACCTGGGATGAAGCGCAGCGCATCCAGGCCGACATGTTCCGCACCACGGCGTCGCTTGGCGGGCTCGATATCCAGCTCGTCTTTTTCCGTGGCCTTGGCGAGTGCAAGGCTTCGGGCTGGGTATCGGAAGCCAATGCCATGCTACGGCTGATGCGGCAGGTTGAATGCGTCGGCGGCCACACCCAGATCGAGCGTGTGCTGAAGCATACGCTGGCGGAAGGGCGCGAAGGCAAGATCAATGCGCTGGTCTATATCGGCGATTGCCTGGAAGAAAGCCCCGATGATGTCGCGATGCGGGCCGGTGAACTCGGCCTGCTCGGCGTGCCGATCTTCGCTTTTCAGGAAGGCGGGGAGCCGCGCGCCAAGGCCTGCTTCCAGGAGATGGCCCGGCTGACGCGCGGGGCCTATTGCAGCTTCGATGCCTCCAGCGCCGCGACATTACGCGACCTGCTGTCGGCCGTCGCCGTCTATGCGGCCGGCGGCTATCGCGCGCTGGAAAATTTTGCCGCCGGGTCCGGGCGCGAAGTACGCGCCCTGATCGGCCAGATGCGATAACACCGATGGCTGCCTTCTTCGCGCTTGGCATTGTTGGTCTGATCCTTTTGCTGCTGGGGGCGCGCGGCTTTCTCAATGCAGATCCGAAATTCCTCGCGAAAGTTCTCAAGATTGCCGGCGCGGTGATCTGCGGCGGTCTTGCCGTGTTCTTCCTGATCCGCGGCCGCATCGACGCCGCCCTTATGCTGGGCGCGGCGGCGGCTGCCTCGCTGGGTTATCTGCCGCGCGGCCTGCTGCCATTCAATCTCGGCAGTCTGTTCGGCGGTCGCGGCCTCGGCAGCGGCTGGCAGCGCGCCCGCACCGGTAACGACGATCTCGACGGCACGACAAGTGGCAGCGGCCAGCAGTCCACCGTCGAAACCGGCTGGCTGCGGATGCAACTCGATCATGCGACCGGCCGGATGGATGGCGATGTTCTGCAGGGCCGCCATGCCGGGCGGCGGCTGTCGTCACTCAGCTTCGAGGAGCTGATTCTGCTGCTGCGCGACTGCCAGAGTCACGACAACCAGGCAGCGGCTTTGCTGGAAGCTTATCTGGATCGCAGCATTGGTGAAGACTGGCGTGAACGCGCCACGCAGGGTGATGCAGGTGAGGCGGCGTCGCCAGCCGCCAATGGCGCGATGACGCGCGAACAGGCCTGGGAGGTGCTGGGCCTGCAGCCCGGCGCCAGTGCTGCCGACATCCGCGCCGCGCATCGCCGGCTGATGAAGAAATTTCATCCGGATCAGGGCGGCTCGACCTATCTGGCCGCGCAGATCAATCGCGCCAAGGATCTTCTGCTCGACGGTTGATCAGCGCAACTGCGTCCGCCAGTCGGCGGGCAGTTCGATCACTGTCGTATCGCCATTCGCCTTGCTGTAGCGGCACAGCAGATGCGCCGGTGCCTGCTTCATATGCGGCTGCGGCCACATACCGCCGACCAGCACCAGAACCACATCGCCGAGATCAATCGGCTGTGCCAGGGCAGCCGCATCGAGCAGGCCGCTTTCCGCCGCGCATTGCCGGCCGGCCTCCGCGAACAACTCCTGCCAGGCTTGCGGAGTCGAAGCTGCGGCATGACCGGTGCAAGCAAGGAAAATGGTCAGGGCGGCGAAGCAGCGGTGAAGAGGCATGGTCCGATCAGAGCTGTGCATTGTGGCAATTTTCAGTTGGCAGGCAGTGTTAACGCGATTGCCGGGATACAATTCCATGATTTCCGTGCCGGGCGCGTCTGATTAAGGTCTCACCATTGCCAGTGGGATCGAGACGCCATGTCAGCCATCGCCAACAAAGCCGTCATCCAGCGTCAGTTGGACGCTTACAACGCCAGAGACATCGAAGCCTTCATGGCCTGCTGGGCAGTGGATGCGAAAATCTACGCGCATCCCGATACGCTGCTGGCCGACGGCGCAGCGGCGATCCGTGCGCGACATGAAGTCCGGTTCCGTGAGCCAAACCTGTTCGGCCGGCTGATCCAGCTGATGAGCGCGGGTAATACCGTGGTCGACCGCGAAGTGGTGACGCGCACATTTCCGGAAGGGCCGGGGCAGGTGGATGTCATCGCCATTTACGACATGGCGGATGGCAAGATTGCCCGGGCCTGGTTCGTCATGGAGATGCCGGTGCTGGACGGCGACCGGGGCGGGACATCAGGAGGAAATGGTGCCGGATGAGGGGATTGAACCCCCGACCTTCGGTTTACAAAACCGCTGCTCTACCGCTGAGCTAATCCGGCTCCCGTCATTGGCCGTCTGTTTACGTGACCCGTCGCGATCCGGCAAGCCGGCAGCCGTATCAGGACAGCGATTCCAGTGCTCCGCAGCACTCACCCTGCCGGAGCCGGCAGGCGAGCGGCAATCTCGGCGGCGGCGGATTTCAGACGGCTAAGATGCTGATCGACCATCTGCTCCCGCGTGGTGGCTCCCGCCGCCCAGGACAGGCTGAGGCTGGCCAGCACGCGTTTGCCCTGCAGCACGGGCACGGCGATGGCGCCGGCATGGCTGCGCTCGGCGAGGCCCCAGCGACCGTAGCCGGCCTCGCGCACGGCATAGCCCCGGGCCCGGTCCCTGGCCAGGTCAGCCAGCACCGCTGATGGGTTGCGCGCCGCGCGATCATAGGGATCGCCGGACCGGCTCAAACGCAGCAGGATCGCCCGGCGTTCAGCGGCGGGGCTGAAAGCCAGATAGATACGTCCCATGGCGCTCATCAGCATGTGGACGCGGAAGCCGATACGGTCGCGGTTCACCATGTAAGGCGTCTGGTGCCGGCTGCTTTCCAGAATTTCCATGACGCCGTCCTTGTAGACGGCGATATCGGACGGCCAGATCACATCGCGGCAGAGCCGGTCCAGCACCGGCGCGGCCTGTTCGGCAATGGCATCCTCCTCGCCGAGATTCTGCCCGAAAAACCGCACGCTGGCGCTGACGCGATACCGCCCGTCGCTGGGCGAGCGGCGTGCGACACCGCCTTCCTGCAGAGTCTTCAGAATGCGCAGCAATGTGGGCTTTGCCAGGCCGGTCTCGTCGTACAGCTCCTGCAGGCTGGCGCTGCGATGCTGGTGCAACGCCTTGAACACCTCCAGCCCGCGGGCCAGCGCCCGCACCGATTTCACCCTGGTCTGCACGCGCACCTCCGTTCGTTCAGTGTTACACCAGGTGAAACATTGGCGGAAGAGAGTTCTGCTTGCCCTGACCCGGGTCCACACTCGGCCGGATAAGCCGCGCGAGACGGCCGCACAGGGAGGAAGCACCATGATCAGTCGCCGATCCATGATGGCGTATACGGCCGCAGCGGCAGCCACGACATCGGTCGCAGGCCGGGCCATAGCCCAGATTGCGGCTCAGCCGACACGGATTGTCTTTCCCTTTGCTGCAGGCGGCTCGGGCGATGCTCTGGCGCGCATGCTGGCAGAAAGGCTACGCATCGGTCTCGACCAGCCGGTGATCGTCGAGAATCGCGCCGGTGCTGCCGGCCGGATCGGCGTGCAGGCTGTGAAGGGCGCCGCGCCCGATGGCAAGACCCTGCTGATGACACCGATCGCGCCCGTCGCGGTCTACCAGCATGTTTATTCGAACCTGGGCTACGATCCGGTGACTGATCTGGTGCCGGTCTCGCAAGTGGCGACGATGGAATTCGCACTCGCTGTCGCGAATAACATCAACGTGTCGTCGATCAAGGAGCTGATGGCCTGGATCAAGGCCAATCCGTCACAGGCCAATTACGGCACGCCGGGCGCCGGCACGCTGCCCCATTTCTTCATGGTTCTGTTCGGCCAGGCTGCCGGCCTTGACCTGCAGCATGTCACCTACAAGGGCTCGATGGCGGCGATGGCTGATCTGGCTGGCGGACAGATCGCGATGGTTCTCACCACGGTGCCGGATGTCATGAGCCTGCACCAGGCAGGTAAGGTTCGTGTCATTGGGGTATCGGGCGAAAAGCGGTCGATTTTCCTCCCTGAAGTGCCGACCTTCATCGAGAGCGGGTACAGGATCAAAGGTGACTCCTGGTATGCGGTCTATGCCCCGGCCAATACGCCGGCAGACATCGTGGCTCGCATCAACAGGATCATGGTTGATGGGTTGAAGTCGCCGGAAATGGCGAAACAACTCATGGCGATTGGCCTGCAGGCAACCGGGACGACTGCGGCTGAGTTGCGCGAGATTCAGAAGCGGGATTCCGCGTTCTGGGCGCCGGCCGTCGTCGCGTCGGGGTTCAAACCGGAAAACTGAGCAGCGCAGAGTACGACAATGAGTGTGAGTGCGTGGTGATGGCTGGCGTGCGGAATATCCTTTTCATCATGGCCGACCAGCTGCGGGCCGACTATCTGTCCTGCGCCGGACATCAAACTCTGCAGACGCCGCATATCGACGGGCTGGCGAAGCGCGGCGTGCTGTTCGACCGGGCCTATTGTCAGGCGCCGGTCTGCGGTCCGTCGCGCATGTCGTTTTACACCGGCCGCTACATGACCAGTCATGGCGCCACCTATAACGGCGTTCCGCTGCGTGCTACAGAACTGACGATGGGCGATTATCTGCGTCCGCTGGGTTACCGCGTCGGGCTGGTCGGCAAGACTCATATGAAAAGCGACGATGACGGGATGAAGCGGCTCGGTGTCGACCCGAAGTCCTCGCTTGGTGTGCTGATCTCCGAATGCGGTTTCGAACCTTTCGAGCGCGATGATGGCCTGCATCCGGATCAGTTGCTGGACCCCGATCTGGCTTACAATGCCTGGCTGCGGGCGAAAGGCTATGCTTCGGAAAATCCGTGGCATGACTATGCCAACGCCGGCGAGGGGCCAGGGGGTGAAATCCTTAGCGGCTGGTACATGCGGAACTCGAATCTTCCCGCGCGCATTCGCGAGGAAGATTCGGAGACGCCCTACATGACCGACCGCGCGATGGATTTCATTCGCGCCTCCGGCGATCAGACCTGGTGCCTGCATCTCAGTTACATCAAGCCGCACTGGCCCTATATCGCGCCGGCGCCGTATCACAACATGTACGGTCCGGGCCAGATGCAGTCGGTGCGGCAAAGCGATGCCGAACACCGCAATCCGCATCCGGTGGTCGCGGCCTTCATGCAGCATGAAGAGTCGGTGAACTTCAGCCGCGCCGATGTGCGCGACATTGTGATCCCGACCTATATGGGCTTGGTGAAGCAACTGGACGATCATCTTGGCCGCCTGTTCGCTTTCCTCGAACAGTCCGGCCGCATGAAGGACACGCTGATCGTGCTGACCAGCGATCACGGCGACTATCTCGGCGATCACTGGCTCGGCGAGAAGGAGCTGTTCCACGAGGAAAGCGTGCGCATCCCGATGATTGTCTATCATCCCGATGATGCCGCCGATGCGACGCGCGGCAAGGTGGACCATGCCTTTGTCGAAGCCATCGATCTGGCACCGACCTTCCTGGATGTGGCAGGTGGCGTGCCGCAGCCGCATCGGCTGGAGGGCGCTTCACTGCTGCCGCGCCTGTTCGGCCAGGCGACGCCGCTGTGGCGTGAGGCGGCGTTCAGCGAGTGCGATTACGCCTTCCGGCCGGCCCGTCACATCCTGGGCTTGCCGCCGGATCGCGCCAGGGCCTACATGGTCCGCACCGATCGCTGGAAATACATCGCCTATGAGGGCTTCCGGCCGCAGCTCTTCGATCTGCAGGACGATCCCCACGAATATGCGGATCTTGGCGAAAGCCCGGCCCATGCCGGGCTGCGTGAAGAGCTGGCGGCGCGATTGTTCACATGGATGCGGCAGCGCCGCATCCGCACCACCCTGTCCGATGCCGATGTCGAAAAGCGCACCGGGACTGCCAAAGCCCGGGGAATCCTCTTCGGCGTCTGGTAGGGGGCACGTTGCCGGGAAAAACCGCTTTTCCGGTATATAAAATTTGCCCTGCCGCTGGCACACGGCGCTTGATAATCATTCGCAAGAAGGCTAGAACTGACCCTGCGAATGATTTGCAAGGACAGGATGCCGCGTGTCGATGCGTGAGTTTGCCGGGACCGAAAGCAGAGTCGAGCAGGGTAGGTCGGGTCACTGGCCGACCAGTATCCAGGAGCTCAGCGAAGGCGAGCGCCTGGTTCTGTGGGCCTTCCGCCGCTGGGTCTCGGGCCATGAGCATCTGCCGATGCTGGCGCGCGAATTCGACCGCCAGTTTCGTCAATCCGAAGCCCGCCCGGCGCTGATCGCGCTGGATGCCGCACTCGTCGGCCTGACGCGCCATGCCCGCCGCACCATCGTCTATCATCAGCCCTGCTGCGCCTGCCTCGGCGCTGACGAGGTCTGCCTGATTTCCATCGTCGCCGCCCTCCAGAATGGCGCCACCACGGCCGCGCGCGCCATGGCGCAGTGGCTGGTGCGCAGCGACGGCGTCGATGCCTTCACCACGGCGCTGGACGATTTCGCCGATTGCCTGAACGGCAGCGGCCACGATCTGCCGTATCGCACCCGTCCTCACAACGGCACCCGCCCGGCACGCCCGGTCGCGATGCTGGTGCACTGAGGCGAGGGCGCGATGTATATCTGCCTCTGCCATGGTTTCACCGACGGCGACGTTCGCGGCGCCATCAGCCATGGCTGCAAGTCGGTTGCCGCCGTCTACCGCCATCTCGCCGATCGCCCGCAATGCGGCAAATGCGTGCCGGACGTGCGCTGCATGCTGCATGAACATCGCGAGGCGCAGCACGGCGCGGCGGCACTGATCCCGGCCGGCGCGATGGCCGTAATGGAAGGGGCCGATTGATGACCAGCAGCAGCACGCTCGAACTCGCCCTGTTTGCCGCAGCCAGCCTTGGCATTGTGCTGTCGTCGCGTGTCGTTTTGCGCATGATGCGCAGTCGCGCGGCTATTGCGAGGAAGTCGCACAGAATCTGAGTTAAAGCACTGTTATCTTTGCGAATAACTCCCAGTTTCACGCATTTTTCTTGAGCCTTTGAAGCACCGGGCGTATGCCTCCCTGCATGCCGCGCACTCGTCAGCGAGTCGCGATGTTTTCAGCATGAGGAGGCCGCCGCATGAAAGGCGACAAGAAAGTTATCCAGCATCTCAACACTGTGCTGAAGAACGAACTGACCGCGATCAACCAGTATTTCCTGCATGCCCGCATGTGGAAGAGCTGGGGCTTCGAGCGGCTCGGCCATCACGAATACAAAGAGTCGATCGAGGAGATGAAGCACGCCGACAAGATCATCGAGCGCGTGCTGCTGCTGGAAGGGATCCCCAACCTGCAGGATCTCGGCAAGCTGAAGATCGGCGAGACGGTTCCCGAAGGCCTGCAGGCCAATCTCGATCTCGAGCGTAAGGGCCGCGGCGATCTCATCAATGCCATCGCGCATTGCGAGAGCGTGCAGGACTACGTCAGCCGCGACACGCTGCGCGACATCCTGCGCGACACCGAAGAGCATATCGATCATCTCGAGACCCAGCTGGGTCTGGTCGAAAAGGTCGGCGTGCAGAATTACCTGCAGTCGCAGATGGGCGACGGCTCGCCGTCGTAATCGCGATTGCGATCAACACAAAAAAGGCCGGAGTTGATCTCCGGCCTTTTTTATTTGGTCGATCGACAGGTGGTGATGTTTAGCTGCGCACGCACTCATACAGCGCGACAGCAGCAGCCGCCGACACGTTGAGGCTTTCCACCGCGCCAGTCATCGGCAGCTTGGCCAGGAAGTCGCACTTCTCGCGCGTCAGCCGGCGCAGGCCGTCGTCTTCGGCACCCAGCACCAGCGCCACGCGACGGATGTCGTGGACTGCCTCGGCCAGGCTCTTGTCGGTTTCCATTTCCAGGCCGACGCGCCAGAAGCCGTATTCGGCCAGCAGGTCGAGCGCGCGCGCCAGATTGGTGACGCGGATCAGGGGCACGACTTCCAGGCCGCCGCTGGCAGCCTTGGCCAGCGCGCCGGTCGCTTCCGGCGCATGGCGGTCGGTCACGATCACGGCGCGCGCGCCGAAGGCGGCGGCAGACCGCAGGATGGCACCGACATTGCGTGGATCGGTCACATGGTCGAGCAGCAGCACGACTTCGCGCTGGGCCTCTTCGTCGGCAACCTCTTTCAGCGATTCAACGCCGGGATCGTCCAGCGGATCAGTCAGCATCGCGATACCCTGATGCACCGCGCCGGGCGGCAGCAGGCTGTCGAGCTTCATCCGGTCGATGATCTCGGGCTGCGCGCTCAGGCGGGGCAGGCGGTCGCTGAGCGCCTCGTGGGCGTCGCGGGTCAGCAGCAGGCGACGGATCAGGCGCTCGTCATTCTCCAGCGCGGCCAGCACGGCATGGCTGCCATACAGCCAGACCGGCAGGTCGCCGCGATGATCCCGGTGGCGGGGCGAGAATGTGTCGCCGCCATGGCTGCGGTTACCGTGACGCTCCGCCCGGTCGCCTTCCTGGTATGTCGCGCGCTCCTGGCGCTCGCGCGGGGGGCGGCCGCCCTCGGGTCGACGGGGCGCGAAATCGCCACGGGGCTGGCCCCCCTGCCGATCATTGGGGCGGTCATCCCGGCGATCATCGCGCCGGTCATCTTTGCGGCCTTCATGGCGTTTGCCGGCTGCGGCCGGCCGGCCCCCACCAGATCCATAGGGAGCGCGCTCGGCCTGGCGGCCGCCGTCCGGGCGTCCACCCTCGGGGCGTCCACCTTCAGAACGGTTGTCGCCGCGGCCCGGTTTTCCCTGGGAACCGTAGGGGCGGGGCTTGCTGCCCGGCTTGCCGCTGGGCTTTCCGCCTGGCTTTCCGGCAGCCGACGGGCCACCGGCACGATTCGGGCGCTGGTCACGGGAGGAGGGGTCCCGGCCGCCACCCTTGGTGGCGGAGCGGGTGGGGTTTCGGGCATCTGGCTTGCGTCTGGACATGGCGCCCCTTATAGTTCGGCCCGTCAGAAGCAACAACATTGCCGCCGGCCCTAAAAGTTCGGGGATCGGGGGGCGATGGTGGTGCTTTTGTCGCGTTTATCCATTGACGGACGGATATCCCTTCAGTAATTGGGGGGCCCGGTTGGAGGGGTGCCCGAGTGGCTAAAGGGGACGGACTGTAAATCCGTTGGCGCACGCCTACGCTGGTTCGAATCCAGCCCCCTCCACCATTCTCTACGCCAGCCAAAAATGCCTTAGGCATCAATGGTTTGGTAAAGTGTCTTGAGGAGTAACGCAAAGCGGCGGGTGTAGCTCAGTGGTAGAGCCCCAGCCTTCCAAGCTGGTTGCGAGGGTTCGATTCCCTTCACCCGCTCCAGCTTGTTGGGCGGACTGAGTTGAGTAGAGCGAGGTCCGCCTCGGCAGACGGTCTGATGAACGGCGCTTCTGATGAGCGCGGCGCAGACCGGATGCCAACTGTCAAAACTGGCCGGGGTTCCGTAGGGAACTTCGGCACCGAAATTTGGTCCGAGAACAGGATAGAGCAATGAGCAAGGCAAAGTTTGAGCGTAACAAGCCGCACTGCAACATTGGCACGATCGGCCACGTCGATCATGGCAAGACGTCTTTGACGGCTGCGATCACGAAGGTCCTTGCGGAGAGCGGCGGCGCGTCGTTCACGGCGTACGACCAGATCGACAAGGCGCCGGAAGAGAAGGCGCGCGGCATCACGATTTCGACGAGCCACGTCGAGTACGAGACCGCGAACCGCCACTATGCGCACGTCGACTGCCCCGGCCACGCCGACTATGTGAAGAACATGATCACCGGCGCCGCGCAGATGGACGGCGCGATCCTGGTGGTGTCGGCCGCTGACGGCCCGATGCCGCAGACGCGCGAGCACATCCTGCTGGCCCGCCAGGTTGGCGTGCCGTCGCTGGTGGTGTTCATGAACAAGTGCGACATGGTGGACGACGCCGAACTGCTCGACCTGGTCGAGCTGGAAGTGCGCGAGCTGCTGTCGAAGTACGATTTCCCGGGCGATGACATTCCGATCGTGCGCGGTTCGGCGCTGGCGGCGCTGGAAGACAGCAACAAGGAACTGGGCCACGACGCGATCCTGAAGCTGATGGCTGAAGTTGATCGCTACATCCCGCAGCCGGAGCGTCCGAAGGACAAGCCGTTCCTGATGCCGGTGGAAGACGTGTTCTCGATCTCGGGCCGCGGCACGGTTGTGACCGGTCGCGTTGAGCGCGGCATCGTGAAGGTCGGTGAGGAAGTCGAGATCGTCGGCCTGAAGGCCACGGTGAAGACGACCGTGACCGGCGTTGAAATGTTCCGCAAGCTGCTGGACAGCGGCGAGGCGGGCGACAACATCGGCGCGCTGCTGCGCGGCGTGCAGCGTGAGGACGTCGAGCGCGGCCAGGTTCTGGCCAAGCCGGGTTCGATCACTCCGCACACCAAGTTCACGGCCGAAGCCTACATCCTGACCAAGGAAGAGGGCGGTCGCCACACCCCGTTCTTCACCAACTACCGCCCGCAGTTCTACTTCCGCACCACCGACGTGACCGGTGTGGTGTCGCTGCCGGCCGGTGTCGAGATGGTGATGCCGGGCGACAACGTCTCGATGGAAGTCGAGCTGATTGCCCCGATCGCCATGGATGAAGGCCTGCGCTTCGCGATCCGCGAAGGCGGCCGCACCGTCGGCGCCGGCGTCGTCGCCAAGATCGTCGCGTAAGCGGCGATCGCGGTCTGACGCGCAATGCAGGGGCGTAGCTCAACTGGCTAGAGCACCGGTCTCCAAAACCGGGGGTTGGGGGTTCGACTCCCTCCGCCCCTGCCAGCGCGGCAGACGTAAACGAGTTAGAGTTTAGGATAACAAGGTAATGGCGAAAGTCAGTCCGATCGAGTTCTTCCGGCAGGTCCGGCAGGAGACCGCAAAGGTCACCTGGCCGAGCCGTAAGGAAACCCTGATCACCACGGCTATGGTGTTCGTGATGGGACTGGTCGCCGCAGTGTTCTTTTTTGTGGTCGACACGATCCTGCGCTACGGCGTGCAGCTGATCCTCGGCCTGGGGAGCTAAAGACGATGACGGCGCGCTGGTACATCGTCCATGTCTACGCGAACTTCGAAAAGAAGGTCGCGCAGGCGATCCGCGATGGCGCGGCACAGAAGGGTATGGCCGAGCATTTCGAAGAAGTGCTGGTGCCCACCGAGGAAGTGGTGGAAGTCCGCCGCGGCCAGAAGGTGAATGCCGAACGCAAGTTTTTCCCCGGCTATGTGCTGGTGAAGATGAACCTGACCGACGAGACCTATCACCTCGTCAAGAATACGCCGAAGGTTACCGGCTTCCTGAGCTCTGGCGGCAAGCCTGCCCCGATCACGGAAGCCGAGGCGCAGCGTGTGGCCAACCAGGTGAAGGAGGGCGTGGAACATCCCAAGCCGTCCGTCACCTTCGAAGTTGGCGAACAGGTGCGTGTGGCCGATGGCCCGTTCACGTCGTTCTCCGGCGTGGTGGAAGAAGTGGACGAAGAGCGCGCCCGCCTGAAGGTGGCGGTGTCGATCTTCGGTCGCGCCACCCCGGTGGAACTGGAATACAGCCAGGTCGAGAAGCTCTGACCTGACTGCTTGAGTACCCGGGCAGAGCATCGCCCGGTTCACCGTGTGGGAGACTGCTAAGGTCCTTGTTCGCCGGACCGACCCGTCGCACCACGCAATCCGCTAACGAGGGACCCCTTCAGCAAACAGGGCGCTCTCTCAGGCAGGAAAGGAAAGAGTATGGCGAAGAAGATTGATGGTTACATCAAGCTGCAGGTTCCGGCCGGTAAGGCCAACCCGTCGCCGCCGATTGGTCCGGCTCTGGGCCAGCGCGGCGTCAACATCATGGAATTCTGCAAAGCGTTCAACGCGCAGACCAAGGAACTCGAGCAGGACATGCCGATCCCGGTGGTTATCACCGTGTATTCGGACCGCTCGTTCACCTTCATCACCAAGACCCCGCCGGTGACCTACTTCCTGAAGAAGGCCGCCAACATCAAGTCCGGTTCGAAGACGACCGGCCGCGGTGACAAGGTCGGCTCGGTGACGATGGACCAGGTGCGCGAGATCGCCAAGGCCAAGATGAAGGATCTCAACGCGCACGACGTTGATGCGGCAGCCCGCATGATCGTTGGTTCGGCCCGCTCGATGGGCCTGGACGTTAGCGGCGAATAAGGGGAGATCCGAACATGAGCACCAAAGGCAAACGTTACATCTCCGCCGCCAAGTCGGTGAACCCCGACCATCGCTACGGCCTTGAAGAAGCCGTGAAGATGGTGAAGGCCAATGCGAAGGCCAAGTTCGACGAGACCATCGAGATTGCGATGAACCTCGGCGTCGATCCGCGTCACGCTGACCAGATGGTCCGCGGCGTGGTGACCATGCCGTCGGGCACCGGCAAGACCGTGCGTGTCGCCGTCTTCGCCAAGGGCGCGAAGGCCGAGGAAGCCAAGAAGGCTGGTGCCGACCTGGTTGGCGCCGACGACCTGGCCGAGATCATTAACACCGGCAAGATCGAATTCGACCGCTGCATTGCCACGCCTGACATGATGGCTGTGGTCGGCAAGCTGGGTAAGGTGCTGGGCCCGCGCGGCCTGATGCCGAACCCGAAGCTGGGCTCGGTGACCATGGATGTCGCGGGCGCCGTCAAAGCGGCGAAGGGCGGCCAGGTTGAGTTCCGTGTCGAGAAGGCGGGCCTGATCCAGGCCGGTATCGCCAAGGCATCGTTCACCGAGGCGCAGATCCTCGCGAACGTGAAGGCCTTCCTCGATGCCGTGAACAAGGCCAAGCCGACCGGCGTGAAGGGTCATTACGTGAAGAAGATCGCGCTCACCTCGACCATGGGTCCGGGTGTGCGTCTCGATCTGGCTGATGCGATGGGCGGCGGCGACAGCAAGGCTGCTGCCTAACATCGAACGAGTTTCGCCGGGCCTTCCCTAGGGAGGGCCCGGCGGAGCGGTATTTCGGGAAACCGCAATACCGCAACCTGTCCGAGACTGCAGGCCCCCGGAAGCTTTCGAGCCGAAGGGTTTAATGGGAATGGCCACCTGCATAGACGGGGAAGAGAATTTTCGATGCGCCTGCCCAAGGAGAAATCCTGGGTTGGCTCCGCGAAGGTTCGAGCCCTGGGACAGGCGAACCGGGTGATCGGTTTGCCGCAGACGGTGAGGTCGGAAACGACTGAACCGTGGCGACCAGTCGATCGCTCAAGTGCCAACCAGGATCAGGGCAACCTGATTCCTTGTTTAGGAGACGAACAGTGGATCGTGCTCAAAAACAGGAGATGGTGACCACCCTCAATAAGGTCTTTAACCAGGCCGAAGTTGTCGTGGTAACCCAGAACGCCGGTCTGACCGTTGCTCAGGTAACTGAGCTGCGTCGTCAGATGAAGGCGGCTGGCGCCAGCTTCAAGGTCGCGAAAAACCGTCTTGTCTGCCTCGCCCTCGAGGGCACCCCCTACGCATCCCTGAAGAGCCTCTTCAAGGGTCCGACCGGCATTGCTTATGCAAATGATCCGGTCGCAGCAGCGAAGGTTGCCGTGGAGTTCGCCAAGAAGAACGAGAAGTTCCTCGTTGTTGGCGGCGCCATGGGTGAAACCGTCCTGAATGCTGAGGGTGTGAAAGCCTTGGCGACCTTGCCGTCGCTCGACGAACTGCGCGGCAAGATCATCGGCCTGCTCAACGCGCCTGCGACCAAGGTCGCCGGCGTTGTGCAGGCGCCGGCTGGCCAGTTGGCCCGCCTGCTCAATGCGTATGCCACCAAGGGTTAAGGCCGCAAGCCGAACCGTAACTGTCTAACCAGGTATCGAACCTACAAACTTAGGAGTCACTAAAATGGCTGATTTGAACAAGATCGTTGACGAACTGTCGACGCTGACCGTCCTCGAGGCTGCCGAGCTCGCCAAGCTTCTCGAAGAGAAGTGGGGCGTCTCCGCCGCTGCTCCGGTTGCTGTTGCCGCTGCTGGCGGTGGCGCTGCTGCCCCGGCTGCTGAAGAGCAGACCGAGTTCAACGTGATCCTCGCCGATGCCGGCGCGAACAAGATCAACGTGATTAAGGAAGTCCGTGCGATCACGGGCCTGGGCCTCAAGGAAGCCAAGGATCTGGTCGAGGCTGCTCCGAAGGCCGTCAAGGAAGGCGTCACCAAGGACGACGCCGCCAAGATGAAGGCTCAGCTGGAAGCCGCTGGCGCCAAGGTCGAAGTCAAGTAATACGCGTAACGGCGAGGGGGCGGGTCCGGTGTGGACCTGCCCCCGAGTTGCCCTGAAGAGGGGCTGCCCTATATCAGGGGCTCATTTAAAGAACACACCCCGGCCGCCGCGGAATTTGGCGGGTCGAGCAGTACCGGATCTCTGGGCGCGGCGATCGCCCGGCGGGATTAATAGGCCCGCGAAATTTATCGCTGGTCCGGCACTGCGCAGCGTGACAGACGCTGCCTATTAGAGATTTGGGACAGACATGACCTTGTCGTTCACCGGCCGCAAGCGCGTTCGCAAAAGCTTCGGACGCATCCCGTCCGTCACCTCGATGCCCAACCTGATCGAGGTCCAGAAAAGCTCCTACGACAGTTTCCTGATGATGAACGACGCTGGCGACCAGCGTCCCGACGCCGGCCTGCAGGCCGTGTTCAAGTCGGTCTTCCCGATCAAGGATTTCAGCGACACCTCGTCGCTCGAATTCGTCAAGTACGAGTTCGAACCCCCGAAATATGACGTCGACGAGTGCATGCAGCGCGGCATGACCTTTGCCGCGCCGCTGAAGGTGACGCTCCGCCTGATCGTCTTTGAAGTCGATCCCGATACCCAGGCCAAGTCGGTCAAGGGCATCAAGGAGCAGGATGTCTACATGGGCGATATGCCGCTCATGACCGACAAGGGCACCTTCATCATCAATGGCACCGAGCGCGTCATCGTTTCGCAGATGCATCGCAGCCCGGGCGTGTTCTTCGACCACGACAAGGGCAAGACCCATTCGTCGGGCAAGTATCTCTACACCGCTCGTGTCATTCCCTATCGCGGCTCGTGGCTGGATTTCGAGTTCGACGCCAAGGACATCGTGCATGTCCGCATCGACCGTCGCCGCAAGCTGCCGGTCACCACGCTGTTCTTCGCGCTCGGCCTGACCCAGGAAGAGGTTCTGGATTCCTTCTACAAGAAGGTGATCTACAAGCGCGACAAGAAGGGCTGGCGCGTCGACTATAACTCCGAGCGTATGCGCGGCATCCGCGTCAACAACGACCTGATCAATGCCAAGACCGGCAAGGTGATGGTCGAGGCCGGCACCAAGATCACTCCGCGCTTGGCCAAGAAGCTGGCGGAAGAGGGCCTCAAGGAGTTGCTCGTCTCGCCGCAGGACATGGTCGGCAAGTTCAACTCGCTCGACATCGTCAATGAAGAGAGCGGCGAAATCTATCTCGAGGCGGGCGAGGAGCTCGACGTCAAGAAGATCGAGCTGCTGGAAGCCGCCGGTATCGAGCAGATCTCGGTGCTCGACGTCGATCACGTCACCATCGGCGCCTACATCCGCAACACCATGGTTGCCGACAAGCACCAGGGCCGCGAGCAGGCGCTGTTCGAAATCTACCGCGTGATGCGTCCGGGCGAGCCGCCGACGATGGACACCGCCGAGGCGCTGTTCCACGGCCTGTTCTTCGATTCAGAGCGCTACGATCTCTCGGCCGTGGGCCGCGTGAAGATGAACGCCCGCCTCAACCTTGAGGCTGACGACACGGTTCGCGTGCTGCGTACTGAAGACATCCTGGCCTGCGTTCGCACCCTGACCGAGCTCAAGGACGGTCGTGGCGAAATCGACGACATCGACCATCTCGGCAACCGCCGCGTCCGTTCGGTCGGCGAGCTGATGGAAAACCAGTACCGCATTGGCCTGGTGCGCATGGAGCGTGCGATCCGCGAGCGTATGAGCTCGGTCGAGATCGACACGGTGATGCCGCATGACCTGATCAATGCGAAGCCTGCCGCTGCCGCCGTCCGCGAGTTCTTCGGTTCCAGCCAGCTCTCGCAGTTCATGGACCAGACCAACCCGCTGTCGGAAATCACCCACAAGCGTCGTCTTTCGGCGCTTGGCCCGGGCGGTCTGACCCGCGAGCGCGCCGGCTTCGAAGTGCGCGACGTGCATCCGACGCATTACGGCCGCATCTGCCCGATTGAGACGCCGGAAGGCCCGAATATCGGTCTGATCAACTCGCTGGCCACCTATGCCCGCGTCAACCAGTACGGCTTCATCGAGAGCCCGTATCGCCGCGTGCGCGACGGCAAGGTCACCGACGAGGTGATCTATCTGACCGCGATGGAAGAGGGCAAATACACCATTGCCCAGGCCAATGCCGAAATCGACGGCAAGGGCAAGCTGATGGGCGATCTGGTCTCGTGTCGCCGCAACGGCGATTTCGTGATGGTGCGCCCTGAAGGCATCGACTTCATGGACGTGTCGCCGAAGCAGCTGGTTTCGGTCGCCGCGGCGCTGATCCCGTTCCTCGAGAACGACGACGCCAACCGTGCGCTGATGGGCTCGAACATGCAGCGCCAGGCGGTTCCGCTGGTGCGCGCTGAGGCGCCGCTGGTCGGCACCGGCATGGAAGAGGTCGTGGCCCGCGATTCCGGCGCCACCATCGTCGCCAAGCGCACGGGTGTGGTCGACCAGATCGACGGCACCCGTATCGTCGTCCGCGTGTCGGAAGAGACCGACATGTCGAAGTCGAACGTCGACATCTACAAGCTGCTGAAGTTCCAGCGCTCGAACCAGAACACCTGCATCACCCAGCGTCCGCTGGTGAAGGTGGGCGATCAGGTCCAGGCCGGCGACATCATCGGCGACGGTCCGTCGACCGAGCTGGGCGAACTGGCGCTGGGCCGCAACGTGCTCGTCGCCTTCATGCCCTGGAACGGCTACAACTTCGAAGATTCGATCCTGATCAGCGAGCGTATCGCCAAGGACGACGTCTTCACCTCGATCCACATCGAGGAATTTGAAGTGATGGCCCGCGACACCAAGCTGGGCCCTGAGGAAATCACCCGCGACATTCCGAACGTGGGCGAAGAAGGCCTCAAGAACCTCGACGAAGCCGGCATCGTTTACATCGGTGCCGAAGTGCATCCTGGCGACATCATGGTCGGCAAGATCACGCCGAAGGGCGAAAGCCCGATGACGCCGGAAGAGAAGCTGCTGCGCGCCATCTTCGGCGAAAAAGCGTCCGACGTTCGCGACAGTAGCTTGCGCGTGCCGCCGGGCGTTTCCGGCACGGTCGTGGAAGTGCGCGTGTTCTCGCGTCACGGCGTTGAGAAGGACGAGCGCGCGCTCGCCATCGAACGCGCCGAGATCGAGCGTCTGGCCAAGGATCGCGACGACGAGAAGGCGATCATCGAGCGCGCCATTTATGGCCGCCTGAAGGAGCTGCTGGTCGGCAAGCAGGCCGACAAGGGCCCGAAGAGCTTCAAGGACGGCGGCAAGATCACCGACGAAGTGCTGGCCGAACTGACTCCGGGCCAGTGGTGGCAGATCAGCGTCAAGCACGAAAAGTCGATGACCGACATCGAGGCGCTGAAGAAGCAGTATGACGCGGCGACCAGCCGCATCCAGAAGCGCTTCGAGGACAAGGTCGAGAAGCTGCAGCGCGGCGACGAACTGCCTCCGGGCGTGATGAAGATGGTCAAGGTCTTCGTGGCCGTGAAGCGCAAGCTGCAGCCGGGCGACAAGATGGCCGGCCGTCACGGCAACAAGGGTGTCGTGTCGCGTATCGTGCCTGAAGAAGACATGCCCTACCTCGAGGACGGCCAGCCGGTCGACATCGTGCTGAATCCGCTGGGCGTGCCGTCGCGCATGAACGTCGGTCAGATCCTTGAGACGCATCTTGGCTGGGCTTCGGCCGGTCTCGGCCGCCAGATCGGCGAGATGCTCGACAAGGTCAACCGCAATGCGGCCAAGGCGGCCGACCTGCGCACGATCATGAAGGGCATCTACTCGAAGCAGGAATATGCCGACAAGATCAACGATCTGTCGGATGAGCAGGTGCTCGAACTGAGCTCCAACCTGCGTCGCGGCGTGCCGATGGCCACGCCGGTCTTCGATGGCGCGCATGAGCCCGACATCGTCGAGATGCTGGAGAAGGCCGGTTTCCACATCTCTGGTCAGTCGACCCTGGTTGATGGCCGCACAGGCGAGGCATTCGATCGCAAGGTGACCGTCGGCTACATCTACATGCTGAAGCTGCACCACCTGGTCGACGACAAGATCCATGCCCGTTCGATCGGCCCCTACAGCCTCGTTACCCAGCAGCCGCTGGGCGGCAAGGCCCAGTTCGGCGGTCAGCGCTTCGGCGAAATGGAGGTCTGGGCGCTGCAGGCATACGGTGCCGCCTACACCTTGCAGGAAATGCTGACTGTGAAGTCGGACGACGTGGCTGGCCGCTCGAAGGTTTACGAGTCGATCGTGCGCGGCGACACCAACTTCGAGGCAGGTATTCCTGAATCGTTCAACGTGCTGGTCAAGGAAATGCGGTCGCTCGGCCTGAATGTCGAGCTGTCGCAGCGTTCCTACTGATCGCCACGAAACATTTCCTCCGATAGGAGACGATAGATATGAACGAACTTAGCAACGTTTTCGGCCAGCCGCAGAACGCCCAGGCTTTCGACCAGATCCAGATTTCGATCGCTTCGCCGGAGCGCATTCGCTCCTGGTCCTACGGCGAGATCAAGAAGCCTGAGACCATCAACTACCGCACCTTCAAGCCGGAGCGGGACGGTCTGTTCTGCGCCCGCATCTTTGGTCCGATCAAGGACTACGAGTGCCTGTGCGGCAAGTACAAGCGCATGAAGTATCGCGGCGTGATCTGCGAGAAGTGCGGCGTTGAAGTCACGCTCTCCAAGGTGCGTCGCGAGCGCATGGGCCATATCGAACTGGCCTCGCCGGTTGCGCATATCTGGTTCCTCAAGTCGCTGCCCTCGCGCATCGGCCTGATGCTGGACATGACGCTGAAAGATCTCGAGCGCATCCTGTATTTCGAGAACTACGTCGTGGTGGAGCCGGGCCTCAGCCCGCTGAAGCAGTTCGACCTGCTGACGGAAGAGCAGCTCTTCCGCGCCCAGGAAGAATATGGCGATGACAGCTTCGTTGCCAAGATCGGCGCGGAAGCCATCCGCGACCTGCTGATCGCGCTCGACCTGGAAAAGGCCCGTGAAGACATTCGCCAGGAGCTGGCCGAGACCACGTCGGAACTGAAGCCGAAGAAGCTGGTCAAGCGCCTCAAGCTGGTCGAAGCCTTCATCGATTCCGGCAACAAGCCGGAATGGATGGTCATGACCGTGATCCCGGTGATCCCGCCCGAGCTGCGCCCGCTGGTGCCGCTGGATGGCGGCCGCTTCGCCACGTCGGATCTGAACGATCTGTATCGTCGCGTCATCAACCGTAACAACCGCCTGAAGCGCCTGATCGAGCTGCGTGCGCCGGACATCATCGTCCGTAACGAAAAGCGCATGCTGCAGGAAGCTGTCGACGCCCTGTTCGACAACGGCCGTCGTGGCCGCGTCATCACCGGCGCCAACAAGCGTCCGCTGAAGTCGCTCAGCGACATGCTGAAGGGCAAGCAGGGCCGTTTCCGCCAGAACCTGCTCGGCAAGCGCGTCGACTATTCTGGCCGTTCGGTCATCGTGGTCGGCCCGGAACTGAAGCTGCACCAGTGCGGCCTGCCGAAGAAGATGGCGCTCGAACTGTTCAAGCCGTTCATCTACTCCAAGCTTGAGCTGCGCGGCCTGGCCGCCACCGTCAAGATGGCGAAGAAGATGGTGGAGAAGGAGCGTCCGGAAGTCTGGGACATCCTGGAAGAGGTGATCCGCGAGCACCCGGTTCTGCTGAACCGCGCGCCGACGCTGCATCGTCTGGGCATCCAGGCCTTCGAGCCGACCCTGATCGAAGGCAAGGCGATCCAGCTGCATCCGCTGGTTTGCGCCGCCTTCAACGCCGACTTCGACGGTGACCAGATGGCGGTGCACGTGCCGCTGTCGCTGGAAGCCCAGCTCGAAGCCCGCGTGCTGATGATGTCGACCAACAACATCCTCAGCCCCGCGAACGGCAAGCCGATCATCGTGCCGTCGCAGGACATCGTGCTCGGCCTGTATTACACCACCATGGAGCGCCCCAGCCCGCTTGGCGATGTCGTCAAGATCAAGGACATGAACGCGCTGCTGAAGGCCTGGGCCGATGATGACGTGATCATCTATGACCCCAAGACCAAGGTGGAAGTGCCGAAGACGGCCGTGAAGGCCGAGCTGGAGCGCATCGTGCAGGGTGGCGCCATCGTCGAGCGGACTCCGGTCTTCACGACGATCGCCGAAATC